>NZ_CP011371.1:0-1295229 GCF_001017435.1 Caldimonas brevitalea
ATGAGCTCCGATCTTTGGCAACGCTGCTGCGAACGTCTCGCGGCAGAGATGCCAGAACAGCAATTCAACACCTGGATCCGACCGCTGCCCGCCGGCGTCGTCTCGCATGCCGAGGCCGGCCAGGTGGTGTCCGTGCGGGTGCCGAACCGCTTCAAACTCGACTGGATCCGCAACCAGTACGCGCCCCGCATCGAGATGCTGCTGGCCGACCTTGCCGGCCAGCCGGTCAAGCTCGAACTGTCGCTGGCCCCCCGTGACGGTGCGCCGTCACGCCCGGCCGGCGGCACGGCCGACGCCGCGGTGTATGTCCATGCCACGGCCGCATCGCATGCACACGGCCACCACAACGGCATCGCGATCCATCACCCTCCCGCCCCCGCCACGGCGCCACCGCCACCCGTGGCAGCTGCCGCTGCGCAGCCGGCCGGCACGTCGGCCTGGTCGCGCAGCCGTTTGAACCCGAGCCTGACCTTCGACACCCTGGTGCCCGGGCGCGCCAACCAGATGGCGCGCACCGCCGCACTGCACGTCGCGGGGGCCCCCGGGCAGATGTACAACCCGTTGTTCATCTATGGCGGTGTCGGCCTGGGCAAGACCCATTTGATGAACGCGGTGGGCAATGCACTGCTGGCCGACAACCCGAATGCGCGCATCCTGTACCTGCACGCCGAGCAGTTCATCACCGACGTCGTCAAGAACTACCAGCGCAAGACCTTCGACGAGCTGAAGGCCAAATACCACCAACTCGACCTGCTGCTGATCGACGACGTGCAGTTTTTCGCCGGCAAGGAGCGCACGCAGGAAGAGTTCTTCAACGCCTTCGAGGCGTTGCTGGCCAAGCGGGCCCACATCATCATGACCAGCGACACCTATCCCAAGGGGCTGGCCGACATCGACGAGCGCCTCACCTCGCGCTTCGACTCGGGGCTGACGGTGGCCATCGAGCCGCCGGAGCTGGAGATGCGGGTCGCGATTCTGATCAAGAAAGCCGAAGCCGAGGCGACACAAATGCCCGAGGACGTGGCGTTTTTCGTCGCCAAGAACGTGCGGGCGAACGTGCGCGAGCTGGAAGGCGCGCTGCGCAAGATCCTGGCTTACTCGCGGTTTTCACACAAGGAAATCAACATCCAGCTGGCGCGCGACGCGCTCAAGGACTTGCTGTCGATCCAGAACCGGCAGATCTCGGTCGAGAACATCCAGAAGACGGTGGCCGATTTCTACAAGATCAAGGTCGCCGACATGTACTCGAAAAAGCGCCCCGCCAGCATCGCCCGGCCGCGCCAGATCGCGATGTACCTGGCCAAGGAGCTGACCCAGAAGAGCCTGCCTGAGATCGGCGAGCTGTTCGGCGGACGCGACCACACGACCGTGCTGCACGCGGTGCGCAAGATCGGCGGCGAGCGCACCAAGAACACCGAACTCAACCAGCAGCTGCACGTGCTGGAACAGACGCTGAAGGGTTGAGCGGTGCCGCGTGCCTCTGCAGCACCCCGGCCCTGCTGCCGCCCGATGACAAGCCTGGGGACAAGTTTCGAACAACACCCGGGTTGTCCACAGCGCGGCGGCGCCGGCCGAAGTTGTTGTGTTTTGCCACTCGCGCAATCGAGGGTTCGCTGCACAAGCTTGTCAGCCTGCTAAAGCCTTGACCGGACAAGACAAAATAGCGTTTTCCACAAAAACTCGGCCGACCTACTACGGCTACCACCCCAAGAGGTTCATATGATTGTGTTGAAAGCACCCCAGGAAAAAGTGCTCGGCGCCCTGCAAGCGGTCTCCGGCATCGTGGAGCGGCGTCACACCCTGCCCATCCTGGCCAACGTGCTGATCCGCAAGACTGGCAGCCAGGTGGAGTTCACCACCAGCGACCTCGAGATCCAGGTGCGTACCACCGCCGAGTTCGACGGCGATGCGGGCGACTTCAACACCTCGGTGGGTGCGCGCAAGCTGATCGACATCCTGAAGTCGCTGCCCGCCGACCAGACCATGTCGCTCAGCGCCAACCAGAACAAGCTGACGCTGCAGGGCGGCAAGAGCCGTTTCACGCTGCAGACGCTGCCGGCCGAAGACTTCCCGCTGGTGCAAGAGGCAGCCGACTTCGGCCCCGCCTTCGGCGTGCCCCAGAAGACGCTCAAAAGCCTGATCGGCCAGGTGCACTTCGCGATGGCGGTGCACGACATCCGCTACTACCTCAACGGCATCCTGTTCGTCGCCGAAGGCAAGCAGCTGACGCTGGTGGCCACCGACGGCCACCGCCTGGCGCTCGCCAGCGCCACGCTCGAGGTCGAGATGCCGCGCCAGGACGTGATCCTGCCGCGCAAGACCGTGCTCGAGCTGCAGCGCCTGCTGAAAGACGAAGACACGCCGATCGAGATGCGCTTTGCCGGCAACCAGGCCAAGTTCAGCTTCAGCGGCATGGAGTTCGTCACCAAGCTGGTCGAGGGCAAGTTCCCCGACTACAACCGCGTGATCCCCAAGAACCACAAGAACAGCGTGACGCTCGGCCGTGCGCCGCTGTTAGCCAGCCTGCAGCGCGCCGCCATCCTGACCAGCGAAAAGTTCAAGGGCGTGCGCCTGAACATCGAGCCGGGCACCTTGCGCATCGCCTCGAGCAATGCCGAGCAGGAAGAGGCCAAGGAAGAGCTCGAGATCGACTATGGCGGCGACACCATCGAGATCGGCTTCAACGTCACCTACCTGGTCGACGCGCTGGCCAACATGAGCCAGGACATGGTGCAGATCGACCTGCACGATGCCAACAGCTCTGCCCTGCTGACCATCCCCGAGCAGACCGGCTTCAAGTACGTGGTGATGCCCATGCGCATCTGACGACGACGACCCGCGGCCCACCGCCCGGCGTCGCGCCGGGTGCTGGGGCCCGCCGAACGACGCGCACCCCGATGGGCGCGCGCGTGAGCGGCACGAGGGCTCCCCGCCCCCTTCCCGCTTCAGCGTTTCCATAGGGCAACGGCGCTAACCCCGCCCTGCCCCGACCGAGAGAATCGAGACCCTTCATGAGCGACGACCAAGCCAAGGACCCCAACGCACAACCTGCCAATGCCGCGCCGGCACCCGCCGCGCCCGACACCGGTTACGGCGAGGCCAGCATCCAGATCCTCGAAGGCTTGGAGGCGGTGCGCAAACGCCCCGGCATGTACATCGGCGACACGTCCGACGGCACCGGTTTGCACCACCTGGTGTTCGAAGTGGTCGACAACTCGATCGACGAAGCGCTGGCCGGCCACTGCGACGACATCGTCGTGACCATCCACACCGACAACTCGATCAGCGTCATCGACAACGGCCGCGGCATCCCCACCGGCGTCAAGATGGACGACAAGCACGAGCCCAAGCGCAGTGCCGCCGAGATCGCGTTGACCGAGCTGCACGCCGGCGGCAAGTTCAACCAGAACAGCTACAAGGTGTCGGGCGGCTTGCACGGTGTGGGCGTCAGCTGCGTCAACGCGTTGAGCAAGTGGCTGCGGCTGACGGTGCGCCGCGAAGGCAAGGTGCACCTGCTCGAATTCCGCAAGGGCATTCCGCAAGACCGCGTGCTCGAGCAGCGCAACGGCTTTGAGGTCAGCCCGATGAAGATCGTCGGCGAAACCGAAAAGCGCGGCACCGAGGTGCACTTCCTGCCCGACGAGACCATCTTCACCAACATCGACTTCCATTACGACGTGCTGGCCAAGCGCCTGCGCGAGCTGAGCTTCTTGAACAACGGCGTCAAGATCCGGCTGGTCGACGAGCGCAATGCGAAGGAAGACAACTTCGCCTTCGCCGGTGGCGTCAAGGGTTTCGTCGACTTCATCAACCAGGGCAAGAAGGTGTTGCACCCCAACGTCTTCCACGCCATGGGCGAGAAGATGAGCGAGCACAACACCAACGTCGGTGTCGAAGTGGCGATGCAATGGAATGACGGCTACAGCGAGAACGTGCTGTGCTTCACCAACAACATCCCTCAGCGCGATGGCGGCACCCACTTGACCGGTTTGCGTGCGGCGATGACGCGGGTCATCAACAAATACATCGAAGACAACGAGCTGGCCAAGAAGGCCAAGGTCGAGGTCAGCGGCGACGACATGCGCGAAGGCCTGGCCTGTGTGGTGAGCGTCAAGGTGCCCGAGCCCAAGTTCAGCAGCCAGACCAAGGACAAACTGGTGTCGAGCGAGGTGCGTGCACCGGTCGAAGACATCGTGAGCCGCTTGCTGACCGACTGGCTGCTCGAAAACCCGACCGACGCCAAGATCATCTGTGGCAAGATCATCGAAGCGGCACGCGCGCGTGAAGCCGCCCGCAAGGCCCGCGAGATGACCCGCCGCAAGGGCGTGCTCGACGGCCTGGGCCTGCCCGGCAAGCTGGCCGACTGCCAGGAGAAAGACCCGGCGCTGTGCGAGATCTACATCGTCGAGGGCGACTCCGCCGGCGGCTCCGCCAAGCAGGGCCGCGACCGCAAGTTCCAGGCGATCCTGCCGCTGCGCGGCAAGATCCTGAACGTGGAGAAGGCGCGCTACGAGAAGCTGCTGAGCAGCAATGAAATCCTGACGCTGATCACCGCGTTGGGCACCGGCATCGGCAAGACCGGCGCGGGCAATGGCAGCGACGACTTCAACCCCGACAAGCTGCGCTACCACCGCATCATCATCATGACCGATGCGGACGTCGACGGTGCGCACATCCGCACGCTGCTGCTGACCTTCTTCTACCGCCAGATGCCCGAGCTGGTCGAGCGCGGCCACATCTACATCGCGCAGCCGCCGCTCTACAAGGTCAAGCAGGGCAAGCAAGAGCAGTATCTGAAGGACGCGCACGAGCTGGACGCGTTCATGCTGAAGGTGGCGTTGAACGACGCTGCCCTGCACACCGGCACCGGCGACACGGTGCTCAAGGGCGAGGCCTTTGAGCAGCTGGCCCGCCAGTACGTGCTGGCCGAGAACGTGATCGACCGGCTGGGCAACTGGATGGACGCCGAGGCGCTACGCGTGCTGGCGAGCGGCACCGAGATCAACCTCGACACGCTGGAGCAGGCCGAAGCGTCGGCGATCGCGCTCAAGGGTGCGTTGCATGGCGCTGAGGTGGCGGCCGAGTTCGACTCGCGCATGGACAAGCACATCCTGCGCATCAGCCGCAAGCACCACGGCAACGTGAAGAGCAGCATCATCAATGCCGACTTCGTGCATGGCGCCGACTATGAAGTGCTGAGCACCGCGGGCAAGACCTTCAAGGGGCTGCTGGGCACCGACGCCGTGATCAGAAAGGGCGAAGGCGAGAAGCAGAAGGAACAGAAGGTCAAGGACTTCCGCGAAGCGATGCAGTGGTTGATGACGCAGGCAGAAGGCAGCGTCGGGCGCCAGCGCTACAAGGGGCTGGGGGAGATGAACCCTGGGCAGCTGTGGGAGACCACGATGGACCCGACCGTGCGGCGCTTGCTGCGCGTGCAGATTGAAGACGCGATCGAGGCCGATCGGGTGTTCACGATGCTGATGGGGGATGAGGTGGAGCCGCGGCGGGTGTTTATTGAGAGTAATGCGTTGAGGGCGGCGAATATTGACGTGTGACGCGTGTTGTAGATAACCGCAAAGCCTGAGAAACGGGGCCCGATCAGCTGAGCGACTGATCGGGCTCTGATTTTTTCTAATGGCCGTAAATCAGGCTGAGCGACCAGCGCTACGAACCCACCGGTCGCTTCGAACCGTGAAACAAGCCAGACCAGCATGCTCGACGCCTAGGTCGACGCGGGCTGAACAGCCTTCTGGTCCAGCACATCTCCAACCGGGTGCAGCGCTGGAGCACAGCGCCAACCCCGTTTTCATCCACCGCCTCGGTGACGAAAACAGCAGCGATGCTGGCACATCGGAAGATGCTCGGTTCCCCGTCCCCGGGCTTTCATCGAAGAAGCGAAGTGACGATCGATGCGATCGAGACCGTGATGAGTGCAATGCTGAAAGCCACATCACGCACTGTCAGTCTTCGCTGCATGCGTCTCCAAGCTTCGAGCTTGATCTCGGGCGGGTCACGACGAAAGTACTTGAACTGATCCGGATCTTGCGGGAGCTTCATCATCTGCATCACCTTCGCCATACGCATGCTCGAGTGACCAGAGATGAGCCGCCGCTTTGGCTTGCAGCGCGCGAAGCTGGTCAATCTGTTCTTGAATACGACCCTCTGTTTCCAAAGCCTCGGCTGCTGCCGCTTGCTCTTCGCTTGACGGGAGCTGAACTGGCAGTGCCAGCAGTTCACGTAGCTGGATCAGCGGTGTCGTGCTTCCTGCGACGATGCCACGCAACTGAAGCTGCCCCATGGGCGAGCGGAGCAGCAGAAAGAGCGCCCTTGGGTCGACAGAGCGCGGATCGCTGACGCGAAGAACAATCCCCGACTGGCCGGCGATCCAGCCGCCCGGGCCGGGGTTAGGCACCTTGGTAGGCACGATTCCCACTTTGCCGACGCTGCCCTTCACAATCAAAACGATGTCGAGCGGCTGCAAAAACAACGGAGCAGCCGACGCGAGGGTGCCGCCGTCAATGGAGATCCTGCGTTCTGCTCCGGAGATATATCCGTGTTCAGGAAGGTCGGCCGCTCCAATCTCATACAGAGTCGTGGGTTGCGCAGAAGCCGGAACATCTTTGCGGGTGGTCGCCGGCAGCGGCCGGACAGTGCGGACGAGCTGGCCCAATGTCACGGGCCGCCCGGGTGAGGGTCGTGGACCCAACAGGTTTGCTGCCTTGCGGGCCGTCACGTAGCGATTGACTTGCAGCGTGGCGTCGTTGTCGATGACGTCGGCTTGGGGGACTGTTGCAACGCACGGGTCTGAGGGTTCCTGCGCAGACGTCGCAAGCTCCGCCAGATCCCCAGGATCGCAAAGCTGCCACCGGGTTTTGGAGGTAGGAGTGCAGAACCTTGATCCGTCAACCTCCAAGAATCGAACTCGGTGGTGCCCGCCGTTGGGATCGAGGATCAATAGCGCGGTTGCGACAGCCGTGGATTCGAGCAGGCCCTTGGGAAACGCGATAACCGCCTCGACCATCCCTCGCTTGAGGAGGTCGTAGCGAAGAGCCGCTTCAGCGCCTGTATTCGACAGCAAACTGTTAGGCACGAGCACCACGACTCGTCTTTTCGCCTGAGCCAGCAAATGACGAATTGCGAGGATGGAGCCGGAAGTCGTGCTCTCCGCGAATCGGTTCCAACGGCCATCGTAGGACACCTCCCTCTCATAGCGAAGTCCCACCGGCGGGAAGCTGAGAGCGACATCGAACTTGATCAGTGAGCCGTTCGCGATCTGGGAGGGTGCAAGGATGGGATCAGCGTAGTGAACCGGCGAGGAGGCCCCGGCCAGCAGCTGAAAGAGCCGCGGGATGCTCGAGTGAATCGGTGTCTCAATAGAAGCGACTGCCCCGACCGCGTGGGCGGCGATCGCCAGTTGCGCGTAAAAGTCCCACGGTGTGTAGACAGAGTCGTTCGGTGCGAGCCGGCCGAGCTGGACCATGAGTGATACCAACCGGCTTGGGATTGCCAACGGCGCGCCGCGATCACTTCGAAGCAGATCGCCCACCGACAGCTTGTCGAGTTCCCCGGCGACAGCCAACTCGTACGCTAAAGCGACGAGTGTCAGCACCACTGTGCCGTCCATTCCTTGCAGCTTGGCAAGGTCGCTGAGAAGACCGTCGTGTTGCTCTTTCGTGGCGCTGAGCAGCGTGTCCTGAAGAACAGACAGGCCTCCGTCTACGATCCGCTGCATCGCGCAGGCCTCTGAAAGCCTGCCGCTCACCGAGAGCTTTGCCCACCCAAAAAGCGCCATGCCGACGACGAACGCGTCCAAGTCGGACAGTGCGTTGGCGCGCAGGAGCCTGATGACGTTCAAGGGACGGTTGTCTTGCATGGCCTAGCTCAAGTGGCATAAGAAGTATTGACTACTTCGAAACAAACGTCAATTCGACCGAGGACGGGCGCTGAAAGGTGGCGATGCACTCGTTGGCCGCATTAACGGCAGGACCGCACGCGAGCGCAACGAACGACGGTCACGGCTGGCAGGGGCGCGATGCAGCACTCAAGCGCGGCCAGTCCGACCAACCCTGATGGACACTCTGGTATTTCTCGTCATATGATGCCCATCATGAAGTCCGAAGACCGCCCGTCCCGCAAGGAGCTCACCCACGAGCGCATCGTGCGCACGGCCGCCCGCATCATCCGGGCCAGCGGCTACCACGGCACCGGCGTGGCGGACATCATGAAGGCGGCCGGCCTCACGCACGGCGGCTTCTACGCGCACTTCCCTTCCCGCGACGCGCTCCTGGCCGAAGCGTCCGACCAGGCCGGCGCCGAGGGTGTCGCCAGCCTGACCCAGGCTGCCGCGCGGGCTCCGGCCGGCGAAGGCCTGCAGGCTTTGCTCGACGCCTATCTGTCCGACGCCCATCTGCAGCAACCCGAGCGGGGATGCCCGGTGGCGGCACTCGGTTCGGAAATGCCTCGCCAATCGCCCGAGGTGCGCGCCGCCGCAACACGCCGCATCAAGGAGCTGGTCGACCTGATCGAACGCCTGCGGCCCGATTGGGGACAGCCCGGCGCGCACGACGCGGCGCTGGCCACGCTCAGCGCCATGCTCGGTGCGCTGCTCGTGGCCCGTGCCGTCGACGACCCTCGGTTGGCGGACGCTGTGCGCCACGCCACCCGCGAACACCTGCTGCAGCACCTCGGTTAGGTTCACCCGATGGCCTCGCCCTGTTCTGTTTCGCATACCAATATGATGCTCGTCATACAGACGCTCGGCGAATCGACGGCATCACCGGCCCGACGCCGGCCACGGGCGCCGGCCAGCGCACCCGCCGCCAGGCCAGCCGCCCCGCTCGCGGTGGTCATACGCCGCCCTTCCCCACCCATTCACCTCACGGCTCACACAGGGGTCCTCGCATGAACCAACCCATCGCTGCCGCCACCGGCACCGTCGCCGCCACACGCTCCCCGCCCGACGCAAGCCCCTGGCCGGTCTTCGGCATCGCGGCGGTGGCCGTCTTGCTCGTCTCGGTCGACAGCACGGTGCTGTTTGCCGCCTTCAGTGCCCTGCGTCGTGCCTTCCACGGCACCGACGCGTCCGACCTCTCCTGGGTCATCAATGCCTACACGGTGGTCTACGCAGCCCTGCTGGTGCCGGCCGGGCGGCTAGCAGACCGCCACGGTCGACGGCGGATGTTCCGGCTCGGCCTGGCGCTGTTTCTGGTCGCGTCACTGGCTTGCGGTGCCGCTGGCTCCGTGCCCCTGCTGGTGGCAGCGCGGGTGTTGCAGGCGATGGGCGCCGCGCTGCTCACGCCGGCCTCGCTGGCCCTGGTGCTCGCCGCGTTCGGGCCGCAACGGCGCGCGGTGGCAGTCAGCCTGTGGGGCGCGGTCGGCGGCCTTGCCGCGGCCCTTGGCCCGAGCCTCGGGTCCTTCGTCGTCGACACGCTCGGCTGGTCCTGGGCCTTCTACCTCAACCTGCTGCCAGGCGGCTGGGCCTTGTGGCGCAGCGGCCGCTTAGCGGAATCGCGCGACCCCGATCGAGGTGCGCCGGCCGACCTGCCCGGCATCGTGATGCTGATCGTTGCCGTCGGGGCGCCGGCCTATGGCGTGGTGCAGTCGGAGTCGCACGGCTGGAGCCACACCTCGGTGCTGTTGCCGCTCGCCTGTGGTGCCGTGGCCCTGGCGCTGTTCATCGCCTGGGCGCGAGGCCGGCCGCATCCGGCGGTCGATCTGTCGCTGTTCCAGCACCGCACCTACCGCTACGTCAACCTGGCCACCTTCACCTTCGGCATGGCCTTCGCGTTGATGTTCTTCGGTTTCTTCTTTTTCATGACGCACGTCTGGCACTACAGCCTGCCGCTCGCCGGGCTGGCCGTGACGCCGGGCCCCTTGCTGGTGGTGCCGGTCGCGATGCTGGGCGGGCGGCTGGCGGCACGCCACGGGCACCGGCCCCTGCTGGTCGGCGGCAGCCTGCTCTATGCCGCCGGCGGCACTTGGTTCTACCTGAGAGCCGGCGCCACGCCTGACTACCTCTACACCTGGCTGCCCGGCCTCTTGATGACCGGCACCGCCGTGGGTCTGGTGCTGCCGTCGCTCAGTGGCGCCGCCGTGGCACGCCTGCCTCCGGCCCGCTTCGGTGTCGGCAGTGCGGTCAACCAGGCGGTACGCCAAATGGGCTCGGTGCTGGGCGTCGCGCTCACCGTCGTGCTGGTCGGCCACGGGGCGCCGTCGCTGGCTGACTTCGAGCCGCTGTACGCCGCTCATGTCCTGCTAGCACTCACCACCGCCTTGTTGTGCTTGCCCGTGGACACCCGACCGCAAGTGGCGACACTACCGTCGCCACCCAGGGCGCCGCAGGAGGTCTGAGCTTCCGCCGCGCCAACCCTGATAGATCACGCGGGAATCCCTCGTTCGCGGGGACCAGGCATGCCAATGCATCCCTAGCATCGCCGTTCCTCGAAAAGCCAAGGAGGTTCCGCCATGCAACCTCTTTCCCGCCTGATCGGCTCACCGGCCATCGCCGTCCTCCTCGGGGTCCTGGCGGCCTGCGGCGGCGGCGACCCGCCGCCAGCACCCCGGCCCGAGCCCCGCCCCACTCCCGGCCCGACCTTTGCCGCCGAGATCCGGCGCACCGCCTTCGGCATTCCCCATATCCTCGCCCGCGATGAGGCCGGCTTGGGCTATGGGGTGGGCCATGCCTATGCACAGGACAACCTGTGCGTGGTGGCCGAGAAGTTCATGAGCCTGCGTGGTGAGCGATCGCGCCATTACGGGCCCGGCGAACCCGACGCTGCCGCACCGGAGGGCGCCCACCTCGCCAGCGACTACGCCCATCGCTTGATCGGCGACGATGCGAGCGTGCAGGCGTACCAGCGGGCACAGACCCCGGAAGTGCAAGCCCTGCACGCCGGCTGGGTCGCCGGCTACAACCGCTACCTGCGCGACACCCCCCGGCTGAAGCTGCCCGACGCGTGCCGCGATGCGGCCTGGCTGCGTCCCATCGAGCCCGCCGATCTGGCCCGGCTGATGCGCTACTACACGACGCTGATGGGCCTGTCCGGTTGGGCCGTGGCCCTCTCAGCCGCGCAACCGCCCGCCCCGCAATCCAGCCTGCCTGTGGCCGGCCCGCCAGCGACGGTGAATCGCCGCGAACGCGCCTTGATGCGCCTGACACAACGCCGCGCCCCCGCCAGCAATTCGATCGCCTTCGGCCGCGACACCTCCGCCAACGGCCGCGGCCTGTTGCTCGGCAACCCCCACTTTCCCTGGACAGGCGTTGAACGCCTGTACCAACTGCACCTCACTCTGCCGGGCAAGCTCGACGTGATGGGTGCGTCGCTGCCCGGCATGGCGGTGGTCGGCCTTGGCTTCACGCACGAGTTCGCCTGGAGCCATACCGCCAGCAAAGCCGCCCATGCAACCTTCTACCAACTCGAGCTCGACCCCGCCGACCCGACCCGCTATGTGGTCGACGGCATCAGCAAGCCGATGGCACGACGCCGCCTCACGCTCGACGTGCTCGGCCCCGATGGCCGATTGAGGCCGCAATCGCGCGTCTTCTACAGCACCGAATTCGGCCCGGTGGTTGTCAGCCCCGACCTGTTCGAATGGACTCCCACCACCGCCTACGCCTTGCGCGACACCAACGCCCACAACCATTGGATGGTGGCCCAATGGCATGCATTGAACCGCGCCGCCTCGCTGGCGGAGGTCAAGGCCGCGCACCAATCGCTGGTGGGCAACCCGTGGAACAACACGCTCGCGGCAGACCGCCACGGCCGCACACTGTTCCTCGACGTGTCGCCAGTGCCCCAGCTCTCGGCTGCCAAGGTGAGCCGCTGCCAGTTGGCCAGCCATGCCGACATGGCCGTCTACGGCTTGTGGGTCTTGAGCGGCAACCGCAGCGACTGCCACTGGGACGACGTGCCCGGCGCCGTCCATCCCGGCACGGTGCCCGGCCCGCAGCTGCCAGTGCTCGAGCGCGACGACTATGTGCACAACGCCAACAACAGCGCCTGGATGACCCAGCCCGCCGCACCGCTCACCGGCTACTCGCCGGTGGTGAGCCTGCAGGACGTCCCGCTCGGCCGCCGCACCCGGATGGGATTGCGGCAGATCGAAGACCGGCTCTCCGGACGCGATGGCCTGCCTGGCCGACGCGTCTCGCTGCAGCAGCTGCAAGACTTCGTGATGGGCAACCGGGTCCACCTCGCCGATCTGGTGCTCGACGATCTGCTCGCCTTGTGCCGCCCCGGCCACCCCTTGCACGACGATGCCGACAGTCCCTGCCCCGCGCTGTGTGCCTGGGACCGCACCGCCAACCTCGACGCGGGCATCGGCTACGGCTACCTGGAAGCCCTGCTGCCCTATCTCGACGAGCACCCCGAGGTCTGGCGCGTGCCCTTCGACCCGCGCGACCCGGTCTACACGCCGCGGGGGCTGGACCTGCGCACGCCCCTCGTCGAGGCCGGCCTGGTGGCGGCGCTGCGGGCCGCGGTGCAATCGGTCCATGCGAGCGGCTGGCAACCCGGTATGCGCTGGGGTGAAGTGCAGGGTGTCACGCGCGGCCGCGAGCGCATCCCCATCCACGGGGGCGACGAAGGCCTGGGCGTGTACAACTCGGTCTACAGCACACCCTCGGGCCCGGGACAGCGGGAGGTGTACGACGGCACCAGTTATGTCCAGGCGGTGGCCTTCGACGCTGACGGGCCGCATGCCGAGGCCTTGCTCAGCTACTCGCAGTCGACCGACCCCGCGTCACCGCACTTCGCCGACCAGACGCGACGCTTCAGCCGCAAGGCGTGGCTGCGATTGCCGTTCACGGAAGCCGAGATCCGCGCTGACCCGGGTTACCGCCGACTGCGCATCGAAGAGTAGTGGGCCTGCGACCGGCGCGGCCGCGCAGCTCCCCCTCCGCGCTGCCGCCCTCAGCCGCGCGGGAAAACCGGCAGCTCGTCGAGTTGCACATGGCCCAGACAAGCCGCGCTGTGCGCCGCAGCAGGCCCCTGACGCTCGACCTCGTGCGCGAATTGCACCGCCGGGTCGTCGGCCAGGCGTTGCGCCCACTGCGCGATGTGCGGGTACTCGACCGCCAAGTCGAAAAACCGATGGAAGTCCGCCCAGCGGACGACGCCGCAGGCATACGCGTCGGCCACCGTGCGCTGCGCACCGAGCAGCCACGGGCCTGCACCGATGCGCCCGTTCAAGACCTCGAAGCACTTGCGCACCTTGCCCTGTCCTATGTCTTGCAGTAGCCGGAGCTGCTCCGGCGTCAGGTCCTGCAAGTCATAAGCCGCCCACAGCGGGCCGAAGGCCGAGAAGACATCGGTGTGGAGAAACGCCAGCATCTGGTTGAGCCGGTCGAACTCGCGCGTGCCTTGTGCGAAGCCGAGGCCCCGGTCCAGGCCTTGGGCCGCGAGGTGCAGCAGGATGCCCATGCTCTGGCTTAGTGCTTCGCCGTCGGGCAGCAGCAGCGCCGGTGTCTGCAGCATCGGGTTGATGTGGCGATACAGCGGCGGCCAAGGGTGTTCGAGCATCTCGATGCGGCACAAACGATAGGGCTGCTGCAGCCACTCCAGCGCCACGATCGAGCCGAACGAACAGCCTTGCGGCACGCCATAAAAAAGAACCGGGTCCATGCGATGTGCTCCTTGCGTTAGACAACCGCGCAACGGCATCAGCAGGCCCGCGCGGCGAGCAGCACCATAAGCAGCTCATAGGGTAGATTCCGCCCTATTGAACCCACCACATCTGTAACGCTCGATGTCCAAGCCTGCCACCCGCGTGTTGGCGCTCCTGGAGCTGCTGCAAACGCACCGGCGCATGTCGGGCAACGAGTTGGCCCGGCGCCTGGGTGTGGACGGGCGCACCTTGCGGCGTTATGTGTCGATGCTGGAAGACCTCGGCGTTCCGGTCAGCGCCGAGCGCGGCCGCTACGGCGGCTACGGGCTGGCGCCGGGGTTCAAGATGCCGCCGCTGATGTTCACACCCGAAGAGACGCTGGCCCTCTCACTGGGGCTGGCCGCCGCCCGCCGTCTCGGCCTCGACCGCGTTGCGCCGGCCCTCGAGAGCGTGCAAGCCAAGCTCGAGCGTGCCATGCCGGCCCCGCTCAAGACCCGCTTGCGCGGCTTGAGCGAAGGCGCCACGGTCGATATTCCCCCCGCCCGCCTGCCCGCCGACCCTGCGTTGCTCGACACCTTGGCCGACACCATCGCGTCACACCGCCGGGTCCTGATCGACTACCGCACCGCGCAAGGTGAGGTCAGCGCACGCCGCGTCGACCCCTATGGCCTGGTGTTCCGCCAGGGCCAGTGGTACATGAGCGGCTGGTGCCACCTGCGCCAAGAGCTGCGCTCATTCCGGCTCGACCGCGTGCTGCAGCTGCAGGCGTTGACCGAAGCTTTCGAGCCCCCGGCCCCGTTCGATGCAGCCGCCCACCTGACCCACAGCATCGCCACCCTGCCGCGGGCCATGCCGGTCCGGGTGCTGCTGCACACCGACCTGGGAGATGCCTGCGACGGCCTGGGTGCTCACCTCGGCCTGCTGGTGCCGCAGCCCGACGGTGTGATGCTGCACGGCCACACCGACAGCCTGACCTGGTTTGCCCGCCAACTGGCCCGATTGCGTTGCCCGTTCGAGGTGCAAGACCCCCCCGGCCTGCGCGACGCGTTGCGCGAACATGCCGAGCGGCTGCTGCGGCAGTTGGGCCCTGCGCACCCGCCTTCGGCCTCATCCAAGCCGCCGAGGCCCTCGCCGCTTGCGACGGCCCGCCGCCGCACCGGCTCGACCGTGCCCCGCTGAAGCACCCGCGACGCGCAAGGCGCCGAGGGCGCCCGTGTGTGCACGGCGCTCAATCGCTGCGCCGCCGGCGTTGTTCCAAAAAGAACCTCACCATCTCGGCGCTGGCATCCGGGCCACGGGCATCGGTATAAGACCCTCGGGCGCTGCCCCCAGACCAAGCATGCCCTGCGCCATGCACCAGCCAATGCTCGGCCACCACCTGCCCGTCGGTGGCCCGGTGGATGCGGCGTGTACACGTGCGACCGCCGGCGGCCGCCACGGTCTGCGGTTCGACGCGGGTGTCGACGCCGACGCTCGCGGCAATCACCTGTTCGGCATTGCGGGGGTGCACCGTGGTGTCGGCATCTCCATGGAACACGATGGTCGGCATGCGACTGGCCCTGCCTGGCATCTGACCGTTGCCACCGCTGCGCATGGCAGCCAGTGCCGACGGCAAATCCGTCGCGCTGCCGGCGGCCAGCCCCGAGTGCACACCCACCGCGGCAAACAGCTCGGGGTAGGCAGCGCCGAGGATCGCGGCCATCGCGCCACCGGCGGACAGGCCGGCCACATAGACCCGCTCGGAATCGATGCTGTGCTCGCGCATCACGCGCCGCACCATGCCGGCGATCAAGGCCGCCTCGCCACGGTCGCGCTGCTGGTGGTGGTGCTTGAACCAGTTCCAGCAGCGCTGCGGATTGGCCTGTGCCGACTGGGCGGGATACAGCACGAAAAAGCCCTGTGCCGATGCGGCCTCGTTCATCGCCGTGCCAGTCGCGAAGTCGTCCGGGCTCTGTGTGCAACCGTGCAGCATCACCACCAGCGGTCGCGGCTGCGGGCCGGCAACAGGCGGAATGAACAGCTTGTAGTCGCGCTGCCCGGCCGCGGGGTCCGCATGGCTGCCGCTGATGAAACGTCCGCCCGCCGCACTGCCCTCCTTTGCGCGCGTGGCACCGTCCGTGGGCGGCGTCGACGCTGGGGCCCGGCGCCACAGGCTTTCGGCCCAGCGCATCGTCTCGGCCCGACCCGAAGGCGGGGGCATGGACGTGACGTCGGCAGGCGCACCTTCGACCGCGTCGACCACCTCACGTGCTTCGACGTCGATCACCTGGTCGGCAAACACCCGCGCCGCACCCTGCCGCGCGGCCGCCGGGGCCGCACCGGCAGGGGGGCGCTGGCCGAGGGCGGCCTGCAGCGCAGCGGTGGCGCCCTGCAGGTCGCCGGCTTGCGTGAGGCGCGTCGCCTCCTTCATCCAGTGTTGGAAGTCGGGGTGCATCGTGGTGCGCTTTCGGTGGGAAGGTGTAAGACCTGGCCGGCCGCCGCGATCAGCGGATGCGCGCGGCCAGGGCGGCCTTGACTTCGGGGCTCGCGTGCAGGGCACCGAGCACCGTCAGGGAGTCGATCGTGGCAAGGGCCAGTTCGGGCGTGACGTCGGAGCCGATCGAAGCGAGACCGAGCACGCGGATCTGCAGCGTCTCGCCTGCCGCCTGCACCGCCCGCAGATCGGCCGCGCTGTAGTGCTGGATGCCCAGCACCAGCGTCTTGCGCGCCACCACCTGGTGGACCGCCTCACGGTGGAGCGCCAGCTGGTTGCGGATCGCCGTGCGGATCAGGTCGGTGCGGTTGGCATAAAAGCCTTCCTGCACCAGCAGGTCGATCTGCCCAAGGTCGACATACCCCAGGTTGATCGTGATTTTTTCGTCCGCAGGCTTGGCCGAGGTCGAGGGAGAGGCAGGTCGGGCTGGCATGGCTCCATCCTAACACCATCCACTTGGATGGCAAAAGGAATGCAAAAAAGTGAGGGAAACTGGCCCGCGTCGCCAGTCGCCATGCCCGGCTGTGGCCACCTTGCAAAGCTTGACCGCCCACCGCATTCCAGAGGATGGACCGCCTGCCGCACCCCTCACCCTCCTGCCCGGCGCTGCGATGCGTCACGCCTCTATCCGCCAGTTGCACAACCCACCCGCCTCCACCGGCACGCTCGCACCTTCACCTTTGAAGGAGCCCCCCGGATGCCGATGACGTTCACCCCTCGACGACTGCTGCCGCGCGTTGCCACCCGCCCGCGGCGTGACGCCGCCGCATCACTTCACGAGCCGCTGCTGATCTCCTACCTGACGCTGCGCAAGCTCGTTGGGGGCCTCGGCATGCTGCTGCCGGTGATGCTGGCGCTGGGGGGTTGGTGGGTGGAGCGACCGCTCCACGTCGAGCCCTCGCTCAGTGCCTACTATCACACCCCGCTGCGCGACGTTTTCGTCGGCACGATGTTCGCGATCGGTGTGTTCCTGTCCGCGTATCGAGGTCACGACCAGCGCGACAGCCGGGCCGGCACCAGCGCCTGCGTCGGGGCCGTCGGCCTCGCGTTGTTCCCGACCGCACCGTTGGTGCCCGAGTCGCGCACCGCCGTTGTCGTGGGCCATGTGCACCTCGGCTTCGCCTCGGTGTTCTTCCTCTCGCTGGCCTATTTTTCGCTGTGCCTGTTCACCGAGAGCGCGCGCACCCAGGCGCCGACGCTCGAGAAGCAGCGGCGCAACCGCGTCTACCGTGGCTGCGGCCTGGTGATGCTGGCCGCCCTCGGCTTGATCATCGGGTACCAGGCCTTGCCCGACACCGCCAAGCTCGCGATGGAGTCCCATTCGCCGGTGTTCTGGCTCGAGTCGACGGCCATCATGGCCTTCGGTGTGTCCTGGTTCACCAAGGGTGAAGGCCTGGCGCTGTTGAAGGACAAGCGCCCTGGCCAGGCGGCGAACTGACACGCTCTCGTGCGAGGCACGTCGGTCACGATGGATGGAATGCGTACCTGGAATCGGTGCTACAGCAGGAAAAGGTGGTGACCCCGGTGTCACGCAACACCGAGGTACGCGGGTGCGACTCGGTCAACTCGCGACCGCACGCCTGACCGCGTCGAGCAGGGTTTCCGGTGTGACCGGCTTCTGCAGCACCACATAGCCCTGTTCGGTGGCCGCGGCCATGTCGGTGCTGTAGCCGGTGGCGAGCAGCACGGGCAGTTGCAGCCGCTGCTGCTCGATCCACTGCGCGAGCGCCACACCACTGACGTCACCGGGCATCACCAGGTCGCTCAGCACGAGGTCCACCTTGGCCGCGCCGCCCGCTTGCAGGTAAGCCCGCGCCTGTTCGCCGCTGGTGACATGCAGCACCTCGCAACCCGCGGCCTGCAGCAACTCTCGCGTGGCGGCGCCGACGTCAGCGTTGTCTTCCACGACGAGCACGCGTGCCGCCAACCGTGCCGCGGCCGTGCCCGGTATCGAGGGTGGGTGCGCGAGGGTTTCGTCGGTGGCTGGCAGCACCAGCGTGATGGTGGTCGACACGCCAGGCTCGCTCGCGATGTCGAGCTGGCCACCGGCTTGTGTCGCGAAACCATAGACCTGGCTCAGGCCGAGACCGGTCCCGCGGCCCGGTCCCTTGGTGGTGAAGAACGGCTCCAGCACGCGCGACAACAGTTCAGGCGGAATGCCATGGCCGGTGTCCGAGACCTCGAGGCGTATCGACTCGACACTCCCGTCCGGTGCTGGCGGCAGCCGGTCCACCGTGATCGTCAAACACCCGCCGTCCGGCATCGCATCGCGAGCGTTGACGGCCAGGTTGATGAGGGCCAGTTCCAGCTCCGACCGGTCGACCTTGACCGAAGGCGTGTCGGGTGCCACCTGTAGCCGCACCTCGATCTGCCCCCCCAGCGTCGCCTGCAATACCTGCAGCAGTTCGGGCAGCTCCTGCTGCAGACACAGCGGCTCGGGCCGGATCGCCTGCCGGCGCGAGAAGGCCAGCAGTTGGCGCGTCAGGCGCGCACCGGTGTCGGTCGCCCTGGCGATGGCGGCCAGCTGGGGACTGTCGGCGCAGGCCGGAGACAAACACCGGTGCAGGTAGACATTGTTCGACACCACTGCCAGCAGGTTGTTGAAGTCATGCGCCACGCCACCCGTCAACTGGCCCATGGCCTCGAGCTTCTGGCTCTGGCGCAAGGCCTCTTCGGCCTGTTGCAGCGCGCGGGCCTGGGCTTTCTGGGCCGTGATGTCACGACCATAGGCATACACCAGATCCCCCTCGGCCGCGGTGTACCAGGACAGCCAGCGCGGCGTGCCATCGCAGTGGCGATAGCGGTTCTCGAAGTTGCTGAGGTCGCCGCGGGTCATCGCCGACGCCAGCGCCGCCTGCGTGCGCACCGCATCGTCGGGCCAAACGAAGTCGAGAAAACTCCGGCCCACCACCTCGTCGGCTGCATGCCCCAGCAACACGGTCCAGGCAGGATTGACCGCACGGAAAATGCCATGGGCATCGACGACCACCAACAGGTCGCGCGAATTGCGCCAAACACGATCGCGCTCGGCAGTGCGCTCGGCCACCTGTTGCTCGAGCGACGCTGTCAGCGCCAGCAGGTCTTTCTCGGCGCGGCGCCTTGCGACCGCACTGCGCGTGCGGTCCGCCACCTCGCGTATGAATGCCAATTCCTCCGGGGCCCACCAGCGTGGCGTCGCATCGTGCAGGTACAGCACCCCGACCACCCCTCGGTGCTCGCTGATCGGCATGCCGACCACGGTCCGCGCGGGCAATACGGCGGCGGGGGCCTGCGTCTGGGCGTCTTGCGGCGCGTCGGTCCAGACCACGGTCTCGCCATGCTTCAGAGCGTCGACGTCCACACCTTGCTCGGGCAGCGGCAGCACCGCGCCTGCCTCGGGTGTGCCCGGCAGGTGCCAGTCGCGTTCGATCAGTAGCTTGTCGCCGGCGGCATCGAGCACGCCGTAGCCGGCCCGGCTCACCGCCAGCGCCCGCCCGAGCAATTCGGCCGCCGCATAGGACAGGTCGGCCGGGTCATCGAGTTCGCGCAAACGGTCGCCGAGCTGCACCAGCAGCGCCTGACGGCGTTCGTTGGCCGCCAGTTCGACCTGCGCACGGTGCACCTCGGTGACGTCGTGGCCCTCGACGAAGATGCCGGTCACCTCGCCCGCATCATCGAGGACGGGCTCGTAGATGAAGTTGAGATACCGCTCGTCCGGCGTGGCTTGACCGGGCATGTGGAACCGCACCGGCACCTGCACGGCGCCATATCGCTGCCCGCTGGCGTAGACCTGGTCGAGCAATTCGAAAAAGCCCTGCTCGGCCACGTCGGGGAACGCCTCACGCACGCTGCGGCCGATCAGGTCGCGGGAGCCCGCCAGGCGGACATAGGCCTGGTTGACGAACTCGAAGACATGTTGCGGCCCCTGCAGGATCGCAATGAAGCCGGGCGCCTGCTCGAACATGCGGCGCTGGCGCGCTTGCGCGGCGGCCTGGCGCCGGTCGGCCAGCACCTGGTCGGTGGTTTCGATGCACACGCCGAACAGGCCGGCCACGCGGTCCTGCTCGTCGCGTGCGGGCGTGTAGGAGAAGGCGAAGTGCGATTCCTCGGGCCAGCCACGGCGATCCAGCATCAGGCTGATGTCGTCCATGTGCACCGGCTCGCCGCCGAAAACACGGTCGAACAGCGGCTTCAAATCGTCGCGGGCCTCGCCCCAGACGTCGAGCGCCGCCTGTCCCAGCGCGCGCGGGTGCTTGAGCCCGAGGATGGGCACAAAGGCGTCGTTGTACAGCCAGGTCTGCCCGCTGCCCCAGGCCATGAACATCGGCTGCCGCGACGCGAGCATCAAGCCGACCAGCGTCTTCAGTGACTGCGGCCAGCCTGACGGCGTACCCAGCGGCGTCGATGCCCAGTCGTGCTGCCGTATCAAGGCTGCCATGTGCCCCTCGCCGCGCAGGAACGGCGGCAGGTTGTCGGCCTCCGTCGGGAACGGTGCCGGCGGCGGGCCTGCGATCGATGAGGCGTCGTGAAGCAAGGGGCAACTCGTTCTGGGTGTGCGGGCAGTGTAGCAATCGACACGGCCCGGCGGCCGGTTCATACCGCCATCCGGCGCCGTCGGCACTCACCAACATCGATCGCCGGATGCGTCAAGTGATAAAGCTGTGAACAACATTCGAACAAGGCCCTGGTTGTCCACAGGCGCCGGCCGATTGCTGAAGTTGTTGTCGGTTCGCGTTGGTGTAACCGGGGGGCGGCTTCACACGGTTGTCATGGTGCTAAGCACTTGAAGCCGTTCACGAAAACATGCTTGTCCACAATTCTTAGCCACCTCTACTACGGCTACCACGCTAAGAATTTGAATTCACTGTGTAGAACGCGACCCGTTTCACGGTGCGATCCGTCTCTGTTTTGTGCGGCCCCTGTCAGCCTTGGCACCGTGACCTCACGATGCCGCTGTCCCGGCGCAACAACTTCCGCGGCAACCTCAGGCGCTCTGCCACCGCTTCGCGATCGGATCGCCGTCGAAATCATTGAAGGCAAGCTGAGCAAAAAGAATGTGGGCGTTTGCTTTTGCAAACATTCCTCCCTCGTTTGAGGTGCAGCGCAAAGCCCCGGCTGTTGCTAGCATCACCGCCGATCACAAAGGGTCGATGGCGGCGATGCTCAAGGGTTCGACCGGCCAGAGCCGGGAACACGCCGGCTGATCGCACGGCAGGCCCGGCGAACGGCGAGAAACACAAACAAACAATCTGGGGGCACGAGCCCCGTCGGGGGGTTGCATGTCCTCTAGCGCTTTCACGTCGCTGGCCACCGGTGTGGCCGGCGGCTTCGATTTCCTCAAGTTCTTTCGGCAGGACACGCGGCTGTTGACGCTCGAAACTGCGCTCGACCACTGTGTCCTGGTGCCCGAGCGGGCGCGCGTGCGTGAAGCGGTCAACCAACCCTTCGAGCTGGAGATCGACGCCTTGTCGACCTCCGCCTACCTCGACCCGGCCGCGCTGGTCGGCGAACAGATCAGCCTGCGGCTGCAATGCGGTGACGGGCGCTACCGTCCCTGGCATGGTTTCGTGCTGCAGGCCGCGCGCATCGGCTCCGACGGTGGCGCTGCCCGGTATCGCTTCACGATGGGCCCCTGGCTCAGCTTTCTGGGCCTGCGCCGCGACAGCTTCTGCTTCCAGGACAAGACCGCACTGCAGATCGTCGAAGAGGTCTTCAAGGACTACCTCCAGGCGCATTACCGCCTGGAGGTGAGCGAGGCGCTGCGCGTGCGCAGCCTGTGCATCCAATACCGAGAGAGCGACCTCGACTTCGTGACACGGTTGTTGGCCGAAGAAGGTTTGAGCTATCACTTCGAGCACCTGGATGCCGACGCGGCACGGCAGGCTGCCGAACAAGGCCACGCCCGGCACGTGATGGTCATCACCGACCGTGCTGCCGAGCGATCGCAACTGGGCCACATCCGCTACACGCGCGCCGATGTCAACACGGTGGGCGATGCCATTTCGAGCTTTGCCGCCCATCGCCGCCTGCAGACCAACGCGATCACCGTCGGCAGCTGGAACTACAAACAGCTGGCCGGGACCACCGCCAGCGACAGCTCACACCTGCCGCAAGGCGACGTCGGCTCACTCGAGCACTACGATGGCAGCGGCGCCTACCGCTACGAAAACGCCGAGCACGCCGCCCGATCGGCTGCGCTGCGGCTGGCGTGGCACGAGCTGCAGCTCAAGCAGTTCGAGGGCCAGGGCGCGATGCGGCGGCTGCACGCGGGCCACCGCTTCCATCTGATCGACCACCCCTTGTACGGTGCCAACACGTCGGCGCTGAACTACAGCGGCCAGCTGACCGCGAGCCGGCAACGGCCTGACAACGAGTTCACGCTGCTGGCGGTCGAGCATGAAGCTGTCAACAACCTCGGGGCCGAGGTGGCGCGCTGGCTCGGCCAGCCCGAACTGGAACGCGGCGGTTATCGCAACCGCTTCGATGCGGTGCCGGCGGCGGCGCCGGTGGTGCCGCTGTTCGTGCGCAAGCCCACGGCCCCTGGCGCTCAGACGGCGCTGGTGGTGGGCCTGCAGGGCGAGCCGCTCACCACCGAGCGCGACCTGCGCGTGAAGGTGCAGTTCCACTGGCAGCGGGGCCAGCGCCCCAACCCGGGCGGCCTGTCTCACGAGAGTGTCGGTGACACCGAGGGCAATGCACCGGGCAACGAACAAGCCGGCACCTGGGTGCGGGTCGCGATGCCGAGCGCCGGCGCCAACCATGGCGCGGTGTTCGTGCCGCGCCACGGCACCGAGGTGCTGGTGGAATTCCTCGAAGGCGACATCGACCGCCCGGTCATCGTCGGCCAGCTCTACAACGGGCAGGACCTGCCGCCCTACAGCGCCGGTGTCGATTCGGGTGTCAACCATCCCGGCGTCATCAGCGGCCTCTACACCCATGCGCTGGACGGACAGGGGCACAACAGCTGGGTCGTCGACGACGCCACCGGCCAGCTCCGCATGCGCTTTCTGTGCAGCTACGCGATGAGCGAGTTGGGCCTGGGCCATTTGATCCAGCAGAGCCCGCACGGCGCGCAGCGCGGCGCCTGGCGGGGCTCGGGTTTTGAACTCGCGACGCAAGGCTGGGCCAGCGTGCGTGCCGCCGAGGGCTTGTTCATCAGCACCAGCGCGCGGCCGCAACAAGGCGCGGGCGTGGCCAGCACGCAGATGGACGCTGCCGAGGCGGTGGGTCAATTGAAGGCTGCCCACGACCTGGGCAAGCGCCTGAGCGAGTCGGCCGGCCAACAGCAGGCGCTGAAGCTGGCCAGCCACGAGCCCGACCAGGCGTTCGAGAAATTCCTGAAGCTGCTCGACGTGCAACAGGATGGGCACCACGAGGGCACCGTCAACGGCCAAACCGCCCGTAAGGCGCAGCCGGGCTCACGCGAATTGGGCGATCCGGTGGAGCGGTTCGCCGAACCCGTGATCGTGATGGACACGCCCAGCACCGCTGCTTTCGTGACGCCGGCCACCTTGGCGCAGTTCACCGGGCAGGACTTGAGCATCGTCGTGCAGGGTGACGTGCAGCAGACCGCAGGCCACACCTACAGCAGCGTGAGCGGCGAGACGACCAGCGTGTTCACGCACGAGGGGGGCATCCAGGCGATTGCGGCCAACGGGCCCGTGTCGCTGCGCGCGCACACCGACACGCTGCAAATCCTGGCCGATCAGGACGTCACGGTGATTTCGGTCAACGACGAGATCCGCATCCAGGCCAACAGCAAGATCGAGATGGTGGCGGGGCAGAGCCGCATCACGCTCGAGGGTGGCGACATCACGTATGCGTGCCCGGGGAACTTCACGGTGAAGAGTGGTGGGCACCATTGGGAGGGGCCGGGGAGTGGGCAACCCGTCTTGCCGCACTTGCCGAGCGATCTGAGCCAACTCAAGCCCAACGAGTTGGCGTTGGAATACTTCCACGCGGATGGTGAGCCGGTCCAGGGCGCACCTTTCGAGGTGACGTTCGCGGACGGCTCGAAGCGTAAGGGTGTGCTCGATGCATCCGGCAAAGCTCTGCTCACCGGTGTGCCGGCTGGCTACGCACAGGTGAAGTACGGCGAAGACGCTCGCAAGGCGCCTGAAGGCGACGGCGTGCCCAACCCGCTGTTCGGGCAGATGTGAACATGACAACGACCGCCGCCAATAATCCTGAGGCCCAACGGTTCTGGGGCTATGTTTCCTCGTGGCCTGAGGAAGTCCAACAATCGTTTTGGGAAGCGGGAACCCGTCTCAGCCAGTTCATCGGCGAAAACCCCGCGCCGCGCGTCTTGAAGTACGACACCAGCGCGCCGCCGCCTGGCATGCCGTGGTGGGAGCAGATTCTTTTTCGTCTGGGCCAGAGCGCAGTCAATCAAAGCGTCACGGCTCAGTACCAGGCGCAGGCTGTCGCCGGCGGTGCGAAGTGGCTGTGGCAGGCGCTGCAAGGCGATTTCAACAAGAACCCGACCACCGGGCAGGTGGTGACGGGCGGCATCATCAGTTTGATCCCGGTCGTCGATCAACTTTGCGACGTCCGCGACGTGATCGCCAACTGCCTGGTGTTGAGCGATGCGAAGGAGCGTGAGAACCACGAGAACTGGATCGCGTTGGGCCTCACCTGCTTTGGCCTGATCCCCCTTGTCGGCAGCGCTGTGAAAACGGTGGCCAAGGCGGCGATGAAGAAAGGAGCACGTCTGCTCGATCTGATCAAGCAGATGGAGTGGGTGGAGCGACTGGGCAAAGCGGTGCGCGTGCCTTGGGGTCGCGCGCCGCTCGAGTGGTTGTCGAAGTACGACTGGCAAGCTGCCGCAAGCGCTGCTTCCAGCAACGCGAAGAAGGCTTTTCAGAACGCGCTGGCCAAAGTCGAATCGGCGAAACGTTGGGCGGCAGGCGTCGTGAAGGCGCGGCTGGAGAAGCTTGCAGAAACGTTCCAGGTCATCATTTCGCGACTTGACGAGACCGTCAAAGTGGCAGCGCAACAACTGAAAAGCAAGCTAGATGCGCTGCTGCAGAAAGAAAAGGCACAGGTCGGCAAATACGATGGCGCCACGGGGACGAAAGCGAGCCATACCCAAAAGGGGGTGCCGCCGCGGGACCCGAGGCGCGAGGCGGCCGAGTTGATTGCGAAGGCACGCAAGGCCGAACCTCGTGTCACCGAGGACCTTTCAGGTTTGGCAAGCAAGACGGGAGGCAAGCAAGAGGGCCTCGATTACCGACTGAAGACGGAAGAGTCGCTTGCCCGCAAGCTGGAAGGAACTCGCCCGGAGAAAATCGGCGATGCGCTTCGGTACACGACTGTGTATCCTCCCGACAAGCTGGGCGATGGCGCTGCGCAGACGCTCAAGGAGCTTGAAGCCAAAGGATATACGGTTGAAAAGGTGAAGAATACCTTCGTCGAAGGTGCACCGTATAAAGGGATCAATACAACGATCCGTTCGCCCGACGGTCAACCTTTCGAGCTCCAGTTCCACACACCACAATCGTTTGATGTGAAGCAGAATCTGACGCACGGGCTGTACGAGGAGCTTCGCTTGCTGCCGCCGGACTCGCCGCGAGCGGCGGAACTGACGCAGGAGATCGCGAAGCTGTCGGACGCGATCAAGATTCCCCAGGGTATTGCCACCAAAGTACCGAACGTACCTTAGAAAGATGGAAATGTTCAATTCCGACTGGCGCTACTTCGGCCGGACCAGTGGTATGGCGGACATCTACGAGATCTTCCGTTGCCCTGCCGACAAGAAGAAGCTCGGTTTGACCGATATTCCGTTGATGGAACGGCTCAGAAGTGACGGTACATGGTTCCAGGACCCCACCGACCGTGCTTTGATGGACGAGATGTTCAGCGGCTGGTTCTCCGAGTCCGACGAGATTTCTCCGGAGAAGGCACGAGAACTTTTTGAACGCTGGAAGACGATAGACGATTGGCCCGGACGTGAGTAAGACGGCGAGTGGCTGTTGAAGGCAGATAGGCACGATACGATGTTGTGGCCGCAATCGTCCCGGCGTCGATGAAACGCACTGTTCGAGCGGGACGTCGGAGAAACGACATCATGACGTTAAACACAGACGCCCTGGACAACGCGTGGCGGTTTGCCGCCGCTGCGCATGCGGGACAAACAATCCCTGGCAGCACGCATCCCTACCTCCTGCACATCGCCTTGGTCGTCACCGAACTCGCGGCCGCCAGTGCCGCTGTTGCCGATTTCGATCTTCCCTTTGCGCTGTGCGTTGCTGTGTTGCACGACACCCTGGAGGACACGGCGGCCACCTACGAAACCTTGGCCGACACGTTCGGCGTCGACGTGGCTGACGGCGTGCAGGCCTTGAGCAAGAACCCGGCGTTGCCGAAAGAGCAGCGCATGCCCGACTCGCTGCTTCGCATCCAACAACAGCCACGCCGCGAGGTCGCCGCCGTGAAGCTGGCAGACCGTCTCGTCAACATGTCTCGTCCACCCGAGTCATGGCCGCAGGACAAGCGGCAGCGGTATTGGGAAGAGGCACAGCTGATCTGGCGGGAGTTGCACACGGCGCACGAGCCGCTGGCGGCGAGGCTGCACGACCGGATAGGCGCTTACCGGCAATACCTCTGAGCGACAGCGGGTCCGGGCATGGGTTCATTTCGATCTGCATTGCGCGTGCGTCGCCGCGCGGTGGTCCGTGCGCGGTCCATCCTGCTCTCGCTGCCCCTTGCCACGTCGGCTGTGTTCGCAATGCCGCCATCCGTCCTTGAAGCGGACCTGCAAGACGGCTCGACGCTGTCTCTTGAACGGCACTCCACCACGCCTGCGGCCCGATGGACGATCGGCCAACAGTCCCGGCCCGTGTCCTTGGACCCTCGTGTCACCCGGTCGCTGCGCCGGCCCGCGGAGGCGGTGGCGTTCCGGAACGCCGGCCCGGCCCTGGCCGGCGGCGACGCCTGGCTCCTGCTGGCCGTGACCCGGCCTTCAACACAAGGGCGTCCGACCGACTACTGCGGCAGTGGTACCGAAACCACCCTGTATCTGCTTCGCTGGTCACTGCGACGGCGGCAGCTGAACCAAGCCGACGAACTGTTGGTGCAAAGCTGTTTGCAATCACTTGTCCTGCAGTCGGACGCGGCAGACGAACAAACAGCGCTGGTCTATGCCTTGCAGCGTCCCGGCCCGGTGGTGTTCGCTTGGCAGGCGCACCCTCTGCAAGGCGATAAGTCCCGACAGCTGTCGATTCGAGAGGGCAAGATGGTGCTAGAGCCTGTAGCGGTTCAGCGGGAGGTTCGACCGTAAGACCTCGCCTGATGGCATACCCTTGCCATCAAGGTCGACCCAGCCTGTACAGCCATACCCTGCCGCGGCGCCTGAGGCTGATCCATAAAGCCCACCGCCGGTTTCAATGCCCACCACCGGCCCCGCCTACCTGCACCAGCACATGCTGCGTCATCGCCCGCACCAGTTCGTTCTCGCCGACGAACACCGTGCAGTCGCCTTCACGTTCCAGCAGTGCTGCCTCCTCGACGTTGTGGCTGCGCACCACCACGTCGACCTGCGGGTTCAACGTGCGCGCCGTCTCGATCATGCGCCGCACTTCCAAGGTCTCCGGCGTCGCCACCACTAGCAGCCGCGCTTGGGCAATATGCGCCTGTATCAGCGTGGCGGGCTCGGTCGCGTTGCCGAGCACGGCGGCCTGGCCCTGCCCTCGCAGCTGTTCGACGATCTCGCGGTTCTCCTCGGCGATGACAAAGGGAATGCCGCGCGCCTTGAGCGCGGCCGCGATCCCCTGGCCAACCCGCCCGTAGCCCACCACGACCACCTGGTTCTTCAGATAGCGTGCGTCGGTACTGGTCGGCAACTCGGCCAGCGGGTCGTCGGAACGATCCAGACGCCGGGCCAGCTCCGAATGCTGGCGGATCCATCGCAAGGCCGGGCCGGTGGCCGAGAACACCAGCGGGTTCAGCGCGATCGAGATCAACGCGCCGGCGAGGATCAGGCTCTGCCCTTCGGGTGGCAGCACCTTCAGCGACAGGCCCAGGCCGGCCAGGATGAACGAGAACTCGCCGATCTGCGCCAGGCTGGCCGACACCGTCAGCGCCGTGTTGAGCGGATAACGCAGCAGCAGCACCAGAGCACCGGCCGCGAGCGATTTGCCGACCACGATGATGGCGACCACCGCCAACACCTGCAGCGGTGCGTCGACGAGCACGCTCGGGTCGAACAACATGCCGACCGACACGAAGAACAGCACCGCGAACGCATCGCGCAGCGGCAAGGTCTCTTCGGCGGCGCGGTGGCTGAACTGCGATTCGCGCAACACCATGCCGGCGAAAAACGCGCCGAGCGCGAAGCTGACGCCGAACAGATGTGACGAGCCATACGCGATGGTCACGGCGGCGGCCACCACGCACAGCGTGAACAGCTCGCGCGAGCCGGTACGCGTCACCTGCCACAGCAACCACGGAAAGGCGCGCCGGCCGACCACCAGCATCAACGCGACAAAGGCGGCCACCTTGAGCAGCGTGACGCCCAGCTCGGCCCACATCGACGCGGTGTTGTTGGCGCTGGTCGCGGCCGCGTCGCCGCTCAACATGCCGGCCAGCGGCGGCAGCAAGACCAGCGCGATCACCATCGCCAGGTCTTCCACCACCAGCCAGCCGACCGCGATGCGGCCGTTCACCGATTCGAGGATGCCCTGGCTCTCCAATGCCTTGAGCAGCACCACGGTGCTCGCCACCGACAGCGACAGCCCGAACACGATGGCCGCAGCGGGCGACCAGCCCCACCACAACGCCATGCCGGCGCCCAGGGCCGTGGCCACCAGCATCTGCACCACGGCGCCGGGCAAGGCGATACGTCGCACCGACAACAGGTCTTGCAGCGAGAAGTGCAAGCCCACGCCGAACATCAGCAACATCACCCCGATCTCGGCCAGCTCGCTGGCGATCGCCATGTCCGCCACGAAGCCCGGCGTGCCGGGCCCGATCAGCACACCGGCGAGCAGATAGCCCACCAAGGCCGGCAACCCGAGGCGCACAGCGCCGAAACCGAGTACCAACGCCAGGCCGAAGGCAGCGGCGATGGTGGTGATCAAGGGGATGGAGTGTTGCATCGTACGGGAGCTCCTCGGGTGAGGCGGCAGTGTAACGAGCGTAGTGTTCCCTGCCGCGGGCGACCTCGAACGCAGCGCCGGCCTTGACATCTGTACACCACGCCGTCCGGCGACCCCGCCTAGCATGGTGTCGCCACGCTCCCACTTGCGGTGCAGGGTCCGCAAGCGGGCGCGCGTGCAAGCGGCGCGCCGGGCAGTAGCGGGCGCCGTTCGACACCTCTTCGACCCTGCCCTGCGCACGACGGAGACTGCACCGTGAAGCTCTACTACAACCCCCGTAGCCGCGCCACCATCGCCAAATGGATGCTCGACGAATGCGGGGCCGACTATGAGTTGGTCCCCCTGGATTTCGAACGACGCGAGCACAAGAGCCCGGCGTATTTGAAGATCAACCCGGCCGGCAAGGTGCCGGCCTTGGTGGACGGCGAGGCCCGCTTGTTCGAGAACGCCGCCATCGGCCTGTACCTGGCCGACCGCTATCCGGCCGCGCGGCTCGCGCCCGCCCCCGACGCGCCGGAGCGCGGCCGCTATCTGTCCCTGATGGTGTTTTCAACCTCCCAGCTCGAGCCGTCGATGGGCGACGCGCTGCTCAAGCTCGAGACACCGCCGCCGCGTGGCTGGAACGATTTCGACATCACCCAGGACGTGGTCGAACAGGAGCTGGGCGACGGTCCGTATCTGTTCGGCGACTGGTTCACCGCGGCCGACGTGCTGGTCGGCTCGATGTTCATCTGGAAGCGCATGTGGGGCGGCGCGCCCGGGCGTCCCAAGCTCGAGGCGTATGTGGACCGGCTGTTGCAGCGACCTCACGCGCTGCGCATGGGCTGAATCGACGGCGCGCGGTTTGGAGCAGGCAGGGCGGGCCGCTCGCCGCGGCCTGTCTTATTGACCGGGGCCCGGCACGTCGAGCCCGCCGCGCGCCTGGTCGACCGGGAAGCGGGTTTCGTTGCGGTCCATCTTGGCATGGGCCGCGCTCACAAGGTCGAACCCCAGCGCGTCGGCCAGCCGCACCAGGTAGATCAGCACATCGGCCGCCTCGTCCTGGATGCGCTGCAGGCGTTCCGGCTCGGGCGTGCGGCTTTGCGCCTCGGTCAGCCATTGCAGTTCGGCGATCAGCTCACCAGCCTCGCCGGCCACGGCCATCGCCAGGTTTTTCGGGGAGTGAAACACCTGCCAGTCCCGTGCGGCGGAAAACTGGCGCAGGCGTTCGGCAAGTTCGGTGAGACGGTCGGGTGTCATGGCCACGCGATGCAAGGGTGAGCCGTCAGCATGACACATCTATCTGCCTGGCTCACCACATCTTGGCCGCGGCCGCCGGCGCGCCACCGGATGCCCCCGCACCGCATGCGACGCGCTGCCCGGGCCCGCACGGCCCTGCCCTATGCTCACGGCTTCGGTGCACGTGCTCGAGGCCGAGCACCCTGCGTCCCTTGTTGTTGCTGTTGTCTGACCGGAGTTCCACGCCATGTCGCTCGATGCGATCGAAATCGAAACCGCCCCTCATCCCACCGCGACCGTGATCGTGCTGCACGGCCTCGGCGCCGATGGCCAGGACTTCGTGCCGATCGCCGGCGAACTCGACCTGACCTCGGTCGGCCCGGTGCGTTTCGTGCTGCCCCACGCGCCGACCCGCCCGGTGACCATCAACGGCGGCTACGTGATGCGCGCCTGGTACGACATCCTGGGCGTCGACCTGGCCCGCCGTGAAGACGAAGCCGGGCTGCGAGCGTCTCAAGCGCAGATCGAAGCCCTGATCGCCCGCGAAGAAGCGCGCGGCATCCCCGCCTCGCGCATCGTGCTGGCCGGCTTTTCGCAGGGCTGCGCGATGGCCCTGCTGACCGGCCTGCGGTATGGCAAACGCCTCGGCGGCCTGGTCGGCTTGTCGGGCTATCTGCCACTCGCAGCGCAGACCGCGGCGGAACGCTCGGACGCCAACGCCGAGGTGCCGATCTTCCTCGCCCACGGCCGCGTCGACGGTGTGGTGCCGTTCCATCGCGCCACCGCCTCGCGCGACGTGTTGCGCGAACTGGGCTACGCGGTCGACTGGCATGAGTACCACATGGAGCACACCGTCTGTCTCGAAGAGATTGCCGACCTCAATCGATGGCTCGACGGTGTGCTCGGTGCGACGGCGCCGGCTCCCGGGTCGGCCTGAGGCACGAGGCCTCATATGCCGCACCTCGTCCAGCTGTTGCTGCCGCTCTACGACAACCAGGGTCAGCGCTTGGCCTCCTCGCTGTATGCCGAGGTGCGCGCGGAACTGCTGGACCGCTTCGGTGGGCTGACGGCCTACACACGGGCGCCTGCCACGGGCGTCTGGGAGCCCGACGAGGGCCAGACGGTGCGCGACGACATCGTCGTCTACGAGGTGATGGTGGACAGGCTCGACCCGCCCTGGTGGCGGTCCTATCGCGAACAGCTGGAAGCGCGTTTCAAGCAAGACGCGCTGGTCGTGCGGGCGCATGCGGTCGAGCGCCTGTAAGCCCGGCGTTCCGGCCGCCGGCGGGGCCAAGCGCGCGCCTCAGGGCGCCAGGAAGCCCTCTTTCACGGCGTCCATCAACGGGTTGGTCTTGCCGTCGCTGCTGCCGTAGTTCACCAGCCAGACGATGGTGCCGCCGGCCCCGGTGCGGCGCACCCACGCGCCTTTGGCGCGGATGCTGTCGGGGTCCTCGTAGCTGAGGTAGCCGGTGAGGCCCCGGCCCTCGGGCTGGAAGCCGCCGGGGTAGCTGCGATAGTGCATCTGGGCCGCGGTGTCCCAGCGTTCCTGGCCCTCGCTCAGGTAGCCGTGGCGCACCAGGTTGCTCCATGACCACTCGACGTCGTAACTCTCGACGTGGACACCCTCGGGAATGGCCTGGTCAGGCCCTGTCACCGGCGGTGCGATGTTGATGGCGTAGAAGCCGATGCCGATGCCGACCTTGTGGCGCGGCACGCCGGCGTCGACATACGCCTGCACGCTGCTGGTCAAATCCATCGGCCGGTTGGGCTTGGCCCCGGCGATGGGGCTGAAGTGGGAGCTGACCCAGCCCGGCGCGTCGAAGGCCATCGCATAGCTCATCAGGTTGTACTGGTCCACCAGTGATGCCACTTCGACTTTCCAGGGGTCGACGCGGTCGGTGTTGGTGTTGAGCGCATAGCCCGGGAAGGTGATGACGAAGGGCCGCTCGCGCCACCGCGGGTAGTCGGCCTTGGCGCGTTGGCGCAGTTCCTTGAGCAGGGCGATCAGCTGGGCCTGGTGCTGGGGCGCATCGAGATCGTCTTCCCAGTCGATGTCGACGCCGTCGTAATCGTGCGCCGCCAGGTAGTCGAGCAAGTTCTTGACGAAGGTCGCCCGCACGGCGGGCGCCGTCGAGGCGGCATAGGCCGGGCCGTCGCCCACGCCGCCCACCATCAGCAAGGCCTGCGTCCCGGCCGCATGGGCGCGGTCGATCAAATACTGTTCGACGCTCTTGTTGCCCGCATGGCCGGCGCCGACGTAACCCGGGTTGTAGGGATGGTTCGGGTCGTGCGCGGTGCCGGCGCCTTCCACCACCTGTGCGACCGTGGCGCCCATGCCGGGCGCGACGCGTGCGAACACCAGATGGGTCATCGCGGTCATGTCGACGTGTTGCGGCTGCTGCAACCCTTCGCCGTCCTCCCAGAAGTAGCCTGCGTAGTAGGCGGTGACCCAGGGACGGCTGTCGCCGGTGCCCCCGCTGCCCGTGCCGCTGCCGGCCTGGTCCCCGGAGGACGGTCCACCACTCCCACTGCTGCTGCTGCTGCCGCCGCCGCCGCATGCGACCAGGCCGACGCTCAACAGCGCACCGGCGGCCAGGTGCTGCATCAGCGCGCGTCGTTGCGGCGCCGCGGGCCTGCCGGCGACGCCGCGGTTCTGCTTGCCTTCGGTCAGCCGCACCGCGCTGGCCGGCTTGTCGTCCCATCCACTGCTCATGATTCCTCTGCCCTGGTTGTTCTTGCCGCGCCGACAGCGGCACGTGGAGGTGCAGACGCTGGACCGACCGGCGGCGGCCGAACCTTAGCGAGGGTGGGAGGGGTTTGGAATGTTCGGACTAGGGGGCGGTGTCCCCGCTTGAGGGGACACCGCAGGGGCGCCCGCCGTCAGGCTGTGACGCAGTGCGCAGACGGCGTTGCAGCGGCGGTCGCGAGCGCCGGCGTCAGGCGGGCTTCTTCTTCTTGCCCCGATCGGCGACCAGCGTGACCACAGAGGGCATCACCGCCCCCGGCGAGAGTGGCTTGGCCGGGCTCTGGTCTTTCTTCGGCTTTTTGGTTTCCTTGTTGCTGCGTTGCTGGCCTTTGGGCATGTGAGCCTCCTTTTGTGGTGTGCGAGCGGCCAGGGTGGCCGACTTCGGCTCGAGCATCGTCGGGCCGGCCGGGGAAGTCAATCGAGGCCGGCGCTGGGCACGCGGGCCGCGAACGGGAGGCCCGCCGGCCGACCTGTGCAACTGTGAAAGTTGTAGTTCAAAGATACCAGAACAATACCAAAACCTTATTTGGTATTGTCAACTGGTAGCATCGTCGGGTCCTCGGATCGAGCCCGTGGTGCACGTCGGGTGACCGAGGCCAGCCCGCCCGCCGCGTTTTTCTTGCGCGTGCCCGGCGTCGCATTCCGTACCGAGGAGCCCCCAACCATGCATCCCGACAAGCTCACCCGTCTCGCCCGTCTGTTTGCCACCCTCGCGGTGGCCGGCGGCGTTTTGGCCGCCCATGCCGCCCCCCTGTGGCAGGAAGGCAGCACCTACAACGCCGGCACGGTGGTCACCTATCAAGGTCGCGACTACCAGGCCTGGGTCACCCATACCGCCTACGCTGGGGCGGGCTGGAACCCGGTGTCCACGCCCAGCCTCTGGAAGGACCTGGGCCCGACCTCGGGCGCACCCGCCCCCGCGCCGACACCTGCCCCGACACCGGCCCCCACGCCTGCGCCCACACCCGCTCCCACCCCGGCGCCCACGCCGGCCCCGACACCCGCACCCACCCCTGCCCCGGCCCCCACGCCGGCGCCCGCCCCCGGGCCGGCGCCCGCCCCCGGGCCGGCGCCGTCGTTGCCCAAGCATGTGGTGGTCGGCTATTGGCACAACTTCGACAACGGCACCGGCACCATCCGCCTGCGGGACGTGCCCGATGAATACGACATCATCAACGTCTCGTTCGCCGAGGGCGACCCGTTCGCGCCGGTCGGCACTGCCAAGTTCGAGCTCGACAAGGCTTTCAACGAAGCCGAGTTCATCGCCGACGTGCGTGCCAAGCAGGCCAAGGGCAAGAAGGTGCAGATCTCGCTGGGCGGCGCCAACGGCGTGATCGTGCTCGACAGCAACGCCGCGCGCGACGCCTTCATCAAGAGCATGGGCGCCATCATCGCCAAGTACGGCTTCGACGGCATCGATGTCGACATCGAGAACAACCTGTCGATCGGCGCCGGCGAAGACTTCCGCAATCCGCAGACGGCCCAGGTGGTGCACCTGATCGCCGGCGTCAAGGCGCTCAAGGCGCGCTTCGGCAGCAAGTTCACCGTGACCATGGCGCCCGAGACGGCGTATGTGCAGGGCGGCTATGCCGTGTCCGGCGGCATCTGGGGTGGTTATCTGCCGATCATCCACGGCCTGCGCAACGAGCTGACGCTGCTGCACGTGCAGCACTACAACACGGGCAGCATCACCGGGGCGGACGAGAAGATCTACAGCCAGGGCACGGTGGACTTCCAGGTCGCGCTGACCGACATGCTGCTGACCGGCTTCAACGTCGGGCGTGACCCCAACAAGTTCTTCCCGCCGCTGCGGGCTGACCAGGTCGGCTTCGGCCTGCCTGCCACGCCGGGCGCCGCACCGTCCGGCGGCCACTTGTCGGTCGCGCAGACGCAGCAGGCGCTGGACTGTCTGATGAAGCGGCTGAACTGCGCCGGCTACACGCCGAAGACGGCCCACCCCAACCTGCGCGGCATCATGACCTGGTCGGTGAACTGGGACAAGACGCAGAACTACGCCTTTGCCAAGGGTCATCGCGCGTATTTCAACCGCCAGCGCTGAGCGGGGCGGCCGGCGGCCGGTTCAAGGGGGGGCGCCCTTGGCGGCCGCCTGTTCCAGCTGCCGCGCCAGCTCACGGGTGTTGATCGGCTTGGTGACGTAGGCGGCGCAGCCGGCCGCCAACAGCTCCTGCTCCCGGTAGCGGTCCGGGAAGGCCGTCACGGCGACCACCGGCACGTCACGCGTCGCTTCGCTCGCCTTGAGCAGGCGCACGAAGCTCAGGCCGTCCATGCCCGGCAGTTGCAGGTCGAGCAGGATCACATCCGGGCGGTCCTGGGCGATGGCAGCCACCGCCGCCTCTGCCGAGCGGCTGCTCAGCACCAAATGGCCGCTGACCTCGAGCACCGTGCCGGCCAGCTTGAGGTCGACCCGGTCGTCTTCGACCACCATCACCTTGACGCGGGGCCCCGTGCTCTGCTGCAGGAACTGTTCGACCTGGCGGCCCAGCTGCCGCGTGTCGATGGGCTTGGTGATGTAGCCCGAGCAGCCGGCCTGCAGCGCCTTTTCGTCGTCGCCCTTCATCGCGAAGGCGGTGAGGGCCACGATGGGCGTGTTGGCATAGCGCGGGTCGGCCTTGAGGCGACGGGTCAGCGTCAGGCCATCCATGCCCGGCAGCGCGATGTCCATCAGGATCAGGTCGGGGTGCATCTCCTGCAGGCGCTGCAAGGCCTGCTCCGCGTCGGCGGCGGTGGTGACGACATAGCCGTCGAGTTCCAGCACGTCGGCAGCCAGCTTCAGGTTCAAGCGGTTGTCGTCGACGACGAGGATACGTCCGGGCATGGGGTCTCCTTCTCAAGCCGGCAGGGTCTGTTGGGACACGGTTTCATGGAGCGGCAGGCTGACGCTGAAGGTGCTGCCGCGCCCCGGTTCGCTCTGCACGCTGATGCGGCCTCCTTGTAGTTCGACGATCTTGCGGGTCAGCGCCAGGCCCAGCCCGGTGCCTTCGTATTGGCGCGCCTCGCCCGAATCGAGCTGCTGGAACTCGACGAACAACCGGTCCATGTCACGGGCGTGGATGCCGATGCCGGAATCGACCACCTGGAGCGACAGCGCCGGGCCTTCGACACGCTCGATGTGCACGCTGACATGTCCGCCCTCGGGCGTGAACTTCACGGCGTTGGAGAGCAGGTTGAACAGCACCTGCTTGAACTTCTGCAGGTCCAGTGTCACTTCGCCGACCGCGGCCGAGACGTTGCGCTGCACCTGGATGCGCTTCTTGTAGGCCAGCGGCCCGAGCACGGTGCAGATGTCTTCCACGGCCCGCGCAGGGAGGAAAGGCTGCGGGTGCAGTTCCATCTTGCCGGCCTCGACCTTCGACAGATCGAGCACGTCGTTGATCAGCTGCAGCAGATGCCGGCCGCAGCCGAGGATGTCGGCGATGTATTCCTTCTGCTTGTCGTTGAGCTTGCCGAGGCGCTCGTCCACCAGCAGTTCCGAGAAGCCCAGGATGCCGTTGAGCGGTGTCCGCAGCTCGTGCGACATGTTGGCCAGAAACTCGCTCTTGAGCCGGTTGGCTTCCTGCAAGGTCTTTTCGATGCGTTTGCGTTCCGTCGCGTCGCGGATGGCGCTCGCGATCAACAGGCCGTCCTCGGTCTGGATCGGGCTCAAGCTGATCTCGACCGGGAACTCCTGGCCGTCCTTGTGCAGGCCGTTGAGCTCCCTGCCCGCGCCCATCGAGCGCGTCTTCGGGTGGGCGCCGAATACCGTCCGGTGCTTGGAGTGGGCGGGCCGAAAGCGCGGCGGCACCAGGATCTCGATCGACTGGCCCAACATCTCCTCGCGCCGCCAGCCGAACAGCTGCACCGCCTGCGAGTTGACCAGCACGATCTCGCCCTGCTCGTTGACGATGACCATGGCGTCGGGCGCCGATTCGAGCAGATCGCGAAACTTGCGATCGGCCTTGCGACGCGCTTCCTGACGGTCGGTGATGTCGCGCACCGCACTCATCACCATCGGCCCTGCATCGGTGTTCAGCGGCCCCAGGCTGATCTCGACCGGAAACTCTTCGCCGTTGCGGCGCTGACCGTACAGTTCCAGCCCTGCGCCCATCGTACGGGTACGCGGCTGGCCGAAGAAGCCGCCGCGGTGGCCGAAGTGCAAGGCTCGATAACGGGCAGGCAGCAGGATCTCGATCGGTTGGCCGATCAATTCGGCGCGGGCATAACCGAACACCTGCTCGGCCTGAGAGTTCACCAGGACGATACGGCCGCTGACGTTCACCATCACGATCGCGTCGGGCGTCGATTCGAGCAGGTCGCCGTACTTCGAGCCGACCAGTTTGGCGTCGCGCAACACCTTCAGGTGGCTGACGTCCTTCATCGTCAGCAGAAAGCAGCGCAGCGCGCCGGCCTCGTCGAGCACCGCCTTGCACGAGACGCTGACATGCAACAGCGCCCCGTCCTTGCGGGAGCGCACCGCCTCGGCGACCGACAGGCCATGCCTGCGGGCGTTGTCGAAGCCGCGCCGCAGCTCTTCTGCCTGCTCCGGCGTGGTGATCAGGGCCGAGAGCGGGCGCCCCACGGCTTCGTCGGCGCTGTGGCCGAAGATGTGTTGCGCCGCAGCATTCCAGGCCAGCACGTCGCCGCTGGCCGAGACCACGATCACTGCGTCCGGGTTTTCCGACAGCGACAGTGCGTTGAAGTCTTCCGCCATCGTGTACTGCTCCTGATGTACGACAACACAACCATCGTACTGCTGTTCAGCAACCCTCAAGGGCTGGGGGCTGGCCGGTCGCAGGGCTGGGCCACGCGGTCGACCAGCGCCAGCAGCGCGTCGAGGTCGGCCGGTTTGGTCAGGTGATGCTCGAAGCCGGCGGCGGCCGAACGGCTGACGTCGGTGGGTTGCCCCCAGCCGGTGAGGGCAACCAGCACCGGGCAGTCGGCGCCGCACTGCTCGCGCAGGCGGCGCGCCAGTTCATGGCCGCTCAGATCGGGCAGGCCGATGTCGAGCAGCGCCAGCTGCGGTTTCCAGTGGCTGATGATGCGCAGCGCTTCGTGGCCGTTGTAAGCGATGTGCACCTCGTGGCCGTCGCTGCGCAGCACCTGTGCCATCGAGTCGGCGCTGTCGCGGTTGTCGTCCACCACCAGCACGCGGCAGGCGACCGTGCCACGCGCGGTGCGGACCTCGGTACCGCCGGGGCCGGCGCCCGGGTCGTCGCTCACGACCGGCAATCGGATCTCGAACCGTGCACCGTGTCCTTCCCCCTCGCTTTCGGCGTGGACCGACCCGCCATGCATCTCGACCAGCGCCTTGACGATGGACAGGCCCAGTCCCAGGCCACCTTGCGCCCTGCCGAGCGCGCCGTCCACTTGCGCGAACACGTCGAACAAGCGGCGTGCCTCGTGAGGCGGAAAGCCGATGCCGTTGTCCTGCACGCAGATCAACACGTCCTGGTCCTCAAGACAGGCTGACAGCCGGATCTCGCCCTGGCGCGGTGTGTACTTGGCGGCGTTGGTGAGCAGGTTGGCGACACACTGCGCGATGCGGGTCCGGTCGGCATCGGCCCAGACCGGCTGTGGCGGCAGATCGACGCTCAGGCGGTGGCGCATCGCGTCGATCTGCGGCAAGCTGGTTTCCACCGCCGCCTGGATCGCGTCGCGCAGGTCCAGCCGTTCTTTTTGCAGCACGATCTTGCCGCGCGTGATGCGCGCCACGTCGAGGAGATCGTCGACCAAGCGCGACAGCTGCCCGACCTGGCGCTGCATCACGCCGGTCGCCCACTGCTGTTGCTGCTCCGACAACCGACCTGCCTGCAGCAGGTGCAAGGCGTTCGACAGCGGCGCCAATGGATTGCGCAACTCGTGCGCCAGCGTGGCGAGGAACATGTCTTTCTGCACGTCGGCGTGGCGCACCTCGTATTGGCGCTCGCGGGTCCGCAACGCGGTGCGGACCGCGCTCACCAGCGTGGCCACCTGGGTGGGTCGCTCCAGCACGGTGACGTTGCCCAGCACGCGGGCCGCCCGGCTTGCCAGTGCGGACAGCCGGCCGCGCTGGCTCAGCAGCAGCACCGGCAGGTCCGACCAGGAGGCCTGCGTGTCCACCAGCTGCTGCAGCATCCGCAGCGCCGCGGCCTCCTTCAAGGCTTCCTCGGCGACCACCAGGGCACCGATGCCGTCGTGCGCGTGCTGCACCGCATCGTGGGCATGCGCGCAGCGCAGCACCTCGATCCGGGAGTGCTGTAGCGCGGCCTCGATCAGCACCGCATCCTTGCCGCTGGGGGCGAGAACGAAGACACGACGTTCCATGGCAGCTCAGCGCAGCCGGTCTTTCATCAACGGGTCTTCGGTGCCGGTGTAGACCGGCACGCCCGTGAGGACGCCATGGAAGCCGCGCAGCGGTTCGCTGACGCGCAGCCCCTCGGCGTCGAGGTGGAACTCGCGGATGGCGCGCTCGTGCAGACCGCTGCGCTTCTTGAGCACCGACACCGCCTGGCGCACCAGGCCTTGCGACTCGAAATAGCGCATCACCACCACGGTGTCGGCCAGATAGCTGGCATCCACCGGGCTGGTCATCGAACCGATCAGCCCCTGCTGCACGCTGACCAGCAGCGTGGTGGTGCCGAGCTGGCCGAGGTAGGTGAGCATCTCGTGCAGCTGGGCGTTGAGAAAACGCTCATCGGGCATCGCGTTCAGGTAGCCGTTGAGGCTGTCGATCACCACCACGCTGGCACGCTCGGCCCGCGCCGCCTGTCCGACCCGATGGGCGAATTCGCCTGGCGACAACTCGGCCGGGTCGATTTGCTGCACGGTCAGCCGGCCGGAATCGAGGTGCGGCTGCAGGTCGTTGCCCAATCCGCGCATGCGCTTGAGCAGGGTCGAGACGCTCTCGTCGAACAGGAACACGGCGGCGCGTTCGCCACGCGCGGCGGCCGCCACGGCAAAGGTCACCGCGACCGTCGACTTGCCGGTGCCCGGCGCCCCGGTGACCAAGGTGCTGGTGCCGCGCTCCAGGCCACCGCCCAGCAACTCGTCCAGGCCGGTCACGCCGCTCGCCAAGGTGCCCGGGTGCACGACCGCGCGGTGCGCCGCCGCACTGAGGCGCGGAAACACGACCAGGCCGCCGGGCCGGATCGTGAAGTCGTGGTAGCCGCCGACGAACGGCACGCCGCGGTATTTCACCACCCTCAAGCGCCGGCGCTCGCGGCCATAGTCCGGGTGCCATTGTTCGAGCGCGATGATGCCGTGGGCAATGCTCTGCAACTGCGGGTCTTCCGCGGTGGCGGTGCGGTCGTCGAGCACGAAGACGGTACATTGCCGGCCGGCGAAAAACTGCTTCAGGCCCAGCATCTGGCGGCGGTAGCGCAGCGGGCTGCCGGCCAGCAGCCGCAGCTCCGACAGCGAGTCGAACACGACACGCGCCGGCTTGCGCCGCTCGACCTCGGCCAGGATCGACTTGGTGGTTTCGCCCAGCTCCACTTCGTCGGGCTGGAACACGGTGTATTGCTCGGTCGGCAGCAAGGCCTGTTCGTCGGGCACCACCTGCAGGATCTGGACGCCGTTCAGGTCCCAGTGATGCGAGCTGGCGATCGCCCGCACCTCCTCCTCGGTTTCCGACAGCGTGATGTACAGGACCGACTCGCCAAGCCGGGCGCCGGCCTGCAGGAACTGCAGCCCGAGGGTGGTCTTGCCCGAGCCCGGTATGCCTTCCACCATGTACAGCCGGTTGGGTGTGATGCCCCCGCCGAGGATGGTGTCCAGTGCCGCCACGCCGGTCGAGATGAAGGGCGAGGACCCGGCCAGTGCGGCGTCTGGAAGCGTAGTCGAGTGATCCATGTGCATGTCGTTCGTGGTCAGGGCCGCTGGCCGGAAGGCCGCGGCGTCGCCGCCAGCGGCCATCGATGTGGCCTCGGGCGGTGGTGTCGCCTTGTGCGTGCCGTCGTCGGCTGCGGCGTTCGCAGTCAAAAGCATAACTGCGACGCGTGCGGGGCCTCGCACCGCTCCCCGAAATGTAGGGGGTGGAGGCACCGATCCGGCCTTGCATCATGTCAGTCGATCGCCTACTGCGCACCGAAAAGGGCTGTGGCGAAATGCTTGCACCATGCACTATGTCCTTAACCGCGAAGACTTCCTCGAGGCCTTGCAGGAGCTGGAGGAAGAACTGTCCGAAGCCACCCTCGCCTCCGGCGATGTCTTGAGCCATTGCTGGCAATGCGTGGGATGCGGCAACCAGTACACCTCGTTCGAGCTGATCGGCCCGCCGCTGCCTTGCGTCTGCGGCGAGGTGAGGTTGCTGCCCAGCCTTCCGACCTTACATTGACGGCCATGACCCAGCCCCGCCCTGGCTCCGAGCCCTCCTCCCGCCCCGCGCTGATCGACCCGTACGACGAGGGCGACATGCGCCACTGGGCCGAGAAGCTCAGCGTCACGGTGGAACAGCTGCGGGAGGCGGTGGCCCAGGCCGGCCCGCGCCCCGAGCAGGTCGGCGAATACCTGCTGCGGATGCGCGCCGACGACCATCGCGTGCCCTGAAGCGGCGCCCGTCGGGCGGCGTGGGATGCAAACCTGTGTGATGCCCGGCCGGTCGCCGCGGCCGCCGCGTGGCGTGCAAAAGCACCGGATTCGCGCCGAATCTGCACGCCCCCCGAAACCAGGGGCTGCACAAGAGCGATACAACCCGACACCATCGCGCCTGGAATAGCGGGTGGGGGTGGACTAATGCGCGGCTGCGCGGGCCCTCACCGTCACACCGGTTCGAGGGGCATCACCGTCGGACCGACCACCATCACAAGAGGTCCGGGACGATGGATCCTATACAGGGTGCAAGGCGGCGCTGTGCGGCACAGGCGAGGGGCCGGGCGAAGAGTTGCGGCGCAGCGACGGCTGCCGGGTCGGACCGGTCGGGATGCGACCTCGCGCGGAAGCTTGCACATCGGCGACATCCGGATGCTGCGCTGCGTTCGCTTGCCGGGCCAGCGCGTGGCGCCGACGGAGTGGTCGCGTGAACGATCGCCTGTCGCTGTACAGCTTGCCGATGCCGCTCGCGTCCGTCGACGCGCCCGTCCTGGTGCTCCAGGCCGCCGTCGTGCGCTCGGCCGATGGCCGCCGGTCCGCCGCATGGACCGGTGTGGCTCTGGCCGCCGCCGTGTTCACGCTAGGGGGTGCCCTCACCTACTCGCTCTGGACCAGCGGCATCAGACCACTTGCCGGCGCGGCCCCGTGGATCACACCCGCGGCGCTCGGCGCCGGCTGGCTGCTGTGGCTGCTGTTTGCCCTGTCGGTCGGGTCCTTGCCGTTGTGGCTGCATGAGCGGCGCCGGGCATCGGGCCCGCTCGGCACGCTGCGGGACGTGCGCATCGCCGTCAGCAGCGCCGGCCTCGACATTGCAGGGCTGGGACCGCTGCCGTGGTCGGGTCTGCTGGCGGTGCACACCTTCGACGACGAACGCGGCGAGGCGCAGGCGGTCGAGCTGCGCACCCGCGAGCACGGCCGCTTGATCCTGCAGGGCGACGGGCCTGAGTTCGAAGCCGCCGAGCCACTGCTGGAGGCCATTGCGCGGCACCGCGGGACCGCGTATGGCGTCTGCAGGGTGCGGGCAGCCTGAGCCGGGCCACAGCTTCGCGACGCGTCAGCGGCCGCGTGCGACCGGCGTCCGGAAGGTGATGGAGTAGCGCAACGACGGCGTGGGTGCCACGCTGTGCTGCCAGCCCCAGCGCGCCTCGCCTTGCAGCACATAGGCCGAGCGCGGCGCCAGCTCGATCGTGAGGACGTCCTGCTTGCGCGGCTGCACCGGCGGGTAGCGGCGAAACCGCATGCGGCAGCTGCCGAGCAGCGAGACGCCGACCACCACCTCGAAGTCCGGCACATCGCGGTGCCAGCCGAGCGGCGTCCCGGGCTGGTATTCGGCCACCAGGGCATTGCTGAAGGCGTCGGGCTGCAAGCCGCTCCATGCCGCGACTTGCGCCTGCAGCGGCCGCAGCACGTCGGGCAAGGCCTGCGCCGGCTGCAGATGGTGGTCGTCGAAGTCGTACTGGCTGCCGTAGCTGGCCACTCGCCGTCGCGCGGTGTAGCCCTTGTAGCGGGCTTCCTCGAGCGGCAAGGCCGAGACGATCTCGAGCAGTTCGCCTTCTTGCGCCGGCGTCAGGAAGCCGGCCTGGTAGACCAGGCCGTTGGGCAGCACGGCTGGCGTGTCGAACAGCTCGGACTGGTCGTGTGTCTGGGTGGCGGGTGAGCGCGGCGGCATGGCCCTTGTGTCACAGCAGGGCGTGTGCCGCGGATGGCTTGGACAATGCAGAGACGCGGGCCCGGCGGGCGCCACCCCGTCGACTCAATTGCGGAACAGCTTCAATGCCGCGTACTGCAGCAGCATGATGGTCTTGGCGTCCTTGATCTCACCCCGGTCGATCATCGCGAGGGCGTCGTCGATGTCGACCTCCAGCACCTCGATGTCCTCACCCTCGGCGTGCAGGCCACCTCCCTCGTGCTGCTTGGCGTCGCGGTCGTAGGTGGCAATGAAGAAGTGCACCAGTTCCGTGACCGAACCCGGGCTGCTGTAAGCCTCGAACACCTTGTGCACCTCGTGCACCCGGTAGCCCACTTCTTCTTCGGCTTCCGCGCGCACCCGTTCCTCGGGCGCCGCGCCTTCCAACAGCCCCGCCGGGGTCTCGATCAGCAGGTCGTCGAGCCCGTTGACGAAGGCGGGGTAGCGGAACTGCCGGGTGAGGATGACGGTGCGTTGTGCCGGGTGGTAGAGCAGCAGCGTGACCGCGTTGCCGCGGTCGTAGGTTTCGCGTGTCTGGGTCTGCCACTCGCCGCTGCTGCGGCGGAAGTCGAAGGTGACCTTCTTCAGGACATAGTGGTCGTCCGACAGCAGTTTTTCTTCGCGCAGGCGGACGCGGTCTCGAATGCTCATGTGCAGGCCATGTGATCGTCTTGCCGCCAGCTTGCCCGAAGCAGACGCGTCGGTCGTGAGCAGATGTTGGTAGACCTGGCGTGTCTCGGCGTGTCGTGGGCCGGGCCACTGCTGCGTCAACCAGCCCCCACGAACCGCATCAGCAGCGGATGTCAAAAACAGAAGCGGATGCTCACTCGCGCTGGTCCGCCGTGGTGGCCTCTAGCCTGGCCGAGGCGCGCATCAGCACCCCTGCTTGCCACTCAAGTAAATGCAGAAGATCGTGGCCCGGCGGGAGCATCATCGAGTTTGTACTTTCTACAGAACCCCTGCCGACCATGTCCTATGCGAGCTCGCCACACGTGCTCCGGCACATGCCGGACGGGCGGGCCGTGCTGGTGGGCGAGCAGCAGATGTACCGCGCGCTCGACCAGCTGCCGGTACCCGCCTACGCCTGCGATGCCGCGGGCCTGATCACCTACTACAACGCCGAAGCGGTCGAACTGTGGGGCCGCGCACCGCGGCTGAACGACATGGCCGAGCGTTATTGCGGCTCGTACCGGCTGTACCAGCCGGACGGCGCCCCGCTGCCGCACGAGCACTGCTGGATGGCGCGTGCCTTGAGCGAGCAGCGCGAGTTCCGGGGCATGGAGGTGGTGATCGAACGCAACGACGGCAGCCGGCGCACGGCCCTCGCTCACGCCCGACCCTACCGCGGCCCTGCCGGCCAGGTGCGCGGCGCCGTCAACGTGATGGTCGACATCTCCGAGCGCAAGCAGACCGAGGCCGTGCTGCGGCGGGCCGACCGCCACAAGAACGAATTTCTGGCGATGCTCTCGCACGAGTTGCGCAACCCGCTCGCGTCGATACGCAACGGCTTGCACATCCTGCGCCTGAGCGGCGCCGGCGGCAGCACGCCCGAGGCCGAGACGGCCTGCGACACGATGGAGCGGCAACTTGCCCACACCGTGCGGCTGATCGACGACCTGCTCGACCTGACACGCATCACGCGTGGAAAGATCGAACTGCGACGCGAGCGTGTCGACCTGACGGACGTGGTGGGCGACGCGGTCGAGGCGAGCCGGGGGCCTCTGGAAGCGGCTGGCCACCGTTTTGAACTGGTGCCACCGCCGCACCCGCTGTTCGTCGACGGGGACCGTACCCGGCTGGCCCAGGTGGTGGGCAACCTGCTCATCAACAGCGCCAAGTACACTCCGCCGGGCGGGTGCATCACCCTGACGGTCGACTGTCAGGGTGGCCAAGCGGTGATCACGGTGCGAGACGATGGCATCGGCATCGAACCCGACGTGTTGCCACAAATTTTCGAGTTGTACATGCAAGGTGAACAATTGCCCCAGTCTTCCCAGCGTGGATTGGGCATCGGTCTGAGTCTGGTGCGGGGCCTGGTCTCGCTCCACGGCGGCCATGTGCACGCGCACAGCGACGGCCGGGGCAAGGGCAGCCAGTTCAGCGTGCAATTGCCGGTTGCCAGCCCGGTGGCCGACGACGGCCCGGACGATGGCAGCGGCACGGGGAGCGGCGGCCTGTCCAAATACCGCATCCTGGTCGTCGATGACAACCAGGATGCCGCGATCAGCCTCGCCGTCATGCTCAAGCTGATGGGCCACGAGAGCAGTACGGCGCACGACGGCCTCGAGGCGGTTTCGTTGACGGCGTCCACCGCGCCCCAGGTGGTGCTGCTCGACCTGGGCTTGCCCGGCATCAATGGCTACGAAGCCTGTCGCCGCATCCGTGCCCTGCCGGACGGCGGCCGGCCGGTGCTGATCGCCCTCACCGGCTGGGGCCAGGAAGACGACAAGCGGCGCTCCAAAGAGGCCGGCTTCGATTTCCATCTGGTCAAACCGGTCGACCCCGACGCGCTCGAAAAACTGCTTGCCGGGCTGGCGTTGCCGCCGGGCTGAGCAGGCCCTCGACCGTCAGTCCGAGACGGCCGCCGTCGCCGACACCCGGCGCAGGTCTTCGAGCCAGGCCGCATAGGCCTGCTCGCGCTCGGGCGAGCGCAGCCGCAGCAAGGCGGACGGGTGCAGCGTGATCAACACGCGCCGCCCGTCTGGGCGTGACAACCACTGGCCGCGCTCGGCCATCACCGGCACCGTGCGGCCCAGCAGCGAGCGCGCCGCCGTGGCGCCGAGTGCGACGATGGCTTCGGGCCGCACCGCCTCGATCTCGCTTTCCAGCCAGTGGTGGCAGGCTGCCGCTTCCCGCTGTGCCGGCGTCTTGTGGAGCCGTCGGGTGCCGCGCAACTCGTACTTGAAGTGCTTGACGGCGTTGGTGACATAGAGCCGCTCGCGCGGCCAGCCGAGTTCCGTCAGCGCCCGGTCGAGCAAACGGCCCGCGGGGCCGACGAAGGGCCGGCCGGCCTGGTCTTCCTGGTCGCCGGGCTGCTCGCCGACCAGCATCACGCGCGCTTGTACATCGCCCTCACCCCACACCGTCTGGGTCGCGTAGAAGCCCAGCGGACACTCGCGGCAGCCGGCGGCCTGCTCGCTCAGAGCGCGCAAGGCGCGCAAGCCGGCGCCCTTGCCATGCAACTCGACCTGGGGTGGGCGCGGCGGCGGGTCGAACGGAACGCCGGGTGGGGTCTCGCCAGCCGGCACCTCGAGCGGGGCGGGGGTCCCCCGCGGCGCACGGGGAGAGGTGGTCGTGGTTCGAGGCATGTGGGAGCCTTTCGACGGGCGACGGCCGTTCAGGCGCGCGCCGGGTTCGGTTTCACCGCACGCCTCGGCGGCCCGCCGAGCACCTGGCGCCGCATGTCCTCCACTTCCGGTGACAGCACGCGGCGCTGCCGCAGCACCCACGGCAGGCCGGCCAGGCTCTGCCGCAGCACGGCGGCCAGCTGGTCGGACGCGGCGGCTTCCCGCAGCACCCGGCGTGTCTCGTGCCACAGGCTGCTCCAGGGCAACCGCATCCAGGCGATCCACAAGGTGTTGCGGCTGTGCAGCACACGCCGCCCGCCAGCATCGCGGGAAGGCGAAGGATGGTGGTGGGTGACGACGTCGGCCGCATACACCATCTGCCAGCCATGCGAGGCGAGGTCGAGCCCCAGCAAACGCTCTTCGCAGCCGATGAACAGCCGGCGCTCGTAGCCGCCAGCGGCCCGGAAGGCGTCGGTGCGCATCACCACGGCGCCGGCCATGAAGCCGATCAAGGCGGGCCCTGGCAGGTCGTTCGCCTGCAACGGGCTGTGGGCCATGAAGCGGCAGGTCGGGTCCTCGCGCCCTTGCGGCCCCACCAGCACGCGCGCGGCGACGGCGGCGACGCGCGGGTGGGCGTCGAGCAGGTCGCCGGCGCGCTGCAAGGCGTCCGGGGCCCACCAGGTGTCGTCGTCGCAGAAGGCGACATAGGGCGTGCGCACCTGCTCCACACCGGCGTTGCGTCCGGCGGCGCCGAGGTTGTCGTCGCAGCGCACCAGCTGGACCTGCGGGAAGTCGTGGCGGATGCGGGCGCTGGTGCCGTCGGTGGAAGCGTTGTCGACGACGATCAGCGGCAGCCGTCCGGGCAGTGCGATCAAGTGTGCCAGCGTGCGCGACAACTCGTCGACGCGGTTGTGCGTCAGCACGACGATGCTGGTGCGCGGGTCAAACAGCACGATGGGGTTCCTTCATCTTCACCCGGTGCGTGGCCGCCAGCCGTTCGCGTTCGCGCGCTAGCGCCTCGGCACGCGATGTGGCCCGGCGGCTCGGCGCTGTGCGCTGTGCGGGCGGCGTGATCTGCCAATAGCGCTCGGCCGCCAGCACGTCGGCATAGCCGCCCTTGCCGAAGGCGCGCAGCTGGCTGGCATAGGCCTGGATGGCGCGCTGCTTGTCGGCCAGCGCCCCGCTGCGCTGCGGAAACGCGGGCGTCGCGCACACCTCGGCTTCGGCCAGCGCCAGCAAGCGCCGCTGCAGCAGGCCGGGCATGCGCCGGTACAAGGCATCCTCGTAGGCGAGCCACAGCAGCTGCGGACGTTGCCCGGCGACTTGCAAACAGGCCTCGTGCACCAGCGTATGGTCGGAATGGAACAGCCCCATCGGCATCACCACGGCGCCCGGCCGCAGTTCGTCGACCGCGGCCAGCAGGGCGCCGGCAATGTCGTCCGCGCTGGGTGTCTGCTCGTACTGGCTGTCCAGAAAGCTGAGCCAGACCGGCCGTGCGCCCAGCAGCGACAGCGCATCCCGGTCTTCCTCATGCCGCGAGGCCATCGCCTGCTGGCTGCTGCTGAAGCCACAGCGGGCGTCCCAGTCGGTGTTCAGCGCCTCGTCGCCGGGCGCGCCGGCAAACACGGTCAGCACGGTGCTGCCGGGGTGGGCGGCGAGCAACTGGCCGCAGGCGAACACGCCGTCGTCGAGATGTGGCGACACCACCAACAGGCGCTCTAGCGGAGGCAAAGCAGGCATGACAACAGCCCTCCTAGGAGATCTGGGCCTCTTTCGCGCAGCACACCGCATACCCGGCGACCCGGGTTGTCGCTTGGCGCCGGGCCGGCGGGGCGGCGGCCTGCGGTATCGATACGCTTCCAGCGCGGCAGGGCATCACCGGCCGGGCGGCGGGCGTATGCGGGTCTCGGCAGAATCACCGCCATGACCGGCGACCGCAGTTCCTTCGACGTCGGGGTGATTTCCGACACCCATGGCTTGCTGCGGCCTCAGGCGCTGGCCGCATTGGCCGGCTGCCGGCACATCCTGCACGGCGGCGACATCGGTGGCCCGGACATCCTCGAGCGATTGGCCGACATCGCTCCCGTCAGCGCGGTGCGCGGCAACAACGACCGAGGGGCGTGGGCCGAGCGGCTGCCGGAACAGTTGCGCCTCGAACTCGGCGGCGTGGTGTTTTTCATGCTGCACGACCTCGCCCAGCTGCCGCCGCTGCCGGACGGGGTGCAGGTGCTGGTGAGCGGGCACTCGCACAAGCCGCGGCTGCAGCAGCGCGATGGCGTGTGGTGGCTCAACCCGGGCAGTGCAGGGCCGCGCCGCTTCACACTGCCGATCAGCGTGGCGCGCGTCAGCGTCGGCGCGGCGGGACCCGAGCCGCGGCTGATCGAGCTGGCCCTGCCGGCGACCGCTACGGCGCGGCGCTAGCTAGCCCGCGTCAGGCCGGGGCGCGCAAGGTCAAGGTGCAGGTGTCGCCCGAGGCCTCGCGCCAGACACGCACCCAGGCCAGCTGGGGCACGCTGTCCGACAGTGCGCTGGCGATGTAGCTGCACAAACCTTCGAGCGTGGGCCGTGTCAGGCCCTCGACTTCGTCGAGCAAACGGTGGTCGAGTGCGTCGCGCACCGGATCGATGGCGCGGCGCAGATGGCCCAGGTCCATCACCATGCCGGTGTCCGCCTGCGGTGCGCCCCGCACGGCCACTTCGGCGAAATAGGTGTGGCCGTGGATACGACGGCTCGGCTCGGCGTCGACCTTACGTTCGAGCGTGTGGGCGGCTTCGAAAAAGAAGCGTTGGGTCAGTTCGTACTGCATGCGGGCTTACCGGATGTTCAACACTTTGTGCGTCTGCACGCTCAATCGCCAGCGCGGGTCCGTCAGGCAGTGCTGCACGGCCCATTCGGTGTTGCGCACGCGATCGGGCCCGTCCATGGCCTGCAGGAAGCGGTGTTCGAAAGGGAGTGTCGCGAGCGCGTCGAGGTCGAGGCCGGGTTGCGGCACCACCACCTTCAGCTCCTGGCCACGCGTCTGGTGCAGCGGCGCGCCGGCCTTGGGACTGACGCAAATCCAGTCGATGCCCTCGGGCGCGGCGATGCTGCCGTTGGTCTCGATGGCGATCTCGAAGCCGGCCTCGTGCAAGGCGTCGATCAGCGCCGTGTCGACCTGCAGCAGCGGTTCACCGCCGGTCAGCACCACCAGGCGGCGGCCACCACGCCCGGTCCACTGCCCCGCCACGGCGGCGGCCAGCGCCGCCGCGTCGGCATAACGCCCGCCGAAGGTGCCATCGGTGCCGACGAAATCGGTGTCGCAGAAGCGGCACACGGCCGAGGCCCGGTCGGCCTCACGGCCGCTCCAGAGGTTGCAGCCGGCAAAGCGGCAGAACACGGCAGGGCGCCCGGCATTGGCGCCCTCGCCTTGCAGGGTGTAGAAGATTTCCTTGACTTGGTAGGCCACGCGTCGCTCCAGGCACGCGCGGCAGCCTGGGCCCCGAGGCCCCGGACGGAAGCCGGGGCGGCGCGTGCGAATCCGATATTGTCGCCGCCCCGCGGGGGCGACGCCGCACACGTGCCACCCGGCCCGTCACAGGTTGCGGAATTCTTTCAGCAAACCGCCGCCCACGTCGAACTTGCGCGGGCCGGGTTCGCGCCAGACCACGCGCAGGATGTAGTCGCGCGGCGGGTCGCCTCCCAGGCAGCGGGCCATGTTGCCCGCCAGCACGCCGAACTGCACGTCCGATGCGTACTTCTTGTTCATGTTGACGCGATCGTTGAAGACGAAGCGCAGGTCGGTGTAGGTGACCGTATAGCCCTCGCCACTGCTGCGCCGCACGGCGCTGAAGCGGCCGCTGGCGCCGAAGTCGCCCACCGTGCGGTCGGTGCCGTGCAGCACCGCGTAGCCGCTGCGGTAGCCGCCGGTCTCACCGCCCACTTCGGCATGCCAGGTCAGCTGGAACTCGGCCTCATGGCGCCCGCCGTTCTGGTGCATCGGCATGCGCACGCTGTTCGACGCCGCATGCTCGGCCAGCCGCTCGGCGATCTGCTGCTGCAGGCCGGCGTCGGCTTGCATGTAGCGCGCCCATTTTTCGTTGTCGAACACCACCTCCGACGGCGCCTTGCCGCTGAACCACAAGTCGAAGATCTCTTGTGCATACGGGTCCATCGCCAACTGCGCACCCGAGTGCAGCATCTCGGCCGTGGTGGGAAACAGGGCGGAACTGCAGGTCGGGCCCGGCGGCTTGCCGGCCTGCCGTGTGAGAGTGCCGCGATCGACGATGGGACGCTGTGCGGGCCCGCCGAGGGGGCCGCGACTACCGGTGTGACGGGGATGGCTCATATCTGCTCCAAGCGGCCGCGAGCTTAATGAAGCTCGCCGGGCGCCGCCATCCCTACCATGCACCGCCCGGTGGCCGCCTAACATAGTAGTGAGGTGCCGGCGCTGTTCGGCCGCCGCTCACGTCTCATCCCTCTCAAAAGGATCTCGCGATGAAAGCCATCTGGAACAACACCGTGGTCGCCGAAAGCAACGACACCGTGGTCATCGAAGGCAACCACTACTTTCCCGAAACCGCGGTCTGCCGTGACTACCTGATGCCCAGCAACACCCGCACGAGCTGCTCGTGGAAGGGCACCGCGCACTACTACAACCTGCTGATCGACGGCAACGCCAACCCGGACGCGGTCTGGTACTACCCCGAACCCAAGGACGCGGCCGCGTCGATCAAGGGCCGCGTGGCGTTCTGGAAGGGGGTTCAGGTGGTGGAATGAGCGTCGGACGGCCGTCCGGAAGGCGCTCGCACCGCAGTGTTTGGCACGGAGGTTAGCGAGTCAGCACTTCGGCCACACGCTCGCGCAGGACCGGCAACAGCTCGGCCTCGAACCACGGGTGCCGGCGCACCCACAGCTGGTTGCGCGGGCTCGGGTGCGGCAGCGGGATGACCGTCGGCAGGTGCTCGCGCCAGCCCTGCACCACCTCGGTCACGCCGCGTCCGGCGTCGCTCAGATGCCAGCTCTGCGCATAACGCCCCACCACCAGGGTCAGTTGGAGTTGCCGCAGCGGCTGCAGCAAACGTGTGCGCCACTGAGGTGCGCACTCGCGGCGCGGCGGAAGGTCGCCCTGGCGCGCCGAGCCGGGGAAACACAATCCCATCGGCACGATGGCGATGCGGCGGGCGTCGTAGAAGGTGGCGCGGTCGACGCCCATCCAGTGGCGCAGTCGTTCGCCGCTGGCATCGTTGAAGGGAATGCCGGTCTCATGCACCTTGCGGCCCGGCGCCTGCGCGGCGATCAGGATGCGCGCGTCGGGGTGCAGCTGCAGCACCGGCCGCGGGCCATGCGGCAAATGGGCCGCGCACAGCGTGCAGCCCTGCACGTCGGCGAGCAGCCGGGCGATCTCATCCATGTCGGACAGGCACCGACCGGCACAGCGGTTGCCGACGAGGCGAAGCGTGGCGGGACTGCGTCGACCCTGCGGGTTGCACGGCAGCCGGCCCCTCACAACAACCGGGAGAGTACGTGATGAAGCCCAAGCTGAAACCTCTGAACCAACAAACCATCGTCATCACCGGCGCCACCAGTGGCATCGGGCTGGCCACCGCCTTGATGGCGGCGCAGCGCGGTGCCAACGTGCTGCTGGTGGCGCGCGACGAACAGGCGCTCGCCGAGGCCAACCGGCAGATCGTCGCCGAAGGCGGCCGCGCCATGTACGTGGTCGCCGACGTCGGGCGACGCGAAGACCTGCAGCTGGTGGCCGACACCGCGATCGAGAATTTCGGCGGTTTCGACACCTGGGTCAACAACGCGGGCGTGTCGATCTGGGGCAAGCTCGAAGACGTGCGGGACCGCGACGGCCAACGTTTGTTCGAGACCAATTTCTGGGGTGTGGTGTACGGCTCGCTCATCGCCGCAGCCCATCTGCGCGAGAAAGGCGGCGCCATCATCAACCTGGGCAGCATGGCATCGGACCGCGCCGTGCCGCTGCAAGGCCTCTACAGCGCGAGCAAACACGCGGTCAAAGGTTTCACCGACAGTCTGCGGGTGGAGCTGGAAGACGACCGGGCACCGGTCTCGGTGACGCTCATCAAGCCGGCCTCGATCGCAACGCCTTTTACCGATCACGCCAAGAATTACACCGAGTTCGAGCCCAAGCTGGCGCCGCCGGTGTACACGCCCGAAATGGTGGCCGAGGCCATCCTGCACGCGGCGCAGCACCCGAAGCGCGACGTCTTCGTCGGCAGCGCCAGCAAGATGATGGGCAGCATGAGCCCGCATGCGCCGCGTCTGCTCGATTGGATCAGTCGCAAGGTCTTGATCAACGCCCAGTTGCGTGACGAACCGGCGCAACGCCAGGGCAGCAACCTTTATGAACCGAATGGCGGCGGCCAGGTGCGCGGGCGCCACCCCGGCCAGCTGACACGTCCCAGCCTCTACACCCAGGCCGTGCTGCATCCCAAGAGCACCGCGGTGGTCGCGCTGGCGGCGGTCGCGGCCTTGGCGCTGTGGGGCCGGGGTCCGGCAGCGCGCTTGCGCCGCTCCTGACCTGCACCACCGGTGGCCGCCTCAGCGGCGGCCACCTTCATGCCAGCGGGGCGGCCTTGTCGGTCTGCTCGGGCACCGCCTCGCGCGGGCGACCTTCGCGGCGCAGTCGCATCTGCAGTGCGAGCATCTCCTCGCCGAGCGTCGCCCGGCGCGGTGCGTCGAGCAGCTGCTTCACCTTGGGGAACAGGTTCTCTTCCTCTTCCTTGTGGTGGTGTTCGGTCTGCTCCTTCAGCACCTTGAACTTCGGCTCGAAGGTTTGGTCGTCGGGCTGCAGCGCCATCAGGTCGGCGAGCAGACGCTTGAGCGAGAGATGTTCTTCGAGCGACTCCAGCAGGATGTCTTCGGTGCGTTGCGCCTTCACGGCCGGGTAGAAAACCTGCTCCTCCGAGGCGACGTGCACCGTCAGGTGATCGGCCACTTCGGCGAACAGCCGACGTTGCGCTTCGGTGTCGTCGGCCTCGGTCCAGGCCTTCATGCGCGACTCGAGTTCTCGGTGCTGGCGGGTGAGCAGGTCGATGGCGTCCATGGTGGGTGCTGCAGGTGTTGATCGTGTCGTGGGAGTGGGTGTACAACGTGGCCGCTGGCCGTGAAACGCCATAGCAGATGGTGTGCCCGCACCCTTCCCCCTCCCCCTCGATGCCTGCCCTGAGCCGTCTCCACCACCGCCGCCTGCGCGACATTTACCGATCGGCCGGCTGGCCGTGCCTGGACGTGATCGAGGTCGAGCTGCTCGCCGAGGGCCTGCTCGAGCGGGTGCCGGCGGCCGATGGCCGTGAATGGCTGCGGGTCACCGAAGCCGGGCTGCAGGTGCTCGCGCAGGCCCTGCAACGCAACCGGGCGGCCTATGACCTGCACGAGATGCTGGTCGAACGGGTCGCGCAGCAACTGCTGCGCGACGGGCGGCTGGCGTGGCGCGGCCTCGGGTTGCGGGCCAAGGTGGCGGGGTCGCGGGTGGAACTGGCCCCCGCCGAGCCCGCCTTGCCGCTGTTGCCGGACCTGGAAGACTGCGGCGCCCCCGGGCCGGAGGGCCGCTGGTGCATGGCCCGGCCGGACGTCTACTCGGTGCGGCACACCAGCGTCGAGGCCTACCTCGATCCGGTCGTGCACGAGATCAAGGTGCGGCGCTCCGACCTGCTGGCCGACCTCAAGCGGCCTGACAAGCGCGCCGCCTACCTGGCCCTGTGCCGCGAGTGCTACTACGTGATCGCCCAAGGCATCGCCGAGCCCGACGAGGTGCCGCCCGAATGCGGCGTCATCGTGGCGCAGGGCAAGACCTTCGAAGGGCCGCTGGTGGTGGCACGCCAGGCGCCCAAGCGGGCCGCCTTCGAAGATGGCCGATTGCCGTTCGGCGTCTGGATGGCGTTGGCGCGTGCGGTGCCGGTGGAGGCGACGCTGCAGGCCTGGCAGCTGTCGCTCGGCGACCCCGGTGTCGCCTAGCCGAGCCGCAAGGCCGCCGCCAGCGGCAAAACGGGGGTCGCTATACCATGGTCGCTTCTTCGTTTTCGTCGCTGGTTTGCCATGACTGCTGCTGCTACGCCCGTCTATTTCTGGGAAGACTTTGCGCCCGGCTCGGTTCGCGAGTTCGGCGGCCTGAAGGTCGACAAGGAAGCGGTGCTCCGCTTCGCCAGCGAGTTCGACCCGCAGCCTTTTCACCTCGATGAAGAGGCCGCCAAGCAGTCCTTGTTCGGCGGCCTGGCCGCCAGCGGATGGCACACCTGCGCGATGGTGATGCGGATGATGTGCGACAACTATCTGCTCAAGGCGGCCAGCCTCGGCTCACCCGGCATCGAGAAGCTGCAGTGGCTCAAGCCGGTTTACCCCGGCGACGTGCTGCGGGTGCGCATGACCGTGCTCGAGGCCCGGCCGATGAACAGCAAGCCCCATGTCGGCCTGGTGCGCAGCCAGTGGGAGGCGCTGGCGACGCGGGCCGACGGCAACGAGGAGGTGGTGTTGCGCATGGAGGGCTGGGGCATGTTCCGCCGCCGTGAGGTCAGCGAAGCCGCCGCCTGAGAGGAGCGGCAAGCCCTGGGCGGGCACCAGGGCACTCCGTCCGCGGTGCTTGCGCTTACCATGATCCATCCTTGCAGGACTGTCACGCACCGCCATGCCCGTCGATCCCACCCTCCGTTCGCTCAACATCGACCTGCCCGCCCAGCCCCAGGTGCTGATGCAGCTGTCGCTGCTGCTCGCAGAGGAGCAGGTCGACTTCAAGGCCATGGGCAGCCTGATCGAGGGCGACATGGCACTGGCCGCAGCGGTGCTGAAGGCGCTCAACTCGCCGCTCTACGGCCTGCGCCAGCCGGTGCGCACGGTGCAGCAGGCGATCCAGTACCTGGGCACCAGCGAGGTCGCCGCCATCACCTTCGAGATGGGCTTGCGTTCGGTGTTTCCGGCCTCGCCCGAGCTGGACGCGCTGTGGTTCCGCGCCAACCGCCGCGGCATGCTGATGGCCCTGATGGCGCGCCGCCTGGGCATGCAGAGTTTTGCCGCCCACTCCGCCGGCCTGTTTGAAGAATGCGGCAAGGCGGTGATGTTCAAGCATGCGCCCGAGCAATACGGCGCGATGCTGAAAAACGCACCCAGCGATGACCTGTTGGTGTTGCAGGAAATGCAAACCTACGGCGTCAGCCATGACGCCCTCGGCGCCGCCTTGTGCGAGACCTGGATGCTGACCCCCGCGGCCATCACCTGCGTGCGCTACCACGTGGTGGTGCAGTCTGGCGGTGAATGGCCCGACAAGCCGGGCGCCCGCCCGCTGTGCGCGTTGTCGGCGGTCGCACATTACTTGCTGCGTGCTCCTGAGGCGGTCGATGCTGCAGTGCGGGCCGCCGCGACCCTGGGCGAGCTGGATGAAGCACGGTTGATGGAGGCTGCGCACGACGCTCATGCGGTGATGCGTGCTGCCTGATGGAACAAATCGGGTGTTATTGACGCTTCAGCGACAGATCCTCAGGTGAAATACGAGTGCCGTCGGGTTGCGACCGGTGCGATCCTCGGGCGGACCACTTCTCTCCTCCGAAGAACATAGGACTCCATACATGCAACGTCGACAAATGCTCAAGGTGCTGGGCGCTTCCGCGGTCTCGCTCGGCGCCGCGGGCGGCTCGCGGGCGCAGACCTTCCCGTCCCAGCCCATCAAGCTGATCATCGCCTTCCCGGCCGGTGGCCCGACCGACATCACGATGCGCGTGCTGGCCGAGAACGCCGGCAAGATCCTGGGCCAGACCGTGGTGGTCGAGAACCGTCCCGGCGCCGGCGGCACGCTGCCGGCGACTGCGCTGCAGAACGCCCAGCCCGATGGCTACACCATCGGCCAGACGCCGCTGGGGGTGTTCCGCCTGCCCTACACCACCAAGATCAACTGGGACCCGGTCAAGGACCTGACCTATCTGCTGTGCGTCACCGGCTATTCGTTCGGCATCGTCGTGCCGGCCGAGTCGCCGCTGCAGTCGTGGACCCACTTCGTCGCCTGGGCCAAGGCCAACCCCGGCCGCCTCACCTACGGCTCGACCGGCCAGCTGACCAGCCCGCACCTGACGATGGAAGACATCGCCCGCCGTGTCGGCATCAAGCTCAACCACGTGCCGTATCGCGGCAGCGCGCAGCTGATGCCGGCCCTGCTCGGTGGCGAGATCATGGCCGCAGCCGACTCCACCGGCTTCGCGCCGCACGTCCAGGCGGGCAAGCTCAAGGTGCTCAACACCTGGGGCGCCAAGCGTTTGCCGACCTTCCCGAACGTGCCGACGTTGAAGGAGCTGGGCATCGACATCGTGCAGACCTCGCCTTATGGCCTGGCCGCGCCCAAGGGCATGAACCCCAAGCTGGTGAAGACGCTGCACGACGCCTTCAAGAAGGCCATGGAGATGCCCAACCACAAGGAAGCGTTGGCGAAGTTCGACCAGGAACTGATCTACATGAGCTCGGCGCAATACAGCAAGTTCGCCGAAGAGACCTTCAAGAAGGAAAAGGCGATCATCGAGTCGCTGGGGCTGGCCAAGGCCACCTGAAGGCGGCGCTCGCGCCACGACAAAAAGGCCGCTCTCGCGGCCTTTTTTCTTTTCTTGCGCCCGAGGTGCCGAGGGCCGGCCCTGCGCGGCTGGTTCAATCGACCTTGGCGCCCGACACCTTCACCACCTCGGCCCACTTGCGGGTTTCGCTGCCGATCAGCTTGGCGAACTCGGCCGGCCCGATGCCGCTCGGGATCGCGCCTTGTGCGAGCAACCGCTCCTTGAGGGCTGGCGAAGCGAGCGCCTTTGCGGTCTCCTGGTGCAGCCGCTGCACCACCTCGGCGGGCGTGCCGGCCGGCACCAGCAGCCCGAACCAGGAGCTGGCTTCATATCCTTTCACCGGGCCGGCTTCCTCGACCGTCGGCACGTCGGGCAGCACCTCCGAACGTTTGCCGCTGGTCACCGCCAGTGCCTTGAGCTTGCCGGCCTTGATATGCGGCAAGGCCGAGGGCAGGTTGTCGAACATCACGTCGACATTGCCGCCGATCAGATCCATCAAGGCCGGGCCCGAGCCGCGATACGGGAAGTGCAGCATATAGGTCCCGGTCATCGACTTGAACAACTCGCCCGACAGGTGGATCGAGGTGCCGTTGCCGCTCGAGGCCATGTTGAGCTTGCCCGGGTGGGCGCGCGCGTAGCGGATCAAGTCGGGCACGCCGTTGATCTTGTAGGCCTGTGCCTTGGCCGGGTTGATCACCAGCACGTTGGGCACGCCGGCCACCAGCGTCACCGGTGCGAAGTCCTTGATCGGGTCGTAGGGCAGCTTGGGGTAGAGCGACTGGTTGATGCCGTGGGTGCCCACCGTGCCCATCAACAAGGTATGCCCGTCGTTCGGCGCCCGGGCCACATCAGCGGCACCGAGGTTGCCGCCGGCGCCGGGCTTGTTCTCGACCACCACCGGTTGCCCGAGCGACTTGCTCAGCTCGGGCGCGAGCGCTCGTGCCAGCAAGTCGGTGGTGCCGCCGGGCGCAAAGGGCACGACGAGGCGGATCGGTTTGGCGGGCCATGCGGCGGTCTGGCTCCAACCGAAGCCGGGCGCGAGCAGGCTGGCCATACCGCACAAGCTGGCCTGCAACCAGTGGCGTCTGCGTCGGATCTGCATCGTAGAACTCTCCTGATCGGCAAAGGGTTGTGGTCCAGTGTGCGCAGACCGCGCGCCGACGACCACTCGGGCTATCCCCGCGCACGACGGAAATGGGTGCGCATCGCGCGCGGCGGTTTTGCAGGGCGGGCCGCGAGTGCCGCCGGGCCCGCCTGGCGGTGGCGCACCGAACAGCCCTCGGGCGAGCCTGCCTGTCGGATCGCGACTTGCAGAGGTGACGGTTTTCGCCGAAAGTGCCCGCGGTTCTAGCCCTTCAACCTGCTCCGATGTCCCGATCCCGACGCGCTGCCAGCCGGTGGATGGCGGGCGCTGCTTTGGCGAGCGCTGCCGTGATGGCCGCCCCGTTGACGCCGCCTCCCTCGTGGCGCATGAGTTATCGCTGCGACGATGGCTCGCGTCTGGTGGCCAGCTTCGACCATGCCGGCGCACCTTCCCGTGCCTGGGTCAGCCGGCTCGATCAACGCTGGGAACTGCCGAGTCTCGACAGCGCGGAAGGCGCGCTGTTTGGCGACGGCCGGCGGCGCCTGCGCACCCGCGGCAACGAGGCCTGGCTCGAAGAGGGCGACGGGCCGTCGTTGACCTGTCGCGGCGAGGCCGCACCGCAGCGCTTGATGATCGACCGCGAGGCCGGCGTGCGTCTCGCTTTGCCGCCCAGTTGGCTGCCGGACCGTTACGTCGTGTTGGCGGTGCGGGGTGAAGAGGCTGCGGTGCTGCAGCCGGGGGCCGAGTCGGTCTATGTCGTCGAATACCAGCCCCAGGCCGCCGGGCTCAGGTCGGCACCGCTGCTGGTCCTGGCCGTGCTGCCCCGGCGTGCCGGGTCTGACGGGCGGACGGCAGCGGTGCCACGCCAGGCGCCACTCGCCGCGACGGAAGAACGGCTGTACTTCGGGCGGCTGCCGGGCGAGCAGCCCTATCCGCCCGGCTCGCCGGACGCTCAGACACTCGAAGTGATGCGCGCGGCACTCGAGCGTACGCCGCACGGCCTGCGTGACTGGTTCTCCTTGCTGGGTGAGCCCGAGGGCCCGCAGGGACGCCTGTCGGTGGCGCTCGGCCTGCCGGCCGGTGCCCGCTGGCGCCAGGGCGACGAGGTCGAGGTGCAGTTGCTCGACCTGACGCAGAGCGAAACCGCCTCCGTGCCACAACGCCTGGGCCGCGCGCGGGCCACGGCGACGTCGGCGGCATGGCCGCCCCGGCTGCTGCTGCCGTTCGAGAGCGAGCGGATCGAAACGGGTCGGCCCTATGCGCTGACAGCGCGCGTGCTGCGCAACGGCCGGCTGGTGTATGCCGGCGAATCGACGCGCATTCCGCTGGCGCGGCCCGCTGCCAAGGTGGCGCTCACGCTCGTGTCCGTGCGGGGGGATGCCGGGCCGACCGAGTCCGGCTGGCTGTATTGCAGCGGGGTCGACAAGCGCGGGCCGTGGCGGCTGCAGATCGGCGATCTGAGCAGCCGGTTGGCCTGGCCGGGGCAGCGCGGCGCGACGCCTGCGGCGCGGGGGCAGTGGCACCGCCTCGACGCCGAGCAGCCGCCCGTGGCGGTGTGGCGCGGTGGCGGCGACCGGGACGGTCCGGTGGTCGCGATGGTGCGTGAGGACAGCTGCGCCGACCGTGCCGCCGATCTGCTGCCGTCGACCCACCGCGCGTGGGTCTCGCTGCCGGCGGGCCGTGTCCTGCAGGGCTGCTGCCGCTGAACCGCGTCGACCCCCTCCCCCCCGATGACCGCACCCTTGCAGGCCGCGCCGATCCGGCCCTACCGATCGGGCGACCTCGCCTCGCTGTATGAAATCTGCCTGCGCACCGGCTGGCATGGCGAGGACGCGACCGCCCATCATGCCGACCCGCGCTTGCTCGGAGACGTCTACGCGGCGCCCTATGCCGCACTGGAGCCTGCGCTGGTGTTCGTCGCCGAGGACGCGTCCGGCGTGGTGGGCTACGTGCTGGGCACGGCCGACAGCGTGCGTTATGCCCAGGCTTGTGAACGGCACTGGTGGCCGGCCCTGAGACGCCGGCATGCGCTCCCCGACCCCGACGATGAGCGAGGCGACGCCGCCCTGGTGCGCGTGATCCACCAGGGCTTGCCGACCGACCTGCCGTTTCTGGCCGATCACCCTGCGCATCTGCACATCGACTTGTTGCCCCGCGGCCAGGGGCAGGGGCTGGGGCGGGCACTGATGACACGGTTCATGCAGGCGCTGCGCGAGCGAGGCGTGCCGGGCGTGCACCTGGGGGTGTCGGCCCACAACCCGCGCGCGATCGCCTTCTATGAACGTTATGGGTTCAGCACCCTCGAGACCCATCCCTGGGGCCGCTGGATGGGGCTGCGGCTGGCCGGCTGACGGCGTCCGCGGGGGCGCGGCCGGCCTCGTCGGGTCACGCCGTCGCGTTCTCGAGCGTCGGATAGTCGGTGTAGCCCTCGGCGCCACCGCCGTACAGCGTGGCGTTGTCGACCGGGGTCAAGCTGACGTTGTCGCGCAGCCGGCGCCCGAGGTCGGGGTTGCTGATGAACGGGCGGCCGATCGCGACCAGGTCGGCACGTCCGCTCGCGACGGCATCGAGCGCCATCTGCCGGTCATAACCGTTGTTGACCATCCACGGGCCGTCGTAGCGCTGGCGCAGGGCCTCGTAGTCGAACCTGATGCCCTTGTCGCCGAGGTCGCGCGCCCCGCCGGTCTGGCCTTCGATGATGTGCAAATACATCAGCTTGAAGGCCGCCAGCCGTTCGACCACGTGGTTGAAGAGGGGCTGCGGGTGGCTGTCGTAGGCGTCGTTGGACGGCGTCACCGGCGACAAACGCAGCCCGGTGCGGCCGGCGCCGATCTCCGCTGTGACCGCCTGCACCACCTCGAGCAGCAGCCGGGCGCGGTTTTCGATCGAGCCGCCATACGCGTCGGTGCGGTGGTTGCTGCCGTCGCGCAGGAACTGGTCGAGCAAATAGCCGTTGGCACCGTGCACTTCGACACCGTCGAAGCCTGCCTCGAGCGCCAGCCGGGCGGCGCGGCGGTAGTCGGCAACGATGCCGGGCAGTTCTTCGAGGGCCAGCGCGCGCGGGGTCGAGACCGGCTCGAAACCATTGCGGGTGAAGGTCTTGGCCTTGGCGGCGATGGCCGAAGGCGCGACCGGCGCCTGACCGCCGGGCAACAGCGACACGTGCGAGATGCGGCCCACATGCCACAGCTGGATGACGATCTTGCCGCCTTCCGCATGGACCGCGTCGGTGACGCGCTTCCACGCCGCCACCTGCTCGGGCGTGTGGATCCCCGGCGTGTCGATATAACCCTGACCCATCGGCGTGACCTGGCTCGCCTCGGTGACGATCAGGCCCGCCCCGGTGGACGGGTTGGCACGCTGTCGGTAGTACTCGACCGTCAACGGGGTGACGGTCTGGCCCGCGCCCGCCCGGTTGCGGGTCAACGGGGCCATCACGAGGCGGTTGGCGAGTTGCAGCTCGCCGAGGCGGATCGGGTCGAACAGGGTCGGCATGACAGTCCTGAAGAGAGAGAAATGAAAAGGGATGGATGAGCCTGTCCGCAGGGCCGCATCGGCCGCCGGACGGCGCGGCGACGCGACCGGACTGCGGCGCCTGCTGCTCAGCATGCTAGGCAAGGGGGCGGGCGGGTGCTGGCCGCGGCGGCAACGCCCCGCCGTTGCGGCGGGGCAGCGCGCTGGCCGATGCAGACTTCGCACGAGTGTGCTAAATCGCGCGACCTTCGTCATTCCACAGGCGCCTCGCGCGCACCGACGCGGTGAGGGGGCCGGCCTAGCGGATCGGCCGCTTCACGGTGGCGGTGACCCGTCTGCCGATGACACAACGCTTCGTGACACGCCGCACACTCCCTAGGGTAGACGCGGGCGACGGGCCGCAAGGTCTGTTCCTAGAATCGCCGCTTGTCCCGCAGCAGGAATCCCGTGAGCAGTCAACGCCGCTTCGAATCGCTGCCGTCCTCGGTGGTCGATGGGCAGGTCGCGCGTTACTTCTTCATCGCCGGCGGTTTGCTGTGCCTGCTGGCCGCTGCTGCCGTCGGCCTGTTCTATGAAGGGTTCCTCCCTGGTCAGCGTGCCGTGACCGTGGGCACTGCCGCCGGCGCCTCGTTGCTGTTTGCGCTGGGCCTGGCCGCACCTCACCGGTACCGCCCCTGGTCCATGGGCGTTGCGCTGCTCGGCGTGATCGCGACCCTGGTGGTGGCCGCCGTCTCCACCGGCCAGGGTGTGCACACACCCGCGCTCGGCATGATGGGGCTGCTGGTGATGGTGTCCGGTCTGCTGCTCGGGTTGCGGGTGGGAGCGGCCCTGGCCGCGGTCGGTTTCGTCGCGCTGCTCCTGCTCGCGCAGTTCGAGCGTGTCGGGCTGTTGGCCGGCGCATCGGCCGCGGTGTCGCTGTCGTGGCGCAACCGCGTCGTGACGCAGACCGTCGTGCTGTGCTGCGGCCTCGGCTTCAGCTGGGCCCTGGGCACCCTGGTGCGCCGCATGCTGCTGGACGCCACCCGACAGCGGGAGCGATTTCGCACCTTGCTGGGCATTGCGGCCGACTGGTACTGGGAACAGGACGAGTCGTTTTGCTGCCACTACCTGTCGGACGCCTTCGAGCGTGTCACCGGTGTGACCCGCGCCGCCTGCCTCGCGCGGCCCTGGTGGGACATGCCCGGCCTCACCCTTGACGGTGACGCAGGCTGGGAAGCACACCAGAGCGCGCTGCGGGCCCACCTGCCGTTTCGCGACCTCACGGTCTGCCTGCGCAGCCCCGAGGGGCGCCGGCTCTACCTGTCGCTGAGCGGTGAGCCGGCCTTCGACGACGACGGCGTGTTCCGTGGCTACTGGGGGGTCGGGCAGGACATCACCGCACAGCGCGAAGCGCAACATGCGGTGGCGGCGAGCGAGCAGCGCTATCGCAACTTGTTCGCCCGTTCGCCGTCGGCGCTGGTGATCCATCGCGACGGCCGGGTGATGACCGCCAACGAGGCGGCGGCGCGTTTGTTCGGCTTTCCGGACCCGCTCGCGATGGTCGACCTCGACCTGTTCTCGCTCTACGACGAAGCGTCCGCCCGCATCGCCCAGGAGCGTCTGGTGCAGCTCGACACCCTGCCCTTCGGCGAAAGCCTGCCGCTGGTCGACCTCGCCATCACGCGGCGCGACGGCCGTCAGGTGCATGTGGCGGCCACCGGGTCGCGGGTCGAATGGCCCGACGGCCGGGCCATCGAGTCGATCTTTCTCGACAACACCGGCCGGCGCCAGGCCGAAACCGCCCTGCTCCGTTCGGAGGCCATGCTGTCGCGTCTGTTCTCGTCCAGCCCCGACGTGATCACGGTCACCGACCCGCAGACGGGCCGCTACGTGATGGTGAACCCGGGCTTCACCCGCGTCACCGGCTACAGCGCCGAAGAGGCGGTCGGCCGCACCGTGCTGGAGTTGGGGCTGCTGCGTCCCGAGCTGCGCGAGCGCATCCTTGCCGAGATGCGCCAGAAGGGCTCGGTGCAGGACATGCTGCTGCCCTACAACGTCAAGGGTGGGCAGGTGGTCTGGGTGCAGATCTCGGGCGCGATGTTCGAGGTCGAGTCGAACCGCTACCTGCTGGTGCTGGCACGCGACGTGACCGAGCGGGAGCGTTCACGCGCCGAATACAAGGCCATCCTCGACAACGCCTCGGTCGGCATCGCGCTGGTGCAGCACGGTCGCTTCCACCAGGCCAACACCCGCTTCGAAGCCATGCTGGGCTGGCCAGCCGGCACGCTGGTGGGCGAGCGGGTGCGGGCGATCTGGCCGTCCGACCTCGAGTTCGAGCGGTCTGCTTCCGTCACGCGCGAGGTGCTGGCACGCGGCGAGCCGCTCGACTTCGAGTGGGAGATGTTCCGCCGCGACGGTTCGCGCTTCTGGGCCCGCTGCCGCGCGCGTGTCGTGGCCGATCCCGACGTGGGGCGCGTCGCGACGATCTGGATCGTCGAAGACATCACCGAGCAGCGGCGCGTGGCGGACGACCTGGCGGCGGCCAAGGAGCAGGCCGAGGCGGCCAGCCAGGCCAAGAGCTCCTTCCTGGCCAACATGAGCCACGAGATCCGCACGCCGCTGCACGGCGTGCTCGGCCTGGCGCAGCTGGCCTTGTCGCCCGGCATCGAGCCGCAGCGGCGCGAAGACTATCTGCGCCGCATCGTCGACAGTGCCCAGACCTTGTCGGCCATCATCTCGGACATCCTCGACCTGTCCAAGATCGAGGCGGGCCGGGTGCAACTGGAAGCCATCCCCTTCGACCTCTGGAACCTGCTGCAGACCTTGCACAGTTCCTATGCGGAGCTGGCGCAAGAGCGCAGCCTGTCGCTCACGCTGCACGTCAGTGCCGAGGTGCAGCGGTGGGCGATCGGCGACCCGGTGCGCCTGCAACAGATCCTCGGCAACTTCGTCAGCAACGCGCTCAAGTTCACCGAGCACGGTGACATCGCGATCGAGGCGGCGCGGCTGCCGGGCGGCGAGCTGCGGTTTTCGGTGCGCGACAGCGGCCCCGGCATCCCGCCGGCCGTGCAGGAACGCCTGTTCCGCCCCTTCACGCAGGCCGACGAGTCCATCTCGCGTCGGTACGGCGGCACCGGGCTGGGCTTGTCGATCTGCCGTGAACTGGCGTACCTGATGGGCGGGCAGGTCGGTGTCGAAAGCCGGCCCGGGGTGGGCAGCGTGTTCTGGACCGAACTGCCCTTGCCGGTTGCCGATTCGCAACAGGTGGGCGCGCCCCCCGCGGCGGACGCGACCGACGGCCTGGCCGGCAGCCGCGTGCTGGTGGTCGAGGACAACCCGGTCAACATGATGATCGCCGTCGCCACGCTCGAGCAGTGGGGCGTCGAGGTGGTGCAGGCCTGCAACGGCCAGGAGGCGCTGGACTGCGTGGAGCGGCAGCCGGGCCATTTCGACGCCGTGCTGATGGACGTGCACATGCCGGGCATGAGCGGCTACGAGGTGGCGCAGGCGCTGCGGCGCGACTACGACGCCGAGCGCCTGCCCATCATCGCCCTCACCGCGGCCGCCCTCGTCTCGGAGCAGGAGCGCACGCGGGCCTGTGGCATGAACGACTTCGTCGCCAAGCCGATCGACCTGGGGCGGCTGCATGCGACGCTGTGCCGGTGGATCATGGCCGGCAAGCGCGCGGTGCGCGACGACAGCCCGGACGTTCGCTGACCTGGCTGGTCGGCCGGGTCGCGTCAGCGCCGACGCAGCAGCGCGTAGAGCAGGATCGCGCCGAAGGTGGCTGTGCCGATGCCGCCCAGCTTGAACTGGCCGAGCGTCAAGGTGTAGTCGCCGGTGCCGAGGATCAAGGTCACGGCTGCGACGATCAGGTTGGTGTTGTCGGAGAAATCGACCCGGTTGTCGACCCAGATCTTCGCGCCGGCCACCGCGATCAGCCCGAACACGACGATCGAGACCCCGCCCATCACCGCGGTGGGCACGGTCTGGATCAACGCACCGAACTTGGGGCTGAAGCCCAGCACCACGGCGATCAACGCGGCCACCACGAACATCGCGGTCGAGTAGATCTTGGTGGCGGCCATCACGCCGATGTTCTCGGCGTAGGTGGTCACACCCGTGCCGCCGCCGGCGCCCGAGACCATGGTCGCGAGGCCGTCGCCGATGAAGGCCCGCCCCATGTAGCGGTCCAGGTCTTGCCCGGTCATTGCGCTGACCGCTTTCAGGTGGCCCAGGTTTTCAGCCACCAGGATCACCGCGACCGGCGCGATCAGCAGCATCGCACCCGGCTCGAACACCGGCGCCGCGAAGGCTGGCAGGCCGAACCATGCGGCCTTGGCCACTGGCGCGAGGTCGATCGGCTGGCCCAGCCCAAAGCCGTTGGTGAGCACCGCATAGACCACCGTCGAGACCACCAGGCCGACCAGGATCAGCAGGCGTTGCAGCATGCCGCGGGTGTAGACGGCCACCAGCGCGACGGACACGAAGGTGACGGCCTGCATCCAGGCGTCGAAAGCCGTCGGTGTCATGTTCTTGATCGGCACTGCCGCCAGGTTGAGCCCGATCACCGCCACCACGGCGCCGGTGACCACCGGCGGCATGAAACGCTCGATCCAGCGCGTGCCGGTGGCCGCGACGGCGCACCCGATCAGCGTGTAGAGCGCGCCGCAGGCGATGATGCCGCCGAGCGCGACGCCCAGGTTCGCATTGCTGCCCGGCCCTTGGTGGCCGGTGGCGGCGAGGACGACACCGATGAACGCGAAGCTCGACCCGAGGTAGCTCGGCACGCGGCCACCGACGACCACAAAGAAGATCAGCGTGCCGATGCCACTCATCAGGATGGCCACGTTGGGGTTGAAGCCCATCAACAACGGCGCCAGCACGGTCGCGCCGAACATCGCAATCACGTGCTGCACCCCCATCGCCACGGTTTGTGGCCAGGGCAGGCGTTCGTCGGGCCCGACGACACCCTCGGTCTTCTCGCGCCAGTGCGGAAACAGGCTCATGGATCAAGCTCCTCTCGGTCTGTACACCGCGGGACGAGCGCCCGGCGGCGCGCGCAGTGTAGAGCGCGGTAGCAAGTTGCACACCGGGACGTGCCGGGCGGGCATGCTCCGCAGCGGTGCGATGTGAGGTTCTCGGTTCCGCGGTGGCCCGTCGTGCACGAGAGCCGCGCGCGAGCGGCACCTAGCGGGAAGGTGGTCAGAGGTGGTGGCCGTTGGGCAAGCGGCCCTGAGGCGAAGGACGAGCTGGGTGCGAGAGGGTGCGGTGCGGGTGCCGTCTGCAAGGTCGGCCCGCGCGCTTGTGGTCGCCGTGATGTTGGATCAGGGCGGCCAGCGTGCGGTACGGCGTGATCTGGCGATGGGGGAAAGGGTCGCGTCGCCCGAGGCGACGTAAAGGAATTCACGGCATGCGCCGTGGGGCGATCGCGATGAAACGCATCACGACGATGCGATGACCGTCGGACGATCACGATGGAACAACCACCGTGAACGGGGTTAGGCGGCCGGGGCTCTCTCGCTCTCTCTCACCCCGGCCGCCGCCCTCTCCCTCGACGTCCCAGAAGTGTTGCAAGTCTCTGGGTAATAGGGACGGTGGCGCAGACCCGCATGCTGCGGACCTGCTGCTGATCTGGCCGCTCAGCGCATCTTGAACGCGAGCGTGCGCTGGGCGGGTTCGCTGCGCGACTGCAGCACCTGGTATTGCCGCAGGCCGGCAGGGCTGCCGTTCGGACTCAAGGCCTCGGCCGGCGCGGTACTGCCGGTACGACCTGACTCACGCTGCGCGGCGAAATGCTGCGCGAGCACGGTGGAAGCGATGGCGGAGGCGGCGACAGTTTTCATGGCTTGAACCACTGGCTGGGGGCAAAGTCGGTGCACAGGAATGCAGGGGCAGCGCTGGGCTTGCGGCACAGACGTGCCAGCGAAGGCCAGGGGCTGCGACGGCCCGATTCTTCGTTGCAAGGCGTCAGGCGGATCAGCGACGACCAGCCGCCACGGCCACGTGCCGGCTGCTGCGGTGCGGCGGGGGCATGGGCGCGACTGCGGCGTGCCATTTCGCCGGCGAGCGACAGCGAGCCGAAGCGTCGTTTGGGAGCCTGTTGCGACATGGTGTGTCCGCCTTGCGTGAAGATGCCTTGTTGAGCGCATCTTCTGTGCCAACCTCGGCTTCGTAACCGCGGCCGCGCCATCTCGTTGTTTTGTCTCAGGCTCGACTTACAACGCGACGAATTCTGTTACACCATTGGCGTGTTTCGTCATGCACGAGGTGCCAGTAGCCGTCTTCTGTCAAGCGTGGGGCGACATACTGTGGGTGTCAGCAGGGGCAAGGCCGCACAGCGGGTGTTGCCGTCTCCCGCTGTCGGGAAGGAGTTGCGGTGACAGAACTGGTACAGATTGCGCCGCCTGCCGTCTGGTGGGGGCTGGCGGTCGTCTTGATGGGCCTGGGCGTGCTTGGCACGGTGCTGCCGGTCTTGCCCGGCACGATATTGGTATTGGCCGGCATCGTGATCGGGGCCTGGATCGACGGCTTCGAACGCGTCTCGCCGTGGACCGTCGGTGCCATCACGGTGCTGGCGCTGTTGGCCTGGCTGACGGATTACGTCGCAGCCCTGCTGGGGGCGCGCAAGGCCGGCGCCAGCCCGCTGGCCCTGATCGGGGCCGCGCTGGGCACGGTCGCCGGCATCTTCACCGGCCTGGTCGGGCTGCTGTTCCTGCCGCTGGTCGGCGCGATGGCCGGCGAGTACTGGGCACGCCGCGACAGCGGGCGCGCGGCGCATGTCGGCCTCGCCACCTGGATCGGCCTGTTGATCGGCACCGTGGTCAAGGTGGTGCTGTCCTTCGTGATGATCGGCATCTTCGCGGTCGCCTGGTGGGTGTAGGGCCGGCGCCCGGCCGGAGAGGGTCTGCGGCCCGGCGCGCCCTCAGCCGGCGATGAACCGGCCGACTTGCTCGACCACATCGGCATCCTGCAGCACACGCCGGTGCCCCAGGCCCTGGCTCAGCAGCAACCGGGCATCCGGCAGCAAGGCATTGAGCTTCAAGCTCTCCTCGACCGGCACCACCCGGTCGTCGCGATCGTGCACCAGCAAGGTCGGCAGGACCACCCGGCGGGCCTGGTGCGCGGCGCTCATTTGTTCGAACACGATGGCTTCACGCGATTCGATGTGCTGCACCATCGCCCCCCGGGTGGCCTCGGCCAGGCCGAACGCCGCGGCATAGTCGCGCGTCACCTGCACCAGGTCCGTCGGTGACGCGGCCGTGACGAGCGAGCGCGCCACGAGGCCGCGGGCGATGGCGTTGAGCGCGGCGGCCCCGCCCATCGAGTGCCCGACCACGGCGTGCAGCGGCCCGAGCCGAGCCCCCAGGTAGCCGACGGCCCGCGTGAACTGGGCCAGCGTGCTCTGCCAGCCCTCGCTGCGCCCGTGCCCCGGCTGGTCGACGGCCACCGGCGCCAGGCCGCGCTGCTGCAAGGCCGTCGCCAGGGCCGCCATCTGCAGGCCCCAGCCGCCCCAACCGTGGGTCAGCAGCACGACCGGCGCGTCGGTTGCGGCCGGCCAGCGGTACAGGGTGAGCGTCACGTTCTCGAACGGCAAGGTCTCGACGCGCACCCCCGCGGGGGGCCGCAGGTGCCGTACGGCCAGCTTGGTGGGCAAAGGTGTGCAGAACACGCCGGCCGCCACGCGGGCTGCGCGGTGGGGGCCGAGGCGCTGGGCCCAGCGCAGGCTGAGCCGTAGCACCGGGAACAGCCGGTGGGCGGCAAAACTGCGTCCGGTGGCGACGGGTTGCGAGGGCAGGGTCGAGGAAGTCGAGGAGGTCATCGAGGGCCTTTCGTTTCAACAGCAGGGTGGCACGGCAAGCACATCCGGAAGTTCGCCTGCATTTCGCACGATCGTGCGAAATGGTGGGAAATGCAGACGACGGCGCACCGTCGTCACATCCATCGTTCACGTCGGGGCCGCCTGGCCGGCCGGCCATCTGGACGCATCGGCGTGGACTCGCCCGAACCGTTACGCCATCTGCAGTGGTTGCAGGGGCGCCGCGCGATCAGCAGCGCGAGGGGTCGGCGCCGGCGCGGTAGCTGGCAATCATCCTTTCGTAAGAGTTCCAGGCACGGTCGACCGCGCGCGGGTCGCGCAGAAAGCGCGCGTCGCGCATCAAAGCGATGAACAGGCCGTCGATCTCGAAGACCAGTTGCTCGACATCGGTGTCGGGGCGCAGATGACCCGCGTCGATGGCCTGGATCGCGGTGCGTTTGAGCGTGGTGCGCCAGCGCATCACGCCGTCGAGCAACAGGTCGCGCAGCGGGCCTTCGCGGTCGTCGAACTCGAAGGCGCCGGCGCAATAGATGCAGCCGGTGCGCATCTCGACGTCTTTGGCACGCTGCAGCCACAGCCGCATGATGGCATTGAGGCGCGGCAAGCCGCGCGGCTCCCGCATCGCCGGCACGAAAACATCCTGGAGGAAGCGGCGGTCGTATTCCTCGATCACCGCACGTTGCAGCGCCTCGCGGGAACCCACGCGCGAAAACACGCCGCTCTTGGACATGCCCAGGCGTTTGGCGACTTCGCCGATCGTCAGGCTCTCCAACCCTTCTTCGGCGGCCATCAGCAAGGCGGTGTCCAGAATGGCCGCGAGCGTCAGTTCACTGCGGCCGGTTTTTGCTTCCATGGTTTTCAATTTAGCACGATCGTGCGAAGTTGCAAGAGTGGGGCTGGCCGGCCCGGCGCCGACCTCCTGGCGCCGGGGGGACGAGAGGGCGCGGGTGGCGGGCCGGCCCCGCTTCACGCGGGCACCAGCCGATGCGCCACGCCGCGTGGCACCGACGCCACCAGGCGCTGGGTATAGGGTTCGCGCGGGTGGGCCAGCAGCTGGTCGGGCGTGGCCCGCTCGACCACTTCGCCGTCTTTCATCACCAGCACCTCGTCGGCCATGAAGCGCACCACCGCCAGATCGTGGCTGATAAAGAGATAGGCGAGGCCCAGCTCGTCTTGCAAGTCTTTCAGCAGGTTGAGCACCTGCGCCTGCACCGAAACGTCGAGCGCCGAGACGGCTTCGTCGAGCACCAGCACTTCGGGCTCCAGCGTGAGGCAGCGGGCGATCGCGATGCGTTGCCGTTGGCCACCCGAGAACTCGTGCGGATATTTGTCGAAGGCGCTCTCGTCGAGGCCCACCTTGACCAACAGGCTGCGGGCGCGCGCTTCACGTTCGGTGCCGCTGCCACCCAGGCGGTGGATGTTCATCGGTTCGACCAAGGTCTGGCCGACCGTGAAGCGCGGGTTCAGCGACGCATACGGGTTCTGGAACACGATCTGCAGCCGGCGTCGCATCGGTTGCCAGGCGGCGTCGCCGAGCCGCAGCAGGTCGAGCTGGGCGGTGTCGGTGTCGCGGTACAGCGCCGACCCAGACACAGGGCCGCTGGCGGGGTCATGCAGACGCAACAATGCGAGGCCCAGCGTGCTTTTGCCCGAGCCCGATTCGCCGACGATGCCCAGCGTGTGCCCCTTGCGCAACGCGAAGCTGACGTCGCGCACCGCACGGAACTCGCGCTTGCGCCACCAGCCCTGGCGCAGCCAGAAACTCTTGGCCAGCGAGCTCACCTGCAGCACGATCGGTGCGTCAGGGTCTTTGCGTGCCGGCGCAGGGGCTGCTGGCGGCGGCGCCGGAGCATCGTCCACCATGGCGAGGCGCCGGGGCGGCGCCGCCAGGCTGGGCCGGCACGCCAGCAAGGCGCGCGTGTAGGCGTCCTGCGGAGCCTTGAAGATGGTCTCGACCGGCCCGCGCTCGCGCACGCTGCCGTGCCGCATCACCACCACCTGGTCGGCGATCTCGCCCACCACGCCCAGGTCATGGCTGATGAACAGCATGCTCATCCGATGCTGCTCCTTCAGGCGCGCCAACAGCTCCAGGATCTGCCGTTGCACAGTCACGTCGAGCGCGGTGGTCGGCTCGTCGGCGATCAGCAGCTGCGGCTCGCAGGCCAGCGCCATCGCGATCATCACCCGTTGCTGCTGGCCGCCCGACAGCTCGTGCGGATAGGCCGACAGCCGGCGTCGCGGATCGGGCAGGCCGACCTCGTGCAGCAGGTGCTCGGCCTTGGCCAGCGCTTCCCGACGCCCCAGGCCCAGGTGACGGCGCAGCGGCTCGACGATCTGGCGCCCCACCGTGAACACCGGGTTCAGCGAGGTCATCGGTTCCTGGAACACGCAGGCGATCTGGCGGCCGCGCAGGGCTTGCAGCTCGGGCAGGCTGGCTTGCAGCAGGTCGCGGCCCTGGAACTGCACCCGGCCGCGCCGTTCGGCGTTGTCGGGCAGCAGGTTGAGGATGGACATCGCCGTGACACTCTTGCCCGAGCCCGATTCGCCCACCAGCGCCACCGTGGTGTGCTCGGGCACTTCGAAGCTGACGCCCTTGACCGCGGCGATCCGCTTCGCTTCGGCGCCGCCGCGCCCGAGCCGGAAGCTCACGTGCAGGTCTTCGATGCTCAACAGCATGGGCGGCTCCTCAGGGCGGCACGAGGTGGTGGGCCGGGTCGGCGTGTCATTCGAGCCCCCTCAGCTTGGGGTCCAGCGCGTCACGCAGCGCGTCCGTCATCAGCGAGAACGCGGTGACGAACACGGCCATGAAGGTGGTCGCGGCGGCCAGCTGCCACCAATAGCCCAGGATCAGCTCGCTTTGCGCCTCGCCCAGCAGCGTGCCCCACGACACCTGGTCGACCGGCACACCCAGGCCCAGGTAGGACAGGATCACTTCGGCCTTGATGAAACCCACCACCAGGATGGACAGCTGCACCAGGATCACATGGCTGACGTTGGGCAAGATGTGCCGGAACATGCGCGACATGCGGCTCGCCCCGATGGCCCGCGCCGCCCGCACATAGTCGCGCACCGCGTGCTTCATGAACTCCGCGCGCACCTGGCGGTAGACGCCGGTCCACCCGGTCAAGCCCAGGATCAGCACCACGGTGAGCAGGCCGCGGCCGAACACCGCCGCGAAAGCGAAGATCAGCAAGATGCCGGGGATGGACGTGAAGACGTTGTAGACCCATTCGAGGAAGTCGCCGACACGCCCGCCCAAGAAACCGGCCAGCGCGCCCAGCAAGGTGCCGATCGCAGTGGCCACCAAAGCCGACATCACCCCGACCAGGATGGACACCTGGGCCCCCTTGATGGCTTTGGACAGCACGTCGCGGCCTAGGCGGTCGCCGCCCAGCGGCAGGGTGGCGGCACGGTCGGGCTCGGCCTCTTCGAGCCGGGCGGCACGCTCGGCCCACTCGGCATAGCGGGGTGCCAGCGGGTCGACGACCGACAGGTCGGCGAGCGGGCCGCGCGGCGGCGGCGCCACCTTGGGCGCCGGGGGCGGGCCCGCGCCGATGAAACTGGGCGGCGCATACGGCACCCCGGTCTCCCGTTGCCAGTCGCGTGCCACCAGGCCCAGTGCCGACATCAGCACCATCAAGCCGAACAGCAGCACGATCAACAGCGACACCATGCCCACCCGGTCCTGCCGGAAGCGTTGCCAGGCCAGGCGCCAGACGCCGCGGGCCGGCGCCGGTGCGGCGGCGGTTGCGCTGCGCGCGCTCATTTCAGCACCACCCGGGGGTCGACCCATTGGTACAACACATCGGTCACCAGGTTGATCACCATCGTCAGCACCGCCAGGTAGATCGTGACCGCCTGGATCACCGGGTAGTCACTGCGGTTGACGGCCAGCAGCACCTCGCGGCCCAGCCCGGGGATCGAGAAGAACACCTCGATCAGGAACGAGCCGACGAACACGCCGGGCAAGCCGGCACCGATGTTGGTGAGGATGGGGATCATCGCGTTGCGCAGCACATGACGCAGCAGGATGGCCGGTTCGGTCAGGCCTTTGGCGCGCGCGGTGCGCACGTAGTCCTGGCCGATCTCATCGAGGAAGAAGCTGCGGTAGAGCCGGGTCTGCGGCGCCAGCGAGACGGTCACGGCCAGCAGCACCGGCAGCGGCGCGTAGGTGACCAGGTTGCTCCACAGCGATTCGCTCCAGCCTTGCACCGGGAACCAGCCGAGCCGGAACGCGAACAGCCATTGCCCGACGATCACATAGACCAGAAAGGAGATCGACAGTGCCACCGTGGTGAGCACCATGATGGCCCGGTCGGTGAGGCTGCCGCGCACGGCGGCGACGGCGAGCGCCAGCGGGATCGCGAGCGCTACCTCGAGCACGAGGATGGGCACCATCACGGTCAACGTGGCCGGCAAACGGCTGGCAAAGAGCGACGCGACCGACTCGTTGGTGGCCCAGCTGCGGCCCCAGTCGAAGCTGAGGACCTGCTTGACGAAGAGCAGCAACTGCTCGACCACCGGACGGTCCAGGCCGAGCTGCTGGCGGATCGCCGCGATCTGCTCGGGCGTCGCCGCAAGGCCGGCCAGGATCTCGGCCGGGTCGCCGCCGAAGGCCTTGAACAGGAAGAACACCAGCAGGATCACGCCCGCGAGCGTGGGCACCATCTGCCACAGGCGCCGGATCACATAGCCCGTCATGCGGCAGGCCCTCGCGCCCGGCGGCACCCGAGTGCCCGCTGAAGGGGTGACAACACACTGAGGCGCTTGCGCGGCTCAAACCAGGATGCGTGCGCGAGCGCGGGGGCACGGCGGGCCGGGGCCCTCCGGGAGCACGCGAGCGACACGGCGAGTTGTTCGAGGTCTTGCACTGCACTTTCCTGACCAGAACCGGCTGCGGGCCGGCGCTCGGCGCGGCAGGGCCGCGCCCACGAGACAGCCGCGAGTCTAGCCCGGCAAGCCCCATGCCGCTTCGGCAATGGCCCGCCTACTCAAGCTCCCCCGGGGGACGTAGACTTGCTGCGGCAAAGATGGCGCGGAGATGTGAATGTTCCAAGTAGTACGGCGCTGGCGATCGCAAGCCCGGTGGTGCGGGATGGCGAGCCTCGGGATCGCGCTGTGGTCGTCGCCTCTGTCGATGGCCCAGCCCCCGGCACAGCCGCCCAAGGTGCTGACCTATGCCTTCAACGTGGCCGAGACCGGGTTCGACCCGGCGCAGATCTCCGATCTCTATTCGCGCATCATCGCGGCCAACATCTTCGAGGCCCCGCTCACCTATGACTATCTGGCCCGCCCTGCCCGCTTGAAGCCGCAGACGGCGGCGGCGATGCCGGAGATTTCGTCGGACTTCAAGACCTTCACCTTCCGCATCCGCCCGGGCATCTATTTCGCCGACGACCCGGCGTTCAAGGGACGCAAGCGCGAGCTGACGGCGCACGACTACGTCTATTCGATCAAGCGTGTCTTCGACCCGCGTTGGAAGAGTCCGAACATCTACGGGCTGGAAAACGCCAAGTTGCTCGGCATGAACGAACTGCGGGCGCAAGTGATCAAGGAGAAGCAAGCTTTTCCTTATGACACCGAGGTCGAGGGGCTGCGGGCGCTGGACCGCTACACCTTCCGCATTCGGCTCGCCGAGCCGTCGCCCCGCTTCCATTTCATGCTGGCCGACCCGTCCATCATGGGCGCCGTCGCCCGCGAAGTGGTCGAGGCATACGGCGACAACATCATGGAGCACCCGGTCGGCACGGGCCCGTTCCGGCTGGCGCAATGGCGGCGTTCGTCGCGCATGGTGCTGGAGCGCAACCCGAATTTCCGGGAGGAGTACTACCAGGCCGACCCGGCCCCGGACGACCGCCTGGGCCAAAACATCCTGGCGCGCCAGAAGGGCAAGCGGCTGCCGATGATCGACCGGGTGGAGATCTCCATCATCGCCGAGTCGCAACCGCGCTGGCTGGCCTTCCTGAACGGCGAGATCGACCTCACCGGCGTGCCGCTCGAGTTTGCCGACGTCGCCGTGCCCAACGGGCAGCTGGCCGCCAACCTGGCCAAGCGGGGCGTCCAGATGGACCGCCAGCTCGCGTCCGACATCACCTTGTTCTACTTCCAGATGGAACACCCGGTGGTGGGCGGCTACAGCGCCGACAAGGTGGCGCTGCGGCGTGCCATCGCGCTGGCGGTGAATGCCGAAGAGGAGATCCGCCTGGTGCGCCGCCACCAGGGCATCGTCGCGCACTCCCCGATACCGCCGCTGACGTTCGGCTACGACCCCGACTTCCGCAGCGAGATGGGCGAATTCAGCCGCGCCAAGGCGCGCGCCTTGCTCGACATGTACGGCTATGTCGACAAGAACGGCGACGGCTGGCGCGATCTGCCCGACGGCTCGCCGCTGGTGCTCGAATACGCTACCGGTTCCGACCTGCTGGCGCGCCAGTTCAACGAGCTGTGGAAGAAGAACATGGACGCGGTGCAGCTGCGCACCCGCTTCCTCGTGGCGCAATGGCCCGAACAACTGAAGATGTCGCGCGCCGGCAAGCTGATGATGTGGGGCCTGGGCTTCAGCGCCACCGGGCCCGATGGCGACGACTTCCTGGCGATGGGCTATGGTCCCAACAAGGGGTCGGGCAACCATGCCCGCTTCGACCTGCCGGCGTTCAACAAGCTCTATGAGCAGCAGCAGGTGATGCCCGACAGCCCGGAACGTCTGGCCGTGATGACCGAGGCCAAGAAGCTGATGATCGCCTACATGCCCTACAAGGTGCTGACCCACCGTGTCGCGACCGACCTGACTCAGCCCTGGGTGGTGGGCTACCGGCGCCACCCCTTCATCCGCGACTTCTGGCGTTACGTCGACATCGACCTGGAGCGCAAGGCGCGCCCTTGATCGAGCCGGGCGGCTGCGCCCTGCAGCTTGCGGCAGGGCGTTGCAAGACGGCCGCCTGGGGCCGGCGGCTTTTGGGAATAATGCAGCTTGCACTTCGCCCTCTTCCGCCGTGAACCATCCCCCCCGGGCCGCCGCGCCCACCTTCTCGCTGCCCGAATTCCGCCAGGCCCTGGGCATGTTTGCCACCGGGGTGACGGTGGTCACCGCGCGGGATGCCGACGGCCGACTGGTGGGGTTGACCGCGAACTCCTTCAATTCGGTGTCGCTGGCGCCGCCCCTGGTGTTGTGGAGCCTGTCCAAGCGTGCCGGCTCGATGCCGGTGTTTGCCAGCGGCCGTCACTACGCCATCAACATCCTGTCCGCCGACCAGCGCAGCCTGGCCGAGCAGTTCGCGACCAAGGACATCGATCGCTGGGCGGGCGTCGCCTTCCGCGAGGGTGTTGCCGGCGCGCCGGTGCTGGAGGGGGCGGTTGCGGTGTTCGAATGTTTCAACCGCAGCCGCTATGAAGAAGGCGATCACGTCATCTTCGTCGGTGAAGTCGAGCGATGTGAACGCCAAGTCGGTGCGACGCCGCTGATCTTCCACGGCGGCCGCTACTTCACCGAGCTGCCGCTGTAGGGGGGCTGAGGGCTCGCTCGCTGCCGCGCTGCGACACGGACGACACCGCCAGCCGCGCCGCGACATAGCGGTGCTCTTGCGTCAGGCCGCCATAGCCGTAGGCATCGGCGGCGGGCTCGTCGATCAGCACGTAGCTGACCGGATGCAGGTTGCCCAGTTCGTCGTGCAGGCCGGCGAACACGGCCGCGATGTAACGCGCCTTTTCGTCCTTGGTGTTGGTCCCTTCGGTGATGCTGATGCGCAGCTGGAAGCTGCTGCAATGCTGCCGGCTCAGCGCGACACCGCCGATCGACCAGGCCTGCGGCTCGACCTCGTCGATCTGCACCGCGGTCAGTTCGGGTTGCTTGTGCAAGTGCTCGGCGGTCAGCGCGACCAGGCGAGACGTCAGGCGGTCGGATGGCAGAGGACCCTCGGGCGATGGCCGGCACACGCGCAGGTGAAGAAAGGGCATCGAAAACTCCTGGTGCAAGAGGTTGGAAGGACACCGGCGGCCGCTGCGGTGGATGCCTCACTTTAGAAAAGCGTCCGCGCACATACAACGCGTCCAGCTGCACACGGACTTTGCATTCACGCACAATGCAACATGCCTCGCCCACCTGCTGCCGCCACCGCGGCCAATGCCGCTGCTGCCTTCGACTGGGATGACCTGCGGTATGCGCTGGCCGTTGCCGATGCCGGGTCCTTGCTCGGCGCAGCCCGACAGCTCGGCGTCCAGCATTCCACCGTGTTGCGGCGTCTCGATGCGTTGGAGCGCCGGCTCGGCGCCCGGCTGTTCGAGCGCCACCGCAGCGGCTACACCACCACCGACGCGGGCGAGCTGATGGCCGAACAGGCGCGCCGCGTGCAGCCGGGCATCGACGATCTGCAGCGGCGCATCCTCGGGCGCGACCTGCGCTTGAGCGGCTCGCTGCGCTTCAACACTTCCTATATTGCGATGCTGTACCTGCTGGCGGCACCGCTGGCGTCGTTCACGCGCGCCCACCCGGGGATTGAGGTCGAGGTGACCGAGGGCTCGGCGATGGTCGATCTGTCGCGGCGCGATGCCGATGTGGCGCTGCGCATGAGCCTGGAGGTGCCCGAGCACCTGGTGGGACGCGAGCTGGGCCCGGTGCCGCTGCGGGTCTATGCGCGCCGCGGCGCCCCAGGCCTGCCCCGGCGGCCGCTGCCGCTGGCCGAGCTGCTGGCGCTGCCGTGGATCGGCTTCGAGCGCGACCGGGCGACCACCGTCTATGAACGCTGGATGCGCCGGTACGTGCCCGACGCACGGGTCGTGCTGCGCGTCGATTTGCTTCACTCGATGGTGGCGATGCTGCGCACCGGGCTCGGTGTCGGCCTGTTGCCCAGCTTCGTCGCACGGCAGGAGCCCGAGCTCGTCGCGGTGTCCGAAGCGTTGCCCGACGCCACCACCCGGCTGTGGCTGCTGACCCACGCCGACCTGCGGCGCACCGCGCGCGTGCGGGCCTTCATGCAGCACATCGGCGATGCGGTGGCGGCAAGCCTGTCCGCTGCGTGACGTGCAAGGTGTGCGAGTCACTTCTATGATGCGCGGGTCTTCAGGGCGGGGTGGAAGTCCCCACCGGCGGTAGGAACCAGGGTCAGGTCGGCCCCGGTTCGAGCCCGCGAGCGCCCAGGGTCCACCCCTGGGGTCAGCAGATCCGGTTCAAGCCGGAGCCGACGGTCACAGTCCGGATGAAAGAAGACAACGGTCGTGCCGACCCGTGCACGCCTGCGCCTGTCTGTCTGCGCATGCCTCGCTTCGCCGCGGCATGGGCGGAGGGCCCGCTGGCGTGCGCGCGGCGGTCCGACCGCGCCCTGAAACGCCCTTAGTCCATCTCTTATCAGGAGCGTTTCATGAGTTCAACCGTCTTGTCCCCTTCTGCGCCGGACACTGCCGCCGGCCACCCCGAACCCGCCGCCTGGCAGCCGCTGCCGGCCCACTGGCGGGCCGCCCTGCACGCCTTGCGGCGCGGCGACCCGCTGCTCGTCACCGACGACGAGGACCGCGAGAACGAGGCCGACTTGATCGCTGCCGCCGACACCCTGCGCGAGGACACCATGGTGCGCATGATCCGCGACGGCAGCGGCATCGTGTGCCTGTGCCTCGACCCGGACACCGTCGACCGGCTCGGCCTGCCGCCCATGAGCTTGCACAACGAGAGCCGCTACGGCACTGCGTTCACCGTCTCGATCGAGGCGCGGCTGGGGGTCAGCACCGGCGTCAGCGCGCGCGACCGCATGACCACCATCGCCGCGGCGCTGGGCCGTGCGCCGGGCGGAGTCGCCAGCCCGGGCCATGTGTTCCCGCTGCGAGCCGCGCGTGGTGGGTTGGTGGAGCGCCGCGGCCACACCGAGGCCGCCGTCGACTTGGCGCGTGCCGCCGGCCTGTCGCCCGCGGGCGTGCTGTGCGAGTTGATGAACCCGGACGGCACGATGGCCAAGGGCGAGCAGGTGCGCCAGTACGCGGTGGCACAGGGCCTGGTGCTGCTGTCGATGGACGAGGCGGTGGCCTTGGCCGCCGCGCTATTGCCCGGCTGAGCGGTTCGGCGCGGCAGGGGCTTGAAGCGGGCGCGGGGCGACACCATGTCTTGTCACGTGGCGCCACCCGACGCCCCGAAAGGATCTCGCCCATGCTGATTGCGTGCCCTCACTGCCAGACGCAGAACCGCGTGCCCGACGCCCGCCTGGCGGAAGACCCGCAGTGCGGCCGCTGCAAGCGGGCGTTGTTGCCGGGCGTGCCGCTCGATGTCACCGATGCGAGCTTCGACACGGTGGTCGGCAAGACCGAGCTGCCGGTGCTGGTCGACATCTGGGCGCCCTGGTGCGGCCCGTGCCGGGCGATGGCCCCGCAGTTCGAGCAGGCGGCGCGCGACCTGAAGGGTCGGGCGCTGCTGCTCAAGCTGAACAGCGACGACAACCCGCACACGTCGGCGCGCCTGGGCATCCGCAGCATCCCCACGCTGCTGTTGTTCGAGCAGGGTCAGGAGCGCCGACGCAGCAGCGGCGCCTTGCCGGCGCGCGACCTGGTGCGCTGGGTGCTCGGCCGCTGACGGCGCGCGCTGCCGACGCGAGACGCGGGCCGCGGCACAGCCGTCGCCGTGCACGGCAAGGCGGCCCTCGGTGCGGCCCTGCAGCCCGGCCGGCACCCCGGCACAATCGCGGCGATGACCGAACGCCGTACCCATCTCGACCCCCGTGCCGTCGTCCTGTTGCTGTTGTGTTGCGTGCTCTGGGGGCTGCAGCAGATCGTCGCCAAGGCCACGCTGCCGTTGATGGCCCCGCTCGCCTTTGCCGCGCTGCGTTCTGCACTCGCGGCGCTGCTCGTCTGGGCCTGGGCCGGGTGGCGTGGGACGCCGATGTGGCGGGCCGACGGCACGCTGCCCGGCGGGCTGCTGGCCGGAGTGGTGTTCGGCCTCGAGTTCATCTGCATCTACCTCGGGCTCGGCTACACCGACGCGTCGCGGCTGGTGGTGCTGGTGTATCTGGCGCCGTTTGTCGTCGCAATCGGGATGCCCTTCATCACGCCGACCGAGAAGCTGTCGCCGCGCCAGGTCGGCGGCCTGGCGCTCGGCTTCGCGGCGGTGGCCCTGGCGTTCAGCGACGGACTGGGCGGCCACCCGGCCGGCAGTCAGCGCTGGGTCGGCGATGCGCTGGCCGTGTTGGCCGCGCTGTTGTGGGGCGCGACCACCTTGACGATACGCGCCAGCCGACTGAGCGTCGCCCCGCCCGAGAAGACGCTGTTCTACCAACTGGCGGTGTCGGCCGTCGTGCTCGCGGTCGCGAGCGCGGTGCGCGGCGAAGCGTGGCCGTCGGTGTGGCCGCCGGCCTTGTGGGCGTCGTTGTTCTTTCAATCGGTGGTGGTGGCCTTCGCCAGCTACCTCGCCTGGTTCTGGTTGGTGCGCCACTATCCGGCCACGCAGTTGTCGGCCTTCACCTTCCTGACGCCGCTGTTCGGCCTGCTGTTCGGGTGGGTCCTGCTGGACGAGGTCGTCACGCCCGAGCTGTTGCTGGCGCTGGGCGGCGTGGCCGCCGGTATCTGGCTGGTGAACCGGCCGCGCACCTGATGGGCGGCCGGCGGCGCGGGCTCCCTAGAATGCCGGCATGACCGCACCCGACACCGCGACGCCTCCCGTGCCCGTCTACCGACGTAAGCTGTTCTGGGTCGCGCTGCTCTACTTCTCGGAAGGCTTGCCGCTCGGCATCTTCTACGACATCTTCCCGGTCTATTTCCGCCAGCGCGGCGTCGACCTGGCCGACATCGGGCTGCTGAGCCTGCTCGGGCTCGCCTGGACGGTCAAGTTCCTGTGGGCCCCGGCGGTCGACTGGACCCGTCACCACCGCTGGTGGATCAGCGCCGCCAACCTCGGCATGGCGCTGGTGATGTGGGGGTTTGCCGGCAGCTTCGGCTTCGGGCCGCTGGTGTGGGTGGCGATCGGCCTGTTCACGGTGCTGTCGGCCACCAACGACATCGCCACCGACGGCTACACCATCGAGCTGCTCGACAAGCGCGAGTACGGCCTCGCCAACGGCCTGCGCATCGGCTTCTACCGCGTCGGCATGCTGGCCGCCGGGGTGGTGCTGATGGTGTCGGGCTGGTTCGGCTGGGCCGAGGCCTATCTGGTGGGCGGCGCCGTGTTCGCCCTCAACGGCCTGCTGGTGCTTGCGGCGCCGCGCGAGGCACCGCGGGAGCGGCCGGCCGGGGCCGGGGTCGGCAAAGAGTTCGCGTTGTTGAAAGACCAGCCGCAGTGGGTGCTCGCCTTGGCGCTGGTGCTGGTCGGGCTGCTGTGGCCCGCCTTGCCGCCACTGGCAGGGGCGTTGGACTGGCACGGCCTCGAGCAGGTGGGCAAGGCCTGGTGGTTCCGTGGTGCGATCCCGGTGGCGTTGATGTTCGCCGGCGCCGGGCTGATGGTGCATGCCGCGCAAGGCCCGCGCGCGGACGCAATGCGCGAGGGCCCGGTGTTCGGCGCCTGGGTCGAGCTGCTGTCGCGCCCCGGCATGCTGGCGATGCTGTTGTTCATCCTGCTGTTCAAGCTGGGCGACGCCGCGATGGGGTTCATGGTCAAGCCCTTCTGGGTCGACGCCGGCTTCTCCAATCAGCAGATCGGCCTGGTCAGCGTGATGTTCGGGCTGGTGCTGTCGATCGCCGGCGGTCTGCTGGGCGGCTGGTATGTCGACCGCGTCGGCATCTTCCGCGGGCTGTGGGTGCTGGGGCTGTGGCAGGCCGCGTCCAACCTCGGCTATGCGCTGGCGGCCTGGAAAGTGAACGAGATGACGGCGCAGGGGGTGGGACCGAGCGCCAGCATGGCCGCCGATTACTCGCTGTGGTGGCAGGCGACCACGGCCGGCGGCTGGCGCGAGTGGGGCGACCAGGCACGCGCGCTGGCAGGGCTGCTGGGGGCGTCGCTGACCAGCCTGAACCCGGTGGATGGGTCGGTCTACGCTGCCAGTGCGCTCGAGAGTTTCACCGGAGGCTTGGGCACCGGGGCCTTCCTGGCGTTCCTGATGTCGTTGACGCACCGCGCCAAGGCGACCACCGAATATGCGATCCTCTCGTCGATTTTTGCCTTCTCGCGGGCGGTGGCGGGATGGGCGGGCGGTATCGGGGCGCAGGAGATCGGCTTCGCGGCCTATTTCTTCCTGACCTTCTGGCTGTCCTTCCCGGCTTACCTGTTGTTGCCGCAAGTGCGGCGCATGCTGGAACAACAAGACATCAAGGAGGTCTGAGCTGCCATGAGATTCCAACCCGTCCACCACTGTGCGATGTGTGCGGCCCTCGCTGCCGTGAACGCCGAGGCGGTGCCCGATGCACCCGTCCAGCCGGCTCGCCGGCTGTTCACCGGGGCCTTGCTGGCCGCCGGTGCGAGCGCAGCGCTGCCGGCCTTCGCGCAGGGCATCGACGTCGGCAAGCAATCGCAGTTCTCGAAGCTGGTGCCGGCCGAGGACGTCGAGGCGGCCGCGACGCAGCAATACGGCGAGATGCTGAAGCAGGCCCGGGCGCAGAACGCGCTCGGCCCCGACAACCATCCGCAGGTGGTGCGGCTGCGCGAGATCGCCAAGCGTTTGGTGCCGTTCTCGGACGAATGGAACCCGCGCGCGCGCCAGTGGAAGTGGGAGGTCAACCTGATCGGCTCCAAGCAGCTGAACGCGTTCTGCATGCCGGGCGGCAAGATCGCCTTCTACAGCGGCATCCTGCAGCAGCTCAAGCTCAACGACGACGAGGTGGCGCAGATCATGGGCCACGAGATCGCGCACGCGCTGCGCGAACATGCGCGCGAGCGCATGGGCAAGACCGCGGCGACCCGCATCGGTGCCGGGCTGCTGAGCAGCCTGCTCGGGCTGGGCAACACCGGCGACGCGCTGCTCAACATGGGTGGGCAGTTGCTGACGCTGAAATTCAGCCGCGAAGACGAGTCCGAGGCCGACCTGGTCGGCATGGACGTGGCGGCGCGCGGCGGCTACAACCCCCACGCCGGTGTGTCGCTATGGCGCAAGATGATGGCCGCCAGCAAAGGCGCGCCGCCGCAGTTCCTCTCGACCCACCCGGCCGGCGACACCCGCATCCGCGACATCGAAAGCAACATGCCGCGCGTGTTGCCGCTGTATGAGCGCGCCCCGAAACCGGAACGGCGCTTCGACCCCGCGTGACGGGCTGCGCCGCAGGGGCACGCTCACGCACGGTGATCAGGGTGCAGCGACGGCCGCACGTCGTGGCGTCGCGGTCACCCACCTGAAACCAACCCCTGCGGCCCCGCACTGATGGATCAGGCCCTCGCCGTTCAGGTCCCACGCACGAAGGGGTTGGTGCGCCGCTCGGCGCCGAAGCTGCTTTCGGGCCCGTGGCCCGGCACGAACACGACGTCGTCGCCCATCGGCCACAGCCTCTGCGTGATCGAGTCGATCAGCGTCTGGTGGTCGCCGCCGGGGAAGTCGGTGCGCCCGATGCTGCCTTCGAACAGCACGTCGCCGACGAAGGCGCGCCCCGCTTCGGGCGAGAAGAACACCACGTGGCCTGGCGTGTGGCCGGGACAGTGACGCACCTGCAGGCTGCACTCGCCGACGTTCACCGTGTCGCCGTCGTGCAGCCAGCGCGTCGGCGTGAACCCTTCGCTGACCGGAAAGCCGAACATCTTGGACTGCTGCGGCAACGCGTCGATCCAGAACCGGTCGCCCTCGTGCGGCCCGACGATGGGCAGGCCCAGCTCGCGCGCGAGCTGCCCGGCACCCCCGGCGTGGTCGATGTGGGCGTGGGTCAGCCAGATTTGTTCGAGCTGCAGGCCGAGGCGCTCAACCTCGGCCCGCAAACGGGGCAAATCGCCCCCAGGATCGACGATCGCGGCGCGGTGGGTGGTGTCACACCAGACGATGGAACAGTTCTGCTGGAAGGCCGTGACGGGGACGGTGTGGTAGCGCAGCATGGGCAAGCGATTGAAGCGAGACGGGCGAAGCATGCCACGCCGCGCCCAAGAAAAAAGCCCGGCGGGAGCACCGCCGGGCTTTTGAGAGAGCGTCTCGAGCGACTTACGACAGCTGAGCGCTGATCAGCTTGGTCATCTCGAACATCGACACCTGGCCCTTCTTGAAGACTTCCTTGAGCTTGCCGTCGGCGTTGATCATGCGCTTGTTCTCTGCGTCTTGCAGCTTGTTCTTCTTGATGTAGTCCCAGACCTTCTTGGTCACTTCGGTGCGAGGCAGCGGCTTGTCGCCGATGATCGCGGCCAGCGCGGGGCTCGGGGTCATCGCCTTCATGAAGGCGGCGTTCGGCGTGCGCTTGGTCTTGGGCTTTGCGGTCTTGGTGGCGGCCTTCTTGGCGGGGGCTGCCTTCTTCGCGGCGGCCTTCTTGGCCGGAGCCGCTGCCTTCTTCGCCGGAGCCGCCTTCTTTGCGGGGGCTGCCTTCTTCGCGACCGGTGCCTTCTTTGCCGGAGCGGCCTTCTTGGCCGGGGCCTTCTTCGCTGCCGCCTTTTTGGCGGGAGCTTTCTTCGCAGTTGCCATGTCGAATTTCTCCATCAAATGAACGGTTGATGTGCCGGGTCGGGGCAAGGGCCGCATGAGCTCTCGTTCTCTACCAACACCCGCGTCGCGAATGGTACTGCGAGAGTGCTGCATTGAGAAGCACGTTTCCCAGGGAAATCAAGCGTTTGTCCCAGGGCACACACGGTTTTGTCGCTGCCCGGCATCACTCGATCGTGCACAGGGACCGTCATGCTGCTCATGGAGCGCTTCGGGGCAGTGGTCACACCCCACATTGATGGGGTCGCACCGGGCCGCGCGACCCCCTCGATAGGGTGCAAGACGAGGTGCCGGCGAGCTGGTTGCCTCACTCGAGGGACGTGGGTGCCGACAGTCCTCGGCACGCCGACATCCGTGATGCAGTAGCGGGCTACTACCCGCTGCGACCCGCGTGTTTCGACAATGGATCAGGCGCGTGAGCACCCACGGCCGCCCGAAGGGGGCCGCACCGCAGTGCGTCGCATGGCGGTTCCCCCATGAGCGCCGTCAGACCCGCCCATCGCGCCGCCTTCCCCTCCCTTCCCCTCTGCTCTCTCTCGATCAGGAGACTCTCATGGCAAAGAAGATCCTCATGCTCGTCGGCGATTTCGTCGAGGACTACGAGACCATGGTGCCCTTCCAGGCGCTCACGATGGTCGGCCACCTGGTACACGCGGCGTGCCCCGACAAGAAGGCCGGCGACTGGGTGATGACCGCAGTGCACGACTTCGACGGCTACCAGACCTACTCCGAGAAGCCCGGCCACCGCTTCGCACTCAACGCCAGCTTCGACGAGATCGACCCCGAGGACTACGACGCGCTGGTCGTGCCGGGCGGGCGCTCGCCCGAATACCTGCGCATGAACCCCAAGGTCATCGCCTGCGTGCAGCACTTCGCCAAGGCCGGCAAGCCGATCGCGTCGATCTGCCACGGCCCTCAGCTGCTGGCAGCCGCAGGCGTGCTGCGCGGCAAGCGCGTGTCGGCCTACCCTGCTTGTGCGGCCGAGGTCGAACTGGCCGGCGGCAGCTATGCGTCGATTGAAGTGAACCAGGCTGTCACCGACGGCCAGCTGGTCACCGCGCCGGCCTGGCCCGCCCACCCCGCGTGGCTAGCGCAGTTCCTCGCGGTGCTCGGAACGCGGATCGAGGTGTGAAAGCGGTGCGCGGCTGTGCCGCCGCGGCGCGCAGGGTCACCACTCGGGTGCCCGGCGCTGCCGCGTCGTGATGCCGGGCACCACGCCGTCGGCCCCTTTTCATCACCGGCACCTGCGGTTATGGTGAGCACCCGGCGCCGCAAGGCGCCGTGACAGCAGGAGCAGGCGCATGTGCGAGATCTTCACCCGGGCCCACCCGGAGTCCTACGAGTCCAGGACGCGGTCGGTGCGTCTGCACGGCGTGGTCACCAGCATCCGGCTCGAGAACCTGTATTGGGAAGTGCTGGACGAAATCGGCCGCCGCGACGGGCTCAGCGTGGCCCAGCTGCTGGAGCGGCTCTACGACGAGCTGGTGAGGGCGCGCGGCGAGGTCGGCAATTTCACGTCCTTCCTGCGCGTGTGCGCGCTGCGCTACATGGCGCTGCAGGTGCAGCAGCGCATACCGAACGACCTGGCGGTGCCGCTCGCCTCGCTCGATGCGCGGCGCGTGCTCGAGCACCTGCCTGAAAGCTGGGCCAGCCCCGAACACGTGACGTCGTGAGACCCGCGGGCCGCCACAGGACGGCGGCCGTGGGCGTCAGGCGTCGGCCCACATCCGCAACAGGTTGTGATAGGTGCCGGTGAGGCGCACCACGGCGGGTGTGTCGCCGTGCGCCTCGCGCAGGTTGAGGATGCTCATGTCGAGGTCGAACAGCAAACGCCGCTGTTCGTCGCTGCGCACCATGCTCTGCACCCAGAAGAAACTGGCCAGGCGCGCGCCCCGCGTGACCGGCTCGACCCGGTGCACGCTGGACGACGGATAGATCACCATGTCGCCAGCCGGCAGCTTCACGGCCTGGGTGCCGTAGGTGTCCTCGATCACCAGTTCACCACCGTCGTACTCCGCCGGGTCGGACAGGAACAGCGTGCAGGAGACGTCGGTACGCAAGCGCTCACCGCTGCCGTGGATGAAGCGCACCGCGTTGTCGATGTGGTTGCCGAAGGCGTTGGCTTCGCCCGCATAGCGGTTGAACAGCGGCGGAAACACGTGCTGCGGCAGCGCGGCGGTGAAGAACAGCTTATGCCGCTTGAGGCCCTCCAGCACCATTGCCTGCAGCTCGCGGGTGATCGTGTGATCCTGCGGCAGTTGCCGGTTGTTCTTCACCTGGGCCGACTGGGTGCCGGCCGTGACCCGGCCATCGTCCCAGGGAGCGTTGTCGAGCAAGGTGCGCGCATGGCGGACTTCATCGGAGGTCAGGACGGTGGGGAGGCGCAGCAGCATGATGGGACGTCCGGAAACAGAATGCAGGCCGGGAGGCGGGTGCCCCCCGGCATCACACGGGCCCGCGCGAACGGGCCCGACGACCGTCAGAACTTGGCCGCCAGGGTCAGCTGGGCGCTGCGGGTCGTGCCCGGCACCACGTGGCCGCGGTAGATGCCGTCGGCATACACCTTGTCGGTCAGGTTCATGACGTTCAGTTTGACGGTGTACGGGCCGGTCACGTACTCGACCATGGCGTCGGCCTTCACATAGCCGGGCGCCACGTTCAGCGCGGTCTCGCCTTGTGCCGGCTTGCGGTCGCTCATGCCGTCCGCGCCGATGCCCACGCGCCATTTTGGGGTCAGGCGGTAGGTGGCCCAGACGTTGCCGGTCCAACGCGGCGTCAGGCCGCTGTCCATGCCCACCGACGCGGCGTTGTTCTGGCCCGCCTTGTCGATGTTGCCCCGCATGTAGGCCACGCCGCCGAAGATTTCGAGGGCGGGCAGCGGCCGGCCGGCGGCTTCGAACTCGATGCCGTCGGTGTGGCGCTTGCCGTTGAGCAGGTAGTTGTCGGGGCCGGCCTCGGCGGCGTCGGTGTTGCGCTCGTTGTACTTCTCGGTACGGAACAGCGAGGAGCGCAGCGACAGGTTGCCGTCGTAGAGGTCCCACTTGGCGCCGATTTCGAAGTTGCGGCTCTTCTCGGGGGCGGTGTTCGCGGTGCGGTCGTCGAATTGGTAGAGATCGCCCGACGCATTGAACGAGGTGCCGTAGGACACGTAGTAGCTGGAATACAGGTCCGGCTGATAGATCGCGCCGATCCGGTGGCTCCACATGTTGTCGGTGCGGGACAGCGGGCCGCCGTTGGCGCGCTCATAGTCGCCCGAGAAGTGGTCGAAGCGCAGCCCGCCGATCAGTTTCCATTGGGGTGCCAGCTGGAGTGTGTCCTGCGCGTAGAGGCCGACGGTGTCCGAGGTGAAGTCGTTGGCCCTGGCCTTGACACGCGTGTCCGGCACACCGGCGTACGGCCCGACCGCGCCCCAGGTGGTGTTGGTCTTGGGGTTGCCGGCCGGGAACGAGTAGGTGTAGGTGGTCGTCTCTTCCCGGGCGTACTCGGCCCCGGCGAGCAGGTTGTGCTGCAGGCCGAACCAGTTCGCCTTGCCCGAGTAGTCGGTCTGCAGGAAGCGATGGCGGTCCTTGGCCGCGCGTGTCTGGTTGCCGCGGCAGACCACGCTGGCGTCGGAGTAGGACGTCTGCGAGATGGTCGCGGTGCCTTGTGGGTAGGAGCAGGCGAGCGGAAGCGCCGGGTTCACCGCGACTGCCTGGAAGCGCGAGGTCGTGGCCCACAGGTCGCGCTTGTAGCGGCCGTCACGGTAGGTGGTCCTGATCTCGCCGCCGTTGTCGAAGCGGTGCAGCCAGCTGAAGAAGCCGTAGTTGGCCGAGTCCTTCTGGTAGTCGGACTCGTAGCCGTACCAGCGGTCGACCGCCGCTTCCACCGGGCGGCCGTCCAGCCAGCCGAAGCCGTAGTCGGGCACGTCGTCGTAGCTGAGGTGGTAGAAGCCGACCGAAAACTCGTCGGCGGTGCCGATGCCCCAGCGGTAGGTCGGGGCAATGCCCTGACGGTCGGTTTCCGGGCCGTCCCGGAAGCTCTTCGCGTCGGTCTTCATCACGTTGACGCGCAGCGCCGCGTCTTCGCCGGTCTTCAGGTTGAAGTCGCCGGTCAGGCGGTAGTAGTCGTCGCTGCCCGCCGTGAGCGCCACTTCATGCTCAGTCATCAAGAAGGGCTGCTTGCTGACCTGGTTGATGATGCCGCCGGTCGAGCCGCGGCCGTAGAGCATCGAGGCCGAGCCGCGCAGCACCTCGATGCGGTCCTGATTGAAGGTGTCGCGGTTGTACTGCGCGATGTCGCGCATGCCGTCCTGGAAGATGTCGCCACGCGCCGAAAAGCCGCGGATGCGGATCAGGTCGCCGATCGCGCCGCCCTCGCCCGCTTCGAAGGCGATGCCGGTCACGGTGTGCATGGCCGACTTCAGCGTGTCGTAGTTCTTGTCGTCCATCAGCTTCTCGGTCACCACGGTGAGCGATTGCGGGATGTCGCGCAGCTCCTGCTTGCCCTTGCCCGCCGTCGTGGTGGTCGCCTGGTAGCTCTCCTTGCCGGTGCGCTCGGCGGTGCCCTTCACCGTCACCTGCGGCAGCGCTGCGGCCTTCGGCTCGGCCGCCGGCGTGGACGCTTGTGCAAAGGCCAGGCTGGCAAAGCCGAAGCCGGCCGCGAGCGCGCCGAGGGGCGCCAGCGTGCGCGCCATCGGGGCGGGGTGAGAAGAAGCAGCCGAGGCCACGGGCGCCTTGCGCGACGAACCTTTACGACGGGTCATGTGCCAACTCCGAGAAATGCTTTAGATGTGAAGGACAAGGTCGACCGCCGTCGTTGGCTGGCACAAAAAAGGCGCACGAGAACGCGCGCCGGTCGCTGGCTAGGACAAAAAGCGGTAACAGCCGCAATGATAACCATTCTCATCTGATCTCGCCGCCAACCGTGCCGAACCTCACGGGGGGCTGTGGTGCGGCTCCCACAATGGGCGAAGGTGCCATTCACATTTCTTTACGTCGTCGACAATCGCGAGGTCCCGAGGGTTCGGGGACGCGGCCCAAAGAGAGGCCCGCGGTTCACAACGAGATGGAGTATCGAGAGATGAGAGTCGGAGCAATCAAGGCGGCACTGGCCGCCGTCACCTTTGCCGTGCTGTCGGGTTGCGCAAGCTTGCCCTCCCCTGAAGTGATGAAGGCGGAAGCGGCCACCTTCCAACTGCCCAAGCTGCCGGAAGAAGGCAAGGCCATTGTTTATGTGGTGCGCCCCTCGATCCTGGGGACCATGATCCGCTTCAACGTCTTCGTCGACGACCAGGAGGCGGCCTCCGAGATGGGGTTCACCCGCGGCTCGCAGTACATCTATTTCAACCTGAAGCCGGGCACCCATCGCATCTACTCGAAGGCCGAGAACTGGGCGGAGACCGAGGTCAAGGCGAACGCCGGCGACATCATCTTCCTGCAGCAGGAACCGGCAATGGGCGTGATGATGGCTCGCAACAACCTCTTCACCTTGCCCGAGTTCGAAGGCAAGTACCACGTGAAGACGCTCAAGGTCGGCACCATCCACAAGACCGACAAGTGAGACCGCCGGAAGGTGCAGGCCGTGATCGGTCTGCACCTTCCGGTCCGCCCCCGTGCCGCCCGAGGCACGGTGGGCGCCCCTTCATCAGCCCGGCGGCAGCCACACCGTGGCGACCAAACCGCCCTCGGGATGGTTGGCGAGCCGCAGCTGCCCGCCGTGCGCCTGCACCACACTGCGGGCGATGCCCAGGCCCAGCCCCATGCCTTCGCGCCGCGTGCGGCGGCCGTGCTCGAGACGCACATAGGGCTGCCCCAGCTTGTCGAGCGCCGCTTCCGGCACACCCGGGCCGTGGTCTCGGATCTCGATGCCCACACCCTCGTCCTGTCCCCAGGCGCGTATGTCGGCGCGTTCGCCGTACTGCAGTGCGTTGTCCAGCAGGTTGGTGAGCGCCCGCTTGAGGGCGAAGGGTTTGACGCTGGCGGTCAGCGCGGTCGTCTGCAGGCTCACTTCGCGGCCGCCCATGCGGGCGTCGCGCGCGAGGCGTTCGAGCATCTGGTCGAGGCGCACCAAGACCCGGTTCTCGTGGATGTCGGTGTCCTTCACGCTCTGCAGCGCACCCTTGACCATCATGTCCAGGTCATCCAGGTCTTCGTGGAAATCCGCCTGCAGGGTTTCGTCGTCGAGCAGCTCGGTGCGCAGCTTCAAGCGCGTGATCGGCGTGCGCAAGTCGTGCGAGATCGACGCGAACAGACGTTCGCGGTCGAGCAGATAGCGCTGGATGCGCTCTTGCATGTCGTTGAAGGCACGGATGGTGCGCTGCACCTCGCGGGTGCCGGCCACCGGCAACGGCTCGGCGCTGATGCCCTCGCCGAAGGCGGTGGCGGCACGCCCGAGCCGCGCCAGCGGCCGCGTCAACGTGCGCACGACGGCGACCGACAGCAGCAGCACGCTGACCAGCGTCACCACCTGCGGCATCAACCGGTCGAGCGCATAGGGGTTGGCGTTCTCGAGGAAATACGGGTCGGGCATCGACGACGCCAGGTAGAGCCAGCTGCCTGCTTCGATCTCGGCCTGGATCACGACGATGGGAGCCGGCCGCGACGGCGCCAGCAGGGCGGTGTCGATCCAGCCTTCGGGCAGGTCTTGCAGGTTCACGCCGTCGGGCGAGACGTGTAGGTTGTGCGGCCAGGCAAGCGCGACGCGCAAGGCGCCATCGACCGGCGCCTGCTCGCGCAAGGTGTTGGCGATCGTCTGCGCCACCCGCTGGGCCAGTGGCTCGCCCTGCACCGGCTCGACCTTGACCGGCTCGCGGTTCATGAAGACGAAAAACCGGGTGCCGCCCATCGTGCGCAGCTGCTCGATCAGCAGGGGCCGGAAGTTCACCGGCAGCTCCCGGAACGACCGGATCGCGCCGCCCGCCCCGATCGCCACATGGTGCGCCGCCTGCTCGGCCTCTTCGTGCGCGCGGGCCTGCAGCTGCCGCGCCCACAAGACGTTGCTGGCCAGTTGGGCCAGCAGCACACCGACCACCATCACCAACGTGAAACGGCCCTGCAAGGTGTTGCCGAACAGATCGCCCAGCCGGCGCCAGTTGACGCGGCCGGCGGGCCGCGTGGCATCGTGCAGATCGCGGTCGGTGGCGCTTTGGTCGGGGCCCGGGGCTGCCGTGGTCAATTGCCCTGCCTTCATCGGTTGGCACCGCAGACAGCGCCCGTGCCGCTCGCGCCCCCCCTCACGAGCCGACCTCGACCGTCGTGCTGAGCACGTAGCCGGTGCCGCGCACCGTCTTGATCAGGGTCGGCTGCTTGCCGTCGTCGTGCAGACGTTGACGCAGCCGGCTGACCTGCACGTCGAGCGCGCGGTCGAGCGGCCCGAGGTCGCGGCCCCGGGTCGCCTCGGCCAGGCGGTTGCGGTCGAGCACTTCGCCCGGGTGGTCGAGGAACAGCTTGAGCAGCTGATAGTCCATGCCGGTGAGGTCGGACGAGACGCCCTGCGGGTCGATCAGCACCCGCTCGAGGGCGTCGAGCACAAAGCCGCTGAAGCGGTAGTAGCGCGGCACGCTGCTGCGCTCCAGGCCGGCGCGGCGGTGGATGGCCTTGATGCGGGCCAGCAGCTCGCGTGGGCTGAAGGGCTTGCCGATGTAGTCATCGGCGCCCAGCTCCAGGCCCACGACACGGTCGGTCTCGTCGGCGCTGGCGGTCAGCATGATGACCGGCACCTCCGAGCGGCGCCGCACCTGCTGGCACAGCGCAAAGCCGTCGGTGTCGGGCAGCATGACGTCGAGCACACACAGGCTGAGCTGGTCGGAGAAGCGCTCGAACTCGGACAGAAAGCTGCCGCCGTCGTGGGCCAGCCGCACGTCGTACTGGTTCTTTTCGAGATAGGTTTTGAGCAGCGTGCGGATCTTCTGGTCGTCGTCGACGACGAGGATGGTGCGTTTCATGGCGTGGCGGTGACGGGGGTCTTGTGGGCCAGCGCGCGCACGAGCGTGGCGAGCCGGCGCTGGGTGGCTGCCGTGCTTTGGCGTTCGTCGACGGCGTAGCGGTGCACGGCGGCCATCAGCGCGTCTTTCATCGCCTCGTCGGCCGCCATCCGGTGGGCCAGGCTGGGCAGCCGGGGGGCCGATTCGCGGGCAAACGTTTGCCAGGAGTCGCGGGCGCAGGCGTCCAGCGTGTGCGGATCGATGTCGCGCCGCACCGGCACCGAGCCCTTCAGGCGGTTGTAGCCGAGCTGCACGGTGGGCGTGAAGAGCTGTGCCGCCATACGTTCCTGCGCGGCCTGGTGCGCATAGTCGCCGGTCAGCATGGCCAGCGTGTCGATGCTGTAGAGGTGGGTGCCGGCGGTGCCGGGCACCGGCAGGCAGTCGAAGCCGTTGCCCAGTTGCGAGCCCAGCGCCAGCAGTTCGCCCTTGACCCAATCGCCCATGATCAGCATGCCGGCGCGGTCGTGTGCGACTTCACGCGCCGCGTCGGTCCAGGCGCGTTCGGCGCGGCGCCCGCCGGCGGGTGCCAGGCTGCGCCACCAGCGCAAGCGTTCGAGGGCGCGGCCGACGGCGGCATCGGCATACGCTTGCGGGTCGCGCGCGACCAGCAGTTGCTGGTACAGCTGCGGGCCACCTTCGGCCAGCAGCATCGCCTCGAACACCGTCGCGACCTGCCACGGCTCGTCGCTCCAGGCCACCGGGGTGTGGCCGGCGCGCTGCAATGCGACCGCGGCGCGCTCGGCGGCGGCCCAGTCGGCGGGCGGCGCGAGCTTGAGACGCTCGAACAGCCGGCGGTTGTAGAACAGCACGTTGATGCGGTGCACGCCCAGCGGGGCGGCGACGACGTGGCCACGATGGGTGACATGCGCCTGCACCACCGGGAACAAGGTTTTGGCCCACTCGCCCTGACGCGCGACGGCGTCGAGTTCGAGCACCAGGCCGAGGTCGGCCCAGTCGCGCAGCACCTCGCCGATCAGTTGTGACACCGCCGGCGGGCGTCCTGACAGCAAACGCCCCTTCATGACCTTGGCCGCTGCCATGCCCGCGCCGCCGGCAATGGCGGTGTCGCGCCACTGGATGCCGACGTCGGCGAGCCGGGCGTCGAGATGGTCGGCGGCGCGCCGTTCACTGACCGAGGTCCACCAGTGCAACACGTCCAGCGCCTGCGGCGCATCGCCCGGCGGCGCCGCGGTCGCCGCCTGGGCGGCGAACAGGCTCAGCACCGCCAACAGGCGGCGGCCGGACGGCAAACGCAGAGAGGGCGGAACCATGAGGCGAGTCTGTGAAAGAAGTGTCCGTCTTTGGTGATTTATCGTAAGGCGTCCTGGACGCCGCCGCCCTTGGGTTTTGCACCCTGGTCACGGACGGTGTGCGAGGCAAGACGGCCGGTGCGACGGCCGGTCCAACGTAAAGTTGCGTAAGGCCGGGAGGGGCGTTCGGGCCCGGCGAGGCCAGCAAATTCAAGGGTTTCGGGCGCTGCCGCCGGGCGGGGTCAGCGGGTTTGTGTCACACGGGGGCCGCCGATAAGGTGCACGCCATCACAACACACACACCGGCTCAGGAGACGACCATGACCCGCCCCACCCCCTTGTTCCGCCCCCTGGCGCTGGCCGCCGCGACCTTGATGATCTTCCCGCTCGCCGCACAGGCGGGCCCCCTGGTGATCGAGAGCTGGCGGGTCGACGACAAGACGCTGTGGGAGGAGGAGATCATCCCTGCCTTCCAGCGCAAGCACCCCGGCGTGACGGTCAAGTTCGCGCCGACCGCGCCCACCGAATACGACTCCAGCCTGACGGCCCGGATGACCGCCGGCACGGCCGGGGACCTGGTCGCCTGCCGGGCGTTCGACGTGTCGCTCAACCTTTACAAGAAGGGCCAGCTGGAGAAGCTCGACGGCAAGCCGGGCCTGGAGAACTTCCCCGATTCGGCCAAGGTGGCGTGGCAGACCGACGACGGCCGCGAAACCTACTGCATGCCGATGGCGTCCGTGATCCACGGCTTCTTCTACAACAAGAAGATCTTCAATGAGCTGAAGCTGGCGCCGCCGGCCACGCAGCAGGACTTCTTCAAGGTGCTGGAGGCGCTGAAGGCCAGCGGCAAGTACACGCCGCTCGCACTCGGCACCGCCGACCAGTGGGAGGCCCACCAGGTCGTCTACACCGGCATCGGCCCCAACCACTGGAAGGGCGAAGAGGGCCGCAAGGCCTTGCTCAACGGCAAGAAGAAGTTCACCGACCCGGAGTTCGTCAGCGTCTGGGAGAGCATGGCGAAGTGGACGCCCTACCTCGGCAAGGGCGCGTCGTCGCAGACCTATGCCGACTCGCAAAACCTGTTTGCGCTTGGCCGCGCGGCGATCTTCCCGGCCGGCTCCTGGGACATCGCCTACTTCCGGCAGCAGGGCAAGCTCGACTTCGCCGCCTTCCCGCCGCCGGTGACGGCGCCCGGTGCCCGCTGCCACATCTCGGACCACACCGACATCGGCATGGGCGTGAACGCGAAGTCGAAGAACAAGGAAGACGCCTACAAGTTCCTCGCCTGGCTCGGCTCCCAGGAGTTCGCCGACCTCTATACCAACCGCGTCACCGGCTTCTTCTCGCTGTCGAACCACCTGGTCGCCGTCAAGGACCCGGTGGCCAAGCAGATGATGGACTGGCGCAAGAGCTGCAGCTCGACGATCCGCCTCAACGCCCAGGTGATGAACCGCGGCGAGCCGAACATGGAGACCGAGTTCTGGAACGTCGACAGCCAGGTGCTGAACGGCAAGATGACGCCGAAGCAGGCCGCCGAGCGCATGCAGGCCGGCTTCGCGAAATGGTACGCACCGCAGAAGTGAAGCCGCGGCTGCAGCGCGCGTAGCCCGGCACGGCGCGCGACCGCCAAGACACTTCGGCCCCGGCGCCGCCGGCATGCAAACCTACAGGCATGCCGGCCGCGTCCGGCCTGCCTCCACGTTCGCCTTCGTCAGACCTCCATGAAACGAGTTTCTTCCTGGCAGGTGTGGGCCTTTTTGCTGCCCGCGCTCGCCGTCTACAGCGTGTTCAGCGCAGGGCCGCTGATCGACACGCTGCGGCTGGGCCTGTACATCACCGACGAGACCGGCGCGAAGCACTACGCCGGCCTGGCCAACTTCCACACGCTGCTGACCGACCCGGGCTGGTCGGACGGCTTCTGGAACGCGATGGGCAACAACGTCGAGTTCTTCCTGATCCACATGGCGGCGCAGAACCCGATCGGCCTGTTGCTTGCGGCACTGTTGTCGCAGCGGGGGGTCAAGGGCGCCGCGGCCTACCGGACGGTGCTGTTCCTGCCCACCTTGCTGTCGGTGGTGATCATCGGCTTCGTCTGGCAGTTGATCCTGTCGCCGCTGTGGGGCGTGGCCGAGCGCATGCTCGGCTGGGTCGGCCTCGAGGGCCTGTTCCAGCCGTGGCTGGGCGAGGAAGGCAGTGCGTTGGCCACCTTGTCGCTGGTGTCGGTGTGGCAGTTCATCGGCATCCCGATGATGCTGATCTATGCGGCGCTGATCGCCATTCCCGACGAGATCGTCGAGGCGGCGGTGGTCGACGGTGCCGGCCCTTGGCGGGTGTTCTGGTCGGTGCGCTTGCCGTTGATTTTGCCGACGCTCGGGCTGGTGACCATCCTGACCTTCGTCGCCAACTTCAACGCCTTCGACCTGATCTACGCGGTGAAGGGGGCGGTGGCCGGGCCCAACTACAGCACCGACATCCTCGGCACCTTCTTCTACCGGACCTTTTTCGGCTACCAGTCGCAAGTCGGCAGCCCGACGATGGGGGCGGCGGTGGCGACGCTGATGTTCCTTGTCATCCTGAGCGGGGTCGGCGTCTATTTCTATGCGGTGCAGCGCCGGCTGCAACGCTACACCTTCTGAGGCCGAGCACGATGTATCCCTCTTTGTCGTCCCCCGGCCGGCCGGCGCTGCGGGCCAGCCTGATCCATTTCGTGCTGGCCGGCTACACGCTGTTGGCGCTGTTTCCGATCGTGCTGGTGCTGATCAATGCCTTCAAGGACCGCCCCGCCATCTTCGACGACCCGCTCGCCTTGCCGACACCCGACACCTGGTCGTTGATCGGCTTCGAGCGCGTGCTGTCGAAGACGGCCGTGCCGATGTTCTTCGGCAACAGTCTGATCGTCACGGTGGTGTCGCTGGCGCTGATTCTGCTGTTCGGCGCGATGGCTGCCTGGGCGCTGACCGAATACCGCTTCCGCGCCCGTCGTGTCATCACCTTGTATCTGGCGTTCGGGATCATGGTGCCGATCCGTTTGGGCACCGTCAGCATCCTCGAGTTGATGGTCGAGCTGGAGCTGGTCAACACGCTGGCGGCCCTGGTGCTGGTCTACACCGCGCAGGGTCTGCCGCTGGCGGTGTTCATCTTGAGCGAGTTCATCGCACAAATCCCGCAAGACCTGAAGGACGCGGCGCGCTGCGACGGCGTCGGCGAGTTCAAGATCTTCTTCCAGGTGGTGCTGCCGCTGGTGCGGCCCGCGGTGGCGACGGTGGGCGTGTTCACGATGGTGCCGATTTGGAACGACTTGTGGTTCCCGCTGATCCTGGCGCCCGGCGAGTCGACCCAGACCATCACGCTGGGCGTCCAGCAGTTCATCGGGCAGTACGCCACCGACTGGAACGCGGTGCTGGCGGCGCTCACGCTCGCCATCGTGCCCGTGCTGGTCCTCTATGCGCTGTTTTCCCGTCAACTGATACGCGGCATCACCGCCGGCGCCGTCAAATAACAGGAGGTTCTTTGCCATGGCCCAAGTCACCCTCAACGGCATCACCAAGCGCTACGACCCCCAGCAAACGGTGTTGCAGGACATCGACCTGACCATCGAAGACGGCGAGTTCGTCGTGCTGGTGGGCCCGTCAGGCTGCGGCAAGTCGACCTTGTTGCGGATGCTGAGCGGCCTGGAGGACATCAGCGAAGGCGAACTGCGCATCGGCGAGCGCCGCGTCAACGAGCTGCCGCCGGCGGAGCGCGGCATCGCGATGGTGTTCCAGTCGTACGCGCTGTATCCGCACATGAGCGTCTACCGCAACATGGCGTTCGGCTTGTCGCGTCGTGTCGGCGGGCGCGACGAGGTCGAGCGGCGCATTCGCGATGCGGCCCGGGTGCTGCAGATCGACCACTTGCTCGAGCGGCTGCCGCGTGACCTGTCGGGCGGGCAGCGCCAACGGGTCGCGATCGGGCGCGCGATCGTGCGGCAGCCCGAGCTGTTTCTGTTCGACGAGCCGCTGTCCAACCTCGATGCCGCCTTGCGCGCGATGACGCGCGTCGAGATCGCGCGGCTGCACCGCGAGCTGGGCGTGACCATCGTCTACGTGACCCACGACCAGGTCGAGGCGATGACGCTGGGCGACAAGATCGTCGTGCTGCACGAGGGCCGCATCCAGCAGGCCGGCACGCCGCTGCAGCTCTACCGCCAGCCGGCCAACCGCTTCGTCGCGGGCTTCATCGGCACCCCCGCGATGAATCTGCTGCCGGCCCGCGTGATGCGCGCCGACGAGCGAGAGGTGCATTGGGTCAGCCCGCGCGGCCCGCAAGGCGAGGCGGCGGTGGACGGCAGCGGCCTCAAGGCCGGCGATGCGATCGAGGTGGGCGTGCGGCCGGAACACCTGAGCCTGGGGCCCAAGGACGGCCCGGGCCTGCGCTGGCGCGGCCGGGTGGAGCTGGTCGAGTACCTGGGCGATTGCTACCTGGCCCATGTCCGGCTGATGTGCGAGGACACCGTGCTGGTGGCCAAGCTCACCGGCGGCGCGCCGCCCGAACCGGAAGCCGAGGTGACCTTGTCGGCACCGAGCGACGCGCTGCATCTGTTCCGGCGCGACGGCAGCGCCTGTCCTCGCGTCACGCGCTGAGCCAGGCGCCGCCGGCCCGCCCGCCTCAACCGTGCTCGCGCGGCAGCGCGGGCGCGGTCTTCACGCTCCACACCATCGTCACGGCGAGGATGCCGATCACCACGGCGAGCGACGCGAGCACGGGGATCTTCACGACATCGATCAACAGCATCTTGGTGCCGATGAAGGTGAGGATGACGGCCAGGCCGTAGCTCAGCAGGTGGAAGCGGGTCGCCATCGCGGCGAGCAGGAAGTACATCGCGCGCAGGCCCAGGATGGCAAAGACGTTGGACGTCAGCACGATGAAGGGGTCGGTCGTGATCGCGAAGATGGCCGGGATCGAGTCGACCGCGAAGATCACGTCGATCACGCCCACCAGCAACACCACCAGCAGCAAGGGCGTCGCCAGGCGCCGGCCCTGCTGCACCGTGGTGAACTTCTCGCCGTCGAAACCCTGCGACACCGGGACCAGACGGCGCAGCAGCCGCAGCGCCGGGTTGCGCTCGAGGTCGGGCTCTTCGCCCGAGGCGCGCCACATCTTGATGCCAGTGATCACGAGGAAGGCGCCGAACAGATACAGCAGCCAGTGGAACTCGCTGATCAGCCAGCTGCCGACCAGGATCATCACGGTGCGCAGCACGATCGCACCGATGATGCCGATCATCAGCACCCGCTTCTGGAAGGCCGGTGGCACACCGAAGTAGGTGAAGATCATCAGGAACACGAAGATGTTGTCGACCGCCAGCGACTTCTCGATCAGGTAGCCGGTCAGGAACTCCATCGAACGTGTGTTGGCCACGGCCGCGCCATGGTCCTGGTAGAGCGCCCACCAGAACAAGCCGTTGAACGCGAAACTCAGGGCGACCCAGACGATCGACCAGTTGAGGGCCTCCTTGACGGAGACCTCGTGCGAGCCCTGCTTCTTCAAGACGACGAAGTCGATGAACAGTGCCGCAAGCACCGACACGACAAAAAATGCCCACAGCCAATTGGGCGCAATGCTGTCCATGAACACACTCCAGTGAGGTGGATTGAGGATTGCGCCGAAAGGTCTTGCGGGGAAGCGCTGCCCAAGAAGCGGGCTGGCTCTGCGGGACCCGGGGTGCGCCAGAGGCCTGGAGCATCCGTATTGACGGGTGGCCGCCGCGGTGGGGAACCGCGTGCTACTCCCCTTTCGACAGCAGGGAGTATGCCTGGCCGCGCATGTCCCGGCATCTCCGGGGGCTTTTGCATGCACTGCGATGGCGAGGCAGACTGTCCGCAGGCCAAGCTGATGATGGGGCTGACATGAAGAAGATCGTCGTGCTGTTGGACGATGCGGCTCACGCGCAGCAGCACCTGGTGTCGCGCCTGTGCGAGGTGCAGGGCGAGCGCTGCATCCTGGTGGCGTGTGCACCGCGGCTCACGCACCGCGCCTCGAAATGGATGTCGCATGGCTCGCGTGAACACTGGCGCAGCAAATGGGCGGCCAAGCTGTTCGGGCAGATGCGCCCCTGGCTGGAGCGCCAGGGTGTGGAGGCCGAAGCCCACCTTGCCAAGGGCCCCTTGCAAGAGCTGATGCAGGAGCTGGAGCCCGATGAACTGATCGATGTGCGGCGCCCCAAGCTCGAGACGGCCGCTGAGCCGGCGGTAGACCTGCCGCAGCGGCTCGACACACCTGCCGATGCCGAGCCGCAGAACGACGACTCCTCACAACCCTTGCCGGGCCCTGGCGTGCCCAGTGCCGGGCCGCGTCCCACCACCTTGCGCTGCGTGCTGCTGGCCGGTCTCAGCGTGGGCCTCGCGATGCACGACCTTTGATCCTGGATGCCCTGGGCCTGCAGAGGGCGGTGATATTCTCCCCGCCATGAAGATCCTGGCCCGTTGGTTTTTGCTCGCCGCGGCGCTGCTGCTGGTGACCCATCTCTACCCTGGCGTCGAGGTTCGCAGCTTCACGGCGGCGCTGATTGCGGCCCTGGTGCTCGGCTTGCTCAACGCGGTGGTGCGGCCGGTGTTGTTCGTGTTGACACTGCCGGTGACGCTGATGACGCTGGGCTTGTTCCTGTTCGTGATCAACGCGCTGATGTTCTACTTCGCCGCCAACATCCTGGGCGGCCTCAACGTCACGGGCTTCACTGCGGCATTGATCGGCTCGTTGATCTACAGCGCCTGCGGCATCGTCATCGAAGCGGCGCTCGACAGGGTGTTCGACTGAGCACATCGCGGCAGGTTGATGCGCACAGCGCACGCGGGATGCGCAGCACGAGCAGCGGCCGGCCCTGCCGGGTCCGACGCGTTTTGCGGGCACTCTGCTGACGACGGATCGCCAAGACCAACACCGTGGCCGGCGCTGTGCCGTCAGCCGCCCATCTCCTCCCGCACGCGCCGCCGCCATTCGGCTTCGAGCTGCTTCAGGCGTGCATCGACCACCGACGCTTCGATGAAATCACCCCGGCCCGGCTCGCGGGCCAGCTTCTGTGCCGCCCGCAGCCGGTCCATCGCGCCTTGCAGGTCGCCGGTGGCATAGCGTGCCTCGGCCTGCGCCCGCACCGCGCGCAAGGGCTGGCCGAGGCGCTCCCAGGCCTGTGCCAGCAGTTCCCAGGCCTGTGTGTCGGCCGCCTGCATGGACACCCAGGTCTGCAACTCCTCTGCCGTGCGCTTCAAGGCCGGGCTGGCCGCCGGGTGCGCCAGGCCGACCCGCGCCGCGAGCAGCTCGCTGGCACGCGAGCCATCGCCGCGCCAAGGCGCCAGCGCTGTTTCGGCCTGCTGCACGTCGCCGCGTGCCAGCGCCGCTTCGGTGCGCACGAAGGCGAGGCCGCGGCTCGCCCGGCTGTCACCCTTGGCGAGCTGCTCCGCGCGCGCGAGCGCGGTCTCGGCGGTGGGCCAGTCGCGCAGTTCGAGGGCGGCGTGGGCGCGGGTGGCCTCGGCCAACAAGCGCTCGGCGGGCTGTTGGGGCGCGACGTCGGGTGGGCGCAGCCAGGCGCGCCAGGCGTCGGGGCGCGGGTCCATGCGCACGCGCGCCCGGGCCTGCATCACCGCGTGCTCGAACGCCGATCGTGTCCCCAACCCGGCCGCTTTGGCGCTGCTGCTGCCACTGTTGCTGCGCGCGCGCGCCTCGCCGATCCGCTCGCTGGTGAGCGGGTGGGTGCGCAGATAGGGGTAGGCGCCGCTGTCGTTCAGCCGGGAGGTCTGCTGCAGACGCTCGAACATGCTGGCCATGCCGGCCGGTGAGAAACCGGCCTGCTCGAGCACGCCGAAGCCGATGCGGTCGGCCTCGCGTTCCATGTCGCGCGAGAAGTTGAGCTGGCCCTGCAGGGCCACCGCCTGGCCGCCGGTCATCAAGGCGTTGGCAGCCTCGGGGCTGCGGCTCGCGGCCAGCATGCCGACGATCATCGACGCCAGCGCCACCAGCGATTGCTGCTTGCTCTTGGCCAGGCTGCGCGCGATGTGGCGCTGGGTCACGTGCGACAACTCGTGGGCCAGCACCGAGGCGAGTTCGTCGCGGCTGCCGGTGGTGGCGATCAGCCCCAGGTGGACGCCGACATAGCCGCCGGGCAGCGCGAAGGCGTTGACGGTGCGGTCGCGCACCAGGAATGCCTGCCACGCGAAGCGGTCTTCCAGCTCGTTCGACAGCTCGCCACGGGCCCGGGCCGCGCCGAGCAGCGGCTGCCACAGCGACTGCAGGTAGTCGCCCAGCAAGGGGTCGTCGTGGTAGAGCGGGTCGCGCCGGATCTCCGCCATGATGCGGTCGCCCAGTTGGCGCTCGGCGGCGACGCCGAATTCGCCGGAAACACTGTCGCCGAGGGCGGGGAGGTCGTTCTGGGCCTGGGCGGCGGGTGTCAACGCGGGTGCGGCGGGGAACAGCAGCGCGAAGGAGAGAGCCAGCGGGCCCCAGGTGGGGCGCCGGTGGGGGCGTGCAGCGATGGTGGCTTCGGCAATGTGGCGTGGCAACTCGGTCTTCCCTGTGGCAACGAACTCCTTGGAGCCGCGCAGCGGCGCCGCGTTCAATCGGCGACGACGGCCGGCAGGCCCTATCATGCCAAAGCCATGCAAGCCACCGACCCGCCCACCCCGCCGACTGGCGCCCTCACCCACTTCGACGCGCAGGGCCAGGCCCATATGGTGGACGTGGCGTCCAAGGACGTGACGCACCGCGTCGCGCTGGCGCAGGGTTACATCGAGATGGAGCCCGCCACCTTGCAGCTGGTGACGTCCGGCACCGCGAAGAAGGGCGACGTGCTGGGGGTGGCCCGTATCGCCGCGATCCAGGCGGCCAAGCGCACGGCCGACTTGATCCCCTTGTGCCATCCGCTGCCGCTGACGCGGGTCGCGGTGGAGTTCGTCGTCGATGCCTTGGGCGCGCGCGTCGAGTGCCGCGCCCAGGTGGAGACGCTGGGGCGCACCGGCGTCGAGATGGAAGCCCTCACCGCGGTGCAGATCGGGCTGCTGACGATCTACGACATGTGCAAGGCGGTGGACCGCGGCATGACCATCACCGGCGTGCGGGTGCTGGAGAAGCACGGCGGCAAGTCGGGCAGCTTCGTCGCTGCGACGGGCGGCGGCTGAGCGGCCCTGCAGGCCGCAGGCGGTCACGCCCGGTCCGTCACTCGAAGTCTTTCCAGGTCAGGCGGACCGGTGTCAGGTCGCACTGGAACGGGGGGTCGCTGCCCGCGGCTGGAGGCGCCTCGCAAGGCGCGAAAAATTCGTCGCCGAGGGGATGGCGAAACTCACGCAGCCGCTGGGCGACATACACCGCCTTGTCGCGCTCACCGCGCTCGGCCAGCGCTTTTGCATAGGCCACCATCAGGCGCGCGTCGATGAGCTTGTGCAAGGGGCGGTCGAAGGCGTCGAAGACGTCGGACGGCCGACTCGCGGTCGTCACCGCGGCGTAGTCGGCGTGGTGACCGAGCAAGGGGCTGCGCTGGCCGAGGCGGATGCGCTCGGTCAGCGGCCGCAGCCCTGCCGCGCCATGGGGGGCGAAGATCTGCACGATAGGCTCATACGACCACGCCGCGTAGGCCGCGCCGGCCACCATCATGGCAGCGACCATCCGGAACAGCGGCGCCTTGACACCCCGGTCATGCGGCTGTCCGTCCAGTTCCTCGTGCCGGGGGCCGCCGGCGCCGAGGTAGACCCCGAGCAGCAGCGCCGTCGGCAACAGGAAATAGGGATACCAGAGCGGGTATTCGAGCAGGCTGTGCACCAGCACCAGCCCCAGCATCGCCGCCGCCGTCGTCGAGCTGAGCGCATGTTGCGGGTGGGGGTGCACCAGCCCGCGCCGGGCTCGCCACACCAGCCAGCCGAACAGGACGACGAGCGCCGCCGTCGCCGGCAGGCCCAGCTCGACGGCCAGCTGCAGCACCAGGTTGTGGGTGTGGTCGAAGAAGGCGATGGGCCGGTCGGGGAAGGCCGTCAGCGTCCAGGCGAAGTTGAAATTGCCCCAGCCGACGCCGGTCCACGGGTTGTCGCGGATCAGCGCCAGCGTGTTGGACCAGATCGCGAAGCGCGAGCTGCTGATGTCGCTGCCGCTCGACAGACGGGCTTCGCCGAAGTAGACGACACCGCCCAGGTGGCCCCAGGCCCAGACTGCGGCGGTCCAGAACACGGCCGCGGGCAAGGTGGCCATGAGGGTGATCCGCACCGGCCACGGCAAGCGCCGGTCGACGAGGCCCCAGGCAGCGAGCATCACCAGCATCAGCAGGCCCATGCGCGAGCCGGTCAACACCAGGCCGAGCACCAGCACGGCTTGCAGGCTCAGCAGCGCCGTGAGCGGCCAGCGGCGGCCCTGCCCCAGCCAGGCCAGCGCGCAAAGGGCCAGGCTGAGCACGGTGGCGAGTTGGTTGGGTTGACGCAGGTTGCCCACGGCGCGGCCGGCGGTGGCCGGTGTTGCGATCAACCAGGGTGGGGCGAGGGTCGGGGCGAGGTATTGGAGCAAGCCGATCAGCGCGCCGGTGACGCCGGCGGCGAGCACCGCTGCGGCGATGCTGGTCATCAGGACGTCCGGGCAACGGCGTGCGCTGGAGGCCGCGGCGACGGTGAGCGCCAGTGCGGAGACGGCCAGCAGCACCGAGGCGGGGAGCAGGCCCGGCAGCACGGTGCCGATGAGGACGCCGGCGAGGGCGGGCAGCGCGGCGGTGGCCAGGGGCTGAGGAGGCTGCCGTGTGACGCCGTCAGTTCGCGCGCGGCTGAGGGGGCCGCTGCCCACGGCGGCAAGATGCCACAGCAGCAGGCCCATGCCCGCGACGCTGAAGATCGCGTTGTAGAAGACGGTGGAGGGAGCACGCGAGGCGGCCACCCAGGTGGGCGCCGCGATGGCCAGCAGATAGGGCCATGGGAGGCGGTTGAGAGACGGCACCGCGTGATTGTGCAGGAGAGCGAGGCCTAGCGCGGGGACGCGCTTCGCCGATGGCTTCTAGCTCGAACCGCTCAAAAGAAAAACGCCTGCGTCAGCAGGCGTTTTCAAGGCGGGAGCACCTTGTAATGCTCCCTAGAGGCGCAACGGCTGGTGAGGGGTCCTCATCTAGCCAGTCACACCCTTATGATTACTTGCACTCGTTAGGAGCAAAGCGGGCAGGCAGGGTACCGGCGACCGGGTTGAGCAGATCGCGAGTGGTGGCACTGCTGTTGGCGTCAGATGCGCAAGCCCAGTCCACCGAACCGGTGGCACCGGCGGCGGCGGCGCTCAAGCGGGTGATCGTGCCGGCTGCGTTGAGGTAAGGGGTCAGAACGATGGTGCGCGCATCCGCGATGGTGCCGATGTTTTCTTCGCGGTATTCGATCGTGATCACGCCAGTGGTGCCGTCGATGCGAATCTCTTCGACGTACTTGGACTCCGGGGGAGCGGCGGCCACTTGGGTCGCGTAGGCCGCAACGCCAGCCATGCCGTCCGAAGCGTACATGCTAGACATGTCAGCCTTCAGCGCGCTGGCCAGGCTGAGACCTTCCGTGATCTTCGCGCGCACGGTGTAGTCCTGGTACGCGGGCAGGGCCACGGCAGCCAGGATACCGATGATCGCCACGACGATCATCAGTTCGATCAGCGTGAAGCCCTTTTGGGCGGCGCGCTTCAGAGACTTCATCTGCTTCATATCGACTCCTTCAGTGTTAGGGGAAGCGCTTTAATCAATGCAGGCCGTGTGCCAGGTATCCAGGCCTGTAATCTTGTGACTTCCTGCACGTTTGTGACAGAGCGGGCCGCAAACGTAAGACGGGACCTGTCATCACGACAGACGGGATGACAATTCCCGTCACTCCGCTACAAACAAACGCGTCAGACGTCGAAGCGCTGGCCGGCTTGCAGATGGGCCAGACGGTGCCCGGTGCCGATGCAGCGCGTCTGCGCCTCGATGCCGGCGTGCTCGCCGGGTTTGGTGTGCGTGATGTAGACCGGCACCTCGGCCGGCACCTGGCGCAGTTCTTCGGCGAGCAGAGTGGGCGCCAGGTGTTTGCTCAGCCGGGCGAGCTCCAGTTCGCCGTCGGCGAACGCGGTTTCGATCACCAGCATCTCGATGCGGCGGTCGGCGAGCAGCGGCCACAGCGCCGGGTTGGGCCCGGTGTCGCCGGTGTAGACCCACCAGCCGTTGTCGCCCTCGACGGCGTAGCCGACCGCGGGCACCGTGTGCTGCGCCGGCAGCACCTCGACCTGTTTGCCGCCCACCTCGAGCCGCTGGCCCACGTCGACGGGCACAAAGCGCAGCACGGGGTGTTCAGGCGTCGGCAACACCGTGAAATCGGGCCAGATGACCCAGTTGAGCACGTGCGCGCGCAGCGCGTCGATGGTCTGCTGTAGCGCGTAGACCGTGATGGGCTGGCGGCGCCGGCTCATCACGCTGTCGGCCAGCAGCGGAATCGAGACGATGTGATCCAGGTGCGAGTGGCTGAGCAGGATATGGTCGACGGCGGCCAGCTCGTCCAGCGTCAGGTCGCCCACCCCGGTGCCGGCGTCGACGAGCAAGTCGTGGTCGAGCAGGAACGACGTGGTCTTGCATCCTGCTGCAATGGCCCCCGAGCAACCTAATACTCGGACTTTCATCCCGAGAGAGCTTTCTTTCTTGGTGATCTATTTGGAATCGACGCTGAAAGCGCCGTCCCAGCCTGCCGGTGGCGGTTGCTTGCGCAAATGCGACACGCGGTAAGCAAACAGACTGTACAGCTGACGTCCCGGGTTCAAGCGTTGCAAATTCAACAGTTGAACGTCCGCCTGGTCCCAATCCTGTGCCCGGTAGGCTTTCAGTGCCATATGCCACGCTGCCAGCTCGCTGGCGAGCGCCTTGTCGTGCTCCGGCGAGGCGGCCAGCGGCGTGTAGAGCGTCAGCAGGCGCTCCTTGCCCTTGATCCGGACGCGGTCAACCTCTTGCCACGCCAGGTGGGGCGCGGCCTCGCGCGTGCCCTCACCCACCAGCACGTCGACGCCGTAGCTGCGCGTCAGCGCCTCCAGGCGCGACGCCACCTGCACGGTGTCGCCCAGCACCGTGTAGCTGGGCCGCTGCTCGGAGCCGAGGTCGCCGACACAGGCCATGCCGGTGTTCAGGCCGATGCCGAAGCCGACGTCGGGCAGCCCGCGCGCCCGCAGCGCCTGGTTCAGCGGCGCCAAGGCCAGCACCATGTCGCGTGCTGCGGCGACGGCGCGCTCGGCGTAGTCGGGTGCCGGCAGTGGCGCTCCCCAGAACGCCATCAGCCCGTCGCCGATGTATTTGTCGAGCGTGCCGCGGTGCTGGGCGACCACCTCGGTCATGCGGGTCAGGAACATCTGCATCAGCTCACGCACCTGTTCGGCTTCCAGCGGCGCCGACAGCTGCGAGAAGTTGCGCAGGTCGCAAAACAGCACGCTGACGGGCTGGCGAGCCGCAAGGGCCGGCGCCTGGCTCGGCGTGCTGGCGACCAGCTCGTCGAGTTGGTCCGGCGACAGATGGCGCCCGTAGACACGTTCGAGGGCGCGCCGCGGGCGGCCCTCGAGGCAGTAGGCACACAGCAGGTGGATGACGAACAGCAGCGTGGCGAGCCACAGCAGCGACGCCAGCGGCATCACCAGCCGCTGGCCGGCGTAGAGCCAGAAATTGAGGCCGACCAACGCGGCGACGACGGCCAGCACGGCGGCCGCGGCCGCGGCCGGCCGGAGCCGCGGCAACCACAGCGCCAGGCCCACGCCGGCCAGCAGCAGCATCAGCACCTCATAGCCGAGCGCGTAGTCGGGCCGCACCGGCAGGCGGCCGTCGAGCAGGCCGGACAGCAGGTTGGCGTGGGCCTCCACGCCGGGGTAGACCTCGCCGACCGGCGTGGTGCGCAGGTCGTACATGCCCGGGGCGGTCGTGCCGACCAGCACGATGCGCTCGCGCAGCTCGCCCGGCGCCAGCTTGCCCTGCAGCAGCTCAGACGCCGAGACATAGCGGAACGACCCGCCGGCGGGTCCTCCCGGGCCGCGATAAGGCACCAGGGCGCCGACGCGCGCGTCGACCGGGATCGCCAGGCGGCCGCCGGGCCGGCGCAGCTCCAGGCTCTCGAGCCCCTGGTAGCTGCGCGGCAGCCAGCGCTCCGGCGGGAACCCGGGGGCGACCTCGGTGTGGCCCAGCAGGCGTCGGAACATCGCCAACGGCAGAGATTCGTAGTAGCGGCCTTCGTGCTCCGCCAGCAGCGGGGCCGACCGCACCACCCCGTCGCCATCGGGCAGCGAATTGAAAAAGCCGGCCACCGGCGCCGCGGCGGCGAGCTCGGGCAGGTTGGCGCCATAACCTTCCCAGCGCGTGAAGCGCACCGGCCGGCCGGCGAGGTCGCTGCGGTCCATCACCGGCGCGGGCAGGCTGCCGTGGCGGCCGGCGCTGCCTTCGGCGTTGAAGTAATAACCCAGCACGACCGGCCGGCCGCGCAAGGCGTCGGCAAAGCGCGCGTCGTGGTCGAGCGGGCCGCGCAGTTCCTGGAGTTTGGCCAGAAACTGAGGCTGGTCCTTCAGTTCGCGGCGGGCGAGTTGCTCGAGCTGTTGCAGGCCCGAGCTGCGATCGGGCTCGGCGAACACGATGTCGAAGCCGACCAAACGGACTTGCTGGCGCTCGAACAGTTCGCGCACCAGCGCCGCCATGTGCTGCCGGCCCCATGGCCAGCGGCCGACCTCGGCCAGGCTTTTTTCGTCGATGTCGACGATGACGATGCGCTCGTCGAGGCTGCCCGGCAAGGTCGCACGCAAGCGCGTGTCGTAGATCAGGTGGTCGAGCCGGCTCACCCAACCCAGCGGCAGGACACCTGTCGCGTGGGCCAGCATCACCAGCAGGGCGGCCGCGGCGAGGGCCAGGCGCGGCCCATGCAGTTTCAGGAACACAACCCGGTCCTCGCGGTCGCGCCGGCCCGCAGCGAGGCGAGGGGCACCTGTGTCTCGATCCCCGCACGGGCTGCCACGTGCGAGGAGCGCCGTCGCCGGGTCGTCGGAAGCTGGGGGCGAATGGAGGACCGCAGGCGCGCGGAGCGCGGCGGGTGCGGGCGCGCCCACAACGGGCGGGAGCCGGCACGTCGGAAGGTTTCATCGCGGGCTGGAGGCTCAGCCGCTCAGCCCTCGCTCAGGACTGCACGAACTGCATCTGGGTGCCGGCCAGCTCGATGACGTCGCCGTTCTTCAGGTGCACCGGATCGTTGCCGACGGGGCTGCCATTGACGGTGGGCTTCATCGCACCTTCGACGTGAGCGAACACATAGCCGCCCGGGCGCTTGGTGATGGACGCGACCTGGACGCCGGGCTTGCCGACCGTGGTCACGACCTTGGTGAGGCTGACCTCGCGCCCCGCCGCCGCACCGTTGAGCACCTTGATCGACGCAGCGGGGACGCCCGAGGCCCCCAAACCACCGAAGTTTGACGGCGCACCCAGCGGGGAGGCGGCCGCCGGGCTGACGCCGCCCACCGGCAGGCCGGGCGTGCTGCCCGGCTTCATCACCATGGTCTTCTCGTACTCGTTGGCCTCGTCGGTCACGTACTTGATCTTGTACTTGCCGATCTCGACGGTGTCGTTGTGAGTGAGCAGTTGCTTCTTGACGGCCTTGCCGTTGATGTAGGTGCCGTTGGTGCTGTTGAGGTCTTCGATGAAGACGTCGGTGCCCACCATCTGCAGCACGGCGTGTTCACCGCTGACGGCCAGGTTGTCGATCACGATGTCGTTGTAGGGACGCCGACCCAAGGTGGTCTTGTCTTTGGTGAGCTGGACTTCCTTGATCACCACCCCGTCGAGCGAAACAACCAGTTTCCCCATGCTTGACCTCTATTGAATATGTCTTGTGACGCTGCTCGAACTGCCATCAGCGTCTGAACGGCCACCATGAACGGCCAGTTGTTGCGGTTCCCTGGGCACGCACCAGCACGACGGCGATATTATCCCGTCCGCCTGCTGCATTGGCGGCGGCCACCAGGCCAGTGCCGGCTTCCCTCAAGTCGTTGGCACTTTGCAACACGGCAGCGATCTGATCGTCGCTGATCATGTCCGACAGCCCATCCGAGCACAGCAGGATGAGGTCGCCGGACAACAAGTCGTGCAGATGCGTCTCCAGCAGCACGCTGTCTTCGACGCCCACCGCACGGGTCACGAGGTTCTTGTTGGAGGAAAACGCGGCCTGCTCGGGTGTGATCAGGCCGGCGTCGATCTGTTCCTGCAGCAGCGAGTGGTCTTTGGTGATCTGCGTCAGCCGGCCGTTGCGGAAACGATAGCCGCGCGAGTCGCCGATGTGGCCCATCAGCAGCCGCCCTTCCCGGCACACCGCCAGCACCAGCGTCGTGCCCATGCCCGAATACTGCGGGTTGGAGTTGGCGGCGTTGAAGATGGCGCGGTTGGCGTTCTCGACGCAGATGTCCATCGCGCGGCGCACGTCGGTGTCGCTCGCATTGCCCGAGGCTTCGGTCAGCCAGCGGCCCAACTCGGACTTGATGAAGGCGGTGGCCATGCCGCTGGCGATCTCGCCTGCGTTGTAGCCGCCCATGCCGTCGGCCAACACGGCGAGACCCGCTTGCTCGTCCACTGCCACCGAGTCTTCGTTGTTGTCGCGGGCGCGACCCGGGTCGGTCAGGCTGAAGAACTCGAAGGACATCGAAGCAGAACTCAAGGCCGGCACCTGTTGTTAGGTTTTGGAGCGGGTTGGGGTGGCCGGGTGGGCCGGATTGTGCCGCGGATCGACCGCCGGGGATTGCGCCGAGCCCCCCCGGTCCCGGGGGTTCAGGTGCAGCGTCGCGTCGTGGTTGTCAGCCCTGGCAGACGCTGCCCCGGGCGATGATGGGGTGTGGGCCCCTGCGAGCGCAGTGGCCGCTGCGCCGGCGGGCAGCACGGTGGTGGCGCCGTCGTCGACGGGCTCGGCTGCGGCCGGCGCGGGGCCCAGCGAGGCGGCCACCTTGAGCAGGTCGGCTGCCAGCTGCTCCCCGTCTGCATAGCGCACTTCAGGTCGCTTTTCCATCGCAAGCGCCACGATGTTGGCGAGCGCTTCGGGTAGCTCGGGCCGCAGGCCCCGGATGTCGGGCGTCGGCTCGTTGGCGATCTTATACATCAGCTCCGCCATCGACTCGCCCCGGAACGGCAATTGCCCCGTCAGCAACTGAAACAACGTGACGCCCAGCGAATAGAGGTCGCTGCGGCCGTCGATCTTCTTGCCCGCCATCTGTTCGGGCGACATGAAGGACGGCGTGCCGAGCACCATGCCGGTCTTGGTGCGCGAGGCATCGGTGATGCGCGCGATGCCGAAATCCGTGACCTTGACGGTGTTGCTCGCCGGGTCGTACATGATGTTGGCCGGCTTGATGTCGCGGTGCACCACACCTTGCTGGTGCGCATACGCCAGCGCCTGGGCCACGCGCGCGACGATGGACAGCACCTGGGCGGTGGGCAGCAGCGCGCCCGCGCGCGTGGCGGCCACGAGGTCCTGGCCGCGCAGGAATTCCATCGCGATGTAGGCCAGGTCGTTTTCCTCGCCGGCGTCGAAGATCGTCACGATGTGCGGGTGCTGCAAACGCCCTGCGGTCTCGGCTTCGCGGAAGAAGCGCTCGCGGGCATCGTCGAGTTCGGCACCTTCGAACTCCTGGCTGAGGGCCAGCGTCTTGATCGCCACCTGCCGCCCGATCTTGGGGTCGCGGCCAAGGTAGACCACCCCCATCGCGCCTTTGCCCAACTCCTTCTCGACCTGGTAGCGGCCCAGCATGGGCTTTTCCACCTGCCCCGCGCCCAGCAGGACGGTCGCGGCGGTGTTGGCCGCGCCGCCCAGCATCACAGTTTCGGAGAGGTTTTTGGCGCGCGCCAGTTTGGTCTGCAGGTCCTTGTAGCCCGGGTCGTAGCCGGCCATGTGCTCGTAGATCGCCTGCGCCTTGTTGAACTGCCGCTTGCGCTCGAAGTCGAGCGCGAGGTTGTACAGGTTGTCCATCACCGGCGGCGCCAACGGCACACGCCGGAACTTGTCGAAGGCCATGTCGAGCTGGCCCTGGCCCTGCAGCGCCAGGCCGAGCATGCGGTTGGTCTCGGCCGACTCTTCGTCGGACTTCTGCTTGCCGGCCTCGGTGACGAGGAAACGCTTGGTGGTCAGCAGCAAATGGCCGATCAGCAGCAGCGACGCCGGCAGCACCAGGCGTAGCCACACGGCGCTGCCGCTGAGCACCACCACCTCGCCGAGCAGCAACACCAGCAGCACCACGCCGGTGGTGGTGGCGCCCACGCCGGCCGACAGGCGTGGCAGCAGCGCGATGAGGTAGAGCGCCACCAACGCAACGGCCCCCAGCGAAACCGCGTGGGCCCAGCCGGGGGTGGTCACGAAGTGCTCGGACAGGATGCTGGAGGTGATGTGCGCGAGCGTCTCCACCGGCGTCATCGACGACGCCACCGGCGTGGGCAGCGTGGTGCCGATGCCGGCCGCGGTGGCGCCGATCAGCACGATCTTGTCGGCGTATTTCGACGCCGGGATGGCGCCGCTCAGCACCTCGTAGAAGGAGTCGATCTGGAAGGCCGGCTTGCCGCCTTGCGCCACATAGAAGTGCGGCCGCATCAGTGCCGCGCCATCGGTCACGATGCGCAGCCGACCCAGCTCGACCACGTCATCCTGGACGCGGATGTCGCCCGGCCCCAGGTTGAGGCTTTTGGCGGCGGCCAGCAGGGCCAGCGAGGGCACGGCCCGACCGTGATAGTCGACCAGCAAGGCGTCGCGCCGGATGGCGCCGTCGGGGTCTTGGATCTGACGCAGGTGTCCGCTGCCGATCGACTTGCTGCCCAGCAGCTCGATCGGTTGCTGGGTCTGGTCGGCACTGAGCAGCGTGGCGCTGCCGGTGTCGATGGTGCTGGCCTGTGCGAAGTCTGGCAGTGGTCGGTCGGGGCGGCCCACCGGCTCGCCGAAATGCAGGTCGGACGCCAGCAGCACGTTGCCGGCGCGGGCCAGGCTGGCGGCCAACCGGTTGTCGGTGTCGAGCGCCTGCTCGGCCTGGGCGATCACGCGGGCGGCGGCACTGTTGGGCCCTGCGGTGCCCGGCTCGGCGGCCAGGGCCTGCTTGACCTGACGGATGTAGTCGAGCCCGCGGTCTTGCTGCGGCTCGAAAAAGAAGGCGGTGTGAACGACCGTCTTGGCCTTCGCTGCAGCGAGCTTGTCGATCAGCTGCGCGTGCACCTCACGCGACCAGGGCCAGCGGCCGATGTTGCCGACACTACGGTCGTCGATGGCGATCACGGCGATGCGCTCGGACGGCACGCGCGACGCGCTCGACATGCCGAAATCGTAGTAGCGGCGTTCCATGCCCGAGATGAAGTCGGTCACGCCGTGCAGCAGCAAGACTCCCAGCACGACGCAGACGCCGACGAACCAGTCAGCCCGCCAGACGCTCCCCTTCCTCTTGCCCATTGCAGTCCCGTGCCTTCGCGTTGCCGCTTTTAGAGTGTCTGGCACGTTAGCAGAGCCCCCATGCCAACACAAGAAGGGCCTCAGACGCCTGAGGCCCTGGCTCTGGAACAGAGTCTAGCGGGGGGCTTTGCCCTTGCCGTCCCCTGTCGTGGGGACGGCGGGCCGTCGACGCGAGCGCGTCGTGGTGTCAGGCTGCCGGCTGGGATGCCGTGTGGCGGCGTGCGAGCAGCTTGCCGATGAGCAGCACGATCAGTGCGCCGCCGATGCCCGACGCGTATTTGACCGTGTCGGTCTGCGGCAGTTGGGGCAAGTAGGTGGTGACGGCCGGGTCGGTGAGTGCCATGGTGCCGGCGATCCAGCCCAGCAGCATCGCGCCGAGCGTGATGATGACCGGGAAACGGTCCATCAGCTTGATCACCAACTGGCTGCCCCAGACGATGATCGGGATGCTGACCAGCAGGCCGAAGATCACCAACGGCATCTGGTGACCCGGGCCGGCGGTTTCGGCGGCCCCTGCGATCGCGATCACGTTGTCGAGGCTCATCACGAAGTCGGCCACGATGACGGTCTTCACGGCCGCCCACAGCTTGTCGCTGGCCTGGATGTTGCCGTGCGCATCCTCGTCTTCGGGGGCCAGCAGCTTGATGCCGATCCACAGCAGCAGCAGCGCGCCGACGATCTTCAGGAAAGAGATCTTCAGCAGCGTCAACGCGAAGAAGATCAACACGACGCGCAAGCCGATCGCGCCGGCCGTGCCCCACAGGATGCCGAGGCGGCGCTGGGCGGGCGGCAGCTTGCGGCAGGCAAGCGCGATCACGACGGCGTTGTCGCCGCCGAGCAGGATGTCGATCATGATGATCTGGCCCACCGCGAGCCAGAACTCGGCTGTGAGGAATTGCTCCACGTCCAGTCCTTCAGAGATGAATTGAAATCGCGACGATGCGCATCGCAGGGCGAGATTGGCGCAAGTGTAGAGGCGCGCTGGACGCCCCCCTTGCGAGGAAGTACGTAGCGTTCAAGAGCCCCCCGGCGGCCTGCGTCGTGTTCAGCCGAGGCCGGGCGGTTGAACCTGAGCGGCCCTCGCTGCCGGTTGGCCGGCTGCTCGGTGACGGTGTCCCTGCGCTTGCTTGACCCATCGCTCGCGGTCGATCCGACCTCGTGTTCGCGCTTGCGCCAAAAACGCGGAAGGCCGCCAGCGCGGCCTTCCGTGTCGCTCAACTGCCGATCAGATCACGCTCTTCAGCAGCTTGCCCATCTCGGACGGGTTGCGGGTGACTTTGAAGCCGCACTCTTCCATGATGGCCAGCTTCGCGTCGGCCGTGTCGGCGCCGCCCGAGATCAGCGCGCCGGCGTGGCCCATGCGCTTGCCGGCCGGCGCGGTGACGCCGGCGATGAAGCCGACCACCGGCTTCTTCATGTGGTCCTTGCACCAACGCGCCGCTTCGGCCTCGTCCGGGCCGCCGATCTCACCGATCATGATGACGGCGTCGGTCTCGGGGTCGTCGTTGAACATGCGCATCACGTCGATGTGCTTGAGCCCGTTGATCGGGTCGCCGCCGATACCGACCGCCGAGCTTTGGCCCAGGCCCAGTTCGGTCAGCTGCGCCACCGCTTCATAGGTCAGCGTGCCCGAGCGCGAGACCACGCCGATGCGGCCCCTGCGGTGGATGTGGCCGGGCATGATGCCGATCTTGATTTCGTCGGGCGTGATCAGGCCGGGGCAGTTCGGGCCCAGCAGCAGCGTTTCCTTGCCACCCGCCGCGACCTTGGCCTTCATCTTGTTGCGCACTTCGAGCATGTCGCGCACCGGGATGCCTTCGGTGATGCAGATCGCCAGGTCGAGGTCGGCCTCGACGGCTTCCCAGATCGCGGCAGCAGCGCCGGCGGGCGGCACATAGATGACCGACACGGTGGCGCCGGTCGCCTTGGCGGCTTCACCGACGTTGGCATAGATGGGAATGCCTTCGAAGTCTTCGCCGGCCTTCTTGGGGTTCACGCCGGCCACGAAGCAGTTCTTGCCGTTCGCGTAGTCACGGCACATGCGGGTGTGGAACTGCCCGGTCTTGCCCGTGATGCCCTGGGTGATGACCTTGGTGTCCTTGTTGATCAGGATGCTCATATCGATTCCTCTCAGGGCAATTACTTCACCGCGGCCACGACTTTTTGCGCGGCTTCGGCCATGGTGTCGGCGGAGATGATGGGCAGGCCGGATTCGGCCAGCATCTTCTTGCCCAGGTCTTCGTTGGTGCCCTTCATGCGCACCACCAGCGGCACTTTCAGGCCCACCGCGCGGCTGGCGGTGATGACACCGTCGGCGATCACGTCGCAGCGCATGATGCCGCCGAAGATGTTGACCAGGATGGCCTTCACGTTGGGGTTCTTCAACATGATCTTGAAGGCCTCGGTGACCTTCTCGGCGGTCGCGCCGCCGCCCACGTCGAGGAAGTTGGCCGGCTCGCCGCCGAACAGCTTGATGGTGTCCATCGTCGCCATGGCCAGGCCCGCGCCGTTGACCAGACAACCGATGTTGCCGTCGAGCTGGATGTAGGCCAGGTCGAATTTGGAGGCTTCGATTTCGGCCGGGTCTTCTTCGTCGAGGTCGCGGTAGGCGACGATCTCGGGATGGCGGAACAGCGCGTTGGCGTCGAAGTTGAACTTGGCGTCGAGCGCCTTGATGTTGCCGTTGCCCTCGAGGATCAGCGGGTTGATCTCGGCCAGGCTGGCGTCGGTCGCCATGTAGCACTCATAGAGCTTGCGGAACACGTCGATGGCCTGGGCCACCGAGGCGTCGGGCACGCCGATGCCCTTGGCCAGTTCGGTGGCCTGGGCGTCGGTCAGGCCCGCCGCCGGGTCGACGAACACCTTGATGATCTTCTCGGGGGTGGCGTGCGCCACTTCCTCGATGTCCATGCCGCCTTCGCTGGAGGCCATCATCGCGACGCGCTGCGTGCCGCGGTCGGTGACGGCGGCGACGTAGTATTCCTTCTTGATGTCGGCGCCTTCTTCGATCATCAGGCGGCGCACCTTCTGGCCTTCCGGGCCGGTCTGGTGGGTCTTGAGCTGCATGCCCAGGATCTGCTCCGACAGCGACTTGACCTCGTCCAGCGAGCGCGCCAGCTTCACACCACCGCCCTTGCCACGGCCACCGGCGTGGATCTGGGCCTTCACCACCCACACCGGGCCCCCGAGCTTCTGTGCCGCTTCGATGGCTTCCTGCACGGTGAACGCGGGATAGCCGCGCGGCACCGGCACACCGAAATTGCGCAAGATCTCCTTGCCTTGGTACTCATGGATCTTCATGGTGTGTCGCTCTCTAAGACGGTTCTACGGGGGAGGGTTGCAGGAGACCGGACTGGCCTTCGTGGGGCCGGTACCAGCGCGGGTAATGGAGGCGCACCGCTTCACCATCCGATCGCAGCGCATGGCAGCGGTCGAGCTGGAACGGGGCTTGTTGGGTGTCGGCGCTCGCGCCTTCGCGCACGTCGAAGACCTCGCCGGCAAAGGCCTGGATCACGGCGGTGGGAAGCACCTGGGTCATCTCGGTGATGTGGGTGCAGCCGTGTATGCCGCCCAGGCGCTCTTTGACGGCCTGGCGGAAGTTGCGGAACAGGTTCAGGCCCACCAGGCGCGCGTAGGCGTCGCCGTGCTGGTCGCAGTGCCCCGGGTAGGGCATGCTGTCGGTGACGGCGCCGGCCGACACGATGTTGAGTTCGCGATCGACCACCAGCCGCAAGGTCATGTCGTGGAAGGGCTCGCCGGCGCGGCGGACGCCGCTGGCCAGTTGGTGGTCGCGCGTCTTGACGTCGACCAGGCGGGCGTCGACCTCCCAAAGGCCGTCGTCACGGACATAGACGGCAAGGTCGATGCTGCGGCGGTGCTTGAGCTGGCGTTGGGGAGCAGCCGTGGGAAGAGCCATGTCAGCCGGTTTCAGGCGAGTGTCGGCGAGCCCGTCACTTTAGCATGGTGCGTCGCATCAAACCTTGCAGCTGCCTGTCAAGGAGGGTTTGTAACCGGCGGGGGCTTGTCGGCGGGGCGACGAGGGGCCGGAAGTGGCGGCCTTGCGGCCCGGCGTCACAGGTCGTCGTCGGTGCCGCGCACCACACGGCGGATCACCTCGGCCGAAAAACCGCGGCCGGCGAGAAAGCGCATCTGACGGGCACGCTCTGCCGGCTCGGTGGCGACGAGGCCGAATTTGCGCTGCCAGACCGCCTGCGCGCGTTCGTATTCAGTGCCGCGCGCGCGCTCGAGCGCCTCGGCCACCAGCTCGGTGTCCAGCCCATGCCCGTGCAGTTCCTGCCGCAACCGCGCGGTGCCGAAGCGGGCCGACTTGCGGTGCATCACCGACTCGACGAAACGGGCCTGCGACAGCAAACCCTGGGTTTCGAGTTGGTCGAGCACCGCCTGCAGCTGGCCCGGCTCTTCTTCGTGCGGCGCAAGCTTGCGCTCCAGCTCACGGCGCGAGTGCTCGCGCGCGGCCAGATACTTCAACGCCCGGCCCTTCAGCGACAGCTTGCCGAAACCCACCGGTGCCCCCGGCCTGTGCGCACCGCAGGGGTGCGAGTCACTCGTCCTTGGCGGCGGCCTTGCCGCGGCCGGCCGGCTTCTCGGGCTTTTCGGCCGGCGCGTCGGCGGCGGCCGAGGGCGCCGCCCCGGCCAGCAGCGGGATGCCCAGCGAGCTGCGCACCTTGTTCTCGATCTCGAAGGCGATGTCGGGGTTCTCGCGCAGGAACTCGCGGGCGTTGTCCTTACCTTGGCCGATCTTTTCGCCGTTGTAGGCATACCAGGCGCCCGATTTCTCGACGATGCGGGCATTCACGCCCATGTCGATGATTTCGCCTTCGCGGCTGATGCCTTCACCGTAGAGGATGTCGAAGTCGGCTGTCTTGAACGGCGGCGCCACCTTGTTCTTGACGACCTTGACCTTGGTCTCGTTGCCGATGACTTCCTCGCCCTTCTTGATCGAGCCGACACGGCGGATGTCGAGCCGCACCGACGCGTAGAACTTCAATGCATTGCCGCCGGTGGTGGTTTCGGGCGAGCCGAACATCACGCCGATCTTCATCCGGATCTGGTTGATGAAGATGACCATGCAGTTGGTCTTCTTGATCGTGGCGGTCAGCTTGCGCAGCGCCTGGCTCATCAGTCGCGCCTGCAGACCGGGCAGGCTGTCGCCCATCTCGCCTTCGAGTTCTGCCTTGGGTGTCAACGCGGCGACCGAGTCGACGACGATCAAATCGACCGAGCCGGAGCGCACCAGCGCATCGACGATTTCGAGCGCCTGCTCGCCCGTGTCAGGCTGGGAAATCAGCAGGTCTTGCAGGTTGACGCCCAGCTTCTGGGCGTATTGCGCGTCGAGCGCATGCTCGGCGTCGATGAAGGCGCAGACGCCGCCCTGCTTCTGCATCTCCGACACCACCTGCAAGGTCAGCGTGGTCTTGCCCGACGATTCGGGGCCGTAGATCTCAACCACCCGGCCGCGCGGCAGGCCGCCGACGCCCAGTGCGATGTCGAGCCCGAGCGAACCTGTCGAGACCACCTGGGTGTCTTCGACCGCCTCGCCTTCGCCCAATCGCATGATCGAGCCCTTGCCGAACTGCTTTTCGATCTGGGCCAGCGCGGCCTGCAGGGCTTTCGCCTTTTCGGTGTTCAGGGCAGATTTGGTGGGTGCGTCCATGCAGTTCTCCGTTGATCGCGGCATTATCGCAAAAGCTGGATGTTTGTACAGTGCTTGTGCTGTGTGTCGCATCGATCGGTCCCCCGGCCTCGGTATTTCTCTTGGGGACGGTATCCCTGTCGGCATCCCTACAATCGCGTCACGATCGACTTCCCGCCCACACAGCATGCCCACCTGCTGCCGGAGACCCTCATGCGTATCCTGATCGCGGAAGACGATCAAGTGCTGGCCGACGGCCTGCTTCGGTCCCTGCGAAACTCCGGCTATGCGGTCGACCAGGTCGGGTCGGGCGCCGAGGCCGACGCTGCCCTGTCGTCGCACGAGTTCGACCTGGTGATCCTCGACCTTGGGTTGCCCAAGCTGCACGGTCTCGAAGTGCTCAAGCGCCTGCGGGCGCGCGGCACGACAACGCCGGTGCTGATCCTGACGGCGGCCGACAGCATCGAGGAGCGCGTCAAGGGCCTCGACCTGGGCGCCGACGACTACATGGCCAAGCCGTTCTCGCTGCAGGAGCTCGAAGCGCGCGTGCGGGCGTTGACGCGACGCGGCCTAGGCACCGCGTCGAGCGTCATCAAGCACGGTCCGCTGACCTTCGACCAGACCGGCCGCGTGGCCTACATTCATGACCAGATGGTGGAGCTGTCGGCGCGCGAACTCAGCCTGCTCGAAGTGCTGCTACAACGCGCCGGCCGCCTGGTGAGCAAGGACCAGCTGGTCGAGCGATTGTGCGAATGGGGCGAGGAAGTCAGCAACAACGCCATCGAGGTCTACATCCACCGCCTGCGCAAGAAGATCGAACAAGGGCCGATACGCATCGCCACGGTGCGTGGGCTCGGGTACTGTCTTGAGAAGATTCCGGGCTGAGCGCCGCGTGTGGCGCGCCGCCGGCCGCCTGCCGTGATACGGGAACAACGCTCGCTGTTCGGCGAGATCCTCGACTGGATGCTCGCGCCGCTGCTGCTGCTGTGGCCGATGAGCGTGGCGCTGACGTGGCTGGTGGCCGAGGACATCGCCGCGCGTCCCTTCGACCGCGCGTTGGGCGAGGTGGCGCGCTCGCTCGGGCAGCAGATCTCGAACGCCGACGTCAAGGGCGGCCTGCAGTTGCCGGAGACGATCGCCGAGATGCTGCAGGCGGACAACGCCGACACGGTGTACTTCCAGGTGGTGGGCTCGCGCGGCGAGTACCTGGCCGGCGACCCGCAGCTGCCGCAGCCCACGGTGGAACAGAGTGGGCGGGCGGGCGAGCTCAAATACCGCGACGCGGAGGTTCACAACGACGCGATCCGCGTGGCTTACGTGTTCGTGCCCTTGCCGGGCGAGGCCGGGCGGTCGCTGGGGCTGGTGCAGGTGGCCGAGACGCTCAACAAGCGTTCGCAGCTCGCCACCGAAATCATCAAGGGCGTGATCCTGCCGCAGTTCGTGATTCTGCCGGTGGCGGTGCTGCTGGTCTGGCTGGCGCTGGCGCGGGGCATCGCACCTCTGGCCGAGCTGCAGGAGCGCATCCGCCGGCGCCAGAGCGACGACCTGAGCCCGATCGACGAGCGTGAGGCGCCCGAGGAAGTGGCGCCCCTGGTGCGCTCGATCAACGACCTGCTCGGGCGTTTGGATCAGTCGATCAAGGCGCAGAAGCACTTTCTGGCCGACGCCGCCCATCAGCTCAAGACGCCGCTGGCGGGCCTGCGCATGCAGGCGGAACTGGCGCAGCGCGAAATCGACGCGGGGCAGCGCGACCCCCAGGAACTGAAGAAGTCGCTGCGCCAGATCGCGCACTCCAGCCAGCGCGCAGCGCATCTGGTGAACCAGCTGCTGGCGCTCGCGCGGGCGGAGAACCAGGGCCAGTCGCTGCACCGCCAGGACGTGGCGCTGGCGCGCCTGGCCGCCGATGCCGTGCGCGATTTCGTGCCGCGCGCGCTCGAAAAGCGCATCGATCTGGGCTACGAAGGTCCGGACCAGGCCCGCTACTTCGGCGGGACGCCGGTGCGCGTGCTCGGCAACCCGTTGCTGGTCAAGGAGCTGATCCGCAACCTGGTCGACAACGCGATCCTCTACACGCCTGAAGGCGGCACCGTGACCGTGCGCGTGGTTCACGACCCCTTCGGGCAGGTCGGGGTGGTGCAGGTCGAGGATTCCGGCCCGGGCATTCCGGTGACCGAACGTGAGCTCGTGTTCCAACCCTTCTATCGGGCGCTTGGCACCGGCGTGGACGGCAGCGGACTCGGGCTGGCCATCGTGCGAGAGATCGCGCAACAGCACGACGCCGACATCAGCGTGGAAGACGCGCGCGCGCTGCCGGCGTCCCCGGTCGACCCTGCGGCCGCCCACGGCCGCGGCACGCTCATCACGGTGCGCTTTCCGGTCGCCCCCGCGGCGGCGCCACCACCTTCGGCCGATTCTCCGAACGAAGTGCACCCCTGACGGATTGAACGGCTGCGCCCGCCTCTCGGCGCCCCGGTGCGGTCCGCGAACGACGCCGCCTGGCGGTCGCATCGCCGCATGCACCGGGCCGGACAGCCGCAAGTGACGGCTGATGCGGCGCCGCCACCGCGAGCGCCGGCGCCGATCACTTTGCTGCACCGCAGGTCTGGGAAAACCCCGGGCGCCATCCGGCCGCCACCGCGATTCAATGTCAGTCCTGCGGTGCAGCAGCCCGGTATCCGCCTCGATCGCGGCAGGCCTCGCACCGTTGCCAGGCAAGGAGAACGGCGTGAAGGGTAGTTGCATCACCGCGGCGCAGCCGGCGCCGCTTCGCTTGTATTTGGATGCGCTCGAGCGGGCAGCGCGCATGCGGGGCGACCGCAGCGCCTGTGTTCATCCGCATGCAGCGTGTCAGCGTGACAGTGCTTGCGGTGGAGGCGGCCTGTGAGCGCCGGCGAGGGCACGCGGCGGCGGGTGGCCGCGAGGCTGGCTGCCGGGGCTCTGGCCTCGGCCTTGGCGGTCGTGGCCGGGTGGTGGTGGCTGGCCCCGAGCGATCCGGTGCCGCCCGTCCAGGACAAGGGCGCGCCGGTCGGCCGGGCCACGGGGTTCAGCGTCATGGCGGCCGGCTCCGGTGGCCATGCCGCGTCTGCGGCGGTGGAAGCGCCCCTGGCGCAGATCGAGCGGCGCGTGTTCGAGCGAGGTTCGCTGCGCGGCACCACGCCCGACGGCGATTGGGCCCTCGATGCGCAAGGCCAGTTGCGCCCGGGCCTTGGCCTGCGTCGTCGCTTCGACTACTACCTGTCGGCCCACGGCGAGGTGAGCGTGGACGACATCGGCCGGCTGATGCTGCAGCAGGCAGCACGCGAGCTGGCGCCGGAAGCGGTGGCCCAGATCAAGACGGTATGGGAGCGTTACCTCGCGCTGCAGCGCTACGGGTTTACCCAACAGGTGCAGCTCGACGACCGCAGTGCCTGGTCGGCCGCGCTGGCCGAACGGCAACGGGTGCGCCGCCAAATCCTCGGGCCGGCGTGGGCCGAGGCGTTCTACCGCGAGGAAGAAGAGGCGCTGGCGCGGCACATCACCGGCGAGGCTGCTGCTCAGGTGTCGGCCCTGCTGCCCGATCCGCGACGGCTAGACGCCGCCACCTTGCACCAGCAGCGTGTCGCGCAGTTCGGCCCGGAGGCCGCGGAGCGGCTCCGCCAGGAAGACGAGGCTTGGGCGCAGTGGCAACGCAGGCTGTTGCGGGCGCATGCCGAGATCGAGGCCTTGCGTCGGGCACCCGAGTTGTCGCAGCCGCAGCGCGATGCGGCCATCGAACGCTACCTTCAGGAGCATTTCGACGCGGCCGAGCGGATGCGGGTCCTGGCCTTGATGGCAGCGCGCTGACACGTCGGCGTCGCAGCTCCCGCACCGCCGGGGCACCGTGGGGTACCCGTTGCCACTGGCGGTGCGCCGTGACGGTCAGCTAGAGTCATGCCGCAATGGGGGTGGGTCGCCGGGCGACTACGTCGGCTTGTGCCGCACCGTCTGCGGTCTCTCGGCCGCACCTTTGTGAACCGGCTCGCCGCCGTCTGCGCGGCATGGGGGATGCGATGACTTCTATGGCTCGCCGCTGGCAGTTCTGGATCGACCGTGGCGGCACCTTCACCGACGTGGTGGCCAAACGCCCCGACGGTTCGATCGCCACGGCGAAGCTGTTGTCGGAGAACCCGGAGCACTACCGCGACGCCGCGGTGGCCGGGATCCGGCGTTTGCTGGGGATCGCAGAGGAGGATTTGATCACGCCGGACCGGGTCGAGTGCGTGAAGATGGGCACCACGGTGGCCACCAACGCACTGCTCGAGCGCAAGGGCGACCGGACCGTGCTGGTGACCACGCGGGGGTTCCGCGACGCGCTGCGCATCGCGTACCAGAACCGGCCGCGGCTGTTCGACCGGCACATCGTGTTGCCCGAGTTGCTGTACGAGCGTGTCATCGAAGCGCACGAGCGCATCGGCGCCGACGGCGAGGTCGTCGAAGCACTCGACGGCTCGGCCCTGCGCCGGGCGCTGCAGCAAGCCTACGACGACGGGTCGCGCGCCTGCGCGATCGTCTTCATGCACGCCTGGCGCTATCCGCAACACGAGGCGCTGGCGGCCGAACTCGCGCATCACGTCGGCTTTACGCAGGTGTCGGTCTCGCACCGCGTCAGCCCGTTGATGAAATTCGTCTCGCGCGGCGACACCACGGTGGTCGACGCCTATCTGTCGCCGATCCTGCGGCGTTATGTCGAGCAGGTCGCCAACGAGATGCCCGGTGTGCCGCTGTACTTCATGCAGTCGTCCGGTGGCCTGACACTGGCCGACCGCTTCCAAGGCAAGGACGCCATCCTCAGCGGGCCTGCAGGCGGCATCGTCGGCATGGTGCGCACCGCGCTGGCGGCGGGACACGACAAGGTGATCGGCTTCGACATGGGCGGCACCTCGACCGATGTGTCGCACTACGCCGGCGAGTTCGAGCGCGCCTTCGAGACGCAAGTGGCGGGCGTGCGCATGCGCGCGCCGATGATGAGCATCCACACCGTGGCGGCGGGCGGCGGGTCGGTCCTCGAGTTCGACGGTGCCCGGCTGCGGGTGGGGCCAGCGTCTGCCGGGGCATCGCCCGGGCCGGCGTGCTACCGGCGCGGCGGGCCGTTGACCACCACCGATGCCAACGTGATGCTGGGCAAGATCCAGCCAGACTATTTCCCGAAGTTGTTCGGCCCCCAAGGCGACGATCCGCTGGACCGTGGTGTGGTCTTGCAAGGCTTCGCGACGTTGGCTGACGAGGTGGGCCGCAAGTCGGGCCGGGTGGTCGCCCCCGAGGAACTGGCCGAAGGTTTCCTGCAGATTGCGGTGGCGAACATGGCCAACGCGGTCAAGAAGATCTCGGTGGCGCGCGGCTACGACATCACGCGCTACACCTTGCAGTGTTTCGGCGGCGCGGGTGGGCAGCACGCTTGCGCGGTAGCCGATGCCCTCGGCATGACCCGAGTGTTTGTGCACCCGCACGCCGGTGTGCTGTCGGCCTACGGCATGGGCCTGGCCGACCAGTCGGCGATGCGTGAGGCGGCCGTCGAACAGCCGCTCGACGACGCTGGCATGGGCATGCAAAGGGCGGAAGCGGCCCTGGAGGTGATTGCCGAGCAGGCGCGCCAGGAACTGCTGGCCCAGGGTTGCGCGCCGGAGCGCCTGCAGGTGCAGCGCCGGGTGCACCTGCGCTACGAAGGCACCGACACGGCGCTGGTGGTCCCGCTCGGTGCGCCTGCGGCGCTGCGCGCGGCGTTCGAGCAAGCCTATCGCCAGCGCTTTGCCTTCCTGATGCCGGACAAGGCGCTGATCATCGAGTCGGTCTCGGTCGAAGCCCTCGCACCCGGCGATGCGGTGGTCGAGCCCCAAGCCGAAGCGCCCGAACATCAACCCGAGCGTGACACCGTGGTGCAGATGCACGCCGACGGGCAGTGGCATGGCACCGGCCTGTACCTGCGCGCGTCGCTGCGCCCCGGCGCGGTAGTGGACGGCCCTGCCATCATCGCCGAACGGAACGCCACGACGGTCGTCGAGCCCGGCTGGCAGGCGCGCGTCACGGGGCTCGATCACATCGAGCTGTCGCGAGTGGTGCCCCGCCCGCGGCAGCATGCGGTGGGTACCGCGGCCGACCCCGTGATGCTCGAAGTGTTCAACAACCTGTTCATGAACATCGCCGAACAGATGGGCCTGCGGCTGCAGAACACGGCCTATTCGGTCAACATCAAAGAGCGGCTCGACTTCTCCTGTGCGCTGTTCGACGGCGACGGCAACCTGATCGCGAATGCGCCCCACATGCCGGTGCACCTGGGGTCGATGAGCGAGTCGATCAAGACCGTGATCGCCCGCAATCCCGAGATGGCGCCGGGCGACGTCTATGTGCTCAACGACCCGTACCACGGCGGCACCCATTTGCCCGACGTCACCGTCGTGACACCCGTGTTCGACGACGCTGGCGTCGAGGTGCTGTTCTATGTCGCCTCGCGCGGCCACCACGCCGACATCGGCGGGATCTCGCCGGGCTCGATGCCGCCCTTTTCCCGCACGATCGACGAAGAAGGCGTGTTGCTCGACAACGTGAAGCTGGTCGAAGCCGGGGTGCTGCGCGAGGCCGAGCTGTTGGCGCTGCTGACCGCAGGTCCCCATCCGGCGCGCAATCCGCGGCAGAACCTGGCCGACCTGCGGGCGCAGGTGGCGGCCAACGAGAAAGGCGTGCAGGAGCTGCGGGCGATGGTGGCGCAGTTCGGGCTCGACACGGTGCGGGCGTATATGTGCCACGTGCAGGACAACGCCGAGGAAAGCGTGCGGATGGCGATCGCACGGCTCGATCCCTCGCTGTCGCGTGACGGGCGCTTCAGTGTCGCGCTCGACAACGGCGCGCGCATCTGCGTGGCGGTTCGCATCGACCGCGAGCGGCGCTCGGCGGTGATCGACTTCACCGGTACCTCCGCGCAGCTGCCTGACAACTTCAATGCACCTCGCGCCGTCACGATGGCCGCGGTGCTGTACGTGTTCCGCACCCTCGTCGACGCTGACATCCCGCTCAACGCGGGATGCCTGAAGCCCCTCGAGGTCATCGTGCCGGCCGGCTCCATGCTGAACCCGCTGCCCCCCGCAGCTGTCGTCGCGGGCAACGTCGAAGTGTCCACTTGCGTCACCAATGCTCTGTACGGTGCGCTCGGCGTGCTGGCCGGCAGCCAGCCGACGATGAACAACTTCACCTTCGGGGACGAGAGGTATCAGTACTACGAGACCATTGCCGGGGGATCGGGGGCGGGGATCGACACCAGCGCGACCGTGGCGTCCGGCACCGGTGCGGCTGCCGGCGGGGACAGGGATGGGGCGCGGGGCTTCGACGGCACGAGTGTCGTGCAGACTCACATGACCAACTCGCGCCTGACCGACCCGGAGGTGCTGGAGTTTCGCTATCCGGTGCGGCTCGAGCGTTACGAGATCCGAGCTGGCAGCGGCGGCGCGGGACGTTGGCGGGGCGGCGACGGGGGCACCCGCGTCGTGCGGTTCCTCGCGCCGATGACCGCCTCCATCCTGTCGAACGGGCGCGGCGCGGGCGGATTCGGTCTCGCCGGGGGCGCGGCCGGAGCGGCGGGCCGCAACCGGGTGGTGCGCGCCGACGGCCGCACCGAAGTGTTGGGTCATATCGGCTCGGCCGACATGGCCCCCGGCGACCTGTTCATCATCGAGACCCCGGGCGGTGGTGGCTACGGTCGAGCGCCCTGACCTCCGTACGCTGGCGGTTGCCATCGCCATCCGTCGGCGTCGGTGCGCGCCCGCTATCGGCGCTTCGAGCGGCCGAGGCGGCGGCCCGTGGTGGCTCAGCCGGGGGAGCTGCGGGAGCCAAAGCGGGCCAGGACTTGCCGAAAGGCGTCGGGGTCGGACGATTGCAGGCGTTCGAGGGCCGCCGTGGCAGACGCCAGCAAGGCCTCGCGATGGCTGCCCTTGACCCGCTCGATCTCGCGATGCACCGCCTGCAACTCGACATGGCGCCGACGCTGTTCGTCGGTCTGCCACTCGGCCTGGTCCGACAACGCCAGCACGACGTCCATCAACAGCCCGAGCTGCCGCCCGTAGGACGCGGTCTCGAAAATCTCCTTCTCCAGCGCGCCGACCCCGGCGCGGGGAGGTATCGCACCGAAGAACCAGCGGGTGTCGGGTGCGATGTCTTGCACCACATCGCCGCTGAACGGCCAATGGATGTTCGGGTTCCACAACCACAACCACGGCAGCATGGGTCGTCTCCCGAAGTGAACCCAACGAAGTTCGGGCATGTGAGACGCGCGGGTGCCCCGGCGCGGACGGCGGCGATGGCGCACAAGCGCCACGGCTGCGTATATCATCTTCTCAGCGATCGCGCATCTGGCCGATGACCCTTTGAAGCCAGCGGCTCGATCCGGTGGCGCCGTTTCCGGTCTTGCAACGCTTGCACACATATTAGAGCGGGCAGAGACGCGAATAATGCGATCACTTCGGAGCGTCTTGTGTGATGCGGCGAACGATGCAGTGCCTGTATATGCACGTGCTCTGAGGACTCGACGGGAATGGCGGCGGTCGGTCACTTGAGGCCGCTGTAAGCAGAGGGATAGGAGGATCCATGAAAGCGTGGCAGGAGGAAGATATCCACTCCTTGCTGACGATCGGTTCGGAGGCGGAGCTGTTTTCGCGGCTCACTTTGACGATCGGTTCGGAGGCGGAGCTGTTTTCGCGGCTCACTTCTGTGGCCCAGGATCTCGGCTTCGATTTCTGCGCGTACGGCTTGCGCATGCCGTTGCCGCTTTCCAACCCGCGCATCGCGATGTTCAATAACTATCCGCTCAGCTGGCAGCAGCGTTACCAGGAGCGGGGTTATGTCGCAGTCGACCCGACAGTGCACCACGGCATGCGTTCATCGCTGCCGCTGGTCTGGTCCGACAGCGTCTTTGCATCCAGCCGCGAGTTGTGGGAAGAGGCACGGTCGTTCGGCCTGAAGGTGGGCTGGGCGCTGGCGTATCGAGATCCGAACGGGATTCGCAGCCTGCTGACGCTCTCGCGTTCCAGCGGCGAACTGACGTCGACGGAGTTGAAGACCAAGATGTCGAAGATGTACTGGCTGGCGCAGGTGGGCCACCAGGGCATGAGCGACCGTGTTTCAACTCGCTTGATGCCGGAGTTCGATATCCGGTTGAGCGAGCGCGAGACGGAGGTGTTGCGGTGGACCGCCGACGGCAAGACCTCGAACGAAGTCGCTGACATCTTGAACATTTCAGAGCGCACCGTGAATTTCCACATCAGCAATGCCATGGGCAAGCTCGGTGCGAGCAACAAGACGGCGGCCGCGATCCGTGCGGCAGTGCTCGGTTTTCTCTGAACCGGGGTGTTCGAGGGTGGCCGGCCTGACGCGCGTGAGCGCCTCTGGACGGCCAAGCAGGGTCATCCGGGCGGCGCGATGCCCACGGCCTGGGCAACTGTCAGCTGCCAGTCCAGGGCATTCAGGCGTTCGTTCAATAACTGCATCGTCAGCGCCGGCCCCAGGTCGGACCGGCGCTCGTCGACCAGCATCAAATTGCTCCTCACCCCGGGCGCGAGCAGCATCGGCAGCCCGCTGCCGGGATCAACTTGCCAGTCCCAGCCCAGCGACACCATCGGGGCTTCACAACTGACCCACTCGGTGTACCCCATGATGCTTGGCATGGCCTCGCCGCAGCGTGGTCGTGCCTGCAGGTCGATGTCAAGGCCGGAGAACAAGTGAGTGAAGCGCGTCGACATCACGATCGCCCACGTCAGCCGCAGGTAGCCGTCGTCGGGTTGTGAGGGCGGGCCGACGTTCAGGGTGAACGAGGTGGCGAGCGCTGGCGGTGCAGGCCGACGCGCCGCTGCCGCGGGGAAGTCGCGGCGCACGTCGTCGTGCACCCGCGTCTTGTTGCCGCCGGCGGGTGCCGGGGGCGCTGAAGTGCTTCCGCAGGTGATCCAATACCGCCCGAGGACTGCGCGGCGCCCAGACCGGAATGTCCTTGTCATGGGAGTTCGACTGATTACATGACTGGCGCGCCTGGTGCCAGCGGTTGTCTCATCTGGGTGGCGAAGCCCGGGCCGTTCGAACCGTGTCGCCTTGGCCGCCCACCCGCATCTGTGTTTCCCTGGGCAGTGCCGCAGGATGCTAGAGGCCGCCTGCGGCAGTGGGTAGTGTCTGATTTGTCAGGGGAGAGCCGTCCAGCATAAAGCGAGCCGCGTTATCCCTCAAGATAAGCACCTGTCAGTTCTGTCAATCCTGACAGTTGTTGCGGGTGGGGGGGTGATCTGAAATCTGGCGCTCCTGAAAAGTAGCTTGCTGGAGGAGGATCCCGTGGAGATCATTTGCGGAACAGGCGATACATTGGCGCCGGGCATCACCAACGCCCTTGCCGCCTACCGATACCGGGTGTTCGTTGAAACCCTTGGCTGGGACCTTCCCGTTCAAGGCAACGCGGAGACGGACGAATTCGACGGCCCGCACACGATGTACGTGATCGCGCGCAACGAGCGTGGTGAAATCTGCGGTTGTGCCCGGCTGTTGCCGACCACTGGCTCCTACCTGCTGGCCAAAGTCTTTCCGCAGTTGCTGCAGGAAGCACCCCCGGTCGGCAGCGACGTGTGGGAGCTGTCGCGCTTCGCGTCGATGGACTGTGGCGCTCCGGACCGGTTGTCGCACCAGGAGTTGAAGGTCGCGGAGCAATTGCTGGCCGCGGCGCTGGAGCATGCGGCCAAGCGCGGCGTCAAACGTTTCATCACTGTCTCTCCGCTGGGTGTCGAGCGGCTGCTGCGGCGGGCTGGCGTTCACGCGCACCGGGCGGGGCCACCTGTCGCGGTGAACGGGCAGCACCTGTTCGCTTGCTGGATCGAGGTCGACCGTCAGTCCATCCATGCCCTGCGCCAAGGGCTCGGCCATCAAGCCCCCGTCGCGCCGACCAAGGCGCCGGTCTCCGGGCCCCAACTTCCGGCCTGAGAGGAAGGCCCTGTGGGGCGAGCGTCCGGATCTTGCTGACAGCGCTTTCTCGCTAGGCGAACCCGACAGGGGTGGGCCGTGACAGGACTGCAGACCAGGGCCCCGCCCGAGGGTGGTGCAGGGGCCGTCGGCGCGCCCCGAAGGCGGCCTCGGCTGAACAGCCCGAAGGCCGGCTTGTTTTCGACATGTTCTCGCCGCTCCCACGCTGGCTCGCGCTGCGCCCGGGCACCCCGCCGGACGTCCTGGCGGCGCCCCATCGCCTCACACGAGGTGATCGCCCGGCTGGGAGAAGGCCAAAAGCGCGCGTAGTGCTCGGCGTCGCGCCCGCGCCGAGCACTCGCCCTTGAGACGCTGGCCCCATCCGATACCCGGCACGCTACGACACCGGCCCCTGCTTGAGGTCTCGTCGAGCGGGGCCGGCCGGGGCGTGCCGCCCTCCTCTGCCTTCCGGGCACCTCCCCTTGACCACCGCGACGTGGCCGCGGGAAGTCGTTGACGCGGTGTCTGTCGGCGGGCGCCAGTGCTCGCGCCAGCAGCACGTTCGGCTAAATACGGATGGCCCAACGAACACGAGGCCCGAGACGAGCAGAGTCGTTGCGGCTCTTACTTGTTCTGCACGTCGGTGCGTCCCAGCCATAGTCCTGCACAGCGGAACTCGTGTCACTCGCGGTGGAGGCTTCCCCCCTTGCGGGGGATAGACATTCGTTGCCTTGATGCAACTAGATGGGACGTTTGGACCCCCCCTGAATGAGGGGGGTTGTCAGCCAGTTGATAGCCCGATGTGATGCTGATGAAGCACGGCACAGCCCTGCCCCCAGCAGGGTGGTGTAGGCGGATGACACAAAAAACAGCTCCGTCTGCGTCCGGCAGACCGGGCTCGAGAAGGGCACTGTGGCAGACGTCGTAACCCGCCTGACGCCACGGAACGCGCAATGAAAGAAGGGCGGCCGGGGAGGCGCGACAGGGCCGGGCGTTGGGAGCGCCTTGTCCCCTGCCGTCGGCGCCGAATTAGTGTAAACCGCGAACTAATTGGGGGCATCTGAGGCTTCGAAGGGGCCAGTCGAGTTACATCGAGACAATGCCTCGTTCCCATCCTTGCCTCTCGCCAGCGCCTGGAGCCTGCCCTGGCGACCTTTGCTGTATGACCTCCTCTTCCACGGCCACCGCCGCCTCACGCTATTCGGCTGCGTTTCCGCCACGGCCGGCGCTGTTTTCGATCACCTGGCCCTTGTTCACCGAGTTGCTGCTGGGCATTTCGGTGGGCCTGGCCGGGCTCGCGATGGCCTCGCGCATCTCGGACGAGGCCGCCGGGGCGTTTGCATTGGTAAACCACCTGCAAGCTGCGTTTTTCATTCTGTTCCGAGTGGTGAGCATGGGTGTCAGCGTGGTGCTCACCCAAAACCTCGGCGCCGGCAACCGTGCGGGGGCCGATCAGACCGCCCGGGCCTCGTTGGCAGCGACATCCTGGATGGGCTGGACCACCGCGGCGGTGGTCGCTTTGTCGGCACCCGTGCTGCTCGGCTGGATGAACGCGCCGCACAGCATCTTGCCGCTCGCCTTGCCGTATCTGACGGCGGCGGCGGCCGTCCTCGCGCTCGACGCCTACAACGCGACGATGGCCTCGGTCATGCGGGCGCACCTGCATGCTCGCGACACGCTCTACAACATGCTGGCGATGCACGCGCTGCACCTGTTGTTGTGCCTTCCGCTGATGCAGGGCGTCGGGCCGCTGCCGCCGCTCGGTCTGGTCGGGTTTGCGATTGCGATGGCGTTGAGCCGCGCCTTCGGCATCGCCTTCCATCTGTGGCTGTGGCGGCGCCGCCTGCAACTCGTGCCGCGCGCCCGCGACTGGTGGGAGGTGCGGTGGCAACGGCTGCGGCCGGTGCTCCACATCGGACTGCCGGGGGCTGCGGAAAGCGTGGCGTACCGCATCGCGTTGATGGTCAGCATCGCGGTGGTGGCGCGCATGGGGGCCGCAGAACTGGCCACCCACAGCTACACGATGCAGGTGATGTACTTCATCCTGCTGTTCGGGCTGGCCACCGGTTTCGCGAGCGAAATCCTGGTCGGCCACCTGATCGGCGCCGGCCAACTGCACGAGGCGCACCGCCTGGTGCGCAACAGCCTCAAGCTGGGTCTGATGGTGTCGACCGGCATCGCGTTGCTGGCAGCCCTGGCGGCGCCCTGGTACCTGCGCTGGTTCACCGACGACCCGCACATCATCGCGACCGCCCGGCAGCTGTTGTGGCTGACGGTGTTGCTCGAACCGGGTCGCACCTTCAACCTGGTCGTCATCAATGCCTTGCGGGCGACCGGCGACGCGCGCTTTCCGGTCGCGGCCGGCGCCGCCTCGATGCTCATCGTGCTCGCAGGCGGCGCGTGGTTCCTCGGTGTCCACCTCGGGCTGGGGCTGGTGGGCGTGTGGATCGCCTACGCAGCCGACGAGTGGCTGCGCGGCCTGACGATGGCGGCGCGCTGGTATCGCCAGGGATGGGTACCGCACGCTCGCGCGACGCGCCGCCGCCTGCTGCGCAAGCGACTGGGCCTCGACGCGATGGCGTGAAGACACCGCGCCGGTCGCCGGCGCGAGCCGGGCGGCAGGGATGGCGATGGGCGAAGGCGTTTGACGCAGGGCGTTGCTGCGCCGCACAAGATGGCTCCGCCCACGCAGCAGGTCGTGGACGTGGACTCGCTCCTCGGGCTTTCTCAAAAATCCGGCGCAGTCCCGTCGCGGGCCACCGGCATGCACAGCTCGCACCGCACCCGCTCGGGTGACGGCATGGTTTGATCCGCCGCGTAGCGCTCGAAGAAGTGCCCGTCGCGCAGGGACATGCCGCCGTGCGGCAGCCAGTCCCGCAGCAGTTGGGTCCAGGCCGGCCCGACTGCCGCCCCGGGCCCTTCGAAATCGAGGCAGGCATACCAGCCCGCCGTGACGCGCTTGCGCGGTGCGCGCACTCGCGTGTCGGCCCAACCAAGCGGCAGGACCACACAGGCGTCGAAACGGCAGCGGGACGGCGCCGTGATGTCCGGATCGTCCAGTCCCATGCCGATCAGGGGATGCCCGGCCAGCCCCAGCTCGGCTATCCACGGCACGAAGCGAGCCCAAGCCGGGTCGACCACCTGGCCGTAGTCGCCGTGCACGCGCCAGTACAGCAATTCCATGTCGGGCAGCTGCTTCAGCTCGACACGGTAGCGGGGCAGCGGTGGCAGGGGACGCGTTCGGCTGCTCTCTCGCACCTCCCATTCGGCATGCCCGCCGTCGCGCCACTCGCTCGGGCTCATGCCGAAGTGGCGGCGAAACGCGCGCGCAAAGGCTTCACCCGATGCGAAGCCGCAGGCGAGCGCCAGCTCGGTGACACGCAACTGCGGTACATGCCGCAAGCGCGCGCCGGCGGCTTCGAGCCGACGCCGGCGCACGAAGTCTTGCAGCGTCTCGCCGGTCCACGCGCGAAACACGCGGTGGAAATGAAAGGGCGAGAAAGCCGCCAGCTCGGCCAGCGGCTCCAGGCGCAAATCGCCGTCGAGGTGGGCGTCGATGTGATCCAGCACCCGGTTGATGCGGCGGGTGTGGCTGTCGGAAGGGTCGGGGGGGTTCGTCGGCGTCGGCGGACGTGGCATGGTGGTCGGCGGGCGCGGCAGGCTCAAGACACCATCATGCGCCGGCTCTTCGCGATCGACATCAGGATGCCGATGCCCAGCCCCAGTGTCACCATCGCCGTGCCCCCGTAGCTGATGAAGGGCAGCGGCACGCCCACCACGGGCAGGATGCCGCTGACCATGCCCATGTTCACGAAGGCGTAGGTGAAAAAGCTGAGTGACGTCGCACCGGCGAGTAGCCGCGAGAACAGCGTCGGCGCGTCGCTGGCGATCATCAGCCCGCGGAAGATCAGGAAGGTGAAGCCGAGCAGCAGCAACACCCCGCCGACCAGGCCGAACTCTTCGGAATAGGCAGCGAAGATGAAATCGGTGGTGCGCTCGGGAATGAACTCGAGGTGGGTCTGCGTGCCCTTCATGAAACCCTTGCCGTGCACGCCGCCCGAGCCGATCGCGATCATGCCCTGCAGCGTGTGGAAGCCCTTGCCGAGCGGGTCCTTGGTCGGGTCGAGCAAGGTGCAGACGCGGCCCTTCTGGTAGCTGTGCAGGACCGGCCAATCGACCTCGGGCTGGCAGATGCGCTCTTCCGAGAGCACCAGCGCGGTGATCGCGATGGCGCCGCCGCTGAGCACCGGGATGATCAGCTTCCACGACAGCCCGGCGAAGAAAATCACGTACAGCCCGCCCGACAGCACCAGCAGCGCGGTGCCCAGGTCCGGCTGTTTCATGATCAGCCCAACCGGCACCGCCAGCAGCATCACGGCGACGAGGAAGTCGGGCACCCGCAGCTGGCCCTCACGACGCTGGAACCACCAGGCCAGCATCAGCGGCAGCGCGATCTTGAGCAGCTCGCTCGGCTGGATCACCGTCACGCCGATGTTGAGCCAGCGGGTGGCGCCTTTGCGCGTGATGCCGGCGAACTCGACGCCGAGCAGCAACAGCACGCCGGCGACATACAGCGGCACGGCGATGGCCATCAGACGCTGCGGCGGGATCTGCGCGACGACGAACACCACACTCGCTGCGATCAGCATGTTGCGGCCGTGGTCCACGAAGCGCGTGCCGTGGTCGAAGCCCGCCGAGTACATGATCAGCAGACCGGCGCCGCACAAGGCCAACAAGGCCAGCGCGAGCCAGCCGTCGAAGCCCAGGAACAGCGGCTTGGTGCGTTGCCAGAGCGACGGCTTCTTGAAGGCGACGTTCATCGCACCTCCACGATCGGCAGGGTGGGAGACGGCTCGCGCGCCGGTACCGGCACGGGGGACGGTGCCGGCGTCGGTGCGGGCGGCAGCGGGCTGCCGGGGCGCGGTGCTGCCGGCTTGTCGGGCAGAGGCGGTGCGGATTCGCTCGGCAGGGGCGCCGAGCCGGCCGCGGCTGGTGCGCTGGCGGGGGCGCTTGCCGGCGTCGTCGCGATCGCGGGGGCAGCGGTGCCGCTGGGCACCACTGCCGGCGCTGCGGTGGGCGCCGGGGCGCTGGCGCCGGTGGACGGCACGGCGGCGACCGCAGCCGGCAGGGCCACCTGCGCCGCGAGACGCGGGGTGCCGATGGGCGCCGAGGTTTCGCTGCGTTGCGACGCGGCGATGTCTTCTTCGCTCGGATAGACGCCGCTCAACCAGTAGTCGAGCACGCGGCGCGCGATCGGGGCCGCCGCCTGCGCGCCGAAGCCGGCGTTCTCGACGATGACCGCCAGTGCGATCTTCGGGTCGTCCACCGGTGCGAAGGCCGTGTAGAGCGAGTGGTCGCGCAGGTACTCGGCCAGGCGCGACGCGTTGTACTTTTCGTTCTGGCGCACGCCGACAGCCTGCGCGGTGCCGGTCTTGCCGCCGCTCTGGTAGGGCGCCCCCATGAAGACACGGGTGGAGGTGCCCTCTTGCGTCACGCCGTACATGGCCCGGCGGATCACGTCGACGTGCTCGGGTTTCAGGTCGAGCGGCTCGATGTGTTCGACACCCACCGCCCGGCGCTCGCGGCTGACCACGTCGCGGATCTCGCGCACCAGGTGCGGTCGATGCCGCTCGCCCCCGGCCACCAGCGTCGCCATCGCGTTCGCCAGCTGCAGCATCGTGAAGTTGTTGTAGCCCTGGCCGATGCCCAGCGAGATGGTTTCGCCGGCATACCATTTCTGCTGCTCGGGGCGCTTGTAGGCTTTGCGCTTCCACGCGGTGGACGGCAGCACCCCGCGCACCTCACCCTCGATGTCGATGCCGGTCAGCTGGCCGAAGCCGAACGGGGCCAGCTGCTCGTACATCAGGTCGACGCCCATCTCGTTGGCCAGCGAGTAGTAGTAGACGTTGCTCGATTTGACGATGGAGCGGTGCATGTCGACCATGCCGAGGCCACCGTCGCCGTGGCTGCGGAAGCGGTGGTTGCCGAACATGAACGAACCACCGTCGAAGATGACCTGGTGCGGGCCGCGCTTGCCCGAGTTGAGCGCCGCCATCGCCATGAAGGGCTTGAAGGTCGAGCCCGGCGGATAGGTGCCGCGCAAGGCGCGGTTCAGCAGCGGCTTGTCGATCGACTCGTTGAGCGCTTTCCAGTTCTCGACGTCGATGCCGTCGACGAACAGATTGGGGTCGAAGCTGGGCTTGCTGACGAAGGCCAGCACCTCGCCGGTCTTGGGGTCGATGGCCACCAGCGCCCCGCGGCGGTTGCCGTACAGCTGCTCCACCAGGGCCTGCAGCTTGATGTCGATCGACAGCACCACGGTGTTGCCCGGCGTGGCCGGGCTGGAACGCAGCCGCCGCACCGCCCGCCCGCCGGCGCTGGTCTCGACTTCCTCGAAGCCGGTGACGCCGTGCAGCTCGCGCTCGTAGCTCTGCTCGATGCCCAGCTTGCCGATGTAGTCGGTGCCCCGGTAGTTGGCGGCGTCTTCCGACTCGTCGATCTTTTCCTTCTCGGCCTGGTTGATGCGGCCGATGTAGCCGATCACATGCGCGCCGACCTCACCCAGCGGATAGTTGCGGAACAGCCGCGCCTTGATGTCGACGCCCGGGAAGCGGTAGCGCTGCACCGCAAAACGTGCCACCTCCTCGTCGCTGAGCCGGGTGCGCAGCGGCAGCGACTCGAAGCTCTTCGAGTCCTCCATCAGCCGCTTGAAGCGGCGCCGGTCGGCTGCAGAGACGTTGACCACCTGCGCCAGCTCGTCGATGGTCGCGTCCAGGTCGGCCAGCTTCGACGGCGTCAGCTCCAGCGTGTAGGCCGAGTAATTGTTGGCGAGCACGACGCCGTTGCGGTCGAGGATCAGCCCGCGGTTGGGCACGATGGGCACCACCGAAATGCGGTTGTTCTCGGCCCGCGTCGACAGCTCGTCGTAGCGCAGCACCTGCAGATAGGCGAGGCGGGCGAACACCAGGCCGAAGCCCAGCAGCACCATCGCAGCGGCGAACAGCACCCTCGCGCGAAAGCGCGACAGCTCGAGTTCGACGTTTTTCAGTTCGGTCATCGGGGGACTACTCGCCCTTCAAGCCTCGGGCGCGGGCGCACTTACAGCGGGCGGTTCTGGTCGGGGTCGGGCGGCCGCCGCTGCGGGGCCAGCAACAACCAGGTGGCGATGGGCCACAGCAGTGCTTCGAATACCGGTGCCAGCAGCAGTTCCCAGCCGGGAAACACGTCGCCGGCAATCAGTCGAATCAGCACGGAAACCGCGTGCGCCGCAAAAAACAGCGGCAGGATCTGTACCGCCTGCGACAGCGTCGGGAACCACAGCAGCCGCCGGTGGATGGTGATCGCGAAATAACTCAGCAGTGTGTAGGCCAGTGCATGTTGGCCCAGCAAGGCGGCCTGGTGCACATCCATCATCACGCCGAAGGTGAAGGCGGCGCCGACACCGACGCGGCGCGGCTGGTGCACATTCCAGAACACCAGCGTCAGCGCGAGCAGGTCGGGCATCGACGTGCTCTTGCCCATCGGCACCAGGTTGACCGCAAACGCGGCCAGCAGCGACAGCCAGATGAAGACGGGGTTGACCGGCAACAGCAGCTGGTCGGAGCCACGCGGCATCATCGGGCAGGTCCTTTCCTGGCAGGCGCCGAGGCCGCCGCCTTGGGCGCGGACGCGGCGGGCGGCGGTGTTGCGGCAGCCGCCGGCTCGGGCTGCGGCCGCGGCGGCAAGGTGTCGCCCACCGGTTGCAGCACCAGCACGTGGCGGGCGCTGGTCGGCGCGCTGACGGGAGTCAGCACGATCTTGGCGAAGGCCGAATCGGCGCGTCGGTCGACCTTGGCGACCCGGGCCACCGGCAGGCCGGGCGGGTAGACGCCGTCGACGCCGGAGGTGCTCAACAGGTCGCCTTCCTGCACGTCGGCATTGGCTGCCATGAAGCGCAGTTCCATCGCGTCGTTGACGGCGTCGCCGTAGGCGATGCCGCGGGCCGAGGTGCGCACGTTGAGCGTCGGGATCACGGCGTCCTTGTCGGTCAGCAGGGTGACCTCGGACGCCAGCGGATAGACGCGGGTCACCTGCCCCAGCACGCCGGTCTCGTCGATCACCGGCGAGCCCCGCACGACCCCCTGGGCGCTGCCGAGGTCGATCACCACCTTGCGGCTGTACGGGTCGGGCGCGTCGTACAGCACCTCAGCCGCCCGTGTCTTGGCCGGCAGCGCGGGGCGCAGTTCCAGCATCGCGCGCAGCCGCGCGTTTTCTTTCTCGAGCAACTCGACGCGCGCCACCCGCATCGCCTGTTCCGACAGCTGGCGCTGCGCGGCGGCCTCTTTGGCGCGGGCCTCGTTCAGGCCGCGCACGTAGTCACCGCCGGTGCGCGCGGTTTCGACCGGCACCAGCAAGGCCCGCTGGGCCGGGTGCAGCACCGTGGCCACCACCGCGCGCAGCGGCTGGGTCAGGTTGAGCCGCGTGTCGGCCACCATCAGGAAGAAGGCGAGCGCCGAGAAAAACATCAGACGCGTCAGCGCCGACGGCCCTTGCTTGAAGAAGGGCGGCGGCGTGCGGTCGAGAGTGCCGAGTGGCATGGCAGCAGCAGGCAGGTCAGGCAGTGCGGCGCCGGGTGGCGACGCTCACGACGCAAAAATCCAAGGTGGCCAGCCCGTGCGGCGACGGGGCGTCGGTCCGGTGTACGAGCCGCGCACCCGTACCGGAGTTCCGCCGGCCGGGGCAGACGGGCTCGTCAACAAGCATACGGCTCGAACGGGTTCATCACTCCGACGTGAAGATGGCCCCCAGCCGTTCCATCCGCTCCAGCGCCATGCCGCAGCCACGCACGACGCAGGTCAGCGGATCTTCCGCCACCAGCACCGGCAGGCCGGTTTCTTCGGCCAGCAGGCGGTCGAGATCGCGCAGCAGCGCGCCGCCGCCGGTCAGCAGCATGCCGCGCTCGGCGATGTCGGCGCCCAGCTCGGGCGGCGTTTGCTCGAGTGCGTTCTTGACGCTGGAGACGATCTGGTTGAGCGGGTCGGTCAGCGCTTCGAGGATTTCGTTGCTCGAAATCGTGAAGCTGCGCGGCACGCCCTCCGACAGGTTGCGGCCCTTGACCTCCATCTCCTTGACCTCGGAGCCGGGGAAGGCGGAGCCGATTTCTTTCTTGATGGCCTCGGCGGTCGGTTCGCCGATCAGCATGCCGTAGTTGCGGCGGATGTAGTTGATGATGGCTTCGTCGAACTTGTCGCCGCCCACCCGCACGCTGCCCTTGTAGACCATGCCGCCGAGCGACACGACCCCCACTTCCGTGGTGCCGCCGCCGATGTCGACCACCATCGAGCCGGAAGCTTCGGACACTGGCAGGCCGGCGCCGATCGCGGCGGCCATCGGTTCTTCGATCAGGTAGACCTCGGAGGCACCGGCGCCCAGCGCCGACTCGCGGATGGCGCGCCGCTCGACCTGGGTGGAGCCGCAGGGCACGCAGATGATGATGCGCGGGCTCGGTTTCAGCACCGAGCGCGGGTGGACCATCTTGATGAACTGCTTGAGCATTTGCTCAGTGACGGTGAAGTCGGCGATGACGCCGTCTTTCATCGGGCGGATCGCTTCGATGTTGCCCGGCACTTTGCCGAGCATCGCCTTGGCTTCGGCGCCGACCGCCTGGATCGTTTTCTTGCCGTTGGGGCCGCCTTCATGGCGGATGGCGACCACCGAGGGCTCGTCCAGCACGATGCCTTTGCCGCGCACGTAGATCAGCGTGTTCGCGGTGCCCAGATCGATGGCGAGGTCCGTCGAAAAGTAGCGACGAATGGATTCGAACATGTTGGCTTGTCAAAGTCCGCCCTGGCTGTGAGCAACTGGCATTGCAGCCGGGGGGACGAAGGATTTTTCGGGTTTTCTCCGGGACCGCTCCAGGGCACGTCGAAGGTGTCCTTTTGCGCGCTTTTCAGCACGAAACCGGCGCTGATCGCGCAGACGGGGGTGGCGGGGCGACCCCCAAAGCGTAGCGACCTGGCCGGCTGTGGATAACGCGCGATAATACCCGATCCCACCCGCGCCGATCCTTGCGGGAACCACCCAAAAACGAACTAATTTACATGGCACTGACTTCCGAAGACGTCGGCCGTATCGCCCACCTCGCCCGGCTGGAGCTGAGCGGCGAAGAACAAGCGGCGATGCTGCATCAGCTCAACGATTTCTTCTCCATCGTCGAACGCATGCGCGCGGTCGACACCAGCGGTGTGGAACCGCTCTACACCCCCCTGTCGGCGGTTCAAGAGGTGGCCTTGCGGCTGCGCGAAGACGTCGTCACCGAGGCCGACCAGCGTGACGCCAACCAGCGCAGCGCCCCGGCGGTCGAAGACGGCCTGTTCCTGGTGCCCCAGGTCATCGAGTGAGGCGCCCGACCATGGACCTGCACCACCTGGGCGTGGCCGAACTGGCCCGCCAACTCGAGGCCCGCGCCGTCTCCAGCGTCGAACTGACGAAGCAACTGCTTGCACGGGTTGCCGCCCACGAACAGTTGGGCGCTTTCCTCTGCACCGACGAGGCCGTGGCCCTGCGCCAGGCCGAAGCCGCGGACGCCCGCCGCGCGCGTGGTGAGACGGGCCCGCTGCTGGGAGTGCCGATCGCGCACAAGGACATCTTCGTCACCCGCGATTTCCCGACCACGGCCGCCTCGCGCATGCTCGACGGCTACCGCAGCCCGTTCGACGCCACCGTGGTCGACCAGCTCGCGCAGGCCGGCGCGGTGACGCTGGGCAAGCTCAATTGCGACGAATTTGCAATGGGCGGCAGTAACGAAAATTCCGCCTACCTCCCGGCCCGCAACCCCTGGAACACCGAGCGCATCCCCGGCGGCTCGTCGGGCGGCTCGGCCGTCGCGGTGGCCGCGCGCCTGGTGCCCGCCGCCACCGGCACCGACACCGGCGGCTCGGTGCGCCAGCCGGCGGCCTTGTGCAACGTCACCGGCATCAAGCCGACCTACGGCCGCTGCTCGCGCTACGGCATGATCGCCTTCGCGTCCAGCCTGGACCAGGCCGGCCCGCTGGCCCGCAGTGCAGAAGACTGTGCCGTGCTGTTGAGTGCGATGAGCGGCTTCGACCCGCGCGACGCCACCTCGGCCGACCGCCCCGCCGAAGACTACCGCGCCGCGCTCGTCGCGCCGCGCGCCGGCGCGACCGCGGGCCGCCCGCTGCAAGGCCTGCGCATCGGGCTGCCCAAAGAATTCTTCGGCGCCGGTGTGTCGGCCGACGTGGCCGACGCGGTGCGCCAGGCGCTGGCGGAATACGAAAAGCTGGGGGCGACCCTGGTGGAGGTGTCGCTGCCGCGCACAGAGCTGGCGATCCCGGTCTACTACATCATCGCGCCGGCCGAGGCCAGCTCCAACCTGAGCCGTTACGACGGCGTGCGCTACGGGCACCGGGCGCAGGCATACGACGGCCTGCTCGAGATGTACAAGAAAACGCGCGCCGAAGGCTTCGGGCCGGAAGTGAAGCGCCGCATCATGATCGGCACCTACGTGCTGAGCCACGGCTATTACGACGCCTATTATTTGCAGGCGCAGAAGCTGCGCCGCATGATCGCCGACGATTTCCAGGCCGCCTTCCGGCAGTGCGACGTGATCGCCGGGCCGGTGTCGCCGACCGTGGCCTGGCCCATCGGCGGCAAGACCGACCCGGTCGCCAACTACCTCGCCGACATCTTCACGCTGCCCGCCAGCCTAGCCGGGCTGCCGGGCATGAGCGTGCCGGCGGGTTTTGGCGAAGCCGGCTTGCCGGTCGGGCTGCAGCTGATCGGCAACTACTGGAAGGAAGGCGAGCTGCTGCACACCGCACACGCCTTGCAGCAGGCCACCGACTGGCACCTCCGCGCACCGGAGGGCTTTTGAGATGAGCAGCACCACCACCAGCACCACCGCCACGACCGCCAAGCTGGTGCGCGGGTATGAAGTCGTGATCGGCCTCGAAACCCACGCCCAGCTGTCCACCCGTTCCAAGATCTTCTCGGGCGCCAGCACCGAATTCGGCGCCGCGCCCAACACCCAGGCCAGCCCGGTCGACCTGGCGCTGCCCGGCACGCTGCCGGTGATGAACAAGGCCGCCGTGGAGCGCGCGATCCGTTTCGGGCTCGCCGTGGGCGCCACCGTCGCGCCGCTGTCGATCTTCGCGCGCAAGAATTATTTCTACCCGGACCTGCCGAAGGGCTACCAGATCAGCCAATACGAGATCCCGGTGGTGCAAGGCGGGCTGATCGAGTTTTATGTCGGCGACGCCAAACACCAGGTGCGCCTGACCCGCGCCCACCTGGAAGAAGACGCCGGCAAGTCGCTGCACGAGGACTACCACGGCCAGACCGGCATCGACCTCAACCGCGCCGGCACGCCGCTGCTCGAGATCGTGTCCGAGCCCGACATGCGCAGCAGCATCGAGGCCACCGAGTACGCGAAGGCACTGCACGCGCTGGTGGTGTGGCTGGGCATATGCGACGGCAACATGCAGGAAGGTTCGTTCCGCTGCGACGCCAACGTCTCGGTGCGCAAGCCGGGCGCACCGTACGGCACCCGGCGTGAGATCAAGAACCTGAACAGCTTCCGCTTCCTGCAGCAGGCCATCGACTACGAGATCCAGTGGCAGATCGACGAGATCGAGGAAGGCCGCAAGATCCAGCAGGCGACGGTGCTGTTCAACCCCGACTCCGGGGAAACCCGCGCCATGCGGACCAAGGAAGACGCGCACGACTACCGCTACTTCCCCGACCCCGACCTGCCGCCGCTGGTGATCGCGCCCGAGTGGGTCGAGCGGGTGCGCGGCGAGATGCCCGAGTTGCCGCGCGTGATGGCCGAACGGTTCCAGCGCGACTATGCGCTGCCGGCCTACGACGCGACGATGATGACGCAGAGCAAGGACTTCGGCGCTTACTTCGAGCAGGCCGCCAAGGCTTGCGGGCAGCCCAAGCTGGTGGCCAACTGGCTGATGGGCGAGGTGTCGCGCCGGCTGAACGCCGAAGGCAAGGCGTTGGCCGACAGCCCGGTGGATGCGCCGACCCTGGCGCGCATGATCGGGCGGATTGCCGACGGCACGATCTCGAACAACGGCGCCAAGCAGGTGTTCGAGGCCTTGTGGTCCGGCGAGGGTGTCGACGTCGACGTCGTCATCGAGTCGAAGGGGCTGAAACAGATGTCCGACACCGGCGCGCTCGAAGCCATCCTCGACGAAGTGCTGGCGAACAACGCCAAGTCGGTCGAGGAGTTCCGTGCCGGCAAGGAAAAGGCCTTCAACGCCTTGGTCGGCCAGGCGATGAAGGCGACCAAGGGCAAGGCCAATCCGGCACAGGTGAACGAGTTGCTGAAGAAGAAACTCGGGGCCTGAGCGGGCGCGACGCCCGCGGCGGCTGTCCGCCCCGGGCGGCCGCGGCAAGGCGGCGAAAAGCGACGGTCAGCCCTTACTTCGGTTGCCGCTTCGTGGGGCCGGCTGGCACCGTGTCAGCGTGTCCGGCGTCCCCCGGCGGTCGCGGCCCCGGCCTTTTCATCGGCCTCGGCCAGGCTGCCCGGCGCTGCGCCCGCCCACAGGCGAGTCAAGCGCGTCAGTTCCGAATCGAACAGCTGGTTGATGCGCTTCATCTCCGCCTGCTGGTTCTGGATCAGCGTGGCGTGCGCCTCCACCGCCACGTCGACGAACTCGATCGACTGCTTGAGCTTGGCGGGCAGCGCCTTGCCTTTGTAGAACTCGGCTTCGCTGGCCAGCGGCTTGCGCTCGTTCTGCAGTTCGGCGATGCGCCGCTCGGAATTGCGGATCGACTGGCGCACGTCGTCGAGCGCCGCCTCGCGCGCGGCGCGGTGCTCGGCTTCGCTGGGATAGCGTGACAACAGCAGCCGGTCGCGACGCACCGCTTCCTGGTGGGCCATGCGTTCCTGGGCGCGCCGGCGCTCCTTGGTTTCCAGCTCGGCCCGCTCGTCGGCGGTGAGGCTGGGGGGCAACACGCTGCGGGTCGAGCCGTCCTTGTTCATCACCCGCTGTTCCCGGTCCAGGCATTCAATGATGGGCCGGTCGGAGGTGAGGCGGCGGCCCTTGGCGTCGGTGCAGGTGTAGATGCCTTGGGCGGCGGCCGGCAGGCTGAGCAGTGCGCAGACCAGCGCTGCGCCGCGGGCCAGCATACGCGCGGCGTTCGGCGCCATCGCGGGCGGCTGGGTCACCATGGTGTTGAGGTCGCTCCACGCTGCGCTGCGCCATGACGAGGCGCTTGCACCCCACGCGCGCTGGTGGCTGCTACAGGTGCTGGCATGACGTGACTCCCTGGACATTCGGTGCTCCGCAACGCGACCGCCATCGGCTCATCGAGAGCGGCGCTTAGACGCCGTAGCGGTCGCGGTAGGCTGCGACACTTGCGAAATGCGTGCCGAGCTGCGCGTCGCTGCCCGATTGCAAATACTGGAGCAAGTCTGTGAGGGTGGCAATCGCGCAGACCGGCAAACCCAGCTGGCGCTCGACCCACTGAACTGCCGAATATGGCGCATCGTTGCCGTTTTCCGTCGCCTTTTCTTGTCGGTCCAGCGCAATCGCCACGCCGCAGGGCGTCGCACCGGCCGCCTGGATCATCGCGATCGACTCCCGCACCGAGGTGCCGGCCGAGATCACGTCGTCGATGATCAACACCCGTCCCTGCACCGGCGCACCCACCAGCGTGCCGCCTTCGCCGTGGTCCTTGGCTTCCTTGCGGTTGTAGGCATAGGGCACGTTCTTGCCGAGCCGCGCGAGCTCGATCGAGACCGCGGCGGCCAGCGTGATGCCTTTGTAGGCCGGGCCGAACAGCATGTCGAACTCGAGCTTTGCGTCGAGCAGCCGGTGCGCATAGAACTCGGCCAGGCGGCCGAGTTTGGCGCCGTCGTTGAACAGACCCGCGTTGAAGAAATAGGGTGACAGGCGACCAGCCTTGGTCTTGAACTCGCCGAAACGCAGCACGCCGGCCTCGACGGAGAACTCTACAAAGGATTGGGCGAGGGCAAGTTGAGATCGGGATGACATGGACGAGGACCAGGGCATATTAATTGATAGACATCGACCATCTGAGCGTCGATCCGACGAGGTCGCCCTTGGATTTTACGAGGGACCTGTCCACGGACTGTGAGTACGTGGACCTGACGAATAACGGAGTCAGGGATGAAGGCTGTATTTGTTCGAGCGCCCGTTTTGACGCGTCTTGTCACACTGCGGGGCCCAGTACCCCGTGTAGTGTCGCAGTGGCTGGTTAGCGGCGGGCGCATACAGGGGCCGGCGTGGCGGTCCGCATACCGTCCTTCCGATCTGCCAGTCTCCTTCTCGCGCCGAGTCTTGTCGTTTTGCAGTTACTTGCTGATTGGACCCTGTTGAGCACCTCGATGGGCTGCGCGTTCGCCGCCGTAGCCTGTGGACAGACTGCATCCGGTGTGATCGAGACCTTTGCATGAGCACTGCTTCGCCTCGTCCACGCAAGCGTTCGCCCTCCGAGGTTCAGCGCGCTGTGCTCTTCGCCCTGTTCATTCGGGAACTGCAGACACGTTTCGGCGGCCGTTGGTTGGGAGCGTTCTGGGTCCTGCTGGAGCCGTTGGCGCACCTGACTTTGTTGATGCTGGTGTTTGGCTACGTCCGGAACAGGGTGCTTCCGGGCATCGAGTTTCCGGTGTTCCTTCTGACGGGCCTGCTGCCGTTTCTGACGTTCAGAAGCTTGGCGCTCAGATTGATGGAGTCCGTCGATGCGAATCGACCATTGTTCAGCTATCGCCAGGTCAAACCGCTTGACCCTTTGATCTCCAGGGCCCTGCTCGAGATCGGCTTGTACGGCACGATTTACCTGATCCTGCTAGTCACCCTTGGATGGCTCGGATATTCGACTGTGCCGACCCGGCCCCTAGAACTGATGGCAATCAGCATCGCCTTGCTTGTCCTTGGGTTCGCGTTGGGCCTCATTTTTGCTGTGGGTACGGACGAACTGCCACGTGTAAGGCCTTTCATTCGCATCGCCTTCATGCCCTTGTACCTCTTGTCCGGGGTGATCTTTCCAGTCAGCGCGCTGCCTGCGTTTGTCTTGCCGTGGGTGTTGTGGAACCCTGTGCTCCATGCCGTGGAGATCTCGCGCGGGTACTTCTTCCCGCACTACCGGACCCTTCCCCAAGTCAGCGCCCTCTACGTCATCGTCTGGGGCGTCGCAGCCCTCGCTGTAGGGGTAAGTCTGTACCGCGTGCGCAGGCATCGCTTGCTTGCTTCCTGAGCAATATTCAGATGATTGCATTGCAAGCGCTCACCAAGTCCTATCCAACGCCCCATGGCAGGCGATACGTTCTTCGTGATCTCAACTTCACGTTTCCCGAAGGTGCAAACGTTGGCCTGATAGGACCGAATGGAGCGGGCAAGAGCACCCTCATGCGCTTGCTCGGTGGCATCGACACGCCGGACTCCGGCCATGTTTTAACGGACGGTCGGATCTCATGGCCGGTCGGCCTGGCTGGTGGCTTTCAGGGCTCGCTTACAGGGCGCGATAACGTCAAGTTCGTCTGTCGTATCAATGGTGCCACGGGCGACGCGATGCGCGAAAAGGTGCGCTTTGTGGAGGAGTTCGCCGAGATCGGAGAGTACTTCGATCTGCCCGTCAAGTCTTACTCCTCCGGTATGCGCTCGCGGGTCACCTTTGGGCTGAGCATGGCCTTCGACTTCGACTACTACCTGATTGACGAAGTGATGGCGGTCGGCGACGCACAATTTCGCCGGAAAAGCCAGGCGCTATTTGAAGAGAAGCTGCGTCACGCGAAGTTGATCCTGGTTTCGCACAACATGAAAGACATTGAACAGCTGTGTGACGTCGTCGTGCTCATTAAAAAGGGCGAGACGACGCTCTACGAGAACGTGAAGGAAGGTATCGCTGCCTACCGTGGAGAAGTGAGCGCCACCAATGGCAAGACGGATGCCGCATGACGTTTCTGCTGAAGCTCTCCCCACGCCGAATGGGACTGCTCATCATTGGCGTGCCTATGTTATTGGCTCTTTTTTACTACCTCTTCTTCGCAGCTGACCGCTACGTGAGCGAGGCGATCGTGACGGTCAGGCAGTCGACGCAAGAGCAAAACCCTCTTCCGGGCGCCGCGTTGTTGTTCGCAGGAATAAATCCGCCTTCACGAGAAGATACGCTGTACTTGCGGCAATATATCCATTCCCTCGAGATGTTGAGGCGACTCGACGCGAGCCTCGGTTTGCGCGCGCACTACGAGTCAGAAACCGTGGACCCGATCTACCGTCTTTACAAGGGAACCAGCCAGGAATGGTTCCTGGAGTATTACCGAAACCGGGTCGAGGTGCTTTTCGACGACGTCTCATCGCTATTGACGGTGCGCGTACAAGGTTTTGAGCCGGAGTACGCGCAAAAGGTCGCGAAGGCCGTCCTAGAAGAATGCGAGTCCTTCGTGAACGCATTCTCGCATCGTATCGCTCGAGAGCAGATGCGCTTTGCCGAAACTGAGTTGCAGCGGGCCGCAGGACGTTTGCAGACGGCGAAATCGGAGCTGCTCGTTTTCCAGACGAAACACCGGCTCCTCGACCCGACGGCCCAGGCAGAGGCGAGTGGCGTCTTGACGGCGGACCTACAAGCCGCACTTGCACGGCAAGAAGCCGAGCTGCGCAACCTCCGCAGTTTTCTGAACGAAGATTCGTTTCAGGTGCAAGCCCTCCGCAACCAGGTGGACGCTCTGCGCAAGCAACTCGAAGCCGAGCGTAAGCGCGCAACGGTGGGCGACGACAACGAACGCCTGAGCGAACTGGCCGCGCAGTTTCAGGATTTGAAGCTGCAGGCCGGATTTGCAGAAGACTCGTACAAGCTGGCGCTCGCCGCCGTTGAGAACGCGCGAATCGACGCCACTCGAAAGATGAAGAGTTTGGTCGTGATCGAGCCCCCGGCAAAACCCGAAGCGGCACTATACCCACGCCGTGCCTACAACACCGTGACGCTGCTAGTGGTGTGCTGCCTGGTATATGGCATTACCCGCCTCGTCGTCGCCACGATACGGGAGCATCAGGACTGAGTATGCCGACCATTCAGCCAAGAGTGCCGGCCCGTTGGGAGGTCGGCCTAATCGCAATACCCATCCTGCTACTTCATTTGAGCGCCTATGGGCAGCTGGTCGAGTCTGTTCGCCGCTACCCACGCGGCACCACGCAATCGTCGACCGAGCAGGAAGGGGGAACAACGCCGACAGGGTCAGGACAGGGAACGAGTGCTCCGCAGGCGACGGTCGACGCGCCCGCCGCGGGCACCGTTGTCACGGCGCCATTGCCGCCCAACCCTGCTACCTCTGCGGCCCCCGTCATGTTCGGATCGCAAATCTTTACCGGACGCTTCGGGGCCGTTCCCTTTGCGGGGTTCAATCCCAACTACCAAGTGACGACGGGCGACCGCATCAGCGTGCGGATGTGGGGAGCTTTCTCGTACGACGCCGTGCAGCCGGTCGATGCACAAGGCAATCTATTCATTCCGAGCGTCGGACCGGTGAATGTCCAGGGCGTGCGCAACGCCGAGCTGAATCAGCACGTTGCCGTGCAGGTGAAGCGGGTGTTCAGGGCAACCGTGGGCGTCTATGCGTCGCTTGCGGCAGCGCAACCAGTCAAGGTGTATGTGACCGGCTTCGTCAAAGCACCCGGCCTGTACGGCGGCCTGTCGTCTGATTCGATTCTGTACTACTTGGACCAGGCTGGCGGCATCGATCCTGACCGGGGCAGCTACCTGGAAGTGGATGTCCTTCGAGGAGGACAAGTGCGGGCGAAGTTCGACTTGTACCGCTTTCTGCTTGAAGGGCTCATCGACCACGTTCAGCTCCAAGATGGCGACACGATCGTCGCATATCCCCGCAAGCACACGGTTCGCGTCACCGGCGAGGTGTTGAATCCCTATATCTTTGAATTCGGCAAGCCCCGCATCACAGGGGCTGAATTGTTTGCCCTGGCCCGGCCGCGGCCCGGTGCGACACACCTCAGCATCGTTCGAAAGATTGGTGCCGAAAGACGCAGCGAGTACCACGCTCTGGCGGAGGCCGACAAGGTCCTTATCGAGGATGGCGACGAGGTGCTGCTGACATCCGACAAGTACCCTGGAACCATCTTGGTCCGCATCGAAGGCGCTCATTTGGGAGAGCGGACGCTAGTCTTGCCGTACGGTGCCGTGCTGAAGGATGCTCTCAGCCGCCTCAATCCGGCCCCACAGGCAAACGTCCAGGCGATCCAGTTATTCCGAAAATCAGTCGCAGTGCGACAGAAAGAAATGCTCGAGACCTCTCTCCGGGGCCTCGAAGTCTACGCGCTTACGGCGCGAAGCGCGACGAGCGAAGAAGCGGAACTGAGAAGCAAGGAAGCAGGACTGATTCTGCAGTTTATCGAGCGAGCAAAAACAGTTCAGTTCCGCGGCCAAGTCCTACTCGGCGAAGCAAGAGAATCGGAGCGAACACTGCTTGAAGATGGGGATTTAATAAGAATTCCTGAGGAAAGCAATCTCGTATCTGTTAGCGGCGAAGTACTGTTTCCGAATGCCCTTGTGCAAAGGCCCGGAACCACGGCCAAAGACTACATTCGACGGGTGGGCGGTTTCACTCAAACTGCCGATGACTCAAAGATCATCCTCCTGGGACAGGATGGGGTAGTGAAAGATGCGGACGCCTTGCCGATGGCTGGTGATGAAATCATCGTACTGCCAAAGATAGAAACGAAACGACTGGAAGTCACTCGTGGTATCACACAAATTCTCTACCAAATTGCAGTTTCTGCAAAAGTGGTGTTAGGCCTGTGAGGTTGTAAATTAGATGAACCGCAAGCTACGCAAACTCCTCCGGGACCCGAAGGCCTTCTTTCGCGATGCACGCGTGCTGAAGTTCTTCGGCGGAGCAATTCCGAAAATAGAGAAAGGCGATAGCTCGCGGTCTAAAACTTTAGAACAAGATGGGCCCGGGATTCGCGTTGAGGGGTTTGAGCCGTTTGACTTGCGCGGTGAAAACTGGCTTAACAGCTCCGATGATGCGAAACCGATCGCGATCGCCTGGGGCTTCAGTCCTTGGAAGCGAGACTTCACGGCGCGTTATCTGCCCGAGTACAGAGTCGCCTTCGCCAGAGGGCGTAGCGTATGGTCAAGACAACGCGCGGCCCTGGATCGCCTAGAAGGTCTTACTTTCATCGTGTGGGGCATGACGGAGTCGAAGGAGCTGCTTTCCTACGCGGAAAAACGGAGTTTCCCGCTGTTCCGCATGGAGGACGGCTTCATCCGATCTTCAGAGCTAGGCGCAGAGCACACGACCCCCCTGGCACTGGTCTTGGATAAAACAGGCATATATTTCAACGCCAACCAACCTTCTGATCTTGAGAACATCCTAAATGATAGTGATTTTGACGCAGACGCCGTGCTCATGCAGCAGGCAAAGGCACTATTGCAGGTTTTGCGTTTATTGAAGGTCAGCAAGTACAACCTGGGTTCACTGGCACCTGCCCATGAGATCCTAGGTCCCAAGTATAAAAAGAGGGTGCTCGTGCTTGGGCAGGTGGAGCTAGATGCGGGCGTGCGATATGGTATGGCCGGTGATTGGGACAGCGCTAGCCTTATTAGGCTGGCCAGGTCAGAGAATCCGCAGGCAGAAATTTTGTACCGGCCTCACCCCGAAGTCATTAGAAAATTCCGTGAAAATTCAACTGACCTGGAAGAACTGAAGAAAATCTGCCGCGTGATCACTGAAGACATTGCGGTAAACGAGCTGTTCCAACATGTCGACCGGGTCTACACCATCTCGTCGCTCAGCGGTTTCGAGGCACTCATCCACGGTATTCCCGTCACCGTCGTGGGCGCTCCGTTTTATGCCGGCTGGGGGCTGACAGACGACCGTGCCTTGGTGCCTCGGCGTCGAAGAGTCTTAACGCTGGAGCAGCTCTTCTGTGGGGCGTACCTGTTGTATCCGCGATACCTGACCAACCCGTCGGATCCGGTTCGAGGGGCACTGGCAGCGATTTTGTGTGTGACCGCGCAGCGAAGAGCTAGGCTGAACGCATTATTGACGCCTGCCTTCGCGATCGATAATGCAGCCATCGTTGCAGCTTCGGAATACTGGCCCCGACTCCTGATGAAGGACGTTCTGCCGAGACTGATAAAGAGTAAGCCGAAGGAGATCGCCTCGCTACTCCAGCCGCAGAAATTCTTGAATCGATGTGGCGGTGAACACTACCGACACGCCGTCTCCTGCATCCTCGCGGGAAAACTGCGAGGAACTGCTTCCTTTCCAGCGCTTCTTGTGGCCCTGCGGTCCGCAGTGAGTGCTGAACAGTTTTCCGATCTGCTAACACAGCTGTGGAACCTGCAGCCCAGCGGGGAGCTGCTTCATCACTGGGCTTGGCACTGCGAACGACACGGAATGAGCCAAGACGCCGAAAAGGCGTTTGCATTCGCCGCAAGCGGCCTCCGACTGCCAGAAGCGTCGGTCGCGCCGGTGTCGGAGGCCCAGTATCCCCACGTCTTGAGGTTGGCCCAATTCCATCTTCGCCGACGGGCCCTGGACAAAGCGTGGGACGTTCTGCAGCGGCTGCTTCTTTCGGGATTCGTCAATGTCGAAACGCTCAATGCGATAGCTGAAATTGCAAAACTGCGCTTCGATTTTCAGTCTGCCACCGCTGTGCTCGACATGCTGAACCGTATACAGCCGGACTGGAAACTGGGTCGCGGATATATCTCCCATTCGAACACGGCTTCGCTGTCGGGCGATGTTGCTGCCGCAATTAGCAGCGTTGCCTATGCGTGTCTCATCAACCCGCAGAGCGTCGAATCGGCGTATTACGTAGAACAGCAGGTCGAGCGGACCTTCGGAGATCTTCCTCTTTCGTCCGCCCTGCACGACGCGGTCGAAGTACTTGATGTGCAACCGAGTTCGATCAGCCGAGCTCGGGCGCTCATCTTTGGGCGGCGCTTGAAGGATGCCGAAAAACTTCTGCTCGAATATAAACCTAAAGCGTCCGAGCTGCTTCAATATGGGCTTGCATTATCTTCGGCGTACAGCCAGCAGGGGAAGCTGACAGAGGCCAAAGAACTGATCGTGAGTTTGACAAGCAGCAGCCCCTCAGAAGCGCTTTACCGAGAGGGGCTACGCCTGGCTGTCTTGATGAACGACTATGAGTGGGGCGAATATTTGATTGCAGAAGCGGAGCGGCGCGGGTTCTCCGTCGGGGACATGTATCAGCGCAAGATTGGCTTCGGACGTCGCGAAATCAAGCGCAGCTACCTTAGCTTCAGAGGTAGCAAGACCGCGCAGCTCTTGAGGACGTATTTGGGCGAAAAGTATGTGCAGGACCTGGCGAGTCTGTCACGCGGAAGCCCGGCGAAAGTAGCCGTTCTCGCATATTTCGGCCCGGGCGACGAGATTCGCTTCGCTGCCTTTTACGAGGAATTGCGACGGCGGCTTGTAGGTCCAGATCTGCTCATCACTTGTGATCCTCGGCTCCACGCGTTGCTGCAGAGATCTTTTCCGCTCATTCAATTTGTTCCAGTGGAGCGGTTGAGAAACCTTCATGCGTCGAACAATGCGCAGAACTTCAAAATGTTGCCGGGCTCAGATCTTCATGCCGTGGCGGACAACGCGGGATGGGCGCTGGTGAATGAATGTGACCTCGTCACGCTTTCTACCGATCCATTGGGTGATCTCATTGATGGGTACGAGTCGTTCTCCGGAAACCCATACCTAATTCCAGATCCGCAAAAAGTGAAGTACTGGAAATCTCGATTAGAGGGTTTCAAGGCAAAACGGATCGTGGGCCTTAGCTGGCGCAGCAGTCTCGCCACTCACGCGCGCAACGAGCACTACGTCTTCGTCGAGCACCTGGTGCCTCTTCTGCAACTAGAAGACGTGCAGTTCGTAAATCTGCAATACGACGATTGCGCGACCGAATTGGCGTGGATTGAAGAACGCTTCCCGGGGAAGATGTGGAATCCAGAGGGCTTGGATCAGTATAACGATTTGGACAACGTCGCTGCGCTTATGCATTGCCTTGATCTTATCGTATCGCCCGCCACGACGGTCATCGAATTGGCGGGCTCCCTGGGTTGTCCTGCCTTGCTGCTGTCGAATTCGTCCGAGTTGCACTGGCGAAAGCTGCCGGGCTCGGACGTCGACGTGTGGCATCGATCGGTCCGCCACATCGAAGGCGAGTTCCTGGGGAACAAGGACTCGTTGATGGAGGCGGCCCGATTGGCGCTCCAGGGCGGACTTGAAAATGAGGCAGCACGCGCGACGGTTGATGAAGACGAAGTTGCACAGGATTTTCGTGTGCTGAATTAAGTTCTCCGCTTAGAGCCTTTCATCATTGCAAGACTACGCTTCCGCTGTCTGATATTTGCGAAGGAGTAAAAATGCTCAAGGACGCAACGATTTTGATCACCGGTGGCACGGGCTCGTTCGGTAATACTTTTGTGCCAATGACGCTCGCCAGATACAACCCACGCAAGCTCATCATATATTCCCGCGACGAGATGAAGCAGTGGGAAATGGCGAAGAGGTATGAAGGCGATCCGCGCGTGAGATTCTTCATTGGAGACGTGCGCGACCGCGAGCGTCTTTATCGGGCGCTCGACGGTGTCGATTACGTCGTCCACGCGGCTGCAACGAAGATTGTGCCAACAGCTGAGTACAACCCGTTCGAGTGCGTAAAGACGAACGTCAACGGCGCTATGAACTTGATCGACGCCTGCATCGACAAGAAGGTGAAGCGTGTGGTGGCGTTGTCGACCGATAAAGCGAGCAGTCCCATCAATCTTTATGGTGCCACCAAACTTGCCTCGGACAAGTTGTTCGTCGCTGGCAATTCTTACGCCGGCGGGCACGGTACCCGTTTCGCGGTGGTGCGCTATGGCAATGTGATGGGCTCGCGGGGATCTGTCATCCCATTCTTCATGTCGATCAAGGACAGTGGAGTGCTGCCCGTCACCGATTGCCGGATGACGCGCTTCATGATCACGTTGGAGCAGGGCGTCGAACTGGTGTGGCAGGCATTCGACGACATGGAAGGCGGCGAGATCTACGTCAAGAAGATTCCGTCGATGAAGTTGGTCGACATTGCGAAGGCGATCGCACCCGAAGCGGAACTCAAGTCTGTCGGCATCCGGCCCGGAGAGAAGCTGCATGAGCAGATGATCGGCGCGGAAGATGCGCATTACACATATGAATATTCTCGTCACTTCAAAATCCTCCCAGCCATCCATAACTGGAGCTCGTCGATGGAGCGAATCAAGGATGGTGTGAAAGTGCCCGAGGGTTTTGTTTACTCGAGCGACAACAATAATGAGTGGATGGACGTCGGGGCATTGAGGGAGTGGATCGGAACCAACAGCGCGAAGATCGGGGCGATTTGATGGCCGTCATTCCCTACGGTCGGCAAGACATCCGGCAAGAGGACATTGACGCTGTCGTCGAGGTCTTGCAGTCCGACTTCCTGACGCAGGGACCGGCGGTGCCGAGGTTTGAGCAGACTGTGGCTGATTACTGCGGGGTAGCCCACGCGCTTGCGGTCAACAGCGCGACGTCGGCGCTGCACATTGCCTGCCTGGCTCTGGATTTGCGTGAAGGCGACTGGCTTTGGACCAGCCCCATCACGTTCGTCGCGTCTGCGAACTGCGCGCTTTACTGCGGCGCAAACGTCGATTTCGTCGACATCGACCCCCGTACGTACAACATGTGCCCCGTCGCGCTGGCCCGTAAGCTGGAACAGGCGGAGCGCGTGGGGCGCTTACCCAAGATTGTGGTGCCCGTGCATCTGTGCGGGCAGCCATGCGATATGGCGGCGATTCATGATCTGTCCCGGCGCTTCGGCTTCCGAATCATCGAGGACGCATCACACGCTATCGGCGGCCGGTACAAGGGGGAGCCGGTCGGCAATTGCGCGTACAGCGATATTACGGTGTTGAGCTTCCACCCCGTCAAGATCATTACGACCGCGGAAGGCGGCATGGTCTTGACGAACAACGGCGCGCTGGCTGACAAGATGGCGCTGCTGCGTAGCCACGGCATTACCCGTGACGCAGCGCGAATGACCCATGAACCGGACGGTCCCTGGTATTACCAGCAAATCGAGCTGGGCTTCAACTACCGGCTGACTGACCTGCAGGCTGCTCTCGGAGTCAGCCAGATGACACGACTTGACCGCTATGTACATCGGCGACATGAACTTGCTCACCGGTACGACGGGTTGCTCTCGGGCCTTCCGGTGCGCTTGCCTTGGTCGTTTCCCGACGCGTATTCCGGACTGCACTTGTATGTCGTGCGTCTCGAGCTAGACAGCATCAAGACCAGCCACGCACAAGTGTTCGGCTTTCTGCGCGAACGAGGGATTGGAGTGAACTTGCACTACATACCCGTGCACCTGCAGCCGTACTATCAGCGCTTGGGTTTTCATCCTGGGCAGTTTCCCGAATCCGAGCGGTACTACGCTGAAGCCATCTCGTTGCCGATGTACCCAACGCTCACCGAGGCACAACAGGATCAGGTGGTGGGTGCTTTGCACGGTGCCTTGCAGACATGAAACTCGCGGTCATTCCAGCCCGCGGCGGTAGCAAACGCATCCCGCGGAAGAACATCCGGCCTTTCGCCGGTCGGCCCATCATTGCCCACTCGATCGCGGCAGCGTTGGACAGTGCGTTGTTCGATCAAGTCGTCGTCTCGACTGACGACGAGGAAATCGCTGCCGTGGCACGTCAGTGTGGCGCTTCTACGCCCTTCCTTAGGCCGGGTGAGCTCTCCGACGACCATACGGGGACCAACACCGTTGTACAGCATGTGTTGCGCTGGTTTGCCGCGCAGGGACAAGCATACGAACTGGCGTGCTGCATATATGCAACCGCCCCCTTTGTGCAGCCACACTACCTGCGTCAGGGGCTGGAGCAGCTGTTGTCAAGTGGAGCGCAGTTCGCGTTCTCTGTCACGACTTTCCCGTTTCCGATCCAGCGCGCGTTGCGCATCAACGCGGAGGGTACGATCGAGGCTCTGTTCCCCGAACATAGGCAAACGCGCTCGCAGGATCTGGAGCACGCCTTTCATGACGCCGGGCAGTTCTACTGGGGACGGGCCGAGGCCTTTCTGAACGATACGGCGTTGTTCTCGCCGGCGTCCGTACCGGTGTTGTTGCCTCGACACCTTGTACAGGACATCGACACGCTAGAAGACTGGCAGCGCGCCGAACACATGTATCGAGCTTTGCAGCTGGCAGGGGAAATCTCGGCGTGAAAGTCGCAGTCCGCGTCGACGCTGCTCCGGTGATCGGGACTGGCCATCTGATGCGATGCCTGACGCTCGCTGATGCGTTGCGTGCTGGCGGTGGACGCACTCGCTTTCTCTCACGGCAGTTGCCCATCGTTCTCGCCGAGGAGGTGAAGCGGCGCGGGCACGAGTTGGTGATGCTGCCTCCTCCGACAAGTCCCTTGCGTGAGTCGTCGTCTGACGCACCTGCTCACGCTGCCTGGCTGCAAGTGGACGCCTTGCAAGACGTGCAAGACAGCCTCGAAGCTCTTCAAGCTGATGCGCCGTGGGACTGGCTCGTGGTGGATCACTATGGGATCGACAACAGATGGGAGTCGCGGATGCGAGCCTGCGCAAGCCGTATTCTCGTGATTGACGATCTTGCTGATCGCCAGCACGACTGCGACGTGTTGTTGGACCAGAACTTCTATGAACAGGCCGATGGGCGGTATGCAGCGCGTGTCCCGGAGCGATGCCGTAAGTTGCTTGGTCCAAGCTATGCATTGTTGCGTCCAGAATTTGCTGACCTGCGGTCGGCAGTCTCAGTGCGCGAAGGTGAGGTGCGGCGGCTGCTGGTCTTCTTCGGCGGGGTGGACGAGAACAACGTCACGGTTTGCGCGGTGGAGGCCATCGCGCGCCTTCCCCGCGGCGCTTTGGAGGTTGACGTGGTCATCGGTGCCGGTCACCCCGCGCGCAGGGAGATCGAAAAGCGCTGCCTTCAGTTGGGCATGAACTGTCACGTGCAAACCCAGGAGATGGCGCGCTTGATGGCGCGAGCCGACCTTGCGATCGGTGCCGGTGGCACAGCCACTTGGGAACGTTGTTCGCTTGGCTTGCCCACGCTGGCACTGTGCTTAGCAGAAAACCAGCGCCAGCTGCTGGTGGATGGCAGCCGGGCAGGGCTACTGCATGCCCCTAGCATCTGGCCTCACGATGTGGAGAGCCTCGCGAGGCAACTCCTGGTACTGATTGAGTCGCCCGGCTTGCGGCAACTGATGTCGCGGTGCGCTATGAAACACGTCGACGGCCAGGGGGTTGCGCGAGTCGTTCGCAACATGGCCCTTCCTCAAATCACAGTCCGGCTGGCGACGGCCGCGGACAGCCAGAACTTGTTCAACTGGCGCAACCATGAGGCCATCCGCGCGGTGTCCCGCACCAGCGAGCCGATTTCCCCGGAAACGCATGCGAGCTGGTTCTCCAAGGTCCTCAGCAGTCCCGACCGGTGCCTGTTGATCGGTCACTCTGGGCCTTCGGAGGTCGGCGTGGTGCGCTTCGACTTGCAAGCAACGGTGGCCGAGGTCTCCATCTATCTGGTGCCTGGTCAGGAAGGACGTGGCCTCGGCGCCGCCTTGCTCGTGGCGGCGGAAGACTGGCTATCCGCAACACATCCAGAGGTGGAGAGCCTGGTCGCGGAAGTGCGCGGCGACAACGGCCCATCGCACCGCCTGTTCTCCAGCGCCAATTACAAGCTCGACATCACCCGGTACCAGAAGTGGCGCCGCTCCCGACCCCGTTAGCGGTCCGCGAGTTGCCGTCACGTTGCTGCAACCGAAACAAGTCTTCGATGGGGCGCCCCAACCCATATCCTGCTCTTGAGGTGGATCGATGAACCCCCATATCAGCATCGCGAACAGAAGCATCGGCCTCGACGTCTCGCCCTACGTCATCGCCGAGCTGTCCGCTAACCACAACGGCAAGCTCGAGACGGCATTGAAAATCGTCGAGGCAGCCAAAGCTGCCGGGGCGGATGCAGTGAAGCTGCAGACCTACAAGCCCGACACCATCACGCTGCCGAGTGATACCGAAGAGTTCCGTATTCACGGGGGGTTGTGGGACGGACGCACGCTCTACGAGCTGTACCAGGAGGCGCATATGCCGTGGGAATGGCACGCGCCGCTCTTCGAGCGGGCTCGCGAACTCGGCATCACCATCTTCAGTTCGCCGTTCGACCGCACCGCCGTCGATCTATTGGATGAGCTTGGGGCGCCGGCCTACAAGATCGCTTCTTTCGAGGCAGTTGACCTGCCCCTGATCGAATACGTAGCGAGGAAGGGCAAGCCGATGATCATCTCGACGGGTATGGCGGATGAACAAGAGATCCAGGAAGCGATCGATGCGGCGAGGGCCGGCGGATGCACCGAGCTCGCCATCTTGCATTGCGTCAGCGGCTATCCGGCTCCCGCGGCCGACTACAACTTGCGCACGCTGCCCGACATGATGCAGCGCTTCCGCGTTGTGACCGGGCTGTCCGATCACACGCTCGACAACACCACCGCCATTGCCAGCGTCTCGTTGGGCGCGTCTATCATCGAAAAGCACTTCACGCTTGATCGCCGCGGAGGAGGTCCCGACGACAGCTTCTCGCTCGAGCCACCCGAGCTGCAGGCGCTCTGTCGGGACGTCAAGACCGCTTGGAGCGCCCTCGGCAGCGTCGACTATGGCTGCAAGTCGAGCGAGCAAGGCAACGTCAAGTTCCGGCGCTCGCTTTACTTCGTCAAGGCCTTGAAGGCTGGCGAGATGGTCACCGAGGACGCCGTGCGCAGCGTCCGCCCGGGCTATGGCGCGGCGCCGAAGCACCTGCGTGAGGTCATCGGCAAGCGCGTGACGGCAGATGTCCAACCGTACACGCCAGTCCGCCTTAACTGCCTTGCGTGAGGGCCCACAGCGGCAGATCAGCTCTAGTGGCGCTGTGTGAACACCATGGGCAGTGTCAATTCGGCTCACGGTTGTGTTTGTGTGCCAGGGACGAGCATCGGCATTTGGCGTCAGACGCAGCACTTGGCCCAGTTGCTCGGGCACCCCGTGTCCGTCGTTCGGCCTGGTGGCCGGCCTCCTCGTCATGCAGTCGCATGGGCTGGTTGGGGTTTGCGGCTGAGTGGACGTCGTGCCCTAAACGCAGCACGTCGAGGAGGTCTGCCCTGCTGGCGCCTGGAGGACGGTTTCCTGAGATCGGTCGGGCTTGGGACTGAGCAGCCCGGGTTTTCGCTGGCGGTGGACGATCTCGGCATCTACTACGACGCCACTCAGCCCTCCCGTCTGGAAACATTGATCGGCACCCCGCACCTGCCGCACGAACTCGAGCGTGTTGTCGCCTTGACAGCGGCATGGCGGGACCTGCGTCTGTCCAAATACAACCACGCCCGCGAGGCGTTGCCTCCGGTCCAGGGCCCGTACATCCTGGCCGTCGACCAAACCTACGGCGATGCCTCCATCCGTTACGGCTTGGCCGACACGCGCAGCTTCCACCGCATGCTCGAGGCAGCACTCGACGAGCACCCGCGCCTGCCGGTGATCTTGAAGGTGCATCCCGACGTCATCGCCGGTCGCAAGCGAGGCCACTTCAATGGCGGCCTGACGCGCGGTCAAGCGTCACGCGTCGCCCTTGTCGCCGCCAACGTCCATCCGCCGTCGCTGATCGAACCCGCCCATGCGATCTACACCGTGACCTCACAAATGGGCTTCGAGGGGCTGTTGTGGGGTAAGCCGGTTCGCACCTTTGGCATGCCCTTCTATGCCGGCTGGGGTCTCACGCAGGACGAACTGCCGCCTCCGGAGCGACGGCGTGTGGCCGACCGTGTCACCCTCGAAGATTTGGTGCACGCGGCCTTGGTCGAGTACCCCCGCTACGTGGACCCCGAGACCCGGCAACGCTGCGAGCCGGAACGGTTGATGCAGTGGATGGGTCTGCAGCGGCGCCTGCGCGAGCGCTTCGCGCCCCACGTGCACGCCGTCGGCTTCTCGCGTTGGAAAATGCCGATCGTGCAGAGCTTCTTTGCCGGAAGCGAGGTGCAGTTTGTGCGGAGGCCCGACCAGGTGCCGGACGGCGCGACGGTGGCTGTCTGGGGACGGCGGGCGCTGGGAACATCAACGGGCAGCGACGGTACCGCGCCCGCGCAGACCGGCACCGGTGCTGTCGGCAGCAGCTTGGCCGGCACAATCCCCAACTCCCCCTCCACCGCTGTCGTTCGCCTCGAAGACGGCTTCCTGCGCTCGGTCGGCCTCGGCGCCGACCTGATACGACCCCTCTCGTGGGTGATGGATCGCACGGGCGTCTACTACGACGCCACGCGGCCCTCGGATCTTGAAACCTTGCTCCAGACCGCTGTTTTCGACGTTTCGCTGGTGCAGCGTGCGCAGGCGCTACGTCAGCGTATCGTGGCTGGCGGTTTGACCAAATACAACGTCGGCACGGGCGGCTGGTCGCGCCCGGTTGGCACGCAGCGGGTTGTGCTGGTGCCGGGCCAGGTCGAGACAGACGCCTCCATCGCCTGGGGCGCGCCCGGCATCCGCACCAATGTCGATCTGCTACAGGCGGCCCGCCAGGCGGCCCCGGACGCCTACCTGGTTTACAAGCCGCACCCCGACGTCGTCGCCAAATTGCGCCGCCGAGGCCGCGGCGAATCCTTGGCCCGCCGCTACTGCGACGAACTGGTCGTCGACACGCCTATGCACACGCTGCTCCACGCCGTCGACGAACTGCACGTGCTGACGTCGCTGGCCGGTTTCGAGGCGCTGATGCGCGGCAAGACAGTCACCTGCCACGGCCGGCCCTTTTACGCAGGTTGGGGGCTTACCAACGACCGGCAGCCGCTGCCGCGTCGCACCCGCCCGTTGTCGCTCGACGAACTCGTCGCAGGCGTTCTAATCCTCTACCCTACTTACGTCAGCCGCACCACCGGCGCCTTCACAACGCCGGAACGTGCGCTGGACGAGCTGCTGGCGTGGAAAGCTCAAGGGCCCCCGGACTTGCCCATGTGGCGCCAGCTGCTGCGGTGGGTGTTGAGCTGGCGGCAGCGCTGAGGCCGATGTGCGACGATGATGATCCCGCTTTGTTATGCCGCCCGCCAGCGGTCAGGGGTTCGCGATCGAGGGACGCTGACATTCCCGGCGGGTGGGACAATCGTCGGCACCGGCTCCGCGAAACGGAGGCGGCGCCGGGAGGCTTGCTCCGGCGAGGCGCAGGTGCATACCGAGTTGCGCGAACCGGTCAGGGGACGCTGTAACAAGGTGGCCTGCGTGGCTTCAGATCCAGACCCGCACAAAGTGAAGTAGCGATGATCCTCGTCACCGGCGGCGCCGGCTTTATCGGCAGCAACTTCGTCCTCGACTGGCTCGAGCAGGTCGGCGAGTCCGTCGTCAATCTCGATGCGCTCACCTACGCCGGCAACCTGCGCAACCTCGACGTGCTGCAACACGACGCGCGCCACCACTTCGTGCGCGGCGACATCGGCGACCGCGCGCTGGTCGACCGGCTGCTCGCCGAACACCGCCCGCGCGCCATCGTGCACTTCGCCGCCGAAAGCCACGTCGACCGCTCGATCCACGGCCCGGCCGCCTTCGTGCGCACGAATGTCGAAGGCACGTTCACGCTGCTCGAAGCCGCCCGCGCCTACTGGTCGGAGCTGCCGGAAGAGCAGCGCGCCGCCTTTCGCTTCCACCACGTCTCCACCGACGAGGTCTACGGCTCGCTCGGCCCTACCGACCCGCCCTTCACCGAAACGCACCCCTACCAGCCCAACAGCCCCTACTCGGCCAGCAAGGCCGCCAGCGACCACCTGGTCCGCGCCTGGTTCCACACCTACGGTCTTCCGGCGTTGACGACCAACTGTTCCAACAACTACGGGCCCTACCACTTCCCGGAAAAGCTGATCCCGCTGATGATCGTCAACGCCCTGAGCGGCAAGCCGCTGCCGGTCTACGGCGACGGCCAGAACGTTCGTGACTGGCTCTACGTCAAGGACCATTGCGCCGCGGTGCGGGTGGTGCTGGCGCATGGTCGCCCCGGCGAGACGTACAACATCGGCGGCTGGAACGAGAAGACCAACCTCGAAATCGTGCACACCGTCTGCGCGCTGCTCGATGAGCTGCGCCCCGACCCTGCCGGCTCCCATGCCCGGCTCATCACCTTCGTGCAAGACCGGCCCGGTCACGACCGCCGCTACGCAATCGACGCCCGTAAGCTCGAACGCGAGCTGGGTTGGCGGCCGGCCGACACCTTCGATACCGGCATCCGCAAGACAGTGCAGTGGTACCTCGACCACCCGCAATGGGTGGCCGAGGTCCAAAGCGGAGCGTATCGCGACTGGCTGGCCACCCACTACGCGGGCGGAGCGGGGGCATGAGCGACGCGGCCGACCGAAGGCGCTCGCACCGCAGTGCGCGCGCGGAGGTTTCCCCATGAGCCCCCAAATCTTGCTGCTGGGTCCGAACGGCCAGGTCGGCTGGGAACTGCAGCGGGCGTTGGGACCGCTGGGCGATCTGACCAGCCTCGATCGCCACGGTGACCCGGCGCGCGGCTGGTGCGGCGACCTGTCGCAGCCCGAGGCGCTGGCGGAGACCGTACGCGCGCTTCGGCCCGACGTGATCGTCAACGCCGCCGCCCACACCGCAGTCGACCGCGCAGAAGCCGAACCCGACCTGGCGCGGCAGCTGAACGCGACAGCCCCCGGCGTGCTGGCGCGCGAGGCTGCCGCGCTGGGCGCCTGGCTGGTGCACTACAGCACCGACTACGTGTTCGACGGCAGCGGCGACCAGCCGCGTGACGAAGACGCCCCCACCGGCCCGCTCAACACCTACGGCCGCACCAAGCTCGAAGGCGAGCAGCTGGTGCGGGGCAGCGGCTGCCGCCATCTGCTGCTGCGCACCAGTTGGGTCTATGCCGCGCGCGGCGGCAACTTCGCGAAGACCATGCTGAGGCTGGCCGCCGAGCGGGACCGGTTGAGCGTGGTCGACGACCAGATCGGTGCCCCCACCGGCGCCGACCTCATCGCCGACGTCACCGCGCACACCTTGCGGGCGGCCTTGCGGCAACCGGCACTGGCGGGCACCTACCACCTGGCTGCGGCCGGCGAGACCAGCTGGCACGGCTACGCCCGCTTCGTCATCGCGCGCGCTCGCGCTGCCGGCGCGTCCTTGCAGGTTGACGACGACGCCATCGATCCGGTGCCGTCGTCTGCCTTCCCCACGCCCGCGGCACGGCCGCGAAACTCGCGCCTGGCCACGGCCCGGCTGCAGGCCGCTTTCGGACTGGTGCTGCCGCCATGGCAGCGGGGCGTCGAGCGCTTGCTGGCCGAGATCCTGCCTCCCATGGCTGGGCGGTGACCACGACAACCAGGAGACCCCAGATGACGGCCACCTCGCCTGCCCGGAAAGGCATCATCCTCGCCGGCGGGTCCGGCACCCGGCTGCACCCGGTCACGCTGGCGGTCAGCAAGCAGCTGATGCCGGTGTACGACAAGCCAATGATCTACTACCCGCTCAGCGTGCTGCTGTTGGCGGGTATCCGGGAGATCCTGGTCATCTCCACGCCGCAGGACACTCCGCGCTTTCAGCAGTTGCTGGGAGACGGCAGTGCCTGGGGCCTGTCGCTGCGCTACGCGGTGCAGCCGAGCCCAGATGGTTTGGCACAGGCCTATCTGATCGGCGAACCCTTTCTTGACGGTGCCTCCAGCGCCCTGGTGCTGGGGGACAACATCTTCTATGGGCACGATCTCACCGCGCGCCTGGGCAACGCAGCGCGCCAGACCCAGGGCGCCACCGTGTTCGCCTATCCCGTCACCGACCCCCAACGGTATGGCGTGGTCGAGTTCGACGCTGGGGGCCGTGCGATCAGCCTGGAAGAGAAGCCGGCGCAGCCTAAGAGCCGCTACGCCGTCACGGGGTTGTACTTCTACGACGGCGAGGCGGTCGAGCGTGCCAAGCAATTGCGGCCCAGCGCGCGGGGCGAGCTGGAGATCACCGACCTCAACCGCAGCTACCTCGACGATGGCCGCCTCGACGTGCAGCTGCTGGGCCGCGGCGACGCGTGGCTCGACACCGGCACCCACGAGTCACTGCTGGCCGCCAGCCAGTTCATCCACACACTCGAAACCCGCCAGGGCCTGAAGATCTGCTGCCCCGAGGAGATCGCCTGGCGCCAGGGCTGGATCGACGCTGAACAACTGGAGCGCCTCGCGGCGCCGCTCGCCAAGAACGGCTATGGTCAATATCTGCTGCAAGTCCTGCGCGAAAGGGTGTTCTGATGCAGGCCCGGCCCACTGCGATTCCTGATGTACTCGTGATCGAGCCGCGCGTGTTCGGCGACGCGCGCGGCTACTTCATGGAAAGCTTCAATCAACAGCGTTTCGCCGAACTCACTGGCGCCCCGCATGCATTCGTGCAGGACAACCAGTCGCGCTCGGCCGCAGGCGTCCTGCGTGGCTTGCACTACCAGCTGCCGCCGCACGCGCAGGGCAAGCTGGTGCGCGTGACGCACGGCCGGGTGTTCGACGTGGCCGTCGATTTGCGCCGCAGCAGCCCCAGCTTTGGTCGTTGGGTGGGTGAGGAATTGAGCGGCGAGAACCATCGCCAGCTGTGGGTCCCGCCGGGGTTTGCGCATGGCTTTCTGGTATTGAGTGAGAGTGCCGACTTTCTTTACAAGACCACCGCCTATTACGCTCCTGCCTCTGAGCGGTGTATCCGCTGGGACGACCCGGCGCTGGCAATCCAGTGGCCTCTTGGCGACGTTCAACCTTTGGTGTCTGCCAAGGATGCGCAGGGCGTGTCGCTCACCCAGGCCGAGCTGTACCGTTGATGTGCGATGAGCGGGAAATCCGCGTGGAAGCAGGAGAAGTTTTTGCTGCACATGTGTGAACCGACACGGATTCCGCGACCAGTGTCACGCCTATAGGCTGGCGCGGTATCCGCTTCGACAAAATGTGCCGAGAGCGGCAGCTGGTTGTGTTTCAGCTGGCCGGTCACACGCAAGCAAGATGCCCCATCCCGCCTCGTTTCTGTCGCTGCTCACACACCGGCGCACCTTGCTGCTGCAAGGCCCCATGGGGCCGTTCTTCGCCCGGCTCGCAGCCTATCTCGAACATTGCGGGCAGCGGGTGTACAAGGTCAACTTCAACGGTGGCGACCGGTTCTTCTTCAGAGGCGATCGGGCTTTGGACTTCACGGGCCGCATTGAAGCGTGGCCGGAGTGGCTGCGGCGCTTGTTGATCCTCAAGCGAATCGAAGCCGTGGTCCTGTTTGGACAAACGCGGCCGGTGCACGAGGTCGCTCGCCGCATTGCAGCTCAGTTGGAACTGCCCGTCTACGTGTTCGAAGAAGGGTATTTGCGCCCGGACTACGTCACGCTAGAAATTGGCGGCGTGAACGGCTGCTCAAGGGTGCCGAAGGATCCGGCTGCATTCCCTGACGTCGGCAGCGCACGCCTGCCGGAGCCCGTACCAACCTACCAGCGTTTCCGCCTGATGCTGCTGCAGGCGTCAGCCTACTTCACGGCGGCCTCGTTGCTCGCTCGCCGCTATCCCCACCAAGTGCACCACCGTCCCCTGAACCCGCTGCCCGAAGGCCTGCGCTGGCTGCGCGGCGGCTGTCGCAAGCTGATCAACGGCTGGCGGCAACGCGAATTGTTGCCCCAGCTCACCTCGCCGGCGATGAGCAAACGCTGGTTTTTGCTGCCGCTGCAGGTGCACAACGACAGCCAGATCGTCCACCATTCGCGCTACCCCTGCATGGACGAGGTGATCGAGGAGGTGGTCGCGTCCTTCGCCGCGCACGCCGACCCCGAGCACCTGCTGGTCATCAAGCATCATCCGATGGACCGGGCCTACCGCGACTACACAGAGGTGATACGGGTGGCTGCGCGGGCGTGCGACGTTGCCCACCGTGTGCTGTATGTCCACGATCTGCATCTTCCCACGCTGCTGAAGCACGCCCGGGGCGTGATCACAGTCAACAGCACCACTGGCCTGCAATCGCTGTTTCATCGCACGCCGGTGACGACGCTGGGTGATTGCTTCTATGCCATCGAAGGGCTGGTTCACATGGGGCCACTAAACCACTTCTGGCGCGAGCCTGGGCAGGTCGACGAGGAGCTGTTCCGGCGCTTCCGGCACTACCTAGTGCGTCAAAACCAGCTCAATGCCAGCTTCTATGGCCGTACCCCGGCGTTCGACAGCACGCCGCTGCACCTCGCCCACGCCCCGGGGACGGACGAAGGTGCATCGAGCTTGATCAGTCAGCCCTTCCCGCTCGCCGACGTTCCCGCCGCCGCAGTGCCGGTCAGCTCGGTCGCCGTGTCCTTGCAGGTGCCCGGCGACGAAGAGCCGCATGCCAACGACGGGGCGCTTCCTCCTGCGGCGGCCGCATCGAGCAGCGCCCCCCAACCCTGGTCCCGCAACAACCCCGCACGACTCCAGTAAGCTCGCGGCATGCTGCGAGTCATTTCTGCAAATCTGAACGGTATCCGCTCCGCCGCCACCAAGGGGTTCTTCAGCTGGCTGCCCCAGCAAAACGCCGACGTGGTGTGCGTGCAGGAGCTGAAGGCCCAAGCGGGCGACATCACCGAAGCCATGCGCCAGCCCGAGGGCCTGAAAGGCTGGTTCCACTGTGCCGAGAAAAAGGGCTACAGCGGCGTCGGCCTGTATGCCCGGCGCGAGCCCGACCGTGTCGTCGAAGGCATCGGCCACGCCGCCTTCGACGCCGAGGGCCGCTACCTGCGGGCCGACTGGGGCCGGCTGTCGGTCATCTCGCTCTACCTGCCCTCGGGCTCTTCCGGCGAGGAGCGGCAGCAGGCCAAGTTCCAGTTCATGGACGAGTTCTTCCCGGTGCTGCAGGCCTTGCGCGCGGAAGGCCGCGAGATCGTCATCTGCGGCGACTGGAACATCGCCCACCAGGCCATCGACCTGAAAAACTGGAAGGGCAACCAGAAGAACTCAGGCTTCTTGCCCGAGGAGCGCGCCTGGCTGACCCGGGTGCTCGACGAAGTGGGCTGGGTCGACGTCTACCGCCGGCTGTACCCCGAGGCCACCGGCGAGGGCTACACCTGGTGGAGCAACCGCGGCCAGGCCTGGGCCAAGAACGTCGGCTGGCGCATCGACTACCAGGTGGCCACGCCCGGCCTGGCCGCCACCGCGAAGCAGGCGGCCATCTACAAGGACCAGCGGTTCTCCGACCACGCGCCGCTCAGCGTCGACTACGACTTCGAGGTGTGAACGCAACACCCCGGCCGTGACGGAGTGCGCACGGCGCCACTTCTCTCCCTGGCGCGCGCCGGGTTAACGCCCGCAGCCCGCCGCTGTCGTCGGATCATCGGGACACATTCATTTCACATAGGAGACAGTCCCATGAACTGTGCAGTACTCGTCCGCTGTGCGGCTGCCACTGCCCTGCTCGGGTCTCTCGCCAGCGTCGCGCAGGCTGGCGAGGTGTATGGCGGCTTCGGCCTGCCGGGTGTGATGATCGGTTATGCACATGCGATCAATTCGAGCTTTACGGTGCGGGCCGATTTCGCCACTTTGGGCGAGCATGACTTGGACGGTGAAGAAGAGGGCATCGACTACGAAGGCGATCTCAAGCTGCACCGCACCGGCGTGTTTGCCGACTGGTTTCCCACCACCAGCGCCTTTCGCCTGACCGGCGGCATCACCTTCAACCGCATCCGCGCCGACCTCGTGGGCCGACCGACCGGCAACGCCATCACGATCGGCGACACCACCTACGCCGCCACCGCTGAAGACCGCTTCGACGTGAGCGTGAAGTTCCCCACCACCACCCCCTACATCGGCCTCGGCTGGGGCCACCAGCTGCGCAACCCCGGCGGTGCGGGCTGGGTCGTCACCTTCGACGTAGGCGGCTCGATCGGCAAGGCCAAGGTGCGCGGCACCGTCAGCGGGCCCTTGCTGTCGCAGACGGTCTCACAGGAAGACATCGACCGTGAGCTGGAAGAACTCGAAGACGGCGTCGGCAAGGTGCGGTTCATTCCGCAAGTGAGCATCGGCGTCAGCTACCGGTTCTGATACGGCGGTTCTGAAGGGGGGCGGCGTTTGCCGGCGCGCCCCTGTTCTTGTGCACCTTGGCCCGGCGGCCGGGCGCTCGGGAAGGCACCGGTTTGGCCGGGGCCGACCGGCTGATATTCGCCCGCCTTCTTCCCGACCGCCGAGGCCACCGGGATGCCGGCGGTGGCGCGTCGAGCGCCTCCAATCGGCCGCCATGGCCTTCGCCACGCAGGGCCCGCCCCGGCGCTGTAGGACTGGGCCTACGGACCTGTACGAGTCGTCCTATGCCCGACGGGGCGCCCGTCCTGCGGCGGCCCCTCCTCCGCCTGCCTACTCTTGCGCTGTCGCTCGCCCCCCGGGGCCGAGACCCGACAAACAGCAGCGAACCCGTACAGGAGGAAAAGCACATGAAACAGACCATGTTCACCCGTCAAGCCCGCCTCACCCGCGCCGTTGCCGCCGCCATCGGCGCCCTGGCCCTTTCGAGCGCCGCGCTGGCGGCCGGTGACCGGACGGTCTACGACCAGTCGCGTGCAACCGCCAAGACCAGCTATGAAAGCGCCCGCAAGCAGTGCGACGGCCTGAAGGCCAACGCCAAGGACGTCTGCATCGCCGAAGCCAAGGCCGCACGCGCCAAGGCCGACGCCGATGCCGACGTCTCTTTCAAGGGCACGCCCAAGGCCCGCCAGGAGGCCTCCGCAGACGTGGCCGAAGCTCAGTACGAGCTGGCCAAGGAGCGCTGCGACGACAAGCAGGGCAACGAGAAAGACGTCTGCGTGAAGGACGCCAAGGCGACGCTGGAGCAGGCCAAGGCGGATTCGAAGGCGCAGCGTGAAGTGACCGACGTGCGCAAGGAAGCGGTCGAAGACAAGCGCGAAGCCCAGTACGAGGTACAGGCAGAGAAATGCGACACGATGAAGGGTGATGCCAAGGACGCCTGCGTCGACCGGGCCAAGAAGGCGCATCATCAGTGATGGCAAGGGCCGGCCGGCCCTGATGCAGTTTCGGCGGCCGCCCTTTCCCGGGCCGGACCGCGCCTCCCCGGGCGGCGCGGTCCGGTGATCCCAACCCTCGTGACGAAGGAGCCGCACATGAACTGGGACCGTATCGAAGGCAACTGGCGCCAGCTGAAAGGCAAGGCCATCGAGCAGTGGGGCAAGCTCACCGACGACGACTTCGACCGCATGGACGGCAAGCGTGAACAGCTGGTCGGCCGCATCCAGGAAGCCTACGGCATCGGCCGCGACGAGGCGGAACGGCAGGTGCAGGACTGGTCGGATCGGCTGCAATAAGCTCGTTTGATCGTCGGGCCGGCCACCAGGCCTGACACCCACCCCAATTTATGCTGCGCACGGCAACCGCCGTGCGCATTTTTTTGTGATGGCGGTGCCACCCACGGTGGCCGTTGCCGGCCCGCCGGTCAGCCCGCGGCCAGCCGCCGCTCGACAAAATCGAGCCGGTCCTGCCCCCAGAACAGCTCGCCGTCGACCACATAGGTCGGCGCGCCGAACACCCCGGCCTTGATGGCCAGCTCCGTGTCGAGCTCATAACGCTCGTGTGCGGCCTGCGAGTGCGAATCGTCCAGCCGCTGGGCCGGCAGTTCGCAGCGTTGCAGCAGCTGCGCCAGCACCGCCTCGTCGGCGATGTTCAGTTCTTCCACCCAGACGGCGCGCTGGATGGCGCCGGCAATCGTCATCGCCGCGTCGGTGCCGTCCTTCATGTCGACCGCGATGATCAGCCGCGCCGCTTCGTCGCCGTTGACCGGGAAGTAACGTGGCTCGACGTTGATCGGCAAGCCCAGGTATTCGCCGAAGCGCCGCAGTTCGAGCAGCCGGTAGGCCTGACGCTGCGGCGCGCGCTTGGACAAGGGCACGCCGCCCGACACCGGAAACACCTTGCCGCCCAGGTCGACCGGCAGCACGCGGATCTCGGCATGCGCCTTGCGTGCCAGATCCCAGAAGCGCTGGTGCCCCAGGTAGGCATACGGCGACTGCGGGGCGAAGTAGTACTCGACAGTGCGGCTCATGGGGGCCCTCCTTGAATGGGGCGGAGTCTAGCGCCGGGGGGAACTCCACCGCGGCGGGCCGGGGCAATCGCGGAGTTGGGAATAGGGCATCTGGCGTTGCGGCGCCGGCCGGGGGCGGAAGAGGGTAAACGCGGGGCGGGCGCCGGGTCGGCAGCGGTTTGTCGGCCGGTGCTCCGCACTGACCCAGCGCCGGCCGCTAGGGCGAAGGAAAGCCAGGGCAGGCACGCCCCGACAAGGCCTTGCCCACCAAAACCCCGCAATGCTGCGCCAGCCACCCGGCCCCATGGCCCACCCACGCAAGGGGCCGCACCGAGACCGGCCGGCGCGCCAGATGCCGGCGCACGTCGTCTGCCAGCCGTGCAGCCGAGCCGTAACGCGCCTCCGGCAGCTTGCGCAGAGCCGTCAGCACGATGGCGTCGAGATCGCCGCGCAAGCGCTGGGCCAGGCGACGCGCCTTTGCGCCGGCGCCGTCGAGGACAGCCCGGCTCGGGGGAACCGGTTCGCGCTCGCACACCGCGTCGGCCAGTGCCTCCGCGTCGAGATGCAGACTTGCGCCATACGGCCCGACCCCCGCCAACATCCCATACATCAACACCCCCAGCGAATACAGGTCGCTGGCGGGCGAGAGCGCGCCGCCTTGCACCTGCTCCGGGCTGGCATAGGCGAGCGTGAGGGCCAGTGGCTGCGGCGGCGCATCCGCCCGGTCGACCGGGCGCGACGCTGCAGCCACTTCGGCGATGCCAAAGTCGACGAGCTTGGGTTGCCCGTCGCGGGTCACCAGAACGTTGGACGGCTTCAGGTCGGCGTGGACCACACCTTGTCCGTGCACATCGTGGACGACCCTGGCCAGCGCCTCGAACAGTCGCAGGCGCTGGCTGATCGAAAGCTTGTTGCGTTGGCAATAGACGTCGATCGGCAACCCGACGATCAGCTCCATCACCAGATAGGGCAGGCCGTCCGCACCCACGCCACCACCGAGGACCTTGGCGACATGTGGATGGTCGAGCCGCTCCAGAATTTGCTGCTCGCGCTGCAGCCGCGCCGCAGCGCCCGACACCGCTGCCTCGTCGCGCAGCAGCTTGAGTGCGACAGGTGTTGCGAACGGTGCCCGCGCCGCGACGCCGCAATACACGTCGCCCATCCCACCACGGCCGAGCAACCCCGTGAGCCGCCAACGTCCCACCCGCTGCCCGACGCGTGCAGCCTCCGCTTGCTGACAGGCCGCACTACAGGACCCGTTCGGCAGCGCCAGCCTCGCAGCATCGGCTGTCCTCTGCTCGGCGTTGCCTCTCCCCCCGAGCGGGCCGAGCACCGCTGCCCGCAGTGCGCGCAACCCTTGCCAGCGGTCCCGCTCCCCGAAGTGAGGTACCGTCGTCACAAGGCCCCCGTGTGTGCCGCGTGCCCCAACCCCGGAGCCCACCCCAGCTCGTCCAACAGCCATTTGCGCGCCGCAGCCCACTTGCGCAACACGGTCGCGATGGAGGTCTTCAACGCCACGGCGGTTTCTTCCACGCTCAGTCCGACGAAGAAGCGCAGCTCGACGACGCGGCCTTGCTGCGGATCGAGTTGGGTCAGCCGGTCGAGTGCCTGTTGCAGGGCGACAAGGTAGGGCCCTTCGTCTTCCACGCCGAGCTGCGCTTCGACGGCCGGCAGCAGGCCATCCTCACGCAGCGCTTCCAGACTCTGCTGCCAGCCTCCCCCACCCCGCTTGTCGGCCTTTGCCGCCCGTGCCTGGTCGATCAGGATGCGACGCATCAGTCGCATGACCCAGGCATAGAAGAATGCGCGTGACGGCCAGCTCGAGTGACGCAACCGGACCATGCGCAAGTACGCCTCATGCACCAGTTCGGTCGGCTGCTGCAGGGCACGTGCGGCGGTCTCGCTGCGCAGCACGCGGCCGGCCATGCGCCTCAGCTCACCGTAGACGAGCGGCAGCACGCGGTCCAGCGCCGAGCGGTCGCCTTGCGACCAGCGGCGCAGCAAGCGGGTCACGTCTGCAGGGCTGTCGTCGGGCTTTGAGAGGTGGGGCGTGAGGTCCAAGCGTGGTCTCCTGTTGCCTCCTCAGCATCGGCTGGAAGATGGCAACTGGCAAACCGGAGCAGGCCGGACGCAGCAGATGCGTCCGGCGGTACTGTGGGGAGATACCGGGGGTACGTCGCCTGCGTTGGGTTTGGAGGTCGCGTTGCGGCTGAGCAGCACGTCCGAAGGCAGCACGCCAGTGCCGAGTGGACCTTGTCGAGCTTGTCAGTGGCGTCGCAACTGCTGACGGTGTCTTGGCCGTAGCCTCGGCCGAAAACATAGCTGTCGTTGCCGGCGCCGCCTACGAGGAAATCGTTGCCCGAGCCGCCGTCCAGCATGTCCGCGCCATCGCCTCCAAGCAGCTGGTCATCGCCGGCACCGCGGGCCAAAGTGAGTCTGAAGACGCAGGCCCTCGGCACCGGCAGAACGGGCCGGAAGCGCGCATTGTCGCGAGAAACGCCCAAAGCAAAACGCCCAACCGAGGACGGTTGGGCGCTGAACTCTGGCGGTGGAAAAGGAGGCTACGGCAAACCTTCCTCTCAAGCTCCTGCGGCCTAGCGGGGAAACGGGAGCCCAGCCACCGAGGTTGAGCTGTCGACTACCGGACTCCGTTTGCCTCCGTAGCACGAGTGCCGTGTTTCAACCGTTCCTTTGCAATCTGCGGAGGCGCATGTCGTCATGCGACCCCACAGGCTGAAACCGTTGGGCTGAGGCTCGAGCCCTTTACCCGAAGCCCGGTCGACCTGCACATCGAACGCGAGCTTCGGTGGGCAACGTGGTCTACTTACTTCCAGTTGGCAGCGATCACCGGGTTGAGCGATGTCTGGTAGTCCGCTGACAGCGTCGTTTGGCCTGCTGCTGGCGGGGCGAAGCCAGCCATGGCAGAAACAAGCGCGTTGACCTGCGTATTGAGCAACATCTTGCCATCCGCAGTTTTGAACTGCTCTACCTGGTACGCACTGGCAGAGTACCAACCGCCAATGGTGGTCTTGTCGGTTGTGCCGATGATGCTCACTTCAAGGTCACTGCCGACGCGGCGGAACCAGATCTGGTCGATCGCGACATTGGGTCCGACCTGAACGACGTCGGTGTTTCCGGCAAGCGTGTCGTAGTCGGACACAGTGTCGGCCTCCGTGCCGCGGACGAGCAGGTATGTGTCCGAGCCGGCGCCTCCGTTGAGGTAGTCGTTCCCTGTGCCACCATCCAGAGTGTCGTTGCCGGCATCACCGTACAGCGTGTCGTTGCCGACCCCGCCTACCAGCAGATCGCTACCGTTACCTCCGCGCAGCGTATCGCTGCCGATGTCTCCATCGAGCAAGTCGTTGCCATCGTCTCCGTAGAGCTTGTCGTCGCCGCTACCGCCGCTCACCGTGTCGTCGCCGCTGGCTGCCGAGATGGTGTCATTGCCATTGCCGCCGTTTAGCGTATCCGCCGTGGCATAGCCGTACAACTCGTCTGCGCCCGCGGTGCCCTGGATCGCCAAGGTCTTGACCGTGCCCACATCCCATGTGGTGCCGTCGGCGAAGCGGATCTGCTCGACCTTGTACAAACTGGTCCCGTCGCTGGTGAAGTACGACGAGACCGTGATCTTGTCGGTACTGCCTGCGAGGCTCAGAATCAGATTAGTACCGCTGCGCGTGACCTTGATGTCCGACGGCGTGATGTCCGCGGCGAACTCGATCACATCCGTCTTGCCGGTGCCGCTGTCGTAGTTGAGGATCGTGTCCTGACCCCAGCCGCGCGCAAACGTGTACGTGTCCGAGCCTGCTTCGCCATGGATGCTGTCGTTGCCGGCCCCACCGTCGAGCAGATCGTCGCCGTTGCCACCCCTCAGGGTGTCGTTGCCGATACCACCCACCAACCGATCGTTGCCGTTGCCTCCGTCGAGTGTGTCGTTGCCGATGCCGCCATCGAGCAGGTCGTTGCCGTCCTCCCCGTTCAAGGTGTCGTCGCCGCTACCGCCGCTCACCGTGTCGTCGCCGCTGGCTGCCGAGATGGTGTCATTACCATCGCCGCCGTCCAGCGTATCGGCCGTCGCATAGCCGTACAACTGGTCCGCACCCGTCGTGCTTTGGATTGCCAAGGTCTTGACCGTGTCCACATCCCATGTGGTGCCGTCGGCGAAGCGGATCTGCTCGACCTTGTACAAACTGGTCCCGTCGCTGGTGAAGTACGACGAGACCGTGATCTTGTCGGTACTGCCTGCGAGGCTCAGAATCAGATTAGTACCGCTGCGCGTGACCTTGATGTCCGACGGCGTGATGTCCGCGGCGAACTCGATCACATCCGTCTTGCCGGTGCCGCTGTCGTAGTTGAGGATCGTGTCCTGACCCCAGCCGCGCGCAAACGTGTACGTGTCCGAGCCTGCTTCGCCATGGATGCTGTCGTTGCCGGCCCCACCGTCGAGCAGATCGTCGCCGTTGCCACCCCTCAGGGTGTCGTTGCCGATACCACCCACCAACCGATCGTTGCCGTTGCCTCCGTCGAGTGTGTCGTTGCCGATGCCGCCATCGAGCAGGTCGTTGCCGTCCTCCCCGTTCAAGGTGTCGTCGCCGCTACCGCCGCTCACCGTGTCGTCGCCGCTGGCTGCCGAGATGGTGTCATTACCATCGCCGCCGTCCAGCGTATCGGCCGTCGCATAGCCGTACAACTGGTCCGCACCCGTCGTGCTTTGGATTGCCAAGGTCTTGACCGTGTCCACATCCCATGTGGTGCCGTCGGCGAAGCGGATCTGCTCGACCTTGTACAAACTGGTCCCGTCGCTGGTGAAGTACGACGAGACCGTGATCTTGTCGGTACTGCCTGCGAGGCTCAGAATCAGATTAGTACCGCTGCGCGTGACCTTGATGTCCGACGGCGTGATGTCCGCGGCGAACTCGATCACATCCGTCTTGCCGGTGCCGCTGTCGTAGTTGAGGATCGTGTCCTGACCCCAGCCGCGCGCAAACGTGTACGTGTCCGAGCCTGCTTCGCCATGGATGCTGTCGTTGCCGGCCCCACCGTCGAGCAGATCGTCGCCGTTGCCACCCCTCAGGGTGTCGTTGCCGATACCACCCACCAACCGATCGTTGCCGTTGCCTCCGTCGAGTGTGTCGTTGCCGATGCCGCCATCGAGCAGGTCGTTGCCGTCCTCCCCGTTCAAGGTGTCGTCGCCGCTACCGCCGCTCACCGTGTCGTCGCCGCTGGCTGCCGAGATGGTGTCATTACCATCGCCGCCGTCCAGCGTATCGGCCGTCGCATAGCCGTACAACTGGTCCGCACCCGTCGTGCTTTGGATTGCCAAGGTCTTGACCGTGTCCACATCCCATGTGGTGCCGTCGGCGAAGCGGATCTGCTCGACCTTGTACAAACTGGTCCCGTCGCTGGTGAAGTACGACGAGACCGTGATCTTGTCGGTACTGCCTGCGAGGCTCAGAATCAGATTAGTACCGCTGCGCGTGACCTTGATGTCCGACGGCGTGATGTCCGCGGCGAACTCGATCACATCCGTCTTGCCGGTGCCGCTGTCGTAGTTGAGGATCGTGTCCTGACCCCAGCCGCGCGCAAACGTGTACGTGTCCGAGCCTGCTTCGCCATGGATGCTGTCGTTGCCGGCCCCACCGTCGAGCAGATCGTCGCCGTTGCCACCCCTCAGGGTGTCGTTGCCGATACCACCCACCAACCGATCGTTGCCGTTGCCTCCGTCGAGTGTGTCGTTGCCGATGCCGCCATCGAGCAGGTCGTTGCCGTCCTCCCCGTTCAAGGTGTCGTCGCCGCTACCGCCGCTCACCGTGTCGTCGCCGCTGGCTGCCGAGATGGTGTCATTACCATCGCCGCCGTCCAGCGTATCGGCCGTCGCATAGCCGTACAACTGGTCCGCACCCGTCGTGCTTTGGATTGCCAAGGTCTTGACCGTGTCCACATCCCATGTGGTGCCGTCGGCGAAGCGGATCTGCTCGACCTTGTACAAACTGGTCCCGTCGCTGGTGAAGTACGACGAGACCGTGATCTTGTCGGTACTGCCTGCGAGGCTCAGAATCAGATTAGTACCGCTGCGCGTGACCTTGATGTCCGACGGCGTGATGTCCGCGGCGAACTCGATCACATCCGTCTTGCCGGTGCCGCTGTCGTAGTTGAGGATCGTGTCCTGACCCCAGCCGCGCGCAAACGTGTACGTGTCCGAGCCTGCTTCGCCATGGATGCTGTCGTTGCCGGCCCCACCGTCGAGCAGATCGTCGCCGTTGCCACCCCTCAGGGTGTCGTTGCCGATACCACCCACCAACCGATCGTTGCCGTTGCCTCCGTCGAGTGTGTCGTTGCCGATGCCGCCATCGAGCAGGTCGTTGCCGTCCTCCCCGTTCAACGTGTCGTCGCCGCTACCGCCGCTCACCGTGTCGTCGCCGCTGGCTGCCGAGACGGTGTCATTGCCATCGCCGCCGTCCAGCGTATCGGCCGTCGCATAGCCGTACAACTGGTCCGCACCCGTCGTGCTTTGGATTGCCAAGGTCTTGACCGTGTCCACATCCCATGTGGTGCCGTCGGCGAAGCGGATCTGCTCGACCTTGTACAAACTGGTCCCGTCGCTGGTGAAGTACGACGAGACCGTGATCTTGTCGGTACTGCCTGCGAGGCTCAGAATCAGATTAGTACCGCTGCGCGTGACCTTGATGTCCGACGGCGTGATGTCCGCGGCGAACTCGATCACATCCGTCTTGCCGGTGCCGCTGTCGTAGTTGAGGATCGTGTCCTGACCCCAGCCGCGCGCAAACGTGTACGTGTCCGAGCCTGCTTCGCCATGGATGCTGTCGTTGCCGGCCCCACCGTCGAGCAGATCGTCGCCGTTGCCACCCCTCAGGGTGTCGTTGCCGATACCACCATCGAGTACGTCGTTGCCGTCCTGGCCGTAAATACGGTCGCCGCCCTCATCTCCCAACAGGTGGTCATCGCCAGAGCCACCGTACAAGGTGTCGGCGCCCCCGCCGCCTGAAACGACGTCGTTCCCCTCATCGCTATCGAACGTATTCCCGTTCGCGTCCCCGAGAAAGAGGTCGGCCGACTCGTGACCCTTCGTAGTGCTAGGTTCCAGAACCAAATCTTTCAGCACAGGTGCCAGTTCTGAATCAGGCGGAATCGCGTCGATCCACTGGCGAAGAACTGTAAGGCCGTCATACCCGATCGTTTGAAGGATGCCTTGCCCGTATCGGTTGAAATCAATCAAATCGACTAGGGCATTTTTCTCATCCTCGGTTCTCTTGTTTTCAAGGGAGGCGGCGAACCTGCTTGAATCCAACCGCACCCCATTGTCATCTACGACGAGATCCACCTCGCCGAGATAGGATTGCAGGCGCGTCTGCAGCACGAGCGCCCCATAAACGCTTTCGCGCAGAGCTTCGTAAGATTTATCAAAAAGCTCCCCGGCGCGAGGCTGTATAAGGACGTGCTCTCTATAGCTAACCATCCCAGGCCCACCGTCACGAAAAACAGTTGCGCCTGCGACAAAGGGTGACTGGCCGTTGAATGCATTCAAGACGGTCAGCTGGCGATATCGGGCCGGATCCTGTTCAGCGAAGGCATTCAGAAGTGACTGAGACGGCAGTGCAAATTGGAACCGGTAGCCAAGCACTTCATCGAGCTGTACAAACATGCCCGCAAGGATAAGCCCTTCGCGGCAAAGGATGGAAATAAATTCGTGGTCCGATGCTCCCCGCCAATTCACACCCTTCGCATCCAGGGCCTCACTGAAATAGTCTCTCGCCATGTGATCGGGGATATCCGTATACTCCGAGAGGCGACGTCGATCGGATAACGACCATGGATCTGAAGTTCCGGCCCAGGTCTCAAGCAGTTGATCGAGCAACGCTAGTTGCTCGTCGCGCGTGCTAGCGGCACTGTACTGCTGGACAACTTGTTTGAGCAATTGAGCTTCATCAGTTTCTAAGCTCATTGCTTCGCGTAAATCACGCACAACCCCGCTTCCGCCCATTTCGGGTAGAACCTGAGCTTCGTCCGATATGAGGATTTCGTCGGTGAATTCGCGATAGAACGGGTTGTCCACCAAGTTCAGATTTCCGGCCGACTCGCTCGTGACCGTTACGCTCTCAATCTCAGTAGTAGTGCCGATGCTGCGCGTGACAGTTGCTGTACCGGTAACGGTGTTTCCGTTGCCTAGATTCGTAGTCGTCAGACTCTCGTTAAGATCGATGGAGACAATGTTCTTCTCGGTTAAAGTGAATAGCTCGTTACTCTGACTGACACCATCCTGGTTTATGTCTTGCCAAACGCGGACTTGGGCAAAGCCCGCGTCCATGCTATCGAACTTCCTGTCGCCATTACTGTCTTGTGCACGGAGTGCTTCAAAACCCGTTGCGGCAGTTCGGGTCGTACCATCTGCGTCGGTGATCTGAGTGTCTACACCAAACAGCTCTCGGCCAGAGTCAATTGAGCCATTGCCGTCTCGGTCCATTACCAGCCAGCTGTCGTCGCTGTTTAGCCAACCAGTGCCGGTGCGGATACCGTCACCATTGTGGTCAAACAGAACAGGCTGTGCCCCAGTGCCGATCGTCTCGATGCCGTCGCCGTCCAGATCGATGGCAAGAGGGTCACGTTGGCGCCAGGTGATGGCATCCTGATAGGGGTCGTTGACTGACGAGTCGACACTCGCACGGCTGTTCGAAATGTCGATCATTGTATTTATGACGCCCGCCACAGCGAACCCCACGCCGACGATCGTAATCGCGCCTGCCGCAACCGGAAACCCAGCGGCAACTACGAGCGGGGCGATCATTCCTGCCACATTACCTGCCATCGTGATGAGGTCACCGACGGACGTGCGGCCGTTCTCGGTAATACCAACACCCACCATGCCAAGCGCGATAGCGTTCGTTACGATGGCGGCAGGCCCCGGCGTGGCAGCCGCAACGATCTGAATCCCTGAAGCGGCGATCTGGAACGGCGTGGCGTTGTTTATTCCTTGTACGATGTTGTCGATGCCAGCCGCAGACACACCGTGGATCTGAAAGACGCCGACGACGCCATCGAAAGTTTGAGCAAAAGACATTGGCCCTCCAAAAATTTTTGTGCGATCTTAATTGGCGCCTTCGACGCGCAAAACCACGGCACTTCCAAGCAAAAAGATAAAGGCGGAAATTATAAATAACATATACGCCTGCGACAATCGATCACCTTTCTTTGATAGATCCCAGATGAATTGAATATTCCAGATTTTCTTGCGGAATAAAATTATGGGCAGGAGAATGAATGCGATTGCGGCCAAAGCAAGACCTATATAAAGCAGCATTTGTCCCATCTCGGCTCCTATTGACTTTTCAAGCTGGCATCCGTTGCCAATATAACTCGAAAGAATGGCGGTCGCAGCTTTGATTCTTCAGCTCTACCACTCGCTGTGTCGCGGCTGATATTTACCGTTCTGTCAAGCTGTCACTCATTGTGCGTTGAATGGGGCTTAAGAGATATTCAATCACACGCCGCTTACCTGTCTTGATTTCGGCGGTCAGGTTCATCCCCGGCGACAATCGAATCAGCTTGCCGTCCACGAGGATCGTGGGCCGCGTTAGTCTGAGCGTCGCCGGAAAAATCGCCCCCCGCTTCTCGTCCTCCACCGCATCCGCGGTGACCCAGCTCACCTCCGCCGGCACCGTCCCGTACTTGGTGAAGTTAAAGGTCTCCAGTTTCACCTCCGCCAGCTGCCCCGCGTTCACAAACCCGATGTCCTTGTTGTCGATCACCACCTCGGCGGTGACTTCCGCCTCGTGCGGCACGATGACCATCAAAGGTTGCGCCTCGGTCGCGACGCCGCCCGGAGTGTGCACGGCCAATTGCTGCACAGTGCCTGCCACCGGCGCGGTCAGCTGCGTCAGTCGAGTGCGCTGTCGGGCCTTGGCGCTTTCCTGCGTCAACTGGCTCTGTTTCAAGCCCGCCTCCGACCAGCGGTCGTTCAGCGCCCGGCGTGTCTCGGCGAGATAAGCCGCCTTGGCGTTCTGGGCCTCGGCCAGCGTCGCTCGGGCTTCGGCCAGGCGCGCCTGCTGGGTGACCAGATCGCGTTCCAGCTCGATGCGCTCGCGGGTGCGGTCCTGATTGGCGTGCCCGGCGACAAATCCTTGATCGGCTAAGGACTTGAAGTCCGCCTCACGTTGGCGGACCAGCGGCAGCGTCGCGTTCAGCTTGGCGAGACTCGCCTCTACCGTCGCGATCTCGGCACTGCGGCGGCTGTGCTCCGCGTCCAGCTTGGCGACCTTGGCGCGGATGTCGCTCCATTCCGCGTCGAGCTGCGCTTCGGCGGAGCGGCGATCGAAGGCGGCGACGTTGTCGGCTGGCAGCCGCGGCGCGCCGCGGCCCTCCAACGCCTTCAGCAGCGCCGCCGTGCGGGCCGCTTCGCTGCTGGCCGAGGCCAGCTGCTGCTCGATGCTGGACTGGTCCGCGGTGGCGACGGTGCTGTCCAGCTCCACCAGCACCTGGCCCGCTTGCACCGCGTCTCCGTCTTTCACCAGGATGTTCTTGATGACGCTGGTCTCCAGCGGCTGGATCACCTTGGTCCGCTCGCTCACGACGATACGGCCCTGGCCGACGGCGACGATGTCGATCTCGCCCACGATGGACCAGACCAGCGCAATCAGGAACAGCGCGCAAATGACCAGCGCGGTGCGCCGTGGTGCCGGGTGCACCGGCGTCTCCTGCAGGCTCAAGGCTGCGGGCAAAAAGGCGGCTTCGTCGGCCAGGCGCTTCGGCCCGGCCAACTCATGGCGCACCGCCCAGGCCGCCTGGAACACCGCCTTGTAGCGCGCCAGCAGTTCGAGCACCGGGTGGCGCGGGCCCATGGCTTGAGGCGAGGTCGTGGTCGTGCTCATGCCGACGCTCCTTGCCCGCCTTGCATACGCCACAGGTGCGCGTACAAGCCCTTCTCGCGCGCGATGAGCTGCTCGTGCGGTCCCATCTCGACAATGCGCCCCTTGTCCATCACGACGATCCGGTTCGCTTGTCGGACCGCACTCAGCCGGTGGGCGATGATGATCACGGTGCGGCCCTGGCAGATCGCGGCCATGTTGCGCTGCACGATGGCCTCGCTCTCGTAGTCCAGCGCGCTGGTCGCCTCGTCAAAGATCAGGATGCGCGGGCTGTGGAACAGCGCGCGCGCAATCGCGATACGCTGGCGCTGCCCACCGGAGAGGCTGGCACCTTGTTCGCCAACAACGGTGTCGTAGCCCTCGGGCAGCTCGCTGATGAAATCGTGCGCACCGGCCCGCTGAGCCGCCCGCACCACCGCTTCGATGGGGGCGGCCGGGTCGATGATGGCGATGTTCTCGCGCACGCTGCGGTTGAACAGCACGTTTTCCTGCAGCACCACGCCGACCTGGCGGCGCAGCTGGGCGGCGTCGATCAGGCTGATGTCGATGCCGTCGACCAGCAGTCGGCCCTGCTCAGGGCTGTACAGGCGCTGCACCAGCTTGGTGAGTGTGCTTTTGCCGGAGCCGGAACGCCCGACGATGCCAATCACCTCGCCGGGGCGGATGTCCAGGCTGACACCGTTGAGCACCGGGGCGGCTTCGGGCCGGTAGCGGAAGGTGACCTGGTCCAGGGTGACACGGCCCTTGACGGGCGGCAGCTGGGCGGCATTGGTGGGCGGCACCTCGGTGCGGGTGTTGAGGATGTCGCCAAGCCGGGCCATGGAAATGCCGGTCTGCTGGAAATCGGTCCACATCTGCGCCATGCGCATGATGGGTTGCGCCACGCGCTGGGCGAACATGTTGAAGGCGACGAACATGCCCACGGTGAGCTGGTTGTCCATCACCAGGTGAGCGCCATACCAGAGCGTGGCGGCGTTGACCAGCTTGCCGATCAGGTTCACGCCTTCGTTGGCAAAGCTGGCCAGGGTCTGGGTCTTGAAGCCGGCGGAGACATAGGCGGCGAGCTGGTCGTCCCAGCGGCGCGCCATCGCGGGCTCCAGCGCGGTGGCCTTGACGGTCTGGATGGCGCTGACGGTTTCCACCAGCATCGCCTGGTTCTCGGCGCCGCGGGCGAACTTCTCGTTGAGGCGGCCGCGCAGCACCGGCACGACCAACAGGCTCAGGCCGACGTACAGCGGCGCCGAGACCAACACGATCAAGGTCAGCGGCACGCTGTAGGCGAACATCACGGCGATGAAGATGACCGAGAACAGCAGATCGAGCACCAGGGTCAGGGCGTTGCCGGTGAGGAAGCTGCGGATGTTCTCCAGCTCGCGGATGCGGGCCACCGAGTCGCCGACACGGCGGGCCTGGAAGTACGCCAGCGGCAGTTGCACGAGGTGGCGGAACAGCCGGGCGCCGAGTTCGACGTCGATACGGCTGGTGGTGTGGCTGAAGACGTAGGTGCGCAAACCGTTGAGCACGCTCTCGAACACCACGACGACCAGCAGGCCGATGATCAGCACGTCCAGGGTGGTGAGGCCGCGGTGCACCAGCACCTTGTCCATCACGACCTGGAAAAACAAGGGCGAGATCAGCGCGAAGAGCTGCAGGAACAGCGAGATCAGCAGCACCTCGCCGAGCAGCTTGCGGTGTTTGACCAGGCTGGGGATGAACCAGCTGAAGTCGAACTTGGCGAGGGCGCCGGTCAGGGAGGCGCGGCTGGTGATGAGGATGAGCTCGCCAGTCCACTGAGCGGCGAACACGTCCAGGGGTTCGATGGTGGGGCGGCTGGTCTCGGTGCTGGTGTCCTGGAACAGCACACGCTGGCCGTCGCATTGGGCGAGCACGACGACGCGGCCATCCTTTAAAAGGGCCAAGGCCGGCAGCGCGGACAAGGTCAGGCGGTCGGCCGTGGTGCGGCTGAGCTTGGCCTTGAGGCCCAGGTGTTTGGCGGCCAGCAGCAGGTCGCGGGTGGTGAGCGGCTCGCTGGGCGTCTTGCCGAGCTGGTGCAGCAGCGTTCCGGCATCGGCGGCGACATGGTGCAGACGGGCAATGAGGCAGAGGGCCTCGAGCCCGGCGAGCGGGGAGGGCTCAGTGTCGGGAGAGGATGCCGGTGAACCTCGCTTCGTTGTTTCCTGCGCTGGCGGCTGCGGTTCCACGCCGGCCTCAATCTGCAGCGTCGTACTGGCCTGCATGCTTCCTCACCTGTTCCGATAGCCGTCTTTGGCTGAGGCGGGACTGTAATTGTTTGTTGCGGTATCGGCGACCCCCGAACAAGGGATAGCGGAGGCAGAAGTAGGTCGAGGGGGCCCGGCAGTGCGCCTTGTGGACGCTGGTTATGCCAGGGACCGGCATGAGTCCGCGCTTACATACAAGAAGCTGCTAACCGGCGTATTCGCTGGCGCGGCATGGCCTCCTCAGAGCGCTGGAATTGAAAGGCTGCCTTCAAAGAACTTTTGAACCAAGCCCAATAGCGAGGGGTAAGCGTAGCGGCCGGAACCGAACGCGAGCGAGCAAGCGAAGAGGCGATGGCGGCACTCGCGAAGCAAGCGCAAGAACTGCGCACGGGCTACGAATGACGACCGCTCATCGGCGACTCACTACCCGGCTCCCTCCACCCCGTCGCTCTCCATCCCCTTGAAGACTAGCCCCAGCGGCAACTCGAACCCGATGCTCTCCAGCACCAGCCGCCCGTGCTCCGTCATGTCGAAGTACATACAGCTGCCGTCAGCTTGAGGACGGAAGACTTCGGCGCGCCGCGTCTCGGGGTCGATGAGGACGTACTCACGCAGCGCACTCAGCTTGCGATAGATCGCGAACTTCTCGCTGCGGTCATACCGTTGCGTGGTGGGGGATAGCACTTCGACGATCAGCACCGGGGCCGTGAACACGATGTCGTCGGCGGTAAAGCGCTGGTCGCACGTCACGAAGACGTCGGGGTACAGGATGGCCTCGTCGCCCACTTGCACCTTCATGTTCTCGCTGAACACTTGGCAGGGGCTCTCGTCCAGATGGTTGCCGAGGTGACGCATGAGGTTGGCGATCACGCGCCCGCGGCCGCGGCGGCCTCCGACCATCGCGAATGTTTCGCCACGGAAGAACTCATGTCGGTCCGGCTGTTCGTTCTCCCACTCAAGAAACTCGGTGAGGGTGAGTGTATGAACGGGCACGCCCATCGTTCGTCCTTCACATGTGATGAGTCTGCCGGAGACGGCGGACGTAGTCGGCCACGTCGGCAATGTCGGTTCTGTCCTGCCACATCCCGAAGAGGGGATCGTCCGCAAAGTGGGACGGCGCAGCAGCTTTCGGCGGGGGCTCGACGGGCTGCTCGGGTTCGATGCGCACTGTGACGTGGGCGTCTGGCAGCTGGGTGAGTCTGTGTCGCCAAGCTTGAGGGAGTTCTTCAACCGGCACATGCTGGATCACGATCGTCGTATCCACTGGATTCCTCCTCTCCGCTGCCACGCTGCGGGAAATGCTTGTCTCGCTGGTCCGATTTTCCCTGTCAGGGAGAGCCAAAGTACCGGAGTGCAGCAAGGCGACACCCAATGCTACTGCGCTCAAGCACAGCCCGCTTAGACAGGCGGGGCCGGCTGGTCGACTCAGCGCTGCGCCTCCCGCGCCGCCAACAACTCCGCCCCTTCCAACGCCACCCGCTCCCACAGGTCCCTGAACGCCGCTTCGTTCAACTCGTCGCAATACGACAACGCAATCAGCGTCGCCGGGTGGACGTTCATCACACTCGCCAACTCTTCGATCTTGCCCAGGGTGGGGATCTTGAGGCCTCGTTCCATCGCGCTGAGGTACGTACGGCTGCTCACCGTGTCGAACTGCTCCTGCGACAAACCACGCAACACGCGCACCGCTCGCAAGGTGCGCGCGAACTTCGACTGCATAGGGGACTTGCTTCTTTCGGCCACGCCTCGATTGAGGCACGCAGAAACCTATAGGACTACAAACTTTAGGATTACAGCTTATAGGGCTACATCCTATAGGATTCGCGAGATTGGCGGCGGCAGGCGAACTCCACATGGCCCGGCCGGCGCCCAGCACTGAGACGAGAGGCCTCCATGCACGTTCTCTTCCTCGACTTCGACGGCTGCCTGCACCGCTGCGAACTCCTGAGTTCCCCTTTGCCCTCGGACCGCCCCGACAGCCCGGCCGACATCGCGTCAGACCTCGACGCGCTGCACCTCTTCGAATGGCTTTACGTGCTCGAAGACCTGCTGCACCCGCACGACGACGTTTACATCGTCGTCTACTCCCCGTGGCGCTACCTGTGCTCGCATCGTCAGATTGCCCAGTGCCTCGGCACGCTGCGGCCCCGCTATCTCGGCGTCACGCCTTGCGGCCAACGTTATGACTCGATACGTCGTTGGCTGCATGCCGAGCCCGAGGTCATCAGCTACCGCATCCTCGACCTTGCGGTGGCGGGAGACCTGGCCAAGCCACCGGCGCCGACCGTCATCGCCTGCGACCCGCAGCGTGGGGTGTCCTGTCATCGAGTGCAGGCACAGTTGCAAAGCTGGCTGCTCGGCGAGACCAAGGCGACGTCCGAGAGCCTCGATGCGTCAAGCGGCGGCGGCAATGCGGCGCTGCGTCGCAAAGGCCCGTTGCATCGGCGGCTGGAAGATGTGGGGGGATGAGGGGTGTCGGGAGCCGGGGAGACCGGCTGCGGGTTCAGCCCCACAGCAAAGAGACGGCTCGCCGGAGGCATGGCCACCGGCGAGCCACAAAGCGTCCCTGCCTAGGGGTGAGGGAGGGGGATAAGACGCAAGGACGCGGCGCGAGTGTAGCGGTCGTTTGAGCGCTTGCGGAAAGGTGTTTCAAAGCGACGCACTTCACACCAGGCAATGACTCAGGCTGGCGTAAGGCTGCGGGCGCAGGGCGTGTTCGCATCGCTGCAGGGGTTGCAAGCCCGGGATCTTGGATCACCGCTAGAAACGTACGCCGAGTTCGCGCGGTCCAGTGTTTGACCCTGCCAGCCAGGACGTCATCGCGCTCGACGCTGCGTTTCTGCATATGGCGCACAGCGAGCGAAGTAGGCGCTGAGCACGCGACCGCTTAGGACAGAAAAGGCGGCGCCTGGCGGTAGCAGAATGACGGCTGAGGTCCCGATCAAACTTTGACGTCGCGGCGGAACGGCGCCCTGCTGCGCGAACGCCGGCTGTCAGGCTTGTCGCGACTCCTTGCTTGCTGAGGACCGCAAAATTACCATGGGGATGAGTTTCGAGAAAGGACCCCTCATGCTGGAGCTCGACCGCATCACTCAACAGCCCGAGGTCATGGGAGGAAAGGCGTGCATTCGCGGAATGCGCGTCACGGTCAGTACGGTGGTAGGCCAGATTGGCGCCGGGTACACCGTAGACGAAGTGCTCGCTGACTACCCTTATCTCGAACGCGAGGACATCATGCAGGCCCTGCGCTATGCAGCCTGGCGCGCGGAGGAACGCGAAGTCCAACTCGCCGGCGGTACATGAAACTGCTGGTGGACATGAATCTGTCTCCGCGGTGGGTAGGCCTCCTGGCCAGCGAGGGCTTCGACGCCTTGCATTGGTCCACCGTCGGCGCCAAGAACGCTTCGGATTCCGCCATCATGGCCTACGCGCTGGCCAACGAGTTCGTCGTGCTGACGCACGATCTAGATTTCAGCGCGATCCTCGCCGCGAACAAAGGCCGCAAGCCAAGCGTCGTGCAAATCCGGGCGGTCGACGTGAACCCTGACGTTATCGGTCGTCAAGTCCTCGTAGCGCTGCACCAGATGGAAGCAGAACTGACCGAAGGCGCGTTGCTGACCGTCGACCCAAAGCGCACGAGGGTTCGGGTACTGCCTCTTCTGCGTAAGCAATAGGGCCATCGCGAAGCTGGGTTGGCGGTTGCGGCGCTGTCGATCTTGCAGGCTGATTGCCGGATTCCGCAGGGCTCTCGCGCCCGTTGCGCCTCGTTGCCTGCTTGTTCAACCGGTCCCGATTCAACGCCCCTGTTCGCGGCGTTTCTGGATTGCGCCCGCAGCAAATCGAAGTATTCGGCGTCAGCCGGGCCGCTGGGCGCAGAGGCCGCCCCTTCGAGCAGCAGCGCTCGCAGCAAGGCGCGACCCTTGTCGCGCCTTGCGAGGTCATCCGGCGCAGGACAGGTCGAGCTGTTCCAGTCTGAGTCCCTCTGCTCCACGCCAACGTCGTTCAGATGTTCAGCATCAGCGATGGGCAGGATAGGCATGAAGGTACGCCGTGTCGTGACCGAAGGAGGGCTTGCGGCAGGCCTGCGCGCAGCTGCTGTAGCCACGTCCCCGTTCACACCCTGACGGCTGCCCGTCCGGCACCCTACCATGGGAAACGACTTTCCGGTCCTGTTGCCTGCCGCAGTGCAACTTGTGCGTCGGCACCTCACCCAGCGAGACCGCGGCGTCATTTGTTGCCGGGCAGCTGTAGAGGAGGCCAGAGCGATCCCGTTCGTATCCGGCTGATCTGCAAGTATCGTGCTCGTGATACTTGGCGATACTTGGGAACGGCCGAGAGAAGCCCAAGCTTCGCGAACCCATCCGACGCCCCGCTACCCCCCTCACTCCTCCAACAACGGCCTCAAATACTTCCCCGTATAACTCCCCGCAAACGCCGCAATCTCCTCCGGCGTCCCCGTCACCACCACCGTCCCACCCCCGGCCCCACCCTCGGGCCCCATGTCGATCACCCAGTCGGCGGTCTTGATCACATCCAGGTTGTGCTCGATCACGACAATCGTGTTCCCCTGGTCCCGCAACTGGTGCAGCACCTGCAGCAGCAACTGGATGTCCGCAAAGTGCAAGCCGGTGGTCGGCTCATCCAGGATGTAGAGCGTGCGCCCCGTGTCCCGCTTGCTCAGCTCCAGCGCCAGCTTCACACGCTGCGCCTCGCCGCCTGACAAGGTGGTCGCGCTCTGCCCCAGGTGGATGTACCCCAAGCCCACATCCAGCAGCGTCTGCAGCTTCCGCGCAATCGACGGCACCGCGCTGAAGAACTCGCGCGCATCTTCCACCGTCATGTCGAGCACTTCGCTGATGTTGCGCCCCTTGTAGAGCACCTCCAGCGTCTCGCGGTTGTAGCGCTTGCCGTGGCACACGTCGCAGGGCACATACACGTCCGGCAGGAAGTGCATCTCCACTTTCAACACGCCGTCGCCCTGGCAGGCCTCGCAGCGCCCGCCCGCGACGTTGAAGCTGAAGCGGCCCGCGCCATACCCGCGCTCACGCGCGGTCGGTACCTCGGCAAACAGCTCGCGGATCGGCGTGAACAAGCCGGTGTAGGTGGCCGGGTTCGACCGCGGCGTGCGCCCGATCGGCGACTGGTCGACGTTGATGATCTTGTCGAAGGCGTCCAGCCCCTCGATGTCGTCGTGCGGCGCCGGCTCGGTGTGGCTCTGGTAGAGCTTGCGGGCCACCGCAGCATACAAGGTGTCGTTGACCAGCGTCGACTTGCCCGAGCCCGATACACCGGTGACGCAGGTGAACAAGCCCACCGGCATCTCGACCGTCACGCCCTTCAGGTTGTTGCCGCGCGCGTTGACGATGCGCAGCACCTTGGCGTCCTCGCCCACCGCGGCGCGGTGGCGCTGACGCGGCACGCCGATCTTGAGCTTGCGCGCCAAATACTGCCCGGTCAGCGACACGTCGCTCGCGGCCACCTCGTCCGGCGTGCCCTGCACCATCACCTGGCCGCCATGCACCCCGGCACCCGGCCCCATGTCGACCACATGGTCCGCCGCGCGGATCATGTCTTCGTCATGCTCCACCACCAGCACCGAATTGCCCAGATCGCGCAAATGCTTCAACGTGCCGATCAGGCGGTCGTTGTCGCGCTGGTGCAAGCCGATGCTCGGCTCGTCGAGCACGTACATCACGCCCGTGAGCCCCGAGCCAATCTGCGACGCCAGCCGGATGCGCTGCGCCTCACCGCCCGACAAGGTGTCGGCGCTGCGGTCGAGGCTCAGGTAGTCGAGGCCGACGTTGTTCAAAAAGCTCAGACGTGAACGAATCTCGCGCACCACCTTGTCGGCGATCTCGGCCTTGGCGCCCTTCAGTCGCAGCGTGTCGAAGATGCCCAGCGCTTCACGCAGCGTCGCATGCGAAATCTCGTAGATGGGCCGCGCCGAGCTGGTCGCCGCGTCCACCAGCTTCACATGCCGCGCCTCGCGCCGCAGCCGCGTGCCTTCGCACTCGGGGCAGGGCTTGGCGCTCTGGTAGCGCACCAGCTCTTCGCGCACCGCCACCGAGTCGGTCTCGCGAAAGCGGCGCTCGAAGTTGGGGATGATGCCCTCGAAGGGGTGCGTGCGCTTGACCGAGCGCTTGCGCCCGTTGGCACCCTCGGCCTGGTAGACGAACTCGATCTCTTCCTCGCCCGAGCCGCGCAGCAACACCTGCTGGGCCTGCGGTGGCAGCTCTTCCCAGGGCAGGTCGATGTTGAACTTGTAGTGCTTGGCCACACTCTCCAGCATCGAGAAGGTGTAGGCGTTGCGCCGGTCCCAGCCTTTGACGGCACCGCTGGCAATGCTCAACGACGGGAAGGCGACCACACGGTCAGGGTCGAACACCGTCACCTCGCCCAAACCGTCGCACGACGGGCAGGCGCCCACCGGCGAGTTGAACGAGAACAGCCGAGGCTCCAGCTCGGACAGCGAGTAGTTGCAGGCCGGGCAGGCGAACTTGCTCGAAAACAGATGCTCGTGGCCCGTGTCCATCTCCAGCGCAATCGCGCGTCCGTCGGCAATGCGCAGCGACGCCTCGAAGCTCTCGGCCAGCCGCTGTTTCAGGTCACCGCGCACCTTCACACGGTCCACCACGATGTCGATGTCGTGCTTCTCGGTCTTCTTGAGCTTGGGCACCTCCACCGCTTCGAAGATGGTGCCGTCGATGCGAAAGCGCACATACCCGCGCGCCTGCATGTCCTGGAACAGTTCCACATGCTCGCCCTTGCGGTCGCGCATCACCGGCGCCAGCACCATCAGCTTGGTGTCCTCGGGCAGCGCCAGCACCGCGTCGACCATCTGGCTCACGCTCTGGGCTTCCAGCGGCAGCTGGTGGACGGGGCAGAACGGTGTGCCGGCGCGGGCGTACAGCAAGCGCAGATAGTCGTGGATCTCGGTCACCGTGCCGACCGTCGAGCGTGGGTTGTGGCTGGTGGCCTTCTGCTCGATCGAGATCGCCGGCGACAGCCCTTCGATCACGTCGACGTCCGGCTTGTCCATCAGCTGCAGAAACTGCCGCGCGTAGGCCGACAGGCTCTCCACATAACGCCGCTGGCCCTCGGCGTACAAGGTGTCGAAGGCGAGCGACGACTTGCCCGAGCCCGACAGGCCGGTGATCACCACCAGCTGATGCCGCGGCAGGTCGAGGTCGATGTTCTTGAGGTTGTGCGTGCGCGCCCCGCGGATGCGGATCTGCGGCGCTTCGGGCCCTCGTGCAGGCGCTGCTGCTGGCGCCGGCGGCGCGACGCTGACGGACTCGGTCGTGGCGCGTGTCGCAGGGGCAGACGAGGCTGGCGCGCCGCCGGCGGACGGTGTGCCGACGACAGCGTCGGCGGCTGCCGCAGGGTCGGCCGGCGTGCCTTTGGCCTGGGCCGTTTCTTCAGCCTTCCGACGGCCGCCTGCCGCGGTCTTGCGTGTCACGGCTGCCGCCGAGGCGGCGCCGGCCGGGCTGGTGTTCCCCGCGTGCTGCGCCTTGGGGGAAGCCGGCGCGGTTCCCGCCGCGGCGGAAGTCGTTGGGCGCTTGCGGGGTGTCGGACGCTCGGACATGGCAATGGATCAATCAGCCGGAAGGAGGAAAGGACAACCCACCATCATAGTGGGCCAAGGTTTCGCCGCCGGGGCCGCGCCAGAAGACCCGCCCAACGCGCTTGCCGAGCCACGGCGGCGCGCCTTACGATGGCGCCATGTTCTTCCCACGTCTCGACCCTCTTCATCCTCCACGGCGCCGCGCGCGCCGTGCCGCGCTGGCCCTGGCGGTGCTGCTCGTCGGCTGCGGTGGCGGTGTCTGGGTCGGCGTCGGTGACGACGACTTCGACGACGAAGCGCCCGACGTCGAGCTGGTCGCCAGCCCCGACCCGGCCACCTCCGGCGGCCAGCTCGAGCTGCGCGCCGCGGCGAGCGACGACAGCGGTTTCGTCGAGTCGGTCGAGTTCTACCGCGTCGAGGGCGACGAGCTCGAGTCGCTGGGCCGCGATGACGAAGCGCCGTTCCGGCTGCAGGTGAGGGCACCGACGGTGTCGCGTTCCACCGTCGTCGAATACGTGGCGCGCGCCCAGGACGACGACGGCCACCGCAGCGACAGCCCGGTGCTGGCCATCACGGTCAATCCCTGAGGCGCTCCGGATTCAGCTCCGTCAGCAAGATCTGTTTCTGTCGGTGCGCCCGTGAACGCCAGCGTGATTCGGTCGCCGGCACCTCCACCAGCACCTCTTCGGCGCCTTCGGCCATGTCCTGGATGGCACCGAACAGGCTGCCCGAGCCGAGCACGAACAGTTTGCGGATGCGTGTTTCCGGGTCGCAGCCATGCTCGCGCAACTGCGCCTGCGCCCACAGCTCGCGCTCGCGTTCAGACATCGGCGTGTCGACCATCGCGGCCACCGGCTGGGTGATCAGCGACGGCTCGAGCCGGCCCGTGTCGAGGTCGAACAGGCTGAACAAGGTGTGTCCGTCTTGAAACCGGACGGCGGCGATGAAACAAGTCATGGGCTTACTGCTACGGCCCGATCCGCGGGCTCCTGCACTGTGACACGGCCCGGGCGAACCGGTTCCACCCCCTAAAAGGGGGAGTGAGCGCCCACCGAAGCTGCGGCCCTGTCGCGCCGGCGACACGTACTTCTGTTGCATACAGCAGGGAAATCCCCAGCGAATCGACGCAACAAAGTATCGAAACTGCCTCGCCGCGGTATCGGCCGCGGGAGGGGGCACGGCCTACCTTATGCAGGCGTCGGCAGGGCCTTTCAGGTCGCGCCGCACCGCCGGCGGTGACGGCCCAACGACACACACAAACAAGCAACGCAGGAGACCCACCCCATGAAGCAGCTGAACCTCTGCCTGGCCTTGGCCGTCGCGGCGGCCGCGACCACGACATCGGCCGGTGCTGCCACCGAGCTGGTGGTGGCCACCGTGAACAACGGCCACATGATCGAGATGCAGAAGTTGAGCCGCCACTTCGAGCAGGCCCACCCCGACATCAAGCTCAAGTGGGTGACCCTCGAAGAAGGTGTGCTGCGCCAGCGCGTGACGACCGACATCGCCACCAAGGGCGGCCAGTTCGACATCATGACCATCGGCATGTACGAGACGCCGATCTGGGGCAAGAAGGGCTGGCTCAAGGAGCTGAAGCCCGACGCGAGCTACGACCTCGACGACCTGCTGCCCGCCATCCGCGCCGGCCTGTCGGTCGACGGCAAGCTCTACGCCGCGCCTTTCTATGGCGAAAGCTCGATGACGATGTACCGCGCCGACCTGGTCAAGAAGGCCGGCGCCACCATGCCCGAGCAGCCCAGCTGGGAGCAGCTGCGCGACATCGCCGCCAAGGTGCACGACCCGAAGGCCGGCGTCTACGGCATGTGCTTGCGCGGCAAGCCGGGCTGGGGCGACAACATGGCCTTCCTGTCGACCATGGTCAACACTTTCGGCGGCCAATGGTTCGACATGCAGTGGAAGCCGCAGCTGACCAGCAAGCCCTGGAAGGACGCGGTCGGCTTTTATGTCGACGTGCTGAAGAAATACGGCCCGCCCGGCGCCTCGGCCAACAGCTTCAACGAGAACCTGGCCCTGTTCAACGAGGGCAAGTGCGGCATGTGGATCGACGCCACCATCGCCGCCTCGTTCGTCTCGGATGCCAAGCAGAGCAAGGTGGCCGACAAGGTGGCCTTCGCGCAGGCGCCCACCGCGGTCACGCCCAAGGGCGCCAACTGGCTGTGGGCCTGGGCGCTGGCGATACCGGCCAGCTCGCAAAAGGCCGAGGCGGCGCAGAAGTTCATCCACTGGGCCACGTCGAAAGACTATGTGAAGCTGGTCGGCAAGGAAGTGGGCTGGGCCAACGTGCCCACCGGCACCCGCAAGTCCACCTATGCCATGCCGGAGTTCCAGCAAGCGGCGAAGTTTGCGCAGGCCGAGCTGAAGGCCATCAGCACCGCCAACCCGACCGACAGCACCTTGCCCAAATCGCCTTATGTGGGCGTGCAGTTTGCAGCCATCCCCGAGTTCCAGGCGATCGGCGTGGCGGTGGGCCAGCAGATGAGCGCGGCCTTGTCGGGCCGGGTGTCGGTCGACCAGGCGCTGACCGCCTCGCAAACGGCGGCAGAGCGTGAAATGCGCCGGGCGGGCTACTACAAATGAGCGCACTCGCCACGGCCGACGCGGTGGCGGGCGAGGGCCACCGCCCGCTGCCGAGCCATCTGCCGGCCCAGGCGTCGCAGGCCCGGCGCCCTGCCGGCCACCGGCTGGTGCCGCGCTTGCTGCTGGCGCCGGCGGTCAGCACCTTGCTGCTGTGGATGATCGTGCCGCTGGCGATGACGCTGTACTTCTCCAGCGTCCGCTACAACCTGATGCAGCCCGGCGAGCACGCCTTCGTCGGGCTGGAGAACTTCGAGTACTTCGTCACCGACCCCGGCTTCGGGCCGGCGGTGGCCAACACCCTGCTGCTGCTCGGCTCGGTGATCGCCGCCACCGTGGTGCTGGGCATCGGCCTGGCGCTGCTGGTGCACGAGCCCTTCCCGGGCCGCGGCATCGTGCGCGTGTTGCTGATCTCGCCCTTCTTCGTGATGCCCACGGTCAATGCGCTGCTGTGGAAGCACATGATGATGAACCCGATCTACGGCGTGCTGGCACAGCTGTGGCGCTTCTTCGGTGCCACCCCGGTCGACTGGCTGACCGAACATCCGCTGTTCTCGGTCATCGTGATGATCAGCTGGCAGTGGCTGCCGTTCGCCTGTTTGATCTTCATCACCTCGCTGCAGTCGCTCGACCGCGAGCAGCTCGAGGCCGCGCGCATGGACGGTGCCAATGCGCTGCAGCGCTGCTGGTATCTGGTGCTGCCGCATCTGGCGCGGCCCGTCGCGGTGGTCGTGATGATCGAAATGATCTTCCTGATGAGCGTGTTCGCCGAGATCTACACCACCACCGGTGGCGGCCCCGGCCATGCCAGCACCAACGTCGCCTTCTTGATCTACACGCAAGCGCTGCTCAGCTTCGACGTCGGCGTGGCCTCGGCCGGCGCCTTGTTCGCGGTGCTGCTCGCCAATGTGGCGGCGGTGTTCCTGATCCGCCTGATCGGCAAGAACCTGGACCGGTGACGCGATGAGTGCCTACCGAACCAAACGACTGCCGCCGGCGCTGGTGGCCCGCACGCTGGGCGCCTGGGCCGCCGCGCTGGTGGTGTTCTTCCCGCTGCTGTGGCTGGGCCTGACGGCCTTCAAGACCGAGCTGCAAGCCATTGCGGTGCCGCCGCAGCTGGTGTTCGAGCCCACGCTGGAGAACTTCACCGAGGTGCAGGCGCGCAGCGACTACCTGAAGCACGCGGGCAACTCGGCCGTGACCAGCATCGTCTCGACCTTGCTGGGCCTGGCCATCGCCGCGCCCGCCGCCTACTCGATGGCCTTCTTCCGCACCCGCCGCACGCGCGACCTGCTGATGTGGATGCTGTCGACCAAGATGATGCCCGCCGTCGGCGCGCTGGTGCCGATCTATGTGCTGGCGCAAACCGCCGGCCTGCTCGACACGCTCAGCGGCCTGACCATCGTCTTCACGCTGTCCAACCTGCCGCTGTTGGTGTGGATGCTGTATTCGTGCTTCAAGGACATCCCGCCCGACATCCTGGAAGCCGCCCGGATGGACGGCGCCACCTTGTGGCGCGAGTTCCGCCATGTGGTGCTGCCGCTGTCGGCCGGCGGTTTCGCATCGTCCGGGCTGCTGTGCCTGGTGTTGGCCTGGAACGAAGCCTTCTGGTCGCTCAACCTCAGCTCGGCGCAGGCCGGCACGCTGGCCACGCTGATCGCGTCGTATTCGAGCCCCGAAGGGCTGTTCTGGGCCAAGTTGTCGGCCGCGTCGCTGCTGGCCATCGCGCCCATCGTCGTGTTCGGCTGGTTCAGCCAGAAGCAGCTGGTGCAGGGCCTCACGTTCGGCGCCGTCAAGTAGCGACCCACCAGGAGCCAACCCCCATGTCCTTTCTGCAACTGCGCGGTGTCGAGAAATGGTTCGGCGCGCAGCACGCCATCCGCGGCATCGACCTCGACATCGAGCCCGGCGAGTTCGTCGTCTTCGTCGGGCCGTCCGGCTGCGGCAAGTCGACCCTGCTGCGCCTGATCGCCGGGCTCGAAGGCATCGACGCCGGCAGCCTGCACCTGGACGGCCGCGACATCACCACGCTGCCGTCGGCCAAGCGTGACCTGGCGATGGTGTTCCAGTCGTACGCCCTCTATCCGCACATGACGGTGTTCGACAACATGTGCTTTGCCCTCAAGCTGGCCGGCGCCGACAAGGCCACGATGCGCCGCAAGGTCGAACGTGCCGCCGAGATCCTCAACCTCACGCATTTGCTGCAGCGCACGCCGCGCGAGCTGTCGGGCGGGCAGCGCCAGCGGGTGGCGATCGGGCGCGCCATCGTGCGCTCGCCCAAGGTGTTTCTGTTCGACGAGCCGCTGTCCAATCTCGATGCCGCCTTGCGCGGCCAGACCCGTGTCGAGATCGCCAAGCTGCACCGCGAACTGGGCGCCACCACCATCTACGTCACGCACGATCAGGTCGAGGCGATGACGCTGGCCGACCGTGTGGTGGTGCTGCGTGACGGCGCGATCGAGCAGGTCGGTGCGCCGCTCGCCTTGTACGACCGGCCCGCCAACCAGTTCGTCGCGCAGTTCATCGGCATGCCGCAGATGAATGTGCTGCCGGCGGCGGCGCTGTCGCAACTGCAGGTGATCGGTGGCGCGCAGGCGCCCAGCGACGGTTACGTGGGCATTCGGCCGGAGGCGGTGGCGGTGCGCTCGCGCGGTCAAGCGCCGATCGAGGCCCAGGTCGAGCTGGTCGAAGCGCTGGGGGCCGACACGCTGATCCACACGGCCGCTGCAGGCGGGCTGCAGTTCGTCGCACGTCAAAGCGAGCGGAGCCCGCTGCGGCCCGGCGATGCGGTCGCGGTGGCGCTCGACCCCGGCGCCCTGCACTTCTTCGACCGCGAGGGCCGCGCCTTGCGGGCCACCGCCTGACCCTGCACACCTGCTTCATGACCTTCACACCTGCTCAAGCGTCCCTGGAACCGGAGCCGCTGGTGATGCTGCACCTCGGCCTCGGCGCCTTCCACCGCGCCCACCAGGCGGACTACCTGCAAGACCTGGCCGATGCCGGCGACCGCCAGTGGATGCTGGCCGGCGGCAACCTGCGCGCCGACCCGACGGCCACGCTGGAGGCACTGCGCCAGCAGGGCGGCCGCTATACGCTGGAGACCGTCACGCCCGATGGCGAGCGGCGCTACCGCCAGCTCGACGTGATCCGCCAAGTGCTGCCCTACGAACCCTCGCTGGCCGGGCTGATCACGCTGGGTGCCCAGCTTCGCACCCGCATCGTGTCGTTCACCGTGACCGAGGCCGGCTACTATCTCGACCCCGCCGGTGGCCTGGACGAACAAGCGCCCGAACTCGCGTCCGACTTGCAAGGACTCACTCGCTGCACCATCTACGGTGCAGCGGCCGCCGTGCTGCAAGAGCGCATGCGCCGCGGCAGCGGGCCGGTCACACTGCTGAACTGCGACAACCTGCGTCACAACGGTGATCGGTTCCGGGCCGGGTTGATGGCCTTCCTCGAGCGCCGCGGCCAGCATGCGTTGCGCGACTGGGCCGAGGCCAACGTCTGCACTCCCAACAGCATGGTCGACCGCATCACACCCCGGCCGGGGCCCGAGGTGCGCGAGCGCGTGAGGGCCGCCACTGGCGTCGACGACGCCGCGGCGGTGATGGCCGAAGATTTCCGCCAGTGGGTCATCGAAGACCGGTTTTGCCACGGCCGCCCCGGTTGGAAGTGGGTGGGCGTGGAGATGGTCGACTCGGTGCGGCCCTACGAGGAGGCCAAGATCCGCATCCTCAACGCCACCCACAGTTGCATCGCCTGGGCCGGCACCTTGCTGGGCTATCGCTACATCCACGAGGGCACGCGCGACCCGCGGGTGCGCCAGCTGGCGCATGCCTACGTCACCGAAGACGTGCTGCCCTGCCTCGACCGACCCGGCCGCCGCAGCCCGCTCGACCTGGCCGCCTATCGCGACACCGTGCTCGACCGCTTCGGCAATGCGGCGTTGTGCGATACCCACCAGCGCGTGGCGATGGACGGGTATTCCAAGATCCCCGGATTCATCGCCCCCACGCTGCGCGAGCGACTGGCAGCGGGGCAGCCGGCGCACGCGGTGGCGCGGCTGCCGGCGCTGTTCCTCGCCTTTTTGCAGCTGTGGCACCGCGGCATGCTGCCGTGGGACTACCAAGACCAGGCGATGGACCCGGCGGCGGCCCACGCCGTCTGCAGCAGTGCCGACCCGGTGGCGGCCTTGTGTGGCGACCGCCAGCTGTGGGGCGACCTGGCGGGCCAACCCGCCCTGGTCGACGCGCTGCGCCAGGGCCTGCGCGACATCTCATTCATGACCGGAGCCTTGCTTGACTGACCCCTCGACCTTGAGACTGCAGCGCCACCACGCCCTGTTGACCGGCGCAGGCGGCGGCATCGGCCTGGCGGTGGCGGAGGCCTATTTGCGCGAAGGCGCGCGCTGCACGGTGGCCGACCTCGCGGAGACCCCGGGAGCCGCGGTGCTCGACCTGCTGGAGCGCCATCCACAGCAGCTGCACTACCGGCGCGCCGACGTGACCCGCCGCGATGACATCGAGCAGCTGCTGGTGGCGGCCGAGGCGCGCTTCGGCACCGTCACGCTGCTGTTCAACAATGCCGCCGTGTTCGACCTTGCGCCGCTGCTCGACTCGGACGAGGCGATGTACCAGCGCTTGTTCGACGTCAACGTCAAGGGCATGTTCTTCACGATGCAGACGATGCTGCGGCGGCTGGTGGCCGCGGGCTTGCCGGGCAGCGTGGTCAACCTGGCGTCCCAGGCCGGCCGGCGCGGCGAGGCGCTGGTCTCGCACTATTGCGCGACCAAGGCCGCGGTGATCAGCTACACGCAATCGGCAGCACTCGCGATGGCGCCCCACGGCATCCGCGTCAACGCGATCGCACCCGGCGTGGTGGACACGCCGATGTGGAGCCAGGTCGATGCCTTGTTCGCGCGTCACGAAGGCCTGCAGCCGGGCGAGAAGAAGGCCGCGGTGGGCCGCGCGGTGCCGTTGGGCCGCATGGGGCGCCCGGACGACATCGCCGGCGCCGCGGTTTTCCTTGCCAGCGACGAGGCCGCCTCCATCACCGCGCAGACGCTCAACGTCGATGGCGGTAATGTGATGAGTTGAGACAACAGCAGAACCTGTATTCGATGTACTCGGCCGCCGAGCTGGCGGCCGTTGAAGGACAAGCCCGCCATGGCCCTCGCCCGCCCCCGCACCCCTGAGCTGGAACACGAGTGTGTCCGTTCGCCCACGCTGGGCTACGAGCCGCAGGGCAGCTACGGCTGCGTGCGCTACCTCGAGCACGGCTACCCCAACCCGCTGGTGCGCTGGCACTACCACGAGGAGTACGAGCTGCACCTGATCGTCGCCACCCGGGGCAAGGTGTTCGTCGGTGACTACATCGGCCAGTTCGAGCCCGGCCATCTGGTGCTGACCGGCCCCCGGTTGCCGCACAACTGGATCTCTACCGACACGCCGCCCGAAGGCGTGCCGCTGCGCGACATGGTGCTGCAGTTCCCCGACACGCCGCTGCGCGAGGCGGCCGAGGGTATCGCCGAGCTGCGCGAGGCCTTGCCGCTGCTGGAGCGGGCGCGCCACGGCATCGAGTTCTTCGGCATCAGTGAACGGGCGCGGATGCACTACGAGCGCATCCAGCACACCCAGGGGCTGCGACGGTTCGCCGAATTCGTCGAGCTGCTGGGCGAGCTGGCCGCCTGCGTGGACTACCGCTTGCTGTCGACGGTGCAGCTGCAGAGCTACGACGACGACGTGGCACTGGCGCGCATCAGCGGCATCGTCGACTACATCACCGAGCACAGCGCGGCGCAGTTCTCGATGGCGGAGCTGGGGCGCCGTGCGGGCATGACCGAGAGCCAGTTCTCGCGCTATTTCCGCAAGGCGACCGGCAACACGTTCACCGACTTCGTCAACCGGCTGCGCATCAACCGCGCGTGCCAGCTGTTGATGGAATCAGACCGCTACATCACCAACATCTGCTATGACGTCGGGTTCAACAACGTGGCCAACTTCAACCGGCGCTTTCTGCAGATCAAGGGGATGACGCCGAAAGAGTTTCGGCGCCAGGCGGAGGCAAGGTTCGGGGCGTCGCGGGGCTGAGGGGTTGCGGGGATGCAAGGTCGGGTCAGCGCCTGCCACCGAGGCCCCCGGCCCTGAACCGCAAGGCGTGGGTCACAGCGAACAGTCGCACGCCCCGACGTCTGCACATGAGCTGGCGGCATCACAGGCGCCGCTCGGGTCGGGCAGATCGCAGCTCCCGCAGTCCCCGCAGTCCCGGCTGTCTCGCTGTCGTGCGTGCTGCCTTTGTTGTGAACGCTGCGTGCGCTCGCCTTTTGCCTTGGTGGGACGACGGAAAGCCGATGCGTTGGCAGCGGCCGCCCGGATCAGATGACATGCCCTGCGGCAGCGCTCGAACTGCCGGGGCATGGCCGCGAACAGTGCCGTGAGGCCGAGGCGGCGCACGATCTTCCTGGCGTACTGCGAACAGGAGGCGCCGCCACTGTGGACACGATGGGCGCAGCGGAACCCCTTGTAGGGCGACACGTACCGTTGATAAAGGCCGATGGCGGAATCCGCGATGGCATCGAGGGCGGTGCTTCTTGACAGCGAGATCACAGCAAGCGAGGGAGCGGTAACAGAGTTGCAGTGTGCCTCATTTTCATGGCGTTGCGAGCCGCCTTAAGCACCCCTCCGGGGAGCCTGCCACGCCTAGTACAACGGAACATCAAGCGGCGCTTTTCGGAAATCCAGGGTATGACACATGAAGTGTGCATACACTGATGGACCATTCCACATCGTTGTGAACCTTGCGGCGTAGACGCCGCTCCCCGTCTTCCGCGTCTGACGTAAGGATCTCCATCATGGGCACCGCTGCCACCACGATCAAAGTCCGTGCTTCTGTCGAAGAGCGAGAACTGGTGGACCGAGCGGCCACAGCTCAAGGCAAAACGCGCACCGACTTCATTCTCCAAGCCTCCGTCGAGGCTGCCGGGCGGGTACTGTTAGACCGGGTGTTCTCCGAGATCGATGAAGAGCGCATCAAAGCTTTGGATACGGTCATGAGCCAACCCGTCGGGAACAACGAAGCGGTTCGGCGACTGCTGGTCAAGAATTCTCCATGGGATCGGTAAGGAGCAGCGGGCTTCCCGCGCCCTGCTAGATGCCTGCCAAGCACGAGAGCTCGGTATGTTCCTGCCAGAACGAGACGCTGGGCCATTAGCTCCAAAAAGGGCGCGCTGGCCGATCTCAGCCTTCGCCCAACACCCGCAAGATCTCGCGACCGTAGGCTTCCAGCTTCTTCGCCCCCACGCCGCTGATGCCCCCCAACTCATCCAGTGAGCTGGGTTGCAAACGCGCCATCTCGGCCAGCGCCGCGTCGTGGAACACGACATACGCCGGCAGGTTGTGCTCGCGCGCGACCTCCGCGCGCCAGCCTTTGAGGGCCTGAAAACGATCGAGCGCGGCGGCGTCGAGGTCGACTGGCGCGGCCTTCGCTGCGCTCTTGCCGCCACCTTTGGCGACGCGCCCGCTGCGCCCGGCGCGCTTGGTCTCGGCCGCGACGCGCAGCTGCAGCTGCACTTCGCCGCGCAGCACGTTGCGGGCACTCTCGGTCAGCCCGAGCGTGTTGAACTCGCCTTCCGCGACCACGTGGCCCAACGCCACCAACTGGCGCAGCACCGAGCGCCATTGCTGCTCCGACAAATCGGCCCCAATGCCGAAGGTGCTCAGCGTTTCGTGGCGGTACTGCGCCACCTTGTCGGTGTTCTTGCCGCGCAGCACATCGATCAAATGCCCGGCACCGAAGGCGCTGGGCCCATAGCCGCCGCCATGCTGGCGGAAGCGGTAGATGCACGACAGCACCTTGCGGGCGGCCTCGGTGGCGTCCCAGGTGGCGGGCGGCTGCAAACAGTTGTCGCAGTTGCCGCAGGGCTCGCTGGCCTCGCCGAAATAGCCCAGCAGGCGCACGCGCCGGCATTCATGGGTCTCGGCCAGCGCCAGCAGCGCGTCCAGCTTGCCGCGTTGCACACGTTTGAAGTCGTCGCCGGCCGGGCTCTCGTCGATCATGCGGCGCTGGTTGACGACGTCGGCCAAGCCGTAGGCCATCCACGCTTCGGCGGGCGCACCATCGCGGCCCGCGCGGCCGGTTTCCTGGTAATAGCTTTCGATGTTCTTGGGCAGGTCGAGGTGGGCCACGAAACGCACGTCGGGCTTGTCGATGCCCATGCCGAAGGCGATCGTCGCGACCATCACCAGGCCTTCCTCGCGCAGGAAGCGGTCCTGGTGCCGCTGGCGCACCGCGGCGTCGAGGCCGGCGTGGTAGGGCAGCGCGGCGATGCCTTCGCCGCTCAGCCAGGCCGCGGTTTCTTCGACCTTCTTGCGCGACTGGCAGTACACGACACCCGCCTCGCCCTCGTGTTCGTCGCGGATGAAGCGCAGCAGCTGGGCGCGCGGGTTGTCCTTCTCGACGATCAGGTAGCGGATGTTCGGCCGGTCGAAGCTGCTGATGAAGACCTGCGCGTCTTGCAGCTGCAGCCGCTCGATGATGTCGGCGCGGGTGTGCTCGTCGGCCGTGGCGGTCAGCGCGATGCGGGGCACGGCTGGGTAGCGCTCGTGCAACACGCTCAGGCCGAGGTATTCGCTGCGGAAGTCGTGGCCCCATTGCGAGACGCAGTGCGCTTCGTCGATCGCGAACAGGCTCAACAGGCCGCGCTCGTGCAGCGAGTCGAGCTGGGCCAGAAAACGCGGGGTCGTGACACGCTCGGGCGCCGCATACAGCAGCGTCAACCGCCCGCTCATCATCTCGCGCTCGACATGCTGCGCCTGCTCGAGCGAGAGCGTCGAATTGAGAAACGCGGCGTGCACGCCGACTTCTTCCAGTGCGCCGACCTGGTCGTGCATCAGCGCGATCAGCGGCGACACCACGATGGCGACACCCTGGCCGCGCCGGTGCCGTGCGATGGCCGGCACCTGGTAGCACAAGGACTTGCCGCCGCCGGTGGGCATCAGCACCAGCGCATCGCCACCGCCCACCACGTGGTCGACGATCTCCCGTTGCCGGCCACGGAAGGCGCTGTAGCCAAACACCTCGTCGAGGATGTGCAGAGGCTCGGTGGAGGCCGCACTCGGGCGGCGGGACGGGGGGGCGACGGTGGACATGGAGGGCAGGCGGCGCGCAGGCGCGAAGCCCGCATCCTAACGTCCCCGGCGGCCCGGCACGCTCCGACCGGCCGACGAGCAGGGTTGGTTCGCTGGGTGACAATAGCCGTTTGACCGACGCCGAGATGAGTGAGCCGTCCCCTTTGCGCATGACACCCGACGAACGCCGAGCCAGCGGCTGGCTCGCGGCCCTGTTTGCCTTGCGCATGTTGGGACTGTTCTTGATCCTGCCGGTGTTCTCGCTGCACGCCCGCACGCTGGCGGGCGGCGAGCAGCTGGGGCTGGTGGGGTTGGCGATCGGCATCTACGGCCTCACCCAGGCGGTGTTGCAACTGCCCTACGGCTGGGCCTCCGACCGTTACGGGCGCAAACGGGTGATCGCCATCGGCCTGCTGGTGTTCGCAGCCGGCTCGTTTGTCGCAGCGGCGGCCGACAGCCTGATCGGCGTCGTGCTGGGCCGGGCCTTGCAAGGCGCCGGGGCGATCTCGGCCGCGATCACCGCGCTGATCGCCGACAGCACGCGCGACGAGGTGCGCACCAAGGCAATGGCGATGGTCGGCGGCTCGATCGGCCTGAGCTTCGCACTGTCGCTGGCGCTCGCGCCGACGCTGTACGGTTGGGTGGGCATGGGCGGCCTGTTCTCATTCACAGGCGCGCTGGCGCTGGGCGGCTGTTGGGTGGTGTGGAAGCTGGTGCCCACCGTGCCCCGGCATCCTGCCGGCGCCGCCCGCGCCTCGTGGCGCGACGTGCTGCTGCACCCCGAGCTGATGCGCCTGAGCCTGGGTGTGTTCCTGTTGCATGCCGTGCAGATGGCGATGTTCGTCGTGGTGCCGATCGCGCTGGTCGACCACGCCGGCGTGCCGCTCAGCCAGCATGGTTGGCTCTATATCGGCGTGGTGGTGCTGTCGTTTGCCGTGATGCTGCCGGCGATGTTGTGGAGCGAACGGCGCCAGCGCCTGCGCCCCGTGTTCCTCGGCGCCGTCGCGTTGCTGGCGGTCAGCGAAGCTGCGCTGGCCTGGTATTGGCGCTCGCCGGCTGGCCTGATCGCGCTGCTGGTGGCGTTTTTCGTCAGTTTCAATTTGCTCGAGGCCAACATGCCGTCGCTGGTGTCGCGCGTCGCGCCGCCCGCGGCGAAGGGGCTGGCGCTGGGCGTGTTCAACACCTGCCAGTCCCTGGGCCTGTTCGCCGGCGGTTTGCTGGGCGGGCGGGTGGCGGGCGTTTGGGGCTCGGCCGCGGTGTTCCAGGTGTGTGCCGCGCTGGCGCTGCTGTGGCTGGTGGTGGCTTGGCCGATGCGACCGCCGGCACGCCAGCGTGCCAAGGCCCAAGCGTAGCGAGTGCTCACGACCAGGCGCCCCGGACCGGGCTGTGGCCACCCTGTCAGTGTGCAGCCGGGGGCATCGGAGATAATGGCCGATCCGCTGAACGAACCATCCTAGGAGCCGAGCCATGGCCTCTGTCAACAAAGTCATCCTGATCGGCAATTGCGGCCGTGACCCCGAAGTGCGCTACACCCCGACCGGCACGGCCATCTGCAACGTCTCGGTCGCCACCTCGAGCCGTCGCAAGGACCGTTCGTCGGGTGAAAGCATCGAAGACACGCAATGGCACCGCGTGACCTTCTATGAACGCCTGGCCGAAATCGCCGGTGAGTACCTGAAGAAGGGTCGCCCGGTCTACATCGAAGGCCGTTTGAAGTACGGCAAGTACACCGACAAGGACGGCATCGAACGCAACACCGTCGACATCATCGCCGAGCAGATGCAATTGCTGGGCGGCCGCGAAGGCATGGGCGGCGGCGACGACATGGGGGGCGGTGGTGGCGGTTATTCGCGCGACCGCGAGGAAGGCGGCGGAGGCGGCCGCAGCGAGCGCTCGGCGCCGGCACCGCGTTCGGCCCCCGCGCCGCGTCCTGCGCCCAAGGCCGCGACCGGCTTCGACGACATGGACGACGATATTCCGTTCTAAACCCTGCTTCGTCGCTCGTGAACAAATGGCCCTGGCGCCCTGCGCTGAGGGCCATTTTCTTTATTTGGAGCGCTCAAACCGGTCCCGAGGTCGGCTCCCCCTCCGCCCCATCACCTTTCGTTCGCAGGTGAGCTTTTTTCACCGTCGTGCAAGAGTTTCGGCAAGCAGGTCGGGAGCATCTGCATTGGACGAATGCGATGAGCGCCGACCCACGGCTGGCCGGGAAGCGCGCGACGGGTTCGTTCATCGCGTCTGCCTGCCTGGGCGCCGTCGGTGCCGTGCGCGTCCCGCCAGCGAACCGAGCGACGACAGCGGACGGCCAAACGTTCGTGTTCCACGGCGTCCATCGATTTATCGAGCTTGAGCCCCATGCAATGGCGGCTACGCTGGTACTTGCATCTCGCGACGCTTGTCGGCCTTGGCCTCCCCGCCCCACAGAGGCACACCAGGCAGTGCCAGGCGAGCCAGGACAGCGAGGCTCGGAGTGATTGGAATCTTGAGCACGAAAGGCCCGAACATGCCCGCCCTCATCTCGAGACCGCGTCGACGTGGCGTTGCCGAAACATCACAAGAGACCGCTGGCTGCCGTCAGCGCCGCGACGCTGCCCTCCGTCGTCTGCGGCCGGGCAAGTCGCTGGAGAACCTCCGAAGAGCCGTGGCATGGTTACCGCTGGTGATCCTCATGCCGGCCTGCGGACCTGACCTGAGCAAGGTCGGGCAGGACAAGGCGTCGGACCCGGTGACAATCAAGGCGCTTTCCACTCTCACTGACAGGAAGTGGCGCTTGGAGCGATTCCAGGCAGGCGACGGCACGACCCTCGCTTCCACGGATACCCTCATCTACACCGTTCGCTTCGCGCCCGAGGGGCGCTATGTCGTGCGCTTCGACTGCAACCAGGGAACTGGGACCTGGAAGTCGCCACGCCCGAACGCCCTGCAGTTTGAAGAATTCATCCTCACGTCCGCACTGTGCAAGGAGCCGGGTCTGCACGACCGGTTGGTGCGGGACTGGTCGCTGATTCGGTCATTCCGCGTCGATGGCGACCACCTGTTGTTGTCGCTCGACGCCGACGCAGGCGTCTACGAATTCCGCGAAGAGCCCCGTTGAGCGTGGCGCTTCCGGCCGTGCATCTTCACCTCACACCTTCACTCGCCCCAACACCGCCGTGACGATCCGGTCGCACCGGGCTCCGGCGAAACTGAACACGTCCTGCTCGGCCAGATCGATCTCCTGCGCCAGCGCCTCGCGCAACAGACTGCGGGCACGGAAGTAGCGCGAGCGCACCGTGGCCTCCGGGATGTCGAGTGCCTGAGCCGTCTCCTCGACGCTCATCTCCTCCACGCCCCGCAGCATGAAGACGGTGCGAAAGGCCTGGGGCAGTTCGTCGAGCTTGCGCTCGAGCAGCGCCCGAAGCTCCGCCCGGGCAAGGGCTTCGTTCGGTAGCTCGGTGGACGTTCGGCTCACGAGATGCGGCTCGACTTCAGGTTCCCCGTCGCTGCTGACGATGTGCACGATCTGGTCGCGCCTCGATTGTTTCCTCAGCCGCCCGAGACACTCGTTGAGCACCAGACGTGACAACCAGGTGGACACCGAAGACTGCCCACGGAAGGCCGCGATCGAGCGGTACGCCGAAAGGTAGGCCTCCTGCAGCGCGTCTTCGGCTTCGGCAGCGTCGTGCAAGGTGGCGCGCGCCAGCCGGTACAGGCGCCGGTTGTGGCGGCGCATCAGCTGCTCGAAGGCTATGCAGTCGCCGTGGGCCACGCGCTGTGCCAGTGCGTGGTCGTCATCCGGAAGGGGGGCTGACGTTGGCTGGGCAGGAACTCGCACGTGTTGTTACTCCACGATCAGCTTGGCTTTCATGGTGGGGTGCAGGGTGCACACGTAGTCGTAGCTTCCCCGCTTCGGCGTGGTGGCCCAGGACTGTCCCGGCGCGACGGAGCCGGAGTCGAACCCTTTCGGCACGGTCGCAGTATGAGGGACGACGTCCTTGTTGACCCACACCACCTTGTCGCCTTGCTTCACCGTCACGCTGGGCGGCGAGAACTGCATGCCCTCCATCGTGACGGTGTGCGTCGCGCCGAAAGCGGTCGCCGCGATGGACAGGCCCGCCGTGACCAAGGCGCGCCCGCCCCAGTGGCGGGCGCGCGATTTCTGAAGAGCCGCCTCAACCACCGCTCTTCCCCAGCTGGGCTTGCAATTGCTTTGCATGTTCCAGATGGTGCACGAAGGCCGGGCGCACCTTGACCAGCAGCGCCTTCAGCTCCTCGTTCTGCGCGCTGGGGATCAGCGCCGTGTCCACCGCCTCCAGCACCGACTGGTGATACGCGACCTCATGGTCCACATAGGCCTTGTCGAACCGTGCGCCTTCGAGCTTGCGCAGCTTGGCCAGGTTCTCGTCGCCGCCCTTCTTCAGGCCCTGCGCCGTTGTGTTGTCCTCGGGCGTGACCTTGAGCTTCTGCACCAGGTCGGTTGCCGCCTTGTTCACGCCGGTGTGGTCGGTGACCATCAGCTTCGCAAAGTCCTTCACTTCCTTCGAGCGGCTCTTTCCCTCGGCGAGTTTGCCCGCATCGATGTCGACCTGGTTGGCGGTCACCACGATCGCGGCGATCTGCGCGTCGTTGAAAGCGGCACTTTGAGCCTGGGCGCCCAGTGCCAACGAGGCGGCCACTGCCAGACCGGCGAGCTTGAATAGAGAGGTCATCTTTGTCTGCTCCTGTTATGCGCGTCCGACCAGCGGCGGCGCAACATGCGCCGTCGTCCTGATCTTGCGGGGATAGACGTCGCCAGGTGCGTTTGCGTTCCCACGTATCTCGTCACGTGTCGGGCACCTGGTTTGCAGCGCGGCGGTCGGCTCTACGACAAAGAAAGGAGAAGCCATCATGACCACCACCTCCGTTTGGCACGGGACCGCGCCGCCCACCCAGTGGCCTGCCCTGGACGAAGACCTGCAGGTCGATGTCGCCGTGGTCGGCGGCGGCATCACCGGTGTGACCACGGCGCTGCTGCTCGCACGCACCGGCAAGCGGGTGGCGCTGCTGGAGGCCCGACGGGTCGGCAGCGCCGACACCGGCGGCTCGACCGGCAACCTCTATGCGACGGTCAGCGGGGGTGTCCACGCCTTGCGCGAGAAGTGGGGCGCCGAGGTCGCGCGGGAGGTGGTGGCCTCGCGCGCCGACACGGTGGACTTCATCGAGCAGCTAGCGACCCAGGCTGCCCGGGACGCTGCGGCCTTCCGTCGTTGCGGCATGTACGTCTACGCCGGCTCGGCAGAGGCCGAGGCGCAGGTGCACAGCGAATACGAGGCCGTCATCGAAGCCGGGTTGTATGCCCAGCTGATCGACATGCTGCCGCCCGGACCGCCTGCGGCGCACGGCAAGGTGCTGCGGATCGACAGGCAGGCGCAGTTCCATCCGATGTCGTATGTGCAAGCGCTGGCTGAGCAGTTGGTCGCCAGCGGAGGCCGTTTGTTCGAGCACAGTGCCGCGCTGGAAGTGAACACATCGACGAACCAGGTGCGCACCGAACGTGGCAGCGTCACCGCCGCGGAGATCGTGCTCGCGACACATTCGCCGAGCGGCTTTCACCTGGTGCAGGCGGGCATGGTGCCGCACCGTGAGTACGGCATCGCAGGGCCGGCACCGGGCGGCGCGTTTCCGCCCGGCATCTTCTGGGCGCAGGGCCCGGAGCGGCTGTCGGTGCGCAGCCTGGACACACCTCAAGGTCCGTTGCTGATCTGCGTTGGTGAGGATCACAAGGTCGGACAGCACGACGCACCCGAGGCCTTGGCGAGCCTTGCGGCCGCCGCACGGCGACGTGTGCAACTTTCCGAGGTTGCGTTCCAATGGTCGGCACAGAATTTCCAGTCGCCCGACAATCTGCCCTACATCGGGAAGGACACCTCGGGTTGCTACATCGCCACCGGCTTCGCGACCGACGGGTTGGTGTACGGGACCCTGGCCGCGCGCATCATCGCGGCCCAAATCCTCGGGCGAGAGCACCGCTGGAGCGACCTCTACAAGGCCACGCGGTTCACGCCGGTGAAGTCGGCCCGCACCTTCGGCGAAGAGACCGTGGCGGTCGTCAAGGTGGTGGTGCAGGACTACCTGACGCGACGTCAGCACGAGGAGCTGGCGAGCCTGCAGCCCGGCCACGCGGCCATCGTGGACCTGCAGGGCGAGCGGCTGGCGGCCTATCGGGACCTGCAGGGCGAGCTGTCCGTCGTGTCGCCAGTTTGTACACACCTGAAGTGCATGGTGCACTGGAACCCGGTGGAGACGAGCTGGGATTGCCCCTGCCACGGCAGCCGCTTCGCGCCCGACGGCAGCGTGCTGCAAGGGCCGGCCATCGAGCCGCTGAAGCGCAAACAGGTGACGGCGTAGCGCCATACCCGGGCAGGTCAGGCGGGTGCCTTTTCCCCTGCTCGGGTCACCCAGCCTGCCGACGCGACGATGAGCAGGCCGCCGATCCAGCCCTGCAACGCCATCTGCTCGCCCATCCACAGGACGGCGATCAGTGCGCCCCACAGGGGCTCGCTGCCCATCAGCAAGGCCACGCGCGAGGGACTGGTGCGCGACGCCGCGTCGTTCTGCACGAAGAATGCAAACAAGGTGCACAGCAACACCAGGAAGGCCATGGCGGACCAGAACGACACGCTGCGCGGCAGCGATGGCCACGCGGTGCTGCCGTGGACGGCCAGCATCAGGATCGCCGAACCCAGCGTCATCACGCCCATCTGCACCGCGGTCACCGTGAGCGCGGGCAGCATGTGGCGTTGGCCGTACCGGCGCGTGAGGCAGACCATGACGCCGCGCAGGAACGCGGCGAGGACCATCAGGCCGTCGCCCCAGGCGAGACGGGCCGATCCGCCTTCGTGCTGAAACGCCAGCAACCCCGCACCCAGTAGCGACAGCGCTGCAGCCGCCATCACCGCGAGGCTGGGCCGGGTCTTGAGCAGCCACCACTCGCACAGCGGCGTGAAGGCCACGCACAGGCTGATCAGAAAGGCCGCGTTGGAGGCGGTGGTCAGCGACACGCCGAAGGTCTCGCAGACGAAGATGGCCAGCAGGTTGGCGCCCAGCATCGAAGCACCGGCCAGTGCCGCTGGCCAGGACGTTGTCGCGAGGCCGCGCAGGGCGGGCAGCAACAACAGGAACGTCAGGCCAAAGCGAAGCACCAGGAACTGCAGCACCGGCATCTGGCTGGTGGCGATCTTGGCAGCGCTGTAGCTGCCACCCCAGATCACCGCCACCAGAAGCAGCCACCACTCGACCGGTCCGAGCCGTGGCCATGTGCGGCGTGGCGCTCGCACCGCTCCCCCCGGACCTCGCGGCGTGGAGGTGGTGCTCATATCTTGCGCGTGGGCATGACCCGTCCTTCTGAATGTCGTGAAGTTGTTGGTCGCGATTGTTCTGCCGGTCGCAGCGCTTGAATAGACTCGGCGCCAGAACAGGAGCTGTGCACGGTGAGAACAGATGACTTTCTGGAGGTGATGCACGAACTGGTGGCCTTTGTCCGCGTGGTGGAGTCCGGCAGTTTCTCGGCCGCGGCAAGGCGTCACGGGCAGACGCCGTCGGCCGTCAGCCGGCAGGTCGCTAGGCTGGAGCAGGCCATGGGTGTTTGCCTGTTGCAGCGCACCACCCGCCAGCTGCGTTTGACCGAAGCCGGCCTGGAGGTTCTGGAGCGCGGTCGCGAGATGGTGGCTGCGGCGCAGGCCAGCCTGCAGGTGGCCGAAGGGCATGTCGGCACGCCCAAGGGCCTGGTGCGCATCAGTGCGCCCAAGGCGTTTTCGCGCCACGTGCTGCAGCCCGCGCTGCTCGACTTCCTGCAGCGTTTCCCCGAGGTGGATGTGCACATGCTGGTGGTCGACCGGTCTGTGGACCCGCTCCGTGAGGGGGTGGACCTGGTGATCCGGCTGACCGACGATCCGCCGCAGGGCATGGTGGCGAGGGCGCTGATGCCGGTACGCCAACTGGTGCTGGCCAGCCCGACCTATCTGTCTTCCCACCCGCCGGTCTCCGCGCCGGAGGACCTGATGGCCCACAGCTGCCTGGCGATCGGCGAACAGGAGCGCGACAGCCGCTGGCGTTTTGTGCGCGGCGACGACGAGGTCGAGGTGGCCGTCGCCGGCCGCTACACCGTCAACCACAGCGAGATGCGGCTGGCGGCGGTGGAGGCCGGCCTGGGCGTGGGTTGTGTGCCCGACTTCGTGGCCGAGGATGCGCTGAAGGCCGGGCGCGTGGTTCGTTTGCTGCCCGAGTGGGCCTTCGACACCAACTATCAGGGCCTCGCGCACTTGTTGTATTCAGCGTCCCGCTACACGGCGCCCAAGGTGCGGGCGTTGATCGATCACCTTGTGGCGACGCTGAGTCGGCCGGGGAGTCGGAGGGGGGAACCCGGCTGAGTTCCTGGGAGCGCGGTCAGCATCGACACTTGCGGCAGCCGCTTGTGACCGGCTGGCTTCTCTTCCGGGCGTGGCCGGCTGTCGGGATACCGGTCGAAACCAGTTTGATCACCGCGACGCAGATGGCATGAGCGGCGCCACGACCGTCTGAATGCGCGCCTGAAAGCCGACAGATGGCCGGAAAAAGTGGCCAAGACCGATATTTTGCACCTATTGGACAAGACCAGTAATATTGCGACCATGGACCATCCTGTTCGGCTTCCGGAGCAACTCGGTCAGCAGATCCGCGCGCTCCGGAAAATGCGGGGGCTGAGTCAAGCTCAGCTTGGCCGGTTGATCGGCGTCGGGCAGGCGCGCGCGGCCGAGATCGAGGCCAAGGCGGCCAGCGTCAGCGCCGAACAGCTCATGCGAGTGCTGCAGGCGCTCGGCGCGGAGTTGGTCATCCGCGCCGACACGTCGGTGCCCGTCCAGCAGGTCGGCACCTCGACGCGCAAGCGCCCTCCCACGGGCACAGAGCAACAACTGTTGGCGAGCCTCGCGAAGCTGCTTGGGGTCTCCCCCCGCAAGCTGGCGCAAGCGATGAGCGAGGTCGCCGGGACGGGTCTCGAACAAGGCTGGCGTGACGAAGTGGTGGCACCAGCTGGGCCGACCGCGCGTACCGGGCAGGCCGCGCCGGCTCAACCCGAACCGGCCCCTTTGGTGCGTCCCCTGACACCATCAGATCCGCACAAGGGCAGCTGGTGAGTGAGCTGGCCGTCTGGATGAATGGGGAGCAGGTCGCGACCTGGACCGAGCACCGCGGCGCCCACCGTCTGCATTACCAGCCGTCCTGGCTGGCATCACCGCGGTGCCGTTCGCTGTCGTTGTCGCTGCCGATCACGCCCAGCCTCGAGATCGCCGGACCGGCCGTCAAGCACTACTTCGACAACCTGCTGCCCGACAACAAGGACATCCGCGAGCGGGCCCGGAGGCGCTATGGCGCGAAGAGTACGGAGGTCTTCGACCTGCTCACCGCGCTCGGGCGCGACTGCGTCGGCGCGGCGCAGCTCCTGCCGCTCGACGCAACACCTGACGGATACGACCAGGTGCGATGCCGGCCGTTGACCGAGGAGGACGTAGAGCGGCGCCTTGTGGCGGTCACCTCGGACCGGCCCGAGGCGGTGGACGAGATGCAAGGGGAGTTCCGAATCTCACTGGCGGGTGCACAGGAGAAGACGGCATTCTTGTGGCATGAAGGGCAGTGGTGTTTGCCGCTCGGTGCTACGCCTACGACCCACATCATGAAGCTGCCTCTGGGGATCATCGGCGGGATGCGGCGAGCCGATCGACTCGAGTCGATCGAGAACGAATGGCTGTGTCTGCACCTGATGCAGGCCCTCGGCTTTCGCGTCGCGCAGACCGAGATGGCGAGGTTCGGAGATCAAAAAGTCCTGGTGGTGGAGCGGTTCGACCGTGGCAGGGTCGACGGCCGCGGCATCGCTCGATGGCCTCAGGAGGACTTCTGCCAGGCGATGGGCCTGCCGCCGTCGCAGAAGTACGAAAACGAAGGCGGGCCGGGGCTGGACCGCTGCCTCACGCTGCTACGCGGCGGGGCTGACCCTTGGAACGACCGGGCGGTGTTTCTGCTCGGTCAGCTGGTGTTTTGGATGCTGGGTGCCACCGACGGCCACGCCAAGAACTTTTCGGTCTTCCTGCACGCGGGCGACACCTATGCATTGACGCCGTTCTACGACGTGCTCTCGATCTATCCGATGGTCGGCAAGGGTGTCGGCGAGGTGCCGCCGCAAGGCGTGCGCATGGCGATGGGGGTGAAGTCCCGCAACAAGCACTGGTACCAGCACGAGATCCAGCCCCGACATTGGGCCAGCCTGGCAAAGAAGGCTGGCCTGCCCTCGCTGCTGGGGCAGATGGTGGCCCTGGCACATGCGGTTCCGGTTGCGATCGCCCATGTTGAGAGCGAACTACCCGCCGACTTCCCTGCCAGGATTTGGGACACGATCACGTTGGGGCTGCGCAAGCAGGCGCAGCACTTCCTGGCAGGTCTCGAGGCCGACGAAGGCTGACGGTGAGCGTTTGCGAGCCCGTGAACTCGGTACTGCCGGGGCTCTGGCCGCAGTCGAGTTGTCCCTTGATCTCCAAGGGAAAGCGGGTCAGGTCGGCGACGTCGCCCGATCTTTCTTCCAGGACCGCCGCCCGAAAGTCCTTCCAGTAGCGCTGCGCTGATTCCGGGCGGCGAGGTGGCCGCACTGCACGCGACCGCCGTGACAAGCAAGCTCGCACCACGTCGAGGAGGCGGTGCCGGCCGTTCCCGGTAGTTCATAGAAATGACGTTTGGATTGGATGGAAAGGGACGCGTCAGGATGGCCCGCCGAACCGAACGGCCCGGAAAGCCCCAAAACAGCAGGGCAAGCGGCCCTGCCGAGCTAGTCAGCAATGGGTCGGAGGAGGAGAAACATCGGTGAGAACTTGCGCCGCCGCGGGCCCCCCAGACACCCGTGGCCGCGCCTGGTCACGGCCCAACGCGGCGCCCCAACGGTTTCCAAGTGAAGTGTCAGTTGCGCTCCCCGCAGGCACGAAGGCTGCATGTAGACCGTACTTCCCACCACGCGCGCTCCTCCATGGACCTAGACAGCACCTACCCCCGGATGGTCGGCGACATCGGCGGCACCAATGCCCGCTTCGGCTGGCTCGAGCGGCCGGGGGACGGGTTGCGGAGCGTGCGCAGCTACCTGGCCGCCGACCACCCGACCTTGCTCGACGCGATGCGCCGCTACCTGGCCGAGGAGGCCAAGCCGGCGCCGCGCTGGTGCGCGATCGGCATTGCCAATCCGGTGGTGGGCGACCACGTGAAGATGACCAACCACCATTGGTCGTTCTCGATTTCGGCGGTGCAGCGCGAGCTGGGCTTGGCGCGCTTCCTGGTCATCAACGATTTCACCGCGCTGGCGCTCGCGCTGCCCGGGCTGAGCCCGCAGGAATTGCAGCAAATCGGCGGCGGGGAAGCGGTCCCCGGCGCGCCGCGGGCGCTGATCGGCCCCGGCACCGGGCTCGGTGTCTCAGGGCTGCTGCCCGCCGGTGCGGGGCACGGGCTGGTGCCGCTCGATGGCGAAGGCGGGCATGTCACGCTGGCGCCGGCCGACGACTTCGAGTCGGAGGTGCTCGGCGTGCTGCGGCGGCGCTACGGTCATGTGTCGGCCGAGCGGGCCGTGTCGGGCCCGGGCCTGGTCAACCTGTACCAGGCGGTGTGCAGCCTGCAAGGCGCCGAGGCGGCGCCGCTCAGTGCGGCCGCCATCAGCGAAGCCGCCCTGAATGGGCGCGATGCTCACTGCGTGACCGCGCTGGAACTGTTCTGTTCTTTCCTCGGCAACGTCGCAGGCAATCTGGCCCTGACCTTGGGCGCGCGCGGCGGCGTGTTCGTCGGTGGCGGCATCGTGCCCAGGTTGGGCCCCTGGTTCTGGCGTTCCAGGTTCCGCGACCGTTTCGAGGACAAAGGCCGTTTTCGTGACTACCTGCGCCACATACCGGCCTTCGTCGTCGAAGCACGTGACCCGGCGCTGAGCGGTGCGGCCTACGCCCTCGAGGTGCTGCCGGTGCGGTCTTGCGCGGACGCCTGACGTGAGGGCCGCAGTGGCAAGGGCTACGACAACGCCAGCCAGGGCGGGCAGGACCGCGACGGGCCGGCTCCCACGTCGGCCCGCTCGACGTAAGGGCCGCCCAGTCATTGCAGCGACAACTTGTTCAAGGGAGTGAATGGATGGAGATTTTGTTAGACCCGCAGAACTGGGTGGCGCTCGCCACCCTCGCGGCCCTGGAGATCGTGCTGGGCATCGACAACGTGATCTTCATCTCCATCCTCGCCGGCAAGCTGCCGCCCGAGCAGCGCGAGCGGGCCCGCAAGCTGGGCCTTGCGGGCGCCATGTTGACGCGTTTGGCGCTGCTGTTCTCGCTGGCCTGGGTGATCGGGCTGACGCAGCCGCTGTTCACGGTGTTCAACGAGGAAATCTCGGGCCGCGACCTGGTGCTGCTGATCGGCGGGCTGTTCTTGCTCGGCAAATCGACGCACGAGATCCACGGCACCATCGAGGGCGACGACGATCAGTCCACCGTGCGGGTCGCCGCCTCCTTCGCCGGCACCATCGTGCAGATCATGCTGCTCGACATCGTCTTCTCGCTCGACTCGGTCATCACCGCCGTCGGCATGGTGGATCACGTCTCGATCATGGCGACGGCGGTGGTGCTCGCGACCGTCGTGATGGTGCTGTTCTCGGGCCCCGTCAGCCGTTTTGTCGCCCGCCATCCCACCGTCAAGATGCTGGCGCTGAGCTTTCTGATCCTGATCGGCGTGGCGCTGATCGCCGAAGGCTTCGACCTGCACATCCCCAAGGGCTACATCTACTTCGCGATGGCGTTCTCGGTGATCGTGGAGATGCTCAACCTTCGGCTGCGGCGCAAGTCGCGGGGCCCGGCGCGGGCCACGTCGGCCTGAAGCGGGACGACGGCTCGACGAGCAACACCGATGGCCAGGCAGAGCACCGGCACCAGCCGCCGCTCTCACTTGCTGGAGTTGCATTTTGTGATGTGAAGGCGAGCCGGGTGGGCCATCCTCGCCCCTTTCGTGTGTATCGGGTTCGAAAGGAGAGATCGATGCGGCAGTTGTGGCAATCGGCAGGGCTCGGCCTTGTCCTGGCGCTGGCGCTGGCCGGCTGCGGCGGCGGTGGGGGAGGCGATGGGGGTGAGGGCGGCGACGCGGCCGGCGCTCCCGAGAGTTCGTCGACCGAAACGACGGGCGCGCCCCCAGTGAACAACAACCCGGCCGAGACCGGCGACCCGGCGCCGGCAGCCGGGCCCGCCGCGCCAGCGGCAGCCGCCGACATCACCTGCGGCCTGCCCAACTTCCGCGCCGATGCCTTGCGGCTGATCAACCAGAGGCGCGCCGCCGGCGCCACCTGCGGGTCCAACGGATACTTCCCGCCGACCACGGCGTTGGCCTGGAACGACCGCCTCACCGCGGCAGCCTACGGGCACAGCCGCGAGATGGCCACGTACAACTACTTCTCGCACAGGAGCCGCGACGGCCGCACGATGTCCGACCGGGTCACCGCGGCCGGCTACACCTGGTCGGCCGTCGGCGAGAACATCGCGGCCGGTCAGCAGACCGTGGCGGCGGCGGTGGACAGCTGGATGAAGAGCGCCGGCCATTGCGCCAGCATCATGAGCGCGCGCTACCGCGACATGGGGTTGGCCTGCGCTTCGTCGTCGAGCAGCGACTATGGGCGCTACTGGACGTTCGACGTGGCCCGTCCGCGCTGATGAGGACCCGGCGCGGACCCACGGCGGTGCTTCGGGTGGCCTCGCCCCCGCGCCGGCGGGGCACAGCGCGGCTGGCCCTCAGGTCGACGCCGTGATCACACCGCCGCCCAGACACACGTCGCCGTCGTAGACCACCGCCGACTGCCCGGGCGTCACCGCCCATTGCGCTTGCGCGAAGTCCAGGCCGACCGACTCGCCGGCGCCGCGGCGCACCTCGCACGCCGCGTCACTCTGGCGGTAGCGCGTCTTGGCGGCCGCCGGGCCCGGCTCGGGCGGCCGGCCCGCCACCCAGCTGGTGTCGTCGGCCGCCAGGCTGCGCGACAGCAGCCACGGGTGGTCGTGGCCCTGCACCACCCACAGCGTGTTGCTCGCCATGTCCTTGCGGGCCACGAACCACGGCTCGTGGTCGCCGCCGCCGCGCGGCGCGCCCTTGTCCTTCAGTCCGCCGATGCCGATGCCCTTGCGTTGTCCCAGCGTGTAAAAGCTGAGGCCGACGTGTTCGCCGATGACCCGTCCGCGGTCGTCCTTGATGGGGCCGGGCTGGTTGGCCAGGTAGCGGTTCAAAAACTCCCGGAACGGCCGTTCGCCGATGAAACAGATGCCGGTCGAGTCCTTCTTCTTGGCGTTGGGCAGGCCGATCTGGTCGGCGATGCGGCGCACCTCGGTCTTGTGCAGCTCGCCCACCGGAAACAAGGTGCGCGACAGCTGCGCCTGGTTCAGCCGGTGCAGGAAGTAGCTCTGGTCCTTGGCCGGGTCCAGCCCCTTGAGCAGCTGGAATTCGCCGTCGCGCTCACGCACCCGGGCATAGTGGCCGGTCGCGATCTTCTCGGCGCCCAGGCGCATCGCGTGGTCGAGAAACGCCTTGAACTTGATCTCGGCGTTGCACAGGATGTCCGGGTTGGGTGTGCGGCCGGCCTGGTATTCGCGCAAGAATTCGGCGAACACCCGGTCCTTGTATTCGGCCGCGAAATTGACGTGCTCGATGTCGATGCCCAACACGTCGGCCACCGAGGCCGCGTCGAGCCAGTCCTGGCGTGACGAGCAGTATTCGCTGTCGTCGTCGTCGTCCCAGTTCTTCATGAAGATGCCGACCACGTCGTGGCCCTGCTGCTTGAGCAGATAGGCCGAGACGGCCGAGTCCACGCCTCCGCTGAGGCCCACCACCACGCGTGTCATGGCCGTTTGATCTCGGGCGTGTAGACCGTCGGGTCGGTCGTCAACAGGTCGAGCGGAAAGCGGCGCCCGGCCAGATGGTCGTCCAGGCAGCGCAGCACCAGCGGGCTGCGAAGGCGGTCGGCGGCAGCGCGGATTTCGTCGGGCGTCATCCACACGGTGCGCACGATGCCCTCGTCCAGCACCCACCCGGGTTGGGGGTCGCTGACGTCGCCGGTGAACGCGAACCGCACATACGTGACATCTTCACCAGTGGTCGGACGGTGGAAGCGCGATAGATACACTCCCAGCACGTGAGTGGGCGTGAACACACAACCTGTTTCTTCGAGCGCCTCGCGGGCCACCCCCTGCTCAGGGGACTCGCCGGGGTCGAGGTGGCCGGCTGGATTGTTGAGCTTCAAGCCCTCCGACGTCTGCTCTTCCACCAGCAAATAGCGTCCGTCGCGCTCGATGATGGCCGCGACGGTGACACTGGGTTTCCAACGTTCTTCCATGGTGGGCAGTTTATCGTTGCAGCCCGGCGCACCACCCGGCCGCGGCAAAGCCCGTCGAGCCGTCCGGTCGGATACCGGAGCTGTCAATGAACTGAAAGTTGAAACTCAGTTACCCTGACGGCCAGGTAAGGTTGTGTAAGCTGCCGACCAGTTCACATCCGAACATCGAAATTCCAGAACCAGGAGGGCTTCATGCTGATAGGCGTACCGCTCGAGACCGTGGCGGGGGAGACCCGCGTGGCTGTCACGCCCGAGACGGCGAAAAAACTGATCGCCATGGGGCACACGCTGCGCGTCCAGTCCGGCGCGGGCGTGCCGGCCTCGGCTACCGACGAGGCCTATGTGGCCGTCGGTGCCGAGATCACCGACCAGGCGGGCGCCTACGCGTGCGACCTGGTGCTCAAGGTGCGGGCACCGCAGACCGGCGAACTGTCGCTGGCCCGCGCGGGCAGTGTGCTGGTCGGCATGCTCAACCCGTTCGACGCCGAAGGCCTGCAGCGGCTGGCGGCGGCCGGGTTGACCAGCTTCGCCCTCGAGGCCGCGCCGCGCACGACGCGCGCGCAGAGCATGGACGTGCTGAGCTCGCAGGCCAATATCGCCGGCTACAAGGCCGTCATCATCGCGGCCGACCGCTACCAGCGCTTTTTCCCGATGCTGATGACCGCGGCCGGTACCGTCAAAGCCGCGCGCGTGGTGATCCTGGGGGTCGGCGTGGCCGGCTTGCAGGCGATCGCGACGGCCAAGCGCCTCGGCGCGGTGATCGAAGCCTCCGACGTGCGCCCCTCCGTCAAGGAGCAGGTCGAGTCGCTCGGCGCGAAGTTCATCGACGTGCCCTACGAGACGCAGGAAGAACGCGAGGCGGCCGAAGGTGTCGGCGGCTATGCGCGGCCGATGCCGCCGAGCTGGCTCGAGCGGCAGAAGGCGGAAGTGGCCAAGCGCGTGGCGCTGGCCGACATCGTGATCACCACCGCGCTGATCCCCGGCCGTCCCGCACCGCAGCTGGTGACCGAAGAGATGGTGCGCAGCATGAAGCCGGGCTCGGTGATCGTCGACCTGGCGGCCTCGCAAGGCGGCAACTGCGCCCTCACCGAGGCCGGCCGCACCGTGACCAAGCATGGCGTCACGCTGGTCGGCGAAACCAATCTTCCCGCGCTGGTGGCCGCCGATGCCTCGGCCCTCTATGCGCGCAACGTGCTCGACTTCTTGAAGCTCATCCTCACCAAGGAAGGCGGCCTCAAGATCGACCTCGAAGACGACATTGTGGCCGCGTGCCGCGTAACCCAAGACGGTCAGGTGACCCGCAAATGAACCGATACATGCTCCGCGCGAAGCTGCACCGCGCAACCGTGACCGAAGCCGACCTGCACTACGAGGGCTCCTGCGGCATCGACGAAGACCTGATGGACGCGGCCGACATGCGCGAGTACGAGCAGATCCAGCTCTACAACGTCAACAACGGCGAGCGCTTCTCGACCTACATCATCAAGGCACCGCGCGGCTCCGGCGCGATCTCGCTGAACGGCGCCGCGGCGCGCAAGGCGCATGTCGGCGACCTGCTGATCATCTGCACCTATGCCCCGATGAGCGAAGACTACGCGCGCGACCACAAACCCAAGGTCGTGCTGCTCGACGAAGGCAACCGCGTCAAAGAGATCCGCAAGCTGTGACGTTCGCGTCGAGGCCGACGCGTGCTGCCACGCCGCGCCGGCTTCGCCCCCCCGTTGTTCCACATCTCAAGGAGAGCCCGGCATGGACACCGTCAGCCCGGTCATCATCAACCTGATCATCTTCGTGCTCGCGATCTACGTGGGCTACCACGTTGTCTGGACCGTGACCCCCGCACTGCACACGCCGCTGATGGCGGTGACCAACGCGATCTCGGCGATCGTGATCGTCGGCGCCATGCTGGCGGCGGCGCTCACCGAAACCGTGCTCGGCAAGAGCATGGGCCTGCTGGCGGTGGCGCTGGCCGCGGTCAACGTTTTCGGCGGCTTTCTCGTGACGCGGCGCATGCTCGAAATGTTCAGGAAAAAGGACAACAAGAAGTCCGCAACGGGAGGCAAGTAAATGGCACTGAGCGCGAACCTCGTGACGCTGCTGTACCTGGTGGCGTCGGTCTGCTTCATCCAGGCCTTGAAGGGGTTGTCGCACCCCACCACCTCGATCCGCGGCAACCTGTTCGGCATGGTGGGCATGGCGATCGCCGTCATCACCACCGCGGCGCTGATCGTGAAGCTGGCCGGCGGTGCCGGTGCCGGGCTGGCCTACGTGCTGATCGGCCTGCTGGTCGGCGGTGCCGCGGGCGCCGCGATGGCCAAGCGGGTCGAGATGACCAAGATGCCCGAGCTGGTCGCCTTTATGCACAGCATGATCGGCCTGGCCGCGGTGTTCATCGCCGTCGCGGCGGTGGCCGAACCCTGGGCCTTCGGCATCACCGGGCGTGACGAGCCGATCCCGGCGGGCAACCGGCTTGAGCTGTTCCTCGGTGCGGCCATCGGCGCGATCACCTTCAGCGGTTCGGTGATCGCCTTCGGCAAGCTGAGTGGCAAGTACAAGTTCCGGCTGTTCCAGGGGGCGCCGGTGGTATTCCCCGGCCAGCACTTGTTGAATCTCGTGCTGGGCCTCGCAACGCTGGGTTTGGGCATCGCCTACATGCTGACCGGTGACTGGGGCGCCTTCCTCCTGATGCTGGCGCTGAGCTTCGTGCTTGGCGTGCTGATCATCATCCCGATCGGCGGTGCCGACATGCCGGTGGTGGTGTCGATGCTCAACAGCTATTCGGGTTGGGCCGCAGCGGGCATCGGCTTCTCGCTGAGCAACGGCATGCTGATCGTCGCCGGCTCGCTGGTGGGCTCGTCGGGTGCCATCCTGAGCTACATCATGTGCAAGGCGATGAACCGGTCGTTCTTCAACGTGATCCTGGGCGGCTTCGGTGGCGACACCGCGGCGGCGACCGGCGGCGCGCAGCAGCAGCGCAACGTCAAGAGCGGCAGCGCCGACGATGCCGCGTTCATCCTCGGCAATGCCGAGACCGTCGTGATCGTGCCGGGCTACGGCCTGGCCGTCGCACGTGCCCAGCACGCGGTCAAGGAATTGGCCGAGAAGCTCACCCACAAGGGCGTGACGGTGAAGTACGCCATCCACCCGGTGGCCGGGCGCATGCCGGGCCACATGAACGTGCTGCTGGCCGAGGCCGAAGTGCCTTACGACCAGGTGTTCGAGATGGAAGACATCAACGGCGAGTTCGGCCAGGTCGACGTGGCGATCGTGCTGGGCGCCAACGACGTGGTGAACCCGGCCGCGCAGGTCAAGGGCAGCCCGATCTACGGCATGCCCATCCTCGAGGCCTACAAGGCCAAGACGGTGATCGTCAACAAGCGTTCGATGGCGGCCGGCTACGCCGGCCTCGACAACGAGCTGTTCTACATGGACAAGACCATGATGGTCTTCGGCGACGCCAAGAAGGTGGTCGAAGACATGGTCAAGGCTGTCGAGTGAACCGCAGGGCGCCGGTCGGCGCCCTGCCGCATTGACGCGCAGGCGCACCCGCGCTGCGCCGTGCCGGCCGACTCAGGCCGGCGCCGGCCCCGGCGCGCGCCCTGTCGCCCGGGCCTCCAGCCGCACCACCGGCAGTGGCGGCATCGACACGCGCCAGCGCAGTTTGGTCCACCAGGTCTGCGGGTGTGTCTTGCAGTAGAAGGGGCGGCGCTCGCGCAAGTCGCGCGCGCCAGGCTCGTCGCGCAAGGCCGTCGGGTCGAGGTGCAGCAGCGCCAACCCGGGCGGCAGGTGAAGCTGCGACAGCTGCTCGAACTGCTCTTCATGGAAGGCCTGGCTCGACGCGTCGAGCATCACCGCCACGCTGATGACGCCGCCCGGTGCGACGATGAAGCCCAGCCAGCAGCGGCGCACGTCCGCGCGGCCCGCGCAATACGCATAGACCGCCCGCGCGAACGGGGCGATCGACGGCAGCGCGGGTTCCTTGTCGCTGTCGTTCAGCGTCGTCGACGACAACAACAGTGCCGTGCGCAGGTTGCAGAGCTCTCCGTACGGCACGATCACGATGCGCTCACCATCGCTGAGCACCGCATCGAACTTCTGTTGCCGCGTCCACGACAGCAACAGCGCGCCGGTGCACGCGATCAGCGGGCCTCCTGGAAAGGCCGGGTCGCGGGCGGGCGCCTGTTGGTCCACGTAGCTGGTCAGCCCCAGCCGGGCGCCGCCGTCGTAAGGCGTGAACGCCACACGGGTGGGCACGCCGCCGTCGACCGTCTGGCCTGGGTGCCCGCACACCCACAGCGGATGGGCCGCTAGCGTGGTGGCGAACCGCAACCGCCGCGCGTGTGTCTTGTCGTCCTGCGACGCGGCATCGAGCAGCGGGTGAGATGCCATCGCGATTCCTCCTGTCGCGGCGGGGCCGCCTTGTGTGAGCGTCTGGTGTGAGCGTCTGGTCCACGTCGCCGGTGCGGTGGCTGAACGTCTGCCGAAGTGGTCAGCCGCGGGCCCGCGCGGGCGGGCATGCCGGCGTTGTGGGCACGCATGATGGCGGCGTCGCCGGGCGCGGGCAACCCCTCAAGAGGGCGTTCGTGGGGCTTATGCCCAGCTGTGGGAGCGGCGCAAAAAAAGCAGCCGAAGCTGCTTGGGGTCCTGACAAGTGAAACTGCCAGGGGGCAGAACTTGCAGGGCGGTCCCTGCTGCAAGTTCTGCTGGAGGGGCGATCAGCGGGGCGCCGTCGTCGTGCCGGGGGCCGTCTGAATGGCGCCGCCCGCCGGTGCATTCAGTTGATCCGAGCCGGTGGCGTCGCCCGAAGGCGCCATCGGCGAGGTCTGAGGCGCCGCCGGGGTCGACGGCGACGACATCGTGCCGCTGCTGCCGGCCGGCGCATCGAGCCGGCTGCCTGACGTGCTGGGCACGTTGCTGTAGCTGGCCTCCGGCGCGGTCCTTTCGCCGTCGGCCGCATGCGTGCCGCGGCTGAGCGGCGAGTTGGGCTCGACCGAGCCGCTGTTGGAACCCGGGCCGCGCGACGACAGGGCCTCGCCTTGCGGGCCGGTCGGTGTGGCGAACTGGGCGCTTGCCAAGCCGGTGGCAGCCGCCAGGGTCAAGGCCACGGTGGTGCCGATCAGGGATTGCTTCTTGATGCTCATGGTTCACTCCTTCTCTTGATGCAGAGCCGCAGGGGCGGGGAGGCCCGCGACCGCTGGGCGGCCGCAGGCAGGTTCATCGACGATCTTGGACGCAACCCGCATGCCCACCATCTCTGCCTGCGACTTCTGCAACGGGCTTGATGTAGGCGACATGCCGACGCGTGTCGGACAGCCCGGCGCTCCTGGCCCCGCGCGGCAACCGGGCGGCAAGAGGTCGTGTAGGCGTGCGCTCCCCTGGTTTTCGCGCAATGCGTACCATTGCTCACTTTTCACCGGTGGCAGGTCGCTGCGAACACGAATGGCATTTCGTCAAGGATGGCAGCGCCCTATCGCACAACCGACCTCGAAACACCTGATGCGGGATGTGTCAGGTTTGAGTCAGAATCCCGCGTTCTGACGGAGAACGATTAGATGGACAAGGTTTGGCTGAAGCAGTACCCAGAGGGTGTCCCACAGGAGATCAACCCCGACCAATACGCCTCGTTGGTCGCGCTGCTCGAAGAGAGCTTCGAGAAGTACCGCGAGCGGGCGGCCTACAAGTTCATGGGCAAGGCCGTGACGTTCGGCCAGCTCGACGACTTGTCGCGGGCCTTCGCTGCCTACCTGCAGTCGCAAGGGCTGGAAAAAGGCGACCGCGTCGCCGTCATGATGCCCAACGTGCCGCAATACCCGATCGCGGTCGCCGGCATCCTGCGGGCCGGCCTGGTGGTGGTGAACGTCAATCCGCTGTACACCCCGCGTGAGCTCGAGCATCAGCTGAAAGACGCGGGCGCCAAGGCCATCGTCATCATCGAGAACTTCGCCAAGACGCTGCAGGAATGCCAGGCCCAGACGCCCACCCGCAAGGTGGTGCTGACGTCGATGGGCGATCTGCTCGGCTTCCCGAAGGGGGCCATCGTCAACTATGTGGTGCGCAAGGTGAAGAAGATGGTGCCGGCTTTCAGCCTGCCCGGTGCCGTGCGCTTCAAGGACGCCATCGCGCAGGGCCGCACGGCGCCGTTCAAGCGCCCCGAGATCAAGCGCGACGACATCGCGGTGCTGCAATACACCGGCGGCACCACCGGTGTCAGCAAGGGGGCCGTGCTGTTGCATCGCAACGTGATCGCCAACGTGCTGCAGTCCGAAGCCTGGAACGCACCGGCCATGAAGAAGGTGCCGGCCGGCGAGCAGGTCGTCACCATCTGCGTGCTGCCGCTCTATCACATCTTTGCGTTCACCGTGAACATGATGTTGAGCCTGCGCATTGGCGGCTGCAACGTGCTGATCCCCAACCCGCGCGACATGTCAGCCGTGCTGAAGGAGCTGTCGCAGCACCGGTTCCACAGCTTCCCGGCGGTCAACACGATGTTCAACGCGCTGGCTCACCATCCTGATTTCAACAGCGTCGACTGGAGCAGCCTGAGCCTCAGCGTGGGCGGTGGCATGGCGGTGCAACAGGCGACCGCCAAGCTGTGGCTCGAGAAGACCGGCAGCCCGATCTGCGAGGGCTACGGGCTCAGCGAATGTTCGCCTTCGGTGAGCTGCAACCCGACCGACAGCAAGGCCTACACCGGCAGCATCGGCGTGCCGCTGCCGTCCACCGAGTTCAAGCTGCTCGACGACGAAGGCCAGGAAGTGCCGTTTGGCACGCCCGGCGAGATCTGCGTGCGCGGGCCGCAGGTGATGGCGGGCTACTGGCAGCGACCCGACGAGACCGCCAAGGTGATGACGGCCGACGGCTTCTTCCGCACCGGCGACATCGGCACCGTCGACGAGCGCGGCTTCTTCCGCATCGTCGACCGCAAGAAGGACATGATCCTGGTCTCGGGCTTCAACGTCTATCCCAACGAAGTGGAAGACGTGGTGGCCCAGATGGAAGGTGTGCTCGAGTGTGCCGCCGTGGGTGTGCCCGACGAGAGGTCGGGCGAGGCCGTCAAGCTGGTGCTGGTGAAGCGCCAGCCGCAGCTGACCGAGGCCGACGTGCGAGCCTATTGCGAGCAGCACCTCACTGGCTACAAGCGGCCGCGCATCATCGAGTTCCGCAACGAGCTGCCGAAGACCCCGGTCGGCAAGATCCTGCGCCGCGAGCTTCGCGGCGGATAAGCGCAGGCGAGGCCCCGGCGGCCGAAGATCGCACACCGAGCATACGGCCCGATGGCAACATCGGGCCGTTGTTCTTTTTGTCGTCTTCCCGCAAAGGAGAGCCCATGTCACGCATTGCCATCATGGCGGCCATGCACGAAGAGTTGCACACCCTGCTGGCGCTGATGCCTGACGAGCAGCGTCACCTGCTCGGCGGGCGCGAGTTCTGGGTGGGCCGGCTGCAGGGCCGTGAGGTGGTGGTGGTGCTGTCACGCATCGGCAAGGTCGCCGCCGCGACCACCGCGACCCTGCTCGCGACGCACTTCGACGTGCGCGAGCTGCTGTTCACGGGCGTCGCTGGCGGCCTGGGCGAGGGCGTGCGGGTCGGCGACGTGGTGGTGGCGGATCTGCTGCTGCAGCACGACCTCGATGCGTCACCGCTGTTCCCGCGCTACGAAGTGCCCTTGTACGGGCGTTCGCGCTTTGCCACCGACGCGCGCCTCAACCGGGCGTTGCAGGAGGCGGCCGAGGTCGTGCTCGGCGCGTCAGCGACCCATCTCGGTGAGGCCGCCGTCCAGGCCTTCGGCCTCGGCAAGGCTCGCGTGCACGGGGGACTGGTGATCAGCGGCGATCAATTCGTCGCGTCAGCTGCACAGAGCGGGGCGTTGCGCGCCGCATTGCCCGATGCACTGGCGGTCGAGATGGAAGGCGCTGCAGTGGCGCAGGTGTGTCACGACCTGGGCGTGCCCTGCGCGGTGGTGCGCACCATTTCGGATCGCGCCGACGATACCGCCGAGCGCGACTTCGGTGCGTTCGTGCGCGAGGTCGCCAGCCACTACAGCAGCGCCATCGTGCTGCGCTATCTGCAGGGCGGCTGAGACAGACCGCTGCGCTGCATCAGCGGCGGTCTGCTTCGCGCGCGCCGCCTCTTCGACCGGCGTCGCAGCTGTCGCCCCGGTGCGCACCGCACGTCCAACCGCCTCTTCTTCTTTCCTCTCATCGCGACGTTCGCACCCCCCCTCTCTTAGGGGTGCGGTGCTCGCACGCGATCACGCGATCGGGCTGCAGGCCGCGATCTGCTGCGGTTTGTGCATGTGTACATGACGCTGGGCTGACAGCGCGCTAACAGAAATGATAGGAGACGCGAGGGGTCTCGCTCCCTACGATGCAACGCATGGCAGACGACAACCGCGACATACCACAGGCTGCCCGGCGCAAGAACTTTTGCGCTCGCGTCCGCTGATCCTGAGAACACGTCACCGCCGGTCTTCTTGATGAAGTCCATGCCCCAGTGCGTCTGCTCGGCCCTGCACCCCTTCAAGACCCTGGACACACATGCAAGAAATTTCTTTCGAACACCGGATCGCCAAACGATCCCAGCTTCCGGCCGCCGACGTCGATGCGATGCTCCGCCTGCGGGCACGTGTTTTCCATCAACGCCTCGGCTGGGATGTCGACGTGCGCAACGGCCGCGAGGAGGACTGGTACGACGCCGTCGACCCGTACTACCTGCTGATGAAAGGCGGTGACCGCCAACTCTACGGCTGCATGCGCTTGCTGCCGACGCTCGGGCCCAACATGTTGCGCGACGTGTTCCCGACGCTGCTGGGCGGTCGTCCTGCCCCAGCCGATCCCTTCACCTGGGAAATTTCGCGTTTTGCGACGGAGTTCCCGGCGCCGTCCGCCGACGCGGCGTGCAAGCAACGGCAACAAACGCTGCGTTACGAGGCCATCCGTGCCGCCATGCGCCGGCTGATCGACTTCGCCGACGCGCATGGCATCGAACGTTACGTGATGGTCACCACGCCGGTCGTCCAGCGCATGCTCGACCAGCTGCAGGTGCCCGCGACCTGCTATGCCGCGCCGGTGCGCTTCGGGGTCGACGAGGCGGTCGCGCTGTCGGTGCAGGTGGGCGAGGCCACCCGCCGTGTGCTGGGCTGGTCGCCCTATCACAACGTGCCGGCGCTTGGCTCCGCCTGCGCAGCAGCCACGGACGTGGTTCCCTGCCTCTGACCCAGCCGGCCCTCCGCAAACGCCATGGAACAGCTCCTCACCCCACACGTGGCCGCCCCTGACGATGGGGGCGTCGTGGGCCAGGCCGGGGTCGTGATGGGCGACACGGCCGCGGCTCGGGGCGCAGCGCGGTCTCCCTTCACCACGGCGGTGCCGGGCACCCGCGCCGCGGTCATCTGGTATGACTCGCGGGCACTGACCCACGTCTGTGACGAGACGCGCCGCGCGATCGTGCAGCGCCTCGGGCAGGGCGGCTACAACGGCATCGTGTTGTATCCCGAAGGCCTGAGGGAGCTGGGTGAGGCAGTGTCCCCACGCCTGCAACGCGTGATCCAGGTCGACTCGCTGGCGCTGTGGGCGCAGCTGTCGGAGCAGATCGCGCCGCACGCGACCCAGGGCCGTATCGAGGCGGGTGTCGTCTCGAGCGGCGACCCGCGCGTGCTGGTGGCCGCAAAGGCGGCCGGCTTTCGCACCTGCTGGCGCGCGCATGTCGACAACGCACCGAGCCTGAAGGCGTCGTGCCGTGACGGCTTGCACTACGACCACCTGTTGGTGTCGTTCAAGGACGCCACCAACATTCCGCTCGAACACGTCATCGCCGAGTTGCACGGGACCCGCACGGTGCTGCTCAAAGAGGTACACGAAAACGTCGACGATGCGGTGATCGCATTGGGCGTGCTCGAACTCGGCAGCGACGGTGTGGCCGTCGGCTTCACGACGATGGCGCAGTTCGATGCGTTCGCTCGAAAGCTCGAGCGCCTGGCCTCACCGCGGACCGAGTTGCAGGTCGGCGTGACCGATCGCATCACGCACCTGGGCCTGGGCTATCGGGCCTGCATCGACACCACCCACTTGTTCAACGCCGACGAGGGCATCCTGGTGGGCTCCACCTCGAGCGGCGGCATCCTGTGCTGTCCCGAGGTGTTCCACCTGCCCTACATGGAGCTGCGGCCCTTCCGCATCAACGCGGCCTCGGTGCACAGCTACGTGTTCCAGTCTCACAACCGCACCAGCTACATCAGCGAGCTGCGTGCGGGCAGCCAGCTGACGACGGTCAACGCTCGCGGTGAGACGCGACAGGTCTACGTCGGCCGCGTCAAGACCGAAATCCGGCCCTTGCTGCTGATCGAGGCGACCTTCCCGCAACAGCGCAAGGTCAACATCATCATGCAGGACGACTGGCACGTCCGCGTGTTCTCGGACGAGGCCAAACCCCGCAACGTGACCGAGCTGAAGCCGGGCGACCCGGTGCTGGGCTTCGGCACCGAACCCGGTCGCCACGTCGGCGTGAAGGTCGACGAACACATCATCGAAGTCTGACCCCGTGGGCCGCTGCGGGGGAGGACCGGCCTCTGCAGCGAACTGCATTTATTGAGGAGTGAAAAAGTGCATCAAGTTTTGATCAGCGGCGTCACCGGCTTCGTGGGCAGTGCCCTGGCAGCCAGTTTCCTCGCCCGTGGCATGCGGGTCGCGGCGCTGTCGCGCAACGACCCCGACGGCATGCGGACCGTCAACGCGGTCATCGCGGCGGCGCAGGGACAAGGCCTCGACATCAGCGGCGCCCTCGAAAGCCATCTGCAAGTGCTCAACGTCGACTTTACCCAGCTCGACAGCACGCTAGAGCCGAGTGCGTTGGCCGACGTCACCGAGGTGTGGCACGTCGCGGCCGAGATGAGCTATTCGCCGCACAAGCTGGGCCGTTCGTTCGACACCAACGTCGGCAACACCACACGGTTGTACGAGCTGGTGAAGCAACACGCGCCTGCCTGCCGCCGCTTCTACTACGTCTCGACCGCCTACGTGGCGGGCATGGCGGGCGGCCCGGTGCGTGAGGAGCTGCACGCACGCCCGAGCATGGTCAACACCTACCAGGTGACGAAGTGGAGTGCCGAACAGGCGCTGCACCTTGCCTACCTGCGTGAAGGGCTGCCCGTCACGGTGTTCCGGCCCACCGTGGTGGTGGGGCATCGCCACACCGGCTGGGCTCATCGCAATGGCTTCGGCTTCTACATGTTCCTCGACGCGATGACCGCCATCGCCAAGGCCGGTCACACCGAACTGGCCGTCGACCTGCTGCCGCAAACCCGGGTCGACCTCGTGTCGATCGACCAGCTGGTCGCCGATGCCGGCACCCTGACGCTGCGACAAGACGCGGGCCGCGAGCTGGAGGTGTTCCACTGCGGCGGCGGCTTGCGGGTGCCGATGGGCGAGCTGGTGCCGCTGTGGGGTGATGTGGCGGGCCTGCGGGCATCGATCGGCAAACCGACCACGGCGCTGGAACAGCAGTTCGACCGCGCCGTGGCGCCGAACCAGCCGTTCGCGCGGACCGAGTGGCATTTCGAGCGGGCCAAGCTCGACGCGGCCACGCAGCGCTCGGTGCCGGTCACACCGCTGACGGCAGACGAGTTGCGCAGCATGTGTCGCTGGTATGCCGACGCCGCAGCGGTGGTCGAGCAGGACACCGTGGCCGCGGCCGGCTGAGGGGCCAGGCGTGGCGTCCCTGACCTCCGCCGGGGTCGCGCGTGCCGCCCCGCCACAGCGCCAGCCGCTCGACGCGCTGGCGGAGGTTTTCGTGCACCTGGGCCGCCTCGCCAACGTCAACACGAACCAGATCCTGATCGTGTCGGGCCGGCTCGACCCGGCGCTGCTCGAGCAGGCGGTGCGACGGGCCGTGGGGCAGATCCCGCTGCTGCGCTCGCTGCCGCTGGCGCGCCGGCCCGAGCTGCAAGAGCCCGTTGTGGGCCTGGCGCAGCGTTTCGTCACGTGGCGCCAGCACGCCGGCGACTGCCATCTCGCCGACCCTTACCTGCGCCGCCTGTTGATGGACTTCAGCGACGAGCACCGACTCGACTGGCGCGCCCGCACGCCGCTGCAGCTGCTGCTGGTGACCGGCCGGGATGGCCGCAGTTCCTGCGTCTACCTGAACACCCACCATGGGGTCGCCGACGCGCGCAGCGACTTCCTGCTGCTGCGCCTCATCATCGACCACTATGCGCAGCTCTCGGGGGTGCCCGGCGCCGTTGCGTCGCGGCAGGTGCTGTCGTTCACGCCGCTGGCCCAGTTTCGCCCGCAGTGGGGCCGGCTCACGACCAAGGTGGGCCGCTGGTGGCGTGCCGGGCTCAGCATCGCGGCCGACCTGGTGCAGCGCGACATCGGCTTGCAACGGCCCTTGCGCGGGCCGCGTTGGGAGGGCCGCTCGGCCGACCCGGCGATCGGGCGGCTCGATTTCTACCACGGCATGGTGCCGCCGCTGACCGCCACGCGCCTGGCGGCAGCGGCCCGGGCGGTCGGCGTGACCGTGAACACCTTGTGGTGCGCGGCGCTCGCCCGTGCCCTCGAACGCTCGGCGGCGGGCCGGCGCGGGATGCTGCGCATCACATGCGCCGTGAGCCTGCGGCGCCTGCTCGACGCGCGTTACGACCGCAGCTTTCGCAACTACCTCGTGCCGAGCAACGTGCGCATCCCGACCGGGCAGTCCAGCGGCGAGTTGCTGCGGTGCGTACACCAGGCCGTCGAGGCGGCGCGTACCGACACGCGCGTCAGCACCGAGATCGGCCGGCTCGAAGCCCTGCAGCTGGTGCTGCGGCGTCCCGCCCTGAACGGGCTCGCCCGCACCCTGCTCAACCTGTGCCAGGGCACCAACGCCTGCTACTCCAACCCGGGCCGCATCGAGGAAGACTTCTCGAACTTCGGATCCACAGCGCATCGTACGCTGCAGTACATCGGCTTCGGCTGCCTGGTGCCGCCCTACGACTTCATCCTCTACACGCCGACCGTCAACGGGCGCATGCAGATCGACGTCGTGTATCGCTGCGCCGCCTTCCCGGACATCCGGCAAGACCTGGTGACACCGCTGCTGGCCGCCCTCGACCGGCTGCTCGACGACATTGAGTCTGTTGACCAAGGGGTGACCCCATGACTGCTTTGCTGTTGGTGCCTGTCGCTGTCGTGCTGGCCTACCTCGTGTTTGCCGTCGTGCGCCTGGGCCTGCCGCGACGGCTCGCACTGCTCGCCTTCTGGAACGGCCGGGTCGAGCACACGCTCGAGGAAGCCGAGCGACGCCACGGACAACGCACCTTGTTCCAACTGGCCCAGCCGCTTGCCTGGGTCGGCGACCTCACCTGGAGTGCCCGTCGTACCCGTGAAGTCGTCGAGCGCCTGTCTGCCAGCTGGCACCACCTGGGGGTGCGCAAAGGCGACCGGGTGGCGGTCTACAAGCGCAACGACTTCGACCACTTCCTGTTTTCGCTTGCCGCCGTTCGGATCGGCGCCATTGCGGTGCCGATGAACGTCAACGTGGCGGGCGAGACCGCCGCGCGTTTCATGGAACGCATGGGCGTGCGCCTGCTGATCACCGACACCCAAGGCTACCTGCGGGTGCATGCCGATGGTGTCTCGCCGCCACACACCGTGCGGTGGGTGGTGCTGAGCGACGCGCGGGCGCTCGACGGCAACCCGGCCGGCCCGCTGCGCGTGCACCGCCTGGCCGACCTGCTGAAAAGAGACCTGCCGGCCATGCCGGTATGCCCGCGCGGCGCCGGTGACCCCCTCTACATCGTGCACACCTCGGGCACGACCGACCTGCCCAAGGGGGTGATCGTGACGTCCGAGGGCATGGCGCAGTCGCTGCGCTCCTTCGTGCTGTTCAACCCGGTGTCACGCGCCGACCTGGCGTGCCTGGCCCTGCCGCTCAACCACCAGGTGTCGCACCTCTATCTGCACGGCATCCTGTTGATGGGCCTGCGTTGTATCGTCAACAGCGAGCTGGCGGCGCCGCGTCTGATCCGGCAGATCGAGGAGCAGCGCCCGACCCTGTTCTTCGCCTTTCCCATCACCTACACCCGGCTGATCGCAGCCGGAGCGCTCGAGCGGGGGCTCGACAGCGTGCGCATCTGGGGCACCACGGCCGATGCCAGCCACGAGGTGCAGCAGCGGGCCTTCGTGACCCGCGGGTCCTTCTTCAGACGCCTGGGCATTCCTGTCGCCGGAGCGTTGTTCCTCGACGGACTCGGCTCGAGCGAGGTCGGCATTGCAGCGCTGCTGCGCATCACGACACCGTGGACCCGCCGCTTCGGCCGACGCATCGGCCGCCGGGCGCCACTCGGTCCCCGCATCCGCGTTGCCGATGTCGAAGGGCGGCCGGTGCCGCGTGGAGAAGTCGGCCGCTTGATGATCAAGGGCAAGAGCCTGTTCGGCGGTTACTGGAACGCCCACGACGCGCTCTATGCCACCACCCGCGACGGCTGGTGGTTCACCGGCGACCTGGTGCTCGAAGGTGACGACGGCGAGCTGGTGCATCTCGACCACGAGGTCGACGTGATGCACACCGCCACCGGCCCGGTCTATACGTTGCCGATCGAAGAAGTGGTGCTGAAGCACCCGGGGGTGCTGGACACCTGCGTGTTCGGCGTGCGCCAGGACCCCGAGGGACCTGAGCTGCCCGCGGCGGTGGTCGCGCTGCGCACCGACGCTGCCCCGGTCGCAGCGTCGGTGCTGCGGCGCACCCTCAACGCGACGCTGGGTGCCGACCAGCAGCTGCGGCATGTGTGGGTGATCGACTGGGAGGAGTTTCCCATCGGCGCCACGGGCAAGACCCTCAAGCGCAAGCTGCGTGAGCGCTACAACGCACAACTACAAGGCTGGGTTGCCACCTTGGCCGATACGCCATGCGAACCCTTACTGTCCCAGGTCGGCGGCAGCCTGCAGCCGGCCTGACGCGCCGGCCGCCGGCACGGCACGCGGCAGGTGTAGCGCGGCGAGGGCGCTGCGGCCGCACCCGTGCGAACGCCTGTTCGAGCCGCTTCAACGCGGCGCGACAGACACACGAAGGGCCGGCGAGCCCGAGCGCGAGGGTCCAGCCACGCAATGCCAGAAGTGAACCGAAAAGAAGGGGGACCACCATGAACCTGATTGAATTCGTCTCGGTCCGTAAGTCGTATTGGCTCGGCGAGACCGAAGTGACGGCGCTCGACGGTGTCGACTTCACCGTGCAGCGCGGCGACTTCGTGGCCATCACCGGGCCGAGCGGCAGCGGCAAGACGACCATGCTCAACCTCCTCGGATGCCTCGACACACCGAGTGCCGGCGAGGTGCGGGTGCTGGGTCAGGCGGTCAGTTCGCTGGACGAGCGAGAACTCGACCAGCTGCGCAGCCGCAGCGTGGGGCTGGTCCTGCAGCCCTTCGACCTGGTGCCGGTGCTCACCGCCTTCGAGAACGTCGCCTTGCCGCTGCACCTGCACCGTCTGTCGCGCACGCAGATGCAGCAGCGCACCCAGGAAGCCTTGCGCTCGGTCGGCCTGGAACGGCATGCGGGCTTTCGGCCCGACCAGCTGTCGGGCGGCCAACGCCAGCGGGTCGCGTTTGCGCGGGCGCTGGTAACCCGGCCCGATCTGATCCTCGCCGACGAGCCGACGGCCAGGTTGGACAGCACCAACGCGCTGGCGCTGGTCGAACTGATGAAGCAGCTCAACGCCCAAAGCGGCGTGACCTTCGTGTTCTCGACCCACGACGACCGCCTGCTGCGACACGTGACGCGCATCGTGGACCTGCGCGACGGCAAGCTGTCGGTGACGCGCGGCGCGCGGCCCGACGACGGCGTTGCCTCGGGGCGGTACCGCCTGCTGGAGGTGGTGTGATGTGGCCGGTCGCTCTCCGCAACCTCTGTCGCGACCGGCGCCGCACGCTGGCCACCACGATGGCCTTGGCCGTGTGGCTGCTCGCGATGCTGCTGCTCCTGGGCTACATGCGCTTCTTCGAGGGTGCGCTGGCGGACGCGGTGACCGACCGAGACGCCCATGCGCATTGCATAAAGTTGTTCCAGGCCGGGTTTGCCTTCACCGGCGTGCTGGTGTTCGTGATCGCCTCGACCATCGTCCGGCACGCGGTGGCGATGAATGTCTTCGACCGGGTGCGCGAGATCGGCATGTTGCGCGCCATGGGCTTCAGTCGCCACGCCATTGCCGGCCTGTTCGTCAAAGAGAGCCTGCTGACGACGTTGATGGCCGCACTCCTCGCCATGGCATCGGGCTACCTCGTGACCTGCGCAATCGGCTATGCCGGCCTGCGCATCCAGCTGCCATGGCGTGCCGAGCCGGTGACGGTGGCTCTCGATCTGCCGCTGCCGTGGGCGCTGGGCAGCGTCACGCTGGTGATGCTGGGCATCGCCGCGGTCGCGTGTGCCACGGCGCGGCGCCGTGTCGGGGCCGCGGTGCGCGCCGCGCGCGGCGCTGCGCCGTTGACGCGCTTGCTGTCGGCGGTCGCGTGGATGCTGATGGGCACCGCGGTGACGGCGGTGCAGGCCGACGAGACCAGCGTCGCGCACCACAACGCCACGCTGCATGCTGCGCAAGGCGAATGCCTCGCGGCGCACCCCCTGCGTGCCACCGGCAGCCCCTCCGAGCGCTCGTGCTCGGTTCTGTTGATCTGAAACCGGGGACCGACACATGACCGAAATGGCACGCAAGAGGCGCTGGGAGCGCTTCGTGGACCGCGCGTCGGGCAAGGCGCTGATCGTTCCGATGGACCATGGCCTCACGTTCGGGCCCATTCCCGGGCTCAACCGCACCGACGACGTGTTGCGCTGGCTGACGCCCGAGGTGGTGACCGGCGTGGTGCTGCACAAGGGTTACGCCGAGCGCCTCGGTGGTGTGCCGGGCTGCGGCCTGATGATCCACCTCAACGGCGCGCTGGGCTGGGGCGATACGCCGGATGTGAAGCACCGGGTCACCAGCGTCGAGGCGGCGTTACGCCTGGGCGCCGACGCCGTCTCGGTGCAAACCGATTTCTTGCCGGCGACCGCTTCGCACAACCTGCGCCTGGTCGGCGAGGTGGTCGACGAAGCGCACGCCTATGGTGTGCCGGTGCTGGCCATGGTCTACGACAAGTCGCCGGTCGTCGAAGGGGCTTTGGGCCGGCTGCGCCATGTCATGCGGGCGATGGTCGAGCTGGGCATCGATGTGCTCAAGGTGACCGCGCCAGCCGACCTGTCGAACATTCCCGAGCTGATCGACGGCATCCAGCCGCACACTCCAGTGCTGTTCGCCGGCGGTGCGCTGGTCGAAGAGCAAGCGCTGATGGAGTTGGGCAGTGCGGTGGTGCGCTACGGCGCCGGCGGCATGTGCGTCGGGCGCAACGTATTCCAGCGCGCCAACCCGCGCGCCACGATGGAACGTTTGCTGCAACTGTTGCGCGCCGGCATGCCCGCGCTCGACTTCAAGCGGCTCGCGTCGATCGGCCCGGCGGAAATGGTCCGCTGAGCGGGCACCTGGCCGCGCCGTCTGCCGTGAACGAAAACAAGAGAGGCTAACCGTGATGCATCTCGACCCGAGTCCCGGCTGTGTCGACCTGCTGGTCGACCGCCATGTGCGTGCCGGCCTGGCCGGCCGGGTGGCGCTGATCGAGGGCGGTGCCAGCGGCCGGCGCACCGTGCGCTACGGCGAACTGCAGCGGCTGAGCGTGGCGGCCGCGCGGGAACTCGACATCCGCCTGGCCGGCAGCCGCCGCCAGCAGCGTGTGGCCCTGGTGGGGTCGGCCACACTGGAAACGGTGGTGTACTGGTTGGGCGCCATGCGGGCGGGCCATCTGCCCTTCTTGGTTCATCCCGATCTCCCGGCGTCGCAATACGACATGTTGTGGCGCGATTTCGACCCGCGGCTGGTGCTTGCCGACCGCACCTCTCGGGTCGCGGCCGCCGAGCCGATGACCCCGGTGGAGCAGTTGGCGGACGGCGCGCAACCGACCTCCCCCCACTTGCCGGTGAGCGACCTCGCGGCCAGCTTCGACCTGCGCCCGGCTTTGGTGTTGGCAACGTCGGGCTCGACCGGGCGGCTCAAGCTGTGTGTCCATGCCCACCGCTCGTTCTGGGAGTTCGAGCGCACGGTGACACGCCGGATGTGGGGCATCACCCGAGAAGATCGGGTGCTGGCGAGCATCGGCCCGTTTTTCTCGTTCGGCCTGCAAGGTCTGCATGCGCCGCTCAGTGTTGGCGCCACCGCGGTGATGGTGCCCCAGTGGCAGCAGCACACCGAATTTCTCGACGCCATCGAAGCCGAGGCCGTCAGCGTGTTCCTGGCGGTGCCGACGCTTTATCACCTGCTCACGGTACGCGCGCGGCGCCCCTATCGTTTCGACGCGCTGCGGCTCGCCATGTCGGCCGGCGAACGTTTGCCGCCGGTGGTGCGTCAGCGCTGGGAAGGCTGGTCGGGTACCCGCATGCTCGACTCGATCGGCGCCACCGAAACCTTCGCGCCCTATTTGTCCGAGACCGTTTTCGGGCCGCCCGGCCTGCAGCCAGTGGACGGCTTCCGCTACACCGAGATGCCGCATGCGGCAAGTGAAGACGTACCTTCCGGCACCTTTGCGCTCGGACTGCGCGAAGGATGCTTGATGCTGGGCTACCTCGACGCCGACGTGCCGGGCTCGATCGCGTCGCCGCCCACGCTGTTCGAGACGGGGGACCTGTTCGTGCGCGACGCGGCCGGCCTACGCTTCGTTTCGCGCGACAGCGAGCGCATCAAGGTGGCCGGCCATTGGGTCAGCCCGCAGGAGCTCGAAGCCTTCCTGTTGACCGACAAGCGTGTGCTGAAAGCGGCCGCGGTGCCCATCACCACGCCCGAAGGTCTGACACGGCTGCGAGCCTATCTGGTCACGGCGGGGGGCTGCGAGGACACGACGGTGGCTCACGACCTGATGAAGCGCATGCAACAGGAGCTGCACCCCAAGGCCTTGCGCCCCGATCGGATCGAATTCGTGGCCGACATCGCGACCACGCCGAGCGGCAAGCTCAAGCGGCAGGAACTGGTGCACCTGATGCGGCAGGCCCCGTCCTCATCCGGCGTGCTGCTGGCGGGCTAGGGCCCGGCCAGGCACCGACGCGAGCCCTCCCACCGTAAGAACAGGCCCTGAACCATGGCAAGAACCAACGGACCGCCGACAGTCTGGTCAGACATGGATCAGGCCCAGCGACAACGCGCGGGCCACGGCCTGGCGTCGGTTGGAGGCGCTCAACTTCTGGATCACGTTGCGCAGATGGAAGTTCACGGTGGCTTCCGAGCAGCTGAGGATCTGCGAGGTCTCCCAGGAGGTCTTGCCTGCCGCCGCCCAGCGCAGGCATTCGCGCTCGCGCTCGGTCAGGTTCACCACCGGCGCCTCGCTGCCCCCCGACTCTTGCGTGCGGCACAAGGCCTCGTAGGCATAAGCGGCCAGCAGGTGCACCGAGGGGGTCACAGCGGACAACCAAGCTTCGGTCTTGGAGTCGACATGCGCATCGCAGGCGACCGACATCATCATCTTCTGGCCGCTGTTGATGCCACGCAGTGCGGAGGCCACGCCGGTGGCGACGCCGTAGGCGGACGACTCCTCGAACAGGTGCCGCGTCTGGGTTTCCTGAAAACGCTCCCGGTGCCATACCAGTGGCACCGGGGAGCTGGCGCAGTGCCGTATGACAGGGTCGTGGTGCCACCACTGCGCGCGGTGGTATCGCTCGATCCAGGCCTCGGGGTAGGTGGTGGTGATGAGGTGCTCGGGGTCGGAACCGACCGCTGGTGCGTGCACCAGGATCAAGAACGAATCGAATCCCATCGCGCCGATGTAGCGTTGGCAAAGCTCCTTCACCTGGTCGGTGCTGCCCGCGGTCAACAGGTCGGGCAGTACCCGGAGGACCTGTTCCTGAGATTGCATTGCAAGCCTCCTGTGAGTGCAGATGCGCTCGTGTCTGTCGCTGGAGTCATGAGGAGACCGACAGGTCCCTGTCAATTGATGAAGATATCCGACCCTACTCCCGGCTTGCTACTGTCGGTCTTACGGGGATATGCGTCAAACGGCGGTAAAGGTTGCATGAAACGGCGTGGCACTGCAACACGCCGTAAAGGGGGGGTCTACCAGGCACGACGTTTTCATTTCTGCCGCCCGCAAGGGCCCGATCTTTGATCCTCACCCGGAGTCATCCATGAACCTGCAAATCGAAACCCTCGAAGCGACCAAGCTCGCATTGATCGAGCGGACACGCAAACATTCCTTTCTTGCACGCTGCCGAGCCGGCACCGTGACGCTGGACGAACTGAAGCTGATGCTGGTCCAGCAGGGCCTCTACAGCACCTACTTCACGCGCTACCTCTGCGCGATGATGGCCAATCTGCCCAGCAACCAGGAGGTGCTGGCGCTGGCGGAAAACCTGTTCGAGGAGCTCGGGCTGGCGCCTGACAGCCCGCGTCCGCACTATTTGATCTATCGCGACATGCTCGAGCACTTCGGCCTCACGCTCGAGAGAGCGCGTCCCTTGCCGGGCACACGCCAGCTGATCGACGCGATGTTCGCCAACTGCCGCGACCCCAACCCGGCCCGCGGCCTGGGGGCCCTGTGCCTTGGCGCCGAGGCCCTGGTGCCAGCGGTTTATTCGGACATCCTTGCGGGCTTCTCGGCGTGCGGTGCCCAACCGGAAGAACTGGAGTTCTTCCGCATCCATGTCGAGTGCGACGACGGCCATGCCGAGACCATCCGCGACATCATGGTGCAGCTCGCCGCCGGCGACAATGACCAGATCGACCAGATGCTCGAAGCTGGACGTCATCTGGTCGACGCCCGGCTCGCCTTCTTCAGCTCGATCGAGACCGCCCACCACCTGGCTTGGGTGGCGGCAGAGCCTGAGGCGGCATGAAGGTGAGTCAATGAGCGTCGCACGGCCGCCCGAAGACGCTCGCACCGGAGTGCGCAGCACGGAGGTTGGTCAATCAGCGTCGCACGGCCGCCCGAAGACGCTCGCACCGGAGTGCGCAGCACGGAGGTTGGTCAATCAGCGTCGCACGGCCGCCCGAAGACGCTCGCACCGGAGTGCGCAGCACGGAGGTTGGTCCATGACTGTGCAGCAATCACCAAGGGCGGCTTGCCCGCCTTGCAACCGGACCGCCCTGATGGCGGGCCCGAGGGAATGCCGATGGCAGACACACTGACGATGCAAAAAGACGAACTGATCGAACGGGCCAAAGCGCAGATGCAGCAGCATCTGACAGCGCCGACGTGGTCGCTGCGGGAGAAAGTGGCGCTCACCTGTCGCATCCTGTTCGCGCAAGGCCACGACTCCGGGTTGGCCGGGCAGATCACCGCCCGCGCCGAGGTGCCCGGTCACTACTACACACAGCGACTCGGGCTGGGCTTCGACGAGATCACCGCGTCCAATCTGCTGCTGGTCGACGAAGACCTGCAGGTGCTCGAAGGCGACGGCATGGCCAACCCGGCCAACCGCTTCCACAGCTGGATCTACCGTGCACGGCCGGACGTGCGGTGTATCGTCCACACCCACCCGCTGCACATCAGTGCGTTGTCGATGCTCGAGAGGCCCCTGCAGGTGTCGCACATGGACACCTGCGTGCTGTTCGACGACATCGCCTTCCTCGCGCGTTGGCCGGGGGTGCCGGTGGGCAACAGCGAAGGCGAGATCATCTCGGGCGTGCTGGGCGACAAACGTGCGGCCTTGCTGGCCCACCATGGCCTGGTGGTGGCCTGCACCTCGGTCGAAGAAGCCTGTTTGCTCGCAATTCAATGTGAACGTGCTGCTCGCCTGCAGTTGCTGGCCGAGGCCGCCGGCACGGTGCAGCCCCTCGACCCGGAGCTGGCGCGCGAGGCGCACGACTGGGTGCTCCAGGAGAAACGCTCGCAGGCCGGCTTTGCCTACCATGCACGCCGCATCCTGCGCGAAACACCGGGTGGTGTCGAACATCCGCTGTCCTAGGATATGCGCCGGTGACGCAGCGGCACACGTGTGTGCGCGATGACATCGCGCACACACGTCTCGCCCGGGTACCAGCCTTGCTCAAGGTTGCAAGCGCGCCTTGCATGGGTCACGTCGGGCACGATCGAGACAAGTGGGTGCGCAACGTGAACCCCTTGATCGAGGAGAGACAGGCATGCGGGTGCACCGCGTTGTAGAGAGGCTCGAGGCGCTGGTGGCGCACACGGCCATGCGCTTGCCGGCGTCGCTGCTGTCGCGCCTGGCCGGCGAACCGGTGGTGGTGGACGGGCAGGCGCTCAACCCCCAGGTGCAGCTGATGTTGAAGCTGCGCACGCTGGGGGGCAAGAAGCCGTGGAGCGAGTTGTCGGTGGACAAGGCCCGGCGGCAATTCGAAGGCGAGGGCAACATGCTGGCACCGCGGCCTTCGCAGCCGGTGTCGTCATCCGATCTGCAGCTCGACACGGCGACCGGGCCGATGCGGGTGCGGCGGTACCGCCCGGCGACCTTGTCCGGGTCGGCACCCGCCCCGACGCTGGTGTACTACCACGGCGGCGGTTTTGTGCTGGGCTCGCTCGACTCTTATGACGGTGTGTGCCGATGCCTGGCCGCGGCAGCGCCGGTGCAGGTGCTCTCGGTGGACTACCGGCTGGCGCCTGAACATCGTTTTCCGGCGGCCGTCGACGATTCGGTGGCCGCGCTGCGCGCCATTGCCGAGCAGGCGGCGGCACTGGGCGTCGATCCGCAGCGCCTGGCCGTCGGCGGCGACAGTGCCGGGGCCAACCTTGCCACGGTGGTGGCGCTTGACACGCGGGGCGATGCGGTGCGGCCGAGCTTCCAGCTGCTGTGCTACCCCGTGGTGGACAACCAGATGCATTCGCCGTCGATCCTGCGCTACGCCCAGGGGTTCTTCCTGGAGCGACCGTCGATGGACTGGTGCATCGACCACTACGCGCCGCGCGCCCAGCGCGGGGACAACCGCATGTCCCCGCTGCACGACGACTTGCGCGGCTCACCGCCGGCGTTCATCCAGATCGCTGGCTTCGATCCTTTGCGCGACGAGGGCGAGGCCTATGCCGCCAAGCTGCAGCAATCCGGGACGCCGGCGACGCTGCGCTGCTACCCGGGGCTGATCCATGGTTTTCTGAACCTCGCCGGTGGGGTGGACGAGGCGCGTGAGGCTTTCGAGGAGGCGGTGGAGGCGCTGCGGGTGGGGCTGAGCGCCGCGGCGTTCGCGGCCTCCACACCTGCGCCGTCGGATGTAAGGGCGGTTGCCTCGTCTCGCCGCTGAGGCATGCGCCTTGCGCTTCGTGCGTTGGGGGCGACGGGGCCCTCCCCGCATGGCGGCAAGTTCAGGCCTGCGTGGCCGGGCTGCCCTCGCGCATGCTCCCGCTGACCAGGTCGAAGCGGAACAAACGGCATTCGATCGGCCCGTTCCACATCGGCACCCGCCGGCTTTCCTTCAGGCGCATCTTCGACGGCAGCTTCATGTCGGGGCTCAACACCCAGGCGGTCCAGCCACCGAAGTGGCGTTTCCAGTGCGACGCGAGGCGGGGGAAAAAATCGTCCGGCGCGCCGGTCTGTTCGCGTCCGCGGTCGACGCTGCCGCGTGCCTCGATGCGCTCGCCATAGGGCGGGTTGACCATCATCGTGCGTGCCAGCCCGTCCGGCAGCCGCGGCGCCGGGCGCTCGAGCGCATCGCCGCCGTGGAATTCGATCGCATGCGCGACCCCGGCGCGCTCGGCATTGCGGCGCGCGAAATCGACCATGCGGAAGGCCACGTCGCTTGCGTGGACCGGTACCGTCGGGGCGTGGACCCGGGCCTGCGCCTGCTGCTTGAGCGACTGCCACTGGGCGCGTGCGTCGGGCCCGGCGAACGGCGCGAGCGACTCGAATGCGAAGCGGCGCTTCAGGCCGGGGGCGATGCCACAGGCGATCTGCGCGGCTTCGATGGCGATCGTGCCCGAGCCGCAGCAGGGGTCGAGCAGCGCGCCGCCGGCGTCGGGGCCGCCTTGCCAGCCGGCGGCCGCCAGCATCGCGGCTCCCAGCGTCTCCTTCAGGGGCGCCTCGCCCTTGTCCTCGCGCCAGCCGCGCTTGAAGAGCGGCTCGCCGGAGGTGTCGGCATACAGGGTGGCATGGGTCTCGGTCAGGTGCAGCATGACGCGCAGCTGCGGCCGCTGCGTGTCGACATTGGGTCGGTCGCCGCTTTCCTCGCGCAGCACGTCGCACAGCGCGTCCTTGATGCGCAGCGCCGCGAAGTTCAGGCTGCGCAATGGCGAGCGCTGCGCGGTGACGTCGATCTTGAAGGTCTGGCGCGGCGTGATCCAGGCCTGCCACGGCACTTGCCGCGCCAGCGCGTAGAGGTCGTCCTCGAGGCGGTAGGGGCCGTGGGCCACCCGCACCAGCACGCGCTGCGCGAGGCGGCTTTCGAGGTTGAGGCGCATCACCGCGGCGGCGTCGCCTTGCATCGCGATGCCGCCGCGCTCCAGCGTGCCCGAGGTCTCGGGCCCGAGCACCGCCATCACCTCATCGGCCAGCAGGGCCTCGACACCGCCGGCACACGGCAGGAACAACTCGAAGGGTTTCACAGGCTCTTGCGCAGATTGGCGGGCGCGATCTTCAGCGCTTCGCGGTATTTGGCGACGGTGCGCCGTGCCACCTGGATGCCCTGCTCTTCGAGCATCAGGCTGAGCTGGCTGTCCGACAGCGGCTTCTTGGGATCTTCGGCCGCCACCAGCTGCTTGATCAGCGCCCGCACCGCGGTGCTGGACGCATTGCCGCCGGCTTCGGTGTTCAGCGAGGAGCCGAAGAAATACTTCAACTCGAAGGTGCCGAAGGGCGTGGACATGTACTTGGCGGTGGTCACGCGCGAGATGGTCGATTCGTGCAGGCCCAGCTCGTCGGCGATTTCACGCAGCACCAGCGGCTTCATCGCGATCTCGCCGTGGGTGAAGAAATTCTTCTGCCGCTCGACGATGGCCTGCGAGACGCGCTGGATGGTCTCGAAGCGCTGCTGGATGTTTTTCATGAACCAGCGCGCTTCCTGCAGCCGCGCACTCAAGGCCTGACCGCTGTCGCCGGAGCGCTGCTGCTTGATCGCCTGCGCGTAGAGGTCGTTGATGCGCAGCTTGGGCATCACGTCGGGGTTCAGCACCACCTTCCAGTTGCGGCCCGACTTCTGCACGATGACATCGGGCACGACGATGTTGGCTTCGGCCCGAACGAAAGGCCGGCCGGGCTTGGGCTCGAGCGAGACGATCAGGGTCTGCGCCTGCTTGATCAGCTCTTCGTCGGCCCCGGTCGCGGCCATCAGCTTCTTGATGTCGCGCTTGGCCAGCGCATCGAGGCAGCTCTTGCAGATCATCAGCGCGATGATCTGGGCCTCGCTGCGCGGCAAGGCGCGCAGCTGCAGCGACAGGCATTCGCACAGGTTGCGCGCGCCGACGCCGGTCGGCTCCATGTTGTGCAGCCAGCGCAACGCGCACTGCAGCCGTTCGAGCAGTTCCTCGCGCTCTTCCTCGTCCTCGGCGAGGCGCTCGGCGATCTCCTCGAGCGGGTCGGCGAGGTAGCCGTCTTCGTCGAGCGACTCGATCAGCACCATCACCGCGGCCATGTCCGACGGCTCCAGGCGCATGCCGCGCAGCTGCTGGCGCAAATGGTCCTGCAGGCTGATACCGGGCGCGGCCCGGTCGATCGGGTCGAGGTCGTCGTCGTCGATCGCGCCGTTGCGGTTGCTGGGCGTTTCGCGGATGCCGTCGAAGTCGTCGCGTTCGGTGCCGTTCTCCCAGTCTTCGCGCTCGGTGGCGCCGAACTCGACGCTGTCGACGCTGGCCGCGGCGTCGGGCGCCTCGGCGCTGTCGTTGTGTTCAGCGTCGGCGGTCTGGGTCTGCTCGCGCGTCACGGGGCGCTCGGCCGCGGCCGCTGCAGCCGCCTCGGCCGAGTAGTCGTCATCGGGCTCGAGAAACGGGTTCTGCTCCAGCATCTGCTCGACCTCCTGGTGGAGTTCGAGCGTCGACAGCTGCAGCAAGCGGATCGATTGCTGCAGCTGGGGCGTCAGCGCCAGGTGCTGGGACAGGCGGACTTGCAGCGAGGGCTTCATCACATCCGGAAGTGTTCGCCGAGGTAAACCTTGCGCACGTCGGCGTTTTCGACGATCTCGCTCGGCGTGCCCTGGGCGAGCACTTCTCCCTCACTGATGATGTAGGCGTGGTCGCATATGCCCAGCGTCTCACGCACGTTGTGGTCGGTGATCAACACGCCGATGCCACGTGCTTTCAGGAAATTGATGATGCGCTGGATCTCGATGACCGCGATCGGGTCGACGCCGGCAAACGGTTCGTCGAGCAGGATGAAGCGGGGCCGGGTGGCCAGCGCACGCGCGATTTCGACGCGTCGGCGCTCGCCGCCCGACAGGGCGGGCGCCGGTGTGTGGCGCAACTTCTCGATGCTGAGGTCGTGCAGCAGCGAGCCCAGGTACTGGTCGATCTGCTGCGAGGTGAGCGGCTTGCCTTTTTTGTCGTGCTGCAGCTCCAGCACGGCCCGGATGTTCTCTTCGACCGTGAGCTTGCGGAAGATCGAGGCTTCCTGCGGCAGGTAGCTCAGGCCGAGGCGGGAGCGTTCGTGGATGGGCCGACGTTCGACGTTGCGGTCGTCCAGCTTGATCTCGCCGCCGTCGGCGCGTACCAGCCCGACGATCATGTAGAAGCTGGTGGTCTTGCCGGCGCCGTTAGGCCCCAGCAGGCCCACGACCTCGCCGCTTTCGACGGCCAGGTGGACGTTCTTGACCACCTGGCGGGCGCCGTAGGACTTTTGCAGCCCGCTTGCCTCGAGGCGGCTGCGGCGGGCTTCTCGTACCGGTGTGCCGCTGGTCATGGATGCACCCTCATGGGCCGTCCCTCGATGCCCCTGGGGCGGGTGCGGGAGCGGTCGCCGGTTGTGGTTTCGGCGACAAGACACCGCGTACCCGGCCGCCCGGCGTGCCCGTCGCGGTGCCGTCGACCGTGAACACCTCGGCGGCGTTGTTGTAGGTGATGACCTGGCCGGCCACTTCGTCGGCCACCGTGTCGCCGCGGTAGCGGCGGATCACGGCGCCGCCGGTCAGGCGCAGCAGATCGCTCTTGCCGTCGTATTCGATCCGCTCGGCTTCACCTTCGATGAATTCGTCGAGTGCGTCGCGCTTTTGGCGGAAATACGCGGGTTTGCCGCTGCCCAGGCCCAGCGCCGACTGGTAGCCGTCGGGCGTCTGGCGCACCTCGACGCGGGCGGCGCGCATCACCATGCTGCCTTTGGTGATTTGCACATTGCCGGTCAGCACGTTGGTCTGCTTGACGTCGTCATAACGCAGGTTGTCGGCGCTGAAGTTGAGCGGCTTGTTGCGATCGGCCTTTTCCGCCTGCGCGCCCGTGACACCGGCGGCCAGCGCGGCACACAGCAGCCACAGCGCGGGCCGTCGCGGCGCGCGCGCTACCGGTGCGAGGGAGGGAAACAGCGCCTTGCGGCGCGCAGAAATGGGGCTCATGAAGGCATGAAACTTGCAGTACCGGCTCATTCTAGCCCGTGTTTGCCGATTTCCCGGCTGGCGATGAGGAGGTTTTGCACACTGGGGCCGATTGCCGGCCCCCAGCCTGGCTGAGCGGGGTGTCCGGTTGCGGCCGGACACCCGCGGCGGCAAATTTATTTGCCGGTGCGCGACACCTGGATCAGGTGGTCGGCGATGTCGAGCGAACGCTCGAGAGAGCGCGCCAGGGCGCCCGAGGTCCAGTAGCGGCCGTTGATGCCCAGCGCCGGAACGCCGTCGATGCGGTAACCCTCGGCCAGTTGCTTGGCCTGGCGGGTCTTGGTCTGCACGCCGAAGGAATTGTAGGCGTCGAGGAACGCAGCCCGGTCCACGCCGTTACGGGCCATGAAGTCGGCGATCGCTTCGGTCTGGTCGAGCGGGTTCTTGTCGGCATGCACGGCCTGGAATACGCGCTTGTGCAGCGCGTCGACCTTGCCCAGCGCTTCCAGCGCGTAGTAGATCTTCTGGTGGACGACAAACTCGTCCCGGAACGCGACCGGCACGCGCCGGAAGCTGACGTCGGCCGGCAGCTTCTTGACCCAGGCTTCGAGCAGGGGCTCGAAGCGGTAGCAATGCGGGCAGCCGTACCAGAAGAACTCGACCACCTCGATGCCCTTGGTCGCCGCCGTCGGCTGCGCCTGCTTCAGCACCACGTAGTCGGTGCCGGGCTTGGGCGTCTGGGCCTGCGCCGCTGCGGTGCCGAGGGTTGCGGCGGTGCCCGCCAGCAGGGGGGCCACGCTGGACCCGCCGACCCATGCGGCCAGGCCGCCCGTGAACTCACGACGCTTCATCCAGTTTCCTTTCTTGTGTTCGGATGGGTGTCCCATGGAGTCGGGACACCGGACAAAGTTCTTTCCGACCGCCGGTTTTATCGCTGCACCCGCACCAGGGCCGATTCAATGCCGTTGCCGGCCAGCTTTTCCTTGGCTGCGTCGGCCTCGGGCTGGGCCTCGTAAGGGCCCAGCCGCACGCGGTAGACGGTGCGGCCGGTCTGCTCGCGCTCGGTGATCCGGGCCGTGTAGCCCAGCATCGCCAACCGCGCGCGCTGCTGCTCGGCTTCTTCGACCCGAGCATAGGCACCCGCCTGCACGAAGTACACCGCACTTGCATCGCTGGCCTGGCCCGGCAGCTTGCCGGACAGGATGGCGGCCGGGTCACGCGTCGAGGCGGCCGGCGCCGAGGCCCCGGGGCGTGCGGGGTCGGCGGCGCGGGAGTTCTGCCGCAACCCCGGCGGCAGCGCGGCCGACGCGGAGGGCAGCGCGGGCTCGGCCGAGGCCGGGGGCGTGGTGGGCTGCGGCCGAGCAGGCGTTTTGCCCTGCAACGGCGTGTTGGGGTCCCAGTTGCGGTTGCGTTCGGCCTCGGCCGCGTCTTGTTCGGCCGTGCGCGAGGGCACCTTGTTGACGAAGGGCACCGGCACCTTGGTGACGTAGAGCGCCACGCCCAGGGCGAGCGCCAGCCCGACCAGCAGACCGACGATCAGGCCGAGGAAGAAGCCGCCACGTTGCTGTTTCATGAGTTCTGGCTTTCTTTTCTTACTTACTTTCGAGGGGTGCTGCGCGAGGCGCTCGCGGTGTTGTCGCCCGCGATTGTGCTCACATCTTTTCCGGCGCGCTGACGCCCAGCACCGTCAGGCCGTTGCGCAACACCTGCATCGTGGCGGTCAGCAGGGCGAGTCGCGCGCGCGTCAGTTCGGGGTCGTCGACGAGGAAGCGTTGCGCACTGTAGTAGGTGTGAAAGGCCGAGGCGACGTCGCGCAGGTAGAAGGCCACGTCGTGCGGCGCCAGGTCGTGCGCCGCCCGGGCCAGCATCTCCGGGTATTCGGCCAGCTTCAGCATCAGCGCGGTTTCGCTGGGGGCGACCAGGTGCGCGAGGTCGGCGCTGCGCAGCGAGGCCAGGTCGCCGCCACGCTCGACGAACTGCTGGCGTACCGAGCAGATGCGGGCGTGCGCGTATTGCACGTAATAGACCGGGTTCTCGTCGTTCTGCTTCAGGGCCAGGTCGACGTCGAACACGAACTCGGTGTCGGCCTTGCGGCTGATCAGGAAGAAGCGCACCGCGTCGCGGCTGGTCCAGTCGATCAAATCGCGCAGCGTGACGTAGGAGCCGGCGCGCTTGGAGATCTTGACCTCCTCGCCGCCCTTCATCACGGTGACCATCTTGTGCAGCACGTAATCGGGGTAGCCCACCGGAATGCCGACGCCGGCCGCCTGCAGCCCGGCGCGCACCCGCGCGATGGTGCCATGGTGGTCGCTGCCCTGGACGTTGATCACCTGCGTGTAGCCGCGCTCCCACTTCGAGATGTGGTAGGCCACGTCGGGCACGAAATAGGTGTAGGTGCCGTCGGACTTGCGCATCACGCGGTCCTTGTCGTCACCGTAGTCGGTGGTGCGCAGCCACAACGCGCCGTCCTGTTCGAAGGTCTTGCCGGCGTCGATCAGCTTTTGCACGGTCTGTTCGACGCGGCCGCTGGTGTAGAGGCTGGACTCGAGGAAGTAATGGTCGAACTTGACGCCAAAAGCCTGCAGGTCGAGGTCTTGTTCGTGGCGCAGGTAGGCGACCGCGAACTGGCGGATGCCGTCGAGGTCTTCCGGGTCGCCCGACGCGGTGAACTCGCGGTCGTCGGCCTTGACGGTCTTGCCGGCGGCGAAGTCGGCCGCGATGTCGGCGATGTATTCGCCGTTGTAGGCCGCTTCGGGCCACTGCGGATCGCCCGGCTTCAAGCCCTTCAGGCGCAGCTGCGTGGAATTCGCCAGCGTGCCGATCTGCACGCCGGCATCGTTGTAATAGAACTCGCGCGTGACCTCATAGCCCTGCGTCTCGAACAAATGGCACAAGGCGTCGCCGAGGGCCGCCTGGCGGCCGTGCCCGACGTGCAAGGGCCCGGTCGGATTGGCCGAGACGAACTCCACCATCACGCGGCGGCCCTTCGGCGCGGCGCGGCCGAAGCGGTCGCCGGCCTGCAGCACCTCAGCCACGACCTGCTGCTTGGCGGCGGCCTTCAGGCGCAGGTTGATGAAGCCCGGGCCGGCGATCTCCATCGCCTCGACCCAGCGCCGGAACGCGTCGTGCCGTTGTAGCGCCGCGACCAGGGTTTGCGCCAATTCCCGCGGGTTCTTCTTCAGCGGTTTGGCGAGCTGCATCGCCGAGGTGCAGGCCAGGTCGCCGTGGGCTGCCTGCTTGGGCAGCTCGAAAGCGGCGACTGGCGTTTGTTCGGGCGCCAGGGCGGCCAGTTCGGCGGCCAGGGCCTCGAGAAGTTCGTGTTTGGCGCGGATCATCCCGCGATTCTACTTTTCGGCTCCATGGCGCCGCCTGCCAACCACGGCCCGGCACTGTCACCGGGGGCAGCCCGCTTGCGGCGGGGGCGCGGCAATGAAATGATGGTTGCCGGAACCCCGTCTCGCGTTTGCATGCCCGAAGTCTCTGCCGCCTCTCCTGAGTCCCTGCCGACCCGCATCGGCGAATACCGTGTCTTGCGCAAGCTCGGCGAGGGAGCAACCAGCGAGGTCTTTTTGTGCCGCGATGAGTTCCACGACCGTGACGTCGCGGTCAAACGGGTGCGCGAGAGCGCGGTGCGCGACCCGGTGGACGGACGCTACTACTCACGCTTCTTCGCCGCCGAGGCGGCCTTGGTGGGGCGGCTGCAACACCCGCACGTGGTGCAGATCTTCGACGCCGTGGACGGGCCTGCGGAGCAGTACCTGGTCATGGAGCATGTGCCCGGCTCCACCTTGCGCCGCTATTGCCGCGCCGACCAGCTGCTGCCGCTCGAGTTGATCGTCGAAATCGGCTTCAAGTGTGCGATGGCGCTCGGCTATGTGTTCCGCCAGGGCCTGATCCACCGCGACATCAAGCCGGCCAACCTGCTGGCGGTCGAGTCGGGCGGGCACTTGACCGATGTGAAGGTGAGCGACTTCGGCAGCGCGCTCAACCTGGGCGCCGACATCACGCAGGTGCACCGCGTGGGCTCGCTGACCTACATGTCGCCCGAACAACTCGACGGCGCCGCGCTCAATGCGCAATCGGACATGTACGCCCTCGGCGCCGTGCTCTACCACCTTGTCACCGGGCACCCGCCGGTCGAGGGCGAGTCGCAGGCGGCGATGATCCAGGGCATCCTGTACGGCAGCGTGGTGCCGCCCAGCCAGCGGCGCCAGGGCGTCGAGCCGGCGGTCGACGAGGTCATCCTGCGCACCTTGCAGAAGCAGCCGGCCGACCGCTACGACAGCTGGGACAGCTTCGCCAATGCGCTGGCGGCGCTGATCACCAACCGCCAGGTGCCGCGCGGCAACCTGCAGGCGGTGCTCGACTCCGAGCGCTTCAACCTGCTGCGCGGGCTCGATTTCTTCAGCCGTTTCGACGACGTCGAGCTGTGGGAGGTGGTGCACCAGGCGCGCTGGCAGCGGTTTCCCATCGGGCACAAACTGATGCGCCGCGGCGAGAAGGGCCGCGACTTCCACATCATTGCGCAGGGCGAGGTGGCCGTGCGGCGCGACGGGCAGACGTTCGAGACGCTCGACGCCGGCGCGCTGGTGGGCGAAATGGCGTACCTGGCCCCCAGCCGCGAACTGCGCACCCGCACCGCCGATGTCGAGGCCACCGATCCGCTGACCACCGTCTCGTTCACACCCGAGACCCTGGGCCAACTGAGCCTGGCCTGCCGCCAGCGTTTCAGCGAGGCCTTTATTTCGGTGCTGGTGCGCCGGCTGCACGCGGCGCACGAGGCCTTGTCCCATCCCCAACGTATCCTGTGATGCCTGCCTTGCGCGCTGAACTGGCCGGTTGGGATTCATTCTTGCTTGCTAAAGGTGCTCGACACCGCCCGGCCGCGCCGCCGCCGCCGCTGTTCAGCCGACGACAACACCTTTGCTTACGCAATTGATGAGCCAGCCCCTGTTCCCCACCCTGCCCACCGCGCCCTCCGCCGCCGAGCCGGGTGCACTGGCGCGCGGCGCCGGGCAGGAGTTTTTCTGGTCGGTGTTCGATGCAGCCCCGGTGGCGATGGCGACCACCCGCGAGCGGCGCTTGCTGCAGGCCAACCGGCGTTTCCTCGAGATGTTCGGTTGGAGCCGCGACGAGTTGATCGCCTTGCCCGAATGGCCGATGGTCGGCCGCCCCAAGGACGACGACGAGACCTGCACAGTGGGCCAGAGCCTGGCCGAGCGGCGCCCGGTCGAGCTCGAACGGGAACTGCGCCGCCGCGACGGCTCGGCCTTCTGGGCGCGGGTGCGTGCGGTGCCGGTCGAAGGCGCCGGCTCGCAGCGGGGCGTGGTGGTCTGGGTGGTGGAAGACCTGAGCGAGCAGTGGCGCGGCCTGCAGCGGCTGCAGCAGCGCCAGCGCGAACTCGAAGCCCGCGTGCAGGAGCGCAGCGAAGCGCTCGGGCTCGCGAATGCGCAACTGCGCCAGGAGATCGAAGACCGCCAGGTGGCCGAGGAGCAGTTGCGGCATCTGGCCGAACACGATCGGCTGACGGGCCTGCCGAACCGGCGCGTGTTCGAGGTGCGGCTGCAGCAGGCGCTGCGCGATGCCGAAGCGCAAGACGGCACGGTCGCACTGCTGTACATGGACCTCGACCGCTTCAAGACCATCAACGACTCGCTCGGCCATGTGATCGGCGACCGTCTGCTGCGCCGCATCGCCGAGCGGGCCCGGCGCAGCCTGCGCAGCGGCGACACGATGACCCGCCTGGGAGGCGATGAATTCGTGATGCTGCTGCCGTCACTGAGGGGTGCCGGAGACGCAGCCCTGGTGGCCTCGCAGCTGATCGAGGAGGTGTCGCGCCCCTATCTGCTCGAAGGGCTGGAGTTGCGTGTCACCCCGGCGGTGGGCATCAGCCTGTTCCCCGACCACGGCCGCGACGGGGAAGCGTTGATCGCCCAGGCCAGCGCGGCGATGTACCAGGCCAAGTCCAAGGGGCTGCGCAACTACCTGTTCTATGCCGGCGAGAGCGACGCACCGTCGTCGCAGCGATTGCTGCTCGAGAACGACCTGCACCGCGCCATCGAGCGGGGCGAGTTCGTGCTCGATTACCAGCCGCGCTATGAGCTGGGCAGCGGCCGCCTGTGTGCCTGCGAAGCCTTGCTACGCTGGCAGCATCCTGCGCGCGGGCGTGTCAGTCCGGCCGAATTCATCCCGCTGGCAGAAGAAACCGGGCTGGTGGTGGCGATCGGGGAGTGGGTGCTGCGCGAGTGCTGCCGCCAGATCGCACGGTGGGCCGCCCGGGGCCTGCGGCTGTGCCCGGTGTCGGTGAACTTGTCGGCCCGCCAGTTCCACCGCGTCGAGCTGCTGGGCACCCTCAGAAGCGCCCTCGACGAAACCGGCATCGACCCCCGCTTGCTCGAGGTCGAGATCACCGAGACGACGCTGATGCACAACACCGACGAGACGCTGGCCATCCTGGAGCAGCTCCACCGCCTCGGCATCAAGGTGTCGGTCGACGATTTCGGCACCGGTTATTCGAGCCTGGCGTATCTGAAGCGGTTTCCGGTCGACCTGCTGAAGATCGACCGTTCGTTCGTGAACGACGTTGTCCATGATGCCGACGACGCTGTCATCGTCAGCGCCATCATCGGCCTGGCCCGCAGCCTGCAGTTGCGCGTGGTGGCCGAAGGCGTCGAGACCTCCGAGCAGGTCGAGTTTCTCAAGCGCCGAGGCTGCGACGAAGTGCAGGGCTTTTGGTTCAGCCGGCCCCTGCCGCCGGCGGAGCTGGAGCCCCTGTTCGGCGCGCCATGACAGGCCCGTGCGGGTGGGCGGTCAGGGGCTGAGCGGCTTGAGGCCTTTGCAGTCGCTGCCCAGCCAGCGCCCGCTTTGCTCCATCTTCATCGACACCGGCTCGCCGTTGATCGTGCCCTGCATCGCCATCGACGTCTTGTAGCCTTCGGCGGTCAAGTCCCAGCCGCGGCCGTCGCCCTTGATGGCGCCTTGGTCGCCGGTGCAGGTGAAACTGAAGCGGGCCTCGGTGCCCGACACCGGGTCGACCTTGTGGTCGCACTTCATGCTCGGGTCGGGCGGCTGCGACAGCGGGTCGCGCTCGGCCATCTGCGGCGACAGGCAGTAGCGCATCGTGCCGGGCTTCTGGCTCAAGCCGAGCCCGCGTTCGCGCATGGTCTGCTCGACCTGTTTGCGCTGCGCCGGTGTCATCGTCGCCAGTGCCGCTTCCATTTCCTTGTTCGACGGCATCTGCTGGCCACTGACCTGCCCGCTCTGGTGGGTCTGGCGTACTTCCCACAGCCCGGGCTTGCGCTTGACCAGCGTGCTCTGCGCCTGGGCCGAGGGCAGCGCCAGGGCGGCGACGAGGGCACACAACAAGGCGGTCGGGGTCGCGTGTTTCATGGCGTCTCCTGTGTCGGTCGTGCAGTACAAATCATCGCGTCCAGACGCCGCGGGCCAGCATCGTCGCCGCGAGCGGGACCAGGATCAGCAGATGCGCTTCGATCATCACCCAGCGCCGGGCGCTCCGCACTTCGGCTTCCGGCGGCAGCGCGCCGGTGGCGGCGAGCGTCTTGCGCCAGCGCGCGAACATCAGGGTGGGCCGGATCGACAGCACCCCGATCACGACAAACAGCGTCAGCTTCAGGTGCAGCAGCGGCTGGCTCCAGTACCAGCCGATGCCCTTGTAGCCCCATACCGTGCGCGCCACGCCGGTGAGCAACACCGCCATCGCGGCCACCAGGTACAGCAGGTCGACCCGCACCAGCCGGCGCACCACCGCGGCGTTCATCCATTCACTGCGGCACAACGCCGCTTCGCTGGTCAGGAACACCACCAGTCCGAGGATGGCCGTGAAGTGCGCGTAGGCCAGCAAGGATTCAAGCACCATGTTGTTGTCGCCTTTCGTGTTGTGGGTTGTGGGGCAGCTCTGCAGTTCACCCCGGCAGCGTGGCGACGCTGCGCCAATAGTCGGCGTCTCCGTAGGTGTGCTTCAGGAAATCGATCCACAGCCGCACCCGCAACGGCAGATGCTTGCGCTGCGGGAACACGGCATAGATGCCGTTGGGCGGCGCGGCGTAGTCGTCCAGCACCGTGACCAATCGCCCGGCGGCAAGTTCCGCCTCGACCTCCCAGGTGGAGCGCCAGGCAATGCCCAGGCCCGCCAGACACCAGTCGTGCAGCACCTGGCCGTCCGAGCAATCGAGCTTCCCGGGCGGGCGCTGATGCGCCAGCTGGCCATCGATCGAAAACGCCCAGCCGCGGGTCTGGCTGGCGTCGGAGCTGAGCGTCAGGCATTCATGCTGGGCCAGGTCGGTGGGGTGTTGCGGCACACCGCGGCGCTTCAGATAAGCAGGCGCGGCAACACACAGCCGCCGGTTGTCGGCCAACCGCAGGCTGACCAGGCTGGAATCGCTCAGGTCGCCCACCCGCACGGCACAGTCGAAACCTTCGTTGACGATGTCGACCACCCGGTCGCTCAGGTTGAGCGACAGCGACACATCGGGGTGAAGCGACAAGAAGCGTGGCACCAGCGGCGCCACATGGCGGCGGCCGAAACCGGCAGGCGCGGTCACGCGCAAGTGACCGCTCGCTTTGACGCCGCCCGCCGAAACGCTGGCCTCGGCATTCGCCAGGTCGGTCAGCAGACGCTGGCAGTCTTCGAGAAAGGCGCTGCCTTCGTGGGTCAGCGTGATGCGGCGGGTGGTGCGCACCAGCAGCTTGACGCCCAGCCGCTCCTCCAGGGCATCGATGCGCCGGCCGATCACCGCGGGCGCGACGCCTTCGGCGTTCGCGGCGGCCGTCAGGCTGCCTTTGGTGGCGACGGCGACAAAGGATTCGATTTGCTTGAGTCGGTCCATGCACGTTCAGCTTGCCCAGCACGCCGCGAGACTACGCGTCAAAAAGTAAAAAATCAACACCGATCTTGCGGTTTGAGGGCGAACGGGAGTGGCAATCGGGCCAAAAGAGACGGTCGACGAGGGGTTGGGAGGGGGTCACAGGCGGCCGGCTTGTGAGATTCCGCGCGTTTTGGTCAAAGAAAAAGCGCGCCGGTCGTCGGCAATCTGCGCTCAAGTTCGCAATAAAGTGGCGGCCATGAAAGCGCCCCCGCTCCAGGCCGTGTTGTTCGACGCTTATGGCACGCTGTTCGACGTGTACAGCGTCGGCCTGCTGGCGGAGCAGTTGTTTTCCGGCCGCGGCGAAGCGCTGGCGACGCTGTGGCGCGACAAGCAGATCGAGTACACCCGGCTGGTGTCGCTGGGCGACCGCGACGGGCGTCTCTACCGGCCGTTCTGGGACCTGACCCGCGACGCGTTGCGCTATGCCTGCAAGCGCCTGGCGCTGGCGCTGCCGCCCGAGCAGGAAGAGCGGCTGATGAACCAGTACCGCCATCTGAGCGCCTACCCCGAGAACCGCGAGGTGCTGCAGGCCCTGCGCGCCCTGCGGGTGCCGACCGGCATCCTCAGCAACGGCGATCCGTCGATGCTCGAGGTGGCGGTGCGCAGCGCCGGGCTGCAGGAACTGCTGGATCACGTGATCAGCGTCGAGCCCCTGCGGTGTTTCAAGCCCGACCCGCGCGTCTACATGCTCGGCTTGCGCACCCTGCAGCAACAGCGGCCCGACCTGACGGCGCGGCAGGTGTTGTTCGTGTCGAGCAACGGCTGGGATGCGGTCGGCGCGACCTGGTTTGGTTTCACCACCTTCTGGCTCAACCGTGCCGGCCACCCGGCCGAAGAGCTCGGGGTGCGTCCGCACCACGAGGGCCGCAAGCTGCAGGACGTGCGGGCCCTGCTGGAAGGGGCCCGCGCATGACGCCGGGCGACGCGCTGCTGATCGGCGCCGGCGCCTTCGCGGCGGGCGCGGTCAATTCGGTGGCCGGCGGCGGCACCTTCTTCTCGTTCCCGGCCTTGCTGGCGGTGGGCGTGCCGCCGGTGGCCGCCAACGCCAGCAATTCGGTCTCGTTGTGGCCCGGCAGCCTGTCCGGCGCGTGGGCCTACAAGCGCGAACTGGCGCCGCTCAAGCGCTACCTGTGGCCGATGGCACTGGCCTCGCTGGCGGGCGGCGTGGTCGGCGGCTTGTTGCTGTTGCGCACACAGGACGGGCAGTTCGCCCGCATGATCCCGTGGCTGCTGGCCTTCGCGACGGTGCTGTTCGCCTTCAGCCCGCAGCTGTCGGCCTGGCTGGCGCGCCGGCGCACGCACGCTGCGCCCGCGCGCAGCGGCTGGCTGTCGCAATTGCTGGTGTCGGTGTACGGCGGGTTTTTCGGCGCCGGCATGGGCATCTTGATGATGGCCAGCCTGGCGATCGCCGGCCATGACGACGTGCAGGAGATCAACGCGATCAAGAACCTGCTGTCGGCGGTGATCTACAGCGTCACGGTGGTGACCTTCATCGTCGCCGGTGCCGTCAGCTGGCCGCACACGCTGCTGATGATCGCCACCGCCACGGTCGGCGGCTACTGGGGCGCGACGATGGCGCGCAAGGTGCCGGCCGTCTGGCTGCGCCGTGTCGTGATCGGCGTCGCGACCGCGCTGACCCTGCATTACTTCTTCAAGTTCTATTGAACTTCGCATACGTTTTCTTTCCGAGTTGACGACCTAGGAGATCGACATGACCCTTCCCCTGCCCCAAGGCCTGCAGATCACCGGCACCATCGAGCCGGGTTTCGAACGCATCCTGACGCTGCCCGCCCTCGAACTGGTCGCCAAGCTCCACCGCCGCTTCGAGGCGCGCCGTCAGGAACTGCTGAAGGCACGGGTGGAACGCGCCAAGCGCCTCGACGCCGGCGAGCGCCCCGATTTCCTGCCCGAGACCAAGGCCATCCGTGAAGGCGACTGGACCATCGCCCCGATCCCGCCCGCACTGCACTGCCGCCGGGTGGAGATCACCGGCCCGGTCGAACGCAAGATGATCATCAATGCGTTCAACTCGGGTGCCGACAGCTACATGACCGACTTCGAGGACTCGAACACCCCGAACTGGTCCAACCAGATCCACGGCCAGATCAACCTCTACGAGGCGATCCGCCGCACCATCAAGCTCGAGCAGGGCGGCAAGACCTACCAGCTCAACGACAAGATCGCCACGCTGCAGGTGCGCCCGCGCGGCTGGCACCTGGACGAGAAGCATGTGACGGTGGACGGCCAGCGCGTCTCCGGCGGCATCTTCGACTTCGCGCTGTTCCTGTTCCACAACGCGAAGGAGCAGATTGCCCGCGGCGCCGGCCCCTTCTTCTATCTGCCCAAGATGGAGAGCCACCTCGAAGCGCGTTTGTGGAACGACATCTTCGTCGCGGCACAAGAAGAGGTCGGCCTGCCCCGCGGCACCATCAAGGCCACGGTGCTGATCGAGACCATCCTCGCCGCGTTCGAGATGGACGAGATCCTGTATGAGCTGCGCGAGCACAGCGCCGGCCTGAATGCCGGCCGCTGGGACTACATCTTCAGCTGCATCAAGAAGTTCAAGGTCGACAAGAACTTCTGCCTGGCCGACCGCGCCAAGGTCACGATGACCAGCCCCTTCATGCGCGCCTATGCGCTGTTGCTGCTGAAGACCTGCCACAAGCGCAATGCACCCGCCATGGGCGGCATGAGCGCGCTGATCCCGATCAAGAACGACCCCGAGAAGAACGCGATCGCGATGCAGGGCATCATCAACGACAAGAAGCGCGACGCCACCGACGGCTACGACGGCGGCTGGGTGGCCCACCCGGGCCTGGTCGAGCCGGCGATGAAGGAATTCCTGGCGGTGCTGGGCGACAAGCCCAACCAGATCGACAAGCAGCGCCCCGACGTCAACGTGACCGCCGCCGACCTGCTGAACTTCCAGCCCGAGACGCCGATCACCGAAGCCGGCCTGCGCATGAACATCAACGTCGGCATCCACTACCTGGGTGCCTGGCTGGCGGGCAACGGCTGCGTGCCGATCCACAACCTGATGGAAGATGCCGCCACCGCCGAGATCAGCCGCTCGCAGGTGTGGCAGTGGATCCGCTCGCCCAAGGGTGTGCTGGAGGACGGCCGCAAGGTGACCGCCGAGATGGTCAAGTCGTTCGTGACCGAGGAACTGGCCAAGGTCAAGGCCAGCGGCGCCGCCGGCAAGTTCGACCGGGCGGCCGAGATTTTCACGGTGATGAGCACGCAGGAAGCGTTCGCGGAGTTCCTGACGCTGCCGCTCTACGAGGAAGTCTGAGCCCTCGCAGGGCTTCCCGGCGGTGCTGCGTCGCCGCCGGGTCGTTGAAACGGCGCCCTTGCGGCGCCGTTTTGCTTGCGGGCCCAGCGCGATCTCGCGATACAACACCTTCCGGTCCGGCCAGCACCGCTACAATTCGGTAATACCTCGTGATACCAACCGGAGCAGTCTATGACCACGGCCGGCGTTCGCCCAGTTGCCGTCAAGATCGATGACGACCTCAAGGAGCGCATCCAACGCCTCGCTCAGGCACGTGCGCGCACGCCCCACTGGATCATGAAGGAGGCGATTTCCCAGTACGTCGAACGCGAGGAGAAACACGAGGCGTTCCGGCAAGCCGGGCTCAAGGCGTGGGAGGAGTATCGGGCAACCGGCCAATACGCGCGCCCCGAGGAAGTCGAGGCATGGCTCGAAAGCTGGGGCACCGAGGATGAACAGCCGGCACCGGAATGCCGGAAATAAGATACGCACCCGCCGCCTTGCGTGACCTGGAGCGGCTGCGCACCTTCCTTCAATCGAAAGCGCCCGACGCTGCGCAACGAGCCGGTCGCGCCGTTGCCCAGGCCCTGAAGGTCCTCGGCCAGCAGCCCCACATTGGACGGCCGGTCGAGGAGATGCCGATCGAGTACCGCGAATGGCTCATTGACTTCGGCGACAGCGGATATGTCGCGCTGTACCGCATCGACGGTGACCTGGTCACCATCCTGGCCGTCCGCCACCAGCGCGAAGTCGGCTACTGACAACCGATCGGGCTTTCCTGCGCGCGCCGCCAGTTCCCGGGTTTCCTTGCCGGCACACCGCCGCTTCGTCGTACGATCGGCATCTCCCGCACTCCCGCCGCCCCATCATGTGCCAGCTCCTCGGCATGAACTGCAATACGCCGACCGACATCGTGTTCAGCTTCACCGGCTTCGCGACACGATCGCAGGAGCATGCGGACGGCTTTGGCATCGCCTTTTTCGAGGGTGCCGGCGTGCGGCTGTTTGTCGACCACCAGCGCGCCCTCGGCTCGCCGGTGGCCGATCTGATCCGGCGCTACCCGATCCAGAGCACCAACGTCATCGCGCACATCCGCAAGGCGACCCAGGGCCACATCGCGCTGGAAAACTGCCACCCCTTTGTGCGCGAGCTGTGGGGGCGCTACTGGGTGTTCGCCCACAACGGCGACCTGAAAGGTTTCCAGCCGCGCTTGCACGCCGCGTTCCGGCCGGTGGGCACCACCGACAGCGAACAGGCCTTCTGCTGGCTGCTGCAGGAGATGGCGAAAAACCATGCGATGGTGCCGACACCCGAGCAGCTGACCGAGACGCTGCAGGAACTGGTGCCGACGGTCGCGGCGCACGGCACCTTCAACTTCATGCTCAGCAACGGCCATGCGTTGTGGGCCCACTGCTCGACGCGGCTGCATTACCTGGTGCGCCGGCACCCCTTTCCGGTGGCGCGCCTGCAGGACGAGGACATGACCGTCAATTTCGCCGACGTCACCACCCCCCAGGACCGGGTGGCCGTCATCGTCACCGAGCCGCTGACTGAGAACGAGGCCTGGACCGCCTTCGCACCCGGCGAGCTGAAGGTGTTCGTCGACGGTGAGCCGCTGGCGGGCTGACCGGCGCGACGTTCACTTGCCCGTTACGGGCTCGGCCTCGCGTTCGATCGGCAGCACCAGCGTCACCTGGGTGTGCCCGGCCTGCGAGGTGAACAGCACGTCGCCGCCCAGCCCCTGTGCCCGCTTGCGCAGGTTGCGCAGGCCGCGGCCGCCTTCGCTGTTGGCCGTCATCGCCGCGACGTCGAAACCGAGGCCGTCGTCAGTGATGTCGACCTCGACCTGCTGGCCCGCCTTGCGCAGTGCGATGCGCACCTTGCGCGCACGCGCATGCTTGAGGATGTTGGTCAGCGCCTCCTGGACGATGCGCAGCACCTGCAACGCGGCAGTCGGGTCGAGCCAGGGCAGCGGCGGCAGGTCGTCCACCTGCCATTCCAGCTGCAGCCCGGCCGCCTCCAGACGCTTGCCGAGCCGGTAGCGCAGCGTCGCCAGCAGGGTCACCAGATCGTGGCCGATCGGCTCCAGCGAGTCGATCACCAGGCGCAGGTCGTCGACACACTCGCGCAGCACCTGCGCCACCGACGGCAGGTCGAGCTTGCCCTGCTCGACCAGCACCAGCGACGACATCAGTGCCGAGCCCATGCCGTCGTGCATGTCGCGCATCAAGCGCTGACGCTCCAGCAGCAAGGCCTGTTCGCGTTCGACGGCGCGCAGCCGACGGTGGTTGTCCTCGAGTTCTGAGGTGCGCTGGGCCAGCCGGTGTTCCAGCGAGGCGTTGATCTGCTCCACCTCCTCGATCGCGCCGCTGTAGCGCCGCAGCACGGCATACAGGAAGGCGCCGAACACCAGCAGCGTCGCGTAGGGCATCAGGTAGGCGCTCTCCGGTGTGATGCGCAGGCTCACCAGCAGCAGGTCGTGGATGCCCAGCGCGATGCCCACCCACAGCGTCGCGGTCAGCAAGCGCAGCTCGCGGCTTTGGTGGCGCACGGCAATCCACGTGATGAAGGCCGTCACGAAGATCGACACCAGCGCGTTGAGTGCCTGTTGCAGCACCAGCGGGTCCCCCGGCAGCGGCGGGATGGTCAGCAGCGTCGACAGCAGGGTGAAGCCGACCAGCAACCATTCGACCTTGCGGTAGCGGCGGTTGTGGAAGCGCAGCGCGAACAGATAGGTCAGCACCATCACCCACGACATCGACGCGTTGGTGAGCCACCAGAACCAGTCGTGCACCGGGCCCGAACGCGGCAGGTCGACGTGGTAGTGCAGGTTGCGCACCCACCAGGCGGTCGACGCGAGCGCGAACAGCAGATAGGCCGACTCGCGCCGCCGGCGCCACCAGACGCCGAACGAGAACAGCCCGAGCACGAGGATGGTGAGGCTGGTCACCTGTGGCCCGGTCACGTGCGCCAGGGTGCGGCGGTCGGCCATCGCCCGCACCTCGTCGGCCGGGCCCACCCACAGCGTGGCGAGCGAATGATTCATCTTGTCGCGCAGCGGCACGCCGACGACGACGTCGATCACCACGTCGACCCCCGGGCTGGTGAACACCACGTCGGCCGGGATCTGCACGTACAGCGGCCGGTTCCATTGCGAGCCCCAGTGGTAGCGGTTGGCTAGCAGCAAACGGTCGTTGACGTGCACCTCGACCGGGCCGCCCTGCACCCGTGCCGCATAGACGGCCAGGGCCGGCGAGGCACCGCGGGGCGGTAGCACGTAGCGTACGTGATACCAGTGCATGTGCCACTGCCGCGGCCCCTGGTACATCGAGACCAGCTGGCGCGGCGTGACGACCGGCAGCGCCACCGGCGTCCAGCCCGGCTCGGACAGGTCCGGGCGCACCACGCCGGGCTCGGGCAGCTGGGGGCCGAGCGGCACCACATGGTGCACCGCGGCTTCGAAATGCTGGATCTGGACGCCGCTCGGGGAAGTGCCCTGCGCCAGGACGACGGCGGTCAGGCCGATGAGCAGGCTAATCGCGCAGCAGGCCCAGCTTGCGAGCTTCATACACCGCTTCGGACTTCGAATTCACCTGCAGCTTGCGGTAGCTGCGCTTCACATACGTCATCACCGTGTGTTTGGAGACGCTCATCATCTGCGCGATCTCGTCATAGGTGAAACCCTTGGTCGCCAGCGTCAGCACCGCGAGTTCGCGCTCCGACAGCACCGGCGCGTCCTGCGCCGGTGCCGCCTGGACTCCCGGCGGGGCAAGGCGGTTCAGCAGCTGGCGTGCGATGACGGGGCTGATCGGGCTGCCGCCGGCGTGCAGCGCCCGGATCTGCTCGGCGATGTCCTCCGGCAGCGTGTCCTTCAGCAGGTAGCCGGTGGCGCCCGCCTCGAGCGAGCTGACCACATGGTGTTCGTCGCCGAACACGGTGACCACCATCACGTCACATTCGGGCAGGTGGGCGGCGCAATAGCGGATCAGCTCGATGCCGCCGATGTCGGGCAGGCCCAGGTCGACCAGCAGCACGTCGGGGCGGACGCTTTTCAGCAAGGCGAGGCCGGTCGTGCCGTCGGCCGCGGCCCCGGCCAGTTTCAGGTCGGGGGCGGACTCGATGGCGTGCACGAACGCTTGCCGGAATTTGGCGTCATCTTCGACGACCGCCACACTGAGTTGCCACATGTTCGGCAGTGTAGGCGCAGCTGGAGCCCGCGCCGGGTGGCCCCGGTCCCTTGTTGAAGGGACAGCCCCCGGGGCCGGCGGGTCACAACTGCAAGCAAGTGTGGACGCCGGGATGTGGCATCGTGCACGCTCTCGAGAAGGGCGGCCGGGCGCGCGCCGCCGCGGGTGTGGCGAATTGTGCCGCCCGGGCAGCGCGGTGGCCGCGAACGGCGCACGGCCCCGCCCGCTCGGTGACAATCGCCGCTGCAGGAGAAACGCGGATGGAACTCGACATCAACGGACAGCGACAGGCCTTGCCGGACGAGCAGCTCGATCGGTCGATGCCGCTGTTGTGGGTGTTGCGCGACATGCTGCACCTCACCGGGACCAAGTTCGGGTGCGGTGTGGCCGCTTGTGGCGCCTGCACCGTGCGGGTGGACGGCGAGGCGGTGCGCGCGTGCGTGACGCCGGTCGCCTTTGCAGAAGGCAAGCGGCTGCAGACCATCGAGGGCCTGGCCTCGGGCGGCAAGCCGCATCCGCTGCAACGAGCCTGGATCGAACAGCAGGTGCCGCAATGCGGCTATTGCCAATCGGGCATGTTGATGGCGGCGGCCGCCCTGCTCGAGCGCAACCCCGACCCGAGCGACGCCGAGATCGACGCCGCCATCACCAATTTGTGCCGCTGCGGCACCTACCCGCGGGTGCGGCAGGCCATCAAGGTCGCTGCCCAGGAGCTGCGCTCGACCTCGCGTGGCTGGGGCGACGCGGCGAGGCAGAGCTGATGCGGCGCCGGACCTTCGTGCTGAGCGCGGCTGCCGGCGCCGGCGCCCTGCTGGTCGGCTGGGGTCTGCTGCCGCCGCGCAGCCGCCAAGGCGACCGCCACAGCCTGCCGGTGCGTGACGGCCAGGTGGGCCTGAACGGCTGGATCAAGATCGCCCCCGACGGCCACGTCATCCTCGCGATGCACCGCAGCGAAATGGGCCAGGGCGTGCACACCGCCTTGCCGATGCTGGTGGCCGAGGAGCTGGACATCCCGCTCGCCAAGGTGCGGCTGGAGCAGGCCGGGCCGCAGTCGCTCTACGGCAACGTGGCCATGTTCGTCGCCAGCCTGCCCATCCATCCGGCCGACGACGAGCCCGGGCGGCGCGGCGGGCTGGTCGTTTCGGCCCAATGGCTGATGTCGAAGTTCGTTCGCGAGCTGGGCGTCAGCGCGACCGGCGGGTCCACCACCGTGGCCGATGCCTGGGACGTGCTGCGGCTCGCGGCCGCCACCGCACGCGCCCAGCTGCTGGGCGCCGCGTCGCTGTTGTGGCGGTTGCCGGTCGACGAGTTGCGCATCGTCGACGGCATCGTCAGCCATGCCTCGGGCTCGAGCGGGCACTTCGGCGAGCTGGCCAAACCGGCGGCGGCCTTGTCGGTGTCGGAGGTGCGCTTGAAGCCGCCGCAGACCTGGAAGCTGATCGGCCGCAAGGCGCCGCGCACCGACTTGCCGGCCAAGGTGGACGGTAGCGCCGTGTTCGGCATCGACGTGCGCTTGCCCGAGATGCGCTATGCGGTGATGCAGATGAACCCGATGTTGGGCGGCGGCTACGGCCGCGCCGACATCGACGCGGCGTTGCGCATGCCGGGGGTCGAGCGGGTGGTGCGACTCGGCACGCTGGCGGGCTCGACGCCGGGGCTGGCCGTGGTGGGCCGCACCTATTGGCACGCGCAACAGGCGGCGCGCGCGATGGCCGTCGATTGGCGCCCGCCGCCGCACGACCCGGTGCGCGGCCTGCTCGACAGCGCCCGCATCGAGCGCGAGCTCGAAACCCGCGCGCGTGAGGGCTTGCGAGACGCAGCCGGCTTCACCTTCCATGCACGCGGCGACCTGGCCTCGGCGGCGGCCACTGCGGCCCGCCAGGTCGAACGTGTGTACCGCGCCCCTTACCTGGCACACGCGACGATGGAGCCCCTCAATTGCACCGCGCAAGTGGCCAACGGCCAGGTGCAGCTGTGGGTGTCCACCCAGGTGCCCACGATGGCGCGCTCGGTGGCCGCACGGGTGGCGGGTGTGCCGGACGACAAGGTGACGGTGCACGTGCGGCTGCTGGGCGGCGGGTTCGGACGCCGGCTCGACGTCGATTTCGTCGCGCAGGCGGTGCGTGTCGCGATGGAGATGGGCGGCCGCCCGGTGCAGCTGATCTGGCCGCGCGAAGAAGACATCACCCACGACTTCTACCGCCCCGCGGCGGCGGCCGCCCTGCGGGCCGGGCTCGACGCGCGGGGCCGGTTGCTGAGCTTCCACTTCGTCAGCGCCGGGGACGCCATCACGCCGCGCTGGGTCGAGCGGGGCCTGCCCGCCCTGACCGGCCCGGTCGACCTGCCGGACAAGACCACCAGCGAAGGCTTGTTCGACCTGCCGTACGACGTGCCGCACCAGCGTATGGCGCACATCGCCACGCACAGCGGCGTGCCGGTGGGCTATTGGCGTTCGGTCGGCCATTCGCACAACGCCTTCTTCAGCGAGAGCTTCATCGACGAGCTGGCGCACGAGGCGCGCCAGGACCCGGTCGCATTTCGCCTTGCGTTGCTCGACGACAAGCCGCGCCATCAGGCGGTGCTCAAGCTGGCCGCCGACAAGGCCGACTGGGGCAGCCCGCTGCCGCCCGGGCGTGCGCGCGGGGTGGCCTTGCACGAAAGCTTCGGCTCCATCGTCGCGCAGGTGCTCGAGGTCTCGATCGAGCAGGGCCGGCCCCGCGTGCACCGCGCCGTGTGCGCGATGGACTGTGGCACGGTGGTGAACCCCAACATCGTCGCGCAGCAGATGGAAGGCTCGGTCGTGTTCGGTCTCAGCGCCGCCTTGTACGGTCGCATCGACATCGAGCGCGGCGCGGTGCGCCAGCGCAACTTCCCCGACTACCGCTTGTTGACGCTGGCCGAAACACCGCTGATCGAAACGCATCTGGTGCGCAGCACGCGAGACCCGGGCGGGGTGGGCGAGCCCGGGGTGCCACCGGTTGCCCCGGCGCTGGCGGGCGCCTTGTTCGTGCTGACCGGTCAGCGCCTGCGCAGCCTGCCGCTCCGGCTGGCGCCGGCGGCGCAGGCCTGAGGGCGGCTCAGGCGCGGGCCGCGTTCAACTCGTCGCGCGCGGTCTGCGCGGCGCGGCGGGCGGCCTGGGCGAAATCATCGCCGTCGCTCGCATACAGGATGGCGCGCGACGAGTTGACCACCACCAGCCCCGTGATGCGACCGCCTTGTGCGCGGTAGCCTGCCTTGACCGTCGCCTTCGCATCGCCGCCCTGCGCGCCCACGCCGGGGATCAGCAGCGGCACCGTCGGGGCCAGATCACGCACGCGGGCGATTTCGTCGGGGAAGGTGGCGCCGACCACCAGCCCCAGCTGGCCGTTGGTGTTCCAGTGCGTCTGGGCCAGCCGCGCCAGGTGTTCGTACACCCGCGGCTGCCCGTCGACGTCGGCCAGGCGCTGGTTCTGCAGGTCCGAGCCGCCGGCGTTGGAGGTGCGGCACAGCAGGATGGCGCCCTTGTCGGGGTAGCGCAGATACGGCTCGACCGAGTCGAACCCCATGAACGGCGACAGCGTGACGGCATCGGCGCCGTAACGCACGAAGGCTTCTTTCGCATACTGCTCGGCGGTGGAGCCGATGTCGCCGCGCTTGGCATCGAGGATCACCGGCACCTCGGGCGCGACGGCACGGATGTACGCCATCAGTCGCTCCAGCTGCGGCTCGGCGCTGTGGGCAGCGAAATAGGCGATCTGCGGCTTGTAGGCAATGACCAGGTCGCGTGTCGCATCGACGATGGCCGCGCAGAAATCGTAGATGCGGGAGGGGTCCCCTTTCCACTCCCCGGGGAAGCGGGAGGGCTCCGGGTCGAGCCCGACGCACAGCAGGGAGTGGTGGGCGCGTTCGGCACGCAGCAGCTGGTCGACGAAGTTCATGGCCGGCATTCTATTGACGCTGCTTCTCCCTCGCGGCGTGCGCCCCATGCGCAGTCATCCTATGATTGCCTGGCTTTCATGCTCCCGCTGCCATGCCGACCTCTACGCCTGCCGCCCGCCGCTCTCTCGTCGACCGAGCCGTCGAGCAGATGCGCCATTGCCTGGAGCGCGGCGAATGGCGCGTCGGCGAGCGCATCCCGATCGAGCCGGAGCTGGCCGAGCAATTCGGCGTTAGCCGCAACACCGTGCGCGAGGCGGTGCGGGTGCTGGCCTACAACGGCGTGCTCGAGGTGCGCCAGGGCGACGGCACCTATGTCCGCTCCGCCGTCGATGCCGGTGACATGCCACAGGACCTCAGCCGCGCCACCTTGCGCGAGCACCTGGAGGTGCGGGCGATGCTGGAGGTCGAGTCAGCACGGCTGGCCGCCGAGCGCCGCACGCCGGAAGACTTGGAGGTGATGCGGGCGGCCTTGTCGCTGCGGGGCGAGCATCCGCACAAGCGGCGCCGCAGTGTGTTCGTCGAGCACGACCTGGCCTTTCACCGGGCCGTCGTCGAAGCCGCCCACAACCCTGCGCTGGCCAAGCTGTACGCCTTCTTCGAGCGAGCCGTGCGCTCGACGGTGCGGGCGACGCTGGAGGTGCAGGGCCTGCCCGAGCCCGATTACGCAGCCCATGTGAGGGTGTTCGAGGCGATTGCCGAGCGTGACGCCGAGGCGGCGGTGCAAGCGGCTCGGGCGCTGTTGCAGCCCATCCTCGACGCGCTCGACCCGGCGGCGCCCCGGCTGCCTTGAGCGCGGAGCGGCCCTGGATGACCAGAGGTCGGCGCCCGGCCGTCAGCGACCGATGCGCCGCGCCAGTTCCGCCGCCAGCCCGGTATAGCTGCCCGGCGTCATCGCGCGCAGCCGCTGCTTGTCTTCTTCGGGCACCTCCAGCGTTTCGATGAACTGCTGGATCGCTTCGCGCGTGATGGCCTTGCCGCGGGTCAGCTCTTTCAGTCGCTCATACGGGTTGGGCAGCCCGTGGCGGCGCATCACCGTCTGGATCGGCTCGGCCAGCACTTCCCAGGCCGCGTCGAGGTCGGCGGCCAACGCGTCGCGGTTGACTTCGAGCTTGTCGAGGCCGCGCAACAGCGAGTCATAGCCCAGCAGGGCGTAGCCGAGGCCGACGCCCATGTTGCGCAGCACGGTCGAGTCGGTCAGGTCGCGCTGCCAGCGCGAGATCGGCAGCTTCTGGCTGAGGTGGGTCAGCACCGCGCTGGCGAGCCCGAAATTGCCTTCCGCGTTCTCGAAGTCGATCGGGTTGACCTTGTGCGGCATCGTCGACGACCCGATCTCGCCGGCCTTGGTGCGCTGCTTGAAATAGCCCAGGCTGATGTAGCCCCAGACGTCGCGCGACCAGTCCACCAGGATGGTGTTCACGCGGGTCACCGCGTCGAACAACTCGGCCATGTAGTCGTGCGGTTCGATCTGGATCGTGTAGGGGTTGAAGGTCAGGCCCAGCTGTTGTTCGACCACCCGGCGCGAGAACGCCTCCCAGTCGAAGGCCGGATAAGCCGCCAGGTGGGCGTTGTAGTTGCCCACCGCACCGTTCATCTTGGCGAGCAGCCGGACGCTGTGAATGCGCTCGCGGCCGGCCGCGAGCCGCGCCACCACGTTGGCGATCTCCTTGCCGACCGTCGTCGGGCTGGCGGTCTGCCCGTGGGTGCGGCTCAGCATCGGCAGCTCGGCCAGCGTGTGGGCCATCTCGGACAGCTTGGAGATGATCTTGTCGAGGCTGGGCAACAGCACCGTTTCGCGCGCGCTCTTGAGCATCAGCGCGTGGGAGGTGTTGTTGATGTCTTCGCTGGTGCAGGCGAAGTGCACGAACTCGCCGGCCTGCTGCAGCTCGGGTTGGCCTTCGAAAGTCGATTTGATCCAGTATTCGACCGCCTTCACGTCGTGATTGGTGGTCTTCTCGATGTCCTTGATCGCCTGCGCATCGGTCGCGCTGAAGTTTTGCACCAGGCCGCGCAGATGGGCGCGGGCGGCGTCGCCGAGCGGCTTGAACTCGGCAAACCCGGCGTCCGACAGCGCGATGAACCACTCGACTTCCACTTGCACACGGCGGTGCATCAGGCCGAACTCGCTGAGCAAGGGGCGCAGCGCGGCAACCTTGGCGGCGTAACGCCCGTCGAGGGGGGACAGGGCGGTCAGGGGGGAGAAGTCCATGGTGGTGTCTCGAAGAGCGCGACGCTCGTGCGCGGGCAGGGGCGGAAGAGGCATGATTTTAAGGTCTCCACTGCCGAAGGCGCCGACCATGGACCCCACCGCACCCAATGCACGCACCTTCGACGTCGGGTCGCAGGACTATGCCCGCTACCGGCCGCGCTACCCGTCGGCCCTGTTCGCGCACCTGGCCTCACTGGCACCGTCGCGGGCGCTCGCCTGGGATTGCGGCACCGGCAATGGCCAGGCCGCGGTGGCCCTGGCCGCGCATTTCGACGCGGTGGTCGCCACCGACGTCAGCGCCGAACAGCTGCAGGCCGCCGAGTCGCACCCGCGCGTGCGCTACCAGCAGGTGCCGGCGGAACAGGCGCAGTTCACGCGGCACAGCGTCGACTTGCTGACCGTGGCGCAGGCGGTGCACTGGTTCGACCTGCCGCGCTTCTACGCGGCCGCGCGGCAGGCGCTGGCGCCGCGGGGGGTGATCGCGGTGTTCGGCTACGGCTTCTTCGAAGGGGATGCGGCGATCGCCCCGGTGCTGCGGGCCACCCTGCTCGACCCGATCGCGCCGTATTGGTCGGCCGGCAACCTGGTGCTGCAACGGGGGTATCGCGACCTGCCGTTTCCCTTCGAGCCGCTGGTGTCGCCGTCGTTCGAGATCGTCGCGCACTGGACGCTCGACGACATGCTGGGCTATGTGGGCACCTGGTCGGCGTTGAAGCGCCACCACGAGGCGGGACACCCTGACCCGCGCGAGGCCGCACGGGCCCGGCTGGCTCCCCTGTGGGGTGAGGGCGCGCGGGAGGTGAGGATGCCCCTCGCGCTGCGGGTCGGACGGGTCGGGCCGGACGCGGGCTGAGGGGCTGATCGCGGGCCGGCGCCCGCCGGGTTCAGGGTCGCGCTTCGGCCTGGGCCGCTTCGCGGAAGGCCGCCACCCGTTCCTCGTCGGGTGGGTGGCTGGCGAAGGCGATGCCGATCACCGAGCTTTCGCGGTCGCCCGCGCGGGGGGCGATCTTGTCGAAAAACCGCACCATCGCGAGCGGCGAAATGCCCGCGGCCTGCAAGATGCGGATCGAGATCCGGTCGGCTTCGCGCTCGGCGTCGCGCGAATAACCGGCTTGCCCGAGCAGCACCGGCGCGGTCGCGAGCCAGCCGCTGAAATCGCCGAAGGCCAGGCTCGACAAGGTGCTCAACAGCGTCACCTGCACCAGCGAGCGCATGCCGTGGCGGCGCTCGACATGGCCCAGCTCGTGCGCGAGCACGCCCACGACGGCCTCGACGTCGCCGTCGACCAACTCCACCAGCTCGTCGGTCAGCACCACCACGCCGCCCGGCAGCGCAAAGGCATTGGGGCCGATCTCGCTTTTGTGGAACATCAGCCGATAGTGCGGCGCGTTGCCGTCTGGATACGCCTGCGCCACGGCCTTGCCGAAGGCCTGTTGCAGCCGTTGCCGCTGGGCGGCGGGCAACCGGCTGGGTTTGAGCAGCTGGTCACCGAACGAGGCATAGGCGGCGTCGCCCATCGCCTGGTCGACCGAGTCGGGCAGCAGCGCGACCACACCCTGCGATGCCCACGGCAAGCCCCATTGGTAGATCGCGACCACGAGCACCACCAGCAGCGCCAGACAAGCGGCCACCCAGCGCCAGCTGTGCTGCGCGCGCGACATCAGGGTCTCGCGCAGGCCGCTTGCCCGTGCCCAGGTGTCCCAGGCCGACGCGTCGCTGCAGTGCAAGGTGCCGCCATCGGGCAGGTGGGCGATGCGGGTGGCGCCGCGGGAACGCTCGGGCCAGCGCACCTGCGATGCAGCCACCGAACGCACCAGCCCGTCGCCGCGCAGGTAGAGGGTGTCGTGGCTGAGGTGCGCGGCGACACGCCGGGGCCGGGCCGAGCGGCCGTCGTAATAGTCGAGCTGGAGCGCGGGGGCCGACATGCTCACAACCCCAGATCGAAGCCGAACACGTCGTCGGCCATCTCGGCCGCGGCATCACCGCCGCGGGGCTTCAGGGCCAGATAGAGTTCGTCGAGGTCGATGCGGGACACCAGCGTCACGGCGGCCACGCGCATGCGGCGGTTGGCCACGGCGGCCCACGGCCAGTAGAGGCCCGCGGTGCACAGGATCAGCAAGTAGTTCTTGAGTTGCAGCAGGATGTAGGCACGTGCGCTCAAGTCACTGCGAAAACGCAGGTAGCGGTTGCCGGTCTTGGTCCACACCAGGTTTTGCTGCCGCGCCTGGAAATACGGCAGCACCACGATGTAGAGGTACAAGCCGCCGAAGGCGAAGATCATGCCGGCGAAGGCCCACAACGTCACGCTCCACTTTGCGCTGCCCGCTGCGCCCGCCGCCCCGCCCAGCCACACCAGGGCGGCGAAGGTCAGCGGCAACACCGCCAGCAGGCCGGCCGCGCGCAGGTAGACGCCATAGACCGGCCCCACGCCGACGCGCAACTCGGATTGCAGCTGCGCCAGGCGATAGTGGTCATGCTGGTACTTCTTCAGCCGCCAGAAGAAGTAAGGCAGCGACACGCCCAGCACGAGGTAGGCGAGCACCATGGCGATCGACGCCACGTCGGAGGTGGGCTGCGCCGGTTGCCCCGGGGCGCTCAGGTACACCCCCAGGCCCAGCGGCACCAGCCCCAGCAGCAGCGGCGGTGTGAGGGCGGTGTAGGCGGAACGCGGCGAGCCTGCAAAGGCGAAACGCAGCCCGCGCCAGCTCGTGTTGGCGAGTCGGAATTGCAAGGCGCCGCGCAGCAGCAAGGGCGTCAGTGCAGCCACCAGCAGCGCGGCCACCAGCGCGGCGATGCCGGAGACCTCGAGTGCGTGCGAGTAGGCCGCGAACAGCACGCCGGTCAGCAGCATCCCGCGCAGCATCTTCTTCGGCTCGCCGTGGAAGTCCAGGCCCTGGCCCGCCACTTCGGTGTGGCCATAGAAGTAGCGCAGCCGGCGCACCTTCGCCCAGGGGTGGTAGACGCCCAGCGTCACCAGCGTGAGCAGCAGGTTGACCACCCAGATGCGAAAGTATTCGCTGCCGGAGCCGGTGAATTCGAGCGGGATGTGATGGGCCTGGTGGGGTGGCAGCAGCCGCGAGAACACGCTGTTGCTGGGCGGCACCGGGCCGATCGAGCTGACCATGCCCGACAGCCCGTCGCTGTCGACGACACCACCACTCCATCCGGGTGGTTCGTGATGCGGGGTGCGGCGCCCGGGACCCGCCGGGTTCGACGCGTGAGCCGATGATGTGCTGTTCATTGTGCTGCGGCCATGTTGATCGTTCCCTCGGAAGGCCTGCTTTTTGCAGGCACTCTATCACTCCGATGGCGGCCGGCGGCGGCGCTGTCGCGCCTTTGCCACCCCCCATCACGGGGGACTGACAAACCCGCCGCCCCGGCGTCCCGACCCGCGCCAGCGCACGCCGTCTCGCGCGTCCCTCGCCTCCCATTCGAGGGTGACAGGCCACTAGAATCAGCGGCGCAACACCACGGCAGTCACACCATGAAACTGATCGGATCGCTGACCAGCCCCTACGTGCGCAAGGTGCGCATCGTGATGGCGGAAAAGAAGCTCGACTACAGACTCGAACTGGAGGATGTGTGGTCGCCCGATTCCGCCATTGCAGACGCCAATCCGCTCGGCAAGGTGCCGTGCCTGGTGATGGAAGGCGGCGAAGCGGTGTTCGATTCACGCGTCATCGTCGAATATGTCGACACGCTGTCGCCGGTCGGCAAGCTGATCCCGGCGACGGGCCGCGAACGGGTCGAGGTGCGCACCTGGGAAGCGCTCGCCGACGGCCTGCTCGACGCCAGCATCCTGGCCCGCCTCGAGCAGACCTGGGCCGGCCGGACCGATGCGCAGCGTTGCACGGCCTGGGTCGACCGCCAGATGGACAAGGTGCAAACCAGCTTGCGGGCCATGAGCCAGGGCCTCGGCGACCGCAACTGGTGTGCCGGCCTCCACTTCACGCTGGCCGACATCGCCGTCGGCTGCGCGCTCGGCTACCTCGAGTTCCGCTTTCCGCAGATCGAGTGGCGGCGCGACTACCCCAACCTGGGCAAGCTGTACGACAAGCTGTCGCTGCGGGCCAGCTTCAGCGACACCGCACCGCCGGCCGCTGTCTGAACCGGCGGCGGTGGCACCGGCAGGGCGCCACCCTCGACCGACCCCTGCCCGCGCTCCCGGTCACGCGAGCGGCAACCGGACCTGCACCCCCCATCCCTCGGCCGTCGGCCCGATCTCGATCTCGGCGCCGAGGCTCGCAGCACGCGTGCGCATGTTGCTGAGCCCGCGCTTGCCGCTGGGCAGTGGCGCCGGTCTCGGGATGTTGCGGTCGGGACGCTGCTCGCGGCCGTTGTCGAGCACCGATAGCTCCAGCCAGTCGGTCTCGCGCCGCAGCGTCAGCCGCACCACACTCGCCTCGGCGTGCTTGATGATGTTGGTGAAGGCCTCGCGCACGATGCGCAGCACCTGCAGTGTCGCGCCGGCCGCCAGCTCAGCACTCATCGCGCTGTCGTCGACGCTCCAGACCAGGCGGATGCCCGCCGCACGCAACGACGGCTCGACACGAAAGCGCAGCTCGGCCAAAGCCTCTCCGAGCGTGCGTTGGTCGGCTTCGAGCGAGTCGAGCGACAAGCGCAGCTCGGTCAGGCAGTCGCCGAGCGCAAGCTGCAGCTCCTGCAGGGTGTTTCCCTCGGTCGGCGGCTGCTGGCCCAGCTGTTGAGCCAAGGCGATGGCGCCCACCAGGCGACCGCCGAGGCCGTCGTGCATTTCGCGCAGGATGCGGTCGCGCTCGGCGGTGGTGGCCTGCTGGCGCTCGATCTCGCGCCGGGTTTCGAACAGTTGTTCCAGTTCGTGCTGCTTGTGGTCGACCGCGTCCTGCAGGTTGCGGTTCATCTCGCGCAGTCGCACCAGGGTGCGGGCGTAGTCTTCCACCAGGCGCCAGCCCATCACGAACAGCAGCAGCACGATGGCGTAGCGGGCGCCCGTGTAGGCCTCGTAGTCGTGGTGCAGGCGAAACGCGATCCAGTCGCGCGCACCGAAGGCGACGCCGGTGAGCGCGCCCAGGCACAGCAGCGCGCCGGTGCGGGAGCGTTCCTTGAAGCTGTAGTGCGCCAGGTAGATCGCCATCGCGGTGGTCACCAGCAAGGTCAGCAGCAAATGCAGCGTGCGCAGCACCGGCAGGTTCAGCACCGCATTGGCGAGCGACAACACCAGCGTGATGCCGATGTAGGCCGCCAGCCCCTGCCGCCCGATGGTGTGATCCCGCCCCACCATCGCCAGCAAGAACATCGCGATGGCACCCACAAACACGGCGTACGACATCTCGAACGCCCATTGCAGCGCCTGTATCCAGATGCCGGCGTCATGGCTGGACAGGGCGGCGATGCGCCAGGCCCATACCAGATTGGCCACGGCGAACCAGCCGTACATGGATTGCTGGGTGCGCCATGCCAGCAGCATGCCCAGCGCGCCCATCGTGGCGCAGGCACTCGCCAGCAGCCAGGCGCCGCGCACCTGGACGTCCATCGCGCGTTCGTACTCCGGCTCGAGTTCGGCTATCGCACCCACCCACACGGTCGACAGGCCGGCCTCGCGGCGCGGTGCGCCGATCACCTCGATCTCGACCCGGTTGCCGCTGGGCTGCACCAGCGCCTGCGGCAGGCGCACCAGCTGCGGTTGCTGGTTGTAGTTGGGCAAGGGGCGGGTGTACGCGCCCACCTCGGCCACCGACTGCCCGTTCAGGTGCACCCGGAAGATGTTGCCGACGCGCCGCAGGTAGAGGGCGGGTCGCTCGACCTGCAAGGCCGCGTCGGGCAGGTCGAGCCGATAGCGCACGGCGCCGTCGCGGCGCGGCGCGGTGTGCTCCCAGGCGTCGGGCAGTCTCACCTCGCGCTCGCGGGCGCCGGAGGGACCGGCCTCGGTGATCCACGCGCGGCGCACCTGCACCGGCTCGGCCTGCACGCCGGCCGACTGCAGCATCAGCATCAGCATCAGCATCAGTCCGAGCGCCCAGGCCCAGACCCCGGCCCGGTGCTGGCACGCAGGCGTGCGGCGCAACCCGGTCATCAGCCGACCCGTTGCGCCGACGACCCGCGGCGCGCCTGCTGCAGCTTGGCGTAGACCGCCCTCACGTGCGTCGCCACCACATGCGGGCTCAACATCAGGCGCTCGCCGACCTCTTCGGTCACGTAGCCCTGCGCCACCAGCTTCAGCACCGCCTGTTCCACGGTGGACAACAAGTCGCCGCTGCTGCTACTGCTGCCGGAGGCATCGGACGGGGCCGCAAAACGCTTGAGCAGATGGCGCGCGATGGCGGGCGACACCGGCGATTCGCCGCGCGCCGCACCCTGGACGGCGCGCACCAGTTCGAGGTCGTCGCAGCCCTTCAGGAAATAGCCGTCGGCCCCCGCCTCGATGGCCTGGATCACGCGGCTTTCGTCGCCGAACACCGAGAACACGAGGATGTGCGGATGCCAGGACGACGACCGCTCGTCGAGCTCGAGGATCAGCTCGGTCGCATCACCGTCGGGCAGGCCCAGGTCGGACAGCAGCACTTGGGGGCGACACACGGGCAGCTGCGCGCGTGCGACCGCCAGGCGGTCGGCATGGCCGACACATTCGATGCCTTCGGCGCGGCCCAACGCATCGAGTACATGGCGGGCAAGCAGGGGATCGTCCTCGACGAGGTAGACGGTGAGCACGAGAAGGGGCGCGACTGCAGTTGTTCTTGATCTGAACGGCATCCTACCCGGGGGTTCCCTGCCCGGGCATCCCACGCTTGGGGGCGCTCGACTCCGGGGTGCGAGGCGCGCACACGAGGTCGTGTCGGCCCGTGTTGCGTTAGAAGCGGTCGGGTCGTGCCGCCGTCCAATCCTGCTGATAGGAAGGATCGGGAGCCGTGCCGGTCAGCGCCGCGCCGGGGGAGCAGGCGTGCAGCAGCTCGGACAGGGGCTGCACCGAGTGGGCGGTGGTGCGGCGTAGCAGGTGCCGCGGCTCGAGCTGGTCGGCGCGGGCCAGGCCGGCGGCCTGCAGCAAGTCGGCCAGTGCCGAGAGTGTCTGCTCGTGGTAGTGGCGCACGCGCTCGGCCTTGTCCGACACCACCAGACCCCGCTGCCGCCACGGGTCTTGCGTGGCGATGCCGGTCGGACAGCGGTTGGTGTGGCAGCGGGCGGCCTGGACACAGCCCAGCGCCAACATGAAGCTGCGCGCCGCCAGACAGAAATCGGCTCCGAGTGCCAGTGCGCGGGCGATGTCGAAAGCGTCGACCACGCGGCCCGAATAGCCCAGCTTGAGACGCTCGCGCAGCCCGAGTCCGTTGAGCGTGTTGTGCACCAGGCGCAAGCCGTCCTGGCCCGGCAGGCCCATGCGTCCCAGCGTCTCGTAGGGCGCAGCACCGCTGCCGCCCTCGGCGGCCTCGATGACGATGAAATCGGGCACCAGCGAGGTCTGGGCCATCGCCTTGGCGATCGCGAACCACTCGCGCGGGCGGCCGACGCACAGCTTGAGACCGACCGGCTTGCCACCGGACAAGGCCCGCAGATCGTCGACGAAGTGCAGCAGTTCGAGTGGGGTCGAGAAGGCGCTGTGGGCGGCCGGTGAGCGCGCCTCCCGGCGCGGCGGCACACCGCGCAAGGCGGCGACCTCGGGCGTCACCTTGCCGGCGGGCAGCACGCCGCCGGCCCCGGCGCTGGCGGCATGGTTGAGCTGCACCTCGATCATCTTCACCTGCGCTTCGCGAGCGACGCGCGCATAACACTCGGCATCGAAGCCGCCGTCGGGCGAGCGGCAGCCGAAGTAGCCGGGCCCGATTTCCCAGATCAGGTCGCCACCATTCTCGCGGTGGTAGCGCGTCAGGCCGCCTTCGCCACTCACCTGGGCGAACCCGCCCCGGCGGGCGCCGGCGTTGAGCGCCAGCACGGCGGCAGCGCTGAGCGAGCCGAAGTCCATGCCCGAGATGTTGAAGAGGCTGGCCGAGTAGGGCTGCCGGCAGCTGGCGCCGATCGTCACGCGCAGGTCGTGCGGTGACAACAACGGGGAGGGCGTGAGCGTGTGCAGCAGCCACTCGGCGCCGGGCCGGTCCACGGCATGGGGGCTGGCGAACGACACGGTCTCGGCTTCGCCGCGCGCGCGCCGCTCGACCAGGGCCTGCTGTGCACGCGAGTACGGCTCGGCGGCCCCACCGTCGCCGAGTCGGGACCGGACCCAGCGGGCGAGCGGGTGTAGATGGCCGATGACGGGATAGTTGCGCCACAACGGATGGGCCCGCTGGCGGTGATCGTAGACGCCCAATGCGACCCCGAGGCCGAACACGACCGCCGCCCCACCGCCAACGCCGAAGCCGATCCAGACGAAGGCCGTCAGCAAGAAGCCGATGCTGCACCCGACCCAGGCCAGGTAGCGCAGCGGGAAGTGGCGGTCCATGGCGACCAGCAAGGGCGGCATCGAGGTCCTGAAGGTGTGCTGCAACCGGCGGCGGGCGATGCCCCCTCGCCGGTCGACGGCAAGCGTTTCACGTCTGCTGCGCTGCGACAATCGGGACTTGCCCGCTGGATCCCTCATATGACAACAGACGCCTCTGCTCTCACCGACCAAGACCTTGACCGCCTGGACAGCCTCCTGACCGAGCTGAGCGAGCGCAGCGAAACCGTGCCCGACCTCGAGCAACTCGACGGTTTCCTCGCCGCCCTCGCCTGCGGCCCGCGGCAGTTGCCGCTCGACGAGGCGCTGCCGGCCCTGACCGGCGGCAGCCTGCCCTTCCAGCATCCGGAACAGGCCCAGGACCTGATGAGCCTGATCGAGCGCCGGTGGCGCGACGTGCTGGGTGCGGTGGACGCACCGGTGCAGCGGCTCGACGACGACCGAGCGCTGCAGCCCCTGCTGACCGACTGGGAGGCCGTCATCGAGCACACCCCCGAAGCCGAGCGTGCCGCCTTGGGGGAAGTGCCGACGCTGGGCGCTGTCTGGGCCAGCGGCTTCCTGCAGGCGGTCGATGCCTACGAAGACGATTGGCTGCTGCCGGTCGACGATCCCGGCAACGAGTTCGTCGATGGCTGTTTGCAAACCTTCGAGGTGTTGGCGAGCGACGAGGCCGAGCTGGCCCCCGAGCAGCGCGAGATGAGCCGCGATGAACGCCTGGCCGATGCGATGTGGGCGGTGTATGACCTGCGCGATTTCTGGCGCGAGCGGGCCTCGCGCAAACCGGTGCAGCAAGTCCGCAAGCAGGCCGAACCCGGCCGCAACGACCTGTGCCCCTGCGGCAGCGGCAAGAAGTTCAAGAAGTGCCACGGCGACCCGGCCAGGGCCATCTGAGCCGGCGCCGCGCTGCCTGAAAGGCCGGGCCCTGCGCGCAGGACGCCCCGCGACGTGCCGCCACACGCGGGGCAAGCAGGCGATATACTGCCTGCCAGCGCCGATTTGTTCCGGCTTGCGGGCGCTCTACAAATACAGCTAAAGGGGGGCGGTCGAAACCCGGTCTCACCTGCAGCGTGACGCCGGGTTTTTTGTTGTCGGGCTATGGCTACCCTCGGTCACGTCACCCCATCGTCGAAGTTCTTCGACACGCCGCTGCCGCTGCGCAGCGGCGCCCAGCTGCGCGACTACACGCTGGTCTACGAAACCTATGGCGAACTGGCCGCCGACAAGCGCAACGCGGTGCTGGTGTGCCACGCGCTCAATGCCTCGCACCATGTGGCCGGCACTTATGAGGGCCAGCCCAAGAGCGAAGGCTGGTGGGACAACCTGGTGGGCCCGGGCAAGCCCCTGGACACCGACCGCTTTTTCGTGATCGGCGTGAACAATCCGGGCTCTTGCTTCGGCTCCACCGGCCCCACGCATGTCAACCCTGCCACCGGCAAGCCGTATGGCGCGGACTTCCCGGTGGTGACGGTCGAAGACTGGGTGCAGGCCCAGGCCCGTTTGCTCGACGCCCTGGGGATCGAGCAACTCGCCGCCGTCCTCGGCGGCAGCTTGGGCGGCATGCAGGCGCTCAGCTGGACCCTGCAGTTTCCCGACCGGCTGCGCCATTGCGTCGCGATCGCCACCGCACCCAATCTGTCGGCGCAGAACATCGCCTTCAACGAGGTCGCACGTCGCGCGATCGTGACCGACCCCGATTTCCACGGCGGCCACTATGCCGCCCACGGCGTGCTGCCCAAGCGCGGCTTGCGGGTCGCCCGCATGATCGGCCACATCACCTACCTGAGCGACGACGTGATGGAGCAAAAGTTCGGCCGCGAGCTGCGGGCCGCCGAACTCGGCTACAGCACGCAGGAGATCGAGTTTCAGATCGAAAGCTATTTGCGCTACCAAGGCGACAAGTTCAGCGAGTACTTCGACGCCAACACCTATTTGCTGATCACGCGCGCGCTCGATTACTTCGACCCTGCCCGGGAACATGGTGGCGACCTGGCGCGCGCCCTAGCCCGGGCCACCGCGAAGTTCCTGGTGGTCAGCTTCACGACCGACTGGCGCTTCTCGCCCGCCCGCTCACGCGAGATCGTCAAGGCGCTGCTCGACAACCGCCGCGACGTCAGCTACGCCGAGATCGAAGCACCGCACGGGCACGACGCTTTCCTGCTCGACGACCCGCGGTACCACGGTGTGTTGCGCGCTTACTTCGACCGCATCGCCAAGGAGGTGGGCCGATGAGGCGGGTGATGTCTGTTGCCGGTTTTTCAGGGGCCGCCGCGCCGGGCCGCCCCAAGCAAGGCCAAACCCTCTCGGAGGGTCGCTGGGCGTACTCGGCCAGCGGGGAGCGGTCATCCCCCCGGGCCGCCGCGCCGGGCCGCCCCAAGCAAGGCCCGACCCTCGCGGAGGGTCGCGGGGCGTACTCGACCAGCGGGGAGCCGTCATGAGTGAGCGCCGCGACATGGAACTCATTGCGAGCCTGGTGCCGCCCGGGTCGCGCGTGCTCGACCTCGGCTGCGGGCGCGGCGAGTTGCTGGCGCATCTGCGCGAGCACCGCCAGTGCACCGGCTACGGCATCGAAATCGACGACGCCAATGTGCTCGCCTGCGTGCAACGGGGTGTCAACGTGATCCAGCTCAACCTCGAAGAGGGCCTGGCGATCTTCGAGGACCAGAGTTTCGACGTCGTGCTGCAACTCGACACGCTGCAACACCTGCGCAACACCGAATCGATGTTGCGCGAGACCGCGCGGGTCGGGCGCATCGGCATCGTCAGCTTTCCCAACTTCGCCCACTGGCCCAACCGCATGCGGGTGCTGTCGGGCCGCATGCCGGTCACCAAAGCCTTGCCCTACGAGTGGTACAACACGCCCAACATCCGCGTCGGGACCTATGCCGATTTCGAGGTGCTGGCACGCAAGAACGGGCTGCAGGTGCTCGATTCCTTCGGCATCCGGCAAGGCCGGCCGGTCCGCTTCCGGCCGAATCTGCTGGCCAGCGTCGCCGTGTTCAAGTTCTCGCGCGGCTGACGACAGCGGCAGCAGCACACACAGGTCATCGACGGCCGGCCCCCGCTCAGAATCGCGCGCGCCAATAAGCGCCGACGCTGCTGCGCTTCAGGCGCAGCGACAAGCTCGTGTTGGCGTCGAATTTCAAGCGCAGGCCCCCGCGCGAGATGCCGAAGCGCGACGCCGGCGACGGCGACCATTCCAGACCCAGGTCCGGTGACTGCGGGGGCCCATATCCCAAGCCCCCCGGCGCGCCGGCGAGGTCTTGTCGGGAAGCGATTGCGGCCATCGCGCGAAAGCCGGCATGCACATCGCCTTCGGGCGGCGGTCTTAACTGCGGCGTCGGCGTGTCCAGCGTCAGGTGAAAGCGGTGCAGCCGACGTTGCATCCAAGCGGTCTGCAAGGCATTGCGCAGGCGGCCGTCGCTCGGCGTGGCTTGCGGGGTGGGGGGTGGAGCGGACGAGGCGGGGTCTAAGCCGTCGGGTGGGGCGGCCTGCACCGCTGCGGTGGCCTCCGCCTCGGACGCAGCGGCCGGCACCGACAGTTCGGCGGCCGCCAGGGTCACTTCGGTTGCGGCATCCGCTTCGGCGGCGACGTCTGGCAGCGTTGCTTGCGGGACCTCGAGGCTCGAGGGCGGCGCCGGTTCGGCCGCGGCTGGGCCGGCGCACGCCAGCAGACCCAGCGTGACGGCCAGACCCAGGCAGCAGGCGCTCACCGCCGCCAACCCAGGGCGAACAGCGGCGACGGACGCCGGGCGGCGATGGCGCCCGCGACCATCGCGAGCGCGAGCATGAGCACACGGCGGGCGAGACATGACAGACCTCCGCGCAAGAAGACAACCGGGCCGCTCCAACGTCCACATGATGGGGCTGCGGCGCTGTAAGCGTGCAGTGGCGAGCGCCGCCGGTCTGTCGGATAGGTGGCGACGACGTGTAGGAATCGACGAAGTCGGGGCTTTGCTGAGGGCCGTCGAGTGCGCGGGACGCGTGCGGGTCGGTATGGCCGGAGTGTTACCGACGTGAAGGACTCACTTCACAATTTGCCTTCGATCGACTGCTTCTCTCGCCAGATCTCTTGAACGAAGGGATCGGTGATCCCGTAGAGGCCGTGTCCTTTGCGCATGACGAGGTTGGCCGCCAGCAGATCGTTGACCACCGGCTGGATCTCTTCGATGCGCACCTCGCGGCCCACCGCCTTGGCGTACGCCGCCGCGGCTTCGGCGGAGAACAGGCCGCGCGCGTCCCCCTCGGTGCTCGCGATCCGCTCGAAGACGGCCGTCGCCAGCCCGCCCAGCTGCTCGACCTTGGCCAATTCGACGTCGGCTGCGGTCGATCTCAGCGTGGCGGCGATGACGGGCAGGTGGGCGTCAGGATCACTGCCGGGCGGCAGATGGCGCGCCAGCTGTCGAAGCGCCTTCAGCATCTCTTCGGGGCGGTGCCCCAGTGTCCGGAAGGCGTCGATCGCGACCGGTTTGGACGGCAGGTTCATCTCGCCGGCTTCGCCGAGCCGCTTGAGCAGGTGCTCGACGTAGTCGCTGTCGAGCACCGGATAAGCGACCGAAGTGGCCCCCGCGAAAGCCTGGTGGCGCCGCGCCGTGAGTTCGTTGACGAGGGCACGGTGCGATCCGGTGCCGATGAACAGGAAGTGGCCCGGCGTGTCGGGGCGCGGGTTGATGGCGTCGCGGGCGGCCTTGAGTGCGAGCAGCATCTGGTTGCCGTCGTCCGACGTGATGGCGTGCTGCACTTCGTCGACGATCAGCACGACGTCGCATTTCGCCTGATCCACCGCCTCCAGCAGTGCCTGCGCGAGTGTGGGACCGCCCTGAGCGCCGATGCTCTCCAACTTGAAGCCGAACTTGAAGCCCAAGGCACCGAAGTCGGCACCGCGCACCCGCTTGAGCTTCTCGACCAGGGCAGAGGCCGGCGTTTGCAGCTCGGTGTAGGCCTTGCGGATCGCGCGCTGCACCAGAACGGCCGGGCTGGTTTGGGTGTCGCTCCATAAATCGACATAAATCACCAGCGCGCCGTGCCCCTCCAGCGCCGGGATCAGGTCGTTGAGCAGGAAGGTCGTCTTGCCGGTGCGGCGCACACCCGAGAGAAACAGCCCCGAGCGCAGGCCCTCATCCAGCACGCCAGGGCGAAGCAGCTGCTGAGCCATTTGCTGTGCGAGCTGCGGCCGGCGGTAAACGGACATGGCTTAGCCTCTTTTATTGAAACTGCCTAATTATACTTCTCGAATAATTCATCTTAAGAACCTTGGTCAGCCCGGGCTGACAGCCGTCCGTCGCGCCGCGCGTCAGCCTGGCGGCGCGGCTGCCACCTGGTCCCAGGACAAGCCGAAGCGCGCCAGGTATTTGCGCAGCCGGTCGGCGTCGTTGACCACTTGCCGGCGTTGGCGCGAGGCCGCGAACAGGCGGCGGCCGGCGTCTGAAAGGCTGTGCGCCTGGCGGCACACCTGCACCACGGCGGCCAGTTGCAGCCGGTCGAACAGGTCCAGTGTGTCCAGGGTCTCGGTGTCGAGCAAGGTGTGAAGCTCGGCCTGCGGGTCCGGCGCTGCCGGTGCTTCGCTACGGTCCCAGAGCCAGCGCAACCGCGCCACTTCCGCGTCCACCTGTGCGACACCGATGCGCCCGCCCTCGGACAGTGTGGCCAGGCGGGTCACAGAAGCCGCCAGATCGCGGAAGTTGCCGCGCCAAGGCGCCTCCTGCGACTGGGCGAAACGCAGATAGCGGGCTTTGGCCTCGGCGTTGAAGCGCACCTGCCGCCCGAGTTCGCGTGCCGCCTCGCCCAGCAGGAATTCGAGGTTGGGCTCGATGTCCTCGGGACGCTCGGCCAGTCCGGGCAACTCGTAGCTCCACAGGTTGATGCGGGCGTAGAGGTCGTCGCGAAAACGCCCGGCGGCGACGGCGCTGCGCAAGTCGCGGTTGGTGCCAGCGATCAACTGGAAGTCGCTGGCGACCTCGCGGTCCGCCCCGAGTGGATAAAAGCGCTTTTCTTCGACGGCTTTCAGCAGCATCGCCTGCTCGTCGAGCCCCAACTCGCCGATTTCGTCGAGAAACAGCACGCCGCCATCGGCGCTGCGCAGCAGGCCGGCGCGGTCGCCCAATGCGCCGGTGAAGGCGCCGCGCTTGTGCCCGAACAGCGTGGAGGCCGCCGCATCCCCCTGCAACGTGGCGCAGTTCACCTCGACGAAGGGCCCCTGCACTTGATGGCGTGCCTTCTTCAGCTCGTACATCCGACGCGCCAGCAGCGACTTGCCGGCACCGGTGGGGCCGGTGAACAAAATCGGCGCGCGCGAGCGCACGGCCACCCGTTCGACTTCGGCGATCAGCGCATTGAAGCGGGGGTTGCGGGTCGGGATGCCCGACTTGAGGAAACTCAGCGCGTCTTGCTGCTCGCGTGCGAAGCGTTGCGCAATCGCGTCGTAGCGCGACAGATCGAGGTCGATCAGCGTGTAGCTGCCCGGGTCGCCCTCGACCTGCCGCTTCGGCGGCGCGGTCTGCAGCAGCACGCCGGGGATGAAACGCGCCTCGACCATCAGGAACAAGCAGATCTGCGCGACGTGTGTGCCGGTCGTGATGTGGGCCCAGTAGTCCTCGCGCTCGGGGTCGAAGGGATAGGCCCGCGACCAGTCGTAGAGCGCGCTGTACACCTCGCCGAAGTCCCATGGGTCGGCCAGGTCCAGCGCATGTGCGCGCACCTGCGTTTCGGGCGAGACCACCAGCAGGTCGGCCATCAGGCGCTGCACCAGTTCCTCGTGGCGCGGTGTGTAGAGCAGTTCGAGCCGGTCGATCACCAGGTCTTCGTGCTGCACGAGCGACACCGTCGGGCGCCATTTCTCCCACCGCCCCGAGCCCATGCCGCCGTCGAGCTGCGTGCCCAGGAAACCCACCACGACCTTTTTTCGCACGATCTTGAAAGATAAAGAAGTAGCTGAAATTCTAGTTGGAGCGGTCGAGGCACTACCGGCAGCGTACCCCCGGGGCCCGCTGCAATGAAAAATTAGCTCGGGAAATCAACGAGTTGCGAAGCTCGTCAGCGCAGGCGGCAGTGCTGGCACACCTCGTGCAATTTCTACACTCGCTGGATCCGACACCCGGCGGGCGGGTTCAAATCCTGCCGGCTCTCAGAGGCAGGGGCGATGCAGAAGACTGAACGGCGGGCGCCACGCGTACCGCCGCTGACCAGGAGCAAGACAGATGAAAGAACAGAACTACAACGTCGAAGAAGTGCCGGGCGGTGTGCCGGTGAAGATGTGGACCCAGGGGGTGCCCGTCGAGGACGAAGCCAAGCGTCAGCTCGCCAATGCGGCGCGTTTGCCGGTGGTGTTCAAGCACATCGCGGCCATGCCCGACGTCCACCTCGGCATCGGCGCGACGGTCGGCTCGGTGATCCCGACCATCAAGGCGATCATCCCGGCCGCCGTCGGCGTCGACATCGGCTGCGGCATGATCGCCGCGAAGACCACCTTGTCGGCGGCCGACCTGCCCGACAACCTCGAGCCGTTGCGCTCGGCGATCGAGCGGGCGGTGCCGCACGGACGTGCCCCGGGGTCGCGCGACCCGGGCGCCTGGCACAAGGTGCCGGGCGCGGTCGACACCGCGTGGGCCCAGCTGGAGCCCGAGTTCACCGAGCTGTGCCGCGACTACCCCAAGCTGGAGAAGACCAACCACCGGAACCACCTCGGTACGCTGGGCACCGGCAACCACTTCATCGAGGTCTGCTTGGACGAGCAAGGTTTCGTCTGGTTCATGCTGCACTCCGGCTCGCGGGGCGTGGGCAATGCGATCGGCACCATGTTCATCGAGCTGGCCAAGCAGGACGCGATGCGCCAGCAGGCCAACCTGCCCGACCGCGACCTGGCCTATTTCGAAGAAGGCTCGCGCTATTTCGGCGACTACGTGCGCGCCGTCAGCTGGGCGCAGAAGTTCGCGCAGCTGAACCGCGAGGTGATGATGCGCCGGGTCATCGAGGCGGCCAAAACCGTGATCCGCAAGAACTTCCAAAGCCATGTCGAAGCGGTGAACTGCCACCACAACTACGTGCAGCAGGAGCGCCACTTCGGCGAAGACGTCTATGTCACCCGCAAGGGTGCGGTGAGCGCCAAGAAGGGCGAGCTGGGCATCATCCCGGGCAGCATGGGCGCACGCAGCTACATCGTGCGCGGCAAGGGCAACCCGGAGAGCTTCGAAAGCTGTTCGCACGGGGCCGGCCGCACGATGAGCCGGGCCGAGGCCAAGCGCCGCTTCACGCTGGCCGACCATCGCGCGGCGACCGAGGGTGTGGAGTGCCGCAAGGACCGCGATGTGATCGACGAGATCCCGATGGCCTACAAGGACATCGACGCGGTGATGGAGGCGCAGCGCGACCTGGTCGACGTGGTGCACACCCTGAAGCAGGTGGTCTGCGTGAAAGGCTGAAACAGCGCCAGTGGAGGGGTCGGCCCGCAACGCGGGTCGACGACACAAAAACGAAAGAACAACAATGCAAGCGCATCACACGATGAACACTCGGGCCCCGTTGGCCCTGGACGGCTCGCAGGGCGAGGGCGGCGGGCAAATCCTGCGGACCTCGCTCGCGCTGTCGATGCTGACGGGCCGTCCCTTCGAAATCCACAGCATCCGCGCCAAGCGCAGCAAGCCGGGGCTGATGCGGCAGCACCTCGTTTGTGTGCAGGCCGCGGCGCAGATCAGCGGCGCGCAGGTCGAAGGCGCCGAGCTGGGGTCGCAAGACCTCAAGTTCACGCCGGGTCGCGTGCGCGCCGGCGACTACCGCTTTGCGATCTCCAGTGCCGGCAGTTGCACGCTGGTGCTGCAAACGGTGTTGCCGCCCTTGCTGTTCGCGCAGCAACCCAGCCGCATCGAGCTGTGCGGCGGCACGCACAACCCGATGGCGCCGCCCTACCATTTCCTCGAGCGGTCGTACCTGCCCTTGCTGCGCCGCCTGGGCGCGGACGTGACACTGGAGTTGCGACGTCACGGCTTTTATCCGGCTGGCGGCGGTGAGGTGTACGCGACGGTCCACCCGGTGGTGGGTGCGTTGCGGCCCTACCGGCTGGCCGAGCGCGGCGAGTTGCGTGGGGCCTACGCCGAAAGCCTGGTGGCCGGAGTGCCGCGGGCCGTGGCGCAACGCCAGCTGGAAGTATTGGGCCGCTCGCTCGGATGGAGCGGACCGCAGTTGCGCACCCCCGGCATGCGGCAGAACGAAGGGCCGGGCAATGTGCTGATGGCCACGCTCGAGTACGAACACGTGACCGAAGTGTTCACGCAGTTCGGCGAACGGGGGGTGCCGGCCGAGCAGGTGGCTCAACGGTTGGTGACCGAGGTGCGGGCCTTCCAGGCCAGCGCAGCGGCGGTCGGTCCCCACCTCGCCGACCAGCTGGCGCTGTTGATTGCGCTGGCCGGCGGCGGGGCCTTCACGACCAGCGAAATCACCCAGCACACCCGTACAAATTTACTCGTGGTGCAGCAGTTCTTGCCGGTGCGGTTCGAGACGAAAGCGCTGGAAGGCGGGTGGTGGGTCGAGGTGAACGGTCGTGCGGCGACGGTCGAATCCGAATGAGCCGGGCGCGGGCCGATGCCCGTCACCGACCGCGGAATGCCATCTTTACCGGCATGCCATGGCATGTTTGCCGTGAAATCAAGGGAAACCGGCCTGTGAAGTCTCGTAGGCTGTAACTTCTGCCGAGAATGAGGTAAAAAAATGCCCCCGGACTGCAGAACAGCCGGGGGCCGATAGACAAAAAGCGCCCCGAACCCGGACCGCCCAAGCTAGGTGAGGGAGGGTCGGAGAGGGAGGAGCGAGCCGGTGTACGTCCGGGGCGCTATAAAACACTGAAAAGGTAGAGGCAAGGCCCGTGCCAGCTCTTGGAAGCCGGCAGCCCCGGCTCGGTTAGGCTGTCGGGCGACGCGTTTCCCCACCCGGTGTCGACATGCCACGCTTTGCCGCCAACCTTTCGTTCTTGTACGCCGAACACGCCTTTCTGGACCGCTTCGCCGCAGCCGCGCGCGACGGCTTCCGCGGTGTCGAATTTCTCTTTCCCTACGACTGGCCGACCCTCGATGTGACAAGACGTGTGGAAAGCGAGGGACTCAGTGTGGTGTTGTTCAACGCGCCTTGCGGCGACTGGGCCGGTGGCGAGCGCGGCCTCGCCTGTCTGCCCGGGCGCGAGGCGGAGTTCCGGGACGGCGTCGAGCGCGCACTCGCTTACGCCACCGCCCTGCGCTGCCCGCGCGTCCACGTGATGGCCGGGCTGGCGCCGGCCGGCGTCGAACGCCAGCGGCTGCAGGCCGTGTACGTCGAGAACCTGCAATGGGCGGCGGCCCGGGCCGCGGCGGCCGGCCTCGCACTGACGGTCGAGCCGATCAACCCGCGTGACATGCCCGGCTATTTCCTGAACCGGCAAGACGACGCGCACGAGGTGGTGGCGCTGGTCGGCGCGCCCAACCTCGGCGTGCAGATGGACCTCTACCACTGCCAGATCGTGGAGGGCGACGTGTCGACCCGGCTGCAACGCCACCTCCCCACCGGCCGCGTGACCCATCTGCAGATCGCCGGCGTGCCCGAGCGGCACGAGCCCGACAGCGGCGAGCTGCACTATCCGCACCTGTTCGAGCTGGTCGATCGCCTCGACTACGCCGGGTGGATCGGCTGCGAGTACCGCCCGCGGCGGGGGGCCGTGCCGAACGGCACCACCCAGGGTTTGGGCTGGCTGCGCCGCTTGCAAGGCCAGGGCACCTGAGGGCAAGCCCGCCTGTACGCACGGGCAGGCCTCTGCGTACACTGCCCCGCACCATGAGCATGACCTTTTCCGCCCCCCCGACGGCCAGCGGCAGCGCCGATACGGCTGCCGCGCCGGAGGTGTCCCTCTCCGAGTTGGCCGCCGCCGACGGCACCCGGCTGGTGTTGCGCACCTGGCCCGCTCCGGCGGGCCGCCAGCGCGGCACCGTGGTCATCGTGCACGGACTGGGCGAACACAGCGGCCGCTACGAGCATGTGGCGCAGCGCCTGCGCAGCTGGGGCTTCGCGGTGGTGGCCTACGACCATCGCGGCCATGGCCGTTCCCCGGGGCCACGCGGCGCGCTGCAGACGGCCGACGACCTGCTGCACGACCTGGCCGCCGTCATCGACGCAGCACGCGCGCGGCACGCCGGCCCGCTGGTCCTGCTGGGGCACAGCATGGGCGGGCTGATCGCGGCGCGTTTCGTCGCCGGTGCGGTGCGGCCGGTCGACCTGCTGGTGCTGTCGTCGCCGGCGTTGAACGTCGGCTTGTCGGCGTTCAACCGCGGCCTGCTCCGTGTCTCGTTGGCCCTCACCCCCAACCTGGCGGTCAGCAATGGGCTGGACGCCCGCTATGTTTCGCGCGACCCGGCCGTCGTGTCCCGCTATCTGGCCGACCCGCTGAACCACGGCAAGGTGACCGCCCGGCTGGTGCGCTTCATCGTCGACGGCGGGCAGTATGTGCGCGAGCGGGCGCGGCAGTGGCAGGTGCCGACGCTGCTGATGTGGGCCGGGCAGGATCGGCTGGTGCTGCCGGCGGGCAGTGCCGACTTCGCCGAATTGGCGCCGCGTGACCTGGTGCAGTGCCAGTGTTTCCCGCAGATGTACCACGAGCTGTTCAACGAGCCCGACCAGGACGAGGTGTTCAACGTCTTGCACCAGTGGCTGGATCAACGGCTGCCGGCCGCTGCGGACTAGGGCCGCGGTCTCGCGGCCGCGATTCCCTGCCACGGGTGCAGCCGGGGCTGTCGTCCTACACTGCCGAGACCGGACCGACGAGAGGAATTCCATGAACGCCCCCGACCGCTTCAGCTTCCCCGCACCGCACGACGTCGCCTCCTTGCGGGCCTTCGTCGACGAGACCTGGGACCGGGAGATCGTCCCGGCCTTGACCGACTACATCCGCATTCCCGCCAAGTCGCCCGCGTTCGACCCCGACTGGGAGCGCCACGGCCACATCGACACCGTCGTGCGCAACGCCGCCGCCTGGGCCGAGAGCCGCCAGGTCGCGGGGTTGAAGCTGGAGGTGGTGCGCTTGCCCGGGCGCACCCCGGTGATCTTCTTCGAGGTGCCCGCCACGCGCGCGGGCAGCACCAGCACCACGCTGATGTACGGCCACCTCGACAAACAGCCCGAGTTCAGCGGTTGGCGCAGCGACCTTGGGCCGTGGACGCCGAAATACGAAGACGGCAAGCTCTACGGCCGCGGCGGCGCCGACGACGGCTATGCCCTGTATGCGGCGATCACCGCGGTGCTCGCGCTCGACCGCCACCGGATCGAACGCACGCGTGTGGTGGGGCTGATCGAGACCTGCGAGGAAAGCGGCTCCTACGATCTGCCAGCCTATCTCGACGCGCTGCGCGACCGCCTCGGCGAGGTCTCGCTGGTGGTGTGCCTCGATTCCGGCGCCGGCAATTACGACCAGCTCTGGCTGACCACTTCGTTGCGCGGCATGGTCAGCGGCGTGCTGAAGGTGGAGGTGTTGACCGAGGGTGTGCACTCGGGCGACGCGAGCGGCCTGGTGCCGTCGAGCTTCCGGGTGCTGCGCCAGGTGCTCGACCGCCTCGAAGACAGCAAGACCGGCCGTTTGCTGCCGGCCAGCCTGCATTGCGAGATTCCGGCCGACCGCGTCGAGCAGGCGCGCGCCGCGGCGAAGATCCTGGGCGACGAGGTGTGGAAGCGCTACCCGTGGGCCTGCGGTGCCGACGGCCAGTTCGTGCTGCCGACCACCACCGACCCGGCCGAAGGCCTGCTGCGCCGGACTTGGCACCCGACCCTGAGCGTGACCGGCGCCGAAGGGTTCCCGGGGCTGCAGGACGCCGGCAACGTGCTGCGGCCTTACACCGCCTTCAAGCTGTCGCTGCGGCTGCCGCCGCTGGTCGACGCGGCCCATGCCGCGCAGGAACTGAAGCGCTTGCTGCAGCTCGACGCGCCCTACCAGGCCAAGGTGACCTTCGAAGGCGAGCACGGCGCGACCGGCTGGAACGCCCCGGCGCTGGCACCGTGGCTACAACGCTCGCTCGAAGCCGCTTCGCAGGCCTTTTACGGCGCGCCGCTGGCGTACATCGGGCAGGGCGGCACCATCCCGTTGATCAACATGCTGCAAGAGGGTTTTCCGTCGGCGCAGATGCTGGTGTGCGGCGTGTTGGGCCCGAAGAGCAACGCCCACGGCCCCAACGAGTTCCTGCATGTGCCGTACGGCAAGCGGCTGACCGCGGCGGTGGCAGCGGTGATGGCCGGCCAGCCCTGAGACCTCCCTGGCCGCGGGGTTCGTCCCCGGGTTCGATCGGAGAAGAACGGCCGCTACAGACCGGCCACTACAGCAGCGACCCGGGGCCGCCCCACGGTGTCGTCACATCCAGCGGCTGCGCCTCGAAGCGCTGTGTCGGCTCGACCAGCTGGCACTGCTGGGCGATCAACGGCAGGTCGCGCGAGCCGGGCACCGTGTGCAAGACCAGCGTGTACAGCGCCGACACCGCATGCGACAGGGCGTCGGGCAGTTCGTCGCCGTTCAGCAAGCGGCCCAGCAGCAGCGCGGAAAACACGTCGCCCATGCCGTTGGGCAGGGGTGTCAGCGGCACGAAGGGCGTGCTGACCGACCAGGCCCCGTCGTGCGTGACGGCCAGCGTTTCGAGACGGTCGGGCGGCACGTCGGGCGTGCGCAGCGAGGTGATCACGACCGCCTTGGGCGCCATCGACCGCGCCGCGGTGACCGCGTCTTCGCGTGACACCACCGGGCGACCCAATAGCTGCTCGAACTCGAACTGGTTGGGCGTGATCAGGTCGGCCTGCGCGACGGCGCGCAGGCGGTGGAACTCGGGGATGCCCGGCCGCACGAACAAGCCGCGGCCGGTGTCGCCCATCACGGGGTCGCAGCAATAGAGCATTTCGCCCCGCGCAGCCCGGATCTCGGCCACCGCCTGCAAGATCGCTTCCCCGATGGCGGCGTCGCCCAGGTAGCCCGACAGCACCGCCTCGCACTGCTGCAGCACCTCGCGGGCGCGCAGGCCGTCGAGCACGTCCAGCACGTGGTCGGCGCTGAACACCTGGCCCTTGAACTCACCGTAGCCGGTGTGGTTGGAGAACTGCACCGTGTGGATCACCACCGGGTCGAGCCCGAGCCGCTGCAACGGGAACACGGCGGCGGCATTGCCCACATGGCCGTAGGCCACGTGCGACTGGATGGTCAGGACGTGTCGGGGGGCGGACATTCAGTACCTCCGTGCTACGCGCTGCGATGCGATGCGGGCCCCTTCGGGCGGCCGCGCCATGCGCAGCGCCCCATTGTGGGGCCTCGTGCGGCGGCCCGACCTTCGCGGCGGCGTCAGTGGGGGAACGCCAAACGCTTCTCGAGCAGCCGTTGCACCCGTTCGAAGGCCAGGCTGAGCACCCAGTACACCGCGGCGGCCGCGAGGTAGAGCGGGAACGGCTGGAAGGTGGTCGAGATCAGCTCCTTGGTCGCGAGCATCAGCTCGGTCACCGCGATCACCGACACCAGCGAGGTGTCCTTGATCAGGCTGATCAGGCTGTTGCCGAGGCTGGGCACCGCGATGCGCAAGGCCTGCGGTGCGACGATGTGCCGCAGCGTCTGCAGATGGGTGAGACCCAGGCTGGTGCCCGCCTGCCACTGATCGCGGCTGACGCCGAGCACCGCGCCGCGCAGGCTTTCCGACAGGTAGGCCGCGACGTTGAGCGTGAGGGCGAGTACGCCCGCGGTGAGCGGCGAGAACTCGATGCCGATGCTGGGCAGCCCGTAGTAGACGATGAACACCTGCACCAGCAAGGGCGTGCCCCGCATCGCACTCACATACACCGCGGCCACGCGCTGCAGCAGCGGCACTTCGAGCACGCGCACGCCGGCCACCACGGCGGCCAGCGCCAGGCCCAGCACCATCGCGGACACCGCGAACAGCAGGGTGTAGCCGGTGGCCCGCAGCATCACCGGGGCGGCCAACTCGAACAGCGAAACCAGATCCATCCGGCGCCTCCTTCAGCCCCCGGCGCCGCCGGACCTGCCGGCCACGGCCGCCTGCCGCACGCCGGCGTTCACGGTGCCACGGGCGGCTTGCTGACGTCGCGGCCGAACCACTTGGCCGAGATCTTGGCGAAGCTGCCGTCGGCCTTCAGGTCGGCCAGCGCCTTGTCGATCGCCTGCTTGAAGGCGGGGTTGCCTTTGCGGAACGGGATCGCGTTGCTCTCGACCGTGCCCAGCGGCGCGCCGGCCTTGACCGGCAGCCGGGTCTTCTGCGCCAGGTAGGGGATCAGGAGGCTGTCGTTGAGGGCCACGTCGATACGTCCGCTGGCCAGGTCTTGCAGGTACTCGGGCGCGCTCGGGTAGACCTTCACTTCCGCCCCTTCGATGCCGCGCGCCAGCTCGGCGTAGTTGCTGCCCTGGCCGACGCCGATCTTCTTGCCTTTCAGGTCGGCGGCGCTGCGCAGCGGGCGCGTTTCATTGGCCCGCACGATCAGCTGCGGGCTCGAGACCACATACGGCTCGCTGAAGTCGAACGTCTTGCGGCGCGCCTCGGTGGCGGCGACCTGGTTCACGATCACGTCGTACTTGCCCGCCTGCAGCCCGGCCAGGATGCCGCTCCATTCGGTGGTGGTGAACTCCGGCTTCACCCCCAGCTTGCCGGCCAGGGCTTCGGCGATCTCCACGTCGAAGCCGGTCAGCTTGCCTTGCTCGTCGCGGAAGTTGAAGGGCGGGTAGGTGCCTTCCAACGCAATGCGCAGGCTGCCCCGCTGCTTCACGTCGTCCAACAGGTCGGCCGCGCCGGCCGATGCCGTGGCCAGCAGGCCCAACACACCCAGTCCAGCCGCCGCCAGATACGCCTTGAGTCTTTTCATATGCATCCTGAGAATAAGTGCGGAGATTGATATAAGGAATTATGCATACAAAGGCGGCGGCTGTCAGCGCACCGGCGCCGTCGCGACGGCCCCCACCTGTACCAACGCCGCCAACGGCGCGGTTTCAGCGCGCAGCACACGCGGACCGAGGCTCACCGGCGAGAAACCGGCATCGCGTGCCGCCTGCTCCTCCGCTGGCGCCAGGCCCCCTTCCGGGCCGCTGAGGAACACCAGGGCGGGTGGCGTGCCCGCCTTCAGCGCGCCGCCGAGCGGGATCGCGTCCTGGAGGCTCAGCACGACCTTGGAGGCCGGTGTCGCGGCGACCTCGGCGATCCACTCGCGCAGCGTTCGCACCGGCGCGACCGCCGGCACCCGGGTGCGGCCGCTTTGCTCGCTGGCCGCTATCGCGACGCCTTGCCAATGCGCCACCTTCTTGTCGGCACGCTCGCCGGCCAACCGCAGCACCGAACGCTCGCAGACCAACGGCTGCACCGCGGCGACACCCAGTTCGGTGGCCTTCTCGACCAGCCAGTCCATGCGCTCGTTGGCCGGCATGCCGACGGCCAGCGTCACCGCCAGCGGCAGCTCTCGGTCGACCTCGACGTGCGCGCCGAGCTGCACCTCCACGTCGCTGCGGCCCATGCGGGTCACGGTGGCGCTCCATTCGCCGCCCTCGCCGTTGAACAGCGTCAGCGCGTCGCCGGGCTGCAAGCGCAACACCTGGGCATGGCGGGCGGGGCCGGGGGGCAGCGCCAGGGCGGCGCCGGGGGACAGGGGGAGCGGGGCGTAGAGGCGGGGAGCGGTACGGCTGGACATGTGGCAAGTGTGCCGCAGCTGTTGCTGCTGACAGCTTTCGGCGCTGTGTTGCGCTAGGGTGGCGGTCTTGCCCGTTCCAGCCCCCAGCACCGTCGATGCCGCCCTCCCGCCCCAACGAAATCGAGCCCGCGCCCTTGTTGAAGGACGGATTCAACGCCGCCACCGTGGCGGGCATCGCGCGCGACGTCGCGGCCGTCCATCCTGGCTTCGACACGTCGACCTTCGTGCAGACCTGCCTCGAGGGCTTCGAGGCCTGCAGCCTGATGCAGCGGGTGGGCCGGGTCGCTGCGGGGCTGCAGCGCTGCCTGCCGGCCGACTATCGGCGCGCGCTGCCCCTGGTGCTCGGCGCGATGGAGGTGGGGGCCGGGTCGACACTGCCGGCGCGCGACGGCGGCATGGCGGCATTCCGGTTCGCGCCCCATCTGCAGTACGTGGCCGAGGCGGGGCTGGAGCATCCCGAGCTGTCGCTCGACGCACTGGCGCAGATGACGCGGCATTTCACCGGCGAGTTCGCCATCCGGGCCTTTCTCGACCGCTGGCCGACGTTGACGCTCGAACGGTTGCGCCGCTGGTGCGACGATGCCGATCCGCGGGTGCGTCGTCTCGTGAGCGAAGGCACGCGCCCGTTGTTGCCGTGGGCGCGCCGGGTGGCCCTGCTGTCGGCCGACCCCGGCCTGGCCCTGCCGCTGCTCGACCGCCTGGTGGATGACGCCGACGAGGTGGTGCGCCGCTCGGTGGCCAACCATCTGAACGATGTCAGCCGGCTGCGGCCCGATCTGGCCCTGCAGGCGGCGCAACGCTGGCGCACCGCAGCGCCCCGCGACATCGAGCGCACCTTGCGACGCGCGCTGCGCACCCTCGTCAAGCAAGGTGATGCCGGCGCGCTGCGCCTGCTCGGTTTCGCCGCAGACCACGCCGTCGCGCTGCAGGGCCTGCAGCTACACCCCACCGCGCTGCAGATCGGCCAGACGCTCGACATCGCGTTTTCGCTCGAGAGCCTGCAGCCCCTGCCCGGTAGCGCTTGTGTCGACTATGCGGTGCACTACGTCGGCGCCAATGGCAAGCCCAGGCGCAAGGTTTTCAAAGGGGCCGAGTGTGTGCTGCAACCCGGGTTCGTTGCGGCCTTCGTGCTCAGGCGCGACTTCTCGCCGCGCTCGACCCGCCGTCTCTACCCGGGCACCCACCGCGTCGACATCCTGGTCAACGGTCGCGTGCTCGGCAGCGCGTCCTTCGAGCTGCGCTGAAACGCCCTGCCCCTGCGGGCGCGGATCGACGGGCATGAAAAAACCCGCCGTGGCGGGTTGATTTTTGATGCTGCGGGCGTTCAGCCGCCGATGTTGATCGGGGCGGAGAAGCGGTTCTGGCGCAGCGCGCTGATGGTTTCGCGCTTGACGTCTTCGCGGCTCCGCGCGGTGGCCGTGGCGGGCTGGTTCGGGAACGTCGAGGCTTCACCGCTGAACACCGCCAGCTGTTGGCCTTCGGCCCGGGCTTGCTGCAGCTCGGCCTTGACCTGCTCGCGCGTCTTGACCGACGGCACTTCAGCGTAGAACCGCTCTTCAGCAGGGGTGGCTTCCTGAGCAAAGGCGCCGGCGGCGACAAAGGCGGTCATCACGGCGACGATCAGGTTCTTCTTGGCGTTCATGGTGCTTCTCCGTTCACAAGGGTTGGACAGGTCCGGGTCTGGCGGTCATACCGTCTGGCCCCTCGCTGAGCTGCGAACCGTGTGGGTTTGTGCTCACCGATGACGCGACTTTAGGAGTTAACCCTTGTTGTATAAACGGTCTTTGGCTCAATAAATAATTTCGGTATCAGCAACAAAACGGGGAGGAAGACGGATGGACCGCTTGCATTCCATGCGCGTGTTCGCGAAGGTCATCGACGAAGGCAGCTTCGCGTCGGCGGCCCGCTCGCTCGATTTGTCGGCCGCGGTCGTCACGCGGCTGGTGGCCGATCTGGAAGCGCACCTGGGCGCGCGCCTGATCCAGCGCACCACTCGGCGCTTGGCGTTGACCGACATCGGCGAGACCTACCTCGAGCGGGTGCGCCAGATCCTGTCGGAGGTGGAAGAGGCCGAGGCGTTGGCGAGCGCGGCGGTGGCCGACCCCAAAGGGCATTTGCGGGTGCTGGTGCCGGGCGCTTTCGCGGTGCACCAGCTGGCCAAGCACCTGCCCAAGTTTCGCCAGCAATGCCCGAAGGTGACGGTCGACCTGACCGCCGGCAGCGCGATCGAAGCGGCCGACGAGGCCTATGACGTGTCCATCCTCATCGTCGGGCCGCGACCGCTGTCGGGCGATTTCGTCGCCCGCAAGCTCGCCCGTACCGAGGTGGTGGCGTGCGCGGCGCCCTCGTATCTCGACCAGTACGGCCGGCCGCTGCGTCCCGAGGACCTGGGCGGCCATGAATGCCTGGTGGCGAATCTGCCCAACGCGCCGCGCACCTGGCGCTTCGAAGGCTGCCCGCTGGGCCGGCCGTCGGCCGACGGCATCGAGGTGGAGCCGCGCGCCGCCTTGACCACCCATCACATCGACACCCTCTATGCGGCCGCGCTGGCCGGGCTGGGCATCGTCGGCCTGCCGTCTTTCATGGTCGAGGACGCGCTGCTCGAGAGCGCGCTGGAGCGCGTGCTGCCGGAATGGCGGATCATGAGCTACACGATCTATGCGGCGATGCCCAGCCGCAAGTACGTGCCGGCCCGCACCCGAGCCTTCATGGACTTTCTGGTCGGCACCTTCGGCGCCGAAGATCGCGACCCGTGGCTGGCCGCGGCCGGCTGCGAAACGCCCTACCTGCACGGCGACAACACGGCGGCGGAAGCGGCCGGTGAGCGGGCGCTGGCCTGAGCGTGTGAACCAAGGCCGGCCCGGCTGCGCGGCGAGCGGTCACCCGTCCCGCCCGCGGCTGGAGCAGGGCGCTCAGAAGGTGTAGCCGGCCTGCCGCTGTTCGCCGGCCAACTTCTCGAGCAGCTGAGCCAACGGCGTCAGGCCGTTGTAGCGTGCGGCCACACGGTGGGCGTAGCGCCACACCATCGGCAGGTCCTTGAGGTAGCCGTCTTTGCCGTCGCGGTGGTAGAGGCGGCAGAAGATGCCGAGCACCTTCAGGTGGCGCTGCAGCCCCATCCACTCGAAATCACGCCAGAACTCGCCGAAATCGGCGTTCACCGGCAGGCCGGCCTGGCGGGCTTTCTGCCAGTAGCGCACGGCCCAGTCGATCTGCTGCTCTTCTTCCCACTCGATGTAGGCGTCACGCAGCAAGGACGCGAGGTCGTAGGTGATCGGGCCCCACACCGCATCCTGGAAGTCGATCACGCCGGGGTTCTCGGGCGAGCCCGGCGTGCCGCAGACCATCAGGTTGCGCGAGTGGTAGTCGCGGTGCACCAGCACCGCGGGTTGCGCCAGGTTGTTGCGCAGAATCAGCTCGAAGCTGCGCTGCAGCACGTGTTGCTCGTCGTCACTGAGGGTCACGCCGCAGTGACGGCCGATGTACCAGTCTGGAAACAGCTGCAACTCACGCGTCAACAAGGCCTGGTCGTAGGGCGGCACCTGAGCCGCCGCGTCGATGGCCTGCATGCGCACCAATGCCGTCGTGGCGTCCTCGTACAGCGCGGGTGCGGTGTCGGCGTCGAGGCGGGCGAGATAGGTGGTCGAGCCGAGGTCGGACAGCAGCATGAAGCCGTCGGCCTCGTTCCAGTCGAGGATCTCGGGCGCGTTGAGGCCGCCGTCGCGCAGCAGGCGCGCCACTTTCACGAACGGCCGGCAGTCCTCGTAGCTGGGCGGTGCGTCCATCACGATGCGCGAGCCCTCGGCACTGTCGACGCGGAAGTAGCGGCGGAAGCTTGCGTCGGCACTCGCGCTGCGAACTGAGGCCGGGTCGATGCCGCGGTGCCCCAGGCTGGCAAGCCAGCGTTCGAAGGCGAGTCGGCGCTGCTCGTCGGTCCAGGAGATCGGGTGAGTAGAGGTCATGTCGATGAAGCAAACGGGTCGGTCGCGTCAGGCGTACTGCCAGGGGCGCCAAGCGGTCGGCGATCTCGAATCGCTTGCTGCAAAGGCGTGCCGCGTCGGGCTGTTTGGAAGGCTCATGGAATAATCGATTCTACAAACCGCCCGCGCGGGGCTGCGTGCAGGAATCCCGCATAGTGCCAACTGGCGCTAACGGGCTCCGTCCCACCCCGACTCGTCCTGTCGCTACTGTCGCCTGCCCGTTTTGGTCCGCCTGCTGCCCGTCACGCCTGTCCTTCGCCTGCTGCCCGTCGCCGCCGCATGCCTGCTCGCCGCCTGGGCCCTTCGGGTCTCGGCCCAACAACCCCCCGTAGCGCCCGTCGACGAAGAGCAGCTGCCGGTCACCGTCGAAGCTCGCGAACTGAAGGGCCGGCCCGACCAGGAGATGGTCGCCGAGGGAGACGTCGAACTCAAGCGCGGGGCGACCAGCATCCGCGCCGACCGTATCGTCTACGACACGCCCAAGGGCCTGGCCAAGGCCTACGGCAATGTGCGGATCAGCCGCGACGGCAATGTCTTCAGCGGCCCCGAGCTGCAGTTGCAACTCGAGCGTTACGAAGGTTTCTTCACCAATCCGACCTACTTCTTCGCCGTGACGCAAGCGGGCGGGCAGGCGGAGCGCCTCGACTTCCTGGGCCAGCGGCGCGTGGCGGCGATCCGCGCCACCTATTCCAGCTGTACGCCGGACGACGAGGGCGACTACGCCTGGCTGCTCAAGGGGCGGCATGTCACCCTCGACTTCGAGAACGACGTCGGGACGGCCGAAGGCGGCGTACTCACCTTCTATGGCGTGCCCATCTTGGCCTCGCCCTACCTGTCGTTTCCGCTGTCGAGCAAACGCAAGTCGGGCTGGCTGCCGCCGACGCCCGCCTTCGACAGCAAAAGCGGCTTCGAACTGGGCGTGCCCTACTACTGGAACATCGCGCCCAACCTCGACGCGACGCTGACGCCGTCCATCATCACCAAGCGCGGCGGCGCCTTGGGCACGCAGTTCCGCTACCTGCAGCCCGACTACCAGGGCGAGCTGAACCTGCACCTGTTGCCGAACGACCGCGTCTGGGGCGGCTCGCGCCACTCCGTCTATCTGCGCCACGACGGCCGGCTGCCCATGGAGGGCACCTATGCGGTCGGCATCAACCGCGTGTCGGACGACGACTACTGGAAAGACCTGGAGCGCAACATCCCCGGCCTGACGCCGCGGCTGCTGCCCGGCGAGGCGCGCGCGAACTGGTGGTTGGGTGATTGGCAGGTGTACTCCCGCGTGCAACGCTGGCAGGTGCTCCAGGACCCCACGGCCCCGATCATCTCGCCTTACAACCGTGAACCGCAGGTGGGGCTGCGCAGGGCACACGACCTGGGCTTTGGCCTGCGAGCGTCGCTCGAGACCGAGATCAACCGCTTCACCCTGCACCAAAGCGCCGACGAAAATATCGGCCGTCCCGACGCGACCCGGGTGCATGCCCTGGGCAGCCTGAGCTGGTCGGTGGTCGACCGGCCGGGCTGGTTCCTGACGCCCAAGCTCTCGATCAATGCCGCCAGCTACGACATCGACGCCAGCAGCAGCGGACCGAGGCGGCGGGTGTCGCGCACCATCCCGACGGTGAGCATCGACAACGGCTGGGTGTTCGAGCGCAACAGCACTTGGTTCGGTCGCGCATATGTGCAGACGCTGGAGCCCCGCTTGCTGTACGTGCGCACGCCCTATCGCAACCAGGACGACGTGCCGGTGTTCGATTCGGCCGCCAAGGACTTCAACCTCACCACGCTGTTCACGCCCAACCCGTTTTCCGGCGTGGACCGGGTGTCGGACGGTCACCACCTGACCTTTGGCGGCTACTCGCGCTTCCTCGACGCCGCCACCGGCGCCGAGGCACTGCGGCTGGGCATCGCCCAGCGCAACCTGTTCGACCGCCAGCGCATCACGCCTGAAGGTGTGCCCTTCAACGAGCGTTTCAGCGACGTGCTGCTGCTGGCGTCGACGGACAGCCTGATCCCCAACTGGTCGCTGAGCGCCACCACGCAGTACAACCCCGACACCCGCCGTACGGTGCGATCGACGTTGGGGGTGCGCTATACCCCCGGGAACTTCCGCACCGTCGGCGCGAGTTACAGTCACACCCGCCGCGCGAGCGAGCAAGTCGATGTCGGCTGGCAGTGGCCGGTCTATCGGGGCCGTCCGTCCGACACTGGCGGGCCGGCCTGCGTGGGCTCGCTCTACACCATCGGCCGGGCCAATTACAGCGTGATGGAGCGGCGGCTCACCGAGTCGTTGTTCGGCTTCGAATACGACGCGGGTTGCTGGATCGGGCGTTTTGCCGTCGAACGGCGTTCGATCAGCCGCGACGACGCGACGACGCGGCTGATGTTCCAGATCGAGTTCGTCGGGCTGTCGCGGCTGGGCTTCGGTGCCAACCCGATGCAGGCCTCGAAAGACACTATCCCTGGCTACCAACCGCTGCGCCCCGAATGAGGCGCGCGGCCCTGATTCCCTACACCGTATGACCCCATTCACCTTCTTCCGGCGTCGCGCGCAGCGATGGACGGCGCTCGCGCTCAGCCTGGCGCTGTGGCTGCCCGCCGCTGGCGCGGCGCAAAGCGCAGCGGCCGTGCGCGGCGGCGACTACATCGTGGCGGTCGTCAACCAGGAACTCGTCACCAACAACGACGTGCAGCAGCGGCTGGCCCGTATCGAGCAGGACGCGGCACGCAACGGCACCCGTTTGCCGCCGCGCGAGCAGCTGCGCCAACAGGTGGTCGAGGCGTTGATCGACGACCGCGCCCAGCTGTCGCATGCACGGCTGATCGGCGTCCGCGTGGACGAGGCCGAGATCGACCGGGCGGTGGCCAACGTCGCGGCCCAGAACCAGCTGACGCTGCCCCAGCTGCGTGAACGCCTGCGCGAGCAGGGCATCGATTTCGCGCGCTTCCGCAACAACGTGCGCGACGAGCTGATGCTGACGCGGCTGCGCGAACGCGAAGTGCAGGGCCGCATCCGTATCAGCGATGCCGACATCCAGAAATTCCTGAACGAGCTGCGCGGCGAGGCGGCGGGCGCCACCGAGTTGAACCTGGCGCAGGTGCTGGTGGCCGTGCCCGAGGGCGCGACGCCCCAGCAAGAGGCCGAGCGACGCGCGCGGGCCGAGGACGTGCTCGCGCGTGCCAAGGCCGGCGTTCCGTTTGCCGACCTGGTGCGCGAGGCGTCCGACGGCCCCAACAAGGACCAGGGTGGCCAACTCGGGCTGCGTGCCGCCGATCGGCTGCCCGACCTGTTCGTGCAGGCCGTGGGCGACCTGAAGGCTGGCCAGGTGGTGCCGCAGCTGGTGCGCTCGGGTGCCGGTTTCCATGTGCTCAAGGTGGTCGAACGCAAGGACAAGCAAGGCCTGACCATCACCCAGACCCGCTCGCGTCACATCTTGCTGCGCGTGTCGCCCCAGCTGACCCAGCAGACCGCGCTGCGGCGGCTGGCCGACTACAAGCAGCGTGTCGAAGGCGGGCAGGCCGGCTTCGCGCAGCTGGCGCGCGAGTTCTCCGAAGACGGCAGCGCCAGCCAGGGCGGCGACCTGGGCTGGGCCAATCCGGGCCAGTTCGTCCCCGAGTTCGAGCAGGTGCTCAACAACCTGGCCGTGGGCAAGCTGTCGGAGCCCTTCCTGTCGCGCTTCGGCGCCCACCTGGTGCAGGTGACCGACCGCCGCGAGGCACAGCTCGACCCACGCCAACAGCGCGAACTGGCCACCAACGCGCTGCGCGAGCAGCGCTTCGAGACGGCTTACACCGAATGGGCGCGCGAAATCCGCAACCAAGCGTATGTGGAAATGAGGGAGCCGCCGCAGTGAGCGGCGCTCGGGCGGCGGCCGCCCCGACACGCCATCGCGTGTGCGGGTGACACGATGAAGCACATCCCCCGCAAGCGTTTCGGCCAGCATTTCCTGACCGACACGAGCGTGCTCGACGACATCGTCCGCGCCATCGCCCCGCAGCCCGGCGAGGCCCTGGTCGAGATCGGCCCCGGCCTCGGCGCCTTGACCTTCCCGCTGCTCGAGCGCTGCGAGCGGCTGACCGTGATCGAACTCGACCGCGACCTGGCCGCACGGCTGCGCAAGCGGGCCGAACTGACGGTGGTGGAGGCCGACGTCCTGCAAGTCGACTTCACCGCGCTGGCGGCGCAGACCGGCCGGCCGCTGCGCGTGGTGGGCAACCTGCCCTACAACATCTCGTCGCCGATCGCGTTCCACCTGCTGGCGCAGGTCGACGCGATCGAAGATCAGCACTTCATGCTGCAGAAGGAAGTGGTCGACCGGATGGCGGCGGCGCCCGGCCACAAGGACTACGGCCGGCTGAGCGTGATGCTGCAGTGGCGCTACGAGATCGAATCTTTGTTCGAAGTGCCGCCCGAAGCCTTCGACCCGCCGCCGCGGGTCGACTCGGCTGTGGTGCGCATGACGCCGTTGCGCCAGCCACCCCAACTCGACGCTGCGCGTCTCGAAGCCCTGGTGGCGGTGGCCTTCTCACAGCGCCGCAAGCTGCTGCGCCATACCCTCGGGCGCTGGCTCACGGAGCAGGGCTACGAGGGCAGCTTCGACCTGCAGCGCCGCGCCGAAGAGGTGCCGGTGGGGGAATTCGTGGCACTGGCGCAGGCCTTGCCGGCGGCGCAGCGATAGTCCTCAGCTGCCCTTCTTGACCGCAGTTGTCAGCTGCTGAAAGCGCGCGGCCTCGTCGCGCGCTTTCAGCAGCTGGCCCCAGTCGTCCGGAGGGTGCCCGCTGTCCAGCATCTTTCGGAAGATCTTGTACGCGTCGTCGTTGCTCTCGTACGCGCGTTTCGTGTCTTCGTCGTTCACCCACCCGAAAACGATCAGCTTGCTGGGCCCGTGGTACCGGAAGAACAAGCGGTACTGCTGGAAGAACTTGGCCCGGAACCAGTGCTTGTAGTCGTCTCCGAGCGTGTTCCCTTGTCGATATTCCAAGCGGGTCGGATCCTGCGGTATGACATCGAAGGCCAGCTTGGCGATGGCGGCCAACCGCTTGGTTGCGTTCTTCTTCTGGTAGCCCTCGGGGTCCTTCTGCTTGAGCGCTTCGACTTGCAACTGCAGCGCTTCTACCTGCGCGAGAAACAGGGGGTGCGCGAAGAGGGTCCAGCCGTGAATGACCGAGGGGGCGGCTGCGCCCTCGGTCATTCGTCGTCCTCCGATAGCGGGGCGTCAAGATCGACCTGGACCTCGCCCACGAGCGACCGAAGCCGCTCCACGAAAGCGGCATCGACGGCGGTCAGGCGCTCCGGGTGCTCCTCCATGTCGCAGGCGAGGAAGCCAAGAAAACGAGCTAGCACCGGGTCGGTTTCAACGTCCTCAGCCCGCCCCAGGACCACCTCACCGTTGGGCCGGATCGTGTAGCGGATCCTGTCCCGCTTGCCCACGCGAAGGGCCCGGCGCACCGCCTCGGGAATCGTCGTCTGGTAGCGGTCGGTCAACGTCGATTCGGCTTCATTGGCGTTCGGCATGAGGTTCTCCAAGGGCTCTGCAATGGTAATGCAATTGCATTACCGGGTGAATGGAGAGGAATGTGGTCGCGAGAAGGTCAGAGCGTGCGTGGTCGACCAACAGGCGGTGGGCCCCGGAACCACCTTCGGTACCGCGCCACAGCAACACCGTGCAGGCAACAAAAAAGCGGCCCGTAGGCCGCTTTTCAAGGACGCCAGTCGCCGTCTCAGGCGGCGGCCAGCCAGCAGGCCGTGTCGAAGGCGCTGCTCATCATCGGCATGTTCATGCCGAAAGAAGGATTGCTGCCGTTCTTGGCAGGCTTGCTGGTCGCCGGCTTGGCGGCGATGTCGCTGTTTTGGGCCACTTCGTTGGCCCGCTCCCATGACCCGATTTCCTGGGAGCGGGCTACAGAAAAGAATAAAAACACCTGAATGGTATTTTTCGGTCTGCCCAGTAGTCGGCCGCATCGCGGAACACGTCGAGCAGTTGCTCGCGGGCCTCACGGTCGAAGCGGGGGTTGTCGGGGATTTGCTCGAGCACGACGATGAAGCCGGGTTGTGGGCCGGCCTTGTGCACCAAGTCCGTCATGCAGTCGTACAAGGCGTCGAAGTTCTTGCCGAAATGCGCCGGGAACAAGAAGGCTTGCGCGATACCCTCCAGCACCTCCTGCTTCGACTGGGCATTGCCCAGGTTGGCATAGAGGAAGTGCTGACCGGTCTCTTGGGCGGTCAGCATCAGGTCTTCCACGCGGAATGCGCGGATAGACTGCACGATGTTCGGACGGACGGTCTGCAAGAGCATGGTCACGATCCCCTCTTCAGTACGAATCATTCGACGATCCGGCGAAAGCTCGCGTAGTGGTCGTCGGTGTAGTAGCAGGCTTCAGGGGCCGTCGGTGGCTGCCCGCCGCACACGATGCGCCGTGCGCCACGGTGGGACACGCGAGGTGTCTTGACCGTGTACTCACGGTAAAAACCTCTCGGCTTCCGAGGCAACGACTGCTCGCGGTTGAAGAACACGGTTCCGTCTTTCTCGTAGGGGAAGGGGCCCCCCTCACGGATCAGACGGTGCGTGTCTTGGGCTTGCCGGGGCAGTTCGGCCAGCGCCACGATCGCGGCATCGGCCTGCTTTCCCGCACCGTGGCCTCGCGACAAAACGAGGCTGGGAGTCAGGGCCAGCGCTATGACTGCAGAGGTGGTGACTCCTAACTTTCGGAGCGACTGCCCCCGTAGTTGCCACCGAAGTGACCGAGCAGCGGGTCCCACGGGTTTTCCCTGAAAACTGAAGCCGCCATGGTAGCGGTTTGGCGGAAAAACCACAAGGAGGTGCCTCAAATTTCAGCACCATTGCAGGGCTTTGTCTCCATGGATGTGGGTGCTGACTCTCGTAACGAAGCTCGCGGTGTAGGGCATCCGCGGACGTGGGCATGGTTCCCCCACAACAGGGGATCCCCCTACACACCCGGCAATGTCAGCAGTTGTCAGCGCGCCGCGTTTGCGTCGGCCACTGTCATTGCTGTCATGTTGACCAGACGCCTCACCGTGGCCGATGGCGTCAAGATGTGCACCGGCTTGGCGGCCCCGAGCAAGACCGGGCCGATCGCAATGCCACCGCCGGCCGTCTGCTTGAGCAGGTTGTAGCTGATGTTGGCCGCATCGATGTTGGGCAGCACCAGCAGATTGGCTTCGCCCTGCAGCGTGCTGTTGGGCATCAATTCGCGGCGGTCTTCGGCGTCGATCGCGATGTCGCCGTGCATCTCGCCGTCGACTTCCAGCCAGGGTGCCTGCACCCGCAGCAGCTCCAGCGCTTGCCGCATCTTCACCGCCGACGGCTGGTTGCTCGAGCCGAAGTTCGAGTGCGACAGCAGCGCGGCCTTGGGGTGCAGGCCGAAGCGCATCATCTCTTCAGCCGCGAGGATGGTGATCTCGGCGAGCTGCTCGGCGCTGGGGTCGTAGTTGACGTGCGTGTCGACCAGCATCAGCTGCCGGTTGGGCAGCATCAGCATGTTCATGCAGGCGTAGACGTTGACCCCGGGGCGCCGCCCGATGACCTGGTCGATGTAGTGCAAGTGCATCGCCGTCGTGCCCCAGGTGCCGCAGATCATGCCGTCCACCTCGCCCTTGTGCAGCAGCATCGCGCCGATCAGGGTCAGGCGCCGGCGCATTTCGATCTTGGCCAGCTGCGCGTTGACACCTTTGCGCTCGGTCATCCGGTGGTAGGTCTGCCAGTAGTCGCGGTACCGGTGGTCGAACTCGGTGTTGACCACGTCGTAGTCGCGCCCTTCCTGCAGCCGCAGGCCGAAGCGTTCGATGCGCTGGCGGATCACCTCGGGCCGGCCGATCAGCGTCGGCCGCGCCAGGTTCTCGTCGACCACCACCTGCACCGCCCGCAGCACCCGTTCCTCCTCGCCCTCGCAATAGACGACCCGCTTGTGGGCCGCCTTCTTGGCGACGGTGAAGATCGGCTTCATCGTCGTGCCCGACGCGTAGACGAAGCTCTGCAGCTTCTCGCGGTAGGCGTCCAGGTCGGCGATCGGCCGCAACGCGACACCACCGTCGGCGGCCGCCTTGGCCACGGCCGGGGCGATGCGCATCATCAGCCGCGGATCGAAGGGCTTGGGAATCAGGTACTCGGGCCCGAAGCTGAGCGTGGCGCCCGCGTAGGCGGCGGCCACCACTTCGCTCTGCTCGGCCTGGGCCAGGTCGGCGATCGCGTGCACCGCCGCGATTTCCATCTCATCGGTGATCGTGGTAGCCCCCGAATCGAGCGCACCGCGGAAGATGTAGGGGAAACACAGGACGTTGTTGACCTGGTTGGGATAGTCGGTGCGGCCGGTCGCCATGATGGCGTCGTCGCGCACCGCCTTCACCTCTTCCGGCAGGATTTCCGGCGTCGGGTTGGCGAGCGCGAAGATCAGCGGCTTGACCGCCATGCGCTGCACCATCGGCGCCTTCAGCACGCCGCCGGCCGACAGGCCCAGAAAGATGTCGGCGCCTTCGATCACCTCGGCCAGGCTGCGCTTGTCGGTCTTCTGGGCGAACTGCGCCTTGTCGGGGTCCATCAGTTCGGTGCGGCCCTCATAGACCACGCCGGCCAGGTCGGTGACCCAGATGTTCTCGCGCGGCAGCCCCAGCTTGACCAGCAGGTTGAGGCAGGCGAGCGCGGCCGCGCCGGCGCCCGACGCCACCAGCTTGACCTGGCGGATGTCCTTGCCCACCACCTTCAGGCCGTTGAGGGTGGCCGCGCCGACCACGATCGCCGTCCCGTGCTGGTCGTCGTGGAAGACCGGGATCTTCATGCGCTCGCGCAGCTTGCGCTCGACATAGAAGCAGTCGGGCGCCTTGATGTCTTCGAGGTTGATGCCGCCGAAGGTGGGTTCGAGCGCCGCAATGCAGTCGACCAGCTTGTCGAGGTCGCGTTCGTTGAGCTCGATGTCGAACACATCGATGCCGGCGAACTTCTTGAACAGCACCCCCTTGCCTTCCATCACCGGCTTGGCCGCCAGCGGGCCGATGTCGCCCAGCCCCAGCACCGCGGTGCCGTTGGTCACCACCGCCACCAGGTTGCCGCGCGAGGTGTAGCGGAAGGCGTTGGTCGGATCGCTGACGATCTCCTCACACGCCGCGGCCACGCCCGGGGAGTAGGCCAAGGCCAGGTCGCGCTGGTTGATCAACTGCTTGGTGGCGGCGATGGCCACCTTGCCCGGGGTCGGGAACTCGTGGTACTCGAGTGCGGCGCGGCGCAGCTCGGCACGTTTTTCTTCAGGAGTGGGCATCAGCGTCCTTCGTCATTTGATGCAAGGTGTGCCGGCCGGGCCGGCGGCACCGTCCGTCTGCAACCTTCTCGGTCCGCGCCGCGGTGTGCGCGACGGCGCGGGGTGAGCGATGACAGCCGATCGACAGCGAACGGTGTCCGGTACGCGGGCGCACGGGCCAACGATTGTAGGAGCGCCGCAGCCGCGTGCCGCAGGTCATGCGCGAACGGCATGCTGCCCGAGTGTGGCAAAGCGCGACACGGCCAACATGCGCAATAGTGCGTATCGAAAGCATCTTCCTGCTTCGGGATCATCGGGGCCTGCTGCTCCGCCGTCGTGGCGGGGGGGACAATGCCATGATGCCTGCCGAACCCGCCCTGCCTCGCACCTCGCAGCGTTTGCGCCGGGTGCTGCCGTGGGTGCTGCTGGTGGGTTTGCTGGCGGTGGCGCAGACGGCGCTGGTGCGGCTCACGCTCGACTACGAGTCGGCCCGCGAGCAGGAGCTGGTCGAACAGACCGCCACCGTCGCCGCGTCCGACATCAAGCAAAGCCTGGGGCGCGACCTGCAGAGCCTGCAGGCGCTGCTGTGGAACGAACCGCCGCGAGAGCAGTGGCTGCGCGACGCCGCCGAACTGCTGCGCGCGCGACGCGAGATGGTCCGCATCGAGCGCCGCGACCTCGAGATGGCGATCGAGAGTGACGTCGACACGCCCTATCGCCCCCCCTTGTTCACGCAGCTGCGGCGCGAGGCGATCGACATCGACGCCGAGGTCGCCTGCGCCACGGCCACACGTTTGTCGGGGCCGGCGTATTCGCGCAGCTACTTCCTGCCCCTGCCCGGCGGGCTGGGCGTCGAGTTGCTCGACGTCTGCCTGCCCGTGCTGGAGCGCGGGCGGCTGGCGGGCTACATGGTCGCGTCCTACGCCCTACAGGGCCTGCTGACGGAGGCCGTCAACCAGGAGATCGGGCAGCGGCACGAGCTGGCCTTCGTCGAAGGCGACGGCACCCGGCTGGCGCGCGCCGGCAGCATCGCGCGCGGCCGCGGCGTGTTCGTCTCGCAACGGCTGATCGACCTGCCCGGCATGGCGTTGCAGCTGCGCCTGGACAGCGGGGCCGGCGAGCCCGACCTGATCCCCAACCTGGCCACTGCGCTGGTGCTGGGCCTGTCGCTGGCGCTCAGCGCGGTGGTGCTGCTGCTGGTGCGCGACGTGCGCAAGCGCGCGGCGGCGGAGCACGGGCTGGCCGAGGCGCTCGCATTTCGCAAGGCGATGGAAGACTCGCTGGTCACGGGTTTGCGCGCACGCGACCTCGAAGGCCGCATCACCTACGTCAACCCGGCGTTTTGCGAGATGGTCGGCTTTGCCGCCGCCGAGCTGATCGGCAAGATGACGGTGCACAACCCGCCGCCCTATTGGCCGCCCGAGCTGGTCGACGAATACAGCCGACGCCAGCAGGTGCGCCTGGCCGGCAGCCTGCCGCCGCGCGAGGGCTACGAGACGGTGTTCATGCGGCGCAACGGCGAGCGCTTCCCGGTGATGGTGTACGAGGCGCCGCTGGTGGACGGCCAGGGCCGCCACACCGGCTGGATGAGCGCGGTGCTAGACCTCAGCGCCCAGCGCCGGGCCGAGGAGCTGTCGCGCCAGCAGCACGAGAAGCTGCAGGCGACCGCCCGACTGGCCACCGTCGGCGAGATGGCGTCCTTGCTGAGCCACGAGCTGAACCAGCCGCTGGCGGCCATCTCCAGCTATGCCACCGGCTCGATCAACCTGATGCACGCCGGCGAGGTCGACGCGGCCACCCAGCGGGCCATCCGTGGCGCCATCGAACGTATCGCCGAGCAGGCGGAGCGGGCCGGCCGGGTGATCAAGAGCGTGCACGACTTCGTGCGGCGCCGCGAGCATTTGCGCGAGGCAATCCGGGTCGACCAGCTGATCGACGCGGTGATGCCGCTGGTCAAGCTGCAGGCGCGCAAGAGCGCGACCCGCATCGAAATCGACCTCCCGATGCCACCGCTGCCGATGCCGCGGGTGGTCTGCGACCGCACCATGGTCGAGCAGGTGCTGCTCAACCTCACCCGCAACGGCATCCAGGCGATGGAGGCGGTGGCGCCGGAACACCGCGTGCTGCGGCTGCAGGTGCGCCAGACGCAAACGCGGTGGGTCGAGTTCGCGGTGGTCGACCAGGGGCCTGGCATCGCCGACGAGGTGGCCGAACGGCTGTTCACGCCGTTCTTCACGACCAAAAGCGAGGGCATGGGCCTGGGGCTCAGCCTGTGCCGCACGGTGGTCGAGCAACACGGCGGGCTGCTGGTGTTCAGCAACCGCACGCCCGAGCATGGCGGCGGCACTGAATTTCGGTTTACGCTTGCGTCAGAGCCGGGCAGTGCCGCCAGCCGGCGCGCCGTGCCGGGGCCGCCGGCACGCCAGGCACAGGATGCCGACCTGCATTGATGCGGCGCCGGCCCCCTCAGCCCCCTCTCCAGCACCCCTCCACGATGTCCCAGCCCATTCCCACCGTCTACCTTGTCGATGATGAAGACGTGCTGCGCGACGCCCTCGCCTGGCTGCTGCGTTCGCGCCGATTGTTGTCCGAGGGATACGCCTCGGCGGAGGCGTTCGAGGCCATGCTCGAGCAGCGCAGCCTGCACGGCACCTATTTGCCGCGCGACCCCTGCTGTTTGCTGCTGGACGTGCGCATGCCCGGCATGAGCGGGCTGGCCTTGTTCGACCGGCTGATCGAGCGCGGGCTGATCGAGGTGATGCCGGTGATCTTCCTGACCGGGCATGCCGACGTGCCCACCGCGGTGGCCGCCGTCAAGCGAGGCGCCTTCGATTTCGTCGAGAAACCGTTTTCCGACAACGCGCTGGTCGACCGCGTCGAACAGGCGCTCGCCCGCAGCGCCGAGGTGCTGGCGCGCTGCCAGGTGGCGCAGGCCGTGCAGCGCAAGCTGGGCGAGCTGACCGAGCGGGAACGCGACGTGATGCGGCTGGTGATCGAAGGGCGTCCGAACAAGCTGATCGCCGACGACCTCGACATCAGCGTGCGCACCGTCGAGGTGCACCGGGCGCGGGTGTTCGAGAAGATGGACGTGAAATCCGCGGTCGAACTCGCCAACCTGCTGCGCGGCGCGGGCCTGGCCGACCGCTGAGCGTCACACCGCTTCAGCAGCCGGCATTTCGCCAAGGATTGCACATCGCTCGGGGCTTGCCCGGGCTCAAGGTTGAGCTTCGACGGCCGAAGCTAAGGGCACTCGCCCTACCGCAACGTCCCGCGAAACCCCATGCTCACCTCCTTGCGTGCCCGCATCCTCGCCATCGCCGTCGCCATCGTGGTGCTGGCGCTGGCCCTGAACGGGGCCACCACCTACGTGCTGACCCACTCTCACAACGAAGAATCCAAGGCCCAGCTGCTGCACTCCACGTCGCAAGGGCAGGTGCTGGCCATTCGCGAGTGGGTGGCGCTGAAGTCGAAAGCTTTGGTGGCGACCGCCCCTGCGCTGTCGGCCGCAGATCCGATGCCGTTTCTGATGCAGCTGCAGCAATCGGCCGGTTTCGACGTCGCCTACGTCGGGTTTGCCGACAAACGGGCGGTGTTCACCGACGGCAGCGGCCTGCCTGCCGACTACGACCCGACCGCCCGGCCCTGGTATCAGCAGGCCGTCAAGGCCGGCAAGGTGGTGGTCACCGAGCCGTATCTCGACGCCGGCACCGGCAAGCTGGTGGTGACCTTCGCCGCGCCGGTGATGGCCGGGCAGCAGGTGCAGGCCGTCATCGCGGGCGATGTCGCGCTCGACAGTGTGATCGCCAACGTCACGGCCGTGCATCCGACGCCGGCCAGCTATGCCTTTTTGCTCAACTCGGCCGGGCAGCTCATCGCCCATCCGGACGCGAAGCGCACGCTGGGCCAGGTCAGCGAGATCGCGCCGGCGTTGACGCCCGAAACCTTGCAGGCACTGGCCGAGGCCCGGCAGCCGCTGCACACCGTGGTGCAGGGGGTGCACAAGCTGCTCTACGCCGAACCGGTGGCCGGCACCGACTGGCGCCTGGTGGTGGCGCTCGACGAGCACGAGGCGAACGCCGGGCTGCGCAGCGTGATGGCCATCACCGCGTTTGCCCTGGTGAGCGTCGGTTGCGGGGCCGCGGCGGTGATGTGGATCGTCACCGGCAGCGCCTTCGCGCGGCTGCGGCAGGTGCGCAACGCGATGCGGGACATCGGCTCGGGCAGCGGCGACCTGACCAAGCGCCTGCCAGCCGACGGCCGCGACGAGGTGGCGCAGATCGCCGCGTCGTTCAACGTGTTCGCCGACAAGATGAATGAGGTGCTGCTGCGCATCCGGGCCAGCAGCGAGTCGGTGCGCCTGGCCAGCGGCGAGATCGCCTCCGGCAACCAGGACCTGTCGTCGCGCACCGAGCAGGCCGCCGCGAGCCTGCAGCAAACCGCGTCGTCGGTGCAGCAGCTGAATTCGGCGGTGCACGGCTCGGCGCAGGCCGCCCGGCAGGCCAACGAGCTGGCGGTGTCGGCTGCGGGCGTGGCGTCCGAGGGCGGCACGCTGGTGTCGCAGGTGGTGGCGACGATGGAGGACATCAAGCAGTCGTCCAGCCGCATTGCCGACATCATCGGCGTGATCGACGGCATCGCGTTCCAGACCAACATCCTGGCGCTCAATGCCGCGGTCGAAGCCGCCCGCGCAGGCGAGCAGGGGCGCGGCTTCGCGGTGGTGGCCAGTGAGGTGCGCAGCCTGGCGCAGCGCGCCGCCCAGGCGGCCAAGGAGATCAAGACGCTGATCGTCACCTCGGTCGAGCGGGTCGAATCGGGCGCCGGCCTGGTCGGCAACGCCGGCACCACGATGACGCAGATCGTCGACAGCGTGCACCGGGTGGCCCAGATCATCGGCGAGATCTCGGCGGCCAGCCAGGAGCAAAGCGGTGGCATCGGCCAGGTCGACACGGCGGTGGCCCGCCTCGACCACATGACGCAGCAGAACGCCGCGCTGGTCGAGCAGTCGAGCGCGGCGGCCGCCAGCCTGCGCGAGCAGGCGAACCAGCTGGCCGAGGTGGTCGGCATGTTCCGGCTGACCACGACCTGAGCCGCGTCCGCGGCCGGCTGATCAGATCGTCGGCGTCCGCTGCAGCTCCTGGATCGTCAGCTGCAGCAAACGTGCGTCGGCGCTGGCGCGGTGGCGCTGCATCGCGGTGCGCCGGGCGACTTCGGCCTTGACGCTGGGCCAGCGGCTCACCGCCTCCTCGCTCAGCAGCGAGCGGATGTTCTCCAGCCTGAAGCGGGGCTGCCGCCCCACCGCGTCGTACAGCACGTGCAGCCAGGTGTAGTCGTGTCCCCAGCCGTCGCTGTAAACGCGACTGTTCGCCAGGTGCTGGTCGAGCATCTCGGTCACCACCTCGGGGCTGCGCCCATAGCGTTCGACGGTGGCGCGGCTGATGCCGTGCACGGCTTCGGCGCTGGCATCCCAGCGTGTCCAGTGGGGCAGCGGCCGGATCAGCGAGCAGAACGCCCGCCCGTCCGGCAGCACGAAGCCGACCTCGATCGGATAGCTGCCGGCGCCAAAGCCGCTGGCCTCGAAGTCGAGCACGGCGGGCAGTGACGGGGGCTTGGGCTCGGGCATACGCACTTTCCAGCAAGTTCTCTACCAAGCCCCTGGCGGGCCGCGGCCGGCGGTCGGCGACAATGCCCGCATGAGCCTGGGCGAATTCGAACTCATCGAGCGATATTTCTCGCGGCCGGTGTCGCGCGCCGCACTCGGGGTCGGCGACGATTGTGCGCTGCTGGCGCCGCGCCCGGGCATGCAACTGGCCGTCTCCAGCGACCTGCTGGTGGAAGGCCGGCACTTTCTGTCGACCGTCGCACCCGATCGCCTCGGCCACAAGGCGCTGGCGGTGAACCTGTCCGACCTGGCCGCCTGCGGCGCCGAGCCCCTGGCCTTCACGCTCAGCCTGTCGCTGCCGCGCGCCGATCCCGAATGGCTGGAAGGTTTTGCCGCCGGACTGTTCGCGCTGGCCGACGCCCACGGCTGCGAACTGGTCGGCGGCGACACGACGCGCGGCCCACTGGTCCTCAACCTGACGGTCTTCGGCGAGGTGCCGGCCGGCCAGGCCTTGCTGCGCAGCGGCGCCCGCGCCGGCGACGACCTCTATGTGAGCGGCACCCTCGGTGATGCCCGCTTGGCGCTCGAAGTGTTCCGCGGCACCCTGACCGTGCCGAGCGGCGATTTCGAGCGGGTGCGCACCGCGATGGAGCGGCCGACGCCACGGGTGGCGCTGGGCCAGGCGCTGCGCGGCATCGCGACGGGCGCGGTGGACTTGTCCGACGGCCTGGTCGGCGACCTCGGTCACGTGCTGCGCCGCTCGGGTGTCGGCGCCACGCTGTGGGCAGACGCCTTGCCGCGCAGCGCCGCGCTGCGCGCCTTGCCGCTGCGCTGGCAGCACCTGTGCACGCTGGCCGGCGGCGACGACTACGAATTGCTGTTCTCGGCGCCCGCCGCCCAGCGCGCCGCGGTACAGGACGCCGCCGCCCGCTGCGGTGTCGGCGTGACCCGCATCGGCCAGATCGACGCTGAGCCGGGCCTGCGCTGTGTCGATGCCGAGGGCCAGGCGCTGGATTTGCAGGTCCGGGCTTTCGATCACTTCCACAGCAGCTGAACCATGACCTTGTTACGCCCATCGTCGTTCGGGCCCGAGGTGGGCGGCGCTTCCGCCGCCCCCACGGTGCGTTTTCTCTGGTCGCATCCGGCCCACGCGATCGCGCTGGGCTTCGGCAGCGGGCTCAGCCCGGTGGCCCCGGGCACGGTCGGCACGCTGTGGGCCTGGCTCAGCTTCGTGGTGCTCGACCTGTGGCTGAGCGAGGCGCAATGGGCGGTGGTGCTGCCGGTCGCCCTGCTCGTCGGGTGGTGGGCGTGCAAGGTGACGGCGCAGCATTTGCGGGCCGCCGACCCCGGCCACATCGTCTGGGACGAGGTGGTGGCTTTCTGGCTGGTGCTGTGGCTGGTGACGCCGGGCGCCGCCAGCACCGAGGTCCGCACGGTCTGGGTCCAGCTGGCCGCCTTTTTGTGCTTCCGCTTTTTCGACGCCGCCAAGCCCGGCCCGGTGCGCTGGGCCGACCGCCGTTTCAAGGGCGAGGGCTGGAGCGGCAGCTTCGGCATTTTGTTCGACGATCTGGTCGCGGCCTTCTGCACCCTGCTCGTGTTTGCCCTGTGGCGGGCTTTGTGAGCTGGCGGGCCTCGACACGGGAGAGACCTTGATGATGGGCCCTTCGGCATCTGATGCGGCGGCGGCGTCCGTCGACACCGACACGCTCGCGACCCAACTCGGCCTGGTCCTGGCCGCCCGCGGCCTGCGGCTGGTCACGGCCGAGTCGTGCACCGGCGGCCTGATCGCCGGCGCCTGCACGTCGGTGGCCGGCTCCAGCGACTGGTTCGAGCGGGGCTACGTCACCTATTCCAACGAGGCCAAGACCGAGCTGCTGGGCGTGCCGGCCGAGATGATTGCGCGCCACGGCGCGGTCAGCCGCGAGGTGGCGATGGGCATGGCGATGGGCGCCTTGCAGCATGCGCGCGCGCAGGTGGCGGTGTCGGTGACCGGCATCGCCGGCCCGGGCGGTGGCAGCGAGGCCAAGCCGGTCGGCACGGTGTGGTTCGGCTTCGGCCGCGGGGATGCGCCGGTTAGCGCCGAATGTGTGCGTTTCAAGGGCGATCGGCGTGAGGTGCGCAGCGGTGCGGTGCGCCACGCCTTGGCGCGTTTGTTGGCCATCGTCAGCAGCGACTGAGCGCGGGCGGATCGGCCCGGCCCGGCGGTCAGGCGCGCAGGGCCAGCCAGCGCCCTTCGGCCTCGCGCGGGCTTTGTGGGGTGCCGACCGCTTCGACCGTCATCAACGCCAAGCGGCGCAAGGCGGCCCAGGGGTCGGACGGCCACTGCGGATGGCGCAGGCCTTTGACGAGGCCGTCGCAGATCTGGGCGGCATCGAGCAAAGCGTCGACACTCGTGTCCGACAGACGCGGCAGCACCCGCTCGAACAGCTTCTCCTTGACGCCCCAGATGCGCTGTTCGCGCAGCGCCATCGGCAGCGGACGCCCGGCGAGCATCGCGTCTTTCACGCGCTTGAGCGCCCGAATGTCTTCGGCCAGGGTCCAGTGCACCAGCACCGCAGCCTCGCCCTCGGCTTCCAGGCCGTCGAGCATGCGCAACACACGGCTCACCTGGCCGGCCAGCACCGCCTCTGACAACTTGAACACGTCGTAGCGTGCGACGTTCAGCACCGCCACCTCGACCTGTTCGAAGCTCAGCTCGCCCGCCGGGTAGAGCAGGCCCAGCTTCTGGATCTCCTGGTGGGCGGCGAGCAGGTTGCCTTCCACCCGGTCTGCGAAGAAGGCCAGCGTGCGCTGCCCCGCTTCGCCGCCCTGCACGCGCTGCCCTTGCGCCGCCAGGCGCTGGGCGATCCAGGCCGGCAGCTGCTTGCGCTCGATCGGGTCGATGCGCACGGTGACGCCGGCGCCGTCGAGCGCGGCGAACCAGCCGCTCGACTGGGTGGCCTTGTCCAGGCGCGGCAGCATCACGATGGTGACCAGGTCCTCGCCCAGATGTTGGCAGTAGCGCTGCAGCGCGTCGGATCCCTCTTTGCCGGGCTTGCCGCCCGGGATGCGGATCTCGATCAGACGCTTGTCGGCGAACAGACTCAGGGCCTGCGCTGCCCCCAGCAACTCGCCCCAATCGAAATGAGCGCCCACCACGTGGTGGACGGTGCGCTCATGGTGCCCGGCGGTGCGCGCGGCCGCACGGATGGCATCGCAGGCTTCCTGCACCAGCAGCGGCTCGTCGCCGTAAAGCGTGTAGAGCGGGCGCAGCTCACGTTGAAGGTGGGCGGCGAGCTGATCCAGGCGCAACTGCATCACAACACCTTCCGGGTCACAACTTCGCTGCCGCCAGCCGCCGCATCAGCTGCTGGGTGATGTCCTGGCGCATTTCGCGCAGCACTTCGGCCTCTTCGCTCTCTTTGGCCAGCGCCGCGCTCTCGTTGTAGCTCAGCACCAGGTTCGGCTGGATCAGCGTCTCGGGGATCAGCTCGCGCCCGTCCGGGGTCCGCAGCCTGAAGCGCAGTCGTGCACGCACGGCGATCTCGCGCACCTGGCCGGTCGAGGTCTTGCCCGTCACGTAGCGATCGCTGCTGTCTTCGAATACCTCGAGTACCACCTCGGCATCCTTGGACGCCTCCACCACACGCATGTCGGGCGCGGCGACCAGTTGGCGGCGCACTTCGATGCCGAGTTCGGAGCGCGGCGAGAAGCCGAGCTGGATGCTGCGGAAGGCGAAGCTCGGTGCGCCGCGCAGCTGGAAGCCGCAGGCCGACAGCAACAGCGGGGCCGCCACGGCACTCAGCCACAGGCGGCGCGACAGTCGGGCCGCCACGCGTCAGACCACCACGTTGACGAGACGGCCCGGCACGATCACGACCTTCTTGACCGGCTTGCCCTCGGCGAACTTGACGAAATCGGGCGACGCGAGGGCCGCCGCCTCGATGGCCGCCTTGTCGGCCGACGCCGGCACCGTGACGGCGCCACGCAGCTTGCCGTTGACCTGCAGCATCAACTCGATCTCGTCTTGCACCAGCGCGGCCTCGTCCACATGCGGCCAGGGGGCGTCGAGCAAATCGCCGTACTGCGCCGTGTAGCCGAGTTGCTGCCACAGGGCATGCGTCAGGTGCGGGCAGGCCGGGTAGAGCACGCGCAACAAGATGCCCACGGCCTCGTGCACCGCCCAGCTGGCGTAATGCCGGTCGGGATGCTGCTGCGCGTCGAAACCTTCCAGCGTGTTCAGCAGCTTCATGCAGGCCGACACGACGGTGTTGTACTGCATGCGCTCGTAGTCGTAGCTGGCCTGCTGCAGCAGCTTGTGCACCTCGCGGCGCAGCTTCTTGACGTCGGCCGGCGCAGCGGCATAGATCAGCTCGGCGGCCAGGCCTTCCGGCAGCACCTCGCCGATCTGCTCGCGGTGGGTCTGCGCGTAGTTCCAGACGCGGCGCAGGAAGCGGTGCGCGCCTTCGACGCCGGCGTCGTTCCACTCCAGCGTCTGCTCCGGCGGCGAAGCGAACATCACGAACAATCGGGCGGTGTCCGCGCCGTAGGTGTCGATGAGGTCCTGCGGGTCGACGCCGTTGTTCTTGGACTTGCTCATGGTGCCGACGCCGCCGTAGTCGATGGGCGAGCCGTCCTGCTTGAGCTTGGCGCCGACGATCTTGCCGTGTTCGTCGTACTGGTTCTCGACTTCCTGCGGCCAGAAATATTCGACGCCACCCTTGTCGGTGCGGCGCGAATAGATGTGGTTCAAGACCATGCCCTGCGTCAGCAACTTGGTGAACGGCTCGTCGACCGTGACCAGGCCGAGGTCGCGCATGACCTTGGTCCAGAAGCGCGCGTACAGCAGGTGCAGGATGGCGTGTTCGATGCCGCCGATGTACTGGTCGACCGGCATCCAGTACTGCGCGCCGCCGGCCACCATCTGCTGCTCGTTGGTCGGGTCGCAATAGCGCATGAAGTACCACGACGAATCGACGAAGGTGTCCATCGTGTCGGTTTCACGCTGCGCCGGCTTGCCGCACTTGGGGCAGGCCACGTTGAGGAAGTCGGCGCGCTTGTTGAGCGGGTTGCCGCTGCCGTCGGGCACGCAGTCCAGCGGCAGCACCACCGGCAGGTCCTGCTCGGGTACCGGCACCGGGCCGCATTCGTGGCAGTGGATGATGGGGATGGGCGTGCCCCAGTAGCGCTGGCGGCTGATGCCCCAGTCGCGCAAACGCCAGGTGGTCTTCTTCTCGCCCAGGCCAAGTGCCGCGAGGGCGGCGGCGATCGCGTCGACCGCTTCCTTGTAGCGCAGGCCGTCATAGCGGCCGGAGTTGATCGTGATGCCGCGCTGCTTGTCGGCGTACCACTCGGCCCAGGCGTCGGTCGAGTAGTTTTCGCCTTCGACCGCCACCACCTGGCGTATCGGCAGGCCGTATTTCTTCGCGAAGGCGAAGTCGCGCTCGTCGTGCGCGGGCACGCCCATCACCGCGCCGTCACCGTAGCTCATCAGCACGTAGTTGCCGACCCACACCTCAACCTGGTCCCCGGTCAGCGGATGGGTGACGAACAGGCCGGTCGGCTGGCCTTCCTTTTCCTTCAGCGCCAGCTCGGCTTCGGTGGTGCCGCCCTTCTTGCAGTCTTCGATGAAGGCGGCCAGCGCCGCGTTGCCGGCCGCGGCGTGCTGGGCCAGCGGGTGCTCGGGCGCGACCGCGCAGAAGGTCACGCCCATGATGGTGTCGGCACGGGTCGTGAAGACGTAGAGCTTGCCGTCCTGGATCAGCTGGCCGCCGGCGTCACGGATGTCGTGCCGGAAGGCGAAGCGCACGCCTTCGCTCTTGCCGATCCAGTTCTCCTGCATCAGCCGCACGCGCTCGGGCCAGCCCGGCAGGTGGTGCTGCACCTGGTCGAGCAACTCGTCCGCGTAGTCGGTGATCTTGAGGTAGTAGCCGGGGATCTCGCGCTTTTCGACCGGTGCCCCGGTGCGCCAGCCGCGGCCGTCGATCACCTGCTCGTTGGCCAGCACGGTCTGGTCGACCGGGTCCCAGTTGACCACCTGGGTCTTGCGGTAGGCGATGCCCTTCTCGAGCATCTTCAGGAACAGCCACTGGTTCCACTTGTAGTAGCTCGGGTCGCAGGTGGCGACCTCGCGCGACCAGTCGATCGCCAAGCCCATCGCCTGCATCTGCTTCTTCATGTAGGCGATGTTGTCGTAGGTCCATTGCGCCGGCGGCACGCGGTTCTTCAGCGCGGCGTTCTCGGCCGGCAGGCCGAAGGCGTCCCACCCCATCGGCATCAGCACGTTGTAGCCGTTCATCCGCAAATGGCGCGCCAACATGTCGTTGATGGTGTAGTTGCGCACGTGGCCCATGTGCAGCTTGCCCGAGGGATAGGGCAGCATCGAGCAGGCGTAGAACTTCTTCTTGCTGCGGTCCTCGACGACACGGTAGGCGTCGCGCGCGCGCCAATCGGCTTGTGCGGCCGGCTCGACCTCGCGGGGGTTGTAGGCGTTGGGATGTTCGGTGTTCATCGGGTGGTGGCCCCGGCGGGGCCGGTCCTGCTCGGATCGAAAAAGTGGTCGTCGATTATAGGAAGCGAGGCGGCCGAGGTCGCCCTCGGCCCTGCTCAGCGGCTGGCGGCCGGCTCGGGCTCGGCGACGAAGGCGATGCGCACCAGCCCGGCTTTTTGCAGCGTGCCGATCAGCTCGACCACCTGCCCGTAGGGCACGCGGCGGTCGGCCTGCAGCTGCACCTCGGTGGCGGGGTCGCGCCGGGCGGCTTCGGCGGCGCGGCTGGCCAGCGCTTCGGGCGCCAGCGGCGCGCCGTCGAGATAGAGCTTGCCGGCCGCGTCCAGCGCGACGGCGAGCGAACGCGGGGCGTCGCCTGGCGCGGCGGCGTCGCTCTTGGGCAGTTCGAGCTTGAGGCTGCCGGTCATCAACGGTGCGGCGATCATGAAGATCACCAGCAACACCAGCATCACGTCGATCAGCGGTGTCATGTTGATGTCGCTGATCGGCGCCGGGCCGCTGCTGCGCTCGAGGCGGCCGAAGGCCATCAGCCGGCCTCCCCCGCGCCGGGGCACATCATTTCGCGCAGGTCGTGGGCAAAACCTTCCAGCTCGGCTTCGCAGGCGCCCACCAGCTTGCCGAACACGTTGTAGGCCAGCACGGCGGGGATCGCCACCGCCAGCCCTGCGGCGGTCATCACCAGCGCCTCGCCGACCGGGCCCGACACCTTGTCGATCGCGATCTGGCCTTCGCCGGCGATGCCGATCAGCGCGTGGTAGATGCCCCAGACCGTGCCGAACAGGCCGATGAAGGGCGCGGTGCTGCCGATCGAGGCCAGCAACACCTGGCCGAACTGCAGCTGGTGGAGCACTGCGTGCAAGGCGTCGCGCAGACGCCGGGTCAGCTGCGAATCGAGCCGGCCGCCGGCTTCGAGCGTGCCGGGCGGGGGCGCGTGCAGCGCGGCGGCCAGCAGCGGGCGCAGCACCGCTTCGCGGTCGAGGGCGGCCAGGCGGCGCTCGGCCTCGCCGACGTCGGGCGAGGCCCAGAACGCCGGCACGCCGCGGGCGATGTCGCGGCGCACCCGGCGCAGCAGCCAGGTTTTCCAGAAGATCAACACCCAGCCGGCGATCGACATCGCCAGCAGCAGCAGCGCGACGCCGCGGGCCACCGCGTCGCCGGTCAGCCAGAAGTTGTCGAAGGAGTCCATCGTCCGGCGGCGTGTCGACGCGGCGTCAGGCCATGCCGAGCACGTGTTCCATCCCGAACAGGCCTTTTGCCTGGCCGGCCAGGAAGCGCACGGCGCGCAGGCTGCCCTGGGCGTAGGTGGCGCGGCTCGACGACTTGTGCGTGACCTCGATGCGCTCGCCGATGCCGGCAAACAGCACCGTGTGGTCGCCGATGATGTCGCCGCCGCGCACGGTGGCGAAGCCGATCGTCGAGGGGTCGCGTTCGCCGGTCACGCCTTCGCGGCCGTAGACGGCGCACTGCTTCAGGTCGCGTCCCAGCGCCTCGGCCACCACCTCGCCCATCTTCAGGGCCGTGCCGCTCGGCGCGTCGACCTTGTGGCGGTGGTGTGCCTCGATGATTTCGATGTCGTAGCCCTGGCTCAGCGCGCGGGCCGCCACGTCGAGCAGCTTGAGCACCACGTTCACGCCGACGCTCATGTTGGGCGCCATCACGATCGCCACGTCGCGCGCGATCTCGGCGATTTCGGCCTTTTGCGCGTCGCTGAAGCCGGTAGTGCCGACCACCGCCTTGACGCCCAGCTCCCGGCACAACCGCAGGTGGGCCAGCGTGCCTTCCGGCCGGGTGAAGTCGATCAGGTAGTTGGCGTCGCGCAGACCAGTGCGCAGGTCGCTGGCGATCGCCACGCCGCTGTTGCGCCCGAGGAAGGCGCCGGCGTCCTGACCGACGGCCGGGCTGGTGGGCTGGTCGAGGGCGCCGGCGAGTTCGCAGTCTTCGGCGCCGAGCACGGTTTCGATCAGCAATCGACCCATGCGGCCGGAACAGCCGGCGATGGCAATGCGGTGGTTCATGAGCAGGCGCTCCAGTGGAAAGACGGTCGGGGTGCGGCGGCGGCGGCGCCGCCGCGTCAGGGTTCGAGCGGCGGGTAGGTGCGGGCCGGCGGCGGTGCCGGTTCGGCCTCGCCGGGCTGCGGCTTCGGCGTCGGCGTCGGCAAGGCCTGCAGCTGCTGTTCGGTCAACTCGAGCTGCGGCGTCTTGCCGCGCTTCTTGAAGGTGTCGATCGACGCGACGAACTGGGCCTCGGTGGGCAGCGCGTCGTCGGCTTCGAGCCGGCTCAGTTGCTCACCCTGGAAATGGGCCGTCACGACACGCCGCTGCGGTTCTGCACCACTGCGGCGGATGGTGAAGATGTAGTCCCAACGGTCGGTGTGGAAGGCGTCGGTGAGCAGCGGCGACCCGAGGATGTCGCGCACCTGCGCACGGCTCATTCCGGGCTTGACGGCCGCGGCCATCTCGCGGGTCACGACGTTGCCTTGCACGACCTCGATGCGATAGGGCGTGACGAAGCCCAGAACGTTGTCGCTCGACTGCAGCGACCCACAGCCGCAAAGCGCGGCCGCTGCGGCCAGCGGGCCGACCAAGCGGCCCCAACGAATGATGGAATACATAGGGATATGGGTGCCGGCGCACGCTGAGCGCACGCAACCTCGATATGATTGACCGATTCTACCGGCAGGGCTTGCGCCGCCAGTCTTGCCCCGGCGCCAGGAGCCGCCCATGACCAATGTCGATGAACTGAAAAGCAGCGGCCTGAAGGCCACCTTGCCCCGCCTGAAGATCCTGGAAGTGTTCCAGGCCGGCAAACAGCGGCACATGACCGCCGAAGATGTGTACAAAGCGCTGCTGGCGGAGGGTTCGGACATCGGCCTCGCAACGGTCTACCGCGTATTGATGCAGTTCGAGCAGGCCGGTTTGCTGTCGCGCAACCACTTCGAGGCCGGCAAGGCGGTGTTCGAGCTCAACGAGGGCAAGCACCACGATCACTTGATCTGTGTGGTGTGCGGCCGCGTCGAAGAGTTCTACGACGCCGAGATCGAAAAACGCCAGCAGCAGATCGCCAAGGAGCGCGGCTACGAGCTGCAGGACCACTCGCTGTCGCTTTACGTGGTGTGCGGCCGCGAAGGCTGCCGGAGCCAGGGCCAGACCCACCCCCACCCGATCGACCGCTGAGCGGCGCGTCGCACGCCAGATGGCGCGGCGCTACTCGCCGCGCAGCATCGCCTGTTGGTGGCGTTCGATGAATTCCTTGTAGGTGTCGATGCCGCGCAGCTGCAGGATGCTGTTGCGCACCGCGGCCTCGACCAGCACGGCCAGGTTGCGGCCGGCGTCGACGGCGATCACGACCTTGCGCACCGGCACACCGAGGATGTCTTCGTACAGTGGCTCGTAGGGCAGGCGCTCGAAGTCGCGTTCCATCGTCTCCTTGCGCACCAGGTGGACGATCAGCTTCAGCCGCATCTTGCGACGCACCGCGGTCTCGCCGAAGATCGCCTTGATGTCCAGCAGGCCGATGCCGCGCACCTCGAGCAGGTTCAACAGCAGCTCGGGACAGCGCCCCTCGATCGCACTCTGCGACACCCGGTAGAGGTCGACCGCATCGTCGGCCACCAGGCCGTTGCCGCGCGAGATCAGCTCGAGACCGAGTTCGCTCTTGCCCAGACCCGACTCGCCGGTGAGCAGCACGCCCAGGCCCAGGATGTCCATGAACACGCCGTGGCGCGTGGTGCGCTCGGCAAAGTGCAGCGACAAATAGCTGCGCAGCACGTCGATCACGAAGCCGGCCGATTCCTCGGTCACGAACAGCGGAATTTCCGCCCGCTCGCACATCGCCACGAGTTGGTCGGGCGGGGTCTGCCCGTCGGCCACCACCAGCACGGGCGGCTCCAGCGTCACGATCCGCGAGATGCGCCGCGCCTGATCCTCCGGGCTCGCGATCGACAGGTATTCGACCTCGCGGCGCCCGACGATCTGGACCCGATAGGGATGGATGTAGTTGAGGTAGCCGACGAGGTCAGCGGCCGACTGCGCGTCGCGCACCGCCACTTCGTCGAAGCGCCGCTCTGGGTGGGCGTGGCCGGCGATCCAGTGCCATTTGAGGTCCGCGCGCTGGCCTTCGAACAAGGCCTCCGCGCTGATAACAGTGGGTTTCAAGCGTCGCCGAGAGGTGAGAACGAGGATCGACCGCTTACGCGACCGACTTCAGGGGCTCCCAGTTCGAGATCAACTCGTGCACCTTGGCCGCGTCGGCTTCCGACTTCAGCCGCTCGCGCAGCTCACGGTCGGACAGCAGTTCAGCGATTTCGGAGAGGATCTCGAGGTGGCGCTGGGTCGCGGCTTCGGGCACCAGCAGGAAGATCAGCAGCAGCACCGGCTGGTCGTCCGGGGCGTCGAAAGGAATCGGCTGCTGCACGCGCAGCACCGCGGCTTGCGGGTTCTTCAGGCCTTTGATGCGGCCGTGCGGGATGGCCACGCCGTGTCCCAGCCCGGTGGAGCCCAGCCGTTCCCGGGCGAACAGGTTGTCCGTCACCGTGGCGCGCGCGATGGCGTGCTGGTTTTCAAACAACAAACCGGCCTGTTCGAAGGCCCGCTTCTTGCTAGTGGCGTCCACGTTCACCAGCACATTGCTGGCGGGGAGGATGGCGGCGAGACGGTTCATCTGGGTCACGGCGCAAGGGGTGAAGCACCGGCAAGAGGGGCCGCCGGGGCTCGGGCCTGCGCGAAGGCAGTGACAAAACGTTGCATAAAACGTTGCATTATAGGGAGCGAGGATACCCTGCCGGGCCTCGGCCTCCTGGCGATGAGTTTGTCGATTGTGCTCCCCTTGTTGCGACGCAGCAAGCGGTGTGCGAAGTAGGAGTTACAAATCGAAAGCGGCCCGGAGGCCGCCCCTGAAACAGGGTATTGGAATTTGGCTTACTGCGGGCTTTCACCCGCTGAGCCGTCCATCCGCTTGATGGACTCGTGGTGGTGATCTTGCACGCGCCCCTTGTGCTTGACGACTTGGCGATCGAGGATGTCCATCAGCTGGTCGATCGCCGCGTACAGATCTTCGTGAGAGGTTTCACAGAAGATGTCCTTGCCCTTGACGTGAAGGTTGACCTCGGCCTTCTGGCGACGTTCCTTCTCCTTCAGCTTTTCAACGCTCAGTAACACGTTGATATCCACCACCTGATCGAAGTGCCGTGTGACCCGGTCCAGCTTCGTGAGCACGTACTCTCTCAAGGCCGGGGTGACTTCCAGGTGGTGGCCGCTGATCGTCAGATTCATAAGTCCTCCTTTCCGAGGGGGTTGCGGGGATGCTCTTATGAGGGGAACACAGAGAGGGGAAGCAAGAAAGAGGGGGAGAGAAGAGGGGGCATCAGACGAGGCTTGTTGAACCCAGTGTGCCGCCGTCCTGCCCATGTGACAAGCGTGTGGCGGGAATACCCGAAATGCCCTTGTCGGGCGTCAACAGACGCATCGTTTTGGGCCATCATGCACAGTTGCAGCAATAGCTGCACAGCGGACGCATCTCGATCGAGACACATGCCCGGCACCGCACCGGGCCGGTGCTGTCCGCTGCTGCCCGGCGTGCCCTCAGCGGCGGTTCGGGTTCAGCTTGCGCAGCCCGGTGGCGGTGTCGACCGCCAAGGTCTGCAGCACTTCGATCAGCGCTTGCGCCTGTCCCTGGGGCGTATCGGTCTGGCTGTGCACCTCGAGGCGACGTTCGACCAGGGGCTGCGTGCGGGGCTGCAGCGAGGGGGATGCGAGCGTGATGCGCGCATCGGCGGTCAGCAAACGCTGGGCGCGCTGATAGTCGAGCGGCGCCAGGTCGACGTTCAGGCTGAGGTCGGCCACCCGGTCGGTGCAACTGCCTTCACAGATCGTCCAACCGGGCAGCGCCTGGCGCAGCGCGGCGATGAACTCGCGCGTCACCCCCACTTCGAAACGCTCGGCCCAATAGGTCTGCGGCCACTCGGCCAGCGTGCTGCTGTCGGCGCGGTAGCGCACCCGCCGCGTCAGCAAATATTCCGGGACGGCGACGCGCCGCACGGCGAGCGCCAGGGCTTGTCCCGGGGCGGTGGCCGGGGGCGTCCGCAGCGTGGCGGGCGGCAGGGTCAGCAGCGTCGAGGGGGGCTTGTCGTTGGCGCAGCCGCCGGCCAGGGCGGCGAGCAGCAGCAGGCCGACGAGCGGACGGCAGGCGGGGCGGCGTACAGGTGTCATGGGCGGTCGGCGCCGAAGATGACGGCGTTGGGTTTTTCTTCGAGCAATTCGCTCCATTCGCGCAAACCGCGGGCGGCCTGCGACAGGTCGCGCACCGCGGAGTCCAGGTCGGCGCGCAGGGGGGCGCCGGGCGCCGTCAGCTCGGCGACGCGGTCCATCGCCAGCCGGGCCGACTCTGCTGCTTCGCGGGCGCCGCTCAACGTCGTCTGCAGCTCGGGCCGCGCCGCGAGCACGGTCTCGCGGGTCGCGTCCGACAGCTTGGCGACCGATGCGAGCGTGGCGGTGGCTTGCCCTTGCACCTGTTGCAGCGCGGTCGAGGCGACGTTCAGCGTCTTGCGTGCTTCTCCCGCGGTGCTGGCGATTTCCTTGCTGGACAGCTCCAGCGTGCTGCGCGTGCTGTCGAGCGTTGTCTGCAGCGATACCAGTGTGCGCCGCAAGTCCTGGACCGTTTCGCGCAGCGGCAGCTCGGCCACTTGATCCACCAGCGCGCCGAAGCGGTCGGCGACCGCCGGGATCTCCGGTTCGCGGTTCGACCCCATCTGGGTCGCCGGCGTGCCGGGCAGGAAATCGAGGTCGATCAATTTCTGGCCGGTCACGAAACTCTGGGCGACCATGCGCGCGCGCAGGCCACGGCGCACGAGGTCGGGCAGGTTGATGGCGGTGTCGGTGTCGGCATGGCCGAAACGGACGGCGTCTTCGCGCAGTGTGACCCGCACGGGGATGCGAGCATCGAGCGAGTTGTCGTCGACCTCGATCCCGATCGACTCCACCTGGCCCACGGGCACGCCGCGGAAGGTGACCGGCGCCCCGACATACAACCCTTTGACGCTGCCTTCGAAATAGATCACCGCACGCAACTGCTGCTGAAACAGGCTGCTGCCGCTGAGCCAGACGATGGTGAGGACGATCAGCACCAAGGCGCCGATGACGAAGCTGCCGACGAGCAATGCGTGACGTTTCATGTGGAAGCGGGGGCTGGAAGAGGCGCACCGGCGGGCGCCGCAGGTTCTTCTCGGCGCAGGAAAGCCCGCACCGTGGGATGCTGCGCATCATCGCGCAATTGCCGCGGGCTGCCGTGTGCGATGGGCTGCTTGCTGTCGGCATCGAGAAAGATGCCGTCATCGGCGATGGCCAGCAGGCTGGGCAGTTCGTGGCTGACGATGACGACCGCCGCGCCGGTGCGTTCGCGCACGTCGAGGATCAAGTCGTCGAGCCGCTTGGAACTGATCGGGTCGAGGCCGGCCGACGGCTCGTCGAGAAACAGCAGCGGCACCTCCACCGCGATCGCCCGCGCCAGGCCGGCGCGTTTTTTCATGCCGCCACTGATGTCGGACGGGTAGTAGCTTTCGAATTGGCGCAGCCCCACCCATTCCAGCACCTCCCGGGCGCGCGCTTCGCGTTGCTCGCGGTTCAGGCGTGTGTGTTGTTCCAGCGGCAGGCAGACATTCTCGAGCAGGGTCATCGACGACCACAGCGCGGCGCTCTGGAACAGCATGCCGAAGCCGGCCCTGAGTTTCATCCGCTGTGCCTCGTCGCTGGCCCAGTAGTCGACGCCCTCGTAGTCGATATGGCCGGCGGCGGGCGCCAGCAAGCCGATCAGGTGCCGCAGCAGCGTGCTCTTGCCGCAGCCGCTGCCGCCCATGATGGCGAACACGGTGCCGCGTTCGATGCTGAACGAGATGTTGCGCTGGATCAGCCGGTCGCCGAAGCGCATTTCGAGGTCTCGCACGGTGAGCAGCGTCATCTCAAATCCCCAGCGCGTTGGCGCAGACGGCAAACACCGCGTCGAGCGCGATCACGCCAACGATGCTGAACACGACCGCTTGCGTGGTGGCGTTGCCGACACCGGCCGCATTGCGTTGCGCATAGAGGCCGAAGTAGCAGCCGGTTACGGCGACCAGCCCGCCGAACACGAAGGATTTGGCGAAGCCCAGGCCGAGGTGTTCCCAGCTGAGGGCTTCGAAGGTGCGCTCGAAATAGGCCGCCGGCGCCAGGTCGAGCATGCCCGCGCCCACCAGCAAGCCGCCCACCAGGCCCGTCAAGCACGCGTACACATACAGCAGCGGCATCGCCATCAGCAGCGCCACCACGCGCGGCAGCACCAGGTAGTCCACGGCATGCAGCCCGAGCACCTCGAGGGCGTCCACCTCTTCGTTGGTCTGCATGGTTGCCAGCTCGGCAGCAAATGCCGCGCCTGTGCGACCGGCCATCACGACGGCCGTGATCACCGCGGCCATCTCGCGTGCCACGGCAATGCCGACCAGGTCCGCGACGAAGATGCCGGCACCGAACTTCATCAGCTGCACCGCGCCGACGAAGGCGAGGATGGAGCCGACCAGGAGATTGACGACCGTCACGATGGGCAGGGCGCGTGCGCTGCTGTCGGCCGCCGCCCGGGTCAAGTCGCGGGTGCGGAAACGCCAGCGGCCGCGCAGCAACGACGCGGCGGACAGCATCACGTGGCCGAGGAAGGCGACGGCGCGTAAGGGCAGTAGCGTAGCCAGGCGCATGGTGCGCCATTGTGAGGGGTTTCGTTGACGGCTGCCCTCAGCGCGCCGGCGAGGCCGCTGCACAATCCCAAGGCACGCGCGCGGCAGGGCTTCCTGTGCGTGGGCTGGCAGGCCGGTGGGAGGGTCGGCACACTGCCGGGAAGCGCCGCCCCGGAACGGGAGGGCCGCCGCCGCTGAACCCTCACATGAACCATTAAATAGGAACACACGCGATGTCTGCACGCCTGTCGGTCCAAAAGGACAAACTGAAGTTCGTGTTGCTGGAAGGGATCCATCCGTCCGCCGTCGAAGCGCTGGCACGCGATGGCTACACGCAGGTCCACGCCCATGCGAAGGCGCTGGTCGGCGACGCCCTCGCGGAGGCGATCGGCGACGCGCACTTCGTCGGCATCCGCTCCCGCACCCAGCTCACCGCCGAGGTGCTCGACCGGGCCCCGAAGCTCACGGCCATCGGCGCCTTCTGCATCGGCACCAACCAGATCGACCTGCCGGCCGCCGCCAAGCGCGGCATTCCGGTGTTCAACGCGCCCTTTTCCAACACCCGCAGCGTGGCCGAACTGGTGTTGGCCGAGATGATCATGCTGATGCGCGGCATCCCCGAGAAGAACGCCATCCTGCACCGCGGCGGCTGGGTCAAGAGCGCGGCCAACTCCTACGAGGCGCGCGGCAAGACGCTGGGCATCGTCGGCTACGGCCACATCGGCACGCAGATCGGGGTGCTGGCCGAACACCTGGGCATGCGGGTGGTGTTCTTCGACGTCGAAGCCAAGCTGCCCTTGGGCAACGCCCGCCAGGTCGCTTCGCTGCAGGAACTGCTGTCGACGGCGGACGTCGTGAGCCTGCACGTGCCCGAAACGCCCGCCACCCAGAACATGATCGGCGCGGCGCAGCTGGCGCAGATGAAGCCGGGCAGCTACCTCATCAACGCGTCGCGCGGCACGGTGGTCGACATCGATGCGCTGGTCGCCGCGCTCGATGCCAAACACCTGCTCGGGGCGGCGATCGATGTGTTCCCGGTCGAACCCCAGGGCAACGATGCCGGCTTCGATTCGCCGCTGACGCGCTTCGAGAACGTCATCCTGACGCCCCATATCGGCGGCTCGACCCTGGAAGCCCAGGAAAGCATCGGGCGCGAGGTGGCGGCCAAGCTGATCCGCTACAGCAACAACGGCTCGACGGTCTCTGCCGTCAATTTCCCGGAGGTGTCGTTGCCGGAGCACACCGGCAAGTGCCGGTTGCTGCACATCCACCACAACGTGCCCGGCGTGCTGGCGCGCATCAACGAGCGATTCTCGGAGGTGGGCATCAACATCGCCGCGCAGTACCTGCAGACCAACGAGCATGTCGGCTACGTCGTGGTCGACGTCGACGCCTCGGCCAGCGAGATCGCGCTGGGCAACCTGTGCTCGATCGAAGGCACGATCCGTTGCCGCATTCTCTATTGACCCGACGCGCGGAACCGACGCCGTGAAGCCGCCGGTCCGGCCCCGGCGCCCGCACCGCCCGCAGGGCTGGCGCGCGACCGCGTCCGAATGGCGCCGGCAGGTCGGACTGGGCCTGCGCCAGCGCCGGCGGCTGGCGCTCGGCCTGGCCCTTGCGGCGGTGGCCGCGGTGGCGGCGTCTGTCTTCCTGGTGCTCGCGGAGGCCGTGGTCGAGGGTGAGCCGCTGGCGATCGACCGCGCCTTGCTGCTGGCCTTGCGCAATCCGGCCGACCCCACCGACCCGCTGGGGCCGTGGTGGGTTGAATTGATGATGCGCGACATCACCGCGCTCGGCAGCACGGCAGTGCTGGCCTTGCTGGCGCTGTCGACGCTCGGCTACTTGCTGCTGCTCCGCAAATGGGGCACGGCGCTGATCGTGCTGTGTTCGGTGGCCGGGGGCGCCGGCGCCAGTCATGTTCTGAAACTGCTGGTGCAGCGGCCCCGCCCCGACCTGGTGCCGCACGGCGTGCCGGTGCTCACTTTGAGCTTTCCTAGCGGCCATGCCACGTCGTCCGCCGTGGTGTTCCTGACCCTCGGCGCCTTGCTGGCAAGCCTGCAGAGCAGCCGCAAGGCAGCTGTCTACATCCTTGCATCGGCGGCCAGCATCACAGCGCTGGTGGGGCTCAGCCGGGTCTACCTCGGGGTGCACTGGCCCAGCGACGTGCTGGCCGGCTGGGCGCTCGGGGCGGGTTGGGCGGCGGCCTGTTTGATGGTGTCGCTGTGGCTGCGCGAGCGCAGCGGGCAGGCCTTGCCGGCGCAGACCGATCCCGCGTGAGGTGCTGGCACGGGGGGTGCTGGGCGTTCGATGGGGCCGTCGCCGGCGGCGCCGCGGAGAGCACAATCGGCCGGGTTTAGGGGCCCCTGGTGGCGCAAAGTCGGCGGGCACTGGAAAATCACGGTTTGATCCCCAATTACCCAGGTCACCTTGGAGGCACCCCATCCATGACCAAGACCGTCACCACCCGCATCAACGACGACGGCCTGCGCTACCGTTCGAAAACCGTCGGTTCTCCGTTCGCAAGCAAGGCCAACACCCGTTCGTGCTTCAAATGCGGCAAACACCGCACCCCGGATCAACTGCAGTCGAAGAAGTTGCTCGGCAAGACCGAGATGGTCTGCAAGCCCTCCTGCAAGGAGCTGGCTGAAGCGCTCGGAGAGTGAGCGCGGGCCGCGCGAGCACCCGCCCGGCCGCCCGAAGGGGGCTCACACGCAGTGCGGAGCACGGAGGTACCCATGACTCCCGCCCGGCCGCCCGAAGGGGGCTCACACGCAGTGCGCAGCACGGAGGTACCCATGGACTCCCGCCCGGCCGCCCGAAGGAGGCTCGCACCGCAGTGCGCAGCACAAAGGTAATCCAATGACACCGAGCCGCATGCTGCTCACCTGCTGGCGCTACGTGTGGGCAGCGCCGGCGAGCGCCGTGGGCCTGTTGCTGGCCCTGCCCTGCTGGGCTTGCGGCGGCGGGGCCGCCCTCGTCGACGGGGTGCTCGAAGTCGGCGGCGGTCGACTCTCGCGCTGGCAGCGCTGGCTGCCGCAACCGCTGCGTTTCTCGGCCATCACCTTCGGCCACGTCATTCTCGGCGTCGACCGCCTGGCCCTGAGCGCCTGCCGCCGCCACGAGCATGTGCATGTGCGCCAGTATGAACAGCTGGGCCTGCTGTTCTTCCCCCTCTATTTGGGCTCCAGCCTCTGGCAGCTGGTGCGCGGAGGCCACCCCTATTTCGACAACCGCTTCGAGCGGGAAGCGTACGGAACGCTGACCACGCCGCGCTCCGCCGCCGCATACGGGGTGGGCGCGGGCCACGGAGCAGCGGGCGCTGTGCGATCCCGCAGCCCGGGCGACGCGCCAGACGCGGATCGCGGCGCCGCGTAGGCGCGCAAGCGCCGCCGCGCGACCGCTGGGGTCGCTCTCTGGCGAAGCGTCTGGGTCGCGTCGGCCAGGCCTTCCGCGCGGGTGATCACTCACTCCTATTGCGCTGTCAGCACTGCCTGCCGGCGGCATGCCCCGCCCGGGCCCCGCCGGGCGACCTCCTCCAGGCGCTGCGTTGCGGCGCCGACGCCGCCCACCTTCAGCGCCATGCCGCGGCCGTGCACGATTCCTCGGAAAGCCGTTCCAGCTGCCGCGGGTGCGGCCTGGGAGGCCGCGGCGGGCGGTCGCCTGGCTAAAGTCCCTGCGCCCTATGCCGATAGCGCATCAGGGGGTGCGGACCCCCAGCCAACTTCCCTGCCCCATGTCCTCACGATCCACGTCGTACCCCGTGCGGACTCGTTTTCGCACCGGGCCGAATCCGGCGCCGCTGGCCCATGCGGCGCTGCTTGCCTGCGCGCTCGCGGCCGCGGCGCCGGGCGCCGCGGCCAGCGACGACCTGTCGCTGCTGGAGCAGCTCGTCACGCTCGAAGTGCAGTCGGTCTCAAAGTATCCACAGAGCACGCTGGACGCGCCGGCTCGCGTGACGGTGATCCGCCGCGAGGAGATCGCGGCCAAGGGCTACACCACCCTCGCGGACGTGCTGCAGGCCGTGCCCGGCGTCTATACCACCAGCGACCGTGGCGCCACTGCCATCGGCGTGCGCGGGCTGAACCGGCCGGGCGACTACAACGTGCGCACGTTGATGCTCATCGACGGCTATCGCGCCAACGACGTGGTGTTCGACCAAGTGATGGTGGAATACGACCAGCCCGTGCTGGCGCAGTGGATCAAACGGCTCGAATTCATCGCCGGTCCGTCGTCGTCGATCTACGGCGGCAACGCCCTGTTTGGCACCGCCAACCTCGTGATGCTGGACGGCGCCGATGCACCGGGGCTGAAAGTCGAGGCCACCTCGGCCTCGTTCGGCACGCGCCGCATCGTGGGTCAGTACGGCACGGTGCTGTCGGGTGGCCAGGACGTGTTCGTCGGCATCGCCGCCTACGGCAGCGACGGCGAGACCCTCTACCTGCCCAGTTATGGCAGCCCCGACAACCCGTCGGGCCGGGTGGCCGGGCTGGAAGACGCGCGCTACGCGGCGCTCTACAGCAAGTACAAGGACGGACCCTGGCGGGTCACGCTCGCAGGCAGCCGGCGCACCAAGGGGCAGGCGACTGCCCCCTATGAGACGGAGTTCGGGGTCGACGGAACCGAATACATCGACACCACCGTGTTCGTCGACGGCCTCTGGGACCCGGGTGCGTCCGGCAGCTGGCATCCCCAGGCCCGGGTGTCCTTGAGCCACTACCGCTACGACGGCCACTACGCCTATGCAGAGGCGGTAAAGAACGTCGACCGGCTCGAGGGTGACTGGCTCAACGCCGAATACCGCGCGACCTGGCGCGGTCGGCCCAACCACACGGTGGTGCTGGGCGTGGAGGGCCGCAAGGTGCTGCATGCGCGGCTGCGCAACTACGACGTCGACCCGCCTGCCAGCTATCTGGACCACACCAGCCGGGGCGGCAGTGCCGGCGTGTTCGTGCAGGATCAATACCGCCTGGCCGAGCGCTGGACGCTGACCAGCGGGCTGCGCCTCGACACCGTCAACGGCGGTGGCGCCGAGTGGTCGCCGCGCGCCGCGCTGGTCTACCGGCCCGCCGAGGGCCAGGCGCTCAAGCTGATGGGTGGCCGCGCCTTCCGCAGCGGCAATCTGAACGAACGCTACTACGAAGACGGCGGCGTCACGCAGATTCCCAACCCGGGCCTCGACCGCGAGCATGTCAACACCGTCGAGCTGTCCTGGGAGCAGGCCCTCGACGACCGTACCCGCCTGGCGGCCAGCCTCTACCGCTACCAGGTCGACGGGATGATCGAGATGGAGCAGCTGCCCGAGGGCGTGTCCCAGTACCGCAACCAGCGCTCGGCGCACGCCGAAGGGCTGGAAGTGGAGCTGGAACACGCACGCGCGGGTGGCCTGCAGGTGCGCGGCAGCGCCGGCCTCCACGATGCGAGATCGCACGGGGCGCGCCTCAGCAACTCACCTCGCTGGCTGGTGAAGGGCAGCCTGGTGGCGCCGCTGGGCCCCCATTTCGAAGGCGCACTGGAAATGCGCGCGATGGGGTTGCGGCTCACGCGCGAAGGCAAGGTGCCCGGCTATGTCGTGGGCAATGCCACGCTGCGCTACAAGCTCTCGACGCGCCACCACGCACTGCTGCGCGTGACCAACCTGGGCGACGTCCGCTACGACGACCCCTCGACCCCGGCCCTGCTGGACGACCGCGTGCGCCAGCCGCGCCGGCAGATCGAGCTGACCTGGCAGTCGCGCTTCTGAGCGGAGCCCCTGGCATGACCGGTCCGCGCCTCCTCCTTTGCCTGTACCTGCTGCTGCTCGGCCCGAGCAGCGGCGGTGCGGTCATGGCGCAAGCGATCAGCGAGCCGGAACTGAAGGCGCAAATCGTCTACCGGGTGCTGTTGTTCGTGCAATGGCCCAGCGAGCGACTGACGCAGGGCCAGGCACTGGAGCTGTGCGTGTTCGAGGACGACGTGTTCGCCCAGGCCCTGACGCGGCTCGCGGGCCAGCACGTCAATGGCCGTGCCTTGCACGCCAGGCGAGCCGGGCCGGAGCAGGCGGCGAGCTGTCACATCGCCTATCTCGGGTCGCGCTCGCCATCGGCCGTGCCACCAGCCGGACGACCGGGGCTGCTGCTCGTCGGCGACCGGCTCGGGCTGATCGAGCAGGGGGCGATGCTCAACCTGCAGTCCGACAGCGGCCGGGTCGCCTTCGACGTCGGCCTGGGCGCGGCGCGTCGCGCCGGCATCGAGTTCAGTGCCAAGCTGTTGCGCTTGGCACGTTTCGTCAAAGACGACTGATACAGATTCCCCATGCGCACAGAGTCTTCCCGGCTGGTCAAGCACCGCGACGTGCTGATTGCCTGCATTGCGATGTTGGTGTCGGTGCTCCTGCTCACCGTGGTGCAATATCTCGAGCTGGACGCGCGCTTCCGGGCCGAGATGTCGACGCAGGCGAAGATCGTGGGCCAGAACAGCGGCGCCGCGCTGGTGTTCGACACCGTACCCGATGCGCAGGAGGTCTTGCTGACGCTGGATGCGGCGCCCGACGTGGTGTCGGCCGAACTGCTGCGGCAAAACGGCAGCGTGCTGTCGTCTTACCGGCGCAAGTCGGCCGAGCCGGGATGGCTGGGCCGCCTTGCGGGGCGAGCCACCGTCGCGCACGACGTCACGGTCAGCGGCGCCAGGGTCGGGCGGCTGGTGGTCGAGGGCGACCGCACCTCCATCCTGCACGACCTGATCAAGTTCGGCGCCGCTGCGGCGTGCACCATCGGCATTGCGCTGTTGCTGTCTTCCTTCGTCTCGCGCGGCTTGCGCCAGCGGGTGCAGGCCGCGCAGGAACGCACCCGTTACCTTGCCCTGCACGACGCCTTGACCGGCCTGCCCAACCGCGCGTCTTTCCAGGAGCGCCTGGACGAGGCGGCTCAGCGGGCCGTCGCCGGCGCGGCGCAGCAGGCGGTGATGTTCATCGACGTCGACAACTTCAAGCAGATCAACGACCTCAACGGCCACGGCGGCGGCGATCGAGTGTTGCGCGAGGTGGCCGAGCGGCTGCAAAAGCTGGTGCGCCCGGGGGACGTCGTCGCGCGCATCGGGGGTGACGAATTCGCCGTGTTGCTGGAGGCGCCGGTGCAGCCGGCAGAAGCCGCGGCCCGCGTCGCGACCGACATCGTCGAGCGGGTGCCGCGACCGATCGACTTCGACGGCGAGAACCTGCGTGTCAGCGTGTCGGTCGGCATCGCCCTGCTGCCGCGCGACGCACGCAACGCGGACGATGCAATGCAGTGCGCCGACGCCGCGATGTACCAGGCCAAGCGCGAGGGCAAGGACGCGTTCCGGTTCTTCTCTTCCGCGCTCGGCGAGGAGATCCGCCGCCGCTCTTCACTCGAGGCCGACCTGCGGGTGGCGATCGGCGAAGGGCAGCTGGTGCTGCACTACCAGCCGATCTTCGATGCCACCGGCCGCGCCGTCGGCATGGAAGGTCTGATGCGCTGGCGCCATCCGCAACGTGGCTGGGTGATGCCCGGCGACTTCATTCCGCTGGCCGAGAGCACCGGCCTGATCGTCGAGCTCGGGCTGGCCGGGCTGCGGCGGGTGCGGGCCGACCTCGACGAATGGCGGCGTCAGGGATGGGCACCGCCGCGCATCGCCTTGAACCTGGCGTCGACCCAGTTCAAACGCGAAACACACCGGCAGCGGTTTCTGGCCATGCTGAAGGAGCTGGGCCTGACGCCCGAAGAGATCGAGTTCGAGCTGACCGAAAGCACGGTGTTCGAGGACATCACCAGCCCTGACTCGGTGCTCGAATCTTTGCGCAGCCGGGGCTTCCGGCTGGCCATTGACGACTTCGGCACCGGCTACAGCTCGCTGAGCTATCTGCGTCGCCTGAAGTGCGGCAAGCTGAAGATCGACAAGGCCTTCGTGCGCGACATCTGCACCTCGCAGGAAGCGGCCCTGCTGATCCGCTCCATCATCGACGTCGCGCATGCGCTCGAGATGCAGGTGGTGGCCGAAGGTGTCGAGACCGAGGACGAGCGGGCCAAGCTGTTGTCGCTGGATTGCGACCTGCTGCAAGGCTATCTGATGGCCAAGCCGATGGCGCCGGAGGGCGTCAGGCAGTTGCTGCTGGGCTGACACCCGAGGGAGGGCGGCGCGCACGACGACGTGCCCCCGCGCCGTCGCCGGCGCCGGCTCACCAGTCGCGCAGCTTCACGCGCAGGCGCTGGAAGGCCTGGGCATGCAAGTGGCAGACGCGGGAGTCCGTCACGCCCAGCACGGCGCCGATGTCCTTCAGGCTCATGTCGTGTTCGTAGTACAGGCTCAGGGCCTGACGCTCGCGCTCGGGCAGCGTGTCGATGGCACGCACCAGCGCGGCATGCTTGCGGTAGTCGCTGACATGGCGCAGCGGGTCGGCCTCCGGGTCGGCGAACTGCTTCTCGAGCGGGCTGTTCTCGCCCTCGTCGTCGAACGAGGAGATTTCGTCGAGCGAGACGAACTGGGAGGTGCGCGCCTGCGCCATGATGTCCTGGTAGTCGTCCAGTCCGATGCCCATCTCGCGCGCCACTTCCGACGACAGCGGGGTGCGCCCGAGCTGCTGTTCCAGCTTGTGCGCCACGACACCGGCGGCGCGGTGCTGCCGCCGGGCGTCGCGGCTGATCCAGTCCCCTGCGCGCAACTCGTCCAGCATCGCACCGCGAATGCGCTGGGTGGCGAAGGCCTCGAACTGCGGCCCTTCGGGGTTCTCGCTGCGCGACAGCGCTTCGGTCAAGCCGATCATGCCGGCCTGGATCAGGTCGTCCAGCTCGACGTTGGCCGGCAGGCGCGAGATCAGTCGTTGGGCGATGCGCCGCACCATGGGGGCGTGCTGTCGGATGCTCGCGTCCAGGGCGGCACGGTCTTGGATTTTTTGGGCGGTGGCGGGCATCGGTGCGTTTTCCATGGCAAAGCCTGGGCTCTGCGCTGCTGGCGCAGTCCTCATTCGTCTCGTGGGTGGCAGGCCTGCAGCGTGCAGGCGCCGGATCAAGCGGCCGTTTCGGGCAGCGCGCTCGCTGCGGTTTCGCGGACCGGAGCCTCCGGCGAGGCGGCCTGTCGGCCCCCTTCCTGGGACTGATCCAGCGGCCGGTACACACGGCTTTGCAGACGTGCCAGACGGTCGGAAAGCTGCACCGCTGCCAACACAGCCTGCGGGTCGGTCATGAGCGCGAAGGGGTTGGTCGCGTGATCGAGAGGCTGCATGGTGGGTACTCCTGAATCCGTCTGCGGCATGTCGTGAACTTTAGTCATGGAAGCGTGGAAGCCACAGAGGCCGGGGGCTAATCGCAATGTCGGTAATTGTCTGACACGCTGACGGGCAAGGCATTGCTTGCGTCACGTTTTGCCCGACAAGGGCGGGCAAGGCGACGGCTTGCGAACGTTGCGAAGCGCCTGGACTCGGGTTGTCCCGTAGTTGTTCTTCAGATCAAAGGTAAATGCTTGCGGGGGCTAGCTTTTTGTTCCGATGCGAACGATCGGGTCGCGACCTTGCCCCATGCCGCGCTGCAGCCGCAGCGCGACAAAGTTCACGACTGACGGTGCGTCCGCGCAGCCCATCCCCTTGTAGGACAGCCGGTGCTGCTGCCGACACACGCCGACCGCGGCCCGTCTGCCACGAGGCCGCGGATGCTACACGATGCGGAGCAAGCGGGGACCCCGGCCTACGGTTGGCGGGCGTGTGTGAAGGGGCGGCGGCGCGTCGGCGACACGGGCCGCGGCACGGCGGCTCGATTGGCCGCGGGGCTCAGAGCGGCTGCGTCCGCGCGGTCAGCCAGGCGAGCGCGCGCCCTTGCAGGTGAGGCGCGACGCGTTGCCTCACCTCCGAGTGGTAGGCGTTGAGCCAGTCGGTCTCGCGGCGGTCCAGCAGGCCGGGCTCGATGCAACGTGTGTCGATGGGGCACAAGGTCAGCGTTTCGAAGCGCAGGTAGTCCCCGAACTCGGTCGAGCCCGCCGGCTGGTTGAGGGCCAGGTTCTCGATCCGGATGCCCCAGCGCCCGGGTCGGTAGAGGCCCGGCTCGATGGACGTCACCATGCCGGGCTCCATCGCCGTGTGCGGCTCCGGGGCGGCATGATAGGAGAGCACCTGCGGGCCTTCGTGGACGTTGAGGAAGTAGCCGACACCGTGGCCCGTGCCATGGCCGTAGTCCAGGCCTTCGGCCCACAAGGGCGCGCGTGCGATGGCGTCGAGCAGCGGCGAGCGGATGCCGCGCGGAAAGCGTGCCTGCGACATCGCGATCATGGCCTTGAGCACCAGCGTGAAGTCACGCCGTTGCTCGGCCGACACGGTGCCGACCGGCACCACCCGCGTGATGTCGGTGGTCCCGCCCAGATACTGCCCGCCAGAGTCGATCAGCAGCAGCCCGTCGCCTTCGATCACCGCATGCGACCGCGGAGTGGCGCGGTAGTGCGGCATCGCGCCGTTGGCGTTGAAGCCTGCAATCGTCGCGAAGCTCGGGCTGACGAAACCCGGGCGGCGCGCGCGCGCCGCCGTGATCCGGGTGTCAATGTCCAGCTCGGTGAGGCGCTCGCGGCCCAAGGTGTCTTCGAACCAGGCAAAAAACTCGGCCAGGGCGGCCCCGTCGTGCGCCATCGTCTCGCGCAGGCAGGCGCTTTCCGCCTCGGTCTTGCGTGACTTGGCGTAGGTGGTCGGGTTGACCGCTTCGACCCGCCGCACCGACTCGGGCACTGCCTGCAGCAGCCCGAGGGTGACGCGGCGCGGGTCGATCAACAAGCTGCCGTCGAGTTGCGCGAGCCGGGCAGGGGCTTCCGCATAGGGAGCGGTGTGCACCCCATCGCGCGCCAGCGTGTCGCGCAAGGGCGCATCGACCTTGGCTTCGTCGAGGAACAAGACGGCCTGCTCGTGGCCGATCAGCGCGTGGGCGACGAACACCGGGTTGTAGGGCACGTCGGCGCCTCGCAGGTTGAAGAGGTAGGCGATGTCGTCCAGCGTCGAGATGAAGTGCCAATCCGCGCCCTGCCGGCGCATCGCCTCGCGCAGGGCCGCCAGTTTCTCCACGCGGGACAGCGGCGCGTGCGGCGGCACATGCGCATAGACCGGCGGCGTCGGCAGGCCCGGGCGCTCGCGCCAGACCTGATCGACCAGGTCGAGGTCGGTGCGCAAGGAGACCTGCCTAGCGTTCAGGGCGGTGCGCAGTGCGCGGGCCGCGGCCAAGCCGAGCACCTGGGCGTCGACCGCCACCGTGTGCCCGGCCGGTATGTGCTCGGCGAGCCAGTCGACGTGGAGCTGGCTGCTGCCGGTCGGGATCTTCATCAGCTCGATGCCGGTGCCCGCCAGTTCCGCTTCCGCCTGGACCCAGTAGCGGCTGTCCACCCACAGCCCGGCAACCTCGGCCGTGACGATCAGCGTGGCCACCGACCCGGTGAAGCCGGACAACCACTCGCGCGCCTTCCAGCGCTCCGGCAAGTACTCGGACAGATGCGGATCGGCTGTCGGCACCACACAGGCGGCCACGCCTGCCTGCGCCATGGCCTCGCGCAGCAGCGCGAGACGCTGCCGGATCACGGAAGTCGTTGCAACGGCGGTATCCATCGTGGGTCCTCGAGTGTGAGCGGGTCGATCCATTCTAGGTTTGGCCGTCAGTACCCGTAGTACCCGCCGCAGTACCCGCGCATCGCGAGAAAGATGCACGCGGCAGGCGTTTTCGATGCGGCCGGCGCGGCGCGGCGGTTTGCGAGGGCGCAACGGCGGAGTGCATAATCTTGAGTCGCTTCGTGCAACGGAGCGCTACGGAGAATCGCCTTGGACAGTCACCCTCGGTGACCGTCTGCTCCCGCCAGGGGCGCCCGACCTTCGATGGGTCGCGGTGCTTGCCTACGCGTCGTGGGGTGAGACGGTCTTGTGTTTCCTGCTTCCCCCCTCACGCCCACCACACCGCGTCGGCCGATGCCCGGCTGCGGTTCCTGCCCTGGTTGGAGATGGCATGCTCAATGTGTTCACGCTGGTCAACGGCCGGCTCTATCAGGAAGAGATCGACCGCCCCGAAACGCTGACGCGGCTGCAGCCCGTCTGGGTCGACCTCGAAGCGCCCACGCCCGAGGAAAAGGGCTGGATCGCCGGATGTTTCGGTGTACAAATTCCCGACAACATCACCGGCGACGATCTCGAAGAGTCGGCGCGCTTTTATGAAGAAGACAACGGTGAGCTGCACATCCGCAGCGATTTCCTGATCGAGGACGACGACACCTCGCGCAACGTGCGCGCGGCGTTCATCCTGCACAACAACGTGCTGTTCTCGATCCACGACGAGGACCTGCCGGTGTTCCGGCTGCTGCGCCTGCGCGGGCGCCGCATGCCGGGCCTCATCGAAGGTGCCAAGGACGTGCTGCTCAAGCTGTACGACATGGACGCCGAGTATTCGGCCGACTCGCTCGAAGGCATCTACGACGCACTCGAAGCCGTCAGTGCCCAGGTGCTGAAGGCCGACGTGAGCGACACCGAGGCCGGCGAGGCGCTGGCCGCGATCGCCCGTTCGGAGGACTTGAACGGCCGCATCCGCCGCAACGTGATGGACACGCGCCGCGCCGTCAGTTTCCTGATGCGCAGCCGGCTGCTGAACGCCGAGCAGTTCGAGGAAGCGCGCCAGATCATGCGCGACATCGATTCGCTCGATTCGCACACCGCTTTCCTGTTCGACAAGATCAACTTCCTGATGGACGCCACGGTCGGCTTCATCAACATCAACCAGAACAAGATCATCCGCATCTTCTCGGTGGCCAGCGTCGCGCTGCTGCCGCCGACGCTGATCGCCAGCATCTACGGGATGAACTTCCAGCGCATGCCGGAGCTGAACTGGCAGTTCGGCTATCCGTTCTCGCTGGCGTTGATGGTCGGCTCGGTGGTCGCGCCGTTCTGGTACTTCCGGCACAAGGGGTGGCTGAAGTAGCGGGCGGCGCCCGGCGTCCGGTTCGCTGAGCGCCCTGCCCGGTGGCGCGGACGGGACGGGCGAACGTGTGCCGGGCCGCGGAAGGCGTCAGCCTTGCGCCAACACCGCCTCGGCCAGTGCGCTGCCGCTGAGCCAGGCGCGTTCCACACCTTCGGCGCCGTCCAGTGCATGCCACGCGTCGCCGCACACGCCCAGGTGCAGCTCGTCGTTCCACCCATACGGCTCGGCTCGTGGCGCACCGGTCCAGGCGTGGCGCCACAAATGCGTGGCCGAGTAGACCGGCCGCGCCAGCTTGGCGCTGAGCGCCGTGGCAAAGGCGTCGAGCAGGCGACGCGCAACATCGGCTGGGCGCGCATCCAGGTTGTTGGCGCTCCAGTAGGGCGAGGCTTGCAACACCCAGCGCGCGCCGACGCCGCTGACGGGCGCCCGTGCCGGCCGGTCGTCGTCGCGCCAGGCTGCACTGAGCACACCGCCGGCCGCGGCGAGTGCGGCAGGGTCGAGCCGCGCGGTCCGCAGCGGCAAGGGGCCCGGCCAGGCCACCATGGCCGTCCAGCACGGCTCGCTCTTCACTTCTCGTGCGGCCGCGGCCAGCGCCGGGTCGGCCGCCAGCAGCGTGACGGCGCGCTCGGCGGGCAGGGTCACCACCACGGCGTCGAAACACGGGTCGAGGCCCAGCGGCAGCGGGTTGTGCGTGCGCAAACGCCAATGCGCCTGCTCGCGCTCGACGGCAGCGACATCGACCGGCAGGGCGAGCGTGCAGCCTTGGGCCAGGCGCTCCGGCAGCGACTGCATCGGGCCGGTCGTGACCCAGCGTTCAGGCGTTTGCGGGTCCGCCCCCACCCAGCCTTGCTCTGCCCAGGCGCGTACCTGAGCACAGAAGGTTGCGCCGACGGCCCCGAAGCCGTTGGCGCCATGGTCGAACACGCCGGCCGGGCTCGCGTGGCTGGCGCAGCGGCCGCCGGGCACGGGCTGCTGTTCGAACACGGTGACCGCCTGTCCGGCGTCTTGCAAGCGGCGCGCGCACGCGAGGCCGGCGAGGCCGGCGCCGATCACGGCAATACGTTGGCGTGTCATGTCATCACCCGCTTCTTGAGCCAGCGCATCAAGCCGCCCACCAGGGGCAGCTTTTCGTACAACTCTTCGGCTGTGTCCCAGTAGTCGCGGTGCATGCAGATGCGCCCCTCGTCGTCGAACTGCAGGTGCGAGGCGCCGTGGACGGTTTGTGGCGTGGCCGGGTCGCGCTTGAAGCGGAACAGGAAGTCCCATGTCATGAAGCAGTTGCGGCCCTCGCAGACCACCTGTGCCAGCTTGAAGCGCGGCTCCAGCAGCACCTCGTACATGCGCCGGTAGACCTGCGCGATGCGCTCCAGCCCTTGCACCTCGTGGAAGGGGTCCTTGAAGCGGCAGTCGGCGGTGTAGACCTGGGCCAGCCCTTGCAGCTGCCCGGGATTCAAGGTTTCGAAGAAGTGAATCAGCCGGGCGACGTGCTGCGCCTGCCCGGGGTCGTGTGCGGAAGTGTGCATGCCGGAAGCTTACCGCCGGCGCCACGGCCTGCGGCGCCAAAGCCGTGCCGCGGCCAGGCGGCAGGCCGCCTCAGCTGGCTCGCTGCAGCGTGAACTGCATGACGCTGGTGTTGCGGTGGACGAAGGCGGCTTCGCAGTAGGCGAGGTAGAAGTTCCAGATGCGCATGAAACGGGTGTCGAACCCCAACCTCCGCACCTCCGGCTCCGCCGCGTGGAAGCGGTCGCGCCAGCATTGCAGCGTGCGCGCATAGTCGAGGCCGAAGTCGAGTTCGTTGACGACGACAAAACCGGCCTTGCGAGCTTCGCGTCGGAACGCCTGGGGACAGGGCAGCAGGCCACCCGGGAAGATGTACTGCTGAATGAAGTCGGTGGAACGGCGATACCGGTCGAACAAATCGTCGCGGATGGTGATGGTCTGCAAGCAGGCCCGTCCACCGGGTTTCAGCAGTCGCCGCAGCGTGGCGAAGAATTCGCCCCAGTACTCGAGACCGACCGCTTCGAACATCTCGACCGAGCAGATCGCGTCGAAGGGCCCGTCGTCGATCTCGCGCCAGTCCTGCAAGCGCAGCTGGGCAGGGGCATCGGCGCCGAGGCGCTCGCGGGCATAGCGCAGCTGCTCGGCCGACAGCGTCACGCCCACCACCTGTGCGCCGAACTCGCGGCCGGCCAGCTCGGCCAGGGCGCCCCAGCCACAGCCGATGTCGAGCAGGCGCTGGCCGGGCGTCAGCCGGCACTCGCGCAAGGCGCGTCGCATCTTGGCCCACTGCGCCTGTTGGAGCGGTTGATCGGCGCCCGCCTCGAACCAGGCACCCGAATACGACATGGTGTCGTCGAGCCACAGGCGGTAGAACGCGTTGCCCAGGTCATAGTGGGCCTGCACGTTCTTGCGCGCACGCGACTTGGAATTGCGGTTGAGCAGGTGGCGCAAACGGTAGGCGGCCCGCCCCCACCGGCTGCCGTAAATGGCCGTCTCCACGGCATTGCGGTTGGCCACCAGCAACTGCATCAGGCCGCTCAGGTCGGCGGTGCTCCATTCGCCGTCCAGGTAACTCTCGGCGAAGCCGATATCGCCCGACTTGAGCGTGCGGCCGCAGGCGCGCCATGCGTGCACCGTGATGCTGGCGCGCGGCCCGCTGCCATTGCCGAAGCGCGCGGTGGCGCCGTCCGGCAGGTGCAACTCCAGGGTGCCGGTGGCCAGACGGTCGAGCACCCGGAACACGGCGCGGGCCGACGCGGGCGGCCGCGGGCGGGGCTGGCCGGACAGGACCGACAGTGTGCTTCGGGTCATCTCGACGGAGAGGCTTGCGGAGGTGGTGGCTTGGCGAAGAAGGGCACGCGCCGCGCCCACAGTCGCAGCGCCTGCCAATGGATGTGCACGATGACACCGAGGGTCATCAACGGCGTGCCGAAGAACGCGCGGCGCACACTCGCGGGCGTCAATGGCACCAACGTGCCGCTCCAGCTGGTCAGCAGCAAGGGGCCGTCGGCGTCGTGATGGTCGACCCGCATCACGACACGGCCCGCGTCGCCCTCACCCGGTGACGTGCGCAGGAATCGAAAGCGGTAACGACCTTCGACGCGGCAGAAGGGCGACACATGGAACACCTTGTCGGCCTGCAGCGTCTGCCCCGGCCGCAGCTCAGGGCCGGTCAACACATAACAATGGCGCTCGCCAAAGGTGTTGTTCACTTCGGCGACCAGGGCGGCCAGCGAGCCGTCGCAGCGCTCCGCATACCAGAAGCTGACCGGCTTGAAGGCGTAGCCGAGCACCCGTGGATAGGTCTGCAGCCACACTTCGCCGTCGGCGTCGTGCACGCCGGCCTCGGCCAGCAAGGTGTCGAGCCAGCGCAACGCGTCGTCGCCGCCGTCGCCATGGTCACAGTCGTGGAAGGACAGGCAGGCAAAGCGATGGCGCGATGGCAGCGCGGCAGGCTGCCGTCGCATGGTGCGCATCGGCAGCATCAGGAAATAGCTCGAATAGGCGAAGGCGTGGTGCACCGGGCGCAAGCGGGTGTGGCGCACCTGGCCGAAGCCGATCAGGGGGCTGTGCATCACGCCGCCTGAAGCGCCCGGTCCGCTGGCGCCGGGTGTTGCCCCTCGTCCAGCAGTCGCTGCGCGACTTCGAGGCCCGAGCGCAGGCCGTCTTCGTGAAACCCGTAGCCGGTCCAGGCGCCGCAATACCAGGTGTGGCGCTGGCCTTGCAGGCGGGGCAGGTCTTGCTGGGCGTCGAAGGCCGCCAGGTCGAACACCGGGTGGGCGTAGTCGAACTCGGCCAGCACCCGCTCGAGCCGGGGTTCGCGCGCCGGGTTGAGGCTGACGATGACGGGGGTACGCACCGGCAAAGGCTGCAGGCGGTTCAGCAAATAGTGCAGACACACGGCCGCGCTTTCCTGCGAGCTGTCGGGCGCACGCTCGTAATTCCAAGCCGCCCACGCGCGGGGCCGCTGCGGCAGCACGCCCTCATCGGTGTGCAGGACGGCGCGGTTGGCCTGGTAGCGGATGGCGCCGAGCACGCGGCGCTCGTCGTCACTCGCGTCGGCGAGCAGGCCGAGCGCTTGGTCCGCATGGCAGGCGAACACCACCTCGTCGAAATGCTCGAGGCCGCGGTCGGTGAGCACCTCGACACGGCCTTGCAGGCTGGGCCGGCGGACCTGCAGCACCGGCGCCTGCAAACGTGCATCCGCCAGCGGCTCGACCAGTTTGCGCACGTAGTGCCGGGCGCCGCCGACCACGCTGTACCACTGCGGTCGGTCGACGAGCTGGATCAAGCCGTGGTTGTGACAGAACCGAACCATCGTCGCGACCGGAAAGCGCAGCATCTGGTCGGTCGGACACGACCAGATGCTGCCGAGCATCGGCAACAGGTACCAATCGCGGAACTCGGCGCTGTACCGCTCGTCGCGCAGGAAGTCGCTGAGCGGCTGCCGCAACTCGTGGTCGGCGCCGTGCCGGGCGAGCGCCGTGGCCCGGCGGTTGAAGCGGGCAATCTGCATCAGCATGCGGCAGAAGCCGGGACGCAGCAGGTTGCGCGGCTGTGCGAACACGCTGGCCAGGTCACGCCCGCCCCACTCGACGCCCGCGCCGGGCACCTGGACCGAAAACGACATTTCGGCCGGTGCCGTCTCGACCTGCAGTTGATCGAACAACCTGACCAGCCGCGGGTAGGTGCGGCGGTTGAAGACCAGGAAACCGGTGTCCACGCCGAAACAGACCGGGCCTTCGGGCGCGTCCAGCTGCACGTCCACCGTGTGGGCATGGCCGCCGAAATAGTCGTTCGCTTCGAACAGCGTGACAGCCAGGTGCGGCGCAAGGCGGTGCGCGGCGATCAAGCCGGAAATGCCTGAGCCGATGACGGCCACACGCGGCCTGGTCAAGGCGGTAGGGGGAGATACGTCCATGCCGGACAGCGCAGCGCGCGCCCCTTCGGGCCGCCGTGCGGCGATCACTGAGAAACCTCCGTGCTGCGCACTGCGGTATGAGCCCCTTCGGGCGGCCGTGCGGGGCTCATGCCCACCCGCTCCGGGACCCGGCGGCGTCCAGTTCTGCCGTCCTGCCCGGCACACCGGGCAGCGTCCCCGGGGCCGAGAAAGAAAGGCGCCGCGAAGCGTCCCAGGGCGAAGGAGGGAGGGAGGGAGGAGGAGGAAACGCGCCCTGAGCTTTCATCCGGCCGTGCCGGAAGGCTCCGCAGCGGAAATGCGACATGCTCCAGCACCAGGGGCAGCCGGCTCGGGCGCCCGGGGCGGAACATGTACGGATGCATCCGCAGCAGCCGTGGCCGTTGGAAACGCGTCCTGGACCGAAGTTCCATGCCCGTTGCGCCGACATACAAACGGTTGCGCTTTTCCTGCGTCGGCCTCGAGGTGAGGCTGTGGCAGGAGTGGAGGCGGTCATCGGTCTTGTCCCTTGGTGTTTTTGCAAAGTTTACACGGGCTGGTTTGGCCGCCTTTTCCAAGCCCAGGCAGGAGATCGGCATCGGTCGGGCGTGTCGATGCACCAAGGTGGTGCTGAATTGCCACGCATCCTCCAACAGCTTGTACGTTTCGTGCTGGCGACAAACCCCGCTTGTGAACAGGGAAATCCAGTGGCGGCGCAGCCTTTTACTGCGCAATTCCCTGACTTCCGCGACAATCGGCGTTCGCCGCAGCCGGAACGGGCACGATTTCCGCTGAGGTGCCAGGGATAGACCAGAGGCCGACCGGCGCCCCGCGCGGTGATCCTCCATCCGCCCACTGCCGCTCACGGTCGTCCGTGACCCCGTCCACCTCACTTGCCGCTGCACAACAGGAATGCCCATGCTGTATCCCGAGCTCTTCAAGCAACTGGAAGCCGTCCGCTGGAACATGGACCGGGACATTCCATGGGACCGTTTCGATGCCTCCATGCTCAGCGAGGAGCAGGCACAAACCATCAAGATGAACGCCATCACGGAGTGGGCGGCCTTGCCCGCGACCGAGATGTTCCTGCGCGACAACCGTGAAGACAGCGACTTCTCTGCGTTCATGAGCGTCTGGTTCTTCGAGGAGCAGAAACACTCGCTGGTGCTGATGGAATACCTGCGTCGCTTCCGCCCCGACCTCGTGCCGAGCGAGCAGGAACTGCACGAGGTGCGCTTCGAGTTCGACCCGGCTCCGGCGCTCGAGACCCTGATGCTGCATTTCTGCGGCGAGATCAGGCTCAACCACTGGTACCGGCGCGCCGCCGAATGGCACACGGAGCCGGTGATCAAGGCCATTTACGAAACCCTCGCGCGCGACGAAGCGCGGCATGGCGGAGCCTACTTGCGCTACATGAAGCGCGCCATCGCCCGTTTTGGTGATGAAGCCAAGGCGGCGTTCGCCAAGGTCGGCGTGCTGATGGCCAGTGCGCGACGCACGGCGCAGGCCTTGCATCCCACCAACCTGCACGTCAACGAAAAGCTGTTCCCCCGCGACACCATCCAGAGCCGTTTGCCCAATCCCGAGTGGCTGGAACACTGGCTGGACAAGCAGATCCAGTTCGATTCCGTCTGGGAAAACAAGGTGGTCGAGCGCATCCTGCACAACATGAGCTTGCTGATGGAGCACAGCTTCAAGAGCGTTCAGGAATTGAACCGCTACCGCAAGCAGGTGACGGCCCAACTGGGCGCTGCCGGTCTGGGCGGCAAGCCGCAATCGGCTTGAGGCGAGCGCGGTGCGTGGTTCGCACCGCGGCGAGCAATGCTGATGAGAAAAGCGCCGCATGCGGCGCTTTTTTTCTGTCCGGCGCGGGCGTCTGAAGGACACCCGGGGCCGGCGGAGTGCGGCCCGCGCTTTATTTACTTCGCCGCGCTGCGGGCCTGGTCGGCCTTGCGATCGGCCGTCACCTTCTGTGCGCTGGGCCGTTCGCCGACCAGCTTGACGTAGCCCTTCCAGTCGATGCCGTGCTCGACCAGCAGGTCGACACCGTAGACCGCCTTGGTGGCCATCGACAACAAGGGCAGGTGCACAAATGCGCTGCAATCGGCCTGGGTGAAGGTGTCGCCTGCCACGTAAGGGGCGAACTTGGCCAGTTGCTTGAAGCCGACCAGGTGCTTGTCGAGCAGCTTGCGCACGCGGGCCTGCTGGCCTTCGCTGACGCTGCCGCCGAAGAAGGCTTGCGGGTACAGGTCGCGGACGACCAGTTCGAGGTGCAGGTCGAGGAAGGTGGTCAGCTCCCGTACCTTGGCGGCGGCCCACGGGTCGGACGGCAGCAGCGCCGGGGTCGGCCAACGCGCCTCGATGTAGTCGAGGATGGCCTGGCTTTCGCAAAGTGGCCCGTGCTCGGTGCGGATGAACGGCACCTTGCCCAGTGGCGAGTCGCCCAGGATCTCGGGCAGCCCGGTCGCCACCCGGTATTCTTCGAAGGGCACGCCCTTTTCGAGCAGTGCGAGTTTGACCTTGTTGTAGTAGTTCGAGAGCGTGAATCCGCACAGTGTCAACATGCTGGTCTCCTGTCGTGGTCGAGTCGATCTCGGGCGAGTCTACGTGGCGCGCCCATCTCCTGCCTGTTGCCCCCGCGACAACAAGAGCGCCTCGCATAATGCCGTTCGCATCCACTCCTTGCCGGCGTCGACATGAAACCCAAGCTCAGCCTCGTCACCCTCGGCGTGCGGGACCTCGCCCGTGCGCGCGCCTTCTATGAAACCGGGCTGGGCTGGCCGGCCCTGTCGCACAGCAACGAGCAGGTCGCCTTCTTCGAGGTGGGCGAGCGGCTGTGCCTGTCGCTGTTCGGCTGGGACGCCTTGGCCGAGGACGCCGGCGTGCCGGCCACCGGCGAGGGGTTCCGGGGCTTCAGCCTGGCCCACAACGTCGCCTCGCCGGCAGAAGTCGATGCGGTGCTGGCGCAGGCGGTCGTCGCCGGCGCGCGGCTGGTCAAGGCGGGACAGCCGGTTTTCTGGGGCGGCTACAGCGGCTACTTCCGTGACCCCGAGGGGGTGCTGTGGGAAGTTGCGCACAACCCCTATATGGATCTCACCTGATGGTCCTCGAGATCCTGTTCATCGGCGGGTTGTTGGGTCTCGGCCTGGTGGCGCTCCTGACCGGGCATCCGGTGGGCGCGCTGGTCTGTGGTGGGCTGGCGCTGTTGATGATCTGGTGGACTCGCCGTCGCCGCCCGCATCGTCGTCGCCACCGCGACGATGGTGAGGCGGGTGGCGGTGATTGGGAACTGCCGAGCTTGAGCGGTCTGGACGCTGACGACTGACGGCCGCCCGCTCGCCCTCAGCCCGACGTCGCCGGGAACCGTCGCAGCCGCCGCCACCCGAGCGCGACCAGTGCCGCTCCGCTGCCCGCCACCGCACCGGTGGCATGAGAGATCACGGCGACCGGGAAGCCCCAGCCGGGGTGCTCCTGGAGCGGAGCCACCCAGAAGTTCTCGCTGTGCAACTTGAAGGTCAGGCCTGCCGCCAGCGCTGCGCCGAGCAAACGCTGCCGGCGCACCGGCATCGCCAGCATGAACACCGCGGCCACGGCGGCGCCGGCATGCAGCACGCCCGACAGGCCGCCGTAGCGCATCAAGCCTGGCGCGAGCACCAGGCTGAGATGGGTCAGGGGCCATGCCGACAGCCAGGCCACCGCGGCCGCAGGCGGCAAGGCCACCGCACGGCCGAGCAGGGCCAGCAGCAGCAGGCCGGCCGCATTCGCCAGCAGGTGCAGGACCGACAGGTGCACGGCCACCGGCGTGAACCAGCGGGCCGGTTGCCCGGCCGTCTCGCGTGTCCACGCCAGGGTGTCGGGGGGGAGCGCCAGGCCGACCAGTGCCAGCACCGCGAGCAACGACGCCACCGCCTGCCAGGCTCGGCCCTGAGGCTGCGGCACAGCGGCACGCGGCGGCGGGGTCACGGTCCGGCCTCGCATGCCGGCGAGGTCGTCAGCCCCCGAACACCGCGCGCCACAGCGTCTGCACCGCGGTGCGTTGCGCCGTCCAGGACTCGGGCGGGAACTGCGTGGCCTGCTCGTCCAGCCGCGCGCCGTGTTGGGCACGGCGCAGGTCGCGGTAGGCATCGGCGGCCGCCGTCCCGACGCCGGCGGGCAGCAGCCCCGCCGCTTCGGCACGTTGCAGCAGGGCGATGTTGCCGACGTTGTCGTGCAGCTCGGGATGCGTGGCGCCATGGGCCAGCACCAGGTACTGCACGCTGAACTCGACGTCGACCATCGCACCCGGGCTGTACTTGACATCGAAACGATCGCCCTTGACCGGGTGCGCGTCGCGCACCTTCTCGCGCATCGATGTGATCTCGGCTTTCAGGGCCTGATGGTCGCGGGGCGCCGCAATGACGCTGCGCCGCACGGCCTCGAAACGAGAGGCGATGCGCGCATCGCCGGCACAGAACCGGGCGCGGGTGATCGCCTGGTGTTCCCAGGTCCAGGCCGTGTTGCTGCCGCGCCCGCTCTGGTAGGCCTCGAAGGCCTTCAGCGACGTGACCAGCAGCCCCGAGTTGCCGTTCGGCCGCAAGGCGGTGTCGATCTCGAACAGCTCGCCGGCCGAAGTGCGCAGCGTCAGCCAGGTGATCAGCTTGCGGGCGAAGGCGGCATAGGCCTCGGGCGCGCGTTCGTCGTCGTCATCGAACAGGAACACGACGTCGAGGTCGCTGCCGTAGCCCAGCTCCTTGCCGCCCAGCTTGCCATAGGCGATGACGGCGAAGCAGGGCCGCTCGGTGTGGCGCTGTTTCAAGTGCGCCCAGGCCCAGCGCATCGTGCAGTCGACCGTCGCGTCGGCCAGCAGCGACAGGTCGTCGGCCACCTGTTCGACGCTGATGTGCCCTTCGACGTCGCGCACCAGCGTGCGGAACACCTCCGCGTGATGCGCGCGGCGCAGCGTGTCGAGCAACGCCTCCTCGTCGGCCTGCCCTGAGCGGGCCCAGGCGTCGTGGCGTTGTTCAAGGTCGCGCACGAAACCGTCGGGCTCGAAGCGGGTGTAGATCAAACGGGGATCGGCGAGTTCGTCGATCACCCCGGGGTGCCGCATCAGGTAGCGCATCGGCCAGCGTGCCAGCCCGAGCAGGCGCAGCAGCCGGTGGTGCACTTCCTGGCGTTCGAGCAGCAAGGCGACATAACTCTCGCGCCTCAGCAGTGGCTCGACCCAATCGACGAAACGCACCGCCGCATCGATCGAGCACACCTTCTGGTCGACGGCCTGGGCCGACCTCAGGATCAGCTTGCCCAAACGCGATTTCGTCTCGTCGCGCAGCGCCCTGACGCGCGGCTGGTCCAGCCAGGGGCGCACCCGCTCGGCCAGCGCGGCCGGCAACTTCTCGAGCAAGGCCTCGCTGTCGAGCGCCGGCGTGGGCTGCCCGCAGGCGCGGCAGCCGCCCGGCTTGGGCGCTTGCCCGTCATGCAACAAGGCGTCGAACTCGAGCGCGACGAATTCGCGCGTTTCGCCCAGGCGTTCGAACAGTTCGCACGTGTCTTCGGTGCACCGCAGCCCCAGGCTGCGGGCGATCCAGCCCAGGTCCCCGTCGACAGTCGGCAGCAAATGGGTCTGCTGGTCGTCGAGGTACTGGATGCGGTGTTCGAGGCGGCGCAAGAAGGTGTAGGCCTCGGCCAGCTTGGCGGCCGTCTCGGGCTTCATCACGCCGACTGCGCTCAGCCGCTCAAGTGCCTTCAAGGTGGAGCGGGTGCGGATTTCGGGGTACTGGCCCCCGCGCACGACCTGCAGCAACTGCACGATGAACTCGATCTCGCGGATGCCGCCGCGCGACAGCTTGACGTCGTTGGCCCGCTCGGGCCGGCCCGCGGCGCGCCGCTGCGCTTCGTCGCGCACCCTGCGGTGCAGCACGCGCAGCCCTTCGAACACGCCGTAGTCCAGGTAGCGTCGGAACACGAAGGGAATGACGACGTCGCGCAGCTGCAGCGCGCGGCCCGACGTGACGGAGGCGCGCGGCGCCACGATCCGGCTTTTCAGCCAGGCAAACCGCTCCCATTCACGCCCCTGCACCAGGAAGTACTCTTCCAGCATCGCCAGGCTCACCACCGGCGGGCCGGAGTTGCCGTTGGGGCGCAAGGCCAGGTCGACCCGGAACACGAAGCCGTCCTCGGTGGTTTCGCCGATCAGGCCGTAGAGCGAGCGCGCGACCTGCGAGAAGTACTCGTGCGCACTGATGCGCCCGGTGCCGTCGGCGCGCCCCGCGGTCGAGCCGTCGTCTTCATAGACATAGATGAGGTCGATGTCGGATGACACGTTCAGCTCGCGCCCGCCGAGCTTGCCCATGCCCACCACCCAGAAGTCGATACGCTCACCCGCCTCGTTGAGAGGCGCGCCGTGGCGCTCGTCCTGTTCGGCGAAGGCGGCGACCAGGGCCCGGTCCAGCGTCACTTCGGCCAGCTCGGTCATCGCGCGTGCCACGTCGGTCATCGGCGCATCGGCCTCGATGTCGAGCGTGGCCAGCCGCTCCAGCGTCAGCTGCCGCGCGATCCGTAAGGCAGCGGGCAGCGGCCTGCCTTGGGCCGACAAGGTATCGATCAGCGCGCCGATACGTTCGCGGTCCGGCATGCCGGGCGGCAGCAGGCCCAGTTGCTCGGCGTAGCGACGTCGAACGCGTTGTACGAAGCGTGAATGCTCGGCCGGCGCTTGAGGCGCTTGGCCGGCATCGACGGGGGCGACATCTTCAGGGAAACCCATAGCTTTGCTCCGGGTCTATGCTAGATTGGCCGCGCCTTTTTGTAGGGGCTGGCTCGAGTACCACCCCTGTCCTCGCGAAGTCTTCATGCCGTTTCTTCCCTCCCCGGCCTTGCTGGCGCCTACGTGGCGCCATCTGCGCACCCTCGTACGCGTGACCGCAAGCCTGGTGTTGTTGGCGTGGAGCCTGCTTCTTGTCGGCTGGCTCGTTTTGCACTGGGCGATTCTGCCGCGAATCGCGGAGTGGCGCCCGACGATAGAACGCATCGCCACTCGATCGCTGGGGGTCGCGGTTCAAATCGGTGACATCCGTGTCGAATCTCACGGCTGGGTGCCCACCGTGAGACTGCGCGACGTGGTGGTGCGGGGGCCGGATGGGCGCGAGGCCTTGCGCCTGGCACGCGTCGACGCGTCGTTGTCGCCGACCTCGCTGCTGCCGTGGCGGCCCCAGTTTGAGCAGCTGCTGCTCGAGGCGCCGAGCCTGGAGGTGCGGCGTGATGCCGCGGGGCGTGTGTTCGTGGCCGGGCTCGAGATGCGCGGCGGCGGTGCGGAAGACGGCAACACCGCCGCGGCCGACTGGTTCTTCAGTCAGCAGGAGTTTGCGATCCGTCACGGCCGGGTGCGCTGGGTCGATGAACAACGCCAGGCCCCGCCGCTGCAACTCGACGACGTGGACCTGGTGATCCGCAACGGTTCACGCCTGGGCTCGCGCCGGCACCATTGGCGCCTCGACGCGACGCCGCCGCCGGACTGGGGCCGCCGCTTCACGTTGCGCGGGCGCTTCACGCACGGCCTGCTGGCGCGCGCCGGCGACGTCGGGCGATGGAGCGGCAGTGCCTACGCCGAGTTGCCGCAGGCCGACGTGCAGCGGCTGCGTCGCCATGCCGACCTGCCGATCGACCTGCAGCAGGGGGCCGGGGCGGTGCGCGTGTGGGCCGATCTGCAGCGCGGCGAGTTGACGGCACTCACCGCTGACCTGGCGCTGCGGTCGGTCGACGTGCGCCTGGGCCCCGATCTGCAGCCCCTGGTGCTGGAACAGCTCACCGGGCGCGTGTCGGGCCAGCGACAGGATCATGGCTGGGCCTTCGCGGCGCAGCGGCTGGCCTTTCGCACCGGGGACCAACAAGTGTGGCCGGCGTCGAACGGCACCATGCGCTGGCAGCGCCCTTCGCGCGGTCGCGCCGGCGACGGCGAACTGCGGGCCGACCGGCTCGACCTGGCCATCCTGGCGCAACTGGCCGGCAGCCTGCCCGTCGGTGCGCCGCTGCGGGCCCGGCTCGCCGAGTTGCGCCCGCAAGGGCAGGTGACGGGCTTGCATCTGCGCTGGCAAGGCGACGCCCAGTCGCCGTCGGCGTACCAGGCGCAAGGCCGCGTCGCCCGGCTGCACCTGGCCGCCGAACCGCTCGGGCCCACAGCCGCGACCGGCGGTCACCCGGGCCGTCCGGGCGTGGCAGGGGCCGAGGTCGAGTTCAAGCTGAGCGACCGGGGCGGCCAGGCCCAACTGAGCTTGAACCAGGGGCAGCTCAGCTTTCCCGGTGTGTTCGAAGACCCTGTGATCGGCTTCGACCAGCTGTCGGCTTCGCTCGAATGGCGCATCGAGCGGCGGCAGGCGGCGGCAGGCGCTGCTGCTGCTGCTGCGGCACCACCACCGCCGCAACTCGAGCTGCGCCTGCGCGAGGCACAGTTTGCCAATGCCGACGCCGCGGGCCGACTGAAGGCGACCTGGCGCACCGGTGAGGGTGGGGGCGGCCAGCGTGCGCGCCGGCTGCCGGGGGTGCTCGACCTGCAAGGCAACCTGACCCGCGCCGATGCGACGCGCGTCTGGCGCTACCTGCCGCTAGGCCTCGGCGCTCCCGTGCGGGACTACGTGCGGCATGCGGTGGTGGCCGGCGGCGCGAGCGGCGTCGACTTCCTCGTCAAGGGCGACCTGGGCCGCTTTCCGTTCCACGATGCGCGGGAGGGCCAGTTCCGCATCGCGGCGCAGATCGACGACGCCACCTTTGCCTATGTCCCGCCCGAGGCGGGGCAGCCGGCGGCCTGGCCCGCCTTCACGCAGCTCAGCGGCCGTTTGATCTTCGATCGCACCGCAATGGAAATCCGCGAGGCGCGTGCGCGGGTGTTCGGCGTCGAGTTGACCCAAGTGCGCGGCGGTATTGCCAACCTGTATGCCGGCTCGGTGCTCGCACTCGACGGACAGGCGCGCGGCCCACTGCCCGATGCGCTGCGATTCATCAACGAAACGCCCATCGGCGACTGGACCGGCAAGGCGTTGGCAAGGGCCAGCGGCAGCGGCGAGCTGCAGCTGAAGCTGGGCCTGCAGATGCCGCTGCACGATCTCGACAAGACCGCGGTCAAGGGGACCGTGACGCTGCCGGGCAACGAGTTGCAGATCCACCCCGACACGCCGCCGCTGACCCAGGCGCGTGCGACGCTTCAGTTCACCGAGCAGGGCTTCACCATCCCGGCCGCCACCGCACGCTTGTTCGGCGGTGACGCCAGTTTCCACGGCGGCACCCAAAAGGACGGCACCTTGCGCTTTGCCGGTCAGGGCACGGCCACTGCCGAAGGCTTGCGCCGGGCGCAAGAGCCCAGCTGGTTGCCCTATCTGGGCGAGCACCTGAGCGGCCAGGCGGCCTATCAGCTCGGGCTCTCGGTGGTGCGCGGGCATCCCCAGCTCGAGATCACCAGCTCGCTGTCCGGCATGGGCATCGCGCTGCCAGCGCCGCTGCAGAAGCCGGCAGCGGCCAGCTGGCCGCTGCGCGTGCAGACCACCGCGCTCGCCCCCGCAGCACCTGCCGCCGCCGAAGGCCCGATGCGCGACCGGCTCACGGTCGACGTCGGCGACGTGCTGCATCTGCGCTACGACCGCGAAACCGCCGCCGACGGCGCTTCGACACGTGTCGTCGCCGGCGGCATTGGCGTCAACCACGCCGCACCTGAGCCCGACAGCGGTGTGGTCGCGCTGATCCAGCACCCGAACCTCGACCTCGACGCCTGGCGCGCTGCCGCTGCCGGGCTCACCGGTGCGGGCGCCGCGCCGGCGGGCGGCGGTGGGGCGGCCGGGTCGGGCGACGCGGCGGCGGGGTACGCGCCGACCTTGGTGTCCTTGCGCGCGCAAGAGCTCAACGTCGACCAGCGCCGCCTGACCCATGTGGTGGCCGGCCTGTCGCAGCAGGCCGATGGTGGCTGGCGGGCCAATGTGCATGCCGACCAGCTCGACGGTTATCTCGAATACCGGCTGCCGCGGGGGTCGCGTGGCGAGGCGGGCGGGCGGGTGGTGGCGCGGCTGTCGCGCCTGTCGCTGCCCGAGAGCGCGGCGCGCGACGTCGAGGACCTGCTGGAACAGCAGCCCGGCGACCTGCCCGCGCTCGACATCGTCGTCAACGATTTCGACTTGCACGGCATCCGTCTCGGCCGCGTGGAAGTGGAAGCCAGCAACCGGCTCACCGGCGAGATACGCGAATGGCGGCTGGAGCGCCTGGCGCTGGTGAACCCCGACGGCCGGCTCGACGCGACCGGCCATTGGCAGGGCGTGGCGGGCAGCACGGCACGCCGGCGAGCCGTGATCGACTTCCAGCTCGACATGGCCGACAGCGGCCGGCTCCTCGAACGCTTCGGGCTCGGGCAGGTGGTGCGCGGCGGCAAAGGTCGGCTCGACGGCGAGATCAGCTGGCTGGGTTCGCCGCTGGCACTCGACTATCCCAGCCTGAACGGACAGTTCAACGTCGAAGTCAACAAGGGCCAGTTCCTCAAGGCCGAACCGGGCATCGCCAAGCTGGCCGGCATCTTGAGCCTGCAGTCGCTGCCACGGCGATTGACACTCGACTTTCGCGATGTCTTCCAGGAAGGGTTCGCCTTCGATGCCTTCACCGGTGACGTCAAGATCGAGCAGGGCGTCGCCTCGAGCAACAACCTGCGGCTGCGCGGGGTCACCGCGGCCGTGTTGATGGAAGGGCGCGCGGATATCGCACGTGAAACGCAAGACCTGCGCGTGGTGGTGGTGCCCGAAATCAACGCAGGCACCGCGTCGCTGGCCTATGCCGCGATCAACCCGGCGGTCGGGCTCGGCACCTTTCTGGCTCAGTGGTTCCTCCGCAAACCGCTGATGCAGGCGGGCACGCGGGAATTCCGGGTCACCGGTCCGTGGGCCGAGCCCAAGGTCGAGCCGGTGCAACGGCGGCCGCTGCAGCCCTTGCCCGCGGGGGCGGCCGGCGCCGTCTCGTGGCAGCAGCCCGCCGCGGTCGTCGAAGCGGCGCGTGCCGATGCGCCTGCCCTGGCGGCTGGGCCTTGACAGAGCGGGCCGCTTGGCTCGGCAGTCGAGCGCGCCGCCGGCGACGCGGCCTTGCTGCTACGCTGCCGTTCAGCCCACCCCTTCCAGGACAACGCCATGAAGATCGCTGCCTTGCAAATGGTCTCCTCGTGTTCGCTACCGGACAACCTGGCGCGTGCGCGCGCCTTGATCGCGGCTGCGGCCGAGGCCGGCGCACGCCTGGTGGCCTTGCCCGAGAACTTCGCCTTCATGGGCCGCGACGACCGCGACAAGCTCGGCCTCGCCGAGCCGTTCGGTGACGGTCCGGCGCAGGCCATGCTGAGCGAGGCGGCCCGGCAGCATGGGTTGTGGGTGGTGGGTGGCTCCATCGCGGTCGCGACCGATGACCCCGAGCGGGTCGGCAACACGACGCTGGTCTATGACCCGCAAGGCGAGTGTGTGGCCCGCTACGACAAGATCCACCTGTTTTGTTTCGACGACGTCACCGCACAAGGTGCGCGCCGCTACGACGAGGCGCTGGTGTTGCGCGCCGGCGAGACGCCGACGGCCTTCGAGATGAGCGTGGACGGGCAGGCGTGGCGGGTGGGCTTGAGCATCTGCTACGACCTGCGCTTTCCGGAGCTGTACCGTCGGTTGATGACACCGCCTTGCGACCTGATCCTGGTGCCGTCTGCCTTCACCTACACCACCGGCCGTGTGCACTGGGAGTTGTTGCTGCGCGCTCGTGCGGTCGAAAACCAGTGCTACGTGATGGCGCCCGCGCAGGGCGGCGTGCATGAAAACGGCCGGCGCACCTGGGGCCACAGTCTGATCGCCGACGCATGGGGCGAGGTGATCGCCTCGCACGACGAGGGCGAGGCGGTGGTGGTGGCCGACCTCGACCGCGACCACCTGGCACAGGTGCGCCAGCGCTTGCCGGCCTTGTCACACCGCCGGCTGGTCTGAAACTCAGCGGCGCCGGGAGGCGAGGAAGCCGATCAAGGCACCCGCGATCAGGGCCACGGTGGCCACTTTCCACGGCTCTTCGTGCACATAGTCGTTGGTCGCGCTGGCGGTGTGCCGCACCCGCTGGCCGATGCCATGGCTGGCGTCGGCGACGGCCTCGCTGACCCGGTACAACGAGCTTTGCAGCCGTTCCTTCAACGCTTTGACATCGGGGGCGTCGCCCATTCTCGGATTCGACACCAGCTCCTCTACGTCGGCCTGCAGGCCGGCCCACTCGCGCTGCAGTGCGGAGGCACGCCGCTTCGTCGGCCACGCACTCGCACCCGGGTCCGCCATGCCACGCACACCGTCATGGTTGAGTTCGTCCGAAGATGGGTCTCCATAGGTATAGCTGGGCATGTCGGTCTCCTGTGCTGCTGCGATCGTCACGGCGAGGGTTCAGGCAGCGCGCGGCCGCGCCGCCGGCCCTCGCGGCTGTACAACAAAAGATGTTAGGCAGGTGGTGACAACCGGATGGTCGGACGAGCGCTGCTCGCCGTGTCAGTCGTGTCCGACACGCTGCACCATCGCGACGGTGCCGGGCGACCATCAGGCGCTTGGCGTGGGCGAGCGCAGCGCCTCCAGGGCCTGCGCCACCCGGTCGAACTCGTTCGACTTGTCGAAGAAGTGGTGTGCTCCGAGCGCCAGGCAGCGCTCGCGGATCGGGCGGGTGCTGGTGTTGGTGAGCACCAGCGTGAGCGGCCGCGGTTCCCGGCTCGACAGGGCCCGCAACACCGCGAAGCCGTTGCCTTCGCGCAGCTGGAGATCGACCACCACCGCGTCGAAGCGGTGCTGCTGCAGGGCGGCCAAGGCTTCCGCTTCGGTCTCGGCTTCGGCGCTGACTTCGAAACCTTCGCAGCTGGCGATCAGGTCGAGCAGACGTTCGCGGATCAGCCGCGAGTCTTCGATGACCATCACTTGCAGGCGGCGCCCGCCTTGCTGATCAGGCGCAAGGGCGGACGACGCTGTATCACGGGTGGAGACCGACGCACTCATCACGCAACGACTCGCTCTCTCTCTCTGCTCTGGAACCACTCCTAGCTTGGGTTGGAGAGTAGCGGCCGCCCCGGCCGATGTCTGTAGGCCGTTACCCGACGGTGCACCAAAGCGTTGCAGCCGCGCGACCCGCGCGGCGCATCGGCTGGCTTCGATCTCGCTATTGAATCAAGCCGTTCTTGACAGCGTAGTAGGTCAGTTCGGCGTTGCTGCCCAGTTGCAGCTTCTCGAGCAGGCGGCTGCGGTAGGTGCTCACCGTCTTCACACTGATGAACAATTCATCGGCGATCTGTGTGACCGACATGCCGCTTGCGAGCTTGCACAACACCTGGAATTCGCGCTCCGACAAGTCTTGGTGGGCCGGGCCGGCGCCTGGCTGGTCGAGCCGGCTGGCCACCAGGTCGGCGGCGGTGGGGCTGAGGTAGCGGCGGCCCTGCAGCACGACCCGGATCGCACGCAGGATCTCGTCGACGTCGGCGTCCTTCTTCAGGTACCCGTTGGCGCCGGCGCGCAGCAAGTTGATGGCGTACTGTTCTTCGGGGAACGCGCTGACGATCAGCACCGGGATGTCGCCGAGGTGGGTGCGGATGAGCCGGAGCGTGTCGACACCGGTGCGGTCGGGCAGCGAAATGTCGAGCAGCACGAGATCCCAGTTGCCCTCACGCAGCAATGCCAGCGCCTCGGCGCTCGTGGCCGCTTCGCCCGCGACATGAAGGTCGGGCTCGGCGTCGATCAACTGCTTGAGGCCGGCCCGGACGATCTGGTGATCGTCTGCCAGCAGGATGCGTTTGCGCTCCATTTGAACCGCGAAGAGTGACTGCGAGAAGTCTGGCACAGCGCGGCCAAGGGCGTCAAAGGCCGGCTCCCGGCGCGCTGCTTGTACAGAGTGCGGGGAGGGGACGTAAAAAAGGAAGGCGGTGCAGGGCACTCGCCTTCCAGAACCGCTAAGACGTCAGCGTCGGCAGGTAAAGAAGGAGACCTGAGCGGTGAGCGTCTCACGCACCCGGGGCGCGTGAGACGCAAGTCTTTACATTTTTTTCTTGGTGTCCTCGGCTGAGTCCTGCAGTTTTTCGCCACCGCGTTCGACGTCCTTGCCGACGCCCTCGACGGTATTGCAGGCGCTCATGGTGAAGGTTGCGGCCAGCACCGCGGACAGCAAAGTCAAAAGTCGGGTCTTCATCACGTCCTCCTGAGTTGTGAATCTCGGTACCACATAAGTCTGGAATCGCGGTCCTCTTGGGTCTTCCCTGGGTGGGAGAGCTGTTGCACGGCACCGCGCACACCGGCGACAGCTTGCAGGTAACGCGGCGATCGGCATGAACGAGTGCCTCGACGCTTCGCCGCAGCGGGCACTACCCGCCGCGTTTGAACAGGCCGATCAGGAACGAGATCACCGTCAGCGCGACAAACACGAAGAACAGGATCTTGGCGATACCGGCGGCGCCTGCGGCGATGCCGCCGAAACCGAACAAGGCCGCGACCAGTGCGATCACGAAGAACACGGCTGCGTAATAGAGCATGGACACCTCCTCTTGTGTCTCGGGCTCGATGCCCTGATGGAAGGACACACCTCGATGTGATGGCTTCATGGTAGAAAGGCCTGGGGTCTGCCTCTGTAGGCTCGTCCCACGCGACGATGTCGGAAGCGTCTTACGTTTGAAGTACTGCCGTGAATTCGGTCCCTACCCCCCCTCCCCCTAACCCACGACCTCCACGACCCTCGCGCTGGCACACGGTGCTCGCGCGTTTGCAGGCCGCCCGCGAAGAGGTCGAAGCCGCAGCCGCACGCTCGGGACAGGTGCCGGCCACGCTGTTGCGGCGACTCGCGGTGTTGAAGCTAGCGGTGCCGATCACGTTGATCCTCGGCAGCGCGATGTTGTGGGTGACCGAGCAAGGCTACCAACGGCTCGAGCGCATGTACGCCGACCTGAAGACCTCGCGGACCTTCACGCGCGAACTCAACAACCTGTCCTTCCTCGCGGCACGTGTCGACGCCACGCGCGCCGAATACCTGCTCGCCCGCGGCACCGACAACCTGGCCCGCCACCAAGGGGCGCTGCGCGAGATCGTCGTCACGCGTGAGCGGCTGGTCGGCAGCGCCGAGAGCAGCCTCGCGGTGGCCGAGATGGAGACGGTGTTGCGCTACATCGAAGCCGAGCGAGCCGAGTTGCAGCGCCTCGAAGCCTTGCAGCCCGGTGCGCCGCCTCAGCAGGTGGATGCCCAGCTGCGACCCAACCCGGTCGCCGATGGCACTTTGCGCGAAGCGCTGGGACGGCTGGTCGCGCATGAGCGTCAGCGACTCGACGTCGCCGAGGAGGCGGCCGCCACCGAGGTGCGCCGCCAGCGCTGGTGGTCGCTGCTGTCGATAGCCTTCGGCGTGTTGTTGCTGATCCTGCTGTTCCAGACCTACCGGACCGAACTCGACGAAGAGCAGCGCATGGCGCAGCGTCTGCACGAAGAGCGCGACCGGCTGGAACGCGCGGTGCGCGAGCGCACCCGTGAACTGTCCGAGCTGGCGACCCACTTGCAGCATCTGGCCGAACAGGAGAAGGCCCGCCTGGCGCGCGAACTGCACGACGAACTGGGTGCCATCCTCACCGCCAGCAAGATGGACGTCGGCATGCTGTTGCGCCGCCAGCTCGAGCCGAAAGAAGCCGCGGTGGAAAGCCTGCGGCGCCTGCAAGACACGCTGGAGCGCGGTGTCCAACTCAAGCGCCGCGTGATCGAAGGGCTGGTGCCCACCACCTTGCGCAATCTCGGGCTGACCGCCGCCCTCGAGGTGCTCGCCGAGGAGGTCGAGGCCATGTCCGGCCTGCGCATCGAACGCCAGCTGCCCGAAGACCTGGAGTGCGATGGCGACCGCAGCATCGCCGTCTACCGCATCGTCCAGGAAGCGCTGACCAACGTGCAGAAGCATGCGCGGGCGAGCCGCGTACAGCTGGCCATCGAGGTGCGCGAGGAGACGCTGCACCTGCAGCTCGCCGACGACGGCGTGGGCATCACGCCGGCCGGCATGCGCAAGCTGAAGAGCCACGGGTTGCGCGGCATCAAGCACCGGGTCGATGCCTTCCACGGTCGGTTCCACATCGGCGCCGGCCCGCAGGGGGGTACCGTGCTGCACGTCGAGCTGCCGCTCAAGGACGTGCCGGAAGACGAGATCGACACCAGCGGCGACGATGGCCGCGGTCGCCCTGCGATGACCGCCGGGGTCGGCACGGCCTCCCGAGCGGCCTGACGTCACCGGCCCGGGGCACGCGGGGTCGACGCAAAGCCGTGGCCCTCGCCGACACGACGGCCTGAGGGTCGCGGCGCGGCTCAGCGCCGCCCGAACATCATCTGCCGCGCCAACATCGACTTGGCGGGCCCGAGCCGCTGCAAGGCGGCCAGGCCCAGACCACGCGCGGTGCCGAGGCCCGGCCAGCGCCAGGTGAAACTGCGTGCGAGGAAGTCGGTCGTCGCGATGGTGCCCCAGCGGTCCGGCGCACGCTTCAGCTCGAGGCGGCGCAAGGCGCCGTCGACCGACTCGCTGCGACCGAGCTGCCGGACCAGTTCGAACGCATCGCGCAGCCCCAGGTTGAGGCCCTGGCCCGCCACCGGATGCAGCGTCTGTGCCGCATTGCCGATGCGCACCACCCGGCCCTGCACGAGGGTACGCTCGGCGTTGAGGCCGAGCCCGAAACGTTTGAGCGGCGTGATGCCGGTGACCCGCCCGGCCGCCGGATGGAACAGGTGATTGAGCACCGCGACGCGCTGTGTGTCGTCGAGCGAGGCCACCGGGTCCTCCTCGCTCGGCACGCACCAGATCAGCGCCGCGCGACCGGGGCCGAGCGGCAGCAAGGCGGCGGGCCCGTCCGGGGTGAAGCGTTCGAAGGCCATGCCGCCGGGCATGCCCTCGAGCGTGACCTGGCCCACCCACGCGGTCTGCCCATAGTCGTGCGCCAGCGCCTTGCGGGATTGCTCGGCGAACACGCCGCCTTCGGCGACGATGGCGAGGTCGAAGCGCTCGGCGATGTCGGCGTCGACTTCGACCGCACGGTCGAGCGGCTTCAACGACGCCACCTTGGTGCCGAAACGGCTCACGAGCCGCCCCGGTGCTGCGGCGCACGCCTCCAGCCAGGCCTGCTGCAGCGGCGCCACCAGCGCCCCGTAGCTCAGCACGGCGCCGAGCATCGGCACCCGTTCGGCGGCGGCGTCGATGCGCACCGTCGGCTCGCTCCAGCGCCCCGCCAGCGCGCCCGGCTGCTGCTGCGACACATGCACCGAGACGATCGGGTGCGCCACCTGCGACGGCCAGCGGCCCAGGCGCTGCAGCAGCTGCACGCTGCCGAGCGACAAGGCCAGCGTGCGCGGGTCGGCCGAGACGTCCTGCTCGACGCTGCGCGTGTCGAACACCGTCAGGCGGGCGCTCGGCAGCTCGCGCTGCGCCAGCAGCGCCAGGGCCAGCCCGGCCGGGCCGGCGCCGACGACGGCGATGTTCAGATCAGCAGCGGACATGCGTTCCTCCGGGTCCTCGTCTTGGCGGTCGTGCATTATCGAAGCGGGCCGGCGCGGCGCGTCGCGCCCTGGCGCTGGTGGTGCGAGCGCCGCAACGCGCTCTCATCGGGGCTCATGCGTCTCGCATCAAGGCCTCGATCTCGTCGGCGGCCACCGGCACGTCGCGCGTCAGCAGCTCGCGGCCCTGCGGCGTCACCACCACGTCGTCTTCGATGCGGATGCCCAGGTGCCAATAGCGCTCGGGCACCCCTTCGGCCGGCCGCACGTAGAGACCCGGCTCGACCGTGACCACCATGCCCGGCTGCAGGATGCGCGACGGCTTCTTGACCACCCGGCCGCCCATGCCGTCCGGCTGTTCGACCGGCGCTTCGTCGTCCTGCAGGTAGTTGCCGACGTCGTGCACGTCCATGCCGATCCAGTGCCCGGTGCCGTGCATGTAGAACTGCCGGTAGCTCGCCTTGTCGATCACGTCATCGACGCTGCCGTGCTGGTCGGCGTTCAGCAGGCCCACCTCGAGCAGGCCCTGCGAGAGCACCCGCAATGCTGATTGGTGCGCATCGCGCTGGCGCGCGCCCGGCCGGGTGGCGTCGATCGCGGCCGCCTGGGCCGCCAGCACGATGTCGTACAGCTCGCGTTGCGCCGGGCTGAAGCGCCCGTCGACCGGGAAGGTGCGGGTGATGTCGCTGGCGTAGCCGTCCAGTTCGCAGCCGGCGTCGATCAAACACAGCTCGCCGGGTTTGAGCGGCGTGTCGCCGGCGGCATAGTGCAGCACGCAGGCGTTGGCGCCGGCCGCCACGATGCTCGGATAGGCCGGCGCCTGCGAGCCGTGGCGGCGAAACTCGTGCAGCAACTCGGCTTCGAGATGGTATTCGCGCCAGATCTTGCCGCCGCCCTCGCGCATCCAGCGCGCGCTTTGCTGCATGGCGCGCGCATGCGCGCGCGCCGAGATGGTGCCGGCGCGGCGCATCGTGGCCAGCTCGCCGCTGTCCTTGATCAACCGCATCTCGTCGAGCAGACGCGTCAGGTCGTGCAAGGCGGTGGGCGCCGCGACCCCCCGGCGCTCCCAGGCCCGCACCTGGGCCAGCCAGGTTTCCACCCGGTGCTCCAACCCGCTGTGCACCCCGAACGGGAACCACACCGACGCCTGATTGCCCAGCAGCCGCGGCAGTTGTTCGTCGAGCGCCTCCACCGGCCACGCGGCGTCGACCCCCAACGCGCCTGGCGCCGCCTCCGGACCCAGACGGTAGCCGTCCCAGATCTCGCGTTCGGCGTCCTTCGGGCGGCAGAACAGCGTGCTGTGGCCGGACGCGTCGATCACCAGCCAGCTGTCCGGCTCGGCGAAGCCGGTCAGGTAATAGAAGTAGCTGTCGTGCCGAAAGGGGTAGGTGGTGTCGCGGTTGCGCAGGCGCTCGGGGGCGGTGGGCAGCAGTGCGGCGCCGCCGCCGGCGTCGCGTAGGGCCGCGCTGACGCGCTCGCGGCGTTGGGCATAAGTTGAGCGATCCATAAGGGATGCAATCAGCCAGTAGTCTGCGCAGTCTATCGCCGCGGCAGCGCGGCGGTTGCGCTTTCGAAGGCCGCCGTGCGGGGGCCTCTTTTCCTTCCTGCTTCCTTCCTTCCAAGAAAGAGACGATGCGATGCAATACCGCCGCCTTGGCCGCGCAGGCCTGCAAGTCAGCGAGTTGTCCTACGGTTCCTGGGTCACCTACGGCAACCAGATCGACGTCAAGGCTGCACGCGAGTGCATGGCGGCCGCCTTCGATGCCGGCGTGAACTTCTTCGACAACGCGGAGGTGTATGCCGGCGGGCAAAGCGAGGTGGTGATGGGCGAGGCGCTCAAGGCCCTGGGCTGGCCGCGCATGAGCTACGTCGTGTCGACCAAGTTCTACTGGGGTTTGTCGGAAGGGCCGAACCAGAAGAACACGCTGAACCGCAAGTACTTGATGCAGGCGGTCGACGGCTCGCTGAAGCGATTGCAGCTGGACCACGTCGACCTCGTGTATTGCCACCGCCCCGACCCGGCCACGCCGCTCGAGGAAACGGTTTGGGCCATGAGCGACATGATCCGGCAGGGCAAGGCGCTCTATTGGGGCACCAGCGAGTGGAGCGCCGACGAGATCCGCGCGGCCTGGGAGATCGCGGAGCGCCACCACCTGCACAAGCCGGTGGTCGAACAGCCGCAATACCATCTGTTCCACCGCCGCCGCGTCGAGCAGGAATACGCGCGCCTTTACGACGACATCGGCCTGGGCCTGACCACCTGGAGCCCGCTCGCCTCGGGGCTGTTGACCGGCAAGTACCGCAACGGCATTCCGTCCGACAGCCGGGGCGCGATGGACGGTATGGGCTTCTTGCGCGACCAGCTGACCGATGCGGCTCGCAACGAGGCGGTGGTCCGGCTGCAAGCTCTGGCCGAGGAACTGGGCGCGAGCGTGGCGCAGCTGGCGATTGCATGGTGCGCCAAGAACCCGCGTGTCAGCAGCGTGATCACCGGCGCGTCGCGCCTGCGCCAGCTGCAGGACAACCTGAAGGCCGTCGACCTGCTGCCGAAACTCACGCCCGAGGTGCTGGCGCGCATCGACGATGCGAGCCGCGGTCTGGCGCGCTGAGTCGACGCGCCACCAGGTTCAATGGTGCGCGGCGGTGGCCTGTGGACGGGTGCGCCGCAGCGCCTTGAGACGCTCGCGCAACTCGCGCTCGGCGGCGTCCGGGCGCGGGCCGACCTGGCGGCGCTGCTCGTTGGCACGGCGCCGGCGCAGCTCCTCCACTTGTTGCATTTGCAAGCGGATGAAGTTCGCGACGTCTTCCACACGGTCGAGGCCGCCCAGGCTGCAGGTGCGCGGCAGCTTGACGACCTTGCCGTCGTCGAGCGTCAGGCGCAGGGAGCAGACGCTCAGAGGGCCGAGCACCGGCTTCTCGTGCACGTCGACACTGGCCAGCCGCGACACCGGCACGCGCCGCGCCGACTGGCGCCAGCCGCGCCGCCAGCTGACGAACTTGACGCTGGCGGCGGCACGTTCCCAGCGCCAGAGGTCCCAGCCGAGCGCGGCCAGCCAGGCCGGCACCGCGAGCAGCGCGGTGCGGATGTCGAACAGCATCGAGGCCCACAGTGCGCCGCCGGCGGTGCCCAGGGCCAGCCACAGCACGATGTTGTCGCGCTCGCCGGGGGTCCAGGCGCTGCGCTCGTAATAGACCGAATCGACGTGATCGCCCGACAGCGGTGCCGCCGACAGCTGGACCGCCCGGATGCCGCGGACCGTGAGCTGTTCGAGCAGGGCCGCGCCCGCCAGGCAGGCGGGCAACGCCAGCACCCACCCGAGGCTCATGACGGCTGCCCGGCGCCGGGGCGGGCGTCGGGCTCCGATGCGTTGAGGGCCGCGAGCTGGGCCGGCGTGCCGACGTTCTCCCAGCGCCCGGCATAGCGGGTCACGCCGATGCGGCGCGAGCGCATCGCGTCGTACAGCAGCGGGCCGAGCGGCGCCTTGGTGCCGGCCGGCACGTGGCGGACCAGGTCGGCATGCAACAGCGCCAGGTTGCTGTAGGTCCAGCGCTGGCCGTCGGGCCCCACGCCGTCGGCCAGACCCATGCCGTCGGCGTCGATGCCGAAGTCGCCCTTGGGATGGAAGCTCGGGTTGGGCACCAGCCACAGCTGCCCGAGCCGGTCGCTGGCGGCGAAGCCGCGTGCGAGGTCGGCGTCGAAGCGGAAGTCGGGGGCGTGGATGTCGCCCGACACGACCCAGAAGCGCTCGCCCAGCCAGGGCAGCGCCTTGGCGATGCCACCGGCCGTCTCGAGGGCGCCGCCGTGGTCGCGGCCCTCCATCGAGTAGTGCAGCCGCAGGCCCCAGCGCGAGCCGTCGCCCAGCGCCGCCGGAATCTGCTCTTCCAGCCAGGCGGTGTTGATCACGACCTCGCGCACGCCGTCGCGGGCCAGGGCTTCGAGATGCCACACGATCAATGGCTTGCCGTGCACCGGGAGCAGAGGCTTGGGGGTCTGGTCGGTGAGCGGGCGCATGCGTTCGCCGCGTCCCGCCGCCAGCACGATGGCCTTCAGGTTGCCGCTCACTGGGTCACCTCCGTGCTGCGCACTGTGGTGCGAGCCCCTTCGGGCGGCCGGGCGGGGGCCGATTGGACAACCTCCGTGCTGCGCACTGCGGTGCGAGCCCCTACGGACGGCCGGGCGGGGCTCATGGCGCGATGCCCCGCAGGGACGACCAGCAGCGCGAGCGCTCGCTCACGGAGGGCGGCGGCGCCCGGTGCACGAGGCGCGGCCGGGGGCATGACTTCGAAGGACGGCAGGTCATGATCAACAACAAGATTTCAATCCGATGCTCGGTTGGATGCCGATTATCGGCGCGCCTTTACAATCCCGGCTTCCTCTCAACCCCTACGAGCCCCCGTTTTTCCGTGTGGATGCAACGCGTTGCGGGGGCCGGATCTTGAACAGGTTCCGCATGGCCGACACGACCCTGATGGCCAACGCAATCCGTGCGTTGGCGATGGATGCAGTTCAAATTGCGAATTCCGGTCATCCGGGAGCGCCGATGGGCATGGCCGAGATCGCCGTTGCCTTGTGGGGCCGCCATCTGCGCCACAACCCCGCCAATCCGCAGTGGCACGACCGCGACCGTTTCGTGCTGTCGAACGGCCACGGCTCGATGCTGATCTATGCGCTGCTGCACCTCACCGGCTACGACCTGCCGACCGAGGAACTGAAAGGCTTCCGCACCCTGCACAGCAAGACGCCGGGCCACCCCGAGGTCGGCATCACCCCCGGCGTCGAAACCACCACCGGCCCGCTCGGCCAGGGCATCACCAACGCGGTGGGGTTCGCGCTCGCCGAGAAGCTGCTGGCGCAGGAGTTCAACCGGCCCGGGTACGACATCGTCAACCACCACACCTATGTGTTCCTGGGAGACGGCTGCCTGATGGAAGGCATCAGCCACGAAGCCTGCGCGCTGGCCGGCGCCTGGAAACTCAACAAGCTGATCGCGCTGTACGACGACAACGGCATCTCGATCGACGGCGAGGTGGCCCCCTGGTTCATCGACGACACGCCCAAGCGCTTCCAGGCCTACGGCTGGCACGTCATCGGCCCGATCGACGGGCATGACGTGGACGCTGTCGATGCGGCGATTGCCGAGGCCAAGCAGAGCAACGACAAACCCACCCTGATCGTCTGCAAGACCATCATCGGCAAGGGCGCGCCCACCCGCGCCGGCACGGCCAAGGCGCACGGCGAGGCGCTCGGCGCCGAAGAGATCCGCGGCACGCGCGAGGCGCTGGGCTGGTCGCACGAGCCCTTCGTGGTGCCGCCCGAGGTCTACCACGCCTGGGACGGCAAGACCCGTGGCGGCGCCAACGAACAGGCCTGGAACGCGACCTTCGACGGCTACCGCGCCGAGCACCCGGAGCTGGCCGCCGAATTCGAGCGCCGCATGAAGGGCGAGCTGCCGGCGCAGTTCGCGCAGATCGCCGTCGACGTCGCAGTCGGCGCCCACACGCGCGGCGAGACCGTGGCTAGCCGCAAGGCCAGCCAGCTCGCGCTCGAAGCCTTCACCGCCGCGCTGCCCGAACTGCTGGGCGGCTCGGCCGACCTGACCGGCTCCAACCTCACCAACACCAAGTCGACCCCGGCGCTGCGCTTCGACGAGCATGGCAAGGGCAACGGCGGGCGCCATATCAATTACGGCGTGCGCGAATTCGGCATGGCCGCGATCATGAACGGCATCGCGCTGCATGGCGGCTACATCCCCTACGGCGGCACCTTCCTGACCTTCAGCGACTACTCGCGCAACGCGATCCGCATGGCGGCGCTGATGAAGCGCCGGGTGATCCACGTGTTCACGCACGATTCGATCGGCCTCGGCGAAGACGGCCCGACGCACCAGTCGGTCGAGCATGCCGCCGCGCTGCGTTTGATTCCCAACCTCGATGTCTGGCGCCCCGGCGACACCGCCGAGACGGCGGTGGCCTGGGCCTGCGCGCTGCAGAACCGCACCCGTCCGAGCGCACTGCTGCTGTCGCGCCAGAACCTGGCCTACGCGCCCAAAGCCGGGCTCGAGGACATCTCGCGCGGTGCCTATGTGCTGGCCGAGCCGAGCGAGGTGGGCCTGAAGAAGGCGCAGGCGGTGCTGATCGCCACCGGCTCGGAGGTGCAGCTGGCGCTGCATGCTCAGGCCGAGCTGGCCAAGAGCGGCATCGGCGTGCGCGTGGTGTCGATGCCGTCGACCACCGTGTTCGACCGGCAAGACGAAGCGTACAAGCGTGAGGTGCTGCCCGAAGGCCTGCCGCGTGTCGCCGTCGAGGCCGGCGTGACCGACTTCTGGTGGAAGTACCGCGTCGACGCCGTGGTCGGCATCGACACCTATGGCGAATCGGCGCCGGCCGGCGTGCTGTTCAAGCACTTCGGCTTCACCGCGGAGAACGTGGCCAACACCGTGCGTGTTGTGCTGAACAAGGCTTGAGCGCCGGGGCGCGTCGTGCTGCGGCCGGCGGGCCGCGGCACGACGGGCCCGGTCGAGGTTTCCCATCATCAAAGGAGAATAGACATGACCATCAAGGTTGCCATCAACGGCTACGGCCGTATCGGCCGCAACGTTCTGCGCGCGCACTATGAAGGCGGCAAGAAGCACGACATCGAGATCGTCGCAATCAACGACCTGGGCGATCCCAAGACCAATGCGCACCTGACCAAGTACGACACCGCGCACGGCCCCTTCCCCGGCGACGTCAGCGTCGAGGGCGATTACATGATCGTCAACGGCGACAAGATCCGCGTGCTGGCCAACCGCAACCCGGCCGAGCTGCCCTGGGGCGAGCTGGGTGTCGACGTCGTGATGGAGTGCACCGGCTTCTTCACCACCAAGGAAAAGGCGGGCGCCCACCTGAAGGGCGGCGCCAAGAAGGTCATCATCTCCGCGCCCGGCGGCAAGGATGTCGACGCGACCATCGTGTTCGGCGTCAACCACAAGGTGCTGAAGGCCAGCGACACGGTCATCTCCAACGCCAGCTGCACCACCAACTGCCTGGCCCCGTTGGTCAAGCCGCTGCACGAAAAGATCGGCCTGGAAACCGGCCTGATGACCACGGTGCACGCCTACACCAACGACCAGGTGCTGACCGACGTCTACCACGAAGACCTGCGCCGCGCCCGTAGCGCCACGCAGAGCATGATCCCGACCAAGACCGGCGCGGCTGCCGCGGTCGGCCTGGTGCTGCCCGAGCTGAATGGCAAGCTCGACGGCTTCGCGATCCGCGTGCCGACCATCAACGTGTCGATCGTCGACCTGAGCTTCGTCGCCAAGCGCGACACCACCGTCGAAGAAGTGAACCAGATTGTGAAGGCCGCTTCCGAAGGTGAGCTGAAGGGCATCCTCGGCTACAACACCGCACCGCTGGTCAGCGTCGACTTCAACCACAACCCGGCTTCGAGCACCTTCGACGCGACGCTGACCAAGGTCAGCGGCCGGCTCGTGAAGGTGTCGAGCTGGTACGACAACGAGTGGGGCTTCAGCAACCGCATGCTGGACACCACGGTCGCCCTGATGGCGGCCAAGTAAAGCCGGTCGGGACGCCGGGCGCCGCGACCGGCGCAGCGTCCCTTCCGGCCGCGGGCGGCGGGGCCCCTGCCGTGGTGCGGCGAGCGGCCCGGCCCGCGCTGTCTGTCGCTTGGACACCACGTGTGTCACAGCGTGCATCCGCCTCTGCGCCGCCCCCGGTGCGCCGGACGCCAGGTGGGCGCGTACTCACCGCCTTTGCCGGCAAGCCGGCGCGCGGGCAGCCTTGCTGCAGCTGTGCAGCATCTCCTGAGACTGTTCACAGTGACCGCTGCGCCGCCGCTGCCGCATCACCACGGCACTTGGGGTAGGGCTTCTCTGACCCGCCCCGATCGCACAGATAATGGGGGCATGCGCTTCCTCAGTCCATTCCTGTCCGTGGCGGCCTTGTGCGCCCTGTCGCTGTCGCCCGCTTCCGCCGCGCCTGCGGCGCCCGACGCCGGCCTCGCCTACGGTGTGTTGGTCAAACTCAAATCTTCCGACGCCACCACGCTGGTGGGCCGCGAAGCGCCGCTGGCGCAACGGGAACGGCTCGCTGCCGCCTTTCGCGGCAAGTCTTTTTCGCTGGGTGAAGTGAGCCCCCTCGACGCCGAGGCGCACGTGGTGCGCTGGGCCCGGCCGTTGAGCCGCGTCGAGGCCGACCGGCTGGTACAGGAGCTGCGCCAGGACCCGAACGTCGAATGGGCGGCACCCAACGTGCGCGAACGCCGCCTGCAGGCGGCCCCCAACGACCCCTATTTCAACAGTCGCCAATGGTGGCTGAGCACCGCGCCTGACATCGGGTCGCGCGGCGTGCCCAACATCGCGCGCTCCTGGGGCGTGCCCGCCCCCGGCGCGGCGACCGTCGCAGTGCTCGACACCGGCCTCGTCCGCAACCACGAGGACCTGCTCGGCACCCGCTTCGACACCGGCTACGACCTGGTCAGCAACGGCGACGGCCTGGCCGGCGACGGCGACGGCCGCGACGCCGACTTCAACGATCCGGGGGATGGTGTTGTGGCCGACCAGTGCGCCGATGGCAGCGCCCCGGAAGACAGCTCCTGGCACGGCACCAAGATCGCCGGCATCATCGGCGCCAACAGCGACAACGGCGTTGGCGTGGCCGGTGCGAACTGGGGCGCCCGGGTGGTGTCGGTTCGCATCGCGGGCAAGTGCGGAGCGCTGGTCAGCGACATCATCGCCGGCATGCGCTGGGCCGCCGGCCTCAAGGTCGACAACCTGCCGCTCAACCCGCACCCGGCCCGCATCATCAACCTCAGCTTCGGCGGGTCCGAGACCGACTGCGAGCCTTACCGTCTGACCATCGACGATTTGCACCGGGCAGGCGCGGTGATCATTGCCGCCGGCGGCAATGAAGACGGCCGGGTGTCGCGTCCCGCGCGTTGTGCCGGCGTGCTGGCTGTCGGTGCGGTGAACCGCGACGGTTTCAAAGCGACCTACGCAAACCTCGGCCCGCAGATCGACATCACCACGGTGGGGGGTGACTCGAAGAACAGCGGGCGCCTTGGCCCCACCGTGGGCGACGACGGTCTGTACACCGCCTCGAAGGACGAACCCAGCGAGACCGATGGCGGCGACCCGAAATACGGCTTTGTCTTCGGCACCAGCTTCTCGACCCCGGTGGTGGCCGGCGTCGCGTCTCGCATGCTGGCGGTGAACCCGCAGTTGACCATCGACCAGCTGGTGCACGGCTTGCAAAGCACCAGCCGCCCGCACGTGACGTCAGGTGTGGCCGAACTGCAGCAATGCAGCGTCGACGCGCCGCAAGGCCGCTGCTATTGCACCACGGCGACCTGCGGTGCCGGCCTGCTCGATGCCGAGGCGGCGATGGCCTATGCAAAGGCGCCTGCTGCGTCCCCGCCCACCTTCTATACGCCCGGCTCGGGAGACGGTGACGGCGGCGGCGGTGGTGATGACGATGGCGGCGGCGGTGGTGCTCTCGACGCACGCTGGCTGTTGGGCCTGGCGGCCATCGCGTGGCTGGCGCGGTTCGGCCGCGGCCTGCGCCGGCGCACCTGAACGCTGTTCTTCCGTACCGGGTGAGCCGCCTGCCGCCCCGGCGGTGAAGGGGGCACAGGCGTTCATGGCGCTGTCCTTGGCGCGCCAAGCGGGCCAGTCCCCGTCGCAGCCCAGCAGCGGTGAGCAGCCCCAGCGGCGCCGCCCTCACCGGGCCCTGCGCTGTCGCTCACCCACCGCCCCATGCATGCCGGGGGGCGTCCACTCGTTTCGTCAGGTCCGGCCGGTGGGTCAACACCCGTCCGCCGGTGGCTTCACGCCGGCGGCGCTGCGTCGGCGCGGCACTCGGTGAAGGCGCGCGCAGGGGCAGTCCCTTTCAGCCGGTTGCGCAGCCGCGCCTGCAACGCGTCGCCCCCGTCTCGCAAGCGCACGAAATAGCTGGCAATCGACGGCGTGATGGTCACGACGCGTGCTGTCCGCAGGCCTTTGGCGGCCACCTCGCCCAGCCTGGCATCGGCTTCGCGCTTGTCGGTGTAGCGGCCCAGCGACAACCCGGGTTCGAAGCCGGGCGAGCTGCGCAACTCCTCCGACGCCAGGCCCAGCGCGCGCAGCTCCGACTGCCGTTGCTGCAGCGCTTCGCGCGACGGGAAGCGGCCGATGTAGACCAGGAACACCCCCGGCTTTTCGCGCCGTTGCGGACTCCATTCGCCCGCCGGCAATTCGGCGTCGAGCACAGTCTTGACGCGCGCCATCTCGGTTTCGGTGTACGGGCCGGCTTCGACACAGCGGCCGGCGGCGGGTAATGGGCCCGTGGGCGCGGCCGTGCCTGACACCTCGGGTGGGTGCGCTGCGACAGTCTGGAGGGACGCGTCGGCGGGCGCCGCCACCGCCCCTCGTCGCTCGGGCTTGGCAGCGGGCAGGCGGATCGCCTCGGGTCGCACCTGCTCGCGCAGCCGTTCGGGTTCCCGCTCGTCCGCCGGGGCACCTGCCACCGCGGCGAGATGGCCGCCGCGCCAGGCGTAGAAGCCGAGGTTGGCGATCAACAGCAGCAACACCAGCAGTCTCAGCATGGCCTGACGCTCACTTCGCCGCTTTCCAGGGTTTTGGTCTCGCCGGCGGGTGTTCGCACCCGCAAAGCGCCATGGCCGTCGACCCCGATCGCCGTGCCGACGGGCACGTCCGCATGGGTGGTGGTGATGGCGACGCCGTCGAGCAGGTCGCGTTGCGCGAACCCGGCCGCAAAGGCGGTGTAGCCTTCGCGCTCGAAACGCAGCAGCGCCGTCAGCAAGGGCAGCGCGACACGGGCCAGGGTGTCGGGCGCGGCGGCGTCCGGTTGGAGTTCGGCCAGCGCCGCCACCGGGTTGCGCGGGTCGGGCACCTCGACCGGCCGCACGTTCAGCCCGACGCCGATGACCGCATAGCGGCCCGGCCCGGGCCCCGAACTGGAGGTCTCGATCAGGATGCCGCCCAGCTTGCGCCCCGCGCCCGGGCCGTCCCGCAGCCACAAGTCGTTGGGCCACTTCAGCGCCAACTGCGGATGCAGCGCGTCGGCCAGCGCAACGCCGACCGCCAGCGACAGGCCCGACCAGCTCTGCGGCGTGAGCGACAGCCCCAGCGAGAACGTCAGCGACGCGCCCGGCGCCGACGCCCAGCGGCGTCCCTGCCGCCCGCGCCCGGCGGTCTGGTGCTCGGCGACCAGCAGACAGGCGGCGGTGTCGCCGGCGCGGGCGCGTTCGAGCAAATGGGTGTTGGTCGAGCCGATCTCGGCGACCGCCTCGATGCTGATGTCGGGGCGCAGCGGCGACAGCTGTTCCCAGATCGTCTCGCAAGGCCAATGCAGCGTGGTCATGATGCGGGGGCCAAGGCGGTGTGGCGGCAGGTCGGTGCAGGCCCTCGCATGCGGCGGCTCAGCGTTTGGGCGCCAGCATCGTGCCGCGGCACTTCTTGCTGCCGCAGTAGCAGGCGTATTCCTGCTTCAGCTTGGGCGTGTAGCGCGCGTCGATCACCAGGCCGTAATCGAAGAACAGTTCCTCGCCGGTGGCGATGTCGCGCAGCGCCTTGATGAACACGCGGCCGTCGACCTCCTCGGCTTCGCAGTTCGGCTCACAGGCGTGATTGATCCAGCGCGAGGAATTGCCGTTGTACTTCCCGTCGATCACATGTTTGTCGTCGATGTGGAAGTAGAACGTGTGGTTGGGATTGTCGGGGTCGTGTGGATGGCGCCGCAGTGCTTCGGGCCAGGTGATCACGTCGCCCTTGTACTCGATGATGGTCTCGCCCTCGGCGATCGGCGCGACGGCATAGACCCCCTTGCCATGGACGCCGGAGCGCCGCACCTGGATGCGGCGGCCGGCGGCGGGCGATGCGGGTGCGGCCGCGGCAGCATTGCGGCGGGCCGGGGCTCGGGGCGACCGGGCTTGCGTCATGGAGGACTTTGGGTACATTGAAACTGAGCGCGCGTATGCGTGCGCGTACGCGCGAAGAGCGGGCATTGTAGGCGCGACCTTCGGGCCGTCGTCAAATTCGTTGGAGATGAACATTCCGGCCAGACGCTTGATCACATCGTCGACGCCTTCATGGCGCGGCGCAGCACCGGCACGCCGGCGCTGGCTCGCTGCGTTGTCGGCGGCGTGGCTCGGCACGGCGGCGTGGCGCCCTGCCACCGCGCAGCCCGGCCCGGTGGTGGGGGCGCCGCTGGTGCTGCCGCAGCTGCCGCTGCTGGGCGGCGGCCGCTACGGCGAGGCGCAGGCCTCGGGGCGAGTGCTGGTGTTGTATTGGTGGGCCACCTGGTGTCCTTTCTGCGCGCTGCAAACGCCACGCATCGATGCGCTGTGGCGCGAGCATCGCGAGCGCGGCCTCGAGTTGCTGACCATCGCGGTCGACAAGCGCGAGTCCACCGTGCGTGAATACCTGGCGGCCAAAGGTTATCGATTTCCGGTCGTCCTCGACCATCCCGCGCTGGCATCTGCCTTGCCAAGGCCGAAGGGCTTGCCAGTCACGCTGTTGCGTGGGCGGGATGGGCGAATCGCTGTCGCCGAAGCTGGCGAGATGTTTCCCGAAGACATCGCCGGCTTCGCCAAGTTTCTCTGAGCAGTAGTGAGTACGATGAGCAAAGCATTGGTGATCGCCGAGAAGCCCTCCGTCGCGCAGGACATCGTCCGTGCGCTGACGCCGGTGGTCGGCAAGTTCGACAAGCACGATGAATATTTCGAGAACGACAGCTATGTCGTCACCTCGGCGGTCGGCCACCTGGTCGAGATCAAGGCACCTGAAGAATTCGACGTCAAGCGCGGCAAGTGGAGCTTTTCCAACCTGCCGGTGATCCCCCCGCACTTCGAGTTGAACCCGATCGACAAGAGCAAGGGGCGGCTCAATGCGATCGTCAAGCTGATCAAGCGCAAGGACGTCACCGAGATCATCAATGCCTGTGACGCGGGGCGCGAGGGCGAGCTGATCTTCCGGCTGATCGTGCAGTACGCGACGCCGGCCAAGGGTGGCTTGAGCAAGGGCATCCGGCGGCTGTGGCTGCAGTCGATGACACCGCAAGCCATCCGCGACGGCTTCGACAAGCTGCGCAGCGACGAACAGATGCAGCCGCTGGCGAGTGCGGCACGCTGCCGCTCCGAGGCCGACTGGCTGGTGGGCATCAACGGCACCCGCGCGATGACGGCCTTCAATTCACGCGACGGCGGGTTTTTCCTGACCACCGTGGGCCGGGTGCAGACGCCGACGCTGTCGATCGTGGTCGAGCGCGAAGAGAAGATCCGCAAGTTCGTCTCGCGCGACTACTGGGAGGTGCGCGCCACCTTCGCGGCGCAGGCCGGCCTCTACGACGCCAAGTGGTTCAACCCCAAGTGGAAGAAGAGCGAGGACGACCCCGAGCTGCGCGCCGACCGGCTGTGGACCGCGCGCGAAGCCGAGGCGATTGCCGACGCGGTGCGGCACCAGACCGGCAAGGTCACCGAAGAGTCCAAGCCCAGCTCGCAGTCGAGCCCGCTGCTCTACGACCTCACCTCGCTGCAGCGCGAGGCCAACTCGCGCTTCGGCTTCTCGGCCAAGACCACGCTGTCGCTGGCGCAGGCGCTGTATGAGAAGCACAAGGTGCTGACCTACCCGCGGACCGACTCGCGCGCGCTGCCCGAAGACTATGTCGCGGTGGCCAAGCAGACCATGGAGATGCTGGTCGACGACGAGGCCACCCGGCTCTACGCGCCGCACGCCAAGAAGGCGCTGACGGAGGGCTACGTGAAGCCCAACAAGCGAGTGTTCGACAACACCAAGGTGTCGGACCACTTTGCCATCATCCCGACGCTGCAGCCGCCCAAGAGCCTGACCGAAGCCGAGCAGAAGCTCTACGACATGGTGGTCAAGCGATTCCTGGCGGTGTTCTTCCCGGCGGCCGAGTACATGATCACCACCCGCATCACGGTCGTGCAGCACCAGGGTCAGGAGCACAGCTTCCAGACCAACGGCAAGGTGTTGGTGAAGCCGGGCTGGCTGGCCGTGTACGGCAAGGAGGCACAGGAGGACGATGCCACGCTGGTGCCGGTGCAGGCCGGCGAGACGGTGCGCAACGAAGAGGTCAACGCCAACGCCCTCAAGACCCGCCCGCCGGCGCGCTACAGCGAAGCGACGCTGCTGAGCGCGATGGAGGGGGCCGGCAAGCTGATCGACGACGACGAGCTGCGCGAGGCGATGCAGGAAAAAGGCCTCGGCACCCCGGCGACGCGCGCGGCCATCATCGAAGGCCTGATCCTCGAGAAGTACCTGGTGCGCGAAGGCCGCGAGCTGATCCCGACCGCCAAGGCGTTTCAGCTGATGACGCTGCTGCGGGGCCTGGGCGTCGAGGACCTGACCAAGCCCGAGCTGACCGGCAACTGGGAATACCAGCTGTCGCAGATGGAGCGGGGCCGGCTCAGCCGCGAAGCCTTCATGAACGAGATCGCCGCGATGACCGAGCGCATCGTGCAGAAGGCGAAGGAATACGACCGCGACACGATCCCCGGCGACTATGCGACGCTCAAGACGCCCTGCCCCAAGTGCAGCGGCGTCGTGAAAGAGAACTACCGCCGCTTCAGCTGCGCGGGCCCGAAGGGCGACGACGGCGGCTGCGGCTTCTCGATCAGCAAGATCCCCGGCGCGCGCAGCTTCGAGCTGCACGAGGTCGAGCAGTTCCTGCGCGACAAGCGCATCGGCCCGCTGGAAGGTTTCCGGTCCAAGGCCGGCTGGCCGTTCACCGCGGAACTCAAGCTGGTCTACGACGAGGAACTGGGCAACTACAAGCTCGAATTCGACTTCGGCGAAGATGCCCGCAAGGAGGCCGAAGCCGGCGAGGCGGTCGACTTCAGCGGCCAGGAGTCGCTCGGCGCCTGCCCGAAATGCCATGCCTCGGTGTTCGAGCATGGCACCAGCTATGTCTGCGAGAAGAGCGTCGGCCCGCATGCGACCTGCGACTTCAAGAGCGGCAAGATCATCCTGCAGCAGCCCGTCACGCGCGAGCAGATGGGCAAGCTGCTCAAGGAGGGCCGCACCGATTTGCTCGACAACTTCGTCTCGGCCCGCACCCGGCGCAAGTTCAAGGCCTTCCTGAAGTGGGACGCCAAGGAAGGCAAGGTGGTGTTCGAGTTCGAGCCCCGCGCGCCCAGGGCGCCGGCGAAGAAGGTGGCTGCCAAGAAGGCGGCCGCCAAACCTTGAGCGTGCGCGCGGGGGCGCCCTCGGCCCTCCCGCGCCACCTCGGCCACCCACCCCCTTGCACCCGATGAACGTCGAGCTCTCTTTGCCACCCGGCGCTACGGCCCTGGTGGCGAGCCGCGTGCACCACCGGGTCGCCACGGTGGCGATCCGCGAGCACATGCTGGGGTGGGTGCAAGCGGGCAGCAAGACGCTGCTGGGGCCGACCGGCGAACACCGCTACGTCGCCGGTGAGGTGTTCCTGGTCGCACAGGGCACACAGTGGGACGTGATCAACGACCCCGCGCCGCAGGGGCGTTACGTGGCGCAGATCCTGTTGTTCGGGCCGGCCCTGGTGCAGGCCTTCCACGCCCGCCACCCGGCTTTGCAGACCACACCGCAGGTGCGCGGCCGGGCGGCGCTGCCGGCCGACGGGGAGCTGTGCGGGGCGATCCAACGCAGCGTCGAGTCCTTGCAGTCGCCCACCACTTCCAGCGCCTTGCAGGAGCACCGGCTGATCGAAGTGCTGTTGCTGCTGGCCGAACGCGGCTTCAGTTTCGCGCCGGAGACGGTGTCCTGGCAGGACAAGGTGCGCCGGCTGATCGCCTACCGGCCGCATGCGGACTGGACGCTCGAGGCGGTGGCGCAGGAGTTCCACCTGAGCGTCAGCACCTTGAGCCGGCGTTTGGCGCAGCACGGCACCACCCTCGGCAGCCTGGTGCGCGAGGTGCGGCTCGAGACCGCGCTGGTGTTGCTGCAGACCACCGAGCTGCCGGTGGGCGAGATCGCACAGCGCTGCGGCTACGAGTCGCATAGCCGGTTCAGTGCCGTGTTCCGCCGCCGCTTCGGCTTCGCGCCGTCGCATCTGCGGCCGGCCGAGGGCGCGCAAGGGTTGACGCGACGCGAACAGGAAACGCCCGTTCCGGGCTAACGCGGCGGCGCGGCCCTCGGCAGCATCGAAGCCTCGATTTCAGGAGGCTCACATGTCCCACTTTTCCGCTTCAGTTCTTCGTCTCGCCGCCTTCGGCGCGCTGTGCACCACCGCGCTCACGGCGTGCGCCGGCAACTTCAAGCTGACCGGCCCTGAACTGGGCCCGGGCGATCGATTGCCGCCGGCGCAGGTCTACAGCGGATTCGGCTGCGAGGGCGGCAACCGTTCACCCGCCCTGCAGTGGAGCGGCGCGCCGAGCGGCACGCGCAGCTTTGCCGTCACGGTCTACGACCCCGACGCGCCGACCGGCTCGGGCTGGTGGCACTGGGTCGTCTACAACCTGCCGGCCGACACCCGCGGCCTGCCGGAAGGCGTCGAGGTCGCGGCGGGAGCGGCGCTGCCGCCGGGTGCCGTGCAAGGCCGCAACGACTACGGCAGTGTGGGTTTCGGCGGCGCCTGCCCGCCCCGTGGCGACCGGCCGCATCGCTACGTTTTCACGGTGCACGCGCTGAAGACCGAACGCCTCGACCTGCCGGCCGACGCCTCGCCGGCGATGGTGGGGTTCATGCTGCACACTCACCGGCTGGCACACGCCAGCTTCACCGCGCGCTACGGCCGCTAGCGCCGCCGCCGCGGGCTCGCCGCTACGCACTTTCCACGCCGGCGAGCGCGCCGGCGCTCGCGATACTCAACGCATGTCCAGCGTCGTGTTCTTCAAGCTCTTTGCCATCTTCTCGGTCGTCGCGCTCGGCTGGGGCGCCGGGCGGATGCGCTTTTTCGGCGGCGGCGAGGCGGCGCGGGCATTGTCCAACGTCGCGTTTTTCCTGTTCGCGCCGGCGCTGTTGTTCCGCACCACCGCCCGTATCGACGTCGCCACCCTGCCGTGGTCGACGCTGGCCGCCTTTTTCGTGCCGGCCACTGCCTGGATGGTGGCCGTGTACGCGTGGCAGCGGTATCGCGGCGGCCCGCTCGCACCGGCCGGCCCCGGCGTGCGCGCGATCACTGCGACCTTCGGCAACACCGCGCAACTCGGCATCCCGATGGCCGCTGCGCTGTTCGGCGAGCGCGGGCTGTCGATTCACCTGGCCATCGTCAGCGTGCATGCCCTGACGCTGCTGTCGGTCGTGACCGTGCTGGTCGAGCTGGACGTGGCCAAGGCGGCCGCGCGCGAACAGGGCAGCCGCGCGGACCTCCGCCGCATGCTGGGGCTGACGGTGCGCAACACCGTGATCCACCCGGTGGTGCTGCCGGTGCTGGCCGGCCTGGCCTGGAACCTGACCGGCTGGCCGATCGCCGAACCGGTCGACGGCGTGCTGCAGATGCTGGGCGAGGCGGTGGTGCCGGTGTGTCTGGTCGGCATCGGCATGTCGCTCGCGCATTACGGTCTTCAGGGCGCTGCGACCAGCGCCGCGACCTTGGCCGCCGCCAAGCTGCTCGCCCTGCCGCTGCTGGTGCTGCTGGTCGGGCGCTACGCCGCCGGGCTCGACGGCCTGCCGTTGACGGTGATCGTGATGGCGGCGGCCCTGCCCACCGGCAGCAATGCGCTGATGTTTGCGCAGCGCTACCGCACGCAGGAGGGCGAGACCACCGCCGCCATCGTCGTCTCGACGCTGGGCTTCGTGCTGGGCGCGCCGCTGTGGCTGACGCTGGCGGCGGCCTTGTAGGCGCCGCCGACCGCCCCGCTGCGCCCGGCCGCCGGGTTTGCGACAATCTCGCCCATGACCTCCACCGACATCCAGGCCTACATGGCCCATGTGGGCGCCGCCGCCCGGGCCGCCGCCACGCAGATGGCGGCCGCGTCGACGGCTGCGAAGAATGGCGCGCTGCTGCGGCTGGCCGCACTGATCGGCGAGCAGCGCGAGACGCTGCAGGCCGAGAACGCCAAAGACATCGCCGCTGCCGAGCGCAACGGGCTGGCGGCACCGATGGTCGACCGGCTGCGCTTGAACGACAAGGTCATCTCGCAGATGGCCGAGAACTGCGTGCAGGTCGCGGCGCTGCCCGACCCGGTGGGCGAGATCACCAATTTGCGGCGCCGGCCCACCGGCATCAGCGTCGGCCAGATGCGGGTGCCGATCGGCGTGTTCGGCATGATCTACGAGAGCCGCCCCAACGTCACCATCGAAGCGTCGTCGCTGGGCATCAAGAGCGGCAACGCCTGCGTGCTGCGCGGCGGCTCCGAGGCCATCCACTCCAACCTGGCGCTGTGGCGTTTGGTGCAGCAGGCGCTGCGTGAGGCCGGCCTGCCGGCCGAGGGCGTGCAGCTGATCGAGACCACCGACCGTGCCGCGGTCGGCCGGCTGATCTCGATGCCCGAGCATGTCGATTTGATCATCCCGCGCGGCGGCAAATCGCTGATCGAGCGCATCAGCCGCGAGGCCACGGTGCCGGTGATCAAACACCTCGACGGCAATTGCCACGTGTATGTCGATGCGAGCGCCGACCTCGACCTGGCGGTCAAGGTGACCGACAACGCCAAGACGCAGAAATACAGCCCCTGCAACGCCGCGGAATCGCTGCTGGTGCATGCGGCCATCGCGCCGGCGTTCTTGCCGCGCATCGGCGCCGTGTTCGCCGCCAAGGGCGTCGAGATGCGCTGCGATGCGGCGGCGCGGGCGCTGTTGCAGCCGCTGCCGGGTGCGACGGTGGCCGACGCGAGCGAGCAGGACTGGGCCGAGGAATACCTGGCGCCCGTCATCAGCGTCAAGGTGGTGGAGAGCCTGGATGAGGCGATCGCGCACATCAACCGCTACGGCTCGCACCACACCGACGCCATCCTGACCGAGCACCATCCCAACGCGATGCGCTTCTTGCGCGAGGTCGACTCGGCCAGCGTGATGGTGAATGCATCGACCCGCTTTGCCGATGGCTTCGAATACGGCCTGGGTGCCGAGATCGGCATTTCGACCGACAAGTTCCACGCGCGCGGCCCGGTCGGGCTGGAGGGGCTGACGTCGATGAAGTACGTCGTGCTCGGCCAGGGTGAAGTGCGGAGCTGACAACGTGCAAACAGCACTGGACGGTCGTACGGCACTGGTGCTGTTTTCCGGCGGGCAAGACTCGACCGCGTGTCTTGCGTGGGCGCTGCAGCGTTATGCACAGGTCGAGACGGTGGGGTTCGACTATGGCCAGCGGCACCGCATCGAGCTGGACTGCCGGCCACGGGTGCTAAACGAATTGCGGGCCCGGTTTCCCAAGTGGGCGGCACGTTTGGGCCCCGACCACCTGCTCGACCTGTCGCTGCTGGGCCAGATCAGCGACACCGCGCTGACCTCGCAACGCGCCATCGAAATGGCCGACAGCGGCCTCCCCAACACCTTCGTGCCCGGGCGCAACCTGCTGTTCCTGAGCTTCGCGGCGACGCTCGCCTACCGGCGCGGCGCCGCGGTGCTGGTCGGCGGCATGTGCGAGACCGACTACTCGGGCTACCCCGATTGCCGCGACAACACGCTCAAGGCCTTGCAGGTGGCGCTGAGCCTGGGCATGGACCGGCCGCTGGTGATCGAGACGCCGCTGATGTGGCTCGACAAGGCGCAGACCTGGGCCTTGTCGCACACGCTGGGGGGTGATGCCCTCAACGAGTTGATCGTCGAGCACACCCACACCTGCTACCTGGGGGAGCGAGGGCAGCGCCACCCATGGGGCCACGGTTGCGGCAGCTGCCCGGCCTGCGAACTGCGCCGGCGCGGCTACGAAGGTTATCTGGCGCGCGACGCCAACCCGTAGCCGGGCGCCGCTTGGAGCCGTGCTGCGGCTGTCGTAGAGTCGCGGGACTTTCCGCTGATGGATGAACAAGCGATGAGCACAACGCAGATTGTGGGATGGGTCGCGGTCGCAGTACTGCTGTTCTGGATGGTGGGCGCTTACAACCGCCTGGTGCGCTTGCGCAACGCCATTGCCAATGCCTTTGCCCAGATCGACGTGCAGCTGAAACGCCGCTACGACCTGATCCCCAACCTGGTCGAGACGGCCAAGCGCTACATCGCGCATGAACGCGAAACACTGGAAGCCGTCATCGCGGCGCGCAACCAGGCGCATGCGGCGGCCGACCATGTGCGCGCCCGCCCGGCCGACGCGGGCGCCGTCGGGGCGCTGGCGTTGGCCGAGCACACGCTGGGCGGCTCCTTGGGGCGCTTGATGGCGGTGGTCGAGAACTACCCCGAGTTGAAGGGCGACCAGACCCTGCGTGAACTGTCCGAAGAACTGACCAGCACCGAGAACCGCGTGGCCTTTGCCCGCCAGGCGTTCAACGATGCGGCGCTCGACTACAACAACGCGGCCGGCCAGTTCCCCACCACGCTCGTCTCGGCCTTGTTCGGCTTCAAGCCGGCCGGCATGCTGCAGTCCACCACCAGCGAGGCCGAACGGATGGCGCCGCGCGTGCAGTTCTGAGCCGGCCTGCGATGGCGATGCGGTTCCGCGAGCACCAGGCCCAGGCGCGCGCGGCGACACGGCGGTTGCTGCTGCTGTTCGTCGCGGTGCTGGCGCTGCTGCTGTTGGCCGTCAACGGCGTGCTCGCGCTGATCTACCGGCTCAGCTTCCCATGGACGAGCGACTTCCCCGCGTTGTTCTTCGAGACCAACAGCGGCTTGGTGCTGTTGTTCGTGCTGGGGGGATGCTGGTTCGAGATGCTGCGCTTGCGCGAAGGCGGGCCACACCTCGCGAAACTGGCCGGCGGCCGCTGCATCAGCCCGCCGGAAGGCCAGCCGCACGACCTGTACGAGAAGCGGCTGCGCAACGTGGTCGACGAAGTGGCCATCGCCTGCGGCGTGCGCCGTACACCGTCGGTGTATGTGCTGGCCCGCGAAGAGGCGATCAACGCCTTTGCGGCCGGCTGGGGCTTCGATGACGCGGTGATTGCCATCACCCGCGGCGCATTGGAGCGTTTGACCCGCGACGAGTTGCAAGGGGTGGTGGCGCACGAGTTCAGCCACCTGGTGCACGGCGATACCCGGCTCAACATGCGGCTGGTGGGGCTGGTGTGGGGCCTGCAGATGCTCTACAACTTCGGCCACTCGCTGGTCGAGCCCGACGAACGCGACCGGCGCGGCGCGGCGGTGTTGTTCGGGCTCGGGCTGATGGCGGTCGGCTCGCTCGGCTGGCTGGCCGGGCGTCTGCTGAAGGCGGCGGTGGCACGGCAGCGCGAGTACCTCGCCGACGCGTCGGCGGTGCAGTTCACCCGCAGCCCGGACGGCATCGGCAACGCCTTGCGCAAGATCGCCGACCAGTCGTGGCGGCGCCAGGACGGGCTGCGCAGCGTGCACGCGGAAAGCCTGTCGCACCTGTTTTTCGTCTCGCGCCTGCGCTGGGAGGCGTTTGCCACCCACCCGCCCCTCCACGAGCGCATCCGCCGCCTCTATGGCCACACGGTCGGGCCGCTGCCGGCCCGCCAGTTGGCACCCGAAGACGACGACGAACCCGACACGCTGCCGATGCGCGGCGAGCCGCTGGTGCCGCCGCGCGCGCCGATGCGGGCGGCCAGCCCCACGCCCCGGCCCCGGCCCCGGCCCGACACCGCGGCGGCAGCGCCGCCGGGCCCCACCGAGGCCCAGCAGCACGACCCGGTCCAGCGCGCCGCCGGCGGCACGCGGGAGGACGGCGAACGCGAGGCCCTGGCGCGCATCCGCCGCTGGCATGGCCCGGGCGAACGCAAGGCCGGTGTGCTCGCCTTGCTGCTGACACCCGGCAACGCCGCCGAAGCGCAAGCCTTCGAGCAGGAAACCGGGGGCGGCGCGCTGCCGGTGTCGGTGCGTGCCGACATCGAACGGCTCGGCGAAGCCGCCCGATTGCCGGTGTTCGAGCTGCTGCTGCGCCGCAGCGCGGCCACCCCGGTCGGTGAGCGGCGAGCCCTGCTGAAGTCCTCCCGCCGGGTGATGGGGGCCGACGGGCGGACGACACCCCTCGACCGATTGCGCTGGCTGGCAATGCGCCAGCTGCTGGCCGGCGGGCCGCCGTCGCGGCCTTGCGCAGATCAGCCGTTGGCGCAACTGTCGAAAGAACTGGCGGTGGTGCACGCCTTTCTCGCGAGAATCGTCGTCGCCGACAGCGCAGGGGCAGGCGCGCAGCCCGGGGCGGAAGGATCACCCTGGTACCGCGCGGTGTGGCGCGCCCTGCTCGGCGATCAACCGGTGCCGGCCTGGCGCTCCCCCGATGGCGACCGCTTCGTGACGGCGCTCGAGCAGCTTGCGCGACTGCCGGCGGTGCGCCGGCCGCTGCTGCTGCGCACGTGGGTCGAGGTGGCCCAGCAGCTCGTGCCGCAAGGTCGCCTCGACGCGGCCAGTGCGGATGCGCTGCGTGTGGTGGCCCTGCTGATCGACACGCCGTGCCCGAAGCCGTTGTCCGACCTGTTCGTCGAGGTTGGCGAACCCTGAGGTCGGCCTGCTTGCATGATGGGAGGTCGGCGGGGGCCGCGTTGATGAAGTCCAAGCACCAGCAAGAGGAGTCACCACGATGAGGAAGCAAGTGTTTACCACCGCGATCGGCGCTCTCGCGCTGCTCGCCGCCGGCGCGGCCAGCGCGCAGGGCAGCGGCGATCCGCAGGCGCAGCTGCAGGTGCGCAGCCTGGCCGCCACCTGCGCCAACTGCCATGGCACCGACGGCCGCACCGTGCCGGGCTCTTCGGTGCCGCCGCTGGCCGGCATGCCGGCCGACTACCTGAGCGAGCAGATGCGCGCCTTCAAGAGCGGCCAGCGGCCCGCCACCGTGATGCACCAGCTGGCCAAGGGCTACAACGACCAGCAGATCGCGCAGATCGCGGCCTATTTCGCCGCGCAGAAAAAGTGAAGCACCAGGAGCGCAGATGAAAAGACGAAGCTTTTTGCAGGGCTCGGGCGCCGTCGGCGTGCTGGGGCTCGTGGGTTGCGCCCAGACGGCGTCCGCGCCGGCCAAGGCGCGTGTGCTGGTGGTGGGTGGTGGCTATGGCGGCGCGGCGGCGGCCAAGTATTTGCGGCTGCTGTCGGACCACCGCCTCGACGTGGTGCTGGTGGAGCCGCAAGCGGCCTTCGTGTCGTGCCCGGTCTCCAACCTGGTGTTGGGCGGCAGCAAGACGCTGGCCGACATCACGGTGCCCTACGACAGCTTGCGGTCCCGCCACGGTGTCACCGTGGTCAAGGACATGGTCGCCAGCGTCGACGTCGACAAGAAGGTGGCCGTGCTCGCATCGGGCAGCCAGATCCGCTACGACAAGCTGGTGCTGTCGCCCGGCGTCGAGCTGATGTTCGACCAGGTGCAAGGCCTGAAGGCGGCGCAGGCCGAGGGCCGCGTGCTGCAGGCGTGGAAGGCGGGCCAGGAAACGGTGGCGCTGCGACGCCAGCTCGAGGCCATGCCCGACGGCGGTGTCTACGCCTTGACCATCCCCGAGGCGCCCTATCGCTGCCCGCCCGGGCCGTACGAGCGGGCCTGCCAGGTGGCGAGCTATTTCAAGGCGGCCAAGCCGAAGTCCAAGGTGCTGGTGCTCGACGCCAACCAGGACGTCACGTCCAAGGGCCCTTTGTTCAAGAAGATCTGGGCCGAGCAGTACGCGGGCATCATCGAATACCGGCCCCAGCACAAGGCGGTCGCAGTCGACGGCAACACCATCAAGTTCGACTTCAACGAGGACGTGCGGGCCGACGTGTTGAACGTGCTGCCACCGATGCGCGCCGGCCAGATCGCCGTGCAGACCGGGCTGGCCAACGCCAATGGGCGCTGGTGCCAGGTGAACTACCTGACCTTCGAGTCCACCGCTGCGCGCGACGTCCATGTGCTGGGCGACTCGATCCAGATCGCCCCCGGCATGCCGAAGTCGGCCCACATGGCCAACTCGCATGCCAAGGTGGCCGCGGCGGCCATCGTCGCCCAACTGAACGGCTGGGACGTGAACCCCGCGCCGATGCTGACCAACACCTGCTACAGCTTCATCGATGCACGCAACGTGATCCACGTGGCCAGCGTGCACGAATACGTGGCGGCCGAGAAAACCTTCAAGCCGGTGGCGGGGTCGGGCGGCGTCTCGAGCGGGCCGACCGAGCTGGAAGGTGTGTACGGCTGGAACTGGGCGCAGAACATCTGGTCCGACACACTGGGGTGAGGCCGGCGCCGGGGGCCGTGACGCTGGGGGCGGCGTAGACTGCCGCCCTGTGAATGCTTCCTCGACTTCTTCGCTGCCGCTGTCGCGCCTGCTGGGCCACACCGCCGACGCCGTGCGTGCGGTGCGCAGCGGCGCCTCGCTCAACGAGGCACTGGCCGCCTGCCCGGCCGATGCCCGCCCCGGGACCCAGGCCCTCAGCTTCCAGGTGATGCGCGGGCTGGGGCGCGCCACCGCCTTGCGTGCCCAACTCGCCAAGCGCGCGCCCCCGGCCTGGGTCGACGCGCTGCTGCTGTCGGCCCTGGCGCTGCTGTGCGAGCCCGACGCGGCCGGCTATGCCGAACACACGCTGGTCGACCAGGCGGTCGACGCCGTCAAGCAGCGCGAACGCGCCAGCGCCTCCTTCGTGAACGCCGTGCTGCGGCGCTTTCTGCGCGAGCGCGCGACGTTGCTGGCCGCGACCTCGCGCGATCCGGTGGCGCAGTGGAACCATCCGCGCTGGTGGCTCGAGCGGCTCAAGCGCGACTGGCCGCAGCACTGGCAAGCCCTGCTGGCCACCAACAACGAACGCCCACCGATGACCTTGCGCGTGAATGCGCGTCGGCAGTCGGCGGAAGCCTATCGGGAGCGGCTGCACGAGGCCGGGTTGGCCGCACGGGTGGTCGGCCCGCAGGCCGTGAAACTCGACGAGCCCTGCCCCGTGTCGCGCCTGCCGGGTTTCGCCGACGGCGACGTGTCGGTGCAAGATCTGGCGGCGCAATGGGCGGCGCCGCTGCTGTTGCTGCTGTTGCAGCCGCCGCAGGGCACGGCGGCCACCGATGCCGGGGCCACGGTCGCGGCCGGTGCCCGCGTGCTCGACGCCTGCGCCGCCCCGGGTGGCAAGACCGCGCACCTGCTGGAACTGGCCGACCTCGACCTGCTGGCCATCGACAGCGACGCCGGGCGGCTGGCGCGTGTCGACGAAACGCTCGCACGCCTTAAGCTGCGGGCCGAGCTGAAGGTGGCCGACGCGCGGCAACCCGAGACCTTCTGGGACGGCCGCCCCTTCGACGCGATCCTGATGGACGCGCCGTGCAGCGCGTCCGGCATCGTCCGCCGGCACCCCGACGTGCGGTGGCTGCGGCGCGACGCCGACATCGCCCAGCTGGCCCAGATCCAGCGCGACATGCTCGAGGCGCTGTGGCCCTTGCTGAAACCCGGCGGGCGGCTGCTGTACTGCACGTGCTCGGTGTTCCGGGACGAAGGACAGCGACAGATCGACGCTTTTTTGCAACGTAATACGCAGACGCGGGTGCTGCCCGCCCCGGGCCACGCATTACCCTTGCCCGACAATGGATGCGAGACCGCTGATCCGGGGCCGGCGGTCGCCTTGCACGACGGATTTTTCTACGCCTTGCTCGAAAAGGGCCCCGCCTGAGACGAGAGCTGCTGTCACGTGCGTCGCGATCAACGGGTTGCTGGCTGTCTTGTGTCCCCGGTCGCGGCCGCCACCGGCGGCACTGCCCTGGGCCGTCGCTGGTGGCTGGTCGGGCTGCTGGTGCTGCTGCTGTGGGCGTGCAGCTGGTGCTTGCCCGCGCAGGCGGCCGGCATCGAGCTGCGCGAAATCGAGATCGGGCGCAGCGAAGAGGCGGTGGTGCTCAGCTTCACCGCCCGTTTCGAGTTGCCCAAGACGGTCGAGGACGCGGTGCTCAAGGGCGTGCCGCTACATTTCGTGGCCGAGGCCAACACCTTTCGGTCGCGCTGGTATTGGCGCGACCAGCGCGTTTCGCGCGCCAGCCGCACCTGGCGGCTGGCCTACCAACCCTTGACGCGGCGTTATCGTGTCACCTTCGGCAGCCTGCATCAAAGCTACGAATCGCTCAGCGACGCCTTGACCGCCGTGCAACGCAGCTCGCGCTGGAAAATCGCCGAGGTGTCGCAGTTCGAGCCGGGCGAGCGGCATTACATCGAACTCGTCTACCGGCTCGACACCGGGCAGCTGCCGCGGCCCTTTCAAATCGGCATCGGCGGCCAGGCCGAGTGGGACCTGTCGGCCGAGAGCACGATGGTGATCGAAGACCCCACCTGACCGACATTCGGACCTTGTTGTTGCTGGACACCGCCACGTGAGCAAAGCCACCCGTTGGGCCTGGATCCTGTCCCTGGTCGCCATTTCCGGCGCGGGGCTGGTGCTGGTGTTCTTGCTCGCGCTGTCGACCAACAACCGCCGGCTGTACGAGCAGCACTTCGAGTGGCTGCTGTGGCTCAACGGCGCGATTGCCGCCGTGCTGGCGCTGGTCATCTCGATCGCCGGCGTGCGCTTGGCGGTGCGTTTGCGCCGGCGCAAGTTCGGCAGCCGGCTGCTGTTCAAGCTGGCCGGCATCTTCGCGATGGTGGGGGTGGTGCCGGGGCTGGTCATCTACACCGTGTCGTATCAGTTCGTCTCGCGCAGTATCGAGAGCTGGTTCGACGTCGAAGTGGAAACTGCACTCGATGCCGGCCTGAACCTGGGCCGCGTCACGCTCGACACGCTGGTCAACGACCTCAGCAACAAGACCCGATTGGCCGCCGACCGACTCGGGTCCGAAGGCCGCGACGCCGCCTGGGCGCTCGCGCTGGAACGCGTGCGCGACCAGTTGTCGGCGGAAGAGGCGGCGCTGTTGTCGGGCAACGGCCAGGCGCTGGCGAGTGTGGGCGTCGAACGCGAAGCCCTGGCACCGGACCGACCGTCGCAGGCGCTGTTGCGCCAGGCGCGCACGCAGCGCGTGGTGAGCCAGCTCGAAGGGCTGGAGGAAGACACCGGGGTGCCACGCATCCGCGTGCTCGCGTACGTACCGTCGACCAGTCTGGAATTGACCAGCGAGGAGCGTTACCTCCTCGTCACACAACTCGTGCCGGCCACGCTGGCCGCCAATGCGATGGCGGTGCAGACCGCGTATCGCGAATACCAGCAACGTTCGCTCGCGCGCGATGGCTTGCGCCGGATGTACATCGGCACGCTGACCCTGTCGTTGTTCCTGGCGGTGTTCGGCGCGGTGCTGTTGGCCGCCACGCTCGGCAACCAGCTGGCGCGGCCGCTGCTGCTGCTGGCCGAGGGCGTGCGCCAGGTGGCAGCCGGCGATCTGACGCCCAAGCAGGTGTTTGCCACGCGCGACGAACTGGGCGGCCTGACGCGCTCGTTTGCCGACATGACGCAGCAGCTGTCCGACGCCCGCTCGCTCGCGCAACGCAGCCTCGACGAACTGGAGGCGGCCAAAGGCAACCTCCAGACCATCCTCGACAACCTGACCGCCGGCGTCGTGGTGCTCGATGAACAGGGGCGCATCCAGTCGGTGAACCCCGGGGCCACGCGCATCTTGCGGCTGCCCGTCGGCGCGTATGTGGGCCGCCTGCTGGCCGAGGTGCCGACGATGCAAGACTTTGCCGCCGAGGTGGCGCGATTGTTCGACGTGCACACGGCCGGCAACGAGGCGGGTGAGCGCGATCACTGGCAACAGTCGTTCGACCTGCAGCCACCGGCCGATGCGTTGCCCGAGCGCGGCCAGATCACCTTGCTCGTGCGTGGCGCCTGGCTGCCGCAGCAGGCGCGCTTGCTGGTCATCGACGACATCACCGAGGTGGTGTCGGCGCAGCGCTCGATTGCCTGGGGCGAAGTGGCACGGCGCCTGGCGCACGAGATCAAGAACCCGTTGACGCCGATCCAGCTGTCGGCCGAGCGTCTGCAGTTGAAGCTCGAGAGCAAGCTGGGCCCGACCGAGCAGCAGATGTTGACCAAGTCGGTGACGACCATCGTGAACCAGGTCAGCGCGATGAAGCAGCTGGTCAACGAGTTCCGCGACTATGCGCGGCTGCCGAGCGCGACGCTGAAGGCGCTTGACCTCAACGCGCTGGTGTCGGAGGTGGTCGGCCTCTACGGCTCTGCCAGCGAGGCCGGCCAGCTGCACACCGAGTTGGGCGCCGACCTGCCGCTGATCTTGGGCGACGAGAGCCAGCTGCGTCAGGTGGTGCACAACCTGCTTCAGAATGCGCTGGACGCCATCGCCGACCGGCCGGACGGCCACGTGCGCGTGGTGACCGAGGCCGCGCGGGCCGACGACGGCGGCTTGCGAGCCGTGCGGCTGCTGGTCAGCGACAACGGCCACGGCTTTTCGGAGAAGGTGCTGAAGCGGGCCTTTGAGCCTTATGTGACGACCAAGACCAAGGGCACCGGACTGGGCTTGGCGGTCGTCAAGAAGATCGCCGACGAGCACGGCGCGAGGGTGCGCTTGAAGAACCTCGAAGGCACCGAGAATGGCGCCCAAGAGGAGGGCGGACCGAGGGGGGCGCAAGTTTCGATATCATTTTCAATGATCGCCCCACCCCACCCCGCGCCAAACGACACCGGGACACACTCTGTTGCCGAAGCGGGGAGCTGAGACTGCATGGCCACCATTCTTGTTGTTGACGACGAACTCGGCATCCGCGCGCTGCTCTCGGAGATCCTCTCCGACGAAGGGCACAGCGTTGAGCTGGCTGAGAACGCGGCGCAGGCACGCGCCTTCCGCGAGCACACGCGCCCCGATCTCGTGCTGCTCGACATCTGGATGCCAGATGTCGACGGCATCACGCTGCTCAAAGAGTGGGGGGCCACCGGGCAGCTGACGATGCCGGTGATCATGATGTCGGGGCACGGCACGATCGACACCGCGGTGGAGGCGACCAAGTTCGGGGCGATGGCTTTCCTCGAAAAGCCGATCACGCTGCAGAAGCTGCTGCGCTCGGTGGAGCAGGGCCTGGCGCGCCAGAGCCCGCGCCCGGCGCTGCCGGCGACGCAGCAGGTGATGCTGTCGAGCGGTGGCGCGCGTGAGTTGACGGTGGAGCACACGCTCGCCTCGCCGCAGACGGCCAACCACAACGCACCACTCGCCCTCGGCCCTCAGTCTGAGCAGGTGTTCGTGCTCGACCGCCCGCTGCGCGAGGCGCGCGACGCGTTCGAGAAGGCGTACTTCGAGTTCCACCTGGCCAAGGAGAACGGCAGCATGACACGTGTGGCCGAGAAGACCGGGCTGGAGCGCACCCACCTGTACCGCAAGCTGAAGCAGTTGGGCGTGGACTTGTCGCGCAACAAGCGCTCGGGCGGCAATTGATCGCCACGCAGAAGTTGCGCTATACTCGCAGTCTTTCTAAGGCCTGGTAGCTCAGTTGGTAGAGCAGAGGATTGAAAATCCTTGTGTCGGTGGTTCGATTCCGCCCTAGGCCACCAGAATACGACGCCCAACCGCTCTCGGTTGGGCGTTTTGCTTTGGGTGTTTCCCGCGCCAATGCGGGCTTCCGGGCCGTTCTGCCTGTGCCACGGGTCCGTGCCATTGGGCCCGTTTTGGCCTTAGTTGGATTCCTTCTCGCTCTCTCTTCTCTGAAAAAGAGACTACTTTTTCTAGCCGGCACAAGGAGAAGTCCTTTGGTGACAAGGACTTATGCGTGTGTCGAATAGAGCGGTTGCAAACGATCTTGGTGGAGCAGGGATGGTGAGAAAACTGGGGTGAGCTGCTGCTCACTGCCTCTGCCATGCTGCGACAGCGGTGCAGCGAATGCACGCCGCCGATCTCATGGCCTTAAGGGCAATGCCGCTTGCGCAAACTAGATCACATGTGAAAAGTATCGACTGGTCAGCTGGGTCGAGTAGTTGATGAGATGGACGTCTCAACAGTTACTTCCGCTTGTGGCACTTCGATCCCAGTTGCCGCTGCGGAGGTGGTCCGGCACCGGGAGGCCCCCTTTCGTTCGTTAACCCTCAAGCAACTGCATGCTCGTTCTTTCCCCGGTTGTTGAGGCACCCGCAGCGGCCGAACAGTTCTGGTGCCCTCTGCCTCCGCAGCCTTGGCCGGCGCGGATCGATCTGTCCGGTTCGTCCTCGGACGGTGAGGTGGCTCTTGTTCTCCTCCAACTCGCCCAATACAACAGGGTCGGGGAGAAGCACGTTTTGTCAGCTGCCGAGATATCGCGCGCTGAATCACTTGTATTGCCTGGCGGTTTAGCGGTTCGTGCCGGCAACAAGGAGGTGTTGCCGTCGTGTTGCTGCGGACTTGAAGGTTGGATCGAGTGGGACCTTCTGCTCGAAAATTCAGTTTCTCCTTGGATGGGGCACGACCCCTCTCCCTGGATCGAGAGGGTGGGGGAGTCATACGTTCTCTGGCCGGATGAAGGAATCTCTCAGTCACAGCGCGAAGAAGCATGCATCTTCTTTGGCCGAGATGTCCTCACGGACCAGTTGTCGAAGGTGCTCGCTTGTCTTCAGGCCTTCTCAGGGAGGATCGTCGAGGTTGCCGGCAAGCACGTGCCTGGTTTCGCGTCTGATCTAGAAATGGCCTTCCGTAACGCGTTCGCGTCTCCGGCAACACCCATCGAGGCCTAGCTCCCTATAGATACTTCCTGCTAACTCAATTCGTTGACAATCGTGGACGTCCCGCCAGGCACTTCCCAGCGTGGCACTTCGACGTCGTCTACCGCTGCCTGGCTCCTTATGGGTGGGAAAGCCGCATACATTCTTAGGCGCATATGTCCTGGAAGTACCGAGTTGTGCGAAACGCAGATGGCCTGCGGATCTTCGATGTCTACTACAGCGAAGCAGGAGAGCCGATAGCTACCCATGTAGCGCCGACCTACGTTTATGGCGAAACGGTTTCAGACTTGTACGAGCAGATGCTTCTGATGATGGAGGCGCTGGAACAGCCCGTGTTGGATGAGGCAGAAATCGGACGTATGAAGGACTTGAATGAGCATGAGTAACGATTGGTGTTGTGGTGGTCGTCGGCGGGCGACCCGATTGGACTCGTTGCGTATTTACGAGCACGAACGTCCCACCCGGCACTTCCCACTTGTGCCACGTCGACGTTCTTTGCCGCAGCACGAAGGTCGGGGATGCAGAGGTCTGAACCTTTGAGGGTGTCGAGTCAATAATGAAGCCGATGCTGCATGTGGACTTCAACGAAATGGTGGAGTCCGACCTTGTGTTGCTATCCGCTGGCGACGTCAAGCTCGACTCGCGTGGCGAAGCGATTTTGCTACGTCAGGGGTTGGAAGTGATGGTGTACGAGGATGACAGCGACGAAAGGGGGCGTCCTGACAGGTTGGTAGCAACCGGAGTTGTGGAGAGAAACCGGTCGACTGGTTGGGGCGCTCACGTTAGGTGGTGTTGTCGCATTGATGGCGGCGGTATACGTCATGAGTCAGAACTTTGATTCTGCTGCCTCCTTGTAAAGGGATAAGCCATGACTGCACAGCACTTCGCTGCGTTCTTTCGTCTAGAGGACGTGCCTACGGCACTTGGTTCATATTGAACTGCAGATGCTTCCCCTTCGCGCCTCGTTGACGAACATGAACGCATCAGTAACTTCCCATCGTGGCACTGCGATGCCGACCGTCAAAAATAATTGAGGCTGGTTCAGCACGGTGAAGCCGGTTCAATCAAGCGGTCGCCAAAATGTCATCCGTCGAATTACGAGCTCCGATCCTGGCGGCTGTGCAGTCGTTGTTGCGTCCGCTAGGATACCGGAAATCCGCAAGTCTCTTCGCGCGTCAATCGGAAGATGTTGTGCACCTTGTCGAAGTACAGGGGTCTCGACACAGCACGTCAACTGACGCAAAGTTCACGGTAAACGTCGCTGTGTTTGCTTCGGCGCTTGTCTATCCGGACGTGCGTGACGTAACGAAGCCGTCTATTGCGGGCGCACACTGGCGAAAACGGCTTGGTCGCTTGTCACGCGAGAATGAGGACGTATGGTGGAGGGTATCCACTATCGAACAGGCGGAAGCTGTGGCCCACGACATCGCGGTCCGTCTTGAGCAGTACGCGATCCTGCGCTCTTGGCCTTGCCTAACCTCGCCGCGTTAGCGACTCTTTGGAATTCTGGTTGTAATCCTGGCCTTACAGAGCATCAGCGCAACGGCTTTCTCGCTCGGCTCAACAAGCTTGAGCGTCAGTCGCAAAATGGCGGTTAGCACTCTTTCCAGTGCCTTCCCCCAAAATCAACTCGTTGATGAACATGACAGACACGCCAGGCACTTCCCGTCGTGGCACTTCGATGTCTTTCACGGCAGTGCGGCAGGTTCGAGACGGGGAAGCTCCACACTATCTATTCGGTACTGCATGCTAGCCACCTGGAAGCAACTCACAATAGTCCCTTCGGCGGAGGCGCTCGCCGCTCTTCGTGATCGATGGGGATGGCTGGTCCCCGAGACAATGGAAGCATTCATGTGCTCCGCCGCAGGGGACGTGTTCTTCGAGGCGCCGGATCGGTCGATTCATTGGCTAGACACCGGACAAGGTCAACTTGCTCAGGTGTCAGATACTCGGGATCTCTTTCTAGCCGCTCTTCGAGACGATGCGGGTGCTGAATGGTTTCTTGCACCGGTCGTCGATCAATTGTTGGCTGAAGGTAAGTTGCTGGCAGAAGGCCAGTGCTTCGCATTCAAAGTGCTGCCAATACTGGGTGGTACCTATGCAGCAGAAAACATGGTTCCTATGTCAGCCGCAGAGTGGTATGGGTTCTCCGGGCATGTGCATCACCAAATCAAAGATCTTCCTGAAGGAACTTCGATGTCCTTCAAGATAAGTGATGCCTGACACGTTCATCTAGTGGACGTGCCGGCGGCAGGTCGCTCGTGTCGAACTCCTTGCTCGTTGATGAACATGAACGTCCCGCCAGGCACTTCCCATCGTGGCACTTTGGTGCCGGTTGTCTCAACGTGGCCAGATTGGGACGGGGAAGTCCATTTCATTCGTTAGCCATTTGCTCACCTGAACCTCAGCCATGCTCAGAAACTTCGCCACGATTTGCGCGCTCATCCTCTCGGCACTTGGAATCTCCTCCGCGCAAGCGAATGACACGCCCAACGCGAAGGAGAAGCTCGCGGTGAAGCCGGGCGACCTCATTGTTCAACAAGACAGGAACGGCTGGAGCGCTATCAAGATTCTTGCCGTCGATCCCTGGCCTGACGGAACGGCAGCTGCTCATTGTTTGACATACAAAGCGGTTCCAAGCAAGCCAACCGTCGAGTCTCTCACTCGCGCAGCGGTTCTGGTTTGGCACGCTCCAATTGATGCAGCCAGCTTCAGCCACGGGTGGGAACGGATTGGAAATCAAGCGCCCTCCAAGGAGGAGTTGATTGGCTTTGTCGAGTACCTCAAGCTGACTGACTTTCCGCGCTATATCAGCTTCACTGGCCAAGACTCCAAGGAGATTGTTCGAAAAGCCAATGAGCACTACAAGCTTGCATACACACTCGGTGACCAAGGCAAGAGAACGGAGGCTATTGCCGAGTACAGCCAACCCATTGAGCTATTCCCGCTTTTCTACGAAGCCATCGACAACCGCGCATTTATTTACATGGAGCTCGGAAAGATCCGGGAAGCCCTCCGTGATTTTGAGCAATCTCTGCGCGTGAACCCAAATGGAATGGCAGCCTTCTTCTCAAAGGGAGAGTGTCTTATGAAGCTTGGTGACCTCAAAGCCGCCAAAGATATATTCCAGGAAGGTCAAACTCGCTTTCCCGAGCAACGAGCCACGTTCACAAAGTTTCTCGAACAAGTTCGTGCATTGCAGAAAAATGGCTAACCGCTTCGAGCGGACGTCATCCGGCAAGCGAGACCTGTAGCTTGAGCCGAACTAGAAATGCTTTTCTCTCGAATCAACTCATTGGCTAACATGACCATCCCGCCAGGCACTTCCCGTCGTGGCGCTTCGATGTTGTCTGTCCCGGTGCTGCTTTGAGCATGAACCGGTTCGCTATGCAGCTTGATTCAAGTTCATTCGTGCCGAATCAGTAGTGCCATGGCAACCACAATGCAGTCAAAGGCTGCCATGCTGACTCGGCACCTCTGCAATCCAATCCTGGCGGCAGTCGCCCTTGCGGTTGTTGCGCTCCCGGGGGCAGCATTGACGCCGGTCGCCGCGATCGACGAAGCGTTCAGACAGAAGAACTGGGCAGAGATCGAACGCCGCAGTCTGCGCTGGGCTCAGGAAATCAATCCGGACGTCTTGGAAGTGCAGGCGATGGCGGCAGCCGGAATGACGGACGAGGCCATCGCCGCCGCCCGCAAGTCGCAGCCCTGGCAACATCCCCGCCTGCTGTTGGCGGCCGCCGACGGAAGCGACCTGCCTACGCCGCGGAAGCTCGAGATCGTCAAGGCGGCCTTCGCGGCAGCGCAGGCCGACGCCATTCCTTCTCGATCCCGGGTAGAAGGTCTGGCCCAAGTGGCCATTGTCTTTGCGCGCCTCAGCGCAGATGACAGTGCTCATCAGGCGTTCGAAGCAGCCATGGCGAACGCGAAGCTGAATTCGAGGGACGGCGCTTACGGCATCCTTGCAGACGGTCTCGTGCCGGTCACGGGGACAACGGACGCGCCGATGTGGATGCTGGATGGGGTCGCGAGCCAGGTTGGCGACCTCCCCGCCAGTGACGAAGTAAGGGTTCATCGGGCGTTGGCCCTCGGATACTTTCGAGTCCACCAGACAAAGAAGGCAAATGCCCAGCTGGCCATCGCACTCTCTGGCGCGCAGAAATTGAGCGAACGGCGGGAGAAGCGTGTAGCCGTCCAATCGCTTGCGAGACTTGCTCTCGACAATGACGAGCTCGACTTCGCCCGCCGGCACGGCGATCTCGACGAACTCGGCGTCGAACTTGCCGTCTACTACGCGCGCAGGAACGAGCAAGTGAAGGCCTTGGCGGAAATCGCAAAGCTGGGGTCGGGTAACCTGTACGTGTCGCCTAAGCAGGCAGCGGCGCTGACGATCATCAACGATGCGATCGAACGACGCGCTACGCATACAGCAATGACCTACTGCGCCATGCTGTGCCAATCCCTCGGGACCTACGAAATCAAAGTCAGGACACGCATCGGCCAACTCCAGGCACAAGAAGGACAACGCGACAGCGCGAAAGCGAACTTCTTGCGTGCCAAGGAATTGTTGCCTCTAGATCCTCAGATCGCAGCAAGGGACGTACTGGCAACGCTCGACCTGGCACTCGCGGCCGAGGCATCGGGCTTGCATGCCCTCGCGAAGGAAGCCGTCGAGGCCGCGGTGGAGCAGACCATGTATGTCTCACTCGCCCGGCGGAAGGCCGAGCGGCCTCTGTCCGAAGCACGTTCTTCGTATGCGCTTGCCGAGTTGGGCGACCGAGCCAAGGCAACTGAGATGCTGCTACGTGCATGGTCCGGAACCAGAGACCTCGCAGACGACTATCTTGGCGGGAAGCGGGAGAAGGCGGAGACACTTCTGGCAATCGCGCGGGCTGCGCGCGTCTTAGCAGCTCGTTGACGACCATGAACCTCCCGCCAGGCACTTCCCATCGTGGCACTTCGATGCCGAGCGCCGCAATACTGTTTGGTCGGAGCGGCGAGGTCCCATTCATTCGTGAGGAGCGATGGACGAATTGATTGCCGCCCTTGGTTGGTTAATCGTAGACGTGCTCCTGGTTGGCACTGGTCGACTAGTTGTTAGGCTCTTCAGCGTTGGCAAGTGGCGCGGCGAGCGACTCGATGAGGCCGAAGGCCGTACACATTCCGCGGCCGGCTCTCTTACCTTTGTCTTGAACGGTAAACGCGTGGTGACGCACACGGGGCTCTTGTTTGTCGGCGTCTCCTTCTACATCATCCTGGCTGTGGTTCTCATGGCTGCGCTTGGTGGCTAGCGTGCAATGTTGGTCGACTGTGTTCAAAATGGGATTACCGAACGGAACCCGCTGAGGGAGTTCGTTGATTGACAAGAACGTCCCGCCAGGCACTTCCCGTCGTGGCGCGTCGGTGCCGTACTCCGCTGCACCGCGGGCACCTCGGGACTGGAGAGCCCATTTCATTAGGTAGACTGGAGAGCCGCGTATGAACGCCGACGACCCGCGCATTCGTTACGAGTTCGTTCATGGCCAGGCGGTCTACTTTCCGTCTACGAACGCCTGGGCCGAGATACTGAGCGAAAGGGCTCTTGCTGGCCTTCCTGTCTCACTTCCCGACGCCATCGCCGGGTGGCTACAACAGTATGGTCAGTTTGAGGTTGCGGCTCTTGGCTTGGTCCGAGCTCGCTGGTCCGCGCAGTGGCATTCGCTCTCGCTGCTTCGCCTTAATGGTCACTACTATCGGGTTCACTTCGAAAACGTCGTGTGTCACAACTGCAATCAGAGGTGTGGCCCGTCAGCGACACCGGACACGGTAGCGTACGCAGGAACGAATATCGATTCCAAAGACATCTGGGCCGAGTTTGACCGTTTGCCACTCCAAAGCTGCCCGCATTGCCATGAAGTTCTACGTCATCGCCAAACCGTTTGGCTTGCCTCGCCCGATGCAGCCTAACCCTTCACATTTTTGACCATCGTGAACGCCCCGCCAGGTACTTCCCGTCGTGGCACTTCGATGCAGGTCGCCGCTGTAGGCTAGCTCAGGGTCGAGAAGCGCACTTCATTTGTTTAACCGTCACTCATGGATGAACTGCTTGTTGCATTCTGTGCCCTAGTTCTGTGGCGAATCTTCGTTGCTTGGCTTGCGGCTCTCTTCGTTGCGGTACTCCTCGCCCAAGCTTTGCCATGGTTCGGTCCTGGCTGGATCTTTGCAACGGCGTTTCTCGGCTTCGCAGCCGGCATCGTCTGGCAGACGGTTAGCTCGTCCCCAGTCGAGGTACCAGACTCGCAGCCGCCGATGTCGCTCGTCGTGGCTTTCCTGGGTATCGGCGCTATCGGCACATTCTGGGGAAGCGTGCTCGAGTTCGCCACTGGTTCGGCCGGGGTCGCCGCCAGCGTTCTTCTCGTCTCGCCGTTTATCTTCGGACCGGTTGCGGCAGCCGTCACAAAGCGCGCAATCTCGGTACGTCGCTTGTTGTTTGCTTCATCCGCCTTGCTAGTTGGCTTTGGGGTTCCTTATGCAGTCAGAGTGCTCCCCACTTAAGCAGGTTGCTCGGTACTTCCCATCGTGGCACTTGGATGCTGATAGCCGCGAAGCGGCCAGTTCGGGACAGGGAAGTCACTTTCATTCGTTGGAGCTCAACATGCGCGCTTGCCGCCTGTACCGGCCGCCGCTTTGCAGTGGAAGCAGAGATTTGTGTCGACAAGGTCCGGGCGCCCCAGATGCCAATCAGGTAGGCTGGTGCCATGACAGATGAACCAATCCGCAAGACGCTAACAGAGTTTGTCGGCGCTTTTGAGGTCGTGTTTCGATACGACTGGGACTACACCAAGCTCATGCTCGGGGACGAGGCGGACGGCGCCACGTTCGTCGAGCCAGGTCTGGAAGACGAGACAGAGGATTGGGGGGCACGGGGCGCACTTCTGGAGAAGTACAGGGCGCTGGTCACGGCGATGAAAGCTGCCGGCCTGGAACCTGCGTTTCCATTCCCTCTGGAGAACCTACCCGGCTTCAAGGTCCGGGTTTGGTAGCCGGGGCGCCTTTCCACGATAGTAGGACTGGGGCAGGAACGTAAGCGTCCGGCCGTAAGCTTCCCCGTAAGCTCCCCTATCAAGCAGACAGTTGATTCCTGAAGTCCGCGGCGGTTGTGGTCGTCAAACGTGGCATGAACTGGCGTGGCGGAATGCCACCCAGCGAGTCATGCGGTCGGTACTCGTTGTACTGGGTCAGCCACTCCTCGGTGATCGCCTTCACGTGCTCAATCGAGCTGAACAGGTAGGCGTCGAGCACCTCGGTGCGGTAGGTCTTGTTGAACCGTTCGATGTACGCGTTCTGGTTCGGCTCGCCGGGCTCGATGTAGTTCAGCGCGATCCCCTTGCGCTGCGCCCATTGCACGAACTCGTGGCTGGTCATCTCCGGGCCGTTGTCCATGCGGATCGCCTTCGGCGCTCCATACCACTCGATCAGCCGATCCAGTGTCCTGATCAGCAATGTCGACGGAATGGACTGCGACACCTCGACGGCCAACGCCTCGCGGTTGGCCTCGTCGATCACGTTGAGCGTGCGGAATCGACGCCCGTCGTACAGCACGTCGTGCATGAAGTCCAGCGCCCAGCCCTCGTTGATAAAGGCGCCAGCGGCCAGCGGAATCCGTTCTCGCTTGGGAATGCGCTTCTTCGTGCGCCGCGGCAGGTTCAGCCCCAGCTCACAGTACACGCGCCAAACCCGCTTATGGTTCCAGGGCCGACCATCCAGGCGCAGCCGGTCAAAGCACTTCCAGAACCCCCAGCGCCCGTTCCTCTGCACCATGCCGTTGAGCGCATCGATCACCTCGGCATCCTTCTCCTGCGGCAAGACCGGCGTCTTGTAGTACGCCGCCCGCGACAAGCCTGCGGCCGTGCAGGCTCGCGCGATCGACAAGCGGTGCTCGGTCACCATGACCTGCACCACCTGTCGCTTCGCGGACGGCGTCAGAATTTTTTTGACAGCACGTCCTTGATGGCTGCGTTCTCCAGCGCCAGATCCGCGTACATGCGCTTCAGTCGCGCGTTCTCCGCTTCGAGCTCGCGCATGCGCGTGAGGTCCGACACCGTCGCGCCGGCGTACTTGCTCTTCCACGCGTAGTACGTCGCCGCGCTGATGCCGTGCTTGCGACACACCTCGGCAACCAGCATCCCGGCTTCCCCTTCCTTCAGGATCGCCACGATCTGGCTCTCGCTGAACTTGCTCTTTCTCATCGTCCTCGTCTTCCTATTCGAGGCCACATTCTCCAGATTCAAGTGTCTACGTCGAGGGGAAGCTTACGCGGCCAACCCGTCTTGAATGCACAGTTTCAAGCGGCAAGGATGGTGTCCACCAAGAATTTTTAGGTGGACACCATGGAAGAAGCCAAGCCGAAGAGACGACGCCGCCACGACCGGGAACTGAAGCAGCGAGTGCTGGTGGCGTGCAGCGAACCAGGAGCGTCGGTGGCGAGCATCGCGCTGGCGCATGGCCTGAACGCCAACCTGGTGCACAAGTGGCGCCGCCAGGCGGGGACAGTGGGGCCTGTCGAAGCCTTCGTTCCTGTCGCCGTCACCTCTGCTGGCCCGGTACACCGGGAGCCCGCGCAAGCGATCCACGTAGAGCTGCAACGAGGCCCATTCAGCGTGCGGGTGAACTGGCCGCTCAGCGCAGCTGAGACCTGTGCGGCCTGGCTACGCGAGCTGCTGCGTTGATCCGGGTGGACGCGGTGTGGCTCGCTGTCGAGCCGCTGGACATGCGGTGCGGGACAGAAGCCGCCCTGGCGCGGGTCGTGGCCGTCTTCGGCGCGGCCCGTCCGCACCACGCCTACCTGTTTGCCAACCGTCGGGCCAACCGCATGAAGGTGCTCGTGCACGACGGCATCGGCGTGTGGCTGGCCGCACGGCGGCTGAACAACGGCAAGTTCGTCTGGCCCAAGGACGCCCTCGGCACCCTAACGCTCACCCACGCGCAACTCGACGCCCTCGTGCTCGGGCTGCCCTGGCAGCGCATCGGCGAAGCCGGCGTGATTGACCTGCCCCCTTCTGCCGTGCCAGTCGTATGGAAGGAGTCCGGGGTTGAAGGTTAATTGATCTCGTGTGAAGCTGAAGGTTGGTGAGCAGCACTGCCTGAATGCTGGCGGTGCTGTTCGGCGAAGCGCGAGGGTGGGATGCGTCCGATGCTGCTGTGCGGTCGCACCTCGTTGTAGTCGCGTCGCCAGTGCGCGATGGTCTCCCGGGCCTGCTGCAGGGTCTGGAACCAATGCTCGTTCAGGCACTCGTCCCGGAACTTGCCGTTGAAGCTCTCGATGTAGCCGTTCTGCATGGGTCTGCCGGGCTGGATCAGCAGGTGCCGCACGCCGTGCTCGATGGTCCACGCGATGAAGGCGCGGCTCGTGAACTCCGGCCCGTTGTCGGTCCGCACAGCGGCGGGGTAGCCTCGGAAGCGAGCCGCACGGTCCAGCAGCCTCGTGACGTACTCACCCGAGATGCCGTAATCGACCGTGATGTCAACACACTCGTGGCTGAAGTCGTCGGCGACCGTCAGGCACTTCAGTCGTCGGCCATTGGCCAGGCTGTCACTGACGAAATCCATGCTCCATACCTCGTTGACCATCGTGGCGGCCTGCAGCGGCAGGCGCTCGGCCGGTGGCCTGCGAACCTTCTTGCGCTTGCGCACCGCCAGGTTGGCCGCCGCGTACAGCCGCCACACACGCTTGTGGTTGACGTTGGGGAACTCCGGGCGCAACAAGTCGTGGATGCGGCGGTAGCCGAACCGGCGCCGTTCGTGAGCGATCTCGACGATGCGCCCGGCCAGTGCCTGTGTCTGAGCGTCGGCCTGCGGCGGGTGCCGATAGCTGTCGCGGGATAGCCCCACGAGGCGACACGCACGGCGCTCCGACAGTTGGTGTTCCTGAACCATCTTGCGGACCGCCTCGCGCTTGGCTCGTGGGGCTAACGCTTTACCCCGAGGACGCTCTTGAGCGCGTGCATGTCCAGGTGCGCCTCGGCCAACAGCTTCTTGAGCTTGGCGTTCTCCGCCTCCAGCTCACGCAGCCGTTGCGCGTCCGGCACGTCCATGCCGCCGAACTTGGAGCGCCACTTGTAGAACGTCGCGTCGCTGAAACCGCCCTTGCGGCAGATCTCGGCCACCGGAATACCGGCCTCGGCCTGCTTGAGGAACCCGATGATCTGTTCCTCGCTGAACTTGCTCTTCCTCATGTCCGCCATTCTCCTGGTTGACGGACTTCACTTCCTTTACCCTGGCACGGCTGGTGGGGAGCAGGTCATGATCACCCTGCTGTAGCCATCGCAATTGCGGCATCTTCCGATGCTGCCCGCCGGCGTTTGCGGCACGATGGCCACCGTGACCGGCGACGACCTCGACACCCTCGATGTACAGCAGCTGCGCGAAGCCCTGCGGGCAACGCGTGCCGAGCTGGCCTTCAAGCAGGCCGTCATCGACAAGCTCACCCACGAGAACGCTGTGCTCAAGCGGCTGAAGTTCGCCGCCAAGAGCGAGGCGTACACACCCGAGCAGAAGAGCCTGCTGGACGAGACGTTGGACACCGACTTGGCGGCCGTCGCCGCCGAGATCGGGGCACTGCAGCCGGTCGCGAACCAGCGCGTCGAGGACAAGCGGCAACCCAAGCGCCAGCCACTACCGGCACACCTGCCGCGGCGGGAGATCCGCCACGAGCCGCAGAACACCATCTGTGGCTGCGGCCAGGCGATGCAGCGCATCGGCGAAGACATTGCCGAGAAGCTGGACTACCAGCCGGGCGTGTTCACGGTGCAGCGCCACATCCGCGGCAAATGGGTCTGCACCTGTTGCGAGAAGCTGGTGCAGGTGCCGGTGGCACCGCACGTAATCGACAAGGGGCTGCCCACCTGTGGCCTGCTCGCCCAGGTGCTGGTGGCCAAGTACCTCGACCACCTCCCGCTGTACCGCCAGGAAGCCATCTTCGAGCGCGCTGGGCATGCACTCGCCCGCTCGACACTCGCGCAGTGGGTGGGCGAGTGCGGCGTCCAATTGCAACCGCTGGTCGATGCGTTGGCCCAGGAACTGCTGCGCCAGCCGGTGCTGCACGCCGACGAGACGCCGGTGGCGATGCTCAAGCCGGGCCACGGCAAAACGCACCGGGCGTACTTGTGGAGCTACTGCACCACCCAGTTCAACCCGATGAAGGCGGTGGTGTTCGACTTCGCCGACAGCCGCGGCGGCCAGCATGTGCGGTCCTTCCTCGGACTGCCTGGCACACCCGAGAAGCCGGGCTGGCAGGGGCAGCTCGTCACCGACGACTTCAGCGGCTACAAGGCCTGCTTCGAGCTGGGCGTGACCGAGGTGGGCTGCATGGCGCACGCACGGCGCAAGTTCCATGAGCTGTGGGCCAACCACCAGAGCCAGGTCGCCGAGCAGGCGCTGAAGTTCTTCGGCGAACTCTACGACGTGGAGCGCGACGTGGCCGACGTCGACATTGCGACCCGACTCGAGGCCCGGCGCCGACGATCACGACCGGGGGCCAACGCGCTTCATCAGTGGCTGCGGCAGCAGCGGCAGAAGATACCCGATGGCTCGGCCACCGCGCGTGCGATCGACTACAGCCTCAACCGCTGCGTGGCGTTGACGCGCTTCCTGGATGACGGGGATCTGCCGATCGACAACAACTGGGTCGAGAACCAGATCCGGCCGATTGCGCTCGGGCGCTCGAACTGGCTGTTTGCCGGGAGCCTGCGAGCGGGCAAGCGCGCCGCCACGGTGATGAGCCTGCTGCACTCGGCGCGCATCAATGGGCATGAACCCTACGCGTACATGTGCGACGTGCTGGAGCGGTTGCCGCTGCAGCCGGCGAGCCGGATCGACGAGCTACTGCCGCATCGGTGGGGTCCTAAGCTGCGGACGAACCGCGGCGAGTAGGTGTCGCAGTCGCGAGATCGATAGTCCAGGTGCCATGCTCCTCGGCATCGAACGAAACCACAAGGTTGTCGCTGCCCTCGCAAACAAGTTCGCGCACGAACCAAGCTGTCGAGACCGCCGGGGAAACGTCGGGTGGCGGCCCATCTCGGAAGAACGAGAGCAGCGTCCCATCAAGGGAAAAACACAGAACTCCCTCACCGCCAGTGCAAAACCATCGCTCGTCTGGAGTGATGATTCCGACCGCTGGATCCCCATAGTGGTCGCCTGCCGGATGGACGCTGCCATCTCGCTTATCCACGACGAACACCGCCTCGTACGAGTGGCACAACCGGTAGTTTGGTGATTCGGCCAAGACACGCAGTTCAAGCGGTGACACGAACTCTCCTCTGACAATCTCGCAGATCGTATCCGAGGTGCCGAGCTCAGCAGTCAAGACGGAATCACCGGACGCGTACGCAGGAACTGCCGAATCTGTCTGACGGCTCCCAGCCTGAAGCAGCCGGCCGCAGCGCAGGCGGAAGCGGGCACTGCAGACCCCTATCATTCCGTATGACTTCACCTCTTCTTGAACACTCCAAGCGCTGGATCGAAGATTCCTGGCGAGAAGTTGGCTCCAGCTTCAATGCGGGCCAAGTCCCCGTCGTGCAGTTCGAGCGGATGGATGCCGATGACCTCGCGCATCCCTTCAAGAACCGCGAGCGTACGGTCAAGGCGCGTTGATCGTATGCTTAGGCGCTAACAAGAGCGGCAAGAGTGCGATCTCAGCTCTGACAGTGCTTCTCCGGGCTCCACTCGTAGACAATCGTCAACGTTTCCCCAGGCAGTTCCCATCGTTTTCCCGACACTGGAACTTTCCATCCCAGCTGTGGGTGCCCGCGCGGCGTGAGGCGAGTCGCGCGGGACCGAGAAGCTTCTTTTCACTCATCAGGTCCCATACATGCGAACTAGTGCTACAGCCGTCACTCTGAGCTTCTGTCTCTTGGCCCTCGGAAACACCCCTGCTCAATCTCAAGCTCCACAAGTGAAGGATGAAGGCATTGCATACACCACGGTTGAAGAGGCGCTTCAGGCACTCAAGGCGAAGCCAGGGGTCAGCCTCTCCACAACCAAGCCCGACAACTGGGTGATCGCGACCGAATCCGGAGCCTCTATCCAGTGGTCGTTCACGCCGCCAGGCCACTATGCCCACCCAGCGGTAGTCCGCCGCGAAGTCAAACAGAAAGACAACGACGTCTACGTCGAAACGCAGGCACTTTGCCATGCTGAGAAGGTCTCCTGCGACAGATTGATCGTGGAGTTCAAGCAGCTGAACGAGCGCATGCGCAAGACAGTGCAGAGCCGCCTAAAAGACAGCAGGTCAGAGTGACTCACGTGACACATATAGCGGGCAGCCCCATCGAACAGCACTTCACTTCGCGCGCGAACTCGCTGATGAAGATGACCGCTCGGCCGGCCGTCCCCTCGTGGCACGTCCCTGCCGATCGGCGCGCTGGTGGCAGCGCCTTTCCGCCCTCGGGTCGCTCCTTGCACCAGCGCCTCTCCTGGTTCGCGTTGACCCCATACTTCAGAGCGACGCCCGACAGCGATGTCCCTGGCTGCCGGCAAGCATCCACAACGGTCTGCTTGAGTTCCTCGGCATGCAGGCCTCTCTTACGAGCGACATCGAAGGGTTGTCCCGCTGCCTTTGTCGGGCGCAAGCCAGTCGGGGGTGTCCAGGAAAGATCCGTCGACCGGGGCGCTCACTGCCCACTGTGAACTTGCTACCGATGCGCTGCCCCACATGCTCGCTGCCCCTGGTCAGGTCCTTGCGCGCGCTCGCGCCGGCCAGCCACCAGAGCGTGATGTTTTGCCCGAAGTGCCGAGCAGAAGTGCACGGGGAAGTTGTGGAGGGAGTGGCGGTGGAAGTGGAGCCGATCTTCTATCTCCTGGTCCCTCTGCCGGAGCGCATCTCAGTCCAGCAAGTACAAGCGCTTCGCCTTGTCAGCAAGGAGCTTGCTGAGCAGACAGCAAGCCAAGCGCTTGCAACGATCCGAGCGAAAAGACAGCTAGACATCGGTCCGTTCTATCTCAAGGCTGAGATGGATAACGCACAAGCCTGTCTGAGGCGGAGCGGCCTCGCATCTATTCCGAGATTCTGAGTAGTCAGGTCGGGCGGCAGCGTGGACGTCCGGACGGATACGCTGAACTGGCTACGGGCTGTGCGCATTTTCACGGATTCGGCGCTGCCCTCGTCCGGTCAGTCGAGCGACCGCACGAAGGCTGCTGACGTTTCCGTGGCCCCAGCAGCATGTCAACGGCGGAACGCGAGAAGACGGCGCGTGCCGGTGCGGCGAGACCTAGGCCCAGGTACGACAAGGAGATCGACAGCCTTCGCACCTGCCTCGGCCGGCGCGCGGGGGCGCATTCGTCTTGCGCCGCAACGGTCTCGCAAGAGAGGGAGTCGGGATACGCGCGCCGCCCACGTGCTTGGACTGAATGTGTATCTCAGCACCCACAGCCGTAGCTGAACACATCGCTGCCCAGCACTTTCCATGCGCCATTAATGTTGACGAGCGCTAGGCGATACCAGCGATCGTCGGTCGTCGTGGTTCCGCCCAGATGGCCTGGACCACGTCCTTGGCCCTCCCACACGGCGATATCGGGAACGTGGTCGCCGTCCAGGTCGTAATGCAGGTGAACCCCTCGCACAAAGCCGGTGGCAGCCCGGTCCAACCTCACGTGTGTTTCGGTGCGAATGGCAGGGCCAGGCGGCAAGTCGATGCTTGCATAGAACGCGAACAAGGTTCCGGGGGGATTGCGATTCAACTTCGACGACTCGCTCGCCCCGGCACTGCCCTCCACGGGCGACTCAGCGTCAAAGTAGCGCCAGATGAGGGGATCCGCGGCCCCGTAGGAAAACCCGGGAACCCAGCCCCGACACATCGGTTCGTCGACGTCGCGCCACAGTGTCTCGCTCTTGCGCATCAGGCTGGCTTCGACTTGCAACCGGCCGTCTCGGAACAACTGCACGCGCTGGACCGGCCGCACCAGCAGTTGCGTGCGAGCCAACATGTCGTACAAGCCTGCGCCGTAGACCTCGTCTTCCTCGCGTTTGCGCTTCTGCCTGGAGGTGAACAGCTGGCGAAACACGATGCCGAAGCGGCCGCTGCCCTCCTCGGCGGTGGCCTTCGGCGGCGCCACGTCCGCCTCGCTGCGAAACAGCGAGGGTCGCGCGACGGGGAACTCCAGTGCTCGCACCAGCCGGATGACGGGCGCCGCCGCATTCTCGTTCGAGGTCGGATCCTGCATCGGCTCCCACAGGCCGATTTCGTTCTGCAGTTCGTGGCCGATGTTATTCATCCGCAACTCGCGCTGCCAAACCTCGTCGCTCACGTTCTTGCCTTCGGCCTGCAACCGACCCGCCTCACCACCGAGATCCAGGTTTTGCGACGCCTTGCGCTTGAGGTCAGCCCAGTCGGCATAAGGGGCAGGCTTGCGGCCCTTCAGGCCGAGAGCCAAGTGCTCTTTCATGCGTTCCAGCCCGTCGTCGCGCGGCCAAGGCCCTTCCGGCGGAATGCCGGGTTGCTGCTTCTGGAGGTAATCTGCGTACGCCTCCAGCGCGTTCCAGCCCGGCTCGAGCCAGAACACGCGTTCCGGGTCGTAGTCGGGTGACGACGATAGGTCTGCGCTTCGATCACCGCGGATGCGGGCCAGGTCAACCGGTGTGAACGTTAGATAGCGGCAGGCCGTGAAACCAATCGGCCCGTCAAACACCTGGACTTCGCAATAGCCACCTTCCGCCTCCTCGCGCACCAGCTTCACGGTGGTGTTGAGCGCCAACCGGGCAAGCACAGGGGCATCGAGACGCGGCGCCTCACGCAGTGTCACCCCATTTCCGCTCACCCACCGCTGTGCTGCATCCACCCCATCCTCGCCCGCCTTACGGCGCGCGATACGCTCGGTACCCAGGTATTTGCAGGCCACGTAGCCGTATTGGCCCTGGCCTTCGATCAAACAAAAGCCGCTGATTTCGGTTGGGCTCTTGAGGATCAACTCGGCGCCGCGCAGCAAGGTGCCGCTGACCTTGTGCTCAGGGCTCGGGCCCGTGCGTACTCGCACATCGTCGGCAGTCACCCACCGGGGCGGCTGAGCTGGTGGCACAGCTACGGCAGACGCACATTCCAGGGTTGTCAGGATCAGGGCGGCGATCGCCACCGCGGGAAGGTTGCGACTGGGCCAGAGTTGCAACGGCGCGTCGTCCTTCATGTCCATCCTTGCGCGGCAAGTCCAACCGCCTTTGCATTGCTTTCAGGTACTCGCGCGGCCAGCGGTCTCATCCTCGATCCCGTTTTCCCGGCGCGATCTTCATCTTGGCATCACGGATGCGCGCCGTCGAGAATGCCACGAGCGAGCGGTCTCACTGCCAACAGGATGCGGACCGGGATGTCGAATAGTTCACGTTTGATCCGAGGAATCGGGCCGGTCCGAACCGCTTCCGCTGCCTTCGAGGCAACTGGTCGTCAGCGGAGACCTGAAGGCGACGGCGTAACGGGTTCCGAAAGCACGTAGCAGAGCCACGACTGGCGATAGCTGAACGGTTGCGTGCCCACGCGCACGAGTTCGATACCGCTCACGATGAAGTGCTTGCCCTTCATCGCCGTGACAGTCGCGCGGTCGAGCTGCGGCAGCAGGTGCCGACCGGGAAGTCCACCGCCCTCCGTGAGCTTCGCGACCGTGACGCGCTCGCCGGTGGGAGCCGAAGCGCCAGCCGAGAGTCAAACGAGAGAAGGCTGGCGTAGGCCCAGTGTGCGTTGCGCGACGGCGTGGTCGATGCTTGGTCTCCGGCTCTCCATGTCAGCGTGACGCCGATTGCGTCAGCCGGTAGATCAGCAGGGCTGCGCGGACGGCTCCCCGCTCGATCGATGCGATCTCCAGGTCCTCGTCGTCGCTGTGCGCACCGCGTCCCTGCGCGCCGAGGCCGTCGATGCCCACCGTGTACGGCGCCACGAATTGCACGTCGCCCGCGCCACGCAGTGACGGATCGAAGATATCGATTCGGCCCAGCCCCGCGTCCAAACTGGCCTTCGAGTAGAGGTCCGCCAGCGTGCGCCCTGCCTCGGTAGGCGGCATCGGCGGGTAAATCTCGGTAAAGCTGATCGTCGCCGAGGTACCGGGCAGGTTGCCCGTCGAGACGATCGTCTGCATCTTCTGACGCGCGCGTTCCCCCTGCTCCGGGGAGAGGTAGCGTAGGTCGCCAAGAGCCTGCGCGTCGCGCGCGATCACGTTGGATTTGCCGAAGGCGCTCGCCGTTGCTGTATCGTTGTTGTAAGAGACATCGGTGCCCCCGAAGATCAGGCCTGGGTTGAACGTGAGGGCCGGCTCGATCACCTGCTCGCGGAACGCGTTGAGGATGCGCGCCGTTTCGTAGATCGCGCCGTAACCTGACTGTGCCGAGAACACGCCCATGGAATGCGCCGCCTTGCCCTTGACGTGCAGCGTCCAGCTGCCGTGGGAGCGACGCGCGATGCTGGCGGTGTCCACGCCGTCGCGCTTGATGCTGCCCTCGAACGACAGGGCGTAGTTGGCGCGCTTGCCCATGGCCACCATGTCGGCGCGCGCCATCTGCAGCGGCACGCCGGTGCGTTCCTCGTCACCCGTGAACATGATCTCGACGTTGGCGTGTTCCAGCGCGCCCACCTTCTTGAGTGCGCGCAGTGCTTCGATCATGATGACGTTGCCGCCCTTCATGTCGTTCACGCCCTGTCCGCGCACGCGGTCGCCCTGACGCTCCCACAGCGGGACGGAGCTGTCCTTCTCAAACACCGTGTCCAGATGGCCGAGCAGCAGCACGCGCTTGCCCTGACCGCCCTCCTGCGTTGCAACCAGATGCCCCGCACGCTTCATGCTCGGCGGCATGTCGATCCAGCGGGTCTTGAAGCCCAGCGCATCCAGTTCCGCTCGATAGATCTCGCCAACGGCGCGCACGCCTTCGGGGTTCAGGGTGCCGCTGTTGATGCGAACCGATCGCTCCAGCAACTCCAACGCCGCAGGCGTGCGCTGCTTGACGGCGGCGACGATGCGTTGCTCCGTCTCCGAAAGCTGTGCGTGCGCGACGTCAGTGAGCAAGAAGAAGACGGCAGCGGCAGCGGTGGCAAATTTCAACATCGAACGATATCTCCGGGTCGCGTCTTGGTTGTCAGTCTTCCACGCCGGCACGATCAGCGTGCGCGGGAAACGATTCCGTCCCCCACGAGCTGCTACGTGTTCATGCCGTGGTCCTTGGCTCGCTTTCGAGTGCTACCTGAGGGGGTTAGTATGCTGGCCACCAATTTGTGGAGCACCTGTCTACTATGCCGAAGACCTACGCCCAACTGCGCAACGAGATGGAAGCCCTGCAGCGCCGCATGGAGGCGGCAAGGAAGAAGGAAGGCGCTGGAGCGCTGAAGGAGGTGAGGCAGCTGGTCGCGCTGTATGGCTTCACAGCAGAGGACTTGTTTGGCAATGAATCGAAGCGCGGTGCCCCCCGGAAGACGTCGAGCAAGGCGCAGAAGCAAGACGCCCCCAAATACCAAGACGTGAACGGCAACAGCTGGTCCGGCCGCGGTCCCCGTCCGGCATGGCTCCGAGCAGCATTGGAAAACGGGGAGTTGCTTGAGTCGTTCCTCACGCAGCCACCGGGCCAGTCCAAAGCGACCGGCGACGACGCTGCTCCGGCTCCTGCCAAGAAGCGTCGCGCCGGAGTGAAGGCGGCTGCCGCGAAGAAGGTCACGGCCAAGAAGCCCGGACGCCAGGTCAAGGCCGCGGGGAAGAAGGCAAGGGCCGGTGGTGCAACCGGTGATGCCGCCGCTTCCAACGCCTCGGCCCAGCAGGGCCGCAAACGTTCGGCGGCATCATCGGCAGCGGCCAAGCCGGCAGCGAAGAAGCAACGCTCAGCCAAGGCAGCGTCTGCTCGTCAAGTGGCTGCCCCGACCGCCGCTCTTGAAGACGTGGGCGCCCAGGCAGCCGAAGCTTAGGACTGCCACCGGTTGTCGATTCAGTCCACAGTCAACACCAGGCAACCGCCCATGATCCTGATACGCACCCGGGCCCGTGGGCCGAAGCCCGCTGCTTCGAGCCACTTGCCCTGCATACGAATCCACGGGACCTTGGTCTCAACGACCTGACGGTGCGGTCCCGGACTCGCTCGTTCATGGGTTCTGAACATCGACGAGACGGTGATGTACCGTTCGTGCTTCGGCAGCTCAGTTGTGGGCAATGCTTCGCCCGGCCTATGATTGTCATCAGCCACGATTAACTTCCACCAAAGTTGGTTGTGGTTAGCTGGCCTGGGGTGTTAGCGCACCTTCAGGCCGGCGCCTGTGCGACGTTGCCGCGCGGACACGATAAAGGGACTTGGCCGCGCAGGGAAGGAGAAGATGCGAGGACTTCTTCGCCCTGGCAAAAGAAGCGAAACCCCCTACGTTTGCCAAGCAGCTAAAGCGAAGGAAACCGGTCCGGATCTGGCCGTCGAGCGGACGTAGAGGCGGATTCCCAAGCTTTTGCGCCGACCGTCCCGGTCAGGCCAGGCTATCGCCTGCTGGCAACGAGATGCCGGGCACGGGGAAGCGCTTCGCCAATCCGATGACTTCCTCTCGGATGCCGGGAAGCACGTTGTCGTCCTTGGCGCTCAGCGTGCGATGGATCAAGTCGGCGACCTGGGCCATCTCGGCTTCTTTCATACCGCGGGTGGTTAGCGCGGGCGTCCCCATGCGAACGCCGCTCGGGTCCATGGCACTGCGCGGCTCGTCCGGAATCATGTTCTTGTTCAGCGTGATGCCGACCTCGTCGAGGCGCTTTTCCGCAACGCCGCCCGACAGCGCCCAGCTCGATACGCTGTCGACCAACATCAGGTGGTTGTCCGTCCCGTTGGTGATCAGGCGGGCTCCCCGTTCCATCAGTGTCGCCGCCAGCGTTTTCGCGTTGGCGATGATCTGCGCCGCGTAGTCGACGAACTCCGGCCGAGCTGCTTCTTGGAAGGCGACGGCCTTGGCCGCGACCATCTGCATGATCGGCCCGCCCTGGAACGAGGGGAACACGCTCTTGTCGATGAGCTTGCCGGTGCTGGCCTCACGCGAGAGGATCATGCCGCCGCGGGGGCCTCGCAAGCTCTTGTGGGTGGTGGTCAACACGACGTCGAAGCCAGCATCGAAGGGATTGGCCAGCTGCTTGCCAACGATGAGCCCCGCGATGTGGGCCACATCTGCCACCGCCCAGGCTCCAACCTCGGTGGCGATCTCGCGCATCACCTTGTAGTCAAGCTCGCGCGGGTAGGCGGAAAAGCCGGCCAGCAGGATCTTCGGCTTCTCGCGGCGCGCCACCTCGCGCATCTCGTCATAGTCAATGCGACCGGTCTCAACGTCCGACATCCGGTAGCGCACGAAGTTGTAGATCTTCGCCACGTGAGTGACTGGGTGCCCGTGCGTCAGGTGCCCCCCGTGCGCCAGCTCCATGCCGAGGATGGTGCTGCCGGGTTCGGCCAGGGCCAGGTAGGTCGCGATGTTCGCCGGCGCGCCCGCGTGGGGCTGAACGTTGGCATGCTCGCACCTGAACAGGGCCTTGGCGCGGTCGATCGCGATCTGCTCGATCTGGTCTGTGAACTCCTGGCCGCCGTAGTAGCGGCGCCCAGGGTATCCCTCGCTGTACCGGTTGTTCAGCACAGACCCCATGGCCTCCATGATGGCCGGACTGACGTAGTTCTCGCTGGCGATCAGTTCGAGCCCTGTGATCTGCCTGTGCTCCTCGCCTTTCATCAGCTTGGCAATGGTGGGATCGGCCGCGCTCAGGTGGTTGTAGTACATCGTCCGCGTCCTCTGTCTTTGTGGCTAAGGGATTCGGAAGGGATGGGAAGGGTGAGACGGCGCAGAACCTACCAGGATGCAGCTTCCGGAAACGCCCGTATCGCCGCATGGACCGCATGCTTCCAGTGGTTGCGAAACGCCACGTCGGAATAGATGTAGCGGCGCTTCTTCTCGACTTCGTCGTCCCGCGTCACTCGCTACGGCCTGGCCTGCGATTCCGCCAGCAGCTGGATTCTGCATGCCCGCTCCAGCATGAGGGCTAGCACCACTGACTGCCGCGGGGTGTCTGCTACGACCACCAGGCCCTGGTTGCACAGCAGCACGGCCGTATGCTCGCCGAGGGCATGCGCAACTACCTGCCCCACTTCGCGCTAGAGGATCGTGAGGCATGAGAGTGGCCCAAAGGCGGCGTGAAGTCTGCTCGCCACCAAATTTTGGGGACACCTTCAATGCCGAAGACCTACGCCCAGCTGCGCAACGAGATGGAAGCCCTGCAGCGCCGCATGGAGGCGGCAAGGCGCAAGGAAGGCGCGCACAGGTGCGCTGAAGGAGATAAGGCAGCTGGTCGCGTTATACGGCTTCAGCGCAGAGGACGTGTTCGGGGGCGAGCAGAAGGTGGTCGCGCCGAAGAAGCAAGGGCGAAAAGGATCGGCGTCGGTAGCCGCAAAGTACCAGGACGGCAAAGGGAGCAGCTGGTCCGGGCGCGGTCCTCGGCCACGCTGGCTGCGAGAGGCACTAGTCCGCTGAATCATTGAAATGGGCGGTGAGGGATGTCCGAGACGGGATGCGATGCAAGGCGCAAAGCACAGCGATGCCGAGTGGCATCGCGAGCATTTGCAACGCCGCAGCGCGCCCGGCTCGCGCAGACAGCACCGATCCGATTTCAGTGCTTCAGTGGACTAGGGGCTACATCGCCAGTTGAGCGCCGCGGCCCCCCTTCTGGGTCGCGCACATGATTCAGGAAATGCGGGGCTACTGCGGCAGGTTGTCCTGGTCGGTGCCGGCCATGCGCTCCAGGTACTCGTTGGCCAGCTTCAGGTAGGCCTCCTTGTAGGGCTGGTCGGGCACCTTCGCCATCTCGGTGTAGTCCCGCTTGAACGCCGCTTGCTCCTCCCCGGTGGGCCTGGCGCCGCCCCTCATCTTTTCCACCAACGTGCTCAGGCGCGCATAAGCCTGCGCCATCATGGGGTCCTGCAGCTTGCGGTCCACCTGCTCGCAGCTCTGCAGGTCAGGGATCCAGTGTCGGTGCCGGTTCACCTCGGCGCCGTGTTCGTTGCCCTCGGCCAGATACAGCTGATGCGCTGCCTCGTAGTTGGCGTTGACCTCCTCCCGGCATTCCTCGGTGGTGGTCGCGCCGAAGGGCCATGTCCTGGCGGCCCCCGACTGCTCCATGTACCACTTGTGGCACCCCAGCACGAAGTGGGGTGTGTCGCCCTTGCATGCCGACACGCGCCGCGGCCGGTTTTGGCTTGCCCATTCGTGGCCGGCGGTTTCCTGCTCCTTGCGCGCTTCCAGGATGCGAACGAAACAGCCGCGGATGAACTCCTCGGAGCCCTGGCACTCGGAGCGCATCGCGGGCGAGTGCACCTGCGCCCAGGCCTGCCCCGCCAGAAACTGCGCGCTGACGTGCTGGCGTGGCTCCGGCACCCGCCGTACAGCCCCACCCGTTTCGCGCAGCAGCGGGGGCTCAGCCTGGGTACTGACCGCGTTCCCTGCGCCGATCGCCAGCAGCACCAGCGGCCACACCAGAATGAGGCCATAGCACAGTGCCGACAGACGCGCGGCCGGTTGGCGCACACCGCGCACCAGGTTGAGCAGCAGCTTGAGAAAGGCGACCACCGAGCCGAGCATCACCACCAAGCCGCCCTGTTCCACAGCCGACTCCAGCAGCACGTGGGTGCTGCCGCTCATGGCCGCGCCGAACTGCAGGGTCTGTACCGCCAGTGACAGACCGATGATGCCCAGAAACGCGTAGTGGAAAAGCCGCTGCATCTTGTTCACCTCAGCGCCAGCACCAGGCGCCAGTGATCCAGCCGGCGGTGCAAGGGATGCCCCGGCTCCAGGCCGGCGTAAAGCGCCTGCAGCGCATCGACTTCGTGGCGCAGCAGGTCGACGACACCGCCGTCGGCTACCAACACCCGCTGCCAGCACGCCGGATCAAGCCCGATCGTGCCCAACGCTGGGTCGCACAGCGCCAGCGCCCACGCCGCGCGCGTCACCGCGTCCTGGGCGTAATCCTGGGCCACCAGCTGGAGTCCTGCCGGCTCGGGCAGCCAGTCACGCGAGCCGGCTGCGCGCAGCGTCTCGCCGCGGTGCTCCACCAGCAGCAGCGCGGGGTGGAGGCCGAGGGCGGCGTCGGCAGGCTCGGGCGCGGCGAGCGCAGCCAAGGAATGCTTGACCAGCCGGGGCTGGAAAGCCGGGTCGACCTCCGGCAAATGCTTCTTGATATGTTCGAGTGACCACGGGCGCTGCGGATTGGGCAGCTCGAACCAGGTGGCAAAGCGGTACTCCTGCTGAGCCGCCGCCTCCGGCAGCAGGAACATCGGCACGCCCACATTGGCGGTACGCGGTAGGCCCTTGACCGCCAGCTCGCGTGTCTCATGGTCGAGGCGGACCACCACCTTGGAGGCGGCACCCCCCTCGACCGCCAGCGACACGGACACGGCAAGCTCGTGGCCCGCCAGGTCGCTCCCGATGAAGTCCATCCATTGCTCCGCGTCCTTCACGCGCACCAGGAGCGCGTCCGCCGGCTTGTGGTCCGGGCCGCGCCGCGGCACCGCGTCCAGGCGCAAGCGTTCGAGCGCACGGACCACGTCCTTCACCTCGCCGACCCTGAAAGGCTGTGGGGGCACGGGCGCGAAGCCGGACGCGCGGCGCGTGCGCGCCTGCTCGGCGCAGGCCAAGACCGAGCCGGTGTCGCTGCAGGCGGTGTACCAACCCCCACCGCGCAAGGCATCGGCCACCATGCGGGACAGCAAGTCGATGCTGGCGATCTCAAAGCCGCGCACCGCCAGCGTCTGCGGCTCCATCCAGCCAGCGCCGCGAAGCCCGCGCGCCAGCTGCCGCGCCACGAAGCCGTCGCCGTCCAGCGTGCTCTGCGCGTCCGCGGCCCTCAAGCGCGGTTCGCCCATGGTGTCGAATCTGGCGCGGACCGTGAGCGTACGTTGCAGCGGCCATCGCTCGCTCCGCGTGCATGTCACCTCTTGGGGCCGGGAGCGTTCGCACCCATAGCCTGCCTGCTGCAAGCGGCCCGTGAGCGACGGCTCCGACATGCCGCGAAACGCCCAGCGGTCGATGTCGGCATAGCCTCTGGCATGGCCGTGCGTGTAGTGCTCCACGGCGGGGTCCAGGCTGCCCTCGGCCACCTCGCTCCGGGCCCCATAAAGCAGCGTGATCAGCGCCGTGGCCAACGCTGCCGCCCCGAGCAGGGACAACAACACGCGCAATTCACTCACCGCGCTGCCCCCCCGTCGTAGGTGATGCGCCAGGTGTTCGAGGCGCGGGTCTGCCAGGTCAGCGCTAGCGGGCCGCCGTCGGTTCGCGCGTAGCGTGCCAGGGCCACGTAGCGGCCGCCACGGTCGTCGGCCAGCTCCGTCTCCACGCGCCGGAAGCCATGGCGCTGGAACAATGCGTCGAAGTGGAAGAACACGGCCTGCTGAAACTGGGCGAAGGTGGCATCGGCCAGCTCACTGCCGTGCGCCGGGCTTGGAGCGAGTCGCAGACCATCGCTGATCAGTTCAAGCGTGCTGCGGTGGGGGCCGGCCTCACCGCCGGCACGGTAGGAAGCGCCGGCACTCGAGCAGCTGGACACGGACAGGTGGGGGCGGTAGGGAAGCTTCCATCCGATGCCACCGAAGGTGGACAGGCACTTCTTAAGGGCGTCGACCTCGGCGTCGACCCGGGCGTGGGTTGCAGAGGGGCAGGCCAGCGCCAAACCGAACCAGCACCACCAGACGCGCCAGCGCGCTTCCCTTCTCATCCCGCCCTCCCGTGTACAACTTCACCCACGATCATCTTCTCAACCGCACCGAGGCAGGTCCAACCCCGCAGCGAGGCGGCGGGCGCTGCAGATTGTGCCGGCGACCCGTGCCCCGGCAACGGCCGTTCAAACTTCATCCCACGCCAGCGCGACTTACATCACACTCCCGCGCCAAGATGATCTCAAATCCGGGCTCCATCACCGCCATCTCGGTCACGATGAGGTCCACCCGACGCTCGGAAGTCAACGGCAAGGTGCACTGCTCGACGATCTTCGGCTTGCCCTTGACGGTGTGCTCATGGCCACGATCACGCGTCGTGCGCCCGTGACAAGATCCATCGCACCGCCCATGCCAGGCACGATGCTGCCCGGGACCATCCGGTTGGCCAGTCTTCCGGTCTTGTCGACCTGCAACCCGCCGAGGACGGTGACGTCCAGATGTCCTCCACGGATCAGGCCGAACGACATGGCGCTGTCGAATGTTGCGGAGCCCGGCAATGCGCTGATCGAATTGCCTCCCGCGTCGGTGAGATCTTCGGCCTCGAGGCCCTCCTCGGCAACAGCTTGCATGCCGACGATGCCGTTCTCCGATTGGAGGTAGATATTCGCCTCGCGCGGCACCATCGCGGCCACGAGCGTCGGCAGGCCGATGCCCAGGTTGACGAGATAGCCGGGGCGCAGTTCGAGCAGGGAGGAGGAAGCCCCGCATCCAGCGGCCCGTTGTCTTCCTAATCCAGTGTCAGCACCAAGCAACCGACCATGATCCTGATGCGCACGCGGGCCCGAGGGCCGAAGCCCGCCGATTCCAGCCACTTGCCCTGCATGCGAATCCACGGGACCTTGGTTTCAACGACTTGAGTGTGTGGTCCCGGACTCGCGCGTTCATGGGTTCTGAACATCGAGGAGACGGTGATGAACCGCTCGTGCTTGGGGATCGGTGTTGTGGGCGATGCTCCGCCCGGCCTATGATTGACATCAGCCACGATTAACTCTCATCCAGTTGGTTGTGGTTAGCTGGCCTGGGGTGTTCCTAGCACCTTCAGGCCGGCGCCTTTGCGACGGTTGCCGCTGCGACAGGATAAAGAGACGTGCCGGCGTAGGGAAGGAAAAGATGAGGTCGAGCCGCGGACGCAATTCGGCCTGCCCTTTCGGGCGTCTGCTGCAAGTCGTTTGTTCTTCTACTTCTGCGGAAGACTTCGCTGTAGTAGTCGAACGGCCAGAGCAAGCGGAGGCTTGGCAACAGGTTCGATTCGTATTCCGTCCGTGCCCTTACGCCAAAGCGCTGCCTGCTGGGCTCGCAAGACCAGCGGCGGGGAGTCGTTGCTCACGAGGCGAACGCTGCCCGTCATACACAGGACGAAAACGCCGTCGGCCGGAGGTATATCAGTTCCCTTGTCGACCCAGGTCGCAGAGGTCCAGAACCGGTCGCGACGAAGCAGGATGCTCAGGTTCTCCGTCGGCCCATCGATCAGCTCTGCGCTGACCGCGGCTTCGCCCTTGAAGAAGACGGGCTTGTGCGGGTCGTTGAAGTGCACCATGGTCATGTCTTCCAAGAACGTGAGACGAAGGCCTGCACCACGGAGCAGCACGATCGATCGGTCAATTCCCGGGAATGCGGAGAACGGCGAGTTCTTGGTTGTTTCAGCCCACGCGAGATGCCAATCGAGCGACTCATATCCTGCACCTCGCGGCTCTACTGCGATCTGGCGCATCAGCCCTGCACCATTCTTCCACGGCATCTTTGGAATCTCGTTGAGATCGAACAGTTCGAATGGCATGGTCATGTACTCCTTTCGTCGGGTCACGAGAAAATCGGGTATCGATGCACCGCTTTCCGCCGTTCTGCGCCTTCACTTGAGACCCAATGCTGGAGAGCAGCAGGAGGGCGCCGGCGGCGACACCGAGTGAAGCTCACTCGGTCGAACAACCAGCCGAGCACCGCTTTGGCAACTCGACTGACAGTCCAACACTGTTGATTCGTGCTGATCATCCACTTGCACCGATAGGGCCGCCGAGGGTGACTTGCAGTTCCGACACCGTGGTGAAGACCGCCTTGAAGCTCACGCGCGGCGAGGGGCTGTCGTCAAAGAAAAGCCCGCCGCCCGTCAACTCGGCGACCTTACGGGTCAGTCCCAGCGCGAGCGCTGCGGGCTCAGATGGGTCCAAACGTTGAAAGACCTCTCGCAGGCTGTGAAATTCGGGGCAGTTCGTTGCGTCAGCGCCGGCCACGCCGAGGTCGACCCGCAGCACCGCCTGTCCGTCACCTCTCGACTCATGATCTGCTCGTACTTCGATGGTCCGGCACGAGCTGCGCTCGATCGCAACCTTCAAAAGGTTGAACAGCGCATGACGGAGCCGCCTCGCATCTCCCCACAAGGCCTGAGGAAGCTCAGGGCTGAAGTGCACCGAGAAACGCCGCCCGTCTGCTGCATCGAGAGCTCGCGAGGCCACGTCCTCGATCAATGCGCGCGGCACGAATGACTCGAAGTCGAACTGCGTGACGTCGGATGTCAGTCGGGACATGTCGAGCACGTTGCTGACGGTCGCCAGAACCTGGCGCGATGCATCGCCGGCCCAGCTCGCATAACGGCGCGTGGCATCGTCCATCGACGCTCGAAGCACAAGCTGCATCATCCCGAGTGCCGTGTTGGCTGGCTCGCAGATCTGTCGACATAAGGTGGCGATGGACTGCATGTGGGCTTCCTCAGCGGCCCGTACGGCCTCGCGGCAGCGAGCCAGCTCGCGTTCCGATCTTGTGGTGTCCCGGTAGACGCTCACGACACCACCAGAAGGCGTTTCGGTCTCCGTGATATGCACGTGCAAATCGGGCCGGATCTGGTACTCGGATTCGACACGTCGACCCCGACGGTCCGCCAGGCGACGCTGCACCGCTACTTCGACTTCTGTGTCGGTCGAGCGAGGTTGCATGGCGCGCATTGCTGTTCGCGCCAGCAAGTCGTAGTGAACCCCCGGCCTCAGCACTGGCGCCAGGTATGGGAAAAACTCGACGTATCGTCGATTCCACGCGACGACGCGGTCCTTGGAGTCGCATAGCAATAGGCCGTCGCGAATCGATGCAAGAGCCTGGTCAAGCCAGTCCTTGTTGTCTTGGATGGCTTGACGGGCCAGTTCAAGACGCCGGATGTACCAATGGGTCACGGCGGCGGTGGTCAGAATGACGATGCCCAGGACCGCGCTCACACTCAATACCAGGGCGCGGTCTTCATGCCATCTTGCGTCGACCGGGCTGACGGGAATGCTGACGGCGAGCACGAGCCCCGCGTGCAGGAGATCGCGCGCCGCCACGAGCGAAGGGGCACCGTCGATCCGGCCGCGGGCGATGCGTGCGTTGCCGTCCCGGTGTTCCGGCTGAAGGGGCTGGGCGACACGTTGTGCAGCGGGAAAACCGCTGGGCGGCTCACTGACGATCAGCTGGCCGTCGTCACGTTCCAAGGTGATCGTCAGCGGTTCAGCCGTCCCCGTGGGCGACAGTGCGTTAGCCAGTTGCCGCAGAGGGACGACGGCAACCGCGGCAAGCGTCCCCAACGGGCGAGCGAAGTAAAGCACCATCTCCCTGCTGGTGAAGCTCTCGATCGGTTGGCTGACGCTCAAGGAGGGCGTCTCCTGGTCGAGCGTGGTCTCGACGAAGCCATTCGGGAACTCAAGGCCCGTCCGCATCGTTGTAGGAAGAGCAGCGGCCACTACGGTACCGTCGCGGGACACGAGTGCAATGTCGCGGACGAACAGGGTGCGCCTGACAGCATTAACGAGCACGGATTGCGAACGCTTTGCGTCGGGCACTCCGTTCTCGACGCCGCCCGGCTGCGCCAGATCCTCCAATCCGGCCAACAGCACGTCCATGGCGAGGAACGTCCGATTCACGATGGTCTCGGCGCTGCCGGCGGTGAGGGTTGCGCGGGTCTTGTAATGCTCGATAGCGTCCGAGCGGCCACGCTCCATCAGCGATGCGGAGATGATCCAAACGATGACCAGAAAGGCGAGCGCAACGCCCCAGAGGGAGAAGAAGATCCAGCGGCGTGATCGCATCGTGCTACTGAGCCTTGTCTTCCGGCGAGAGGATAGGCTTGAGTGTCTGGGTCCAAAGGCTCACGCACTCATCGCCGCATCGCTTGAACCACTGAGGTAGCACGACCGAGTGAAATAGATGCTGGAGGCGTTTGATGTCGCGGGCACTAGGCTTGACTTCAACCATCGTGCCCTTTCGTCCGTTCGAGCATCCGTTGCCGCCGGTGTTGCACGTCACGCCTTCGAGCGTTTCGCGCTCTGACTCGGCCCAGATGTCCGCCTCCAGCCGGGGAAGCTCTGCGCTGAGTAGCGCACGCACGTCTTGGGGCAACGCGCGCCATGCCGCCCCCGATGCGGCGAACACCGACGAGCCCCAAGCCAACGGCATGCTGAAGATGTGCGTCGTCACTTCATGCAGCCCGATGGTGTTGCCCGACATCGACCCAGTGATGGCGCAATCAGCATTCCCAGATTTGACTGACGGCATCAGTTCGGCGAAACCCGTTTTGACCGGGGTCGCGCCCAACGCATCAACCAGGTCGGATTGCGAAGGCGTCGATGTGCGAATGCGCCGCCCCGCAAGGTCGTCGAGCCCGCTGAACCGGTCCTTGCAGAACAACATCTGTGCTGGATAGATATAGATGGCCAGCACTTCGATGCCATAGCGCTCGCGGAGTGACTGCACGATGTGAGGGCGCAATGCAGTTGCAGCACGACGCAGCGTTCCGATATCCGGAGCCAGCGCGGCCAAGTCTGCCGCGCCGAGTTCGGGGTTGGTCGAGGCGACGATCCCGATCAACAAGGTGCCAAACGGCAGGACGCCGGCTTCCATGAGGCGCAAAGTCTCGGTGCCGCGGATACCCGCTTGGTCAAACGGGACGATGTCGGCCGTGACGCGGCCTTTGGTCCGAGCGGGAAGCACTTCGGTCCAAAACGGCTTCTCGTGCCGTGTGTACTGGTGCACGTTCGCCAACCCGCCGAGGACACGCAGCTTCAGAGGAGGAGCACCGCTCTGCTGTGTCGCTCGCAGGGTTGGCGGATCAGCTGCGCAGGCAAGCTGAAGCGAGAGGCTGGCGGCGAAGACCAGTGCTGTGCGGACCCCAAGGGCCGTCCTTTGTCGTTGCATGGCTGTCCATCTCCCTGATGTCTTTACCTTGCACTTGAGGCGGCGTCCTCTCGGTTCTTCAGCTCTAGAGCAGGGCGGTGATGACCGTGCCTGCATCGCTCGTTGCAACGCTGAAAACGCCGCCCTGTCGTTCCACGCGTTCGCGCATGCCGATCATCCCGAACCCGGATCCTTCACCATCGCACGCCTTTAGGCCCGCTCCGTCGTCTGCAATGACAAGGCGCAAGCGGTGTGGTGGGTCTTCATGGTCAAGTGCGATGGCGACACGCTTCGCGTTGGCATGCTTGATGACGTTCGAGATCGCTTCCTGGGCGACTCGGAACGCCGTGATCGAGAGCCCGCTCGGCAGCTCATGTCCAGGAACGCTGGAGCGATACTCGAAGCTGCAGTTCGGGTGTGTGTTGTCGATGCGGCGCACCATCTCTTCCACCGCTCCGCTCAGGCCGAGCGTCTCCAGGAGTTCCGGACGGAGCTGCGTGACGATATTCCTCGTGTTGGAGTACAGGTCGATCGCGGCTTCGACAATGTGCCGGGCCATCGATTCAATCTCGGATTGCCCGGAGGCTGCGGCCCGCAACGAAATGGTTTCGGCTCGCAGACGGAGGGAAACGAGTTCCGCATTGATCGTGTCATGGAGTTCCAGTGCAATGCGCTGCCGCTCCTCCTCCACCATCCGATCCCCGTAGGCGAGCAGCCGCTGGTTCTCTCTTGCGCTGCGCGCGGCTGCACTCACTGCAGCCTGCAGGTCGCGCGTTTGCACCGCGATTTCCTGCTGTTGCCGCTGTTGGTGGCTGGCCAGGTGGTGCGTGATCTGCTCGATGGCCTCCTGCAACGCACCCAGGTCCCCTCTGAACACAGGTGCCGGGGCGCTTGTCGGGACAGAACGCGCAAGTGCTTGTATGGAAGTCGATGCTTCCTCAATCGGCTTGCCCAAGTGCCGGCTCAGGTACAGTGCCAGAGCGCCGCAGACGCTGGTTGCAGCCAGGAGAGCGCCGATCCACATCGTCAGGCGCACACGCTTGGTGCCCGCCAGTTGCGGCGATGCGACGAAGACGCGGACATATCCCTTGTGCTGTGCCGCCGTGAGCGGATCAGCTTGATCCGAGTCAACAACCTGCATCGGTACCTCCACGCTCGCATAGAGCTCGTCCTGCGGCACGTCACCGAAGGCGAGAAGTGGATTCCGTCTGGCGTCCAGCAGGATGATCTGCTTGATGCTCGGGTCAGCCGCCACCACGGCCTGCATGGAACGGCGGGCGGCAGCCTTGTTGCCCTGGATCAGGTCGTACTGGGCGCTTTCAGCGAGGACTGAGGCCGCCAGTTTGGCCCTGGCTTGCAACTCCGCCTGCCCGTCGCCCCGGATGGCCATGTAGGCGATGGCAGCGCTCGCGACAAGCATGGCCACCAGTGGCGTGGACGCGAGCACCATCAGGCGTGCTGTGATCGAGAGGCCTGGCACCGCACCGACGGCTGACGACGGTTGCATCGCGGTCGAGGTCGGTCAGGAACTCATGCGGGACAGCTGCTCGGTGTCGATGACGCCGGCCTGTACCGCGAGCAGAGCCAGTCTGGCAGGGTGCTCCTCCTTCAGCTTCTGTTTCACCACCTGACGAACATTGGAGATGGTCTTGGGTGACAACCGCATGCGTTCGGCGATGTCGGTCGTCTCCATGCCCAAAGCCATGTATCGAAAAACCTCGAGCTCGCGAGGTTCGAGCAAGCTCTGCGGAGACGTGTCTCGTCGAAGACTGAGCAGCGCCATCCTCCGTGCGACGTCTGGCAGAAAGTAGGTGCCTTCGGCGTGGACCTTGGCGATCGCCTCGGCCACATCGGTCAGCGGAGAGGACTTCGGGAGAAAGGCGCTCGCCCCCACGAGGTAGCTCTCGCGCAGGATCGGGTCAGAGTCGAACTGGGTGTAGAAGACGACCCTGGCCTGCTCGTGGATGCCCAACAGCTGGCGCGCGACGTCCAAACCGGTGGAGGCGGCCCCTCGGCCAAAGCGGACGTCGAGCACGAGCACGTCCGGGGAGAGCCGCTCATACATCTCCAGCACCTCGGCCGGCTGGGTCGTGCGACCGACAACTTCTATGTTGTGCTCCCGGACCCCGGTCGAAAGAGCATCGGCCACCAGAGGGTGATCGTCGGCTATGAGCACACGTATCGTCATGTCAGACCCCACAGGTGCGCGTGTTGAGTGCACATCCGTTGCCCTCCTTGCGTCGGCCGTCTTACCTGCAGGAATCTACACGCTCCCTCGCGTCATTCGAGTGCATACACACGGAGTTACTCCCAACGCGCTTGAGCCATCTATACACCGTGGATAGGCTGGTGGTGGTGAGAAATGAGATTGCCGTTGAAAAGCAATCCGTGGGGCGTCCCTGCCATCAAGGTGCCAAACCGGCGCCGGCAACCCAAGTAACGATTGCGTTCGCCGGCAGCTGGCTGGCAGGGAGGGGCACCGTTTGTCCACCAGTAACCGAACGGGCCAAAGGGCATCAGACGATGCGACGACTCCAACCTCAAGAAACAAGGTCGACGGACATGCCCGGCGCCGTATCGTCGGAAGGCAACGCTGCCGACAGTGCCGGTAGCGGCCCGGGAAATGAGACAGGTCCGTGTCCTCCCGCATTCCAACTTCCCATCAAGCTTCCGTTCGGGTGGGTCGCAGAGCCAGCAGGCCGCCGGCACGTTGTCATCGTGGCCCTCTCTCTTGACGGTCGCACCCTCGGGCACGTCACCGTCGACGAAAGGAAGCGCACGTTCTTCCTGGGCACCTCCCGCTCCACCACCGCGACCGAGGCAAGCTGCTCAGGCCGCGACTGGCGCCGGCGCCTGTACCTTGCCGCGGTGAAGTGCTTGACGGATTGCCTTTGCGAGATGGCCCAGACCAGGGCCCTCGAAGAGATCGCGGCCCGCTCGGACGAGCGGCTCAAGTCCGCGCTCCGTGAGCTTTTCGCGCAATCTGCGGTGCGGCTGCAGCGAGGCGAGTTCGACGACCTAGTCCAGCAGATCCAGAGCCGCGCAGGCCCTGAGAACATTGACGTGTTGCAGATCCGGCAGCTTCTCATCACCGCCGGAGCCCAGCGATGGGTAGCTTCCGCGTGACGGAGGGCCTGCTCGACTCAGTCCTGGCAAAGACATCAGGGGGCGCCGGGACGGCCTGTTTTGAAATGCACGTTGCCGTTGGCCGGTTCCGGGGAGCCTGCGCCTCTCGACGAAGAGACGACGTGGTTCCGTTCTCCGCACCAGTGGCGGATGTCGATCCGAAACTCAACTCGAGGAAAGGTTCATGATGAGCAGTCCAGCTGAAAGTCAGATCAGCACCGCTGCGTTCTCGCAGTCCTATGTCGAGGCACGCAATAAATTCCTCGTTGCCGCGCAGGCTGCGGGACTGGAGGTGCGAAGCTATGTCCATCCTCTGCAGGGGCGCGACGGCGAGACGCTGGCCATGGACGTGGCGCGCTTCGGTCCAGACGACGCGAGCAGCATGCTGCTGCTGTCCAGTGGAACCCACGGCGTCGAGGGGTTCTGCGGTTCTGGCGTGCAAGTGGCGTTGCTGTCAGACCCCGCTTTCCACCGGGCGGCAGATGCTGCAGGTGTCGCGGTTCTCTACATCCACGCGCTCAACCCCTACGGCTTTTCATGGTGGCGCCGCACGACGCACGAGAACGTGGATCTGAACCGCAACTTTCACGATTTCTCGCAGCCGCTGCCCACCAACCCTGGCTATGACGAGATCGCCCATGCGCTCGTGCTGCCACATTGGCCGCCCAAGCCGGAAGACGAGGCAGTCCTGCAGGCCTACGTGGCGCGCCACGGCTACAAAGGTTTGCAGCAGGCGGTGACCGGCGGGCAGTACAAGCACCCGCAGGGCCTCTACTACGGTGGCACGAGTCCGACCTGGAGCAATCAGACCTTGCGCTATGTGCTGCAGCACCATGGACAGCGCTGCAATCGCTTGGGCTGGATCGACCTCCACAGTGGCCTCGGCCCCAACGGGGTCGGGGAGCGCATTTTTTTCGGCCCAGAGGATGGCAGCGCGGTGGCTCGGGCACGTGCCTGGTGGGGGCCTCAGGTAACTGCCATCCACGAGGGGGGCGCGAGCGCAGCCCGCCTCGAAGGCCTCATGTACAAGTGCGCCTGCGAGGAATGTCCCCAAGCCGAGTACACAGGCATCGTGCTCGAGTTCGGCACAGTGTCATGGGACGAAACCACGCAAGCCATGCGGGGTGAGCAGTGGCTGGAGAACCACCCGGAGATCGGCGCTCCTTACGCGCAAGCGATCAAGCAGCGGCTGCGTGATGCGTTCTACACCGACACCGTCGCGTGGAAGCAGGCGGTCCTGGCCCAGGCCGCCGAGGCCTCGGTCCAGGCCCTCCAGGGACTCGCTCAACGCTGACGCCTGCGTGACCCATCCGCTTGTCGCCGGTTCGCCGACGTCGAACCTGCGCGTTGCAGATGCCCTGTGCAGCAAGATGGCTCAACACATATTTACAGCCAACTGATGTTCCTCGATCAAACGGCGGTGCGTAGCATGCAGAACATGCCACCGACCGGCATTGCCGTTGCCGTTACGCGGTTCTGCTAGTACCTGTGAGAGGTACCTCGCTTGGCTCGGTCAGGTAGGCGGCATTCGCGGAACCCTCCATGCCCTTGACAGAGACTTGGAGGTCGGTCCCCGGTAACGGCGGGTCTGTGCGAGCCACCGTGGTGGCGCCTGCCGACATTGACTTGGCACGGGCGTGCCCACATGAACAACAAGGGAGTGGTGGATGGTGCAACTAGAGGAAGACGAAGTCTCGTCAGATGAACTGGTCGTGCTGGTCGTGGATGATGACGTCGATGCAGCCGCGGCGCTTTGCTGCCTGCTTGAGTTGCTCGGATGCAAAACGGCCGTGGCCTTCGATGGTCCCTCGGCCGTGCTGGTCGGAGCTGCAACGCGGCCTCACGCCGCTTTCATCGACCTGGACCTGCCGGGCTTCGACGGCTGCGAAGTACTGAGACGCTTGAAGTCCAGTGGTTTGACGGGGCCGAGTCTGTCGGTTTGCCTCACGGGGCATGGTGGTTCCCCCGATCGGGCGCGTTGTTTCGACGCGGGGTTTGACGAATTTTGGTCCAAGCCACTGGAGGTCACAGAAGTAGAGCGTGCGCTTGCGGCCTCGCGGAAGGCGCTGCGCGGCGATCTGCTTCAGCGAGATGGCTGGCTACACGGGCACGCCTGGCTTCATTGAGCAAGGGGGCAGACGCAGCATTCGCGCTGTCACTTCCAATCGCAAGGCACCAGATCTGCCGGGTCGGGCCGTAAATGGATAGACAACTGTCTGATCTGTCTCATTTCGATAGCACCCTCGATACGATGATTCAACTGTAGAAATTGATGCAAAGGAAATCACGCTGGCTGCGAAACGCACTGATTGCCTCCACAGCGTGGGCAGCGTTTGTTGTTATTCTTACTGTGGCCGCTTTCACGCAGGCCTTGCCGTTTCGCGCCGAGTTGTCGCGTCCGTGCCCGCTCCCTATCAATCAACTATTCCCAGCGGTCGAATCCAAGGCTCAAGCATTCCAGCCTTCGCTTCATTTGCCGGTCGTGGTCTGGGTTGACGAGAGAACTGACGCACCGATTTCAATGTTTCTACCCGGCGAACAAGCCAAGGCATGTGTGTTCCTTGAGCAGCGTGCGCGGCTTCTACTTGAGCGGGCTCGCTTCAAGGCCATAGAGCCGCAACTTCGGGTTCAGTACGGCGCGCTCGCGGGTTTGATCCTCGTTCCATCAACGACGTTCTTTATTGTGGCGTTCCTCTTGCGCCGGAGAGAAAGCAAATCGATGGTCTCTACCCGGACTTCTCCCCCAAAGTCAGCTCATCGATGCACATGAACGTCGCTCCAGGCACTGATGTTGGCCCAAGCCCAAACGCTCTTATGAAGATGTACATCCTTGTCCGAGACGACATTCCACTTGGTTTTGCCATGGTGGCCGTAGCGCATGCATCGCTTGCCGGATATCTGAAGTTTCAGGACACGCCCGAAGTCAAGGAATGGCTGAAAGGTCCGTTCTATAAGGCAGTGTGCAAGGTTAATCCCAAAGAGTTCGAAAACGCCAAGCTTGTTTCCGATCACGTGATTTTGACGGAGACACGGTGACCACGACCGCCGATGCCCCTCACTGCTCGGGTATCGGTCGAATTGCTGCAGGGTTCATCTGTCTGCGCTGCCAGTGGACGTGGCGCGTTGCCTCGTGATCTGCAAACATCATGGGGCTCACGCAGAGCAGTGAGGTGAGTTTAGGCAGCGTAAGTTGACATGCAACTACGTCCCTCCGTAGTGCTCTCGATACGCCCTGGCGGGAGCGAATTGAAGCGAAGGAGGAGCACCACCAACACCGGATGGAGGTGCGCAGCTTCACCTGAGCGCGCAGAACTTCAGGGTCGCTGAAGAAGCCGATGAAGACACGCAAGATGAGCCGATCGAGCGCTACGAACTCGTCTTCTGGCCCGCGCCGATCGCACCTGATGCCATCCTCAAGACAACCCGCCCCTCGGCGGGCTACTGGCACCGCGTTGCGCAAGGGAAGGACTGATCGAAACACGCTGTACGAAGTGCAGTTAGTACCTCGCTTCGAGCTCTTCAATGCTCAAGTCGGTCTGCGCGAGGTCTTGGTCTATCCTGGCTCAGTCGACTCAGGATGTAGTCGATGGCGCCGGCGATGCCGTTGCCGTCCGTCCTACGACTCCTTGTGTTCCTCCAGAAAGAGGAAGCGCCCCTTCAATGTGAGCGTACGGCGCAAGGCGCGTTGACCGCACGCTCACGCCTACCCTGCGCCTGCAGGTTCCCGAGCTTCTTCGGCAGCCGCTCACGCTGCAGCCGGCGGTACGTCTGCTGGCATGAATTCCGCCGACCACTCGTTTCGGGCTACATCTGGGCAACCTTGCCGTACGTGGTGGGCGTCGGACGAAGGCGTCTTGACAGCACGATCACGACCGGTTGCCGCGCTATTGACACTAAGGCTGAATGTCTTGGCAGTGACTCCGGACACGACTCGGTTACCGCGATGGATCATCGCGCTTTGCGCCGTCACCAGCCTGACGGTCTCGGTGATCCAGACCCCTGTCGCGCTTCAAGACATCGTAAGCGTCTGGGCACACCGTCTTGACGACGGCGGGAGACCTCGATCCGTCGGCGCGTGTCAAGGTAATTGTCGCCTCAGTCATGCAGCCAACGGTTGAATGTCTTGGCGACACGAAGCCGTTGAAACAGCGCAGTCGCGCTCAGCGTTCAGCGTGACCTTGGTGATGTGCGACCAATAGTCCCGCGTGTGGCCGGTGGGGCAGCGCCCCCAAGCAACGACCAGAGTCAGGTTTTCGCCCGGCTACGGGCGCTGCCGAGGGCCGTCGTGGTAGGGTGGCCTGTGATCTCTGGCAGCGTCAGCAACGACTCATGCAGCGTGGTCAACGCAGCGAAAGGGAAGCCACAATGGATATTGGCATCATTGGTTCGGGGAACATCGGCAGCACGCTCGCTCGAAACTTGAGAGCCCTCGGGCATCGGGTATCGATCGCTAACTCGCGAGGCCCTGCTTCCCTCGCATCGCTCGCTGCAGAAACGGGCGCGAGGGCAGCAACTGTGGAGCAGGCTGCTGGGGCAAAAGATCTCGCCATCATCACCATTCCTCAAAGCGCGGTGCTAAACCTGCCTCGGGAGGTCATCCGTTCGACGCCAGCAATCGTCGTCGACACGGGGAACTACTATCCCTCTCGGGACGGACGGATCGCTGAAATCGACGAGGGCTTAACCGATAGCGAATGGGTGGCACGCGTTCTGGGCAGGCCGGTGGTTAAAGCATTCAACAACATCGTTGCCGGAAGTCTGGCTACGCGCGGAGTCCCAGTTGGTGACCCGCGTCGCGTTTGCCTCTCCGTCGCCGGAGATGTGCCTCAAGCCAAAGAGACCGTCCAGGACCTGATTCGGGCGCTCGGGTTCGACGTTATCGACGCCGGTACGTTGGCCGACTCGTGGCGGCAGCAACCAGGCGCACCTGCGTACTGTCGGGATCTCGATATGGAAGGACTGAAGGCCGCGCTGGCACAAGCCGATGCACGTCAAATCGCGGCCTACCGCCTAAAGGCAGACCAAGAGGCGGCTCCGTACTTCGTCCGTTGATTCGCCCTCGGAGGTGCGGCGTCAGGCAGCTGGCTTCCAGCGGTGAGGCAGCAGTTCTTCGATGCGATGGTTCGGATGTACGAGCAGCCCCTCGAGCACGTCCTTGAGGTAAAGCCACGGGTCATGCCCATGCAGTCTGGCTGACTGCACCAGACTCATCACCATGGCCGCGCGCGGGCCGGCCAGTTCGCTGCCCGCGAAGAGCCACGCCTTGCGACCCATTGCCGTTGCTGCCGCATCGGTGGACTCTCGCCGTAGGCGTCCGGCCATCTCATCTCGGCCGGACGGCTCCCCATCCATCAGCTGTGGACGCTTGGCCCCCACCGATGGGGCAGCAGTTCGGCGATGCGTACTGCGGGTTGGGTGGGCAGGCGCTCCATCACGTCGCGCAGGTAGTGCCACGGATCGATGTCGTTGAGCTTGGCCGACTGGATCAAGCTCATGACGGCAGCAGCTCGCTTGCCCGCGCGCAAGCTGCCGGCGAACAGCCAATTCGCACGACCAAGTGCAATGGGTCGTATTCGGTTTTCTGCCCAGTTGTTATCAGCCGGCAAGGCGCCGTCGTCGAGGTAACGCACCAGCGCCAACCAGCGCCCCAGGCTGTAGTCGATCGCCTTGGCGGTGGCTGAGCCGTCCGGCACCTTCTGCCGATGCAGTACCAACCAGGTGTGCAATGCCTCGGCCACCGGCCGGGCCGACTGCTGCCGGATGCGTTGCCGTGCGACGGAGTCGAGGCTCTGGACTTCCCGCTCGACGTCATAGAGCTTGCCGAAGTACCCGAGCGCCTCTTCGGCAATCTGGCTGCGGTTGTTGGCCCAGAGGTCGTAGAACTTGCGCCGTGCATGCGCCAGGCAGCCGGCTTCGGTCACGCCTTGCGCCAGCAGCGCCTTGTAGCCGCTGTAATCGTCGCAGACCAACGCACCGCGCCAGCTCCCGAGGAACGCCATCGCGTGCTTGCCAGCCCGGCTGTCGGCGAAGTCGTAGACGACGATGCGGCTGTCTTCGAACTGGCCGGTGCAATAACTCCACAGGTAGGCCCGGTGGGTCCTGCCGGCACCGGGATCGAGCATCGCCACGGGCGTCTCGTCGGCATGCAGCACGCGGTGCGTCAGCATCTCGGCCTTCAGTGCGTCGACCAGCGGCTGCAACTGCACGCCGCAGGCGCCGACCCATTGCGCCATCGTTGAGCGCGGCAGATCCACGCCCGAGCGGGCATAGATGCCCTCCTGTCGGTACAGCGGCATGTGGTCGGCGTACTTGGCCACCAGCACCTGCGCCAGCAGCCCGGCCGTGGGGACGCCCTTGTCGATGATGTGCGGCGCCACCGGCGCTTGCACCAGCCGCTCACAGCGGGCGCAAGCCCACTTGCCGCGCACATGCCGCTCGACGGTGAACACGCCGGGCTGGTAGTCCAGCTTCTCCGACACATCCTCGCCGATGCGCTTCATCTGGCAGCCGCACCCGCACAGCGTGTTCTCGGGTTCGTGCCGGAACTCCCGCCGTGGCAGGTGTGGCGGCAAGGGCTTGCGCTTGGGGCTCTGCTTGTCGGGTGCCGGCGGCTGGGGGCTGAGCTGCTGTAGCTCGGCTTGCACCGCCTGCATGTCCGCATCCAGCGTGTCTTCGAGCAAACTGCGTTGCTCGGCATTGAAGTGCTCGCGCCCGGCGGCGAACTTCAGCCGCTTGAGCGTCGCGTTCTCGTGCGTGAGCTTGTCGATGGTGGCCTGCTTGTGGCGGACCTCCCCCATCAGCCGCGCGGCCAGTTTGCGCAACTGCTCAGCGGTGAGGTCGGCAAGCGAGGCTTCTGGGTTCACGAGGCCAGATCATGGCAGAGCCGCGACGTGCGTGTATCCGAAGATCCGGCAATTGCCGGACTCACAGCACGGTGATGACACCGGCTTCGCCCACGCGTTGCCAAGGCAAGCCCAGCACCAGCGCGTCGAACTGCGCGCGGCTGAGTGCCTGGTTCTGCGCCAGCCCATGGCGGGCGAAGCCGCCTTGCTGCAGACGGCGCGCGGCCAGCCAGATGCCAATGCCGTCGTGCACCAGCACCTTCAGGCGGTCGCCGCGCCGGTTGCTGAAGACGTAAGCATGGTGAGGCTGAGCCGCGCCGAAGACGGCGACCACCCGTGCCAGCGCCGTATCAGTGCCCATGCGCATGTCCATCGGCTGCACCGACAGCCAGATGGCATCGACGCGGATCACCTCAGCAGCTCGCGAAGCCAGGCCGCGCACTCGCCCGCTGCTGTGCTCGGCCAGCTCACCTTCACGAAGGTCTGGCCCCGCTGAAACTCAACGCGGATCTCGTGGACCGTGCTCGGTTGCTCGACCTTCAGCGGCACGAAGGTCGCCGCCTTGTCTGCGGCAGGGGGCGCCGCCAATGCGCTCGCCAGCCGTGGTCCTCGCTCCGTCTCCTCGACCCAGCGCCGCACCAAGTTGGCGTTGAGCCCGTGCGACAAGGCGACCGCTGCGATCGAGACGCCCGTATGCTGGCACGCCGCTACCACCTCCGCCTTGAACTCCGCACTATGCCGGCGCCGCCGCCTGCGTCCTTCGCCCTTGTCTTCCAGCTCAGTGTTCACGTGTCCACCAAAAAAGTTAAGTGGACTGGAGACTCCTATGCCAGCGCCCGCCGTTCAAGATGGAATGCCGGAACGCATACAAGACATCGCCGACGACGCAGCCCTATCAGCACGAAGCGAACGAGCCACCGGTACTGTCGTCACGCATGCGCCGAACACTGGGAAGTACGCTTACCGCTCAAAGGCAACGGTGGCCTTCACCGTCGGCGGGAAGCAATACATCAACGTTGTAGAGGGAGCCGGTGCGCTTCCCGATCGACTACCGCTCGGTACGGCAGTTGACGTTCTATACCTTCCGAACGACCCCAGTGTGTCCCGCGCAGCCACCAGCGACGCCGAGACCAGTCGGATAACGGCACCCGAGCTTGCCGGGCTGTGGCTGCTGTCTGTGCTCTTGGTACTCGCGACATTCTTCGTTTACCGGCCCAGGGCAGTGCGTTGAGCCGCTGCTGGGGATGCCGCGACAGCAGCGCATCGGCATCTCCTTGTGTCGTTCCTGTACTGACATCGTGGGGTCGAGAAGCTGCGGATCACCAGCGGCAGCAAGTTACTGACTCTTCCCGCAAGCACCCTTAAATACGCGACCGGAATCCGGTACCCGGTTACCGCGAAGGGAAGTGCCTGGCGTGCCGTTCATGTCGATCAGCGAGTTCGATAAAGCGCCTAACCTCCGTCATCACCCGCCGCGGAAGGCCCTCGCGTGAGTGAATCTTGTAGGGCTTTGAGTGCGCGCAAATCCTTGGTCTGACGGTAGGCCAGAAAGAACATCGAGACGACCGCGACCGCACAAACCATTGCCGCGACAAACGTTGCCCAAGGCCCGGCAGCGTCAGCGGCAGCGAATCTTTTGCTGTTCAAGATGAAGCCAAACAGGACCACGGCAACCATCACCCCGACAAGCGCGGAGCGCCGCGTCTCGCGATCGTCTGGCCCAACAATCCGCTGACTACCGTGTTCGACCCAGCCGACCAGCGTGCGCCAGTTACCGGGGGTGCGTAAAAGTGCTGTGACCGTCGCTCCCGCCTCCAGTTCTGGCCACCCATCCACCTCGACGTTAAAGTAGCGCTTCCCGGCAGATTCAAAGCCAAACAACGTGTACTTGGGACCGCTTCGGCCGCGGGTTAGCCTCTGCACGTCGAAGACTCTGTCGAAGGTGACGACGACGGACTGCACGGTTCTCTCGCTGAAGGGGTTAGGGTTCAGTCGATGGGCCATCGCAGCGACCGGCCGCGAATAGGGGTTGGGGTTCCTCCACGGTGGCATTGTCAGGTAGCGCGCCCCGCAAGAACTGAATTACAGAGTCATCGAGAGTTGCTCCCCACATTGGCACGGCCTCAAAGGCCGAGTTTCAGTACGCCCCCCCCAGCAAGGCGACCTGAGCCTGACCCTCACGTTCATCTAACAGAGCAATTGCAGACGATCTTGGAGGAGCAGAGAGGGTGAGATTACCGGTGTGAGCAACGGCTCACCGCCTCGACCTCTCCGCAAGGACGATACAGCGAGCGAAGCCCGGTGATCTCATTGCCTCGAGGGCAAGGGCGGCGGGGAATACCAGATCACATGCGAAAAGATTGTAAGCGTCGCCGGCTCACGCCTTGACGTCAGGCCGCTTGCAGTTCCTCGACGGCGCCGCGGTCCAGCAGGCTCGCGACGTTCCACGGCAGCAGCTCCGCCACACGGTCTACGCGGTGCTCGCCGATGTGTTCCAGCACATGCGCGAGGTACGCCTGCGGATCCAGCCCGTTCAGTTTGGCCGTTCCGATGAGACTATAAAGCGTTGCGGCGCGCTCACCGCCCGCGTCCGATCCGGCGAATAACCAGTTTTTCCTGCCTAGGGCCACGGCGCGGATTTCGCGCTCGGCCGCGTTGTTATCGATCTCCACCCGCCCGTCCTGCGCGTAGCGCACCAGCGCAGGCCAGCGACCCAGCGAGTAGCGAATCGCCCGGGCGAGTTCTGACTTCGATGAGGTGCCGGCCAGCACTCCGTCTAGCCATCCCCGCAGCGCCTGCAGCTTCGGCACGGCATGCTCCTGCCGCACGCGCCACCTTTCCTCGGGCGGGCGGCCACGAATGTGCCGCTCGACCTCATACAGCTCGCCGATGCGCCGCAATGCCTCGTGGGCCTGCGGCGAATTCGTCGCCTGGTGTAGGTCGAAGAACTTGCGCCGCGCATGCGCCCAGCAGGCTGCCTCGACCACGCGGCCTTGCTCGTACAGCGCCTCGAAGCCCGCATAGCCGTCGGCCTGCAGGACGCCGTTGAAGCGCTTCAGGTGTCCCTGTGGCCGCTCGCCCTTGCGGTCGGGCGAATACTGGAACCACACCGCCGGCGGCGCCTGGCTGCCCATCGGTCGCTCGTCCCGCACGTAGGCCCACAGCCGCCCGGTCTTCGTGCGTCCCTTGCCCGGCGCGAGCACGGCCACCGGGGTGTCGTCGGCGTGCAGCTTCTCGGCGCTGAGTACGTACTGCTGCAGCGCGTCCATCAACGGCTCCAGCAGGCGCGAGGAGCTGCCGACCCAGTCGGCCAACGTCGAGCGCTCCAGCTCCACGCCCTCGCGGGCGTAGATCTCGCTCTGCCGGTACAGGGGGAGGTGGTCAGCGAACTTGCTGACCAGCACGTGTGCCAGCAGGTTCACGCCGGCCAGGCCGCGAGCGATCGGGCGACTCGGTGCCGGCATCTGGACCAGGGTCTGGCACCGCGGGCAGGAGTACTTCGGCCGCACATGCCGCACGACCTTGAAGCGCTGCGGCACCAGCTCCAGCACCTCGGCCACGTCCTCGCCGACGTAGCGCAGCTCTACGCCGCACTCGCTGCAGCTGCAGGCCGGCTCGTGGCGGACCGTCTCGCGCGGCAGGTGCGGCGGCAGTGACTTGCGTGCAGGGGGATGGTGTGCGGGTGCCGACGGCGCCCTGTTCTGCGCCTCGCCGTCCGGCAGCGCGCTGCAGCGGGTCTCGAGATCTTCGACCAGCAGCTCCAGCTGCTCGATGTGCTCCAGCCGCTCCGAGCTGGCGCCGAACTTGTCGCGCCTGAGCCGGGCGATCTCCAGCTTGAGCTTCTCCACCAGCAAGCGCTCCAGCAGCAGCTCGCGCTCGCGTTGTGCGAGGCGATCCTTGAGCGCTTCGTAGTCTTCGACGGAGATCGCGGCCACCACCGTACTGTGCCAACGGCGAACTGCCCCCGCAACCCGATTGACTGTCGGTTACGTCACACCACCATCTCGGGCTGCCACGTCCGTGCGGGCATCCGCCAGTCGATGCCCTCCAGCAGCATCGACAGCTGTGCTGGCGTGAGCGACACAGCACCCGAGGTGGCCTGCGGCCAGACGAAGCGGCCGCGCTCCAGGCGTTTGCTCAACAGCAGCAGGCCCTGGCCGTCGAACCACAGCACCTTGATCATGTCGCCGCGCTTGCCGCGGAAGACGAACACGTGGCCGGAGTACGGGTTGTCGGTCAACGCGGTCTGCACCAGGGCGGCCAAGCCGTCGAAGCCCTTGCGCATGTCGGTGTGGCCGGAGGCGATCCACACGCGCGTATTGGGCGGCAGGTCGAGCATCAGCGGCGGGCCTCGCTCACTGCACGCAATACCTCGCGCAGCGTGTCGGCGTCGACCTGGGGCGGCACAATGATCCGGGCGTCGTGGATCACGATCTCGATGGGAGCAGGCGCGGCTACCTGCTTCGCAGGAGGCGCGCGGTCGCAGAGGTTCACCGGCAGCAGCGCCGGAGGCAAGGCAACACGGCCCTGCGGCCGCTCCTTGCACCAGCGCCGCGCCAGGTTCGCGTTGACCCCGTACCTCAGCGCGACGCCCGAGAGAGAAGCGCCCGGTTCGCGGCAAGCGTCGACCACCGTCTGCTTGAAGTCCTCAGCATGCGAGCGTCGCTTACGAGGCGAGCGGGCCGCACTCTTGCCACTCTTGTTAGCGTCCACTATGTCCATAGCGGGAACTATCCAAGGTCCGCGAAACAGGATCAATGCGCCCAGACCGGACGGCTACCGTACGTGTCAATCAGCAGATGGTGATCGCAAGGTCGGGCCCGGCAGCGATTTTCACGCTCGCTGGGGCCCCCTCATTCGTCGACGCCCAGGGCGTGGCAACCTACGCTTTCGCCGCAAAGCGGTCCTCTGGCTTTGATCTAATCTGGCCGTTAGCGAGTAGTGGCATCCACAAGCACCCGGCGAAGTCGCACCACGGGGCTGCCCGGTGCGCCTTTACGCGCGCCCCCGAGCGTGCACCGGCACTCGCTGCAGATGGCGCAACAGGTCGTCGCCGAACTGCTCGGCCGACGCATACCGCTTGGCTGGATCTTTTCGCAGCGCCATCGAGACTACGGCGTCTACGTCGCCGCGCAGCCGGCGGCGTTCCTCGATCGGCACCGAGGCCACTCGACTCGGTGCTCGAGGCCTGGTTTCGCAGATCGCTTTGGCGAGCTCGTAGTCGCTGCCGGGAGATGCACTCGGGTAGGGCGTGGTGCAGGTCAACAAACGGTACAGCACAACGCCGAGCGAATAGATGTCGCTGGCCGGCGTGATCTTGCCGCCACGCACTTGCTCTGGGCTGGCGTAGGCCAGCGTCAATAACCGCTCGGCGGTGTGCGTAACGGGGTTTGAGCTGCTGTCTGCTAGGGCGATGCGCTTAGCGGCGCCGAAGTCAAGGAGCTTTACGGTGCCGTCGTGAGTCACCAGAATGTTGCTTGGTTTCAGATCGCGGTGGATGACTCCCTTTACATGGGCATAGTGGACCACCTGGCAGACAGTGCGGAATAACTTCAGCCGCTGCCCAACCGTCAACCGCTGTCGCTCGACATAGATGTCGATCGGCTCTCCGGCGACCAGCTCCATCACAAAGTACGGGTGGCCGTCATGGGTAACGCCGCCGCCGAAGACCTTGGCGAGATTGGGATGGTCCAGGCTTGCCAGAATCTGCCGTTCCGCGCGAAATCGTGAAACTGCGTGATGGCGGTAGAAGCTGTCGCGCATCATCTTGACGGCGACCTGTTGCTCGTACTGCCCGTCAACCCGTTCGGCCCGGTAGACCTCACCCATGCCGCCGCAACCGATCAACGCGACGATGCGGTAAGGCCCGAGCTGACGGCCAATGCGCGACTGACCGCATGCCTCCTCCAGGATCCGCTCGAGCGCACAAATAGGCTGATCGAGCGGACTGCTGCGGGCAGAAGCTGCGTCCAGCAGCGATCGCAATTCTTCAGCAACCTTCCTGTCGTCCGCCGCCACCCTGGCGATCACGGCTGGGCGCTGCTCGGTCGACATCTCCAGCGCCTCGGCCAGCAGTTGCGAGACGACGCGCCACTGGGCCGCCTCTAGGGTGGCGTGAACGGTCCTCAGGGGCTCGTGCACGTGCATCGGTGATCTCCTTGATCAGACTTATCCTTCGCACCATGGCGAGATGGGTTTGCGTCTCAGCAGCGGCGTCCCCAGCGACACACCGGCAATGTCATCGCACTGTCTGCGCGTAAAGGAAGACGTGGAGGGACGGTCAGCTCTTTGTCTCGCATTGAGCTTGCATTGAAGCTGTACGGGTTTCAGAATGCCAGCGTCCGTCCCGACATCTTTCGGGACTTACCGGTCAATGGTCGACTTCACCATCCTCGTCTTGCCTATGGCCATGGGGGCCAGCGTTACCTTGACGCTTGACATCCTGTCGACAGCTGCCGGACTGTCCGCTCGTATAGGCACCGCGCAGCCGACTTGGCGGTTCTACTCGCCCGGGGTGGAGCGGCCGACGCAGCTCACCGGGGGCGTGCAGATCGATGCCGATCCCTTACCCAGGACCGTTCGAGCCGGTGGCTCAACCTGGGTGGTGCCGGGGCTGCCTTTGGAGAGCGCTTGCGAGGTAGCTGACCGCTTTGCACAGCAGGATGCGCTGCGTGCGGTTCACGCGCTCGAGGTGCAGGCGCGGGAAGGCGCGACGGTGGCTGCGTCCTGCTCGTCCGTGTTCCTGCTCCAGGCGGCCGGCTTGCTGAAGGATAAGAAGGTCACCACCGCGTGGTGGCTTGCACCATATTTGCAGCAACTCGAGCCGCGTTGCCAGGTTGATGCGGGTCGACTGGTGGTCGCCGATGGGAATATCGTGACAGGAGGCGCGGCTCTTTCGCAAGGCGACCTGATGCTGCAACTTCTGCGCATGCGCTTCGGCACAGCGCTCGCTGACGCAGTGTCCCGTGTCCTAGTGCTGGACCGGCGGCAGGCGCAAGGGCCCTACATCGTGCCCGCCATGCTCGCGAATGGAAACGAACTGATCGCAAAGCTCACAGCCCGTATCGACTTAGCGCTGCCGCGTCCGCCGAGCGTCGCGGACCTTGCAATCGAATTCGGGATGTCGGAAAGAACCTTGGCACGCCATGTCCGTGCGGCCACGGGTAGCAGCACTTTGGCACTCATCCAAAGTGTTCGAGTGAACAAGGCCAGAATGCTGCTGGAAACCAGCAGGCTGACAGTCGAGCAGGTGGCCGAACGAGTGGGATACGCTGACGCCACAGCGCTGCACCGGCTGATGCTCAAGGTGGCAGGAGCCACTCCCCGGCAGTTTCGGCCGACAGCGCGCTGAGCGGGAATGGAGCCTGGATCCGCAAGCGAGGAACTGCAGGCGGCTTGATGGCAATGCTCGAGACGCTGGCCCTCACCTACGTCGGATTGCAACATGGCAGCAAGCGATTTTGATCTCCAACTCGTCGAACTTCAGAAGAAGTCCGTCGGCCGCTTGATTAGCGCCGATATCTTTGATGCTGCGCATTCGCGGAGCTAAAAGCGTACCTTTGCGAGAAGGCGGAGCTGATCAAGGATGAGCACGTCGTCTCTAATCAGGTTGTCGCGTGCCTCTTGGAGGCTGCCGCGGCGATCGAGGGCCGGATCGACTGGGTCCCGGGGGCCAAGAGAAATGCGCACCTGATTGCAGAGTTCCACATGCTCCTAGGACTCATCGCCATAGGCGAAGGCTGCAACGATCGGCGACCCGACGTTCGCCTTGTAGTGTCGAGAGAGGCCGAGGCGTTTCATCTCGTGCTGGGCGGAATGCGCATGGCCGGCGTTACTCTGCCGGACTTGGGCGTATTCGTGCAACCGGGCGGCGTTACGCTCGACTACCCTATGGGTTCCGAGTGGGGGGAGATGCAGATCGAAGCATTCGTCAAGCTGCTAAGGCTGCTGACTGCTTCTGGAGGCAGTATCTCCGTGCCGTGGTGGGGTGCTGCTGGTGACCGAGCATTCAAGGCAGCAGTTCAAGGCCCTCAGGGTTCGTCGAGCTAACATTACCTGAGCTTCCCTGACGCCGTTGATCCCATGGACCTTTCGCCAATAATCGCCTGGCTGGTGCCACTTGCTGGGATACTTGCTTCTGCCGCGTATGGCGTGCGATGTGCAGCGACTGAAAGACCGTCGTTCTGGGGGGCGGCCCTTGCCACGGCGATTTTGCTCGGAGTCGTCCTCACATTCTTGCAGGTCGTACTCCACCAGGTATGCATTGATGCCCACTTTTGCGAATATCGAGGCGACGGCAACATGAGCTACTGGTTCCAGTCATTCTTTGCCATTCCTGTCTTCTGGCTGGTTGCCGGCACCGCCTGGCAACTGAGGCGTTGAAGGGCTCACCCTCAATTTCATGATTCGCTGGAGGGCATCGACTGGCGGATGCCTGCACGGACGTGGCAGCCGCAGATGGCGGTGTGAGGTAACCGACGGGCAATGCGGTTGCGATGGGGCCCGGCCGTTGGCACAGTACGGCAGTGGCCCCGATCTCCGTCGAAGACTACGAAGCGCTCAAGGACCGCCTCGCGCAACGCGAGTGCGAGCTGCTGCTGGAGCGTCTGCTGGTGGAGAAGCTCAAGCTGGAGATCGCCCGGCTCAAGCGCAACAAGTTCGGCGTCAGCTCGGAGCGCCTGGAACACATCGAGCAGCTGGTGTCAAGGGCATTTCAACTTTCCCCAGCCGCGGCAACCTAAATTTCCCCACCCGGTTGTGAACCCTCGTTGTCTTGGGTCCTGATCAGTCCGGCCTTCAGCTTGTCCTTGAGTCGGTAGGAGTTGCCTCGGATGTTCAGCGTGACGGCGTGGTGCAGGAGCCGGTCAAGGATGGCCGTGGCGATGATCCGGTCACCGAAGACGTCACCCCACGCCGAGAAGCTCTGGTTGCTGGTCAGGATCATGGGCCCCCGCTCGTAACGGCGGCTGATCAGCTGGAAGAACAGGTTTGCACCCAGCCGGTCAATGGGCAGGTAGCCGATCTCATCGATGATCAGCAACCGAGGCGTGGCGTAGACCTTGAGCTTCTCCTCAAGGCGGCCTTCGGCATGCGCCTTGGTCAGCACGGAGATCAAGTTGGCCGCCGTCGTGAACAGCACCCTGTAGCCGTTGGCGATGGCCTTGAGCCCAAGTGAGACCGCCAGATGCGTCTTGCCCACGCCCGGTGGGCCGAGCACGATGACGTTGTCGCCGTGCTCGATGAAGTGGCAACTTGCCAGGGTATGGACCTGCTTGCGGTCGATCGAGGGCTGGTAGTCGAACTCGAAGGTCTCGAGCGGTTTGACGAAGGGCAGTCGGGCCATCGCCGTGCGCATGGCGATGTTCTTGCTCGTCTTGGCCGCAACCTCCTCGCCGAGCACCTGCTCGAGGAACTCGGCATACGGCAGTTCCTGGGCCGCAGCGTGCTGCAGCAGTGCCTCCAGCCGCTCGCCGCTTTTGAGCAGTCGCAGCTTGCGCAGGTGCTCACCAAGCCGCTCCAGCTGCGCGGGGGTTGTCATCGCTGACGGCGGCATCATCGCCTCAGCGATCTTGGGGGTACGGGTGGTCGTGCTCATCACGCAGCCTCCCGAACGGCGTGCAGCAACTGGTCGTAGACCCCGAGGTCTCGGACCTCGACGTCGCGCTCGCTCTGGGATGGCGCAGTGGGCCGCTCGCCTATCGAGCCGAATCGCTGACGCTGGTTACGGGGTACCGCTCCAGGCCCGTGTTCGGGCAGGACGCTCAGCTGCGCACGCCCGCTCAGCACCGCGTGCTCGGCCACGACCTTGCCCTTGTGCCGGATGATCCAGCTGCCGCCCTCGCGGGCGACCTGCACCGTCTTGCCAATCAGTCGGAACGGCACCGAGTAGCGGTTCGCGTCGATCGCCACGAGCCAGTCCTCGGCGACCACCCGCTCCCGCACCATGGCTTGCAGGAAGCTGCGATGGCCGGCCGCCGGCATCAGCGCCTTGGCCTCCTCGGCGAAGCGCTCCATCGGCCGCTGATGCGTCGTGCCGTGCACGCGCACATCCGCGACCTCGGCCTGCCAGGCAGCCAGCTGGGCATTGAAGTCCTCCAGGTCCCGGAACTGGCGGCCCGGCACGAAGTTGCCCTTGATGTACTTCACGCCGGACTCGACCTTGCCCTTGGTCTTGGCCCGGTACGGCCGGCACAGCCGGATCGTGAAGCCCCAGTGCCCGGCAAATGATTGGAACGTCGCGTTCAGCTTCGCCCGTCGCACACCGGCGTCGTCCTCGGTCGTGCCGATCGTCACCGTGCGCATCCGGTCGTACAGCAGCGACTGACAGACGCCACCGAAGTGATCGAAGGCCCGCTCGTGCGCCGACAGCAGGCTGTCCATCCGCTCGCTGAGGTAGCCCTCGGCGTAGGCCCGGCGGCTGTAGCCCAGCGTCATCACGAACACGTGCACCCGGGTCGCCTCGCCGCCCAGCCACACCTTGACCTGGCCCCAGTCCACTTGCGCCTGTTCACCTGGTGCCGTCTCGAAGCGCATCTGCGTGATCGCCGCCACCGACGCACTCGAGCGCAGCGGACGCACCGCCACCTTGACCACCTCGTAGCAGCCCGTGAAGCCCCGCTGCGCACGCAGCTCCTGGAACAGCACCCGCGCCGAGAATCCCACCTGCGGCGCCCGCCGGTTCAGCCACTCAATGTGCTCGTCCAGCAGTGTCGGGCGCCTCACCTCCCGGCTGTACGGCTTCCACTCATCACGTGCCAGGCAGCCTCTGACCGTCTTGCGGTCCAGCCCCAGCTCCCGCGCGATCGCCGAGATGCTCTGACCGGCGGCGCGGCGCTCGCGAATCGCTTCCCACTGCTCTTGCCCAACCACCGCCACCTCCATGCTCCGTCTCCAGACGGGCACGGTACCGGCCTCTGCAGCCATCCTTTGAACTTCCTCTTCCATCTCTCGCTCCTTCGCGATTTCGATGGGTGGGGAAAATTTAGATGCCATGACTGGGGATTATTGGAGTGCCACTGACAGCTGGAACTGCTGGTCGAAGACCTCGAGACTCGCTGCAGCGCGCTGCCGGACGGCGAGGCAGCGAACACGGCCGCGCCGGCACATCATCCACCTGCACGCAGGCCGCTGCCGCCACACCTGCCCCGGGAGACCGTACGTCACGAGCCGGCGTGCAACTGCAGTGAGTGCGGCGGCGAGCTGCGCTATGTCGCCGAGGTGCTGGAGCTGGTGCCGCAGCGCTTCAAGGTCGCGCGCCATGTCAGACCGAAGTACTCCTGCGCACGGTGCCAGGCCCTGACTCAAATGCCGGCACCAAGTCGCCCGATCGCTCGCGGCATGGCCGGCCCGAACCTGCTGGCACACGTGCTGGTCAGCAAGTTCGCTGATCACCTGCCCCTGTACCGGCAGAGCGAGATCTACGCTCGCGAGGGGGTGGAGCTGGAGCGCTCGACGCTGGCCGACTGGGTCGGCAGTGCTTCACGCCTGCTGGAGCCCTTGTTGGGCACGCTGCAGCAGTACGTACTCGGCGCCGAGAAGCTGCACGCCGACGACACACCAGTCGCTGTGCTCGCCCCTGGCAAGGGCCGCACAAAGACCGGGCGGCTATGGGCGTACGTGCGAGACGAGCGGCCGATGGGTAGCCTCCAGCCGCCGGCGGTATGGTTCCAGTATTCGCCCGACCGCAAGGGTGAACGGCCGCAGGAACACCTGAAGCAGTTCACCGGCATCCTGCAAGCCGACCGCTATGCCGGCTTCGAGGCGCTGTACGAGCAAGGCCGCGTGGTCGAGGCAGCCTGCTGGGCACATGCGCGGCGCAAGTTCTTCGAGCTGCACCAGGCCACGAAGTCGCCGCAGGCCCTCGAGGCGTTACGTCGCATCGGCGAGTTGTATGAGATCGAGCGGCACATTCGCGGCCGGCCGCCCGAGGAGCGGTGGCGCGTGCGACAAGAGCACGCCGTGCCGAAGCTGCAGGCGCTGCGGGGCTGGATGGACGATGTGCTGGCCGCCACCTGGTCAAGTCTGAACTTGCCCGGGCGATTCGCTACTCGGTGGGCCGCTGGCCTGCGCTCGTCCGCTACGCGGAGGACGGGCGGGTGGAGATCGATAACAACGCGGCCGAGCGCGAGATCCGAGCCGTAGCCCTTGGCAGGAAAAACTAAACCGGCGGTTTACCGCCTTCTCGACGGCCTTGACGGCCTTGACGATTCTTGATTCCAACACCGTCGAGCTGAAGAACTCGATCAGGTCGAATAGCAAGGTGACGCTGCACAGCTTTCCATTCAACACCTCGACCACACCGTCCGCAGCACGGCCATGGAGGCTCACCTTGCCGGACAAGCAGTGCCGAGTTGTTCGTTGCAGCGTGGCCTCGGGGGATTTGCACAGCCTTGCGACCTCCGGCGCAAGCTCCCCTTGGTCCGTCACCTCGATGCGCGCCAGGTCGACACGCACAGCGCCCGTGGTCCAGTCGATGAGGAAGGCTCGTGTCATTTTCTGTACGCAACGATGCGGCCCGTGTCGGCCAGATTGGCCTTGTCTTGGTTCTCGATGAAGTACTGGGTCGCCCCCCTGCGCCGAGGTGAGGGTTGGCGCTGGCAGTACGGACGGCCATGCACGTGTCTTCCGTGAACGCGTCGGCATGAATTCGTATGCGCATATCTCTCGCTTTCGGGCTGTCCCAGTGGGCAACTTGCACCGAATCGTTGTACTCCCGCGCGGTGCGTACCGCCAGCACGGCATCCGACTGGTGATGGCCGGCTGCAGGGTAGGTCGCCAGCGGGCTCACCACTTTTTTGTGTTGATTTCCTTGAGGATCTCGATGTCCAGATCCCTCTCGGCAAGCAGCTTCTTGAGCCGGCTGATTTCCAGCTCCAGCGCCTTGAGCCGCTTGACGTCAGCTGCCTCAAGCTGGCCGAAGTGCTTGCGCCAGGCATAGATGGTGGGCTCGCTGACCTTGTGCTTCTTGGCAGCCTCGGCCACCGATATCCGATCCGCCTCGCGCGATCGTGGCCATTTGCTCTTACGTGAATTGACTCTTTCTCATGGCTCCTCGTCGGGCGGCAGCCTTCTTCGTAGAAATCAGTGTCTCGGAGAAACCGGGCAGCTCATCCCACCCACTGCCGCGCAAGACGTGCACGCGCCGCATGTCTTGCGCGGTACTGGCGGAGCGATGGTACGTCGGACCGTCGCACTCGACGCCGGCCAGGTAGGTGCCGCGTGCATCGGGATGTACGACCGCCAGGTCGACACAGAAGGACAAACGGCCAATCTGAGTGTGGAACCGTCTGGCCGCCGGTAGGTAGCAGCTGAAACCGCGCACTTGCCCTCGGCGGCGAGGAAATCTCGAGCCAATTTAAATTTAGCATTTAAGCGCACGACGAATAACCGTTAGATCTTCCAGTTGCCCACCCAACTGCCTGTCTCATACATATATCGAACGCATGCGCGAGAGCGACGACAGGCAACACTTCGTCACGCCTCCGACGATCTTGACGTTCGATTATTTCTACGGATCTCCGCACCTTGACTGCTCGGGCCCAATCGCGCTACACCCTAGATAACCGGAAGGTGAACTGACACTGGCAGCGACGAAAAACGCAAGCAAGCGGGCGGACCTTCACAGCGAGCCGGTTTCCTTGCTTCGAAGCCGCTATCGCCGCAGCGCGCTGCTTGGCCCAAAACAGGACACACTTCCCCAAATTCGTAACAGGCAAATGGCAAACATATATATCGTTGACTCAATATATGAGCATCACTTTCAAAGCCCAGAAGTGGAAAGCTTAATCTTGCCGGGCCACGACATTGCCTTGAAACATATTTCTACGTCCGCTGATTTGGAGCAACTCCCCTTGGAGTCGATAGATGTGCTGCTCCTATGGGCATGCGTACCGTCCATCACCATCAATCAATCAATTCTTAATCGCCTGGAGCAGTGTCGGGCCATTATCAAAGTGGCCGTCGGGTTTGAAAATATCGATTTGCAGCAGGCTAGAAGGCGGAACATCGACGTTTTTAATGTCCCTGACTACGGAACTGAGGAAGTGGCTGATCATGCGTTAGCTCTGCTTCTTTCCATGGCGCGAAAGATTAACTACATGGACAGGGCAACGAAAATGAATGGGTGGAGCTGGGCAGAGATCAAGCCTACCTACCGCCTTAGAGGAAGAACACTCGGGATAATCGGATTCGGAAGAATAGGAGGTGCAGTGGCTCGAAGAGTCCAACCCTTTGGCATGAAAGCCTGTTTCTACGATCCGTACGTACCAAGTGGCATTGAAAAGACTTTCGGAGTTGTACGCTGCGAGAATCTCAACGATCTGATAGAGGAGTCAGACTGTATCTCAATACATTGCGCCCTCAATGACTCTTCACATCATCTTCTCGGGCGTGAGCAATTCGCGCGAATGAAACACGGGACGCTTGTTATTAATACCGCGCGAGGTGGGATTGTCGACTCTTCCGCCCTTCTTCAAGCCCTGAATAGCGGCATTGTCGCGATGGCCGGCTTGGACGTTCTCGAAGGGGAACCCGCCCTCGATGCTCGCTTCAGAGACTCCGGCCGAGTGATATTGACAGCCCACTCAGCATTCTACTCAGAGGAATCGTTCCGCGAAATGCGTGAAACTTCAGCAACCATGGCCAAAGCCGTGCTCTCCGGCACAAAACCCCGGAACATTGTCAACTGAACTTATGCGAGAAACTCATGAACGAAACAACCGTTGAAACTCGATTTTCTGAGAAAATCACCCCTTATCTCAAAAATCTCACGAGCAGCAGTAGCGCGATACGGGAAATGTACGTGCTCGATCCGTTGCGTGAAAGAACGACTGCCGACCTTTCCGTCGATCTCCTCAACGAGAAGAAATCCACTCCAATATTTGGCACGGTAAGAAAATACGAAGGACAACTCCTCGTTCTCCTCTCCTACACTTGTGCAGCCAACTGTCGCTACTGCGAAAGACAAGATCGGGTTGGCGTCGGCCTCGACGCTGAGGGCCACCTAAAATCGGAGCGAATCGACAGGATTATTGATTACATAAAGAACGACAACACACTATATGAAATCATTGCGAGTGGAGGGGACCCGCTCACCAACCCCAAAGGACTGGAATATCTTTTTACGCAATTGCAAGCAGTCGAACACGTTAAAGTTCTTCGGATCCACACTCGCTTCCCACTTCAAAACCCTGGCAAGGTAAAACTAGACTTGATGGAACGCTTGGCCAAGCTGAAAGAAACTGTTTACCTTAGCCTACACATCGATCACCCTGACGAGCTACAACCAGAAACAGTCGACCTTATCCGTGCATTTAGGTCGATGGGCTATGTATTGCTCTCGCAGAGTGTCTTCCTGAAAGGGGTAAACGATAACAAGAACACCTTGAAAGAGATGTTTTTGCGACTCTTTGAACTCGGGGTCCGGCCGTACTACATATATCACGGGCAGGAAGTGACGGCTACAACTCGCTTTGTGATGGCGCTCGAAGACGAGATTGAAATCATGACCCAACTGCGAAACGAGTTGTCGGGTCTCGCATTTCCGCAGCACGTCATCGACATTCCCGGCGCATCCGGCAAGGTCATTGTCCCAAGCAACCATTGGGAGAAAGATACTTCCGTAGTGACCGATTTTGAGGGAAAGCGGGTCAGAACAGACAATTGGTCGACAGTCTAAACGGATAGTGATATTCCTATCATGTCACAATCCACCTCGGTTGGTAATGCCAGCGAAAATAGATGGGCCAGCTATTTCTGCCTAGCTTTGGCGATGACGCTGACCGGTGTATACGTCAGCGTTTGTAAACCTCTCGGCGCCGCACTGCCTGTTTTTCTTCTGGCATGGCTGAGGTTCTGCATGGCTGCAGTCGCGGTGCTGCCCTGGCTGCGTACAGCGACTGACACTCCGCCGCTATCGCCGAAGTCGAGATGGTTGCTTTTCCTGCAGTCATTCTTCGGCAACTTCCTGTTTACGATCTGCATGGTTTACGGGCTGCGGCTTACCAGCGCTGTTTCTGCTGGTGTCATTCTTGCGTGTATTCCGGCAGCGGTCGCTCTCTTCAGCCGTGTATTCCTGCGTGAGCATGTTTCGCTCAGGATTTGGGTAAGCATAGGCTTGGCGGCCGGAGGCATCGCTCTGCTTTCAATGGCACAGGTGTCCGGCGGGAATAAGGCAGGCGATCCGGCTTCTCGCGAAGAGGTATGGCTTGGCAACTTTCTAGTGCTCATGACAGTGTTCTGTGAGGCCGCTTATGTTGTCATTGGAAAAAAGCTCACTGAGGACATCTCTCCAAAGCGCGTAGCGGCACTCATCAACTTGTGGGGGCTCACACTCTTTACCTTGCCCGGACTCTATGAGGCTATAGGCTTCGACTTTTCGCTGATTACGCCGCGGATATGGAGCCTATTGGTGTTCTATGCGATGTCCGCTAGCGTCATTTGTGTTTGGCTATGGATGACTGGACTAAGGCATGTTCCCGCTGCACAAAGCGGTGTGTTTACCGTATTGTTTCCTGTGGGCACTGTGCTATCCGGCATTCTTTTTCTCGATGAGCGACTGTCAGGCTTGCATTTGGCTGCGTTCGCATTGGCAACTACCGGGCTTTTGCTTGCCACTACGCGCTCTGTCCGATTTTTTCGCGCGGATGATCAGCGAGGCCGCGCAAAGTCGGGAGTTATGTAGACAGCCCTGAGAGGGTGTAGACGAAATCAACCGGGGCGGCCGAGCCTGCTGAGGAGCAGGCGTGCTTCGACCAGCCACGGCCAGGTGACGGAGACAACCCTCCGGGGATTGGCGACGGATCTGCAGCAGCCCGTCAACGCGAAGGCTCGCGAAGAGGCCGCCGCCGCGTAACAGGGCGCGGCCGGTCGCAGTCGGCGGAGGTCGAGGAGGAGACGCAAGAGGCAGATCCGCACGACGGTGTCGCTTCCGAAGTGGCGGAAACTCCAGATGACACCGGCCCGAACGTTACAGATTTCTTCCCAGCGACGGCATGAGCTGTCCTAGTCGAGACACGATCTAACAGATCAACGGCACGGCCAACTCACGTATCGGCGTCGCCCCCGATTCGGTTGCGCGCGCTCTGGATCGCTTCGTGGAGCTTTGCCTCCAGGTCTGCCCGCGGTGGCAGCACCGTCAAGTACTCCGCGACGTGGATCCCGCTCGCACCCAACTCGAGCAGCTCAATTTGGTCCTGCTTCTAGCCTGCGCACAGGATGATGCCAATGGGCGGCTCCTCATGACGCTCCTGCTCATGACGAGCCAGCCATCGCAGGCAAAGCTCCATCTGGCTTTTGTACTCGTGCTTGAACGCCCCGAGTTTGAGCTCGACGGCGACGAGGCGGTTCAGCTTGTGGTTGTAGAAGAGAAGATCCAAGTAGAAGTCGTCGTCGTCAATCTGCAACCGCTTCTGACGTGCGACAAAGGTGAAGCCGGCGCCCATCTCAAGGAGAAACTGCTCCATCTCGCGCAGAATCGCGTCCTCGAGGTCCTTCTCAAGGTAGCGATCACTGAGACCGAGGAAGTCGAGGACGTAGGGGTCCTTCAGCAACAGATCCGGCGCGACTTGCTGATGCTGCCGCAGATCGCTCAGCTCTTGACGGATCGTTTCCTCAGGTTTCCTGGAAAGAGCTGTGCGTTCATAGACCATCGCATTGATGCGCTCGGTCAGCTGCCTCGAGGACCATCGTTCGAGCTGGCACAGGACTGCTGTAGAACTCGCGCTTCAGTGGATCGTCGATGTACATCAATGCCTTGATGTGGGTCCGGCTCAATTCTCTCGGCACTGCGGAGAGAATTTCCTCCGTCGGTGACGTTGGTCCGCTTTTTAGACACACCCGAAACCTAGACTACGTCCTGCTCGTGGGGTGTGCCCACATGGCGAAGATCAGCAATCGCATTTCGAAGGCTCGGCGCCGGTACGCCGCCACCGGCGCAGCGCCCGATGTGAACGCACCGGCCGGCGCTGTGGGCGGAGGCCCCGTCGGCCGGACCGGCAAGAAGGTCCTCGCCTGGCCTTAGAGTCCGTCACCCAAAGGAACTGGTGGCCGGAGTGCGCCCAGATGGCGTATGCTGCCGCCGCTTGTTTCTAAAGGTTGATGCAATGGGGATGGGGCGACTTGGGTCGGTTTTGGTCGTCGTGGCGGGCGTGTTGCTCGGCTGTGGCGGCGGTGGCGGCGGTGACGACAGGTCAGGGGACCGTGCGACGGTGGAGATCAGCATGTCGTCCGGAGCGCGCGCGGTGGCGGGGCGTGAACTCGTGTTCGCTGCCAGCGGCAGCACCGCATCGGGATCACCGGTCACCTTTGAATGGAACTTCGGCGACGGGGCGCCGATGGCAACCGGCGGTCTGGTCCAGCACACTTTTTCTGACCAAGGGCACTACACGGTCACCGTCACGCTGCGCAGCCAAAGCGGGGCGACCGCCGTGGCGCGCCGAGATCTCGATATCGTACTGAACACCGCTCCATCCGACATCGTCATCGAATGGCCGTCGCAAACGATTCCGGCCCATGCCGCTGTCCACTTCGTGGGGCGCGCTATCGATGCTGACGGAGATCCCATCACTTATCGCTGGAACTTCGGCGATGGGCAAACGGCGACGGGGCGTGCGCTCATACATGCGTTCCCCGCTGCCGGCAGCTACAACGTCGTCCTGACGGCCGATGACGGGCACGGGGGGGTGTCTCAGACCGCCGTGCCCGTGAGCGTGGTATCGGCTGCGATGCCGCTACCTGTCCCCGAGGCAAAAACCTGGGCCAAGCACACGACAGGTTTCTCGGGTGCCTTGTACGCCTCTGCCTGGCCAACGCCGACAACAGGCTACGTGGGCGGCGAGTCCGGGACCTTGCTGCGTTCCGAAGATGGAGGGGCGACATGGGTGCCTCGTCCGGTCGGTGCGACGGACGTCACGGTCCGCGCCTTGCACTTTTTCGATGCCGACAACGGACTCGCCGCGACGAGCGGTGGCCACCATGTCGTCTATCACGACAACGGATACACGGTTTATTCAGATTGGGGGCGGCTGCTGAAAACGAGCGACGGCGGCCGTACATGGGTCAATCTCGATGCAGGGTATACCGGTCCTGGCGCCAGCGACTTCCACTTCATCGACCGCTTGAACGGATGGGCTGTCGGGGCGAACGGGTTCATCGCGAAGACGTCCGATGGTGGGCTGACGTGGACGTACCAGCGCAGCGGAACCAAACAGCACCTGCGAAACGTCCAGTTCATCGATGCCTTGCGAGGTTGGGCCATGTCCGAGAAGGACACGGTGCTGCGGACGGTGGATGGCGGAGCCACCTGGACGGCGACCGTGCTGCCCTTTGAGCTGGACTATCTCGATGGCATGTCATTCTCCGATGACCGACACGGATGGGTGGCCGGACACCGAATCTTCATGAGCATCCAATTTCTGTTTCGCACGACTGATGGTGGGGTGACATGGCAGCGCATGCCAGGACCGCCGGACGGCGCCATCCACGACGACGGTCCCTCCGCCGCGTTGGGCGATATTGTGGCAACCGGGCCGAACTCGCTGTACATCCTCGACTTGTCTGGCGATCTGTATGCCACGACGGACGCAGGTGCCTCGTGGAACCTCAAGGCCACGACCAACGCAGCCAACGGCTACGCGATCACCGATCTGACCATCGACACCGCCCGCACCGCACACGCGATCCATTACATAGGGGGCCAGGTCTTCTCCGTCAGCCTCGACTGAGCAGCATCGACGATCGCGTCCGTCCTGTTGAGCACGATCGACGAGCACCACCCCGGTCAAACCATCTGGGTTGACGCTGCCGGACCAAACTAGCGAGCATCGACAGACGGGTTCACCGTCTTGCTTTTACCCACGATTTTTTTACCCACGATTTCGCCTCCTTCTTCTATGAGCGGTTGGCACCGAGCCGCTGAGATCTCCCGGTCAACTCCCGACCGTGGTCCCGTCCGTCCCAGGTGGAGCAAACCGTCGAACACCGACGTTCGCGGCGCTTGTGCTCGCCAAACGGGCATGAGCCGGCGTGACACCTGCCGGCGTATTCGAGGCCACATTCTCCAGATCTAGGTTTCATCGGCGAGGAATGCCGGTCCTCGAGTGCTGGGCGCCACGCCCAGACCTGCGTCTGCCAAGGCGGACTGCAAGGTCTGGATGAAGTGCAGCGGCTCGATCGGTTTGGTGATCAGCCGCACGTCCTGCGGCAGTTCGCCGAGTTTTGCGACCTGCTGTGCGGAGCGTGAAGACACGGCCAGGATGACCGCGGGCCTGTGCTGCGGCGCAACCGAGAGCTGTCGCAGCATCTGGACGCCGTCCATGTGGGGCATCACCACGTCCGTGATGACCACCTGCGGCGCGATCTTGCCAATGAGCAACAGAGCGTCGAAGCCGTTCTCGGCGAGACTCAGCACAGCGCCCGGCAAAGCTTCCTCGACAAGCGCGCTGAGGACGTCTCGGTCGTCGGGGTTGTCGTCGACCACCACGACGTTCAGGCCCGTCGCTGGCGTCGTCATCTCGTCTGCCGCCTTCGTTGGCTTCGGGAGTTCTTCGTCACGCAGCGGTTGCTCACGACTGGCGCTGAAGTTCTTCAAGCTGGCGGCGTCGATGCGGCGGTGGCCGCCGACCGTCTTCCAAGCCTTCAGGTAGCCGAGATCGACCCAGCGTTGCACGGTGGGAATCGAGACGCCGAGCCGTCGGGCGACCTCGGCGGTGGAAAACGACGGAGGGGCGATGCTGGAGGAGGCAGGCATGGGATATCGGAGTCTACTCACGCCTCGGGCGCGACGAGCGGGCGAGGGCGCGCAGGCGGGCCCGGTGTTCGGGTATCCAGGTGAGCAGTTCGGCGGCCGGCATCGGCCTGGCGATGAGATAGCCCTGGGCGACCTCGCAGCCGAGATCGGACAGCAGCTGCCAATCCTCCATGGTTTCCACGCCCTCGGCGACGGTAGTGATTTCCAGGCGCCGGCCCATGTCGAGCGAACTCGTCAGGATTGCACGTCGATTGCGTCGGTCGCACGCCCCGTTGACGAACATGCGGTCGATCTTGACTTCCGTGAAAGGGCTCCGCGCCAGCGTCTGCATCGACGAATAGCCGATGCCGTAGTCGTCCATCGACAGGCCGAAGCCCTTGAGCCCGAGCCGGGCCAGGTTGGCCATGGAGCGGCTGTTCATGATCATCGTCTCGGTCACCTCCCAGATGATCGAGGCCGGCGAGGCGCCGTACCGCGTGACGAGTTCGGTCAATTGGCCAATGAAGCCGGGGTCGGCGAGGTCGTCGGCGGACAGGTTCAGCGACAGCGACAGCGAAGGCTGCGCCTGGGTCCAGACCATCAGGTGCCGCAGGGCCTGCTCGATGATCGACAGCGTGAAGCGCGCCATCAGCGGCGTGCCTTGCATGTGTGGAATGAAGGCTTGCGGACCGAGCAGGCCGTGTCGGGGGTGCTGCCATCGCGCCAGCGCTTCCACGCCCTGCGTCAATCCGGTGCTGACGCTGACCTTGGGCTGGAAGAACGGGATGAATTCGTCGGCGGTCAAAGCGCGGCTGATCTCGTCCGGGCGTGGCTGGAACCGCGGCCGTCCCGGGGCACCGGAGTTGCTCTGGGCATGGTCCAGCAGGCGCGTCAACGCGGCGGCCGTGACCGGCTTGGGCATCGTGCCCAGCAGACGCAGGCGTTCGTCGCCCATGCCCATGCTCTCCACCGTCTCCAGAAGGCGGGGGTCGCGCGCACTGGTGACGATGAGGTTGTCCACCTGGCTGCCTTCGGCCAGGCGGCCGATCAGCTCGATGCCGTCCATGCCGGGCATGTCGACGTCGGTGATGAGGAGAAAGATGCGCCGCTGCGGTTGCTGCTCCAGCAGGCGCAGCGCCTCCAGGCCGTCGGCGGCATCGAGCACCGTGCCGATCCGGAGGTCGCGCACCAGCGACACCAGGTGGCTGCGCTGCACGGCGCTGTCCTCCACGACCAGCGCGACCAGCTGAGCCATCGCGTCGGGGCCCACGCGGGCGATCATGATGGGCCCCGACCGCCGGCGCCACTCGACATCTGCTGCACGATTTTGACCGCGATGGCGCCCAGTGGCAGGCTGCGCTCCACCGCCCCTCGCTCCACCGCCCCTCGCCTGACCGCCTCTTTGGGCATGCCGTAGACGACGCAACTCGGTTTGTCCTGCCCCAGCGTGCGGCCAGGCAGCACGCGATCGTTGTTCACGGCCTCGCGGACCTCGATGTCGCACAGCGTGTTCAGCCGCGTGGCGAAGGCGGTGGTGAACTTCTCCGGCATGTGTTGCACGATGACGAGGCCAGGGCAAACACGGGGCAGGGCCGTCAGCGCCTCTTCCAGCGCCTGGGTGCCACCGGTCGAAGTGCCGCGGGCGTTCGGGTGGCGGGCACCGCGCTGTGTGCAGTGGCGCGGGCCGGGGTTTGAACGAGAGCATTCATGTCAGGTCCCTTTTTGAAAGCACGACGGGTGTTTGTTCCGACTCGGCAGCCGCATCGTTGACCTTGCCGAGCTGCACCAGGGCCACCCTGCGGTCCTCGTACCTTTGCAAGCCAAGGACTGGGTGCGTGGACCGGCTCAGACGGTTTTGTTGCGGGATGGCGCACGCAAGGCGGTGTGATCGGCGATGAGGGCGGGAACGTCGAGGATCAGGGCCGCACCGCCGCTGCCGAGGATGGTGGAGCCGCTGATGCTCTTGACCTGATTGAACACCCGGCTCAGAGGATTGATGACGGTCTGGAACTCGCCCAGCAGCGCGTCCACCGCCAGGCCGACGCGCTGGCCGGCGTGGTCAATCACGACGACGCTTTCGCGGCGGGGCAGCGGGGCGTCAATCTCGAAGTGGTCACGCAGGCGGATCAGCGGCAGCATCTGGCCGCGCAGGTCGCAGTAGGCGTGGCCGGCCTGGGCCGAGGACTCGATGCACTCGTCGATGACGTCCAGTGGCACGACGAACACGGAGGGCCCGACGCCGACGAGGAAGCCGTCGATGATGGCCAGCGTCAGCGGCAGGCGCACGCTGACGGTGGTGCCGCGACCCGGCTCGCTGCGCACGCAGACGCTGCCGCGTAGGCTGGTGATGTTGCGCTTGACGACGTCCATGCCGACACCGCGGCCGGAAAGGCTGGTGATCTGCTCGGCCGTGGAGAAGCCCGGCTCGAAGATCAGCTCGAACACCTCGCTGTCGCTCAGGCGCTGCTTGGCATCGACGAGCCCGCGCTCCATCGCCTTGGCCAGGATGCGCTCTCGGTTCAGGCCGCCGCCGTCGTCGCCGACTTCAATGACGATGCTGCCCGATTCATGAAAGGCGTTCAGGCTGACGACGCCGCGGGCCGGCTTGCCCCGTGCCACGCGCGCTTCGGCCGGTTCGATGCCGTGGTCGATGGCGTTGCGCACGAGGTGCATCAGCGGATCGGCGATCTTCTCGACGACGGTCTTGTCCAGCTCGGCCTCTTCGCCGCTGATGCGCAGCTCGATGTCCTTGCCCAGCTCTCGAGACACGTCGTGCACCACCCGCTCGAAGCGGGTGAACGTGGCGCCGATCTTGACCATGCGCAGCTGCAGGGCGCAGTCGCGCACGTCCTGCACGAGGGCCGACACGCGTGACGTCGCCTCCAGCAGCTCGCCGTGCCTCAGCTGGTGGGCGAGCAGGTCGGCGCCGGCGCCGGCGATGATGAGTTCGCCCACGAGGTTGATGAGATGGTCTAGTTTGTCGGCGTCGATACGCAGGGAGCGGCTTTCACCCTGGCGCGTGGTCTTCTGTTCGAGAAGTGCGGCTTCCTCGACCTCGGGCGCCACGGCCTGCTGGGCCACTGGGATGCTGCCGAGCTTGGGCGGCTGGGGGCTGCTGGCGCCTTCCTGCGCGGCCAGCGCTTCGGCCAGCTCGCGTTGGCTGACGCTGCCGCAGGCCACCAGCATCTCGCCCAGCCGTGCGCCGCCATCGGGCATCGACTGGATCAGCTGCACATAGGCCTCCACGCGGCTGCGCGGCGGCAGCAGGCGCAGGGTGCACTTGTCGCGTACGGACTCGAAGACGTTCTCGATGCTGGCCTTGTCGGCGTCGCTCGCAAAGGCGATCTCGAAGCCGAGGTAGCAGGCCTCGGGGAGCATCGCGTCGGCTGCCGGCAGGCCGTCGGTGATGGTGACGATGGCGACAATGCGGCCCCGCCGCTTCAGCTTGCGCAGGAAGGACAGCGGGTCCAGGCCGAGGCACAGCACGCCGGGGTTGAAGCGCAGCGACAGGTGCCAGTGGCCCTGCGCGTTGCCATCGCCTTCGTCGCGGGCGACGCGCTGGAGCGTCGCTCCGGCCGGCGGCTCGATCACGGCCACCGCCGTCGGGCGCGCGGCCTCGATGTAGCGCTCCAGCCGGGTGACGAGGGCTGCACCGGCGGTGTCGGGTTCCACTGGCGGGCGGCCGGCGCCGATGTCGTCCACCAGCCGCTGCAGGTGGTCGCACGTCGCCAGCATCAGCACGGTGAGTGCCTCGTCGATGACGATGCGGCCGTCGCGCACTTCGTCCAGCAGGCTCTCCACCACGTGCGTGAAGGCGACGACATGGTCCAGCCCCATCAAGCCGGCGGAGCCCTTGATGGTGTGGGCTGCGCGGAAGATGGCGTTCACCGCCTCGCCCCGGTCGGCGCTTTTCGCGAGGCCGAGCAGGGCGGTTTCCATGTCGGCCAGCAGCTCGCGGCACTCGGCGATGAAGGTTTGCAGCGCAGCTTCGAAGTCCATGTCGCTTCCTTTCAGGCCGCGGTGCCGGGCAAGAGCAGCGGGTCGCCGAAATGGCCGGCGGGGTCGAGCAGGTTCAGCACGTCCAGCACCGCCGGGCTGTGCTGGATGAAGCGCAGCGCGCCGCCGCGAGCGGCGGCCTCGCGCTTGGCGAGTATCAGCAGTTGCAGGCCGGCGGTGTCCAGCTCGGCCACGCCCGACAGGTCGAGCTCCGTCTGGCCGTCGGCCACCGCTTGCAGCAGCAGCACCTTGATTTCATGAGCGCGGTAGATGGTCATTTCACCGGTGAGCGTCAGCATGGGGCTTCCTTCGGGGCGGCCGGTCGCCGTGGCCTCAGGGCATCGCCAGCTTCTGCATCGCCCAGCGTGCCCAGCACAGCGGGCGCCGCCACCTGGAAGCGCCGGCCCGGCACGCCGAACGGCGTGGAGCGGAGGTCGGAAAGACAACGGGTCGCTGCCAAGGAGGGTCTCGCTGAGGGTTGAGATCGTGTCAAAGTGGTTTCAGATTATTCACTTTGATCTTTTTATTCAAAAGGGCAATTACCTATGGCGGGTTTCGTGGGGAAAGGGCGTGACGCGATGCACACAAACTGGCAGGCTTAGCGCCGCGAATGCGTGTTTTCACCCCTGATGCCGTCCCCACGCGGGCGCATTCGGCGACGGTTCGGGCACTTTCCAACCTGGTTTGGAGCCGACTGAAGGGCAGCGCTGATGCAGGGTCACAACTACTTCCTGGGCCGACTGCTGGTAGTGGCCGCTGCCGTGGCGCTGCCGCTGCTGGTGCTGCAGGGCCTGACGCTACGGTCACAGGCGCTGCGCGACGAGGCCGACGCCCGTGCGGGCGTGCTGAAACGCTCCGAGGAAGCCGCCCGCAAGGTCGACGAGTCGCTGACACGGGCGAAGCTTCTGCTGCAATTCCTCGCCGCGCGGGACGAACTGAAGCGGGTCGACGGCCCGCGCTGCACGAGCCTTTTGAGCGGGATCACGCGGATCGACCCGGTGATCGCCAACGTGGGTGCCATGGACCTCGCCGGCAATTCGCTGTGCCTGTCCCGGACGTCGCCGAACGCCCATGTCGACTACACCGAGGTCGATTGGTACAAGGCCACCGTGGCGGCCGAAGACACGGTGCTCAGCCCGCCGTTCCAGGGCCGCATCAGCGCGCGGCCGCTGATCAACATGGTGGCGCCGCTGCGCAATGACGACGGCCTGAAGGTGGGCATCTTGGCTGTGGCCATCGACCTGCAGGTGCTGGCTCGCCAGGCGTTGTCGACTCAGGGCATGCCCGACGGCAGCGCCGTCGCGCTGTTCTCGGCCGATCGGATCGTCATCGCCCGGGACCCCGATCTCGCCCGTTTCACGGGCAAGCCCATCACGCCGCGGTGGGCTGAGCAGGCGGAGCGGGCAGGACATGGGACCTTTTTCGGCCGGGGCGCCGAGGGCGTCGAGCGCCTCTACGGCATCGCAAAAGTGCCGCAGTTCGGCTTCCGGGTGAGCGCCGGCGTGCCGTCGGCCGCCGTGTTCCGCGCCAGCCGCGACAGCCTGTTGCGCAGCGTCGCGGCGACCCTCACCGTGGCCCTACTGGCGGGCTTGATCGCCGCGGGCGGCGCGCGCCGCCTCAGTGAGCCGCTGCGCCAGCTGACGCGGCGGGTGCGAGAAATCGGCGCCGGGCAGACCGAACTGCGCGCCGACGAAAGCCAGCCGGGCGAATTCCATGAGCTGGCCGTGGAGTTCAACCGCATGCTGGACGCCAGCCGCGCGGGCGAGGCGGCCCGGCGCGCGCAAGCCGCGGCCGAGGCCGCCAACGAGGCGAAGGGTCAGTTCCTGGCGCACATGAGCCATGAAATCCGCACGCCGCTCAATGCCATCGTGGGTTTGACGCGGCTGGCGCTGCTGACCGAACTCGACAGCCGCCAGCGAGGCTATCTTTCGAACGTCATGGGGGCGGCGGAAACGCTGCTGTCACTCATCGACCAGATCCTGGACTTCTCGAAGATCGAGGCCAACAAGCTCGAGCTGGACCGCAGCGAGTTCCAGGTCGACGAGGTGATCGAGCGCCTGAGGATGTTGCTCGGCGAGCGCGCTCAGCACAAGGGTCTCGATCTGCTGCTGGGCGTGCGCCACGACGTGCCCCGCCAACTGGCGGGTGACGGCAATCGCCTGCTGCAGGTGCTCACCAACCTGTGTGCCAACGCGATCAAGTTCACCGAACGTGGCGAGGTGGTGGTGCGCGTGGAGTGCGTGGAGCGCGCAGACGTGGACGTGGTGCTGCGTTTCTCCGTCCAGGACACGGGCATCGGCCTGACCGAGGAGCAGCAGGAGCGCCTGTTCCAGCCTTTCGTCCAGGCCGACGCGTCCATGACGCGGCTCTATGGCGGCACCGGCCTGGGACTGGCCATCAGCAAACAGCTGGTGGAACTGATGGGGGGCACGATCGGCGTGCAGAGCCGACCGGGGCAGGGCAGTGACTTTCATTTCACTGCGCGGTTTGGACTGCCTGAGGCGAGCACCGCCGTCGCGCCGCTGAGCATCCCTGAACTCGGCCAGCTTCCAGTCATGGTCATCCACGACGGCGGGAACGCTCGCGCCGTCGTCGGCGAGCACGTGCGCCGCCTGGGATGCCGGGTTCGCTGCGCCGCCTCACTCGACGACGCCTGGCCGGACCTGTCAGCAGCCGAGCCGCCGTTCGGCCTGGTGCTCGTTGGCAGCCGGCCCGGCGACCCACGAGCGATGGAGGTCGTCCAGCGCATCCGCCGGCAACTTGGCAGCGAGCGCCAGCCCCGGGTGGTGCTGATGACGACCGAGGACGACCCCGTGCGCCACTCCCCTGCCGCGGCCGGACAAGTCGACGGCTGGGTGACGCCGCCGGTGACGGCCTCCTCCCTTCTCGACACGTTGACCGCGTTGCTGACGCCGGTCCCCGCCGCGGCGCCGATGCCCGAGAACTACGTTGTCGACGCCCTGCGCGGGCGGCGACTGCTGCTGGTCGAAGACAACGAACTCAACCGCATCGTTGCGGGCGAACTGCTGACCACCGTGGCCGGCATGCAGGTCGAGCTGGCCCATAGCGGCCGCCGGGCCCTCGAGATGCTGGAGCAGCAACGTTTTGATGTGGTGCTGATGGATGTGCAGATGCCCGATATCGACGGCTACGAAGCGGCCCGCACCATCCGTCAGCGCCCGGCCCTGGCTGACCTGCCGGTGATCGCGATGACCGCACATGCGACACGCCGCGACCGCGCGCAGTGCTTGGCGGCGGGCATGAACGACTTCATCACCAAGCCGTTCGATCCTCAGGATCTGTTCACCGTGCTGGGGCAGTGGCTTCCCCGGCAACCGCGCGGTGAAGTACTGGACAAGGGTCTGAAGGAGTCCTCGGGCGTGTCGTTCACGCTCGGCCTGCGTCGTTGCGTGGGCAAGCGGGACCTCTACCGGCGCATCGCAGATCGGTTTACGACCACCACACCGGGCCCCATCGAGCAAATCGGCAAGGAAATCGAGGCCGGGCAGCTCCAGCAAGCCGCCAGTCTTGCGCACTCGTTGATCTCGACTGCCGGCACCCTCGGCGCTTCCCGGCTGTCAGAGATCGCCAGGCAGTTGGAAAGGAACCTGGAGGGCGGCCACCCGGCGGACTTTGCCGTTTTGCTGGCCGAGGCGCGGCTCGAATATGCGGAAGTGACGGCGGCTCTGAAGGCGTACCTGGCGGCCAAGCAAGCTTAGGCGTGTCCCGGTCAGGCAGGGCCAAGCAGTCCCCAAAGGGGGCAGCTTTGAAGACGGCCCCTTTCCGTTTGCTGACCCGTGTCATGTGAAACCGGTTCCAAATTGTTGCGCTTAGACACATCAACCTCACGTACGCTCCCGCGCTCGTCCATCGACAGGAGCAGGAGACATGAAACTCAAAAAAGCTTTGCAAAAAACGCTCGTGACGCTGATGGGTCTGGCGCTCTCGCCTCTGGCGATGGCCCAGAGCTGGCAGCTTGTCTGGCAGGACGAATTCAACGGCAGCATCGGTCCGGACTGGGTCTTCGAAACCGGCAATGGCGCGAGCGGTTGGGGCAACAACGAGTGGGAGTACTACCGGCGCGAGAACGCGAGCGTCGAGAACGGCAGTCTGGTGATCACGGCCAAGCGCCAGGACTTTGGCGGATTCCGGTACACCTCGGCTCGGATGAAGACGCAAGGCCACAAGGCCTTCAAGTACGGGCGTGTCGAAGCGCGCATCAAGCTGCCCACTGGCATGGGGCAATGGCCGGCTTTCTGGATGCTGGGAGCCAACCTTCCCAGCGTCGGCTGGCCGGCGTCCGGAGAAATCGACGTGATGGAACACGTCAACACCGACCCGCAGGTGTACGGCACCATCCACTGGCAGGACCACACCGGTAAGTACGCACAGTACGGCGGCCACACCGCTGCCAACGTGACCGACTGGCATGTCTACGCGGTGGAGTGGGATGCCAACGCCATCCGATGGTTCGTCGACAACAACAAGTATCACGAGGTCAACATCCAGAACGGCGTCAACGGCACCGAGGAGTTCCACAGGGACTTCTTCCTTCTGCTGAACTTCGCGATCGGTGGCAACTGGCCCGGCTTCAACATCGACGAGACTCGCCTGCCTGCGAAGATGTATGTCGACTACGTTCGCGTCTACTCCCAGGGAAGCGGCGGTGGCGGAAACAGCGGCGTGGCCACCGCCTACCAACACTGCAACTACGGTGGGTACGGCGTTTCGCTGGCAGAAGGGCGGTATACCCTGTCGCAGTTGCTGGCGATGGGCGCGGCAAACGACGACCTCTCGTCCCTGCGGGTCAAGCCGGGCTATCAGGTGACGCTGTACTCCGACGACAACTTTGGCGGCCGCTCGCTGACGAGAAAGTCTGACTCGGCCTGCCTGGTCAGCAACACCTTCAACGATCAAGCCTCGTCGATCGTCGTCTCCAAAGACGCAGGAAGCGGGTGGACCCATCACGTCGAGGCCGAGAGTTTCACGGCACAAAACGGCATTCAGACCGAAGCTTCCTCCGAAGGTGGCCTGAACGTCGGTTGGCTCGACACCGGTGACTGGTTGGCCTACGGCGCTATCACCTTCCCAACCAGCGGCACCTACCGCGTCGAGTACCGGGTCGCGAGCGGCAGTGGCGGCGGCATGCTATCGCTCGACTTGAACGCAGGCGGCACCGCGCTCGGGCAACTCGCAGTGCCGTCGACCGGCGGTTGGCAGAACTGGACCACGATCTCCCACGTGGTCAACATCAACGCCGGCACCTACAACCCTGGCATCTACGCTGTCCAGGGCGGCTGGAACATCAACTGGGTGAAGTTCACCAAGCTGTGATCCGACGCTCAGCATGAAGGGCTACGGCGGCGCCAGCCCTTCATCCCCTGCATACCTTGTGTCAAGCCGACGTTCAGGGCCTCGACGGTGGCGTTGCTGACGCGGTGCTTGAAGTACGTGAGCGCACGGGTCAAGTGGCGCTCAGAGTCCAGTTGCTTGCGCTCGCTGATGATGTCCTCGGCCGTGCCGCCGGTGGCGGCGCGGCGTGGGAGCTGCCGAACGCGAGCCCGGCCAGCAGCAGAACCGAAAGGGGGCTCATCGATTCGCGTCTGCCAGGTGCTTGTCGATGGCGACGCGCGTCCGCGCCGCCGCTTCGGCGTGGCCCTGCTGGGCCAGCCCGTCGGCGAGCTGTCGCAACTGCGGCGCAGTGAGCCCCACGTTCATGCTGATGCGCACGTGCGACAGCAGCTGCGATTCGACGCCGGACATCGCTGCCAGCGCGCCGACGGTGGCCAGCTCGCGGCTTTGCCAGTCGAAGTTGTCGCGCGCGAAGATGTCACCGAAGAGGTGCGTCTTCAGGTATTCGTCGATCGCGGGAGCGAATTCGAACAGCGCGCCGCGCACAGGCGCGCCGGACAGCTTGGTCTGGTTCGCCGTCCCCAGCGCCAGCAGTTCCTTGCCGGTAGGCACCGGGCCTGGGGCGCGACCGGGTGGATCCTGGAGGCCCCGCTGCTTGCGAGCGTCCACCACCTTCATCAACTCGCCCAGCGCGTTCAGGCTTCGGGGAAAGCCGGCGTAGGCGTAGAGCTGCACGAGGATCTCCTTGGTGTCGCTCACCGTCAGGCCGGCATCCAGGCCATGGTTCAGGGCCTTGTTGAGCCGCGGCAGGTCGCCAACCGCCATGGCTGCGGCGATGGGCGCGATGGCCTGCTGCTTGCGAGAGAGTTCCTGCGTAGTGTTCGCACTGGGTTGCACCTGTGCCGTGGCGGGTGCGGTCACCGTCGTCACCAAGAACGCAGCCGAGATGGCAACTGCTGCCGCCAGGGCGACCAGGCCACGCTTCGGCGCCTTATCGGGCTGTGTATTGTTCATCGCTGACTTTCTCCATCCAGTTCACGTTCTTTCCGTCCGGCGTCGTCCCGGTCACCGCCAGGTGTGACATGGCCGTGGTCGGGCTTGCGCCGTGCCAATGCTTCACCCCGGGTGGGCACCAGACGACGTCGCCAGCACGAATCGTCTGCACGGCCTTGCCCCATTCCTGGGTGAGCCCGACTCCCGATACGACCAGCAGGCGCTGGCCGCTCGGATGGGTATGCCAGTTGGAGCGGGCGCCGGGTTCGAACGTGACCATGCCGCCCGAGGCGTTGATGTGGCGGTCGGCCGGCCACACAGGTTCGACGCGGACGCGACCGGTGAAGAAGTCCGCGGAGCCGACGGTGGCAGCCTGAGCGCCGGCGCGGGTGATCTCCTGCCCGGATGAAGGGGCCGAAGTTTGCGCCCCAGCGCCAGCGACCTGGACCATGGCGGCACAAACGGCCGCCGTGCAGAGGTATCGATTCATCAGGTCTCTCCAAAAGTATGGCGATGCCGGACCTTCACCGTGGGGAGTGGCGCCGGGGAGTGGCGCCGGCCGCTGTCACCAACCTCGAGCGCCGGGCAGGGTCGCGGGACGGTATTGATGGTTGCAGCGTGCTACCTCTTCGTGAACACGATCCGTACCTCTCCCCGGCCCAGCACCTGCGGGAGGGAGGCCGGGTCATCGATGCGGCCCAAGCGTGTGTACGAATAGGGCGAGTCGAACGTCAGGTAGAAGACGACCAGGGTGTCCGCTCCCCAGAGCATGAGGTCGCCATTGCGGATCGTTCCCGGCCTGCTGGTGTCGGCCGGCAGGCCCTTCGGGAGCTTCACGTGCTTTTCATTGCCGTTCAAGTCCGGCATGTCGAGGGTCAGCGGCAGCAAGGCAGCGAAGGCACGCGCGGCTTCGTTGTCGGCGAGCGTGATCGAGAAGCGGCGTTCACCGACCGTCATCCACATGCGTCGCTCCTCGGGTGTGTTCGAGATCCCCGCCGCCGCCGGCGGGACGGCGAACGCATGCACCAGGGCAAGGACGAGCATGGCCGCAGGGGAAGATTTGAGTTTCATGGTCTTGTTCCGCAAAGGATCGGCGGGCAGCGGTTTCAAGCATCCGTCGTGCCACGCGTGCCTCGGGCGCCTTGGAGACGCCTTCCGTTTCCGACCGCGAGCGAGGCCAGCACCAGCAACGCGGTCCCACCGGCGAACGTCGCGGCGATCGAGACGTGGTCCAGCAGGAATCCGCCCAAGGCCGCACCCAGCATGATGGCCAACTGGATCGCCGCCACCATCAGGCCGCCGCCGGCTTCCGGTTCGTCGCTGACGCCGAGGGCCAGCCAGTTCGACCACGTCACCGGAATGGCGGAGTTCAGCGTACCCCAGACAGCCATCGTGCAACCCACGGCCCACAGCAGGTGACCCGTCGGGAGCAGCAGCAAGGTGACGGCGGCGAGCGCCAGGGGCAGCCCTCGCAACATGCGATACAGGTGTCGCGGGACCATGGCCGTGGCCGCATAAGTTCCGGCAAATCCGGCGACGCCCAGGGCCAGCAGCAGCGCCGAGAGCTGCGGCAGGTTTGGGTCCGTCCGGCTTTCCAGGAACGGGCGCAAGTAGGTGAAGGTCGCGAAGGCACCGCCGAAGGTGAGCATGACACCTGCCATGCCCACCGCGACATGGGGTCGCTTCAGCAGTGCGACGACGTGCCGCGCCGGGATAGGGGCCTGCCTCGGGAGTCGCGGAAGGCTGCGCCACTGCCACACCAGGTTGAACGCGGCGAACGGAACGAGTGCCCAGAACACGCCACGCCAGCCGATCACGCCCCCCAGGTAGCTTCCCATCGGGGCGGCCAGGGCCGTGGCCGCGGCGTTACCCATGTACAGGACCCCCAATGCCTTGGGAACGTCAGCCTTGGGCACCAGGCGCATGACGGTCGCGGTCGACAGCGCCCAGAATCCGCCGATCGTGACACCCAGCAGCGCACGGGCGCTCATCAGCGTCGCGAAGTTCGGCGCCAGCGCGATCACGACGAGCGAAGCGAGCATCAGCGCGGTCAGGCTGGCGAGCACCTGTCGGCGGTCGAAGCGGCTTGCGACCGTGGGAACCAAGAGACTGGTGACAACGGCGAACAGGCCGGAGATCGAAATCGCCTGGCCCGCCATCCCGTCCGTCGCAGAGAGATCCCTGGCGATGGGCGTGAGCAGGCTGACCGGCATGAACTCCGAGGCAATCAGAAGCGCCACGCACATCGTCATGGAGCCGACCGCGCTCCAGGCGCGTCGATCGGGGCGGCCAACGCTTATCAGGCTGGTGTTCATGTTCATGCTTGGAAGTTGGTGCAGCGCGCCTGCTCCGGCCGCGCAGGGGCAGGCGGCCTCGGAGCGATGCTCGAAAGCCTCAGGGATGAGGGGGTGTCCTGCGCCGCGTGGTGCCGGGAGCCCGCTCTCGCGGGAGGCCGATCTGGCGCTATCTCAGGCTCTGCTTGAAGAAGGCGTCCAGCCTGTCGAATGGGATCTTCTTCAGGTCGTCATACAGGTCGACGTGATCGGCATCCGGGACGAGGACCAGTTCCTTCGGGTTGGATGCCGCCTTGTACACGTCTTCAGAGTAGTAGCGCGAGTGCGCATTCGCGCCATGCACGAGCATGATCGGGCGAGGCGCGATCATGTCGATGTTCGCTGCCATCGGAAACTCGAAGAACGAGACCGGCGTTGTGGCCGTCCACGCCGTGGTGGAGTTGATGGACCTGGCGTGGAAGCCGCGCGGCGTCCGGTAGTAGTTGAAGAACGCCGTCAGGACCGGGTCCGCATCGGCCGGCAGTCTCTCTGGAAGCACGCGGGTGCCCTTGACGATCTGTCCATTGCTGTCGAACGGAACTTCGTGGTAGCCCAGCGCGTACGTGCCGGTCTCGGCATCCGCCCAGCGCTGCTGGCTCAAATGGTCGATCACCTTGTGGCGTTGCTCTAGCGTATAGCTGTTCTTGTAGCTGCGGCTCATGCTGCGCGACATGTCGTACATCGAAGCCGTCGCCACTGCTTTGATCCGGGAATCGCCGGTGGCCGCGGTCAGCGCCATCCCGCTCAGGCCGCAGATCCCGACCGCACCGACGCGATCGCGGTCGACGTCACGAAGCAAGCCGACGTGATCGACGGCGGCGCTGAAGTCCTCGGTGAAGAATTCGGCCGAGGCCACGTTGCGCACCTCACCTCCGCTCTCGCCGGTGAAGGACGGGTCGAACGCCAGGGTGACAAAACCTCGCTCAGCGAGCGTTTGGGCGTAAAGGCCCGACACCTGCTCCTTCACGGCACCGAACGGGCCACTGACCACCAGCGCCGGCAGCTTCTCGCTACCACGATTGCGCGGCCTGTACAGGTCAGCAGCAAGGGTGATCCCGAACCGGTTCTTGAACGTCACCTTCTGATGAGCCACCTGGGGACTCTGTGGGAAGGTCTTGTCCCATTGTGTGGTCAATGCCATGTTGCTGTTGGATCGGTTGAGGGGAGTTGCCGCGGCAGCGGGCGCTCCCAACAAGGGAGCGGTTCCGAGGGCGAGGCCAGCTTGCAGCGTCCTGCGACGCGAGACATTCGAGAGCGGCATGTGGTTTCCTTTCCATCGTCGAGGGACATGCCCCTTGCGTCTGTCTATTGCGGGGCGACTGTCTTCGGCTATGGGTGGCAGTTTGCCCACCGCTCGCGTGCATGACTAGATAATGAATGCTGAAAACGTCTAGTAGGCAGGCTAATCAATCTGAGGGCAAACCGCATGGCCAGGAGGAACCTGAATGATCTGTTCGGCTTCGTGACCGTCGCCCGCGAGGGCAGTTTCACGCGCGCCGCCGCGAGCCTGGGCGTCACCCAATCGGCGCTGAGCCAGTCCATCCGTGGACTGGAGGAGCGTCTGCAGATCCGGCTGCTGACGCGGACGACGCGCAGCGTGGCCACGACGGCCGCGGGCGAACGACTGATGCGGGCCATCGGACACCGCTTCGACGAGATCGAATCCGAACTCGAGGCATTGACCGCATTGCGGGACAAGCCGGCGGGCACGGTACGCATCACCTGCGGCGATCACGTGCTGCACAGCCTGCTGCTGCCCAAGCTTGCGTCGGTGCTGCGCGAGTACCCGGAGATCACGCTCGAGTTCGACGTGAACTACGGCTTTCGCGACATCGTGGCGGACCGCTTTGACGCCGGTGTGCGGATGGGAAACACCATCGACAAGGACATGATCGCTGTCCCGATAGGGCCGTCGCTGCGGATGGCCGTGGTCGCTTCGCCGCGCTATTTCGCCGAGCATCCGCCTCCGAAGATGCCTCAGGACCTCACCGCGCATCGCTGCATCAATCAGCGCATGCTGACCTCGGGTGGCCTGTACGTCTGGGACTTCGAACGGCGGGGCCGTAAGGTGAACGTGCGCGTCGACGGGCCCCTGATCTTCAACACGTCGCCGCCGCAGGTGGACGCTGCCCTCGCCGGTCTCGGGATCGCCCTGCTGCCTGAAGACGAAGTCATGTCGCACATCGTCGCCGGGCGGCTGTTCCGCGTGCTGGAAGACTGGTGCCCGAAGTTTGCTGGCTACCACCTCTACTACCCGAGCCGGCGACAACCTTCTCCTGCCTTTTCCCTTGTGGTCGAGGCGCTGCGCTTGCGCCCCTGATCTCGAGGGCAACGAAGCGAGCACAGAAGGAAGCTCGCCTTGCTAGGCCATGGCAAGCATTCCTGCTATCTCTGACAGATGCGACATGGTATCGATGTCAGAACAATGGCGGGCCCGACAGTAACGAGAGGACTTGCGCGACGCCAGGCTTCGGAGAACGCCGCCCGCGCTACGAAAACACATGGTGTCAGCATCAAGACCGGGCGCGAAGCACGGCGAGAGTTCGTGCACGCGCACCGCCAGGACACGCAACGGTATTGCCCTGCCTCCTTGGCCTACGCGTTCAGTGAAGCCGACGTCTGCTCTTCCCAAGCGTGGGGCGCGGCAATGACGGTCTCCCTTCCGCTTCTCGGGCTGGCCATCGTTGCCGTTTGGCTTCCGAAACAGCTCACCGGCATCCCGCTCTGGCTCCCGCTCTTCGCCGCTGCGGTCGTCAGCGGCGTCTTCGAAGGGGTCCTGGGGGCACCGGCTGTTGTCGCGTTGGTTGCACTTTCAGCCGCAACACTTGCTGCTCAGCGCGTCAGCAGGCGGGCCGTTGCAGTGGCGCTGCAGATCCTCGTGGCGCTCGGTGCACTGGCGCTCGCCATGCATGCCATCCCGGGCTTCAATAATCCGGTGTTGGCCGATCAGGTTCGCATCAGTCCAGATGCCGCACCGTACACGTTGCGAGCCAACTTCGACAAGGGAACTGCAGGACTTTTGCTGCTGGTGTTGTTCACCACCCCGATCGCCTCGCTCGAACAGTGGCGCCGGGTCCTGCCGCCGACGCTGCTTGGAGCCGTCGCCACCGCCTCCATCGTGATCGGCATCGCGCTCGTGATCGGTTATGTACGCCCCGACGCCAAGGTGCCCGAGATGGCACCCTACTTCCTGGCGATCAACCTGCTGTTCACCTGCATCCCGGAAGAGGCGTTTTTCCGTGGCCTCCTGCAGGAGCGCATCAGCAGCAGCAGGCTGGGGCAGGCTGCCGGTGTTTGGCTGCCCGTCGCAGCTTCAACGCTGTTGTTCGGCGTGGTTCACTTTGGCGGCGGCCCGGTTTTCCTCGCGCTGGCCACCGTGGCCGGCCTCGGCTATTCCTTGGCGTATCAAGTCACTCGCCGGATTGAAGTCGCCATCCTGGTCCACTTCGGTGTCAACGCGATCCACTTCTTCGGCTTCACCTACCCCTATCTGGGCCGGTGACTCGATGCGCTCCCCAGTCTTGAGCCTCGTGGCGCTGCTGTTGGGCGCCGCACGGTTTTCATATGCGCAATCATGGATGCCGGGTTTGGAGGTCGGCGATGGTCAACTGCCGGTCGTGATCACGCCCACGCGTCTTCGGCAGTCGCTCTCCGACGTGCCGGCCAGCGTCACGGTGATCACGGACGCGATGCTCGCGCGGTACGGCATCACGAGCATCCCGGATGCGTTGCGGCTGGTGCCCGGCATGGCGGTGACCCAGGCGGCGGGGAACGACTACCGCATCAACTACCACGGCACCAATATCCTGGTGCCGCGGCGCCTGAACGTGCTGATCGACGGTGTGTCGCAATACCGTCCGGCCGCATCGCGCGTCGACTGGAAGCTGCTGCCCGTCGACATTGAAGACGTCGCGCGCATCGAGGTGACGCGCAGCCCGAGTTCCGCAAGTTACGGACCGAACTCGATGATGGCGGTCGTCAACATCATCACGAAGCACCCTCGCGACGTGGAACGTTTCGGAATCTTCACGACCTTTGGCAGTCAAGACACCCGCAAGGCGCTGGCTCGCCTCGGCGCCACCTTCGGCAACTCCGCCTTGCGGCTGTCGGTCAGCGATGAGAGAGATGGCGGCTACGACGAGTTGTCGCGTGATCCGCAAGCGCACGATGGCACGCGGCTCAAGCGCCTCAGCGTACGCTCGGTGACCGATTTCGATGCCGACCACTCGCTTGACTTGCATTGGTCCTACGTGGCGGGCACTCTGGAAACCCCTTGGGTCGACGCCTCGCAAGTCACCTATCCCGACCAGAAGCTGCACGACTACGAGGTGGGCGGCACTTGGACCCGACGCTTCAGTCCAGCCCATGAGTTGCAGGTGCGGGCCTACCGGACGCAGCATCGGCTGCGCCAATCGTGGACCACGTGTTACGCGCGTGGCCTGTTCCTGCCGGAGATCTACGCGCTGTGGCGGGTCGACCCTGCCTATGTCGAAGCGCTCATTGCCGGCCGTGTCCCGGTGGGCCGTACGCCGGCCGACAGTGCCGCCATCAATGCCGCTGCCGGTGCGGTGCAACGATTGGGCGCGCAGGCGCTGGTGCCGACCTGTGTCCAGCCCAACCAGGACCTGGTGGAGACGCGCAACGATATCGAGCTGCAGAACACCTACGCACCGTCCGAGCACTTCCGCTTGGTCGCCGGTCTCGGCGCGCGCGAGCAACAAGGCGAGAGCGACACCTGGCTGGACGGCACGGTGTCCAACATGTTGTACCGGGCGTTCGCCAGCGCGGAATACCGGCCTTGGGCGCACGTGCTGTTCAACCTCGGCGGATACGCTGAGCGGGACAAGCTGGGCGGCTCCACCTTCTCCCCTCGCGCTGCGGTCAACGTGCAGGTCTCGCCGCATCAAACCGTACGAGCCGCTTGGTCAAAAGGGACGCGGGCGCCCGACATCCAGGAGCAACGTGTCAACTGGTCCTACAAGGTCCACCTCGACCCACCACTCAACGGCCGGTCGGACGCACGCTTCTATCAGAGCGCCGTCGCTCCCGGCGACCTGAGCAGCGAGCGCATCGAGTCCCGAGAGCTGGGCTACATCCTGAACCAACCCAAACTGGGGCTGATCCTGGACGTCAAGCTCTTTGACGACAAGCTCACCCACCTGATATCCGAGAAGCCCCAGGTGGCGCACTTCGCGCCCACCAACGATCACGAGGTGCGCCTGACGGGCGCTGAGTTGCAAAGCAGCATCGAGCTGTCGCCGTCGCTCGGCGCATTTCTCAACTACGCCTATCTTGCCAATCGGGACGCCAGCCTCGAGACCGAGCGGTCGCAGTATTCGCGCCACAGCGGCGCGGCCGGCATTTCGGCGGCGGGGGGCGGCTGGCGCTGGTCGCTCGCCTACTACGGCGCGTCAGGCAACGGCGTCGGCGAGAGCCGGTACGGGCGCACCGATGTTTTGCTCGCGCGCGCCTTCACGCTCCGAGACACCAGCTGGACGGCATCCCTGCGCCTGAGCCGGCTCGACGCCCGGCGGCTGACCTACTATGACGAGTCCGGCCTCTACCCGCACGCACGTTATGAGGATCGACTGAGCCTCTTCGGCCAGTTGAGCGTTCGCTACTGAAGCCGCTGCCAGCGCGGCGGCTATGCGCCCCCGCCTGACGGCCACGGAAACCGCACTTCCAGCCGTGTGCCGCCGGACGGAAGCGTCTCGACGGACAAGGTACCCCCGGCCGCCAACGCCCGCTCACGGATGCCGATGAGGCCCAGCCCACTGCCCTGGTTCCACGCCGGCTGCAGGCCGCGACCGTTGTCGCTTGCCGCCATGATCAGCGCCCCGCGCTGCTCGTCCACGGCAAGGCAGACACTTGCAGCCGTCGCACCGGCGTGCTTGGCGATGTTGGACAGTGCCTCCTGCACGATCCGATAGGCGTTGATCGCCAACGGGTGGGGCAGGTTCGGGAAGCGTTCGTCGACGATGAGCTCGAACCGACACCCGGGGTGCAGCGTGTCGAAGTCGCGTACTGCCTCAGCGACCGCCCCCCGGAACCCCAGGGTGTCCAGCACCTCCGGGCGCAACTCCTTGACGATCCGACGGGCACTGTCGTACAGCTGGTCAGCGGTCTTGGTGATGCGTTGTGCGATGGCCTCCACCTCGGCTTGGGGCACCGGCGTATCACCGTGCGAGCAAAGTGCGGCCGCGCCGAGCCGCACCGCAATCAACGATGCGTTGAGCTGGTCATGGATCTCGATGGCGATTCGGCGGCGCTCTTCCTCCACCAGTGCGTTGCCGTGAGCCAGCAGCCGGCGCTTCTCATCCTCGGCCTCGCGGGCCGCCTGCAAGGCACGTTGCAACTCCTCGGTGCGCCGCGCGACCTTTGCCTCGAGCGCTTGCCGGGACTCGGCCAGCTCCCCCGCCATCGCGACGATGGCCTCCTGCAGCTCTCCCAGCTCTCCGCCGCGGCTGGCCGGAAGCCGGAGCTGGTAGCGGCCTTCGCGTATGTCCCGAAGCGCGGCCATGACGGCGGACAGCGGGCCATGAATCCTGCGCGCGAGCAGCAGCGCCACGACACCACTGACGATCGCTGCGACGAGGGTGACGAGCCCGGCCAGGTACAGGTTGCGGCGTTTGGCTTCGAGCAAGGGTTCAGGCGACATGAGCACGCGCACGTGCCCGAGGACGTCCCCGGCCTTGACTTGAAGGTCGCGGCCCGCGCCGGTCAGGTGCGGCGCGGCGGGGTCGTCGAACATGTCGACGTCGATCGCCAGTGCCTGGATCGGGTGCTCGAATGGGAGTGCGCCGCTGTGGTCTTCGGCCGTGCGCGCCTCTGCGATACGCTGGCGGGTGTCGTCGAGCACTTCCACGGCCGCAATGCTGCGCTCGGTGGCGAGCAACCCGTGGATGACGGCTGACAGCGCGGGCGCGTTGCCGGACACCACCGCGTATCGACTCGCTTCGGCGAGCGTGGCTGCGAGCAAACGGCCGCGGTCTTGGATGTCCGAGCGAATCTCGTTCAGCCGAGCCAGGTAAATGGCGGCGCTCACGGCCACCCACATCAGCAGGGCGGGAATGACGGCCAAGGCCACGACCAGCGCGGTGATGCTGTGCCCACGCCGCCCCGTCCTCACTGCGGCCTCGCCTGCGGGCGCCTGCCCATGTCCCGCACGCCTTCCGGCACCACCACGCCGAGCGACTTGGCGACGTGATCGTTGATCAACACGCGCCAGTACAGCGGGTACTGCGGCGGGGGCAGCGGGCCCGCGCCCAGTTGCGGCTCCAGTTGGTCAAAATGCGCCACCACGTCCTCCACCGAGGCGTAGGCGCTGGCAAGGGTGCCGGCGTGCACCAGCGCGGCCGAGAAGCCGACGACAGGCTGCCCACGCCGGTAGGTCGACTCCAGGACCAAGGCAAGGTTCTCCTTGGTGTACAGGCTGCCGTCGGGAATGGCGAGGATGACCTTGGCCCCTCCCAGCTCGCCCAGTTCACGAACGACGTTGGCCCGCGATGCTGCGCGGCGCACCAACAGATCGAGGCCCAACGCTCCTGCTGCGCGCTGGAGTCCCTGCGCCAACGGCTCGGTCAACTCCGACAGCAACACACCCACGGAGACAGGCCGCCGGTACAACGCCGCGATGACTTCGAGCTGGATCTGTGGCGACACCTCAGGGTAGATCGCCGTCACGCCCTGATGCCGTGTTGGCCGTGTGCTGGCAGCCACCACCTGCTGATAGGTCTGGCTGGAGGTGAACAGCGAAACCAGCGGCTGCAGTTCGGCCTCTAGGCCCGCCTGGAGTGCGGCCGGGCCGATGGCGAGGTAGATTGCCGGGCCGGCACGCCGGGCCAACACCTTCGGATCGCCGCTCTGGGTCAATGCAGGGTAGCGGTTTTGCAAGGCCGCCAAGATTTCGCGCACGGCCGGGGTGTCGCCGATCGCCAACACGCGCAACTCGGGCCGCGCATGGGCGACCCGCATGGACAACAGCGCGAGCACCGCCAGGAGGCACATTCGGGCGAAGACCTGCCAGCGGAATGGCAAACGTCGGGGTACTGCGGTGCCCATGATCAGGCGCTACATCTTGCTCGGCAGTGTCCGATAGACCGTCTGCGGGCGATTGTCCGGGCACGGCACTGCGTTGCCAACCGAGGCCGGTGCGCGGGCGTGTGACGGGATACGGTGAGGACTCACGGGGCGATCAACATATGCCGCACCGCGAGGCGGGTGATCTCGGCCGGGCGGTGCACCCCCAAGCGTTCTTTGATCGCCTGGCTGACGTTGCTGATGGTTTTGGGTGACAGGCTCAGTTCCTCGGCAATCTCGACGTTGGTCAGGCCGAGCGCCATGCGCTTGAACACTTCCAACTCGCGCGCATCGAGCCGCGCCTGCGGTGACTCGTCTCCGCGCACGTTCAACAACGCCAATCGCTGTGCGATGTCCGTCGCGAAGAACAACTGACCGGCATGGACTTGCCGAATCGCGTTCGCCAGCACGTCCACCGGCGCGTTCTTCGTGACGAACGACATGCCGCCCAAGCGGTAAGCCTCTTTCACCAGCTCGTCCTGGTCGAACTGAGAGTAGAAGGCGATACGGGCGTCGGGATGACGAGCCAGGAGGTCTCGAGCCACCTCCAACCCGGACGGTTGCCCCTCCCCGAAGCGAACATCCAACAGGACCACATCGGGGCGCGACGCCTTGAACTTGGGCAGCACCTCGGAGGCTTTGAGCGCTTCACCGACACACTCGATCCCGTGGCGCTTCAACGCGCTCACCAACCCCTCCACGATCAGCGGATGGTCGTCCGCGATGAGCACCTTGATTGCGTGCACGGCCACGTTCTCGCCCTCCACCTGCTTACCTCTGCAAAGCGCACTTTGTACATCAGCCCGATGTGCACCAAGGCGCGCCGGCTCTTGTCAAATGTCCCAGGGGGACTGGTTTATCGATTCGAGACTTGCTATCGTGTAGCAATCATATTTGCTTTCACATAGTAATGCAGCGGCGGGTTGAGAGGCACCAGGCGCTGGGTGCGAAGGCCGCCGACTGAAAAGGAAGCAGTGCAATGGGGGTTGAGGGAATGCAAGCGCAGGCAGCCGGGGACTTGGTGGTGCTGGTGGTCGATGACAACGTCGATGCCGCTGACTCCCTGCGCTGCCTGCTCGAACTGCTGGGGTGTACCGCCGTCACAGCCTACGATGGTCCTTCTGCCGTGCAGCTGGCAGCACAGGCGCGTGTGCAACTCGCGATCATCGATTTGGACCTGCCCGGCTTTGACGGCTGTGAGGTGCTCCGGAGGTTGAAGTCGGATGCGTCGCTCGCTCCGGAGAGGGCAGTCTGCTTGACAGGCCAAGGACGTTCGGCCGATCGACAGCGCTGCCTGAACGCGGGCTTCGACGAGTTCTGGTCGAAGCCGCTCAAGATGACGGATCTGTCGCGTGCCTTGGTGTCCTCACAAGAAGCCATGCGGGCGCGGCTCGGGCAGCGGGGTGCGGTCGTGCTCGATGCAGATGCTACGGAGAGGGCGCGGTGAAGGCCAGTAACCATCGGAGACGATGAGCAGGAAGCCGCCTTTGCTCGTGTCACCACTCCACAGATTCCTCCCCCAAGCAGCTTGCGAAGTGCTGGCCCGTGCCATCCAAGGGAGGGGCAGTTGATTCGCCACTCGACCGATGAAGTTCTGCGCTGTTTCTCGGCGACGCGGTTAGGCTCGGCTCCCGGCATCGCCGGCTCGCTGCTCGGAACCATGGGTATGCCCATCGCGAAAACGCAGGCCGGCGCCATCGTGGAGCGCGCTTACGTGATTCACTGACCAGAGCCAAGGAGGGGTCGCGGTATGCAGACTGGGACGTTGTTGATATTCGCGATGACGGTGCTGCCTCTGGTATGCACGCCGGGCCCCGATATCCTCTTCGTGGCCTCTCAAGGCCTGTCCGGGGGCACCAGTGCCGCCATGAGAGCGAACACGGGCGTGATCCTTGGGTACGTGATGCACGGTGTACTGAGCACGCTCGGTGTTGCCGCCGTCGTAGCGGCATCCCCTGTCTTGTTCGAACTGATGCGCTGGGCAGGCGTCGTGTATCTCGCCTATCTGGCCTTGCGCCTCATCCAGTCTGCCATGCGCTCGGGACAAATTGCACTCACCCGGGAGCGCACCACAACGCAGATCAGACGCGGCTTTCTGACGAGCTTCCTGAACCCCAAGGGCCTTTTGGTGTACTTTGCCATCCTTCCCAACTTCATCAAGCCTGAGGCCAACGTGGCCCTGCAGGCGGTGATCCTGTCCGCCATCTTCGTCGCGCTATGCGCCATCGTCTACGGCCTTGTGGGAGCTGTCGTCTCCGCCGCCGGACGCAGGGGCAACTTCAGTGAACGACGCCGCCGCTGGGTAGAAGGGGCCTCGGGCGCGCTTCTGATCGTGGCGGCCGCGCGGCTGGCAACCGGCAAGTGAGTCCCGCGGGGAATCGACTCGACCGACAGATTGAAGAGGGACGAATCGAGAGGCCCGTGACACGCCTAATCACCCTTCCTCGGGAAAGACAGGCGGTTGGCAAAGATGTGGCTTTTGTCATAGCGCGAAGGCGATCGGTCGATGTACAAAGCTCCTCCGGTCGCGACTGCGGAGAATTTCAACATCGAGCTGACCAGACGATGAACCGATCAGGGCCGCGTTAAGTGCCGTGGACCGTCGGCCGCACGCCGTCCGGCTAACTATCAAAAGACATCGCCCATGTTGGAAGTGTTCGTACTGGTGGTCGTCTCCGTTGCCGCGGTTCGATCGGCAATCGTTCTTCGGAAGAGCAGACTACTGTTTATTGAGTTCAAGTGCCCGCAAGTTGTGGCATCGCTCGTCCTCCTGTTTCCTCTCGGGCCTCTGGTGATGCTCATCGTATCCTGGTTGATCGGGCTCTTGCCCGCCGCGACCCTCGCCGTGATGTGCTTCATCCCCGGGCTCGTTGCGATCAGGCGCGCCCGCCGCGTTTTCGACCGCTCCGGAACTGATAGAACACGGTCGGTTCAGGATGCCTTGGCTGTTGCGTCTATCACTGGAATTGGAGGGATTGCATATATTGTTTGCTCCGTCATCATTACGCTCGCGTTCTTTCACATCCGTGCAGCCTAGCCCTTATGAGGACTTTCCCCGCGGCACCTCCGCGACGGAAATGAGCGCCAAGCCAGGCGCTTCCCATCGTGGCGCTTCGATGGCCCGTCGCATGCGCTCAGCTAGTTCGGGTCGGGACTGTCTTTTTGACTCGTTAATCAGAACTGGCGGAATCTGAAGGCCTCCGATCCGCGACCCGTTGCTGCCTCGCTGTCACGGCCACGCTGTGATGGCTCGGAGTGCACCAGTTGTCCGCCAGCAAAAGCACAGTCGCCGACCCATCCGCACAGCACTGTAGGCGTTTGATCACATCTCCACCGGCGACCAGCCATTGTTGTTGCGCTGCATCGGCGTTTCAGAAGCTTGCACCCGGAGTCCGTGCGGCTCCCGATACTTTTGTATGTCTGTGCTTGACGCTGCCACCCGCCTCACATCCGATTGAATCGCTCGACGAGCGTCAACTGCGAATCCGTGACTGGCGAGCGCAGTCGGTAGGCCTGGCAAACGACTTACAAACTTCAGGAGCTTTGTCGTGCGTTCCTTCTTCGTTTCCTGTCTTCTGGCGGGTGTCGCCACGGCGGCGCAAGCGGGAGTGATTCTTCAACCGCGATCGGTCGAGGTGGTTAGCGGGTGGGGGAAAGATCCCACCCCCTTGATCGATCAGAGCGGCATCCCCTGGTACAACTCGGGCGTAGACGATTTTGACGCCTATGTCGCCAATCGGCCTTTTGCTCGCGACGGTGAGGCGTCCGTTTGGTGGAGCCAGTCCGACGTGATCTCGGGCCCTCAGACCGCAACCCTCGATTTCGATCTCGGCGGCACCTGGCGCATCGAGTCGTTCGCGTTCTGGAACATCCTGGGCAGCTACGGCTTTGACAGCTTCGACGTCCTGGTATCCGATGATGCGTCGTTCACCGACGCCAAGTTGCTCGGCAACTTCACCGCAGTCCAACAACCCGCGGTGGACGAGTGGGGAGAAGAAGTAGGGAACTACGCACAGGTGTTCGAACTTGCACCGATCACCGGTTCTTTTGTTCGCCTGCGCTCGACGGGTGGCTGGGTCTGGGAAGAGGGCTTCAACGAAATCGCGTTCGAAGTGTCGCCGGTCCCGGAACCCGAAACGTATGCGCTGATGGCAGGCGGCTTGACCCTCCTGGCCTGGGCCCAGCGCCGTCGTCGGGCCGCCACCGCGGCGTGACGCACTGAAGGGGCTCGTAGACCCTTCATGGCGACGAGTTGAAGGCGCGTAGCCCTATCAGTCCCAGCCGAACCACCGCCTGATCGCTTCGCCAGCGTTCTGAATCGCGGCCTCGACGGCCCTGCCGGCGCGGCTCGGGAACGCGGCCTGGGGATCAATGGCGCGCGCCGCCAGCGCGCGCTGCATGAAGTCGCCGACCACATGCAAAGCGTTGTGCGCACCTTGGCCCCAATGGTCGCTGCGCAGCGTGACACGCGGGTCGTCGAAGCCGACCCAGCTGCCGCTGACGAGGTGGGGGTGCATCAGCACGAACCAGCCGTCGGCGTTGTGCTGGGTCGTGCCGGTCTTGCCGGCCACGTCGGCGTCGATGCCATGTGCGTCGCGGATGCCGCGCGCAGTGCCGCGGTCCACGACGGCACGCAGCATGTCGATCAGTTGGATGGCGACATCGGACTCGAGCACCCGTTCGTGTGTTGTTGCGGCCGGCGGCGCAAACTCGGCGACCACCCGCCCACTTGCATCTGTCACCCGCGTCACCAGCACCGGCGCCCGGTACTCGCCGAGTGCCGCGATACTGGCGTAGGCGCTGGCCATCTCGAGCAGGGTGACGGGGCTCGTGCCCAGTGCGAGCGACGGCACGGCTTCGAGCTTGCTCTCGCGCACCCCCAGACGCTGGGCGAAACCCACCACCTCGCGCGTGCCGACAGCTTCGATCAGCTGTGCCGTGATGCTGTTTCGTGAATGGACCAACCCATCCTCCAGCGTGGACCATCCGTCGCCGTTCTCGTTCGCGTCGCTCGGCCTCCAAACGGTGCCATTCGGCAGGCGGATCGCGACCGGGCCGTCGCGGAGCTCGCGCTGCGGGTCCATGCCCGCCTCCAGCGCGGCGCCATAGACGAAGGGCTTGAAGGTTGAGCCCGGCTGCCGGCGCGCCTGCTGCACATGGTCGAAGCTGCCGGTCGCGAAATCGCGGCCGCCGACCCAGGCCCGTACATGGCCGTTGCGAGGATCGAGGGCGACCAGGCCGGCTTCCAGGCGTGTCTTGCGTTCGCGCAAGGCCGTCATGAACGCAGCGTCTGCGCGCAGCTGTGCCAGCGCGTCGTCCTTTGAGCTGCCCTCGTCCACCAGGCTCGCGAACTCGGGCGACTCGCGGATGAAGGCATCGACGAGGTCGGACCGCGTGGCCCAGAAGTGAGCGAAGGGATCGACCTTGCGGCGCGCCTGAGGGTAGGCGTCCATGCGCGTCGACAGCAGCTTCGCGCTGGCACGCCCCCACTCGACGTCGGCCACCGCCTGGAGGGCCTCGAGCCGGCGCTCCAACGCCTGGGTCGCCAGGCGCTGCAGGCGGACATCGAGCGTCGACTGCACGACCAGGCCGTCGGCGTACAGGTCGTACCCGAGCAGTTCACCCCAGCCGATCAGCCAGCGCCGCACGACGTCGGAGAAGTGCGGCGCGGGGCCGATCTCCAGGTCCTGGCGCACGAAGCGCAGGCGCAGCGGGCGCCGACTGAGCTTGTCGTAAGCCGACGGGCCCAGCTTGCCGTGCTTGACCATCTGAGCCAGTACCAGGTTGCGGCGCTCGAGCGCCCGCTGCGGGTTCGATACCGGGTTGTAGGCCCGGGTGCCCTTGAGCAGACCGACCAGCGTGGCGCCCTCGGCGACGGTCAACTCGCGTGCTGGCTTGCTGTAGTAGGTGCGCGCCGCCATCTCGATGCCGAAGGCGTTGTAGTGGAATGAGACGGTGTTGAGATAGCTCTCGAGAATCTCGCGCTTCGAATAGCGGCGCTCGAGCTTGATCGCCGTGATCATCTCCTTGATCTTGCGTGTCGCCGTGAGCGAGCGGCCGATTTCTTCAGGGAAGACGTTGCGCGCCAGCTGCTGGGTGATGGTGGAGCCGCCCTGGCGATCTCCGCCCACGGTGTAGACCACCGCTGCCAGGCTGCGCCGCCAGTCGACACCAGCGTGTTGCCAGAAGCGGTGATCTTCGGTCGCGATCAGCGCATCGACCACATGGGCCGGCACGCCGTCGAGGGCCATCCATTCGCGATTCGTCCGTCGGAAGGTTGCGATGACCGACCCGTCTGCCGCAAGCAACACGCTCGGCCGCTCGTTTCGCGCCTTGAGCACGTCGTCGACGGCGGGAGTGAATGGGATCAGCAGGGCGACACAGGCTACCAGGAGCAGGCCCGCGGCCAGTGCCGCCACGCCGAGGCCGCGCAGCGCGAGAAGCGCGCGCTGCGGTGCCCTGAGTCCCGGCCCGAAGAGTGTCCGGAAATAGCCGATCAACCGCATGAGCAGGACCGCGACGAGTTCCGCGGCAACCCAGCACGCGGTGGATCGATAACAGAGGAAAGAAGCACTGAGGACACCAACTGACCAACCACCTAGACGGCGATCGTTATCGCCGGACGACTGTCGATCAATTGTGGCTTACGCGACGGGAGCCGCTTTGCACTTCAGCAAACATGTAACTGATGAGACGGTAAGTCCTACGACCGCCGCGACGGGCCGGTCAGTCGCTGTTCGAGTAGGAAGATGGCCACTGTCAGATCTGCGCGTGGCGTTGCCTAAGAGCTGGCACAACCATCTGAGGCGTTTCATCAGGGGCCACAGGACGAGCCGGGCGTGGAGAGCCGCGCTGCTGTTGGTCTCGGCCTGGCCGTGGTCAAACGCCTGTCCGGGTGTTCTGGGCTATTACACCGTCGAGGTGAAGGCCCGGGTGGGCAGTGGGACCGTGATGCGGGTGCATCTGCCCGCGACGGCGCTGATCATTTGAAGGAGACTGAAATGATGTCGCAAACAGGATCTTCCCCGCAGGCACCAGCTTTCAAGCCGCCGTTCGATATGTCCGGCCATTGGGACGGTGAAGGGATACAGGCCGCCTTCCAGAACGCCCGGCATCAGCCCTGGACGTTGGGTTACCGCTCTTTCGATGTCGAATCGGCCCAGGCCGGCCCTGTGGCTGTGCACGGGGCACTGCCCGAAGGCCTGCGCGGCACGTTGTTCCGCACCGGCCCGGCCTTGCACGACATGGGTGGGCAACGCTATGCGCACCGCTGGGACGGCGACGGGCTGCTGCAGGCCTTTCGCCTGCGTGACGAGGGTGTGACGCACCAGGCGCGCTACCTGCACACCGAGAAGTACCTGCGCGAGAAGGCAGCGGGCAAGCGCCTGGTGAGCGGCTTCGGCACGCATGTGGCCGGTTCCCGCAACCTGCCCGAGCCGATGGATGAAATGAACGCCGGCAACATCAACATCGTGCCCTGTGCCGGAGAGATGCTCGCGCTGTGGGAGCCCGGCTCAGCCTACCGGGTCGATCCCAACACCTTGGACACGCTCGGTGTGAAGACGTGGCGGGACGACCTGAAGGGCGCCGCCTTCTCTGCCCATCCGCGCCGGATGCCCGACGGCACGATGTGGAACTTCGGCTGTGTGGCCGCAGAAGGCCTGGTGAGGGTCTTCCATGTGTCGGCCAGCGGCGCCCTCATCGACGTGCATACCCTCGCGATCCCCCACTCGGCCACCCTGCACGACTTCGCGGTGACCTCGCGCCATCTGGTCTTCCTGGCGCCGCCGCTGGCCTTGAGCCCTGAGCGGCTGCGGGCGGGCTTGCCGTTCGGAGCGGCGTGCGAGTGGCGTCCATCCCTCGGACTGCGCGTGGTGGTGGTGGACTTGCGCGACTGGAGCGAGCAGCGGTTCGAGCTGCCAGCGTCGAATGTTTTTCATATCGGCAACGCGTGGGAAGACGACGATGGCGTCATCCGGCTCGACTGCATGCGGGATGACCAACCACGCGCGATGCTCGCGGGCTGGACGCTCATGAAGGGAGAGTACCGCCACCACGGCGGCACGCGCATGACGCTGATCACGATCGATACCTGCAAGGGCAGCATCGACTGTCAAACCCGTGAGGATCTCGAGGGAGAGTACCCGGTGGTGGCCTCCGAAGAGATCGGCCAACGCTACCGCCAGGTGGTCTTCGCCCGCCGCAGCGCGCAGCGCGACCCAGGCGTCCCCGGCTTCGACCAGATCGCCAGCTTCGACGTGGAGGAAGGTGCGGTCGACGTCTACGACTACGGTGCGGGATGGCTGGTGGAGGAGCACGTCATCGCCAGCGACCGCCACGTTCCAGGCCAACGATGGGTCATCGGCAGCGCGCTGGACCTGCTGGAGCAGCAGACGGTTCTATCTGTCTTCAACGCTGGAGCCTTGCACGCCGGACCCGTCATGCAGGCTCGACTGCCCTACGCACTCCCTCTCGGGCTTCACGGCTCCTTCGTTGCAGACGACTGAAACGGCGGCCGTGCAGACACGGCGATCACAGTGCGGCCGGCCGACCATCTCGCAGTGCGTGGAGCACAGACCGGCAACACCAAGATGAGCGAGCGCTGACGACTCACACATCCTGGATGTGTTGCGCTCCAGGCCTGACCCACCAGGGCCACCTACCTCTCCCGGCCCCCGCTCGCAAGCCCGTGTTTTCGCCCCCTGTTCCGGGGGCAGCGTCCGAAGACAAGCCCGGGTCCCAGCGGCCACAATGTAGGCCCAGGAGAGGCAGTCAGAATGGCAGTCGAAAAGAAGCACATCCATCACCGCGCCAACGACCTTGCTTGCGCAGGCGCCGGCGCTGGCTGGCCTGGTCAACTCGCCCGGATCGTCCTGCCCACGCTGATGGGGGCGGCCTCATTGTTGGCATCCGTCGACGCCCAGGCACAGAGTGCGTGCGATCAGCTGAAAGGCAGGCTGGCCGGACGTTTGCGTGCCGATCCCCGCAGCTACATTTTGGAAGCGGTGCCCGCCAGAACGCCCGTGCCGCGAGGCGCCAAGGTCATCGGGACATGCGAAGGCGGTGCCAAGAAGATACTGTTCATCAGAGGTGCTGCTGCTGCGGCGTCGGCATCCGCGAACGTGCGCAACGCCGAGCCAGCGCCAGCGCCAGCACCGCCATCACCCGCCGTGGTGCAGCCGGACCCCCAGCCACCGTCGCCGGTGCCGGCCGATGCCGTCGCCGAGCCGGCCTCCGCGTCGACTGCGGCAGCTTTGCCAGCTGCCGTGCTGCGTCCGATCGACAGCGCGCCCGCCATTTCCGCGCCCAAGCGTTCCGTTGATGAGGCGGCGGCGATCGATGCGCGCGCGACCAACACTACGCTGTCGCTGCAACCACAGGCGGTCGCTGGCGCCGCTGGCGAGCAGCCCACCCTGGTGGAAAGGACCTCGCGGTTCGCCCTCGCATACTGGCGATGGCTACTGGCCCTGGTGCTGCTGCCGCTCGGGCTGGGGGCGTGGGCCTGGCTGGACCATCACCGCACTTACGACGCAGCGGGTCTGCCTCGCGGGCCCCGGCTTTAGGTCCGGCCATCCGCAGCGACGGCGTGTGGTGACGGGCCTGTCCGGCGCGTCCCCTTGTCTACCGGCCCAGCTGCCCGGTGGGCATCGCAAGGCGCCCAGTGGAAGGGCCGCTGCGGCCGTCTCCAAGTTCAGCCAAAATCGCCTGACTTCGACTTCGCAGGTGATGGCATGACTGACTCTCCCGACCAACGGGTTCGCGTGAGCGTGGACGACCGGGGTATTGCCGAGGTGGCACTGGTGCGCGTGGACAAGATGAACGCGATCGATCCGGCGATGTTCAGCGCGATCAACGAGGCCATCGAGCGGCTCCGCGACGACGCGCGGGTTCGGGTCGTGGTGCTGCACGGGGAGGGTCGCGCTTTCTGCGCCGGCCTGGACATGAGCCGCTTCCAGCAGATGGGCGAAGGCCAGACGGCGGGATCGCTCGGCAGCGATCTGCTCACACGCACCCACGGGCTGGCGAACGCCCCCCAGCACGTCGGCTGGGGCTGGCGTCAGCTGCCGGTGCCGGTGATTGCCGCGGTGCACGGCGTGGCGTTCGGCGGCGGTCTGCAGATCGCGCTCGGTGCCGACATCCGCATTGTCCATCCCGAGGCGAAGCTGTCGGTGATGGAAGTCAAGTGGGGCCTGGTGCCGGACATGTCCGGTTGTGTTTTCATGACCGAGCTGGTGCGTGCCGATGTGCTGCGCGAACTCACCTTCACCGGTCGCATCGTCTCCGGCACCGAGGCCCAGGCGCTGGGGCTCGCCACCCGCGTCGCCGCCGACCCGTTGGCGCAGGCCCGCGAGCTGGCAGCGCAGATCGCTGCGCTCAGCCCCGATGCGATCCGCGCCGCCAAGCGTTTGCTCAACGGTGCATCACCGGTGAACGCGAGCGAGGTGCTGCTGGCCGAGGCCCGCGAGCAGCAGGCCTTGATCGGCAGTCCGAACCAGCGGGAGGCTGCGCTGGCGGGTCTGGAGAAGCGGGTGCCGCGGTTTCGCTGACCGGATCGCCGGTCGTCGTCACCGGCACATCATCTGCGCGCCGTTCAGATCGATGACGCGCCTTTCACCGCCTGTGGCCGGGCGGCCGCTCCCGACGGCCCGGCCGGCCCTTCACACTCGCATAGCGTCGATGCGTGCCAACCGCTGCGCAATGATCTCGTGCGCCTGCGCCATGATGCGGTCGATCAGGTCCTTCACGGTGGGCACATCGTTGATCAGCCCGGCCACCATGCCGCAGGACCAGGCCCCGGCATCCATCGCACCTTCCTGCATGATGCGCGGGTAGACGCCGGCCACTTCGGGCAGGATGTCTTCGAACTTGATGTTGGCGCCGAGGGCCCGTTCTTTTTCGATCAGGCGTTCGACGGCGGCGTTGTTGAGCACACGCTCGGTGTTGCGCAACGGGCGCATCACGAGGCGGGTGTCGAGTTCGCTGGCGGCGACGATGGCCTGCTTGACGTTCTCGTGCACCGGCGCCTCCTGGGTGGCGATGAAGCGCGTGCCCATGTTCATGCCTTCGGCACCGAGCGCGAGCGCGGCCACCAGCGAGCGGCCGTCGGCCATGCCGCCCGAGGCGACGAAGGGTATCTTCAGCGCTTCCGCTGCGCGCGGCAGCAGGATGAAGTTGGGGACGTCGTCCTCGCCCGGATGGCCGCCGCATTCGAAGCCGTCCACGCTGACGGCATCACAGCCGATGGCCTCGGCCTTCAACGCATAGCGCACCGAGGTGCATTTGTGGATCACCTTGACGCCGGCTTCCTTCAGCGCGGGCAACCACTTCTGCGGGTTGTTGCCCGCCGTCTCGACCACCTTGACGCCGCCCTCGATGATGGCCTTGACGTAGCCCGGGTAGTCGGGCGGCGTGACCGAGGGCAGAAAGGTGAGGTTGACGCCAAACGGCTTGTCGGTCATCTCGCGGCAGCGGGCGATCTCCTTGGCCAACAGCTCGGGCGTCCGCTGTGTGAGGCCGGTGATGATGCCCAGCCCTCCCGCATTCGAGACGGCCGCGGCCAGCTCGGCCAGGCCGACATAGTGCATGCCACCTTGGATGATGGGGTGCTCGATGCCCAGGAGTTCGGTGATGCGGGTTTTCATGGCGTTCTGGTGGGATGAGTGATGGGGGCGGAAGGGGCGTGACGCCAAGGGGTCAGCGGCCCTTGAACTCCGGCTCGCGCTTTTCGACGAAGGCGCGTGCGGCGTTGCGGTGGTCTTCGGTCTCGGCGCAGTGGATGTGGTGGGTGGCTTCCAGGTCCAGGCAGTCGTCCACCTCGCCGGCCATCGCCCGGTTCAGGTTTTCTTTCATGTAGCGGTAGGCGACCGCCGGGCCGCGCGCCAGGCGCTGCGCCAGCTCGCGGGCGCGTTCGGCCAACTGTTCAGGCTCGCAGACCCAATTGGTCAAGCCCAATCGCAGCGCTTCTTCGGCCGACACCCGATCGCTCAGCATGTACAGCTCGCGGGCCTTGGCCGCGCCGACGAGCTGGGTCATGAAGTAGGTGCCGCCGTAGTCGCCCGCGAAGCCCACCTTGGCGAAGGCGGTGGTCATGAAGGCATTGCTGGCCATCAGGCGCAGGTCGCACGACAGTGCGAGCGACAGGCCCGCGCCGGCGGCCGCACCGGGCAGCACGGCCAGCGTGGGCTTGGGCATCTTGAAGAGCCGGCCAGCCGTCTCGCGCTGGCTGTGGCGTTGCTGGTGGATGGCTTCGTCGATGGTGCGCGTGGCCGCAGCGCCGCTGCCCGCGGCCATGCTTTTGACATCGCCGCCCGCACAGAAGGCTTTGCCGCTGCCGGTCAGCACGATGCAGCGCACCGCAGGGTCGAACTCCGCGGCCACGAGTTGTTGCTGCAGGGCCTGCAGCATCGGGCGCGAAAGTGCATTGCGTGCGTCCGGCCGGTTCATCGTGAGCGTGAGCACACCTGCGTCGAACGAGGCCAGCAGGTCGGGGGTTCCGGTGTCGATCTGGGGCATGGTGCGTGAGTCCTGCAGGAGGGGGCTTAACGGGTGTAGCCGAGTTCGCGTGCTTCGGTCTCGTAGTTGGCGTACGAGGCCTTCAGCGTGGCGGCGTTGAGGATCATCTCGGCGGCCAGCGTGCGCGTGCCGGCTTCGAAGACCCGAGTGCGCACCCAGACCGATTCGGTGCGTGCGCTCTCGCTCAAGGCGACGATCTCGCGTTCGAGGTCGTAGGGCTGGCCCACGAACAAGGGGCCCTTGACGAGGCGGATCTGCTGACCGGCAAACAGGCCCACCGCGGGCTTGCGCCCGCTCAAGCCAGCCTGGTCAATGGTGCTGCCCAGCAGCACGCTGATCATTTCGAACGGAATGATGGGGCGGCCCCAGGGTGAGGTGGCGCCGCCTTCCGGCGTGTACCAGGGCGAGGGTTCGGTGATGACCTTGAGCTTGGCCGCCAGCGTGAACGGATAGTGCCCGCCCATGTGCTGATCGAAGTCCATCGCGATGGACTCCTTCGCCGCGCCACGCTGGCCCACCTTCAGGTCGCGGTTGATCACGAGGCTGGTGGCGGGGCGCAGTTTGGCGATGCGCTGCGGAATCTCGTGGGCGCTGTCGGGCACGTCGCCGACCGAGGCCGTGCCGGTGAGCACCGGCGTGCCGTCGCGCTTTTCGGCCCAGATGCGCACCAGTCGCTCGCCTGCTGCGGGCGGTTGCACGTAGGCTCGTACCTCTTCGCCCTCGACCACCATGTTCTGATAGTGCGAGCTGATGCAGCCGGTCTCGAACCAGGCCTGGCCGAAGACTTGGAACAGCAGCGGGTCGAACTGGCTGAAGTGGGTGGGGCCTTCGATCGGTCCCGCGCGCAGGCCGAGGTTTTCGGCCGTCTTGTCGTCATGGATGGACAGGTGGCCGTCGTAGGTTTGTTCGGCCAGCATCTGCCGCGGCTTGCGCAGCGGGCCGCACAGCGTGACGGTCGTGTCGGGAAAGGCAGGGGTCATGGTGTTTTCTCCGGGCCGCCTCTCGGGCGAGCCGTACAGATTAGCCGCTGGTCGCTCGCCATGCTGTCGCGCGTGTGGCAGCGCGGGGGCCGGCCTTGCCCGACGATGACCGATCCATTCCGCACGCCGCCAGCGTCTTCGGGTTTCCCCTGACTCAGTCCTTCCACCCATGCAACTCGACGCCACATCTCCTCCTCCCCACGGCTGCATCACCACGCAGGTGGTCGGCCACGTGCTGCTGATCGGCATCAACCGTCCGGCCAAGCGCAATGGCTGGACACCCGAGATGTTCCGCCAGCTCGGCGAGGCCTACACCCGGCTGGACGACGACCCCGAGCTGCGGGTGGGCGTGCTGCATGCGTTCGGCGAGCATTTCACCGCCGGCCTCGACATGCCTGCAGTGCAGGCGCATCTCGAGCGCGGCCAGCGGCTCATCCCACCAGGGCTGGTCGAGCCGCACGATATCGGCCTGCCCGGCTACCGTCGCCGCACCAAACCCGTGATCGCCGCCGTGAAAGGCATTTGCTTCACGGTCGGCATCGAGCTGATGCTGGGGGCCGACATCGTGGTGGCCGGCGAGGACTGCCGCTTCAGCCAGAAGGAAGTGCAGCGCGGGCTGATGCCGGGCGGCGGGGCGACCTTGCGCATGTCGGAGCGCGCGGGCCTGGGGAACGCCATGCTCTACCTGCTGACCGGCGACGAGTTCGACGCCGCCACGGCCTATCGCCTCAACTTCGTGCAGAAGCTGGTGCCCAACGACCAGGTGCTCGACGAAGCCGTGGCCATCGCGCAGCGTATCGCCGAGCAGGCGCCGCTGGCGGTGACCGCCACGCGGCTCAACGCCATCAAGGCCGTGGAAGAAGGGCCGGCCGCCGCGGTGGCCGATTTTCCGGCCATCACGCAGCGTATCTTCGCGAGCGAAGACTGGGCCGAAGGGGTGCGCTCGTTCGTCGAGAAGCGGGCGGCCCGGTTCAAGGGGCGGTGAGCGGGGTGCCCGCTGCGTACGGCTCGGTTGGTCTGGCTTTCGCTGCAACAGGCTTTCGCGCTGCGATTGGCCAGCAAGTCGGAACACCCGTGCGGCGGGCACAGCCGAGCTTCGCGGAAATGACGGCAATCACCGAAATGAGCGGCTCGCGAGAGCGACGCTCGTCCATTCGCTGGGTCAGGATATGCAGCGCATTCTTATTGGCATAGTTGAGTATGCGCTCGGCTTTTTGGCGCTGGCTCTGTTTGGCGCATACGCTCTCGCAAGTGGCACCCCTACTCCGCAGCGATGGATCGCCGCATTCAAGATCGCGTCTTGTGTGGCCATCGCCGAGCTGGTCGTACTGGCCGCCAGAAGATCGCCCGCCAACCGCCTCATCATCGGTGCAAACCTCTGGTTGCTGATCGGTGGGACAGCTGCGTTTCTGGAGCAATGGTGGGTTCTTCAAGCTTATGAACGCTTCGGCGAAGCAAGTTTGTTCGTCGCCATCCTCCTGGTCGGGCTGTTCACCACACTGGTATCCCGAGCGGGGTTTGTCGCAGCAGAGGGAGAAAGACAGCGGGTCCTGCTTGCATCTGGTGCCATGCTGCTGGCTGTCATTGGCGCTCTCGTCGTGGCCGTTGTCTACCGGGGCAACATCAAGCTGGCCGCTGTGTTCCCGGTCATCGGCCTGTCTTGGCTGAACCGGGCACTGCGCGCTGTGGTGTCACGGGTTGTCTAATGCTTTGTGTCGCCACCCTTCTCGCGTCAACTCCTTGAGGCGCTAGCCCCACGCGATCACGCCCCTGGCTTGATGCTGCCAAGAGTACTCGTCTCAGCACGGTACAGAAGCTGGAATTCCCGTCTCCTGTGACATCGCCGTTGCGCCTTGCCCGAGCGCAGCAGGCCAAGAGGAGGCTGCAGCATAGACGCCTGCAAACCGAAGGTTGCAGCCGTCACGCAAAGTATCGAATTGGAATCGGTACCATTGCGCGATGAATTCTGAACTCATCACCTACGAACTTGAGGGCCCGGTGGCCTTGATCGGTCTCAACCGGCCTGACAAGCGCAACGCGATCAACGAGGCGGTCATCGATGCGCTGCGCGCCGCCGTACAGCGTGCCGGCGAAGAGGCTGACGTCGGCGTGCTGTTTGGACACGGAAGCGTGTTTTGCGCCGGGCTAGACCTTGCCGAAGCGATCGAACGCCTGACAGGGCAGTTCGAGCAGCCTCGCAAGCCCAGGCGGCACTCGTGGCACTTGGTGTTCGACATGATCGAGCGCGGCCCTATCCCGTGGGTCGCGGCACTGCATGGCGCCGTGATCGGCGGCGGGCTGGAACTGGCCGCTGCAACACATGTTCGTGTTGCCGACGAGTCTGCGTTCTTTGGCCTGCCAGAGGCGCGGCGAGGCATCTTCGTGGGCGGCGGCGGCACCGTGCGCGTGCAACGCATCATCGGCTACACGGTGATGGCCGACATGATGCTGACCGGACGCCTGCTCAACGCGACCGAAGGTGAGCGCGAACACATCGTGCGCTACGTGGTGCCGAAAGGCCAGGCACTGGCCCATGCCAAAAGCCTGGCGGCCAAGATTGCGCAGAACACGCCCGACGCCAACTGGCGTATCACCAACGTGCTGCCCCGGATCAATGATCTTTCCCACGACGACGGGCTCTTCATGGAAGACCTCAACTCGAACACGCAGCGTTCACCGGAGGCGGTCCAACGGCTGCGCGAGTTTGTCGAAGGTCGGGCCGCACCGCTGATGGCACGCGACAAGTAGTCGAGGTTGCCTCAGTGAGACCCGCTGTGTCGGGCTCATGACCAGATGCGGTAGGCCCAAAAGCTTTCGTCTTCTTCCACCTTGCGGGCCAGCTCGGTCGGGCTGTGCCCCGTAAGCTCGCGCATGTCACGACACAGGTGAGCCTGGTCGGCGTAGCCGCTTTGCACGGCGACGTCTGCCCATGAAAGGTCTCCCGTTCGCATGCGTGCACGCGCCTCGACTAACGATAGTTCGACCCGGTTCACGCGGCGCAGTCGGCGTAGCGGTTGCCCTGTCCAGGCCTTGATGCGCCGCTCGATGTTGCGGGCACTTTGGCCCCAGGCCACTGCAACCGCCCGTGCACTCAAGGCCCGCACCCAATCGCCGAGCGCGCTCGCGTGCGTCTCGCCGTTGGCATGAACCGCCTGCCAACGCGGTTCGAGAAACCGCTCGATCAGCGCCACGCGCGCGTCGTCATCGGCCGCGCTCAGAACCTGCTGCGACAAGGCCAACCACGGTGCGTCGAGCACGTCGGCCAGCGGGGCGAAGCGGTCGACATAGTCCGAAACCTTGAGGCCGGTGAGCGCGTGCAAGGCCTGGGGATACAGCACCAGCGTGAACCCGGACATCGGACCCGCGTGGCGGACCCCCACGGGATGGGACCTCGGTCCGCCAAACAGTTCTCGCGCCAGCGTGTGGCCCGCCCAAACGTCCGACGCCGGCTCGATCAACTCGGGCTCGTCCTGGATGAACCAGGTGATGCTGCAATAGGTGTGGGCGGGAAAGCGATTGATGCGCTGCGCAGGCGGCAACAGCGGGCAATCCAAAGTGCTGCGCGTGATGTACGCGCGCACACACGAGGCCAACGGCACACACGGCACGAGCCAGCGCGCGGTCGGTGCCGCGGCGAGCGGACGGTGGGCCATGGCGGGGTTCCGTGACAGCGGGAGCCTTCATCGTACCGGAACGACATGCCATGTTGACCTTGCCGCCGTTTTGTCGGAAATGTTCAAGACCTTGCACGTGATGCCGCGCACAGTGGTCCTCACCCCGCGAGGCGCTGCCGCCCGCATTGGACACTCCTCATGACAAGACCTTGGACGTATCGCGATATTCCCGACCTGACCGGCAAGTTGGCGCTGGTCACAGGCGCCAACAGTGGCTTGGGCCTGCACACCACACGCGGGCTCGCCGCACGTGGCGCCACGGTGGTGATGGCCTGCCGCGACGCGGCGAAAGCGCAGGCCGCGATGCAACAGATCTGCGCAGAGGTCCCCGGTGCACAGCTGGAGATGTTGGCCCTCGATCTGGCCGATCTGGCCTCGGTACGTCGCTGCGCTGACAGCGTGATCCAGCGGCATGATCGCCTCGATCTGTTGTGCAACAACGCCGGCGTCATGGCGCTGCCCCGGCGTGTGACCTGCGATGGCTTCGAGATGCAGGTTGGCACCAACCATCTGGGTCACTTCGCGTTGACGGGGCTGTTGCTGCCGCTGCTGAAACGATCTCCCGCCGCACGCGTCGTGACCGTCAGCAGTCTGGCTTACCTGATCGGGCGCATCCGCTTCGATGATTTCGGTGGGGCGCGGTTCTACGCCAAGTGGCCGGCCTATGCGCAAAGCAAGCTCGCCAATCTGATGTTCGCCCTCGAGCTCGCCCGGCGCCTGCCAGGGTCGAGCGGCAACGTCATCAGCACAGCCGCCCACCCGGGCTATGCGGCCACTCATCTGCAAATGGTCGGGCCGCAAATGGAGAACTCGGCCGTGGGCAAGCTGCTGATGACACTCAGCAACGCCTTGTTTGCGCAGCCCGCGGAGATGGGTGCCTTGCCGACGCTCTTTGCAGCGACGGCGCCAGGCGTGGGCAACGGCGCGTTCTTCGGCCCCAACGGTTTTCTTCGCCTCAGGGGCGCACCCACGAGCAACCCACCGAGCCGGCGTGCCCGGGACCCCGCGGTGGCCGAACGCCTTTGGACCCTGTCGGAGCGTTTGACGGGGGTGTCGTATCTGTCTGCCTGAACATCGACCGCGAGACCGGAATGTGGATTGTCACTTCCGGCCGGCATTTATCCGACGCGCCTCGACACGGTGTCGGCGAAGCTGTCTGAGCCAGACCGACAGGTGTTGCCGGGTTCAAGTGCGTTCGAACGGACGCAGACCAGGTCTCCGTTGTCACGGGAATGTACGGTTCAGTGAGCTTCTCGCTGAACGAGAAGGGCAACCGCCCCGACTTGCCATGCTCCCGTTCCGCTTTGGCCCTCTCGAGGGCTTGCTCATGGGGCATCTTCATCATCATCACGCCATGCGCGCGCCGAACAGCTTGCAGACACCCCCGGCTTTGCCTCGCGCACCCGAAGATCGCACCGCCTCAATCGGCCAGCTCGTCGAGGATCGGGCAGTCCGGGCGGTGGTCGCCCTGGCAGCAGGCGGCCAGGCGCTCCAGCGTGCGCTTCATCGCGTCCATTTCTTTCATACGCCGGTCGAGATCGGCGACGTGCGCCAAAGCGATGCGCTTGACGTTGGCGCTGGCGCGTCGCCGGTCTTGCCACAGCTTGAGCAACTCGGCGATCTCCGCCATGCTGAAGCCAAGATCCCGGGCGCGGCGGATGAAGCGCAGCGTGTGCACCTCCTTGTCGGTGTACTGCCGGTAGCCAGCGTCGGTGCGCCCGACCTTGGGCAACAGGCCCAGCGATTCGTAGTGCCGCACCATCTTGGCGGACACCCCCGAGCGGCTGGCCGCCTCGCCGATGTTGAACGGCCCCGAGGGCAAGGACACCTCGTTCATTGTTCGCTTCCTTTCCAGCGCCGCAACATCAGCGCATTGGTGACCACGCTCACGCTGCTGAAAGCCATCGCAGCGCCGGCGATGACGGGACTGAGCAGGCCGAAGGCCGCCAGCGGGATGCCGACCACGTTGTAGACAAAGGCCCAGAACAGGTTCTGGCGGATCTTGGCGTAACTGCGCCGTGAGATGTCGATCGCGTCGGCGACCAGCGCCGGGTTGCCGCGCATCAGCGTGACGCCCGCGGCGTGCATCGCCACGTCCGTGCCGGTCGACATCGCAATGCCGACATCGGCCGCGGCCAGTGCCGGGGCGTCGTTGATGCCGTCGCCCACCATGGCGACGCGCTGTCCGCCCTGCTTCAGGCGGGCCACGATGTTGGCCTTGTCCTCCGGCAGCACCTCTGCCTCGATCCGGTCGATGCCCAACTGCTCGCCGGCCACGCGCGCGCTGCCGTGGTTGTCGCCGGTCACGAGCACGGTGGTGATGCCCAGCCGGTGCAGGCGCCGAACCGCGTCGGCAGCGGTGGCCTTGACCGCATCGCCGAAGGCCAGCAAGCCGATCAAGCGCGGCTGCGCGGCCCCCACATCGGCCAGCCAGGACACCGTGCGACCCTGCGACTGGAGCTGCTCGGCACGCGCGCTCAGTGGCGAGAGGTCGACCTTCAGTTCTTGCATGAAGCGGCTGCTGCCCAGGCGCAGCGAGCGCCCGAGCACGACAGCCGCCATCCCGCGGCCGGCCACCGCCCGGACCTCGCTCGCCGGTGGCACGTCGACCCGGTGGCGCTGGGCCGCGTCCATGACGGCGCGGGCCAGGGGATGCTCGCTGTTGGCCTGGATCGCCGCGCTCGCTCCCAGCAGTGCGCCGTGGTGCCCATCGGCCGCCTCGAAGGCGACCAACTCCGGTTTGCCTTCGGTCAGCGTGCCGGTCTTGTCGAAGGCCACCACCTTGACAGCGTGCGCCACCTCCAGAGCCTCGGCGTCCTTGATCAGGATGCCGCGCCGTGCCGCCACGCCGGTACCGGCCATGATGGCGGTCGGCGTGGCCAGGCCCAAGGCGCAGGGGCAGGCGATCACCAGCACGGCCACCGCGTTCAGGATGGCGGCCTCCCAGTCGCCCGTGCCTGCGCCCCAGCCGAGCAAGGTCAGCGCGGCAATGGCGATGACCACCGGGACAAACACGGCACTCACTCGGTCCACCAGGCGCTGGATCGGCGCTTTTTTGGCTTGGGCCGACTCCACCAGACGCACGATCCGGGACAGCGTCGATTCCGCGCCGACCGCCGTCGTACGCACCACCAGCAGGCCCTCGGCGTTCACCGAGCCCCCCGTGACCGGATCGCCGAGGTGCTTGGCGACCGGCAAGCTCTCGCCGGTGATGAGCGACTCGTCGATCTGGCTGGCACCTTCCACCACCTCACCGTCCACGGGCACCCGCTCGCCGGGCCGGATCACCACCAGGTCGCCCGGCCGGACCTCGCCCACCGGTACATCGGCGTCCACCCCTCGGCGGCGCACCCGGGCGCGCTCCGGGCGCAAGGCGTTCAACGCCCGGATCGCTTCGGTGGTCTGCCGCTTGGCGCGAGCCTCCAGCCATTTGCCGAGCAGCACCAAGGTGATGACGACGGCGGAGGCTTCGAAATACAGGTGCGGCATGCCGTGGTCGCCGTGCACCATCAACTGGTACACGCTCAAGCCATACCCGGCACTGGTGCCCAGCGCCACCAGCAGGTCCATGTTGCCTGCGCCCGCCCGCAGCGCCTTCCAGCCAGCCCGGTAGAACCGGGCACCGAGCCAGAACTGCACTGGGGTGGCCAGCGCCCATTGGACCCACCCGGACAGCATCCAGTCCGAGCCCCACAGTGCCCCGAACATCGGCAGCACGAGGGGCAGCGACAGCGCCGCCGCCAGCGCGATGGGCCACCAGTCCGCACCCCGCTGAACCGTCGTAGTGGCCGACGCCTGCCCGGCCATCGCTGCGACCGGTGCCGCGGCATATCCGGCCTTCTCGACGGCGGCGACGAGCGAGGTGCTGTCCGCCTCGCGGCTGGCCACGCGCACCAGCGCCCGCTCGGTGGCCAGGTTCACCTCGGCTGTCACCACCCCTGGGACACGGCGGAGCGCCTTTTCAACCCGCCCGACACAGGAGGCACAGGTCATGCCCTCGATCTGCAGCTCCACCGTCTGCTCGGCGAGCTTGTAGCCGGCCTTTTCGACCGCGGACCGCAAACTGTCCAGCCCCACGTTCGTGTCGGCCTCCACGGTGGCGGCTTCGGTGGCCAGGTTGACGCTGGCGTCCTTCACCCCCGGCACGGCGGCCAGGGACTTTTCGACGCGGGCGACGCAGGAGGCGCAGGTCATGCCTTCCACCGGAAATGACCAGCGGCGGGACGATGGCGGAACATGGGTGGCAAGTGTGCTCATGGCAATCCTTCGCTGCCGGGACATCTCCGGCTTGCAGGAAGTTTCAAGCTTCCCACCATGGGAGAGTCAAGTGCCTGCGTGGAGAAATTCCTTTGCCCGTCCCGGGGAGCCGACTTGTCCTCTCCGGAGGCCGGCTGTGCGCCGAACGGGCGACCCGCTATCGCTGACACAGTCGCACCTCTGCCCCGCTTCGGTGGATGTATTCCTTACGTTCCAGCGAGGCCAGCGCCCGGTAGAGCGCCTCGTGCGTGAGCCCGACGTCCTCGGCCAGGTGCTTGAGCGTGCCCTGGCGTTCCCACAAGCCCTTCGCGTCGCTCGTCAGAGGCAGGTACTGCAGGAGATTGCAATCATAACGATGGAGGCCACATTAGGGACGATGTGAAGCGATTGCCTCACCTCCCTGCACCATGAAACCTCACCTGCGGCGGGCCGGGGCGGTGCAGCATGGGCCTCTATCGAGGACGGGGCCCGGCTACTCCTCCGCCCGCAAGCGCAGTGCGTTGGCCACCACGCTGAGCGACGAGAGGCTCATCGCCAACGCGGCGATCATCGGCGACAACAGCCAGCCGGTCAGGGGATAGAGCAAGCCCGCGGCGAGCGGCACGCCCAGGGCGTTGTACAGGAACGCGAACACCAAGTTCTGCCGCATGTTGGCCACGGTGCCTTGCGAGATCGCCCGGGCGCGCGCAATGCCGCGCAGGTCGCCCTTGACCAGGGTGACCTGGGCGCTGTTCATCGCCACGTCCGTGCCCGTGCCCATCGCCACGCCCACATCGGCCTTGGCCAGGGCCGGCGCGTCGTTGATGCCATCGCCTGCCATCCCGACCACACGTCCCTGGCGCTGAAAGCGGTCGACGAGCGCCAGCTTGTCGGCGGGCTTGACCTCGCCGTGCACCTCGTCGATGCCGAGCAGCTGGGCGACCGACCGGGCGGTGGTCAGGCCGTCGCCGGTGGCCATCACCACGCGCATCCCGGCCTGGTGCAGGCTCTGGACCGCCTCTGGGGTGCTCTGTTTGATCGGGTCGGAGACGGCCAGGATGCCGAGCAGGTAGCCTTCGCGGGCCAGGAACATGACACTGCTGCCGCGCAGGCGCATCTCTTCAGCGGCCCCGCGCAGCGACGAGACGTCCACACCGTCCTGTTCCATCAGTGCCGTGTTGCCGAGCGCCACCCGCTGTCCCTCGACCCGGCCGTGCACACCGATGCCGGTGGACGACTCGAAGTCGACTGCCGTGGTCAGCACGAGCTTGCGCGCACGTGCCGCGTCAACGATCGCTTGCGCCAGCGGGTGCTCGCTGCCCTGGTCCAGGCTCGCCGCCAGGCGCAGCACCGCATCCTCGGAGTGTCCTGGTGCCGGGACCGCACGGTCGAACGCCGGCTTGCCCTCGGTCAGCGTGCCCGTCTTGTCGACGATCATCGTGTCGACGCGCCGGAAGTGCTCGATCGCTGAGGCGTCACGGAACAGGATGCCCTGGGTCGCCGCCTTGCCGGTGGCCACCATGATGGACATCGGCGTGGCAAGACCCAGGGCGCACGGGCAGGCGATGATCAGCACCGACACCGCGTTGATCAGGCCGTACTGCCAGCCCTGCTCGCCGGCGAGGAAACCCCAGGCGAAGAGCGAGATCAGGGCGATGCCGATGACCACCAGCACGAACCAGCCGGCAACCTGGTCGGCCATGCGCTGCATCGGCGCCTTCGAGCGCTGGGCCTGCGCGACCATCTGCACAATCTGGGACAGCATGGTCTGCGACCCGACCCGCTCCGAACGCATCACGAGCGAGCCGGAGGTGTTGAGGGTGGCGCCGATGACCGTGTCGCCGGGCCGCTTGGTCACCGGAACGGGCTCGCCGGTCAGCATGGCCTCGTCGATGGCGCTCGTGCCTTCGAGCACGACACCGTCGACCGGCACCTTCTCGCCGGGGCGGATGCGCAGGCGATCGCCGACATGGACGTGGGTGAGCGGCACGTCCGCTTCGGTGCCGTCCGGCTCGATCCGCCGGGCGGTCTTGGGCGCCAGGCCGAGTAGCGACTTGATCGCCGCGGAGGTCTGCGAGCGCGCCCGCAGCTCCAGCATCTGCCCCAGCAGGGTCAGCGAGACGATGACCGCGGCTGCCTCGAAGTACACGCCGATGCGCCCGTGGGCCATGAAGCTGGCCGGGAACAGCTGCGGCGCGACGGTGGCGACGACGCTGTAGATGAAGGCAGCTCCCGTGCCGATGCCGATCAACGTCCACATGTTCGGGCTGCGATGCCGGAACGACTGCGCGCAGCGCGCGAAGAATGGCCAGCCGGCCCACAGGACGATCGGCAGCGAGAGCACCAGCTCCAGCCAGCTCTGCTTGAGCGGATCGATCCAGCCCAGCCGGTGCCCGGCCATCGCCAGGACCGTGACCACCGCGGTCAGCGGCAGCGTCCACCAGAAGCGCCGGGAGAAGTCCCGCCGCTCCGAGTTGTCGTCGTCCGCCGTCGCCTCCGGGATCAACGGCTCCAGCGTCATGCCGCACTTGGGGCAGTTGCCGGGCCGGTGCTGCCGCACCTCAGGATGCATCGGGCAGGTGTAGACCACGGCGCCGCCGGGCGCGGCTGGCAAAGGGTGGACGGGGTGTTGAGGGTGATCGTGTCGGTGTTGGTGTTGGTCCATTCTTCTTCTCCGTGACCAGAAAGCCATGTGCTGGGCGAGCGCGGCCAACCCAAGGGGAAGAGCCGGCGGCGGCCTTCAGGGCCGGGCGCGGCTCGAAAAGGCAGTCGTAGCGGCATTCATGCCACCATGCTGCTGGAAGACTTTTCCGCGCCCTTGACCTCGATCAATCCATCAAGCTCAGTGGCAACTGCCGCAGCAGCCCCCGCCGGACTTGCGCGGCGCCCCGGCGCTTGCGGGAGCCTGGACCGGCGTGTAGCCGGCCTCTTCGATGGCCGCCTTGAACTCGGCCTCGTCGGCGGTCTTCGACTCGATCTGCACGCGCTTGTTGCCGAGGTCGACCGCGACCACCGCATCCCGGGCGGTCTGCTTGACCGCCTTGGTGATCGTGCTCACACAGTGGCCACAGGTCATGTCGTTCACTTCAAATTCAATCATCACGGCTTCCTTCATCAGCGGTCCGGGGTATCCGGTGACTGAACTTTGAAGCTTCCCACCATGGCAAAGTCCAGTGGCCCACCGGAAAAACCCTAACCGCGGTCGGGAGCTGAGGCGACGCTTGACCTTCCCACGGGGGCAAGGTGCAGACAGAGCGGCCACCCGAACCAGACCGTGAAGCGCCGGCGTCACTGAACCAGCTGCAGCTCCGTGACCACGAAGGCGCTGTTGGACTTTTCAGCCGCGAAACGCACCTTGTCGCCGACCTTGACCTTGTCCAACAACGACGGGTCCTTCACCTGGAAGACCATCGTCATGCCCGGCATCGACAGGTTCTTGATCTCGCCGTGCTTCAAGGTGAGCTTCTTGTTCGCCGTGTCGACCTTGCGAACCTCGCCCTCGACCAGGTCGGCTGTTGTCGTCGAAGCCGTGGTGGCATGGGTGTGACCGCTGCTGGCGGCCGGTTGCACGGAGAACGCCGCGGTGCTGGCCATCAGCGAGACGGCGGCCAGCAGGGCAAGCAGAGACTTGTTGTTCATGGAAATGCTCCTTCCTGGTTGAGCGGAGGTACGACGGGTACGTGTGGGTGCCGCCGTTGGTTGGGCTGGATCGGACGCAGGGCGGGTGTCAGTGCCCGTGGCCGCCGCCTCGGCCGTTGGGTTTGCGCACGCGCATCTCGACGTGCTGGGCCGGCTTGCGCGCCAGTGCCATCGACTGGCCCCCGGCCGTGAAGGACCGGGCGGGCTCGGGCAGCCTGCCGGTGAACTCGTAGGCCACCTCGCCCGGCGGGTGCTGGTACCAGCCCGGGTCTTTAAAGTCGCCTCGCTTCTGGTTCGCGCGCACCTTCATCACCGTGAACATGCCGCCCATTTCAACCGGGCCGAACGGGCCTTGGCCGGTCATCATCGGCAGCGTGTTGTCGGGGATGGGCATCTCCATCTCGGCCATGTCCGCCATGCCGCGCTCGCCCATCACCATGTAGTCGGGGATCAGCTTTTGGACCTGCTTGGCGATCCCCGTGTGGTCCACCCCGATCATCGTCGGCAGGTCGTGGCCCATCGCGTTCATCGTGTGGTGGCTCTTGTGGCAGTGGAAGGCCCAGTCGCCCGGCTCGTCGGCGAGGAACTCCACCGCCCGCATCTGGCCGACCGCCACGTCGGTCGTCACCTCGTTCCAGCGCGCGCTCTCGCGCGTCCAGCCGCCGTCGGTGCCGGTCACGACGAACTCGTAGCCGTGCAAGTGGATCGGGTGGTTGGTCATCGTCAGGTTGCCGATGCGGATGCGCACCCGTTCGCCCAGTCGCGCCACCATCGAGTCAATGCCGGGGAAGACCCGCGAGTTGAAGGTCCACAGGTTGAAGTCGGTCATCTCGCTCACGCGCGGCGTGAAGCTCCCCGGCTCGATGTCGAACGCGGTGATGATGAAGCCATAGTCGCGGTCGACCGCCATGAACTTCGGATCCTTCGGGTGTGCGATGAACATCCCGTACATGCCCATCGCCATTTGGACCATCTCGTCGGCGTGCGGGTGGTATTTGAAGGTCCCGCTGCGGCGCACGACGAACTCGTAGACGTAGGTCTTGCCCGGCGGGATGTGCGGCTGCGTGAGGCCGCCGACGCCGTCCATGCCGTTGGGCAGGCGCAGGCCGTGCCAATGGACGGTGGTGTGCTCGGGCAGGCGGTTGGTCACGAAGATGCGCACCCGGTCGCCTTCCACCGCTTCGATGGTGGGGCCGGGCGAGGTGCCGTTGTAGCCCCACAGGTGGGCCTTCATGCCGGGCGCAAACTCGCGCACCACCGGCTCGGCCACCAGGTGGAACTCCTTGACGCCGTTGTTCATGCGCCAGGGCAGGCTCCAGCCGTTGAGCGTGACCATGGGGTTGTAGGGCCGCCCGGTGTCGGGCCGCAGCGGCGGTGCGGTCAGCGGACTGGTCTGGAGGACCGGTTCGGGCAAGGCCGCCATCGCGACCTTGCTCACCGTGGAGGCCGCGACCGCGGCACCCGCTGCAGCGGTACCGGTCAGGAAGCGGCGTCGACTGGTTGTCATGGGAGGTACTCCGTCTAGGGGGTCAATGGCCGCCATCGGCGCCGCCGCCGGAGGCCGCAGGGGCCGCCTGCATCGACACGGCGCCGGTGGGTGTGCCGATGAGGGCCGCCTGCAAGGCGGCGTCGGCCAGCCAGAAATCGCGTAGCGCTTCGATCGCCTGTACGACGCTGCCGACTTGCTCACGGGCGTCGGCGAGCAGTTCGAACACGCCGATCAGCATGCCGTTGTAGCGAAGCAGGTTTTCGTCGGCGATCGTCTTGCGCAGCGGCACCACCTCTTCCAGGTAGTGCTTGGCCACGTCGTAAGTGGTGCGGTAGGCGGCGTAGTGCTCGCGCACCTGTGAACTGGCTTCCACGCCGATCTGGGCTGTGCGGTTCAGTGCGGCCATGTAAGTCGCCTGCGAGCGTGCACGGCTGGCGTCGCCGAAGTCGAACATCGGCAGCGGCAGCTCCAGCTCGTAGCCCTTTTGGGGCGGCTCGCCGGTCTCGCTGTTGCGCACGGCGGCGACGTGCAAACCGTTGACGAAACTCGTCACCCGGCTGAGCCCCTGGTCGCGTGCCGTGAACTCCAGGTCGGCGCGCGCGAGGCGGACATCGAGCCGCTGGTCGAGCGCCTGCTGTGCGATGTCGGCTTCCTGCTTCGGCAACTTCGGCAGGTCGGGCAGCCGGTCGGGCAGCGTCAAACGCCGCGCCTGTGCCTCATTCAGCCCGAGCGAGCGCACCAGCGCTTCGCGGCTGCTTTGCGCTACGTGTCGTGCACGGGCCAGCTGCGCGACGGCATCGGCCGCGAACGCTTGTTCACGGGCGCGTTGCAGCCGGTTGAAATTGCCCACCGACTGCATCCTGCGGGCCAGTTCGGCACTGGCATCGGCCGTCTGCTTGACCTGCTCGAAGTACTGCAGCGACTGCTGCGCGGCCACGGCCCGGACCCAGTTCTGCCGCGCGGCGATGGCCGACTGCACCACGTCGCTGGCCAGCCGCAGCTGAATTTGCTGCTGCTGAAAATCCGCCCTGCGCTGCCGCGCGGGCAGCAGCAGGAAGTCGAACACCGAGATGCCGAGCATGCGACCGATGTCGAGCTCGGTCTCCCCACCTTCTCGCCGTACCAGGCGCTCGAAGGTGAAGATCGGGTTGGGCAGCCGGGCGGACTGGGTCGCGCCGGCCGAGGCGGCAGCGCCTTCGAACAGCGCCGCCTGCAGCGCCGGGCTGTGCGCGAGTGCCAGCCGTACCGCAGCGTCGGCCGTGAGCGGCTGGGCGAGCGTCGCATCGACGTCGGCCTGCGCCTGGCGGCGGGCCTCGTCGCTGCTGAGCCACTTCACCTCCGCGCCGAGACGGTCCTGGGTCAGGCGCTGGACGCCCTGGAAATTCTGGTCGATCGCCGTGCTGGCGCAGCCGGCGAGCAGCAGCGCCGCGGTCACCGCGGCCAGGGCGGTGAGCCGAGGGCGTGGTGCAGCCCTGAAGGTCATGCGGGACTCCTCAATGATGTTGCGCAGGGCCGGTGGGTGCCTCGGGCCGCGATGCGGCCGGCGCTGGGGACGGCTTCGGTGCCGTCTTCGGCGGGCGGGTCATCTCGGTCTGACCCAAGGGCTTCTCGGCGTTCGCGGTGCCGGCGCGCGGCGGCGTGGGGCCGGACGAGGGCGGCGCGCCGCCGTGGCCCGCATGCCCGCCACCGGCCTGCTCGCCCACCGCCTCTGCGGCGTAGGTCCGCCAGCCGCCGATGCGACCGACGTGGTCGTTGGCCTCTTTCCAGGGCACCACCTGTTCATCGGCATAACGGCGGTAGCCCTCGAACGCGGAGCGATAGGTGGCGCCGCCCGGCTGCGTGGCGGGCGCCGAAGCTGCGGGGCGCGTCGGGGCGGCGGAGGGTTGGGCGTGCGCGGCCGGCAGGGCCGCGCCGAGCATGCCGGCCAGGCAGGCGGATTTCCAGAGGGACATGAGATCCTCGCGAGACGTGAGGCGGCGGGCGCGCACGAAGCGCGCCTCGACGCCAGCGAAGTCGTCTATGGCGCCGCCTCAGGACGCGGCAAGGCGTCCACCGAGGCGCACCACGGCGGTGTCAGGCGAGGAAGGTTCGGGGTGGCCGCTCAGGGCCGTCGGTCATGAAGACCACAGCGTGCGACTCAGAGGTCGGATGTAGGCTGTCGACCGCGGGCGGCGGATCGATGGCGGTGGCAGATACCGGCAAGGCGGCGGGGGCGCAGCAGAAGGCGCAAACGCTGCACTTCGACGCGGTCGCCTGATGTGGATCGGCATCCGGGTGGGCGTCGGCCGAGGCGAGTTGAGGGGCGTCTGGGGCGGCACGGGTGTCTGCGGTAGGCCCATGCAGGTGCTGCTGGCTGTGGCCGTGCTCGACGTGGCCGTCGGCGGCGTCATGAGGGTCAGCGGCGGTTGCCTGAGAGAAAACAAGCGCCGTGCCGTGGTGCTGCGGCCCGCAGGCGATCATGGTCGCCGCCACCGCTCCCTGGAACGGCAGCGCGACGGCAAGCACCCACAACAAAACGGACCGTACAACACGCCACATGACCGAGAGTCTATGAGATGTTGTCCATTGGCGATATTTCCGATGTGAAATCAGGGGCCGACCGGCTGTGGTAGCCACCTGCGGCACCGAGCGGCAGGCCAGACCTGTCAGCGCGCGCCACCGGCGCTCGGCACAGATGCCAGGCCGCTCCCGGCTATTTCCGGGGAATGGGAGAATCGACGCGCGGTACTCTGACGGGTTCGTCCGATTTGTCCGTCATGCGCTTTTCGCTCAAGTTCAAGATCGCCTGCGCCACCACGCTCCTGGCCGTTGTGCTGGTCGCGCTGGTGGCTGGCCTGCAGCGCATGCGCATGGGCGAGGACTACCTGGCGCTGATCGAACGCGAGCAGGCGTGGCTGACCGCAGCGACGGCCGACGCGCTGGCCGAGAAGATCGAGCTCCAACTGCAGGTGCTGCAGCAGTCGGCCCAGGAACTGGGGCGCCTCGACCTGAACGACCCGCCGGTGTCCCAGGCCGCGTTGACGTCCTTGGCGCCCGCGCGGGCGCTGTTCTTCGGCCTGACCCTGGTGGAGCCCGGCGGCCGCGTGGTGGGGACCTTGCCGTCCAATCCGCAGGCCATCGGGACGAACCTGAGCGACCGGGAGTATTTCCGCATCGCGTTGGACGTTGGTGAGCCGAACATCTCGCCGCCTTTGCGCAGCCGCCTCAGCGGCAAGCCCATGGTGCTGATGGCCGCGCCCATCCTCGGCGCGGACGCCCGCGCCCGCGGCGTTCTGATCGGTGCGCTGGATCTGAACCATCCCAACACACTCGGGGCCTTGAGAGACACCCCGATCGGCAACTCCGGCCATTTTGTCGTGGTGACCCGCGGTGCCGCGCCGGTCTATGTGGCCCACCCCGACCCGTCCAAGGTCCTGCAGCCGTTGATGCCGGAGGACCTGATGCGGGACGACGACCCAGCGGGTCGTCAAGGGCCGGCCGCGATCGTGACGCGCCGCTATTTGCGGACGGTGAACTGGGAACTGCGCGCGGTGCTGCCGCAGGCCGAGGTGCTGGCCCCTCTGACGGTGGCGCAGGAGCGGCTCCTGCGGGACACGGTGTTGCTCGCCGCGGGTTTCGCCGTGCTGGTCTGGGCCGCGACGTTCTGGCTGCTGCGCCCGCTGGGGCGTTTGCAGCGTGCCATCGGTGCGCTGCGACAGGGCGCGGCCTTGCCGCTCGACGCCCCGGTCGCCGAGGACGACGAGATCGGCGACGTCGCTCGCGACTTCGTGGCCCTGATGCAGGAACTGCAGTCGCGGCGTGCGGAACTGGAAGCGGTGAACGATGCCTCCCCGCTGGGGATCTTCCGGTGTGATGCGCAAGGGCGCATCCTGTACGTCAACGACAGCTACCTGCGCATCACGGGTTTGACCGGCACACAGGCCGCTGCCGGCGAGTGGCAGCGCCTGCTGGACCCGGCAGACGCGCGCGAAGCGGTGCAGTCCTGGAACGATTCGGTCCAGTCGGCCGCCGGCCACCGGCGGGTACAGCGGCTGCACCGGTCCGGCGACGGCCGGGCTGTGGTGGTCTCGGTCTATGCGGCGCCGGTCCGAATCGGCGGCGACGTGGCGGGTTTTGTCGGCACGATGGAGGACATCACCGAACAGCGGGCGGTCGAAGCGGCGCTGCAGCAAAGCGAGGCCCGCCTGCGCAGCATCCTGACGCATGCACCCGACGCCTTCGTCAGCATCAATGCGGCCGGCGACGTCATCGAGTGGAACCAGCAGGCCGAGGCCACCTTCGGCCGGAGCCGGGATGAGGTGCTGGGGCGCAACGCGGCGGAATTCCTGATTCCGCCTGCGCTGCATGGCTCGTATGCCAGCGCTCTGCAACGTGTCACGCTGACCGGGCACGGACCGGCCGTCAATCGGCGTATCGAAATGCCCGTCCTGCACCGCGACGGCCGGGAGATCCCGGTCGAGTTGTCCGTCGCTGCCCTCCATGACGGCGAGGCCTACGTCGTCAACGCCTTCCTGCACGACATCACCGAGCGCAAGCGCGCGGAGCGGCAGCTGCGCGAAAGCGAAAACCGGGTGTGGGCGATCGCGGACAACGTGCCGGTGCTCATTTCCTATATGGACGATCAGACGCGAGTGAAGTACGTCAACGCCACGTTTCACGCTTGGACGGGACGCGCGGCGGCCGAGGTCATTGGCAAGCCGCTGGAGCAGGTCATCAGCCGCGGTTTGTACGAGCAATGCCGGCCGGGCCTTCTTGCTGCACTGCGCGGCGAGCGCGTCGAGTTCGAAGGCGTGTCGTCGGCCGGGGGCGTGGAGCGGCACATGCACAATGTCTATGTGCCCGACCTCAGTGCCGACGGGCGGGTGAGGGGCGTGTACGCGCTGACCACCGACGTGACGGGCAGCAAGCAAGTCGAGGCGCAACTGCAGGCCCTGGCCCGGATCGACACGCTCACCGGACTGCCGAACCGGCGGGCTTTCGAGGAGCGCGTGGAGGCAGCCCTTGCCCGCAGCGGCCGGACATGCCGGCCGATGGCCTTGATGTTCATGGACGTCGATCACTTCAAGGAGATCAACGACCGCCTCGGGCATGGCGTCGGCGACGAGGTCTTGAAGGAGTTCGCGGCCCGGGTGTTGCGCTGTGTGCGATCGACCGACACGGTCGCCCGGCTGGCGGGCGACGAGTTCGTGATCATTCTCGAGAATCTCGGCGCCGCTTCCGAAGCCGCGCTGGTGGCACGCAAGATCGGTTTGGCCCTGCGCGGGCCGTTCCTGCTCGATTCTCACCGTCTGGCCGTCACGTCGAGCGTTGGCGTGGCAGTCGTGGATGGCGACGACGTCACGCCGGCCGACTTGGTCAATAAGGCCGACGAGGCCCTGTACGCCGCGAAACGAGCGGGGCGCAACACCTACGAGTTGTTGTCGTTCGTTGGGGCTCGGCAGCGTTGACCGCGGGCCGGTTCTCCGCTTGTTCTGCGTCTGTCCCTTCGCATTTCTACCTTCCAGAGCGGGCGCCATGAGTTCAAGGCGAAGCGTCACCCAGACAATGTAATGTGGAGAGACACGTGCGTTAAACCATTGGCAGCCTTCCCTGTCGGTATACAAGGCGGTATACAAGGACTCCGGGATCGCGACGGCGACACCTTCGAACCCCGGATTGGTGAGGGGTGGCGTGCTTGGGGGGCGGTGTAGTCGAACTGCCTTCATTGGCGCGAGTAGCGAGCTGCCCAAGCCGAGCAGCATCGGCGTGCTGGGTTTGGGAACAACTGAAGTCAGTGCCGTGGCGGATCTGATGCTTGAATGTCCAACGTGCCGGGTGTGACGTGTGGTGTTGGTTTAGCTGACGCTTCACGTCCCCGCAACCTTCTCGTCAAACAGCGCTGCCCGTTGGAGACCTCCTTCAGCTTGATAGAGAGCGTGGCATCACGCTTCGGTGAGCCGAGACAGAGAAGACCGTTTCGATCGCGCCAGAGTCCGGGGTCGCGCCAGTTGCAGCGTGAGCCGCTTGACGGTGGCATGCTATGAGCCCCGCGGCACGTTACGCTGCCGGTCTTCTCATTCACGGTCGACCTCATGAAAGTCCCAACCTCTGCCCTTCTGGGCGTTCTTACCGCTGCGCTACTTCCGTCTTTGACATTCGCCCAGTCCTCGCCGACCATCGGCGAGCCCCGCGAACTGTCCATGGGCTTCCAAGAAGCTGCACCACCGGCTCCAGGCGCCTTCCAGCTGAAGTTTGTCGGCTATCACGACACTCGCTGCCCTTCCGACGTCCAGTGCGCTGTGGCCGGTGAAGCAAGGGCCTTCTTCTGGCTCACCGGGGAGAACATCAAACCGCAAGTGGTGGTGTTGCCGTGGAGCGGCGGTGAACAGGGCTGGAAGCACGCCGCCCGGGCTGGCGCGTACGAGATCCGTTTGCTATCGCTGGAGCCACGGCCGATGCTCAGCAGGCCGGTCGCGCCGACCGAATACAAGGCTGTCGTCGCGGTACGCTCGCGCCGAACGATCAAGGCGTCCACAGCACCATGAGACGTAAGCACTGCATCGAACGGACAGCACACGGCAAGGCGATCCGGACTCACGTCTGCGTTCAAACGATCGGGCGGTCAATCGGTTGGACCGTCGATCGGCTCCTGACGCTCGGTCGCTTCCCGGCGAAGGGGGTCTTCGATGCTGCCGAGGCAGGTGGGGGCCTTGCGCCGCTCGAGGAGACGACAGGCCCTTGCAGTGCTCGCAAGCGCCATTGGGTACCTCTCAGGACCCTCGCCGAACCAGGGAGGCCCTGGCAGTCCATATACGTTGGCGCTTTCGATCGAACCGGCTCCACCCTCGCAGGGGCTAGCATCGCCGTCCAATCGTTCACAAACATGAAGGTCCCGCCAGGCCCTCCCCCTCGTGGCACGTCGATGCAGATCGATGTGGTCCGGTTGGTGCTGGACATCGGATCTCGGGAGTCATAGTGTCACAGGTCCTGCTCGAGGGGTACACGGTCGATGAGATTCTCGAACTGCCCAACGATGAACTCGAAGCAATCGTTCTCCGCGATGAGCCCCTCGTGTTCAAGGCCGGCACCGCAAATCTGCTTGGCAGGTTCAAGGTCGCTGCCGACACGCTCGTGATGGAACTCGCACATGTTGATGGCGGAGGCGAAGGTGCATTGCCGAGCCTTGCGTCGTTGGCTCGTCAATACGCCCTACGAGAAGGTCTTTCGTTCATCGAGTGGCGCGTCCATGCGGTTCACTGCGCAAGGCCGAACCTCAAGCTGCGACGTGTCCTGGAGCGCAGAGGGTTCACCGTGCAGGACCTCCCAGGCACTGGCGAGTGCTATCGGCTGCGGATTTCGATGAATGGCATGCAACCTGAAGATATGGGTCGCCCCGAGCCAACGCGTTGACGAACAAGGTTAGCCCGCTGGGATCGCGCAGATTCAGTCAAGGAGCTTCCAGCTCAACATATAAGAAGGTCCGGACGGTCCATATTGCATCTCCCGATGGATGGCAACCAACTGCGCTACTGCGCGTTTGGCCTGCACGGGCACCGCGGTCCGACTTTGATCGAGAAGCGCTTCGAGCTCATCCCATCTCGCATTGCGGCCACCGTGTCCGGGGTGGGTCTCGGTGGCTGCCTTGCCGGACCGGTACAAGACATTCCATTCCACGAAGATGCCCCACTGCTCGATTTCAAGTTCGAGTACCTGCTTGTCAACGGGCCAGACCAAGAACGTGTCGAGGTAACGGCCTTCGTCATCATCGAAGAGCGATTTGAAGCGATGAGGTACTCCATTGATGTCCGCAATGCCTTCGCGGGGGCCGTCGTACCAATCATTCTCTACGTAGACCCTCTCGGGCGGACCGTACCGAATCATGCTTGAACCTTGGAGTGAGCGGCCTGACGTTCCATCGGCTGATCATGAGCAGGACAGGCCGCCTTGTCCTCGTTGTTCCGACAAACGGTGTTCGCCACGACGATGAATGAAAGAGATATCGGAGGCGCCAGCGATAGAACCAGGATTTTCGACAGAGAGCGCAGATGTCGCCAGTGAGGAGGTAGACACGCTGGCGGCCGCCGCGCGAGCGCCATGGCCGACGCTGGCGACCTGCAGTAGAGGTATGGACCGGCAGGGCGCCAAGACATCGCCATGCCCGGTGTTGAAGCGCTCGACGAAGCGGCGCTTGAACTGCAGCTGTCCGGTCAGTGGCGCGGCATGACCGATGCGAACCACTTGCACCGACGAACAACCGGCAAGCCCCACCAACGCGACGAGCGTGGCGGCCATCACTCCTTGACTCATGCAGCCTCCAATTGCAAAAACGTGGTCTCGTCAGCATCGCCGTCAAGCAGACAATTCCATTGTTGAAATCTGCGGCGGTATGAGGGGTTTGGGGTCAACGGCCGTCGAGCGCAGCGTGAGCACGCCGGCGGCCGTCATTTACACCGCACCCGCAGCGCATGCAACCCAGTTCTCTACAATCAAAAACCGCATTGCATTTCACATAGGAGGCCCGCATGCTCAATTCGAAGGAACCTCGACTTGCCGGGTCGGTTTTGAGCCGCTCTTGTCACGTCTGCGCCTTTTTCCATTCCAAGGAAGAGGAGTACCGAGTGCTCATGCCTTTCATCAAAGAAGGGTTTGAGAACGGCGACCGGGCCTTTCACGTGGTGGACGCAAAGCGTCGGAATGACCACCTGCAGCGGCTGGCGAGGGAAGGCATCGATGTGGTCGACGCCGAGAGCCGGGGCCAGTTGGAGGTGCGCCGCTGGGACGAGGCCTACATCAAGGACGATCACTTCGACCAGTACCGGATGATCCAGACGATCAAGGACGCGCTGGACCCCGACAAGAAACCGCCGGGCAAGCTGACGCGCCTCGTCGCCAACATGGAATGGGCCCTCGAGGACCTGCCCGGAGTACATGACATCGTCGAGTACGAAACTCGGCTGAACCAGGTGTTGCCGGAGTACCATGACCCCGTTGTTTGCACCTACGACCTCTCTCGCTTCGATGCCAGCGTCGTCATGGACATCATGCGAACGCATCCGATGGTCATCATCGGGGGCATCCTCCAAGAGAACCCCTTTTACGTTCCGCCCGACGAGATGCTGAAGGAACTCGCAGAGCGAGCGTCAGACCGAGCAGCTGAATGAGTGTGGAGCGTGCCGAAGTCGCAGAAGGCCTTTCCAGCGATCCCTCCAGCATCGCGCGGGAAGAGAACCGCCGGCTTCGGCGGACCATGCGGGATCTTGTCGCGCTCTCGACCTTGCCTGCCGTCTGGAGCGGACTTGGCGGCAAGGACATCGCCAGCAGCTTGAGCGAAGTCCTGCTGAACACCCTGTCGCTCGATCTCGTTTATGTGCGATTGCGCGAGCGCTCGCGGACGGGGTTGGTCGAAGTCCTTCGCAGCAGGCCCAGCCAAGATCCTCGACGCGCAGCAGCGGCGAAAGCGTCGCTCGCCACCCTGCTCGACGACAGTCGTGACGACCCGCCGCAAACGATAGCCGACCCCTTCGGACTCGGCACACTCCGCGTGGCGGTCATCCGCTTCGGTGTCGGGGCGGACCACGGCGCGCTCGTGGCGTGCTCACGCAGTGCCGATTTTCCAACCGAACGCGACAGATTGCTGCTCGGCGTCGGCGCCAACCAGACCGCCATCGTCGTGCAACGCCGCCAAGCCGAGGATCAGGTCGACGAGCAACGCGAATGGCTGCGCGTGACGCTGGCGAGCATCGGCGACGCTGTCATCGCCACGGATATCGAAGGCCGGGTCACGTTCCTGAACAATGTCGCCGAGGGGCTGACCGGTTGGACGCGGGACGAGGCCGAAGGCAAGCCCCTGGAGGCGGTGTTCCGCCTTGTGGACGAGTCGACCCGGCGCCCCGCCGAAAGCCGCGTCGACAAGGTGCGACGAGAAGGTGCTGTCGTTGGCATGGCCACGAGCGCCGTGCTGATCGCAAGAGACGACAGCGAGCGCCCCGTAGACGACTCAGCCGCGCCGATCCGAAATTCAGCCGGCGACATCATCGGCGTCGTGATGGTCTTCCGCGACGCCACCGAGCAGCGTCGGGCGGAACAGCACCGCAATGCCCGCCTGGCCATCACCCAGGCCTTGAACCAGTCGTCGACGGTACAAGAAGCGGCTGCCAGCGTCCTGCAAGCGGTTTGCGAGAGCCTTGCTTGGGACGCCGGGTTCTTCTGGTTTGCCAACGACCGGACGGACCGCCTCGAATGCGGGGCCTACTGGCACCGCCCCGGATTGCCTTTGGCGGCCTTTGTGTCGGAAAGCTGCAGCCGGGGGTTTGCAAGCGGCGAAGGGTTGCCGGGGCGCGTGTGGTCGACCCAGCAGCCGGTGTGGATTTCAGAGCTGGCGCAGGACGACAACTTTCCGCGGCATGCCGTCGCCGCGCAGGACGGTTTGCGTTGTGCCTTCGCGTGCCCCGTCGTCATCGGTGAGCGCACGCTGGGGGTGGTTGAGTTCTTCATGCAGCGCAGCCGGGAGCCGGACCCCGATCTCCTGGAGATGATGGCAACCGCTGCGGGCAGCATCGGCCAGTTCATAGAGCGGAAGTCCGCCGAGGACGAACTGCGGCGCAGTGAGGCGGAACTGGCCGAGTTCTTCGAGAACGCCACGGTCGGGCTCCACTGGGTCGGACCCGACGGCAAGGTCTTGAGGGTCAACCGCGCCGAGTTGGAGATGCTCGGCTACAGCAAGGAAGAGTACGTCGGCCACCCTGTCGCCGACTTCCATGCGGACGACGACGTCATTTGCGACATCCTCGCCAAGCTCAATGCCGGTGTGAGGTTGACCGAGTACCCGGCGCGCTTGCGGTGCAAGGACGGCACCGTCAAGCATGTGCTGATCGACTCCAGCGTGCTGTGGAAGGACGGCCGGTTCATTCACACGCGCTGTTTCACGCGAGACATCACCGAGCGCACGCTTGCCGAGGCCGCGTTGGCCGACGCGCGCGCTCGCTTGGAAGCCGCGCTTGAGGCGGGTGCGATCGCGACCTGGACATGGGATATCCCCCACAACCTGCTCTTTGCCGACAGCAAACTCTCGCAGCTCTTCAACCTGCCGCCAACCGACGGCAACGGGGCCGTGCTGGGCCGGTATCTACAGTCTGTCCACCCAGATGACGTCCCCCGGATCATGGCCGCGCTCGACCGTGCCATCGCGACCGGTGAGCCCTATGAAGCGGACTACCGCATCCTGCAGGAGGACGGATCGGTGCGCTGGGTCACCGCCCGTGGCCGGGCCGAATGCGACGCGGCCGGCCGTGCCGTCCGCATGCCTGGCGTGCTGGTCGATATCACCGAGCGCAAGCTCCTGGAGGAGGCACTGCGCGACGCCGATCGTCGCAAGGACGAATTCCTTGCGACGCTCGCCCACGAGCTGCGCAACCCGCTCGCACCGATACGCAACTCGCTGGAGATCCTGAAGAGGCCGGGGGTCGATGCGGTGTCGCAGCAGCAGTCCAAGGCCATGATGGAACGCCAGGTGCACCATCTGGTGCGCCTCGTCGACGACCTCATGGACGTGTCCCGCGTCATGCGCGGAAGGATCGAGCTTCGCAAGGAGCCGGTGGAACTGGCCAGCGTCATCGCCCGTGCGATCGAGACCGTCCAACCGCTCATCGAGACACACAGGCACTGTCTCGAACTGTCGCTTCCGCACGAATCGCTGCTCGTCGATGCCGATGGTGTCCGGCTCACACAGGTGCTGTCCAACTTGTTGACGAACTCCGCCAAGTACACGGAACCGAACGGGCACATCCGGCTGTCTGCGGCCCGAGAGGGCGGTCTGGTGGCCTTGCGGGTGCGCGACGACGGCATCGGTATCTCAGCCGAGATGCTGCCCCACATCTTTGAACTCTTCGTCCAGGTGGACCATACCTCTACAAAAGCGCAGGGCGGGCTGGGCATCGGGTTGACCTTGGCAAAAAACCTGGTGCAGATGCACGGCGGCTCCATCGAGGCCCACAGTGCAGGACTTCGAAGGGGCTCCGAGTTCGTGGTGCGCTTGCCCCTCATGGTGCAGCAGCTGCCCGATGCCGGAGCGGACACCTTGGAGGGGCAGGCCGTTCCCGAAGAAGCGGCCACCTGTTCGGGCCATCGCCTGCTGGTGGTGGACGACAACGGCGATGCAGCGCTGAGCCTTGCCATGCTGTTGCGCTTGCAAGGGCATGACGTGAGAGTCGCTCACGACGGGCCTTCTGCTTTGGCACTCGCCACCGCCTACCATCCCCACATGGTGTTCCTCGACATCGGCATGCCCGGCATGGACGGGTACGAAGTCGCGCGCCGTCTGCGTCAGCAGCCGGGATTGGAGGGCATCGTGCTGGCGGCACTGACCGGCTGGGGTCAGCAGCAAGACCGGCGACGCACCGCCGAAGCCGGATTCGATCACCACCTCGTGAAGCCGCCGGAGGCAGAGGCACTTGAGAGTCTGCTGAAGGCGCTGTAGCGCTGGCTCTTGAACGGGGTTGGCGTGCTGCCGGGCACGCGTGACAAGAACGCCTGCGCCGGCTGCCCTGAGCGGAGCACTTCCGCCGCCGCGTTGAACGCCCCCACAAGCCCCAGGACACGAACTGCCCCACGGCCGGCCGGCGGCGGCCGTTGGTGGGCATGGACGAGGAGGTCAGCGAGCGGCTGGACGTCATGCCGTCGGAGTCGAACGACTCCATTTCGATAGCCGGTTCGCAAGCGCCGACAAGCGGTGACTCACTTCTGCGAAAGACCTTTCTAATAGCGGCCTATCCCCCGCCTTGCGGGTCCACCGTCGACGCAGCAACGAATGCAGAGAGGAACCCCTTGAAGATCCACGCAAAACGTTGGATGGCCTGCCTCGCCGTCCTGGCGGCGCCCGTGCTCGGCCATGCCCAGTCCTGCACCGCCCAAACCTGGCAGCACGGTGCGACGTACCGCCTCGGCGACGTCGTGCGCCACAGCAACGGCAACTACTACAAGGTGGTCAATGTCGGTGCCAACGGCAGCGACTACACCGACCCGACGATCAGCACCTGGTACTGGCAGCCGACCACCTGCAGCAGCAACGGCGGCGGCGGCAGCACCGGGGGTGGCAGTGGCGGCACCTGCAACGCGGTGACCTGGCAGCAGGGCTCGACCTACCGCCTCGGCGACGTCGTGCGCTACACCAACGGCAACTACTACAAGGTGGTCAACGTCGGCGCCAACGGCAGCGACTACACCGATCCGACGATCAGCACGTGGTACTGGCAGCCCACCTCCTGCGACGGCAGTGGCGGGGGCGATGGTGGCGGCGATGGTGGCGGCAACCCAGGTGGTGGCGGCTCGTTCATCGTCAGCGAGGCCCAGTTCAACTCGATGTTCCCCGGCCGCAACCCGTTCTACACCTACAGTGGCCTGGTCAACGCGCTGTCGGCCTACCCGGCGTTCGCCAACACCGGCAACGACACGCAGCGCAAGCAGGAAGCCGCGGCCTTCCTCGCGAACATTGCGCACGAGTCCGATCGGCTGCGCGCGACCCGCGAGTACAACCAGGCCAACTGGCCGCATTACTGCAGCACCGACTGGGGCAACACCTGCGCGCCCGGCCAGCAGTACTACGGTCGCGGCCCGATCCAGCTGAGCTGGAACTACAACTACAAGGCCGCCGGCGACGCGCTCGGCATCAACCTGTGGGCCAACCCGGACCTCGTCGCCACCGACGCGACGATCGCGTGGAAGACCGCGATCTGGTACTGGATGACGGGCACCGGCTCGGCCGGCATGACACCTCATGCCGCGATCGTCAACGGCCACGGCTTCGGCATGACCATCCGCGCGATCAACGGCGCCCTTGAATGCAACGGCGGGCGGCCCGACCAGGTGCAGACGCGCATCAACTTCTACAACAGCTTCACGCAGATCATTGGTGTGTCGCCCGGCGGCAATCTCGGCTGCTGAAGATCCCTGTACGTGACAAGCCCCGCCTCTTCGGAGGCGGGGCTTTTCTTTTTGCTGACCGACTAGACAGCTGTCAGTACCCAGCCGTTTCACCTTGAAGCCGTGTTGAGGTGTCGCAAGGTGCCCGTGGGCCTCTCGAATACAAGGAGCGCCGGCCTCATGGCGCCTTGGGCGGTCTGCTTCCGCGGCAGTTCCGGCGCACGACCACATCCGCCCCCAACGCCAGTTGTGGAAGGTTTGCTGGACGGGGCCGCATTGACCACCAGACTGAACGCTGGTGAGGGCTGCCGGCGGGTGAGGTCGTACAGGCGATAGCCCGCGGACAGCGGGCACCGGTCCTCCAGCACGCGCACCAAGCTTCTATCCGACAGATGGGGGGGCCAGTTCATCCTCGGGCAGCAGCGTGATGCCTACCCGGGCCAGCGCCGCGTCGACCTGCGACGGCACGGTGTTGAAGATCAGCAGACCGTCGACCCCAGGTTCACCTGCGTGCCGCGCGCGCAGTTCCACACATAGACGCCACCCGAGCTCTGCATGCGCTGGTTGATGCAGCGGTGTCCGGTCGCGGCCCGTCACGCGCCGGGAACGCTGCGGGTGCGACTTCCGGATAGAACCGAGGACGTGGCGCCGCTGCCACGCGGCGGGGGAAAAAACGGGCCGTCATGAGCGGGGCGATGACGGAGTGGAAAAGCAAGCAAATCAGTGCTGACTGGGCGAGGATCGACCAGAAAAGCTAGGCGACGCTGAATCCGCTTCGAATGCAGCGGCCATCACCCTGAATGAAATTGGCCAGACCCGACAGAAGGGCGGCGTTTCATCTCAGCAAAAAATGGAAAAACTTCACACGTACTCGGTGGCGCTGCTGCTATCTTCCCGGCGGCTGATATCTCGCGGCGCGGCTCGCACGCTCGTTTGGCGCTTCGGCTTGTTCCTGACAAGCACGCCTTGACGGTATGCCGAGCCGTCGAATCGAGAGACGGCAGTCGTCGGCATCCAACCGTCATCGAGGCTCCTGGCATCGGCAGGAGGTTCTTCAATGTGCGGCTGCACAAGTTCAACAAGACCGACCGGGTGATGCCCAGAGAAAACCAAGAACGAAGGAGAGATTTGAGATGAGACGCCTATTCGAAAACCTCAGCATCGCGCTCTGCGGGCTGGTGACCTCACTCCTGGTGGCAGTGGCGGATGTCGCGATTGCCCGCATGACCAGCATCGACATCTTCACTTTCTTTGTGTGGCTCGTGGTCCCGGTCGGAGCCTTGATGACCGGCCTTGTCGCTGCGTCGGGCTATTACTTCGGCGCCCTCTATTTCCATAAGAGACCCACTTTGGCCTTGCTGCTCCAGATGGTGGTCATCGCCGGCGTCACGCAATGGCTCATCTACTGGCTAGGCTATGCCACCTCGGTGCTCGACGACGGTCGCAAGATTGCCGATCTCGTTTCTTTTCGCGATTACCTGGATGTGATCCTGACCAAGGCCCACTATCGGGTGGGGCATGCGCAAGCGGATACGGGTGAGGTCGGCACTTTCGGCTACTGGATCGCCGCTCTCCAGTTCGCAGGTTTTCTCGTGGGCGGGTTCTTCATCTATGCATTCCTGCGCAACAAACCTGTCTGCGCGCCCTGCGACAAGTACCTGCGGCGTCTGGCGAAAAGAACCAAGAAGTTCGCCGACGCAGAGGCCGCCAATGGCTACTACGAGCGCCTGTTCACGCTGCCTGTCGAGGGGCCGGACTTTGCCGCTCTCATACGCTCTGATGCCACCCTCCCCAAGGCCACAAAGGGCGCCGTTCACATCGACACGTCGTTGCTGGGTTGCCCTCAATGTAAGAGGCAGACGATCGAGGAAAAGGTGAAGGCCCACAACGGCGGCGAGTGGAAGGATGCGCCGCATCTCAGACGTCTGGTGAACCTCTCGGACACCGTGGATCTGTTGCCGGTATTCCGAAGCTAGCCTTGGCAGCGAGTAGGCCCCGCTTGGTGGGCCGCGGCGACGCGGCATACGCTGAGGGCAAGCACCTCATCGAGCGGAACAGAGTACGACTGGGGCGACCAGAAACGCGCTGGACTCGGTGTCGGTGAACCGTCCAATGCCTTCAAAGTCGGACGACGTGGTCGACCGGAGTTCAACTCCGTGAGCCAGCAGTTGCGCCAAAATGGAGAAGCGCATACACCCGGAATCGTCCCAAGGCCCATGTTTGCGGACCGGGACGCCCGCTCTGTTCTGCCATTCAAGGAAAAGACATGCTGAACCACGTCATGGTTGGGACGAACGACATCGAGCGCGCAAAGCGGTTCTACGATGCCGTTCTCCAAGTGCTTGGCGCCGGCGAGCCGTTTCGCAACATTGCAGCGTCTGGACACGTTCGGCTGTTCTATCGCCACAATGGAAGCACGTTCTGCGTCAGTCAACCGATCAATAATGAGCCGGCGACATGCGCCAACGGGAGCACTGTCGGATTCAAATGTGCATCGCCCGAGGTCGTACGTGCGTTCCACGACGCTGCCGTGGCACACGGCGGCACCTCTATTGAGGACCCGCCCGGTATGCGTGAAACCTCTTTGGGGCCCGGCTACTATCTCGCGTACGTCCGAGACCCCGATGGAAACAAGCTCTGCGCCATTCATCGCGCGGGTGCTTAGGGTCATGCTGCAGCCGGCACTCCCGCCCAACGGAACATGACCAGCGGCGCAACGGCACGAACGCATACCGAGTTTCGGGCGCTACACGGGGTGAGCGTGTGGTCAAGCAGGCAGGAGCGCATGTGCCGCTTCGTTGCGCTCGTCGTCAAGAGCCAGCGAACGCTTCTACAAGGAAATCGAGAAAAACGCGGATCTTTGGAGCGAGGTGCTGGCGAGACGGATAGACGGCGTAGAGCGTGGTTTCCACCGCGGCCCAGTCATCCAGTGCGGATTGCAGCCGTCCTTGCCGCAAGTCGGTTTCGACGTAGGGGAAGGGGATCAAGCTCAGCCCGAAGCCTTCGCGCAGCGCGTCGCGCACCGCAAGGCTCGATGTGACCGAGTAGCGGGCGTCGATGACCACCCGTTCGGCACGCCCGTCCTTGCGGAACTCCCATTGGTCCGCATGTCCTGAGAGCGTGAACCGAATGCAGTTGTGGGTCCGCAAGTCGGAAGGCGTCAGCGGCCTTCCGTGTGTTTCAAAGTAGGACGGTGCCGCACAGAGCACATGCGGCATGACGGCCAGCTTTCTGGCGATCATGCTCGAGTCCTCCAGGTTGTCCTGGCCGCGGATGGCCAGGTCGAACCCCTCGCGAATCAGGTCCACTCGCCTGTCGTCGAGATGGAGATCCAAGGTCAGCTCGGGGTAGCGCGACAAGAAGCGCGGAATCTGCGTCGAGAGCCTGGTGAGCGTGACGGTCGTGGGCGCACTGACACGCAAGGTTCCGCTCGGGCTCGTTCTGATCGGGCCCAATGCTTGGTCTGCCTCGGCCAGCGTGTCCAGGGCGCGCGCCACGTGCTCCAGATAAATCGTTCCCTCTTCGGTCAAGGCCATTCGACGTGTCGTCCGGTGGATCAACCGCGCGCCGACGTGCGCCTCCAACTCCGCAATGTTCTTGCTGACGGCGGCGGGCGACAGGCCGAGTCGCCGTCCGGCTTCGGCAAAGCTCTTCAGCTGAGCGACATGGCGAAACACCTGGAGGGCGGTATAGCGATCCATCGCACTATTCTCTCGCAGTGAACTATTTCTTTCGCAACCTGCGAGTTATCAACTCCGGATAAATTTTCTAGGCTACGCGGACGTCTTCAAACTCTGCGAGCCACATGAACCATCCCACCCTTGCGCTGATTGAACGGCGCGTGTCAGTCCATCAGTTCGACGCAGGCCATGCGTTGACGGACGCCGAAATCGAGACACTGGTGCGCCTCGCCACGCGTGCGCCGACGGCCTACAACCTTCAGAACTGGCGCTTCATTGCGGTACGGGCACCCGAGGCGAAGACGCGGTTGCGGCGCCTTGCGTATGGCCAGGCGAAGGTGTCCCAAGCCGCTGTCACCTTCATCATGTGCGGCGTCCTTCCTGATCACGCGGACATCCCGGGGCGACTGTCCGCTTTTATTGAAGCCGGCTTCATGCCGGCGGCGACGGCCTCGGGCTGGCAGGAAGGGGCTCGCGCGCAGTATGCCGATCCCCGGACGGCGCGCGACGAAGCCGTGCGATCGGCCACGCTCGCCGCCGCGACGCTGATCTTCGCTGCCGAAGCGATGGGCTGGGCTTCCGGCCCGATGAGTGGCTTCGATGCCCAAGGTGTGGCGCGCGAGTTCGGACTGGGGCGCAACCAGGTGCCGGTCATGCTTGTCGCGGTCGGCCGCCCGGGCCCTGGCAACTGGCCGCAGAAGCCCCGGCGACCGCTCGCAGAGGTGCTGGAATTCGCATGAAAACGAGTACTTCCGACCTGCTCGTGACCGCTGTCGCACCGATCATTTGGGGCAGCACCTATATCGTCACCACCGACTTCTTGCCGGGTTTCCCGCCCATGGCTGTTGCCATGCTTCGTGCACTGCCGGCAGGGCTGCTCTTGCTCTTGATCGTGCGACAACTGCCGGCGGGCATCTGGTGGCTGCGCACTTTCACGCTCGGCGCGCTGAACGTCTCGATCTTCCTGAGCATGCTGTTCATTTCGGCCTACCGGCTTCCCGGCGGGGTTGCCGCGACGGTGGCAGCCGTACAGCCGCTTCTGGTGGTTTTCTTGGCCTACTTCGTCCTTGCGAGCCCGGTCCGGGGTGCCGCCGTTGTGGCCGCTCTGTTGGGAGCCGCAGGTGTGGCGCTGCTCGTACTGACCGCCGGGGCACGGCTTGATCCGGTCGGCATCGTCGCAGGGCTTGCGGCCGCTGGCTCGATGGCCTGCGGCACCGTGCTGAGCCGCAAGTGGCAGCCGCCAGTGTCCTTGCTCACCTTCACTGCGTGGCAACTGACCGCTGGCGGGCTTCTTCTGGTTCCGGTGGTCTACATTCTCGAGCCCGCGATGCCCGTCCCGACCATCAGCCACCTGCTGGCACTGGCATGGCTCGGCCTGGTGGGAATGGCGCTGACCTATGTCCTGTGGTTGCGCGGCGTCGTCCGCCTGGACCCATCGGTGGTCTCGCCCCTGCTCTTGCTCAGCCCCGTAACGGCGGTGCTACTGGGCTGGTGGTTCCTGGACCAGACCCTCACCGGGCTGCAAATCGCCGGCGGCCTGCTCGTCGTGGGCAGCATCTGGCTCGGGCAACGATGACACCGAGGGTTGGGGCGCCAGCCCAAGGCACGAGGGGGGCGATTCGGCCTTCCACAGCGTCCGTTCGCCGGGACCGCAGGCCCCGTTTCTATGCGGCCAAGAAGTCCTGGTAAGGTTCCGTACGGAAGACGACTAGAAGTGCTCCCCGGGCAACGGTTCCGCAATCAACCGGTTCACCTCATCGGGGCTGAGCGGTTTGATGAGATAGGCGTCGAAACCGGCGCGCATGCCGCGTTCTACCGCGGGGGAGGTGCCGTATCCGGTGATCGCGATCAGGCGCACCTGGCCGGGGTGCAATTGTTCCCTGACGGCTTGTGCGACCTGGTAGCCGTCCAGCATGGGCAAACCGATGTCGATGAGCGCCACCTCCGGCCGCACGCGCAGGATCGTCTCTATGCCTGAGGGGCCGTCACACGCCTCATGCACTTCGTGGCCTTCCATTGCCAGCCGGGTGCGCAGGGCGATCCGGACGTCGTCATGGTCTTCCACGAGCACGATCCGGCGCCCTTGGCGGGCCTCGACGCGGAAGGTGGTGTCCGGTCTTGCAAGGTGCAAACGGTCGACGGCCGGCAGGCGCACGACAAATTCGCTGCCTTTGCCCGGGCCCTCGCTTGTCGCTTCGACAAATCCTCCATGCAACTGCACGATGCCTCGCACCAGGGTGAGTCCGATGCCCAAGCCGCCCTGGGCGCGGTCCAGAGAACGGCGTCCCTGGACGAAAACATCGAACACCCGGGGCAGCAAGTCCGCCTCGATCCCCAGCCCACTGTCGCGAACGCTCAGTACCGCGTGAGGGCCTTCCGGTCGCACGCAAATCGAGATCGTGCCGGGCGGTGGGGTGTACTTGATGGCGTTGCTGAGGAGATTGCTGACGACCTGATCGAGGCGGGTGCCGTCTGCCTCCACCTCGACAGAGGTCAGCGACAGCGTGAGCTGGTGACGCTCGCCGAGTCGACCCGTGGCGCGGAAGGTGGCGACGGTGCTGCGAACGACTTCGGCCAGGTCAAGCGGCGCGAGGTCCAGCATGATCTTGCCCATCGTCACGCGGCTTGCGTCCAGCAAGTCCTCGGTGAGCCGCGCCAGGTGGGCGACCTGGCGTCGAATGATGGCCCTGGTTTCGTTCGCCGTCTCGTTCTGCCGGACCGGATCGCTGCGTTCTAGCAGTTCCACGGCGGTCGATATCGCCGCCAGTGGATTGCGCAACTCATGCCCCAGCATGGCCAGGAACTCGTCCTTCGCTTTGCTGACCCTCTCGGCGTGCATACGCGCCTCGCGCTCGCGTTGCAGCAGCGTCTCGCGTTCTGCATGCGCGGCCTCCATGGCCACCGCCACCTGCCGGATCTCCGGCAGCGCCGTCCGCGGAGCCTGAGGCCGTGCTCCTTGGCCCAGCGCCCGTGCCATCTGCTCCAGCGCTCGCATGGGGCCAGTGATCGAGCGACCCACCCCTACCGCCGCGAGCAGCCCGAGCACCATCGATACGGTGATCGATGCCCCCAGGGCAGCGTAGGACCGAATGACGGCGCCATCGATTGCATCGCGGGGGATGCCGACCGCCGCGGCCCAGCCGGTGACCGCGGACCGGTAGAACGCGGTGTAGACCTGCAGGCCGTCCAGCGTCCTCGTCGGCGTCATGCCGACCTCTTCCCCTTCTTGCAGCAAGCGAAGCAAGTCGGGTGACGCGGGCTTGCCGACCCAATGACCGTGATCCCGAGATCGGGCGACGATGCGGTCTTGTTGATCAAGGATGACGACGACACTCGGTTCGGGGATCTGCTGCTGCTTGAGGACGTCGAGCATCGCGTCGGGCCGGACGATGGCCGTCAACACCAACGCGACCTCGCCGCGTTGCTGGACCGGGACACGCACGGCGAATGCATGCGCGCCGATGACCGGGTTGAAGACCACGACGCCGATGCGCGCTTGCCCGGTGCGCAGCGTCTCCGCCAACGACGCCGGCTCCACCACCGGAGGAAACTCCCGCCCGAGCGGCCATCGTGCATTCATCAAGTGGTGCACCGAGGGATCGATCAACACGAGGTTGGCCCAGTGCGGCCGCCGTGCCAGCAACGTTTTCGCCTCCTCGTGAAGGCCGGCGTAGTCCCTCGCCGCCAGGCGCGGGCTCGCGGCCAGCGCGTCGAGCGAGGCGATCGAGGTCATCAGTTGGGAGTCCACCGCCGAAGCCAGCGCCCGGGCCGTGTCGGAGACCGCTTCCAGGAGATCTCGCCTTTGGGTCAAGGCGTCGTGGAGCAGGATGGCGAAGGACAGCAGGGCCAAGGGCAGCAGTCCGACGAACACGACGAGAAACAAGCGCCGCTCCAGCGAGCCGAGGCAGACCCGGCGGCGGGCGCGCGGACCCGCATTGCGGCGACTGCCCGGCGCCCGGCTCAGCGCGCGTCGGCCTTCAAAGCCGTCGTTGCCCTCGCCGCTGTTTGCAGCTTGCGGCTGCCACGACCCCTCTTCCTGAATCTCGGTGCAGGTGCCGACCCATTTGACGACGCGACCGTTGGTACTCTTGACGGGCGCGCCCTCCATCCGGCACCAGCGGTACTCGCCGTCATGTCGGCGCACGCGCACCCTGACGTCGAACCGGTGCAGGCCTTGGGTCGCCAGGCTCTTCTGCCATTGCTGCTGCAGGTCGTCCCGATCTTCGGGGTGGAAGCAGCGAAGCGCGTCGGCCCCGCAAGGACTGCCGGCTTCCTCGCCGATGTACTGACACCAGGAGGGGCTTCCATAGCAATTCTCTCCCCTGGAGTCGGTCTCCCAGACCGCTTGCAGCCGGTCATGATCGGTCGTCACATCGTTCCTCGGCATGCAACAGCTCAGTCGCGGGCGCATCGGGGCTGAACTTCGTTCAACGCCGGGAAACAGGAGGCGCGAACGGCGCCGTGGTATGCGGGCTCGAGTTTCTAGGCTCCCTACACCTTAGTCCTGGCGCGTGCGGGCCGCCACCTCAACGCAGACCAACGTGAGGCGGCCTTGGACCTGGAGATGTTCGCGAGGTATCAGGCTGGCCTGGGCGCCATCCAGCGTCGCTCCCCCGGGCCTATACGCCGGTCGGGGGGATGGAGAATCGGCGGTCGGACAGACGTGACGGCCGAGCCGATGTCGGCCTGAACTTTGCGGTTGCAGGCAGACAAATGAGCACGATTTGAGCGACGCCTCGCGGCGGCCACGCTAGACTGCGCCGCGTCATACAGCCCAACAGCACGCGAGGGGTCGGAGATGCGCTTGGTGGTCTTGTTGGCGACGCTGCTCGGCGTTGCCTGGTATGCCTTTGTGGTGAGCGCCAAGTTGGACGAGCGCGCAGTGCTCGCTCACTACGAAGCGCAGCGTCACGCCGTGTTGAGCCGGGACCCGGAGGCACTATGCCGTCTGCTCGGCTCGAAACTGCAAGCTCGCGTGCAGACCCGCATGTCGGGCATCACGGAAACCGCGACCGTCGACAAAGAACAGGCCTGCGAACTGCTGCGGCAGCAACAGCTCTTTTTCGAAGACGTCGGCGACAAGGCTGGCGGGATGCTGACGATCGAGTATGAGCAGCAGGTGCGCCGTATCGATCTGGCCGCCAATGGCAAGAGCGCGACCGTCGAGGTGGTCAGCACTTTGAAGATGGGCGAGACTTTCATGCAGATCTTGAGTACCTCGACCGAACGACTCGAACGCTGGCTGGGGCGCGTCCAAGTCGTCGACATGGAGGTCCAGAACCGGGTCCACTGGAGACCGGGTGCGCTGGCCGATCCGCAAAAGTACTTTATTGCGCGGTGAAGCGACTCGGGGGGCTCGCATGCCGGGAAGTCGCTTTCATTCGATGACACCATGAAAACTCCGCAGCAGAAGAAGCGACTCAGCTACGCGAAAGATCGCCGCAACAGCTTTGGTGAAAATAGCAAGGCTTCCCGTAAGGGGGTCCCCCTCGCCAAGGCGCGCGCGAATCGATCGGAACGGCACGCACAAGATCATTTGCTCGCACAGTCGCGTGGCGTGCAAACCCATGAAGAGCTGGCCGCGGTGGAGGTTCAGGTTCGCTCGACAAAGCCTCGGCAGTGGCGCAAATCGGCAGACGTATCCTTGGGCGAGGTGCTTGCGCGTCGGCGCCAGAGGCAAGCTGAGAGTGACCGTTCGTGACAGTCTTTCGGGGACCGTTTACAGAGCGGCCTCCTGGTGACCTCGCCGCCTAACGTTCGGCATGAGAGGGTCAAGCGTCGTCCCTGGGCTAGACCACACGGCGGACCTCGGCCGCAAGGCGGCTGAGATTCTGCTCGTTCGCCTCGAGGACGAACTTGGCGATCCGATCTCGATGTTCCGCAGTATCGAAAACTTGGCGCCAACCGACCAAGGTCTGATCACCCTGTGCGATGAACTCGATGGTCATGACGAAGTGGTGCCCTTCGGAGAGGTGTTCGAAGACGACGCGCTCTGGAGCGACCACCTCTCTGAACACGCTCTCGTTCGGGTAGTCCGTGCCGTCCGGCCCATGCATCACGAAGCGCCAAGTTCCGCCTGGACGAAACTCGAAAACCTCGAACGTGTTCGAAAAGCCGTTCGGGCCCCACCACCGAGCGAGGTGGGCCGGTTCGGCAAATGTCTGGAAGACGCGCTCCTGCGGCGCGTCGATGAGCCGCGAATGGACGAACTCGCGGTCCGCGGTGGATTCGGGGTGGTTCGACACGGTGTTGTTCATGGACGGCGCCTCTCAGGTGGGTTGGGCACTGCGTAGCATTTCGTCTTGCGGTGGTTAGGGAAGGGTCAGCCCACCTTCTCTTCGCCGGCCACAAACCAACGCGTTGCGACGATCAGCAGGCCGAGCAGACCCAGCGCAAGACAGGCTGTGTGCAGAACCCCGAGCGAGATGACGCCTAACAGCGCATTGCTTGTACTGAACGGCCACAGCGGCTGAATGTCCTGGTGCATGACGCTGTCCAGCGCCGCGTGTGTGTAGGCGCCGAGGGCCGCCCCCACAAGCACCTGCTTGTGCATGAGACTGCGCCAACCAAGCAAGTTGGGGAGCCAGAACCTGCGCGCGAACCATTGGCACGCTAGAAACAGGAGGCCCGTGGCTGCAATCACCAGCGTGGCTCCCAGGTAGGTGTGGAAGAAGGCGTGTACGGGATGCTGGCGATAGACCAGGTTGTAGAGCGACTCAAGGTCGATGAGCACGTTCGCGGCGCAGAACGACAGAAAGCTGACGTGACGGGGTGCGACTGATTGCAGCAGTGCGCCGGGGCCAAAGTGGAACGGTGTGATGGGCATGGTGCGAAGGGGCGGTCATGTTGATCTCGGGCGACAGGTTTGCGCCGTAGCGGAGGACATGCTGCGCGAGATCGTTGTCGATCCGCGTAATGTGCATGATGAACCCGGCTTCAGCCGTCGGCTGCCACGAAGCGGATCGGCAGGTGCACGGCGATGAGGCGGTTCGTGTCGTCGCCTCCCCACTCGATCATCTTCTTCTGGGTATCGGCGTCCCGGGAATCGTTGAGCTTGTGCTCCTTGACCAAGGTCGGCTTGCTCGCCTTGTTGCAAGCCTGCTTGCGCGAGTTGCCGAATACGAGACCGAACGGCAGCTCAGCCGTGGTCGCTTGCGAGTGGCAGCCGCGCGGCGGACTCCTACCCTTCGTCAGATAACCAACTCCTGCAAACAGATTAGAGGGAGCTTTTGGGTCGGAGCAAGAAGAAGTCCTTTCCCGACAAGGACTTGGGCGTGTGTGGGACAGGATGGTTGCAAACCGAGCGCGGCAGGGAACGTGCATTGCTTGCTCATTGTCGAGCGCGATCGAGGCGACCGAATGGACTGCCTGAAGCGTCGCGTTCCATGCGACCAGGAGCCGTTCGGTCCTGAAGCACCGCCGTGTAGAGCGGCGCATAATCAAAACGGCGGCTCGCTCGATTGCCGAGGGCAAGAGAAGGTCAAGCGCACATTCTTTGGCTTGGCTTCCTTTCAGCTTTGCCGCCCGCAGGAAGTTCAAGTGACGCAGTCATCCTACCCAGAAGAGACCATGCAGGAAGATGTGCGCGTGACGCGTACATCTGCGCTCTCTTTCCCGGTCGTCGGTATTGGCGCATCTGCCGGCGGGATGGCCGCCGCGGTGCAGTTGTTCGAGCACATGCCCGAGAACTCCGGCATGGCGTTTGTCGTGATTCTGCATCTCTCGGCCGAGCACGAGAGCCACGCCGCCGGGATACTCCAACGGACGACTTCCATGCCGGTGATCCAGGTCACCGAGACGATCGCGATCCAGGCCAACCACGTCTACGTCATCGCGCCGGGGCTCCATCTTTCCATGGACGATGGGCATCTCGTCTCGAATGTCCTGGATCGGCCCCGTGGCAGGCCGGTCGCCATCGACCTCTTCTTTCGAACGCTGGCCAACGCACACAGGGAACGTGCGGTGGCGGTCGTGTTGTCCGGCACCGGCTCCGACGGGGCCGTCGGGTTGGGGGACATCAAAGTGCAGGGCGGTGTGGCGATCGCCCAGGCTCCGCGAGACGCGGAGTATCCCGGCATGCCGGAGGCCGCGATTGCCGCGGGGCGTATCGACTTCATTCTGAGCGCGCCCGAGATCGCCGCCAAGCTGGTCGAGCTTTGGGAAAACGCCAAGAAGATCGAACTACCGGATGCCGAGGCCCTGGAGATCAGGGCGTCCGAGCCGACCGGTGCCACCGCCGCGGCCGCCGCCGAGGTGGCCTTGCAGGAAGTGATGGCCATCCTCTCTGCGCGCACGAGCAATGACTTCCGACACTACAAGCGCGGCACCGTGCTGCGTCGGATCGAGCGCCGTTTGCAGGTCACCCGTCAACACAATCTCCGGGCGTACCGGGACTACCTGGAAGTCCATCCGCAAGAGGCCGGGCACCTGTTGCAGGACATGCTCATCAGCGTCACGTCCTTCTTCCGTGACCACGACGCCTTCGAGGCCCTGGAGCGGGAACTGGCCGCCACCGTCTTCGAGCGCCACCCCTCTCCCCGGCAAGTGCGTGCCTGGGTCGTCGGCTGCGCCACCGGCGAAGAGGCGTACTCGCTCGCCATGCTCCTGAACGATCAGGCGCCCACCACCGGACCCCGCACGTCGATCCAGGTGTTCGCGACCGACATCGACGACCGCGCCTTGACGGTGGCCCGGGCCGGTGTGTACCCCGAGGCGATCGTTGCCGATGTGGCACCCACCCGCCTGAGCCAGTACTTCGAGAAAGAGACAGGGGCCTACCGGATCAGAAAGGGGCTGCGCGAGCAGATCCTGTTCGCGAGCCACAACGTCGTGCGCGATCCTCCTTTCTCGCGGGTGGACGTCATCAGCTGCCGCAACCTGCTGATCTACCTCGAGCGTGAGGTTCAGGTGCAAGTGCTGGAGGCCTTCCATTTCGCGCTCAATCCGGGCGGGCTGCTTTTTCTGGGGAGTGCGGAGTCGGCTGATTTTTTGTCCGACCGCTTCACGGCGGTCGACAAGAAGCACCGGATCTATCGAGCCAAAGCGGTCCGCTCCGTGCGTGGCACCCTGTCGCCGCCGCGTTTTCCGTTGCCCCCCGCGATCGACACGGCGACCTATGCATCACCCCCACTGGCGCACTTGCACCAGCGCATGCTCGAGGAGCGCGGGCAGGCCAGCCTGGTGGTCGATGCTCACCACAACATTTTGCACACCAGCCAAGGGGCATCGCGCTACCTTCGGCACGTCGAGGGGCTGCCTTCGCAAAACCTGCAGCAAGTCGTGCTGCCCCAGCTGGCGTCGGCTCTCATGCCTGCCTTGCTGCTCGCTTCCAGCGCTGGCAAACGAGTGGCCGCCAAGCCCGTGACCATCGACGCAGACCACGGGCCTATCGTGGTGCAGATGACCGCCCTGGGCGCCGGCATAGGCATCAAGAGCGGCCAGTTGCTCGTGCTGTTCGATGAGGCCGACGTGAGCCTGAGTGTGGCAAATGCCACTGACCCCGACGGTACGGACCCGGCCGTGGCCGTGCTGGAACGCGAAGTCAGACGGTTGCAGGAGCAGTTGGATGGCTCCCGGGACGACTCGACAGCGTCTGGAGAAGCGCTTCGGGCTTCCAATGAGGAGCTGCAGTCGATCAACGAGGAACTGCGCTCGGCGACGGAGGAGTTGGAGACGAGCAAGGAGGAACTGCAGTCGGTGAACGAGGAGCTCACGACCGTGAACTTCGAGCTCAAGAGCAAAATCGAGGAGACGGCCAAGGTCAACGATGACTTGAGCAACCTGATCACTTCGATGAACATCGCCACGGTGTTTGTCGACCGGATGATGCGCATCAGGGGGTTCACGCCCCTGGCGACCAGCGTCTTCAACATCCGCACCGCCGACGTCGGGCGCTCGCTGCAAGATCTCACCCATCGCCTGTCGCACGACACGCTCGCTGATGACGTTCAGCGCATGTTGACCACCTTGCAACCAGTGGAGCGAGAGCTGGCCGCGACGGACGGCCGCTGGTACATGATGCGGATCTCGCCCTACCGCACCGAGGATGACCGTATCGACGGTGCCGTCCTCAACTTCATCGACGTCACGGTCCGGCGCATGGCGCAGGAGCAATTGCGTGCACGCGATGAACGGCTGCGACTGGTCGCGGAGAGTACCAGAGACTACGCGGTTGTCACACTCGATGCGTCCGGCCACATCACCGGGTGGAACAAGGGGGCCGAACTGATGTTCGGCTACCAGACGAACGAGGTTCTCGGCGTCTACTTCGGCTTGCTGTTTGTCCCGGAGGACCGGGCTGCGGGGCAGCCGGAGCGGGAGCTTCGCGAGGCCAAGCAGAGCGGACGGGCCGCGGACGAACGCTGGCATCTGCGCAAGGACGGCAGCCGCTTCTATTGCAGTGGCATCACCACGCCATTGCTCGAGGGTGAGGTCGAAGGCTTTGCCAAGATCGCCCGCGATTTGACCGAGCGCCAGTTGCTCGAGAAGCAGCGCGAAGAGCTGCTGCAGGCCGAGAAGCAAATCCGCCGACAGCTTGAAGCCGCGAGTGCGGCGCGCAGCGAGTTTCTGGCGGTCATGTCGCACGAACTGAAGAACCCGCTCAATCTCATCTTGATGAGTTCGGAGTTGCTGGGCCGTGCGCCGACCGTGCGTTCAGATCCGAGGCTGGCACGCTCGGTCGACACGATACGCAGAACCGTGCAGGGCCAATCTCAAATCATCGACGACCTGCTCGACTTGTCGCGACTGCACACCGGCAAGATGGCGCTGAACCGCACTGCCGTTCAATGGCGCCCCATCATCGAGAGAATCGTCGATGCGCTGCGCGGAGAGGCCGATTTGAAACGGATCACCCTGACCGTCAACGCAGAGGACCTGACGGTCTACGCCGATGTGGTGCGGGTGGAGCAGATCGTCTGGAACTTGATGAGCAATGCCATGAAGTTCACACCGGACGGCGGCGCGGTGATGGTCGGTCTGACCCGAGAGTCCGGTATGGCCGTACTCGAGGTGCAGGACACCGGCCGGGGCATTGAACCGCAGCATCTCGGAATCGTTTTCGACATGTTCGAGCAATGTGTCGCCAGGGCCTCCACGCGCAGCGATGGTGGCCTCGGCATCGGCCTGGCCTTGGTGAAGAGCCTGACCGAATTGCAGGGCGGCAGCGTGGAGGCCCGCTCCAAGGGGAAGAACCAGGGCGCGACCTTCACCGTGACCCTTCCCCTGTTCGAAGGCGGCAACATCGGCGATGCACGGTATGACGTGTCTCCGGTGCGCATCCTGCAGGACCAGCGCGTCTTGCTCGTCGATGACGACAGAGCCACCTTGGAGACCTTGGTGGACCTGTTGGAGTCGGAAGGAGCTTTGGTGGCCTCGGCGGCGAGTGCTCCGGCGGCGCTGGAAGAGATAAAGCGAGCGGACTTCGACTTGTTGATCTCGGATATCGGCATGCCGGGCATGAGCGGGCTGGAGCTGGTCGAGCAGTTGAGACAAATGCCCAACGGAAAGGGCGTGGCGGCGATCGCCGTGAGCGGCTTCGTTTCAACCGAGGACAAGAACAAGTCGGTCGCCGCCGGGTTCAACGCTCACCTCAACAAGCCGCTTTCACTCGATGAACTGGGCGAGGTGTTGCTGCGCTTGATGAGGCCGAGCGCGTAGCTCGGTGCTCAGGGACGTTCTCACCCGGCTGCACGCGTCCGAACCGCGACGTACGTCGCTCTCATGAGACGCGCGCACTGCATCGCCGGTGCCGTCGATCAGCCTGCTCCTGACGCAAGCGCTTGTCGTTGCACCCCGCCGCCCGGCGCCTCGTCTGTGCGCAAGTTCCGGGAATTCTTGGCGGCTGCAGGCCGCGCGTCGAGCCCTGCCGAGCAACAGAGCCTGGCCACGTGCTCAACCTCGAGCGGCGTGCCAGCCGCCCGCCCCCCGTGCGTCCAAAAAACCCTTACACGGCGGCCCGCCGCAGTGACAGCCCGCACCAAGCTGCGCTGATGTTGCCCAAACCCGATCGCGCCCAAAATTCTTCCTGTCGCAACGAGCATCCGACGCACAGACGCCAGTCTGTCACCGCTCGCTTTGCGGGGTAGAGGCAGTCCTGACATTGCGTCGCATCGACACCGCTCGATGCCATTGCCTGAAACGCGTTCCCCCGCTGTTCCCGCCTGCTCTGCCTGTCCGGTCGTTGACCGGCGGGCCGAGCGGCACCTTCGGAAACACCGTCGAAAACGCTGCTCAGGAAATCAAGATCATGTCTGCTCTCAAGCAAGGTTGGCTCCCCGTTCTTACCGCTGTCTGTGCTGCCCTGTTGACCGCCTGCGGCGGTGGTGGTGGTGGTGGTGAGGGTGCTGAAAACACCGAACAAAGCGCGACGGCCGATCTGCCGGCGCTCGTGTCCGAGGCCCCCGACACCGGCGTGTCGACCGAGGAGCTGTCGGCCGAGACCCCCGAAGCCGGCGAACGCGCCACCGCGATGGCCGTCTCGAGCAGCGTGCTCAGCCTGCCGGCCCAGGGCGGCAGCTCGGTGCAGAGCACCCGGCTGGTGACGTCCTCGATGAACGACGCCTACTCCTACACCGCCCCCGGCTGGAAGCTGAACCTGTGGGGCTCGCCGGTGGCCACCGCCGACGCCGGCCGCGAAACCCGGGCCGGCTACGTCCGCAGCGGCGCCTCGCAGCGCTTTCGGATGACCAGCAAGACCAATGGCGACGCCCACCTGACCTACCCGTATGCCTTCGCCCGCGGCAAGACCTACCGCTCGACCCTGTGGGTGCGCACCGACGTGCCCACCAGCGTGACGGTGCAGATGCGCCGCGACGCGCCGCCCTGGGACGCCTTCGGCACCAAGACCGTCCAGGCCAACTCGACCTGGCAAAAGGTCGAGATCACCGGCACCTACCCCGGCACCACCACCGGCACGCTGCGCATCGCCTCGGGCACCCCCGGCGCGAACCTGTGGATCGACGACGTCACTATCGAACAGCTGGAGTTCAACGACCTGGCCCCGTTCAGCACCGCGCCGATCCCCGACACGCTGTTCGGCATGCACGTGAACAAGCTGGGCCGCCACCAGAACTACCCGCAAGTGGGCCACCACGTGGTGCGGCTGTGGAACACCGGCACCACCTGGCGTGACCTGGAGCCGAGCCGCGGCGTGTGGTCGTGGGCGAGCGGCAGCGGCGGCGGCAAGCGCCTGGACATGTACGTCGACTTCGTCAAGCGCAACGACCCGAACGCGGCCATCCTGTACACGCTGGGCCAGACGCCGGCGTGGGCCTCCAGCACCCCCTCCGAGAAGGGCCTGTACGGCTACGGCGCGGCGGGTGCTCCGGCCAACATGAACGACTGGCGCAACTATGTGCGCGAGGTGGCACGCCGCTACGCGGGCAAGATCAAGTACTTCGAGCTGTGGAACGAGCCGGACTACCAGCCGCACTACAACGGCACGATGCAGCAGATGGTCGAGATGGCGCGTATCGCCCACGAGGAAGTGAAGGCGGTCGACCCGACCAACGTGCTGGTGTCGCCCGGTGTCACGAGCGGCCAGGGCATGGGCTTTTTGAACAACTTCCTGGCCGCCGGCGGCGGTGCCCACGTCGACAACATCGGCTACCACTGGTACTTCAGCACCTCGCCCGAGAAGCTGGCCCCGATGATCGGCAACGTGCGCCAGATGATGAACAACTACGGCGTGGGCAACAAGCCGCTGTGGAACACGGAAGGTGCGCCGGGTTGCGATGCGCTGACCACCACCTGCGCCACCTTCGTGCCGACGCAGCAGCAAGTGCGCTCGTCGACGGCGCGTGCGCTGATGATCATGTGGGCCAAGGGGGTGAGCAACTTCAACTACCACATCTGGGAAAGCGGTGACGCGCTGGCGCGCATGGTGGAAGACGACTTCCGCACGCCGACCGAAGCGTCGACGTCTTACTCGACGATGGTGAGCTGGATGCGCGGGGCCCGACTGCTGGACGCGTATGCGTTGAACGGCCAGGTCTATGTGTTCAAGCTGCAGCGTGGCACCGAGTACCAGTATGTGCTGTGGTCGACGGTGGAAGGCCAGCAGGTGCAACTGCCGGACGCCTGGACGGTGTCGACGGCGGCGACGCTGCAGAACACCTCGTCTGCACTGCCCGCCTCGCGCCGGATCACCCTCGGGCTGGAGCCGGTGATGCTGCGCCGCTGAGCAGGCTGGACCCGGGGGCTGCCCGACCGGCAGTCGCCTGACCTTCGACACGCCGCCTTGAGACCTATCGGTGCAAGGCGGCGTTTTCTATGGGCTGTCGAAAGAGCGATCCTTGAAGAGCCAGGCGGGTCACGTCTGCCGCGCGTGGAACGACCCGGGACAGGCGCCGCACGGGGCCGGGGGCTGGGGCGGCGGTCACCCGCTCATCCTTCGTGCCCTCGAGGACTGGCAAACCAAAGGATGACGGTGTCGCTTGATAGCGGGGAGGACGGGCGGTGAGAAGACCGCCCAGGCCTTGCTTCAAGCATTGTGAGCCGCAGCCGCTGGCATCGACTCACCGCTGCGCCGCGCGTGGAAGAACGCGCGCCGATACGACGACGGCGACGTGCCCAACTGCGCCGCGAAGTGCTGACGCAGCGACAACGACGTTGCAAAGCCCACCGACGTTGCGATCTGCTCGATGGGCAGGTCGGTGGTCTCGAGGAGTTGCTGCGCCCGCGCGACCCGCTCGCCGGTCAACCACTTCACCACGGTCGTGCCGGTGGCCTCCCGGAAGCGCCGGGTGAACGTGCGTCGGCTCATGTGGGCGACGTCGGCCAACACGTCGAGCGATAGCGGTTCGCCCAGGCGCGCACGCGCCCATTCCAGCACGCCGGGCAAGCGGTTCTCGCTGGGCAGTTCCGGCACCGGCTGCTCGATGAACTGCGCCTGTCCGCCCTGCCGATGGGGCGGCGTCACCAACAGCCGGGCGACGCGGTTGGCGACGTCAGCGCCGTGCCGCTGGCGCACCAGATTCAAGCAGCAGTCGATTGCGGCCACGGTTCCGGCCGAGGTGGTGACACCGCCGTCGTCGACATAAAGCACATCGGGGCGGAAGTCGGCCTTTGGAAAGCGCTTCGCAAAGAGGTCGCGGCAGGCCCAATGTGTCGTCGCCCGCCGGCCATCCAGCAGGCCGGCGTCGCCGAGCACGAAGGCGCCCAGGCACAGCCCCACCACTTGCGCACCCCGTTCGTGCGCCTTGCGCAGCGCGTCGATCAACTCCGCCGGGGCGCGGTTGGCCGGATGGCTCCAGGCCGGCACGATCACCAGCTCGGCGTCGAACATCGGGCCCAGACCTTCCGGCACGTCGATCACCATGCCTTGCGAGCAGCGCACCGGGCCAGGTCGTGGAGAGCAGTACCTCACCTCATAGCGCGGAAGACCCGCCGGAGCGGGTTCGACGCCGAGCACCAGCGCGGGAACCGAGAGGTGGAACAGGCTGACCCCCTCGAAGGCGACGACGGCGACACGTATGGCTTGCATGGGCGAACTCGGGAGGGGGTGACGAAATTGGCCCGATTCTATCGACAGTCGTCCTTTGGGCCGATGGCCCGCGGCGTTCGTCCTCCAGAAAATCCTGACACGCCCTCGACGGCCGTCGCGCGCCTTCATCCACCTCGAACACTGAGACAGACATGAATCCTTCTGACCTCTTCCACACGCCCCTCGCGGCTGACGCACTGGGTGCCGGCACTCACAAGGCCGAGACGTCCACGACCGACCAGACGGTGCAGGTCCAGCAGATCCGCAACGCCACGCTCAAGGTGACCTACGCTGGCGCGACCTACCTGATCGACCCGTTGTTGGCTGAAAAGGGCGCTTACCCGGGGTTCGCAGGCACCTGCAACAGCCACCTGCGCAACCCGCTGGTCGAACTGCCGCTGCCCCTCGAAGAGGTGATGAAGGCCGACGCCGTCATCGTCACCCACACCCATCTGGATCACTGGGACGACGTGGCCAGGCAGCGCCTGCCGAAAGGGGTGCCGATCTTTGCGCAGGATGAGCAAGATGCGGCGAGCATCCGCCAGGACGGCTTCACGGACGTGCGCGTGCTCGGTGAGCACACGATGTTCAACGGCACACGCCTGAGCAAGACCGGTGGTCAGCATGGCGATGACAAGACCATGGTCGTCGCCGGCAAACTGCTCGGGTCTGTCTCGGGTGTCGTCTTCCAGCGTCCTGGCCGCAAGACGGTCTATGTGGCGGGCGACACCGTGTGGAACCAACAGGTCGAAGACGCGCTCAAGCAGTACATGCCGGACGTGATCATCCTGAACACCGGCTATGCGAGGATCGAGGGGCTGGAAGGCGCGATCATCATGGGCAAGGAAGACTTGTCGCGTGCCTATCAGGCCGCCCCGCGGGCCACAGTGATCGGCACCCACATGGAGGCGGTCAACCACGGCATGCAAACGCGCCAGGAACTGCGTGACTTCATCGCCGAGAAGGGGATGGACCCGCAGCGCGTGCTGGTGCCGGCTGACGGCGAGACCTACCGGTTGTAGGCCGGGGCTTCCAGCGCCCATTCATCTGCTGCCCGCCGCGTCGGCGCACGCAAAGCCCTAGCAAACTTGCCTCGACCTCCTGTCCCGGAGCCCAGCACCGTCTTGATGCTGTGCGGAGGCTTGCCAGCCGTGTTGTGGCGGCAGGCCGCGCGAACGAAGTGAGTCAAGGTGGTCGCCGGCGCCTGGACTGCCCCTGCCGCAGGGACGCACGCCTCGCGTCAAAGACATGCACGTGTTCGATTTCTTCGCGAACCGAGCAGGACGTTCGAACCAGTGCTACACTGCGTGACCAGATTCAGCGCCCAACCGTTCTCGGTTGGGCATTTTCTTGGGCCTTTTCCCGCGCTGGCGGGTGCTTTCGGGCCCTTATCCTGTCGGTGCCGCCGGTCTGCGTTTTCGGACTGTTTTCGGCCCAATTTGATTCTTTCCCGCCCTCTCTTCCCCAAAACGAGAGGCAACGTCGGGAGCACGGCACACACGCGGAAGTGCCATGCTGGCGCGAACTTTCCCGTGTGCCGAACCGAGCGGTTGCAAACCGCCTTCGAGCCGCAGAGACCGAGCGTAAACCCGAGACACCCTCGTCGACCCTCGCGGGTCACGCCGGCAGTGACTTGTTGGTGCCCGAGCGCCGCCCTCGCACAGCCCCTGCCATGTGAGCAGGCCCTTGTCAGGCCCTGTCTCGCACCGCCCGTCCCCCATCCACGAACCAGGAGTGAACACCGTGGCCAAAGAAGAACTGATCGAGATGCACGGCGTCGTGAACGAGATCCTGCCGGACTCCCGCTTTCGGGTGACGCTGGAGAACGGGCACAAGCTCATCGCCTACACCGGCGGAAAGATGCGCAAGCATCACATCCGCATCCTGGCCGGCGACAGCGTCTCCCTGGAACTGTCCCCCTACGATCTGACGAAGGGGCGCATCACTTTCCGCCACCTCGAGCGCCGAGGTTTGGCGCCTTCTTCTCGACAACCGCGTCGCTGATGGTCAGCGGTTCGCAAGCATTTCAATCACTCGGCTTCCAAGTCAGGAAGCTGCTGACCTGCACCGGCGAAAGCTGGGGCATCTTTTTAACGAATCCATCAAGGAATGACGATATGGCCACCGAAACCGGTACTGTGAAATGGTTCAACGAAGGCAAGGGCTTCGGCTTCATTGCCCCCGACAATGGCGGCAAGGATCTCTTCGCGCACTTCAAGGAAATTCAGGGCAACGGCTTCAAGACGCTGACCGAAAACCAACGCGTCGAGTTCGAAGTGACGCAGGGGCAGAAGGGTCCGCAGGCGTCGCGCATCCGCACGATCTGACGCACCTGCACTCCTGCTGCGTCCCTCGGCGGAACCGATGAAGGACTTGCAAGAGACCACCGAGCGGATCTGCGAGCTCAAGGGTTCGCTCATCGCGCTCGATGCGCTGATGACAGCGGTGCTGCACGCACTGCCGGACGATGCGCGCCATGAAGTGCTGGAGCGCTTCGTGGTGCATGCCGAAGTGGCGCGAACCGTGCTCTTGCACGTCCCCATCTCGGAGCACACGATTGCCGCCTTCGAGCACGACATCGGCAGGTACCTGGCCATCGGTCACGCGCCGCACGACTAGGCGGTGTTCAAGAGGTCGCTCTCCTGTGCGCCCAAAAATGCGCGACGCCCAACCCCTCTCGGTTGGGCGTTTTCATTTGGGCCTTTCCCGCGCCCATGTCCAATGCCGAACCTTTACGTTGGCCTCGCCCTCCGTGGCCCGTCGAGGTCGCCTCAGCAGGCCGTCAGACGGCAAGGCTGCCGCTGAAGTAACATGGTCGCGCACTGCGGGAGAGCGGGGCCGCAAACCCCCGCCGAAGGCGCAAACTCCCATCATCGCTCAGGCAAAAGGACCGCAGTCGCACGTTTTCGCCGACTGGAGAGTGGCCGTCACGGCCCACCGAAGGGGCAGGCTGCAGGCGCAGCTGAAACTCTCAGGTTCAAGGACAGGGGGAGAGGCGCAGCAGGTGCACGTCGGCGTGACGCGCGTCCTGCGTCCACTCTGGAGTCCTGATGTTGACCATCGTCTACCTTGTCGCCATCGCCGCCGAAGCCATGGCGGGCGCTCTCGCCGCCGGCCGCCGCAGCATGGATTTCTTCGGCGTCACCGTCATCGCCTTCGTCACGGCACTCGGTGGGGGCACGCTGCGGGATGTCATCCTCGGGCACTTTCCGGTCGGATGGACCCAGCATCCCGCCCATGTGTACCTGGTCATCTCCGCTGGCCTGCTGACGACGTTGGTGGCCAGGTATTTGCATCACCTCAAGCGCATCTTCCTCGTGCTCGATGCCATGGGCCTGGTGGCGTTCTCGTTGATCGGGAGCGACGTGGCCCTGCAGATGAGCTACGCACCACCCGTCGTCATCATGGCGGGCATGATCACCGGCATCTTCGGCGGGGTGCTGCGCGACGTCCTGTGCAACCAGGTCCCGGTCGTGTTCCGCCAAGAGCTCTATGCCGTCGTGTCTCTTGCGGTCTGCCTGCTGTTCCTGCTGCTGCGCGAATACGGTGTCGCGGACGACCTGAACACGGCCATCAGTTTCTCCGCCGGACTCACACTGCGCCTGTGCGCCGTCTGGCGCGGCTGGCGCCTGCCGACGTTCTCCTATCGCCAGCGCTGGGACTGAGCTCACGCCTGCGCCGGGCACTTCGAGCCTACATCGGGCTGAGACTGTAGGCCGGGCAACACGGGCTTTGCTTCCGCCCCGAGCCAACCCGCCGCGGCCGCATATGTCACGTCGAGCCCTCCACGGAGGAGGGTTCCACCTGATGCTCACCAAATGAAAGCAGTTGCAACATCGCCAAAAAACACAACCTGGAGACAAAACATGACGATGGGTCGAGTGCTGCTTGCCGCCTGGTTCGCATCGTTCGCCGCGATGGCGAACGCACAGGCGTCGCAACCGCTGCGGGTGGGTTTCGTGTGCCCCCTCAGCGGGGGATCGCAGGAGTTCGGTCACAGCGCCCGCCTCGGCGCCGAGCTGGCGGTCAAGGAAATCAACGAGGTGGGTGGCTACTTGGGCCGGCAGCTCGAACTGGTCACGCGCGACGACAAGGGTGACCCCGACGAAGGCCGCCGACAGGCCGAGGACCTGGTGCTCAAGCAGAAGGTGGACTTCACGGTCGGCTACTGCAACACCGGTGTGGCCCTGAAGTCGCTCGATGTGTTCCAGGACCACAAGCACCTGCTGGTCGTGCCGGTGGCGACCGGGTCGGCCGTGACGGCCAAGTACCCGGCCGACAAGAGTTTTGTCTTCCGCATGTCGGCGCGCGACACGCTGCAGGCGGCCTTCCTGGTGGACGAGATCGTCAAGCGCGGCTACACGCGGGTCGCCGTGTTCGCCGACGCCACCGGCTACGGCGAGGGGGGCCTCAAGGACGTCGAGAAGTTCCTCGCCGAGAAGCAACTGAAGCCCGTCTACACCGCACGCTTCGACCTAGGCGTGCGCCGGCTCACAGAGCAAGTGCAGCAGGCCCGCGCCGCCGGGGCGGAAGTGATCCTCGGCTACACCTTGGGCGCCGAGCTCGCGGTGCTCGCCGAGGCGCGCGCCCAGGCGCGCTTCGAGGGCCCGCTGTACGGCCCCTGGACCCTGTCGTTCCGCACCTTGCCCGAGCGCGCCGGCCCCGCGGTGGAAGGCGCGATGATGGTGCAGACCATCATCCAGGACCTCGCCAACGAGCGCCGGGCGTCCTTCCTGGTTCGCCTCAAGCGCCATGCCGGCACCCAGCCGCTGGGCTCGCTGATGGCCGCGGCGCAGACCTACGACGCGGTGCACCTGATGATGCGCGTCGTGTTCCAGACCCGCGGCAACACCTCGGCCGATGTATTGAAGCAGGCGTTGGAGAACCTGGAGCGGCCCTACCCCGGCGTCGTCACGTCCTACGACCGGCCCTTCTCGGCCGCCGACCACGACGCCTTCTCGCGCAACATGATCTGGCTGGGCGTGTGGCGCAAGGGCGAGATCCAGTTCTATCACGCCGACGACGCCAAGCGCGCCAGTTTCATCCGGCGCAAGGAGTCCTGAGCCGGCGCCGCTTGCATGACCGCACACCGCATCCCGCCCATCCAGGGCCTGCTCGCCTTCGAGGCGCTCGCACGGCTGCGCAGCGGCACGCTGGCGGCTGAAGAACTGAACGTCACGCCGAGTGCCGTCAGCCACCGCATCCGCCAGCTGGAGTCGCAGCTGGGGCTCAAGCTGTTCTCGCGCGGCGACTTCACGCTGACGACGGATGGCGCCGCCTACCTTGCGCGCGTGCGCGAGGCCTTGACGGCCTTGCAGCAGGTGCCGGGGCGCAGCAGTGGCAGCGGCGGCGCCACCCGGCTGCGTGTCGCGGTCACGCCGACCTTCTCGCGCCAGCTGCTGCTGCCGCGGCTGGCGCTGTTCCGGCATGCTTATCCCGACATCGACCTGATCCTGCAGGTCACCATCCCGATGCTCAATGTGACGGCCGAAGAGACCGACATCGAGCTGCGCTTCGGCACCGGGCCCTTTCCGGACCGCGAGTCGGTGCGGCTGCAGTCCGACACGGTGTGCCCGGTCTGTAGCCCCGAGTACCTCAACACGGTCGGGCCCTTCGACGGCTTTCAGAGCGACGAGACGGTGGCCCGGGCGCGCTTGATCCGCTGCCCGCTGGAGCCGTGGCGCACCTGGTTCACCGAGTGCGGGCTGAGCTTGACCGAGCCGCGCGAAGGCGCGCAGTTCAACGACATCGGGCTGGTGCTGGACGCCGCCGTGGCCGGCTTCGGCGTCGCGTTGATGCGCATGAAGCTCGGCGCGGCCTGGCTCGACGACGGCCGGCTGGTGCGTTTGTCGGACCGCCAGGTGGCCTCGCCCAACCACTATTTCCTGTGCTGGCAGCCGGGCGCGCTGGAGCGCTGGGAGTGCGCCGCCTTCGTCGAGTGGATGAAGCAATCGCTCGGTTGACGGGGGCCCGGCGCGTCGCTTGAAAATCGCTCAAGCGCACGCCCAAGAAGTTTCAACCGGCAGCTGTCGCGTCTTTCTACAGTGGGTACGCAGAGACGGGGGTCACACCCGCTCGCACCACAAGGAGACAGACAGCATGATGAATCGACGCCACAGCCTCACCCTGGCCACCGCGGCCGCCCTTGGCTTCACGCTCGCCGCTTCGACCAACGCCTTCGCGGCGGAGCCGATCAAGGTCGCCGTCACCGCGCCGCTGACCGGTGGTTCCGCCCCGATGGGCGTGAGCCTGCGCGACGGTATCAAGCTCGCGGCCGCCGAGATCAACGCCCGCGGCGGCGTGCTCGGCCGCCCGCTGCTGCTCGTCGAGCGCGACGACGAAGGCAAGAACGAACGCGGCGCCCAGGTGGTGCAGGAACTCATCAACAAGGAAGGTGTGGTCGCCGCGCTGGGCATCGTCAACACCGGCGTTGCGCTGGCCAGCCAGCGCTTCTATCAAGAGGCCAAGATCCCGGTCATCACCGGCGTGGCCACCGGCTCCACCGTCACGCGCCAGTTCCTGCCGCCCCAGCATCCTGACAACTATGTGTTCCGCGTCGCCGCCAGCGACAGCCTGCAGGCCGCGATGATCGTCGAGGAAGCGGTGACCCGGCGCGGCTTCAAGAAGGTGGCGATCCTGGCCGACTCCACCAACTACGGCCAGCTCGGGCGCGAGGACCTGGAAAAGGCGCTCGCCAAAAAAGGCATCACGCCGGTCGCGGTCGAGAAGTTCAACGTCAAGGACGTCGACATGACCCCGCAGCTGCTGAAGGCCAAGGCAGCGGGTGCACAGGCGGTGCTGACCTATGCGATCGGGCCCGAGCTGGCCCAGATCGCCAACGGCATGGTCAAGCTGGGCTGGAAGGTCCCGATGCTGGGCAGCTGGACCCTGTCGATGTCCAACTTCATCGACAACGCCGGCGCCAACGGCGAAGGCGCGCGCATGCCGCAGACCTTCATCCAGGAGCCCACCTCGCCGCGCCGCAAGGCCTTCATCGAGGCCTACCAGCGTGCCTACAAGGTCGAGCGTATGCCGTCGCCGGTGTCGGCCGCCCAGGGCTACGACTCGGTCTACCTGCTCGCCGCGGCGATCAAGCAGGCCGGCACCACCGATGGCCCCAAGGTGCGCGAGGCGCTGGAGAACCTGAAGGAGCCGGTGGAAGGTGTCATCACGACCTATGTGCAGCCCTTCTCACGCGACGACCACGAGACCGTGGACGAGCGCCTGCCGGTGATGGGCGAGGTGCGCAAGGGGCAGGTGGTCTACGCCTACGACGACGACCGCAAGCGCGTGGCGGCCGCCGCGGCGAAATAACGCTGCGGGCGCGGGCCAGCCCGGCCCGCCGCCGTTCCCTTCCTTCCCGGTGTTTTCCTTCGGAGACTGTGTATGGACGTGCTCCTGCAGATCCTCTTCAGCGGTGTCGCCGTCGGCATGATCTACGCGGTCATCGCCTTCGGCTACCAGCTGACCTTCGCCACCTCGGGCACCCTCAACTTCGGCCAGGGCGAGGCGCTGGCGGTGGGGGCGCTGATCGGGCTGACCCTGGCGGCCCACCTCGGCTACTGGCCGATGCTGCCGCTGGTGCTGCTGGCCGGCGCGCTCTACGGCATCGGGGTGGAGCGGCTGGCGGTGCGCCCGGCCCTCAAGATCAAGTCCGAGGGCTGGATCATGGCGACGATCGCGCTGGGCATCATCATGAAAAACGTCGCCGAGAACGTCTGGGGCAAGGACGACGTGAAGTTCCCGTCGCCGGTGCCCGAGATGCCGCTGCAGCTGGCCGGTGCCAACGTGATGCCGATGGAGCTGGTGGTCGTGGCCGGCGCGCTCGCGCTGATGGCGGCGGTGGAGCTGTTCAACCGCCGCTCCATCTACGGCAAGGCGGTGGTGGCGACCGCCGCCGACCGCGACGCGGCGGGGCTGATGGGCATCCACACCGGCCACGTCATCACCTTCTCGTATGCCTTGTCCTGCGCCACCGCGGCCTTCGCCGGCGTGCTGGTCGCGCCGCTGACCCTGACCGGGGCCAGCATGGGCGCATCGCTCGGCTTGAAGGCCTTCGCGGTGGCCATCATCGGCGGGCTGACCTCGGGGCTGGGTGTCATCGCGGGCGGGTTGATCCTCGGGCTCGCCGAGACCCTCACCGGTTTTTATGTCTCCACCGGCTACAAGGATGTGCCGGGGCTGGTCTTGCTGCTGGTGGTGCTGGCGGTCAAGCCGGCCGGGCTGTTCGGCAAGACGGCGATCAAGAAGGTCTGAGCATGAAACATCTGTCCACCCGCACGCTGCTCGGCGGCCTGGCACTGGCCGCGCTGGCGGCCTTCCCCGTGGCCGTCCCCAATCCCTACTATTTGCACCTGGCGATGGTGATCGCCATCTACGCCATCGTGCTGTTCGGCCTGGACATCGTGGTCGGCTACACCGGCGAGGTCTCGCTGGGCCATGCCGGCCTGTTCGGCATCGGCGCCTATGCGGGCGGCGTGTTGTTCGCCAAGCTGGGGCTGCCGTTCTGGCTCGCGCTGCCCGGGGCGATCGTGTTGACCGCCGGCTGCGGCGCCTTGCTCGCCCTGCCGGCACTGCGCGTCACCGGCCCCTACCTGGCGATGGTCACGCTGGCATTCGGCACCATCGTGCAGATCCTGCTCAACGAGATGGAATGGCTCACGCAGGGCCCGCAGGGCCTGCCGGTGCCCAAGCCCAGCTGGTTCGGCCACCGCATGGGCCAGCTGGAGTACTACTACCTGGTGATCGGTCTGGCGCTGCTGGCCGGGGTGGTCGTGCACCGGCTGCTCAACTCGCACATCGGGCGCGCCTTCGAGGCCCTGCGCGGCAGCCCGGTGGCTTGCGACTGCATGGGCGTTTCGGTCTACCGCAACAAGGTGCTGGCCTTCGTCATCAGCGCGGCCTTCGCGGGGCTGGCGGGGGCGCTGTTCGCATGTTCGGAGGAATACATCGCGCCGGCCACCTTCAACTTCGAGCTGACGATACTGTTCCTGCTCGCGCTCACGCTGGGCGGGCGCAAGACCCGCACCGGCCCGGTGATCGGCGCCGCCATCGTGGTGCTGCTGCCCAACCTGTTGTCGGACGTGGTGCTGTTCCGCGGGTTGACGGTGGCCCTTGCGGCGGCCGTGGGGCTGTATGCCGGCCAAGCGCTGCTGCGCCGCCGCGCCAGCCTGCCGCAGCTTGCGGCGCCGCTGGCCGGGCTGCTTGCCTTCGTGGTGTTCGCCTTCGCGCTGGAAGACATCGCCGAGCACCGCCTGACGATCTTCGGCCTGCTGATCCTCTCGGTCGTCTACTACCTGCCGGACGGCATCATGGGCCCGGTGCGAGCCCTGATCCGGCGTTGGAGCCCGGCCGCTGTGTCCGTGCGTCGCGCCGGCGGCGCGCCCCGCAGCACGGTGGCGGTGGTGCCGCGGGCGGCCGCGAAGGGCACAGGCAGCGGGGCGCCGCTGCTCGAGGCCCGTGGCGTGCTGATGCAGTTCGGCGGCCTGAAGGCGCTCAACGAGGTCGACCTGTTGGTCGCGCCCGGCGTCGTGCACGGTCTGATTGGGCCCAACGGCTCGGGCAAGAGCACGATGATGAACGTGCTGACGGGCCTCTACGCGCCGACCCGCGGCAGCGTCAGTTTCGAGGGGCACCCCCTGGCCGGTTGCAGTCCGTCGGAGATCGCACTGGCCGGCATCGCACGCACCTTCCAGAACGTGCAGCTGTTCGGCGAGATGACGGCGCTGGAGAACGTGCTGGTCGGCCTGCACCACACCTCGCGCGCCACGCTGCTCGACGTGGTGCTGCGCAGCCGCCGCTGGCGCGAGGAAGAGCGCGGCGCACGCGCCCGTGCCGCGGCGCTGCTCGACTTCGTGGGCCTGGCTGGGCTGGAGGCCGAGGAGGCCCGCAACCTGCCATACGGCCAGATGCGGCTGCTGGAGATCGCCCGCGCGCTGGCGCTGGCACCGCGGGTGTTGCTGCTGGACGAGCCGGCTGCGGGCCTGCCGCCGGCCGAGCTGCCGCAGCTGGTCGCGATGATCCGCAAGATCCGCGACCTCGGCATCGCCGTGATCCTGATCGAGCACCACATGGATGTCGTGATGAGCCTATGCGACCGCGTCACGGTGCTCGATTTCGGCCAGAAGATCGCCGAGGGGGCGCCCGCCGAGGTGCAGCGGCATCCCAAGGTGATCGAAGCCTACCTTGGTGCGACGGCCCACGAGCCGCCCGCCGCCGTCCCGCAATCCGCGATCGCCTAGGAGGGGAAGTGTCATGCTGAAGATCGACAACCTGCGTGCCGGCTACGGCGGCACCGACGTGCTGCACGGCATCTCGCTGGACGTGCCGCAAGGCCGGGTGGTGAGCCTGATCGGCTCCAACGGCGCCGGCAAGACGACCACCATGCGCGCCATCTCCGGCATGGTCAAGCCGCGGGCCGGCTCGGTGCGGCTCAACGGGGTGGACGTGGCCGGCCTCGACGCCTACCGCGTCGCACGGCTGGGCCTCGCGCACTCGCCCGAGGGCCGACGGGTGTTCCCGACCTTGACGGTGGCCGACAACCTGCTGCTCGGCGCCTTCCCGCGACTCACCGGCAGCCGGCCGCGCGGCGACGTGCAGGGCGACCTGGCGCGTGCGATGGAGCTGTTCCCGCGGTTGATGGAGCGGCGCTTGCAACTGGCCGGCACGCTCTCGGGTGGTGAGCAGCAGATGCTCGCGATGGCGCGTGCCGTGATGCTCGACCCCGACGTGGTGCTGCTCGACGAACCGTCGATGGGCCTCGCGCCGGTGCTGGTCGACGAAGTGTTCCGCATCATCCGCCGGCTGCGCGAGCGCGGCACCACGATGCTGCTGGTCGAGCAGTTCGCCGCTGCCGCGCTCGAGGTCAGCGACTACGCCTACGTGCTCGAGAACGGGCGCATCGCGGTGCACGGCCCGGCCGAGCAGCTGAAACACGACCCGGCCGTACGGGCCGCCTACCTCGGGGGGGTGCACTGATGGAGCCGCTACGTGTGGGACTGTTCGTCACCTGCCTGGCCAACATGATGCGGCCGTCGGTGGCCTTTGCCGCCGCGAAGCTGCTGACCGCCGCCGGCTGCCGCGTCGAGGTGCCGGAGCGCCAGGTCTGCTGCGGGCAGCCGGCCCTCAACAGCGGCGCGCGCGGCGAGGCGCGATCGATCGCCAAGCAGGTGATCGAGGCCTTCGAAGACCATCAGCATGTCGTCGGCCCCTCGGGCTCCTGCATGGCAACGCTGCGCCACGCCTACCCGACGCTGTTCGCCGACGACCCGGTGTGGGGGCCTCGCGCCCAGCGCCTGGCGGCACGCAGCTGGGAGCTGACCAGCTTCCTCACCGAGGTGGTCGGCATGACCGATGTGCCGGCCCACCTGGCCGCCACCGTCACCTACCACGACAGCTGCTCCGGGCTGCGGGAGCTGGGCGTGAAGCGCCAGCCGCGCGAGCTGCTGCGTTCGGTGGAGGGGCTGCGCCTGGCCGAGATCAAGGACGCCGAGGTGTGTTGCGGTTTCGGCGGCGCCTTCTGCATCAAGTACCCAGAGATCTCCGGCAAGATGGCCGACGACAAGATCGGGTGCATCGAGGCCAGCGGTGCCGAGGTGCTGCTCGGCGGCGACCTCGGCTGTTTGCTGCACCTGGCCGGGCGGCTGAAGCGGCGGGGCTCGCCGGTGCGTGTCTACCACGTGGCCGAAGTGCTCGCCGGGATGGCGGACGCGCCCGGCATCGGTGACCCGGGGGCGGCGTGATGCAGCCCGCCAGCCAGCACTTCAAGCAGCGCGCCCGCATCGCGCTGAAGGACATCAGCCTGCAGTCGGCCCTCGGCAAGCTCGGCGAGGAGGGCTTCGTCGCCAAGCGGGCGCAGGTGGTCGCCGCGACGCCCGATTTCGAGGCCCTGCGCGAGGAGGGCCGGCGCATCAAGGACGAGGTGCTGCAGCACCTGGACGTCTATCTGGAACGCTATCAGCAGGCCGTCGAGCACAGCGGTGGTGTGGTGCACTGGGCGCGCGACGCCGCTGAGGCGCGTGAGATCGTGCTGAGGATCTGCCGGCGCGTCGGCGCCAAGTCGGTGGTGCGCGGCAAGTCCATGGTGGGCGAGGAGATCGGCCTGCCGGGGGCGCTGGAGGCGGCCGGGATGGAGGTGGTCGAGACCGACCTCGGCGAGTACATCGTGCAGCTGGCGGACGAGCCGCCCAGCCACATCATCGCGCCGGCCATCCACAAGACGCGCGCCGAAGTGAGCGAACTGTTTCGCGCCGCCCACGAGAAGCTGGGCTTGCACGGGCCACGCGAGGAGGTCGCCGACCTGGTCGACGAAGCCCGGCAGGTGCTGCGCGGCAAGTTCTTCGCGGCCGACGTCGGCATCACCGGCGCCAACTTCCTGGTGGCGGAAACCGGCTCCGGCCTGATCGTCACCAATGAAGGCAACGGCGACCTGTCGGCCACCTTGCCGCGCGTGCACATCGTGACGGCCGGCATCGAACGTGTCGTGCCGACGCTGGACGATGCGAGCACCTTGCTGCGGCTGTTGGCCCGCAGCGCCACGGGCCAGGCCTGCGAGACCTACACCTCGCTGCACACCGGCCCGCGCTGGCCGGGCGAGACCGACGGCCCCGAGGAATACCACGTGGTGCTGGTCGACAACGGCCGATCGCGCATGCTGGCCGGCGAGTTCCGCGAGATGCTGCGCTGCATACGCTGCGGCGCGTGCATGAACCACTGCCCGGTCTACGGCGCGGTCGGCGGGCATGCCTATGGCTGGGTCTACCCCGGGCCGATGGGGGCGGTGCTGACGCCGCTGTTCGTCGGCCTGGACCAGGCGCGGGACCTGCCCAATGCCTGCACCTTGAACGGCCGCTGCCGCGAGGTGTGCCCGGTCAAGATCCCGCTCAACGACCTGCTGAGCAAGCTCAGGACGCAGCAGTTCGAGCAGGGCGTCGCACCGTGGACCATCCGCTGGGGTGTCAAGGCATGGGCCCGCCTGGCCCGGCACCCGCGGCTGTACCACCTGCTGACGCGCGTCGCGGCCTGGGGCCTGCGCCGGCTCGGCCGCGGGCGAGGGCGGTTGCGCTCGCTGCCGCTGGCCGGCGGCTGGACCGGCGTGCGGGACCTGCCGGTGCCGCAGGGCGAGACGTTCATGCAGGCGTGGAAGCAGCAGGAGGGGAGGGGATGAAGGACACACGCAGTCTGGTGCTGAACAACATCCGCGCGGCGCTCGGTCGCGGCGAGTTGACCGGCAGCGCCGCAGCCCGGGTCGGCGTGCGCAGTGCACCCCCGCGGTCGGTGCCGACGCCCGCCGGCACGGCGGAGGTGGTCGAGCAGTTCGTCGCGCGCGCGACGGCGCTGTCGATGACGCTGGAGCGGGTGGCGTGCCGGGACGACGTGCCGGGCGCCGTGGCGGCTTATCTCGCCGCGCGCCGGCTGGCGCCACACATCGTCGTGGCGGCACCGCTCGCACCCTGCGAGTGGCCCGCCTCGCTGACCGTGCGTGTCGGTCCGGCCCGGCAGCACGACGCGGTCGGGGTGACACCGTGCTTTGCGGCGATCGCCGAGACCGGCAGCCTGGTGCTGCTGTCCTCGGCCGGGACACCGACCAGCCTGAACTTCGTGCCCGACGACCACATCGTCGTGCTCGGCCGGGCGCAGATCGTCGCCCGCCAGGAGGAGGTGTGGACACGGCTGCGCAGCAAGCCGATGCCGCGTGCGGTGAACATCGTCTCGGGGCCGTCGCGGACCGCCGACGTCGAGCAGGTGGTGCAACTGGGTGTGCATGGGCCGCGGCGGGTACACGTGGTGTTGGTGGAGCAGGGCGTCGGCTGAACCTCAGCGTGCGTGCGATCCCTGCACCACGGTGTCATGCGCCGCCGGCCGGTGGAGGAACGAGACTTGCAACGCAGCAGGGGCAACAGGAGAACACGATGGGCACGACACCCGGTGCAGCGGCGAGCGACCCGCGCTCGCAGGAACAAGTCGACGTGAGTGACAAGGCGGCCCTCGACCGGTGGTGCCAGGCCTTGGGCGTGACGGACGAAGCCTTGGTCCAAGCCGTGAAGGCGGTGGGGCCGCGGCTGGACAAGATCAAGGACTACCTGGGCGCGGGCGGCATGGCCGGTGATCAAGCCGACGCCTGAGCGGCGTGGGTTCCTGCAAGGACACTAGCAGTTGCCGAGGACGCCGGCGGCACCGCATCGTCGTATGTTTGCAGCAGGGAGGCCCGATGGCGATTCGAGTGGTCAGACTGGGAAGCGAACGTGCGGAGGACGAAGGCCTCCGGATCGGCACGGTGCGTCGGCCGCCGCGCGGCGTTCCCAAGGCCGAGTTCTCGTCGCAGAACTGGTACGACGTGTGGTTTCCCAACCTTGCACCGAGCGCCGAGACGGTCAAGCTCGCCCTGCGTGCCGAAACCGCGGAGCAATGGGCGCTGTTCGTCAAGCGTTACCGCACCGAGATGGCCACGCCGGAGAACAGCCACGCCATCGAGCTGCTGGCTGCCTTGTCGCACCAGACCCACTTTTCGCTCGGCTGCTACTGCGAGGACGAGTCGCGCTGTCACCGATCAGTGCTGCGGGCGCTGTTGGCCGACAAGGGCGCGCTGTTCGTCTGACCTGCCGGGCGCCTCCACCCCTCTGGGAGGGGAGGCACCTGCTCAGCGTTGGTGCCAGCCGCGCGGCTCGCGGCGTCAGGCCGCCGAGTTGCGTCGGCGGCGTGCGTACCAGCCCAGCCCGACCAGCCCGCCGGCCATGAGGGCATAGGTCGAAGGTTCGGGAACGGGCGGCAGGGGCTCGGCGGCGGCGGCCGAGACGACCGCCTTCGATGTCAACTCGGTGGTGAGGCTTTCGCTGCCGCTCTCGATGTTGATGGAGAGGGTGCGACTCAGCGACAGGAAGTCCTGCCCCGGCTCCAGCACACCGTGCAGGGAGTCCTCCGGCCCTGCAGCGCCCCAAGTGGGGCCTTGCCACAGGGATGTTGTCGCCGACATGCCCAGGTCACCCCAGGACCCGTCTTCCCGCAGCGCGATGTTGGCGTCCAACGAGATACTGAGGCGGGTGTTGGCCTTCAGTGTCAGGTCGAGCTGCCTGTAAGCCACGGCGAGCAGATTTCCCATCGCGTTGATGTCGACCTTGGCGTAGCCCGAAGCATCGGCGATCGGCCCGGCCTCGACCCTCGCCGAAGCCGTCATGTTGCCGTCCGCCTGGGAGTGGGTCAGGGTCACGGGCTCCTGCGACGTGAGGCCAGGGCCGCCGGCACCCTCCCAGGAGGGCCGCTCCCAATAGGGGGTGATGACCGAGTCGAGGAAGATGCTGCTGCTCTCGGCCAGGCTGTACCCGGCCTCGACACCGTCGTTGAGATTGGTGTCGATGACGCTGATGGTGAACTTGCCCCAGCTGGCCTGCGCGGTCGTCGCGGCTGTCGCCGGTGCCACCAGCGCTGCGCTGAGGGCGGCGGCCAGCCCGAGGCCTTGCACCAAACGGCGCGCCCCGCGGGGCCGATGAAGTCGATGTTGAAGTCCGGTCCGCAGACCGGCAACAGAAAAAGATCGCACGAGTAAGCTCCTGAAATTAATGGGTCGATGTGCCAGGCGTCGCCCATGCGCCAGGCCTCGACGACGGTCCGCAGTTCAGAGGTGAACCACTTGACCGGGAGCTGGCACGAGCGGCAGGGTGCCGCCGAAGCGCTTGGAGTATCGGGAGCAACTCGAGCGAGCTGTGCAAACTTCTGCAACCGCGATGCGGGTCCGCAACAGTGGGAGGCGACCGGTCGCTTCAGTGCCGCACCCGCCACGGACACCAACAGCCGCCCCCCGCTCAGCAACAACTCACATCATTCGCCCGTCGCCCAGCAGGTGCGAGTGGCAGTCCAGCCCAGGCTGCACACAATGGCGAATCCAGGTGTCCATGATGTCCGGCTTCCAGCCGTTCCACCAGTCGGCGTGCGCCGAGTAGCCGCCGGGCTTGGACGGGTCGTACATGTCCGAGCTGAGCCGCCAGCGCAACGGTGCGCCCGCTTCTGTGACCATGTAGCGGATGTTGAAGGTGATCACCGGCAGCGCCACCGGGTGGGTGGCCGGGCAGCTGCCATTGGCATATGCCACGTGGCTCTTGTGATCGGCGGAGTCGAGGTTGCGGCCGTCCCAACACTGCGGGAAGTCGATCTCCAGCCACAGTTCCGAGCCCGCCGGACAGTTCGGAATCGACTGCGAATACATCGGGTCCACGCCGTCGCCCACGCACTTGTAGCGATGTGGCCCCTGCGGCCCGTCGTTCTGCGCATTGCCGGCGATCATGCGCAGGCCTTGCGGGATGGCGTTGATGTTGCGCGGCGGCACGCCGTAGTAACCGCTCTTGTAATAGAAGTTGCTGTCCATCGGCTTGAGCGGGCGCCCTTCGCGGGTGTCGATCATCGCCGGCACCCAGTAGGCCGAGCGGTTGACCGTGCCGCCGCGGCAGGTGGAGTTGCCGCTGTAGGCGATGCTGTCGGCCGTCGAATGGGCATTGACGCCGGTGTTGCCGAAGAACACGTGCAAGTGCGAGCGCCCCGGCTGCCCGGGGTAGACGAGGGGATCGTCGTAGGCCATGTGGCTGAACTCACAGACGGTGCGGAAGGCGCCGACATCCGAGGCGGCGGGCCGTTCGCTGGTCGGATAGAGCCTGTCCTCGGCGATGCCGGCCGAACCGGTGGGGATCAAGGCGTCGTTGATCGTCGGCCCATGGCCTGCATGCGGATTGGGCGCAGGTGGCGGCGTGCCCGGCGACGCCCGGTTGACTTCACATACCTTGCCGACGCCGACGAGCGGGTCGCGGCCGAACACCTCGTTGCTGCAGCGCTGCGTGCCGGAGACCGTCTTGTAGACCCAGGACCCGTTGTTGCCGTAGCGCACCTGCTGACTTCCCGTCACCGTGAAACTCGCGCCTTCATAGGCGACCCGCGCCCATTGCGCTTGTGCCGTCGCCGATGAGGGTGCTGACATCGCGGCCGAGAAGATCAGCGACAGCGCCATGCCGTGCCATGCGCCAAGCGCGCTGTTGCCTGTCTCCTGTTGTTGCATATCTGAAACTCCCATTGTTAGATTCGTCACCGTCGCCTTGACGGTCCTTTGCCGCCCGTCTGGAGCGGCTCCCAAAACCGGGACCAGCCTCGGTAGACTGGAATCTAGAACCTCAAGTAACTTGAGATGCAAGGGGAGGAAGATGAAAACGCTGGAACCTGCAGCAACGGTGACGATCGGCGTATTGGCGGCGCGCACCGGTGTGAACGTGCCGACCATCCGCTACTACGAGGAAATTGGCCTGATGCCGCCGGCACAGCGGCGGCCGAGCGGGCACCGCGTGTACGGTCCGGCGGCCGAGGAGTTGCTGACCTTCATCCGCAGCTGCCGCGACTTCGGCTTGCCGATCGAGCACGTGCGAGCGTTGCTGTCCTTGTCGCACAGCCCCGAGCGCGATTGCGATGAGGCGCGCGGCATCGCCGAGCGGCACCTGGACGAGGTGCGGCGCAAGCTGGACGAACTTCGGACCCTTGAACGCCGACTGGCCGAATACGTCGCGTCTTGCAACGTGGCCTGCACCGACGGCCTTGTGCCGGCGTGACGGTCTTCACGAGGGAGTCGGCGGCATGGCGCCGCCGAGCGCTTCAGGATGGGATCGCTGTCGAGAGACTCGCGGCCCGGCTGGGCATTGAGCAGAGCCGCTGCTCGACCAGCCGGACCCAGAACGTGGCCCCGAACGGAATCAGCGCGTCGTTGAAATCGTAGGACGCCCCATGCAGGGCGCAGGGACCGGCGCCGTGACCTTCCATGCGATGGTCTTTGTCACCCTGCCCCTCGCCATTGCCGACCCAGAAGTAACAGCCCGGTTTGACCTTGAGGTAGTAACCGAAGTCTTCGCCCCCCATCGTGGGTTCGCACTCGCGCACCTGGAAACGATGAGCGGCGCGAAGGCAATGCTCCAAGACGGCCTGTTCGACACGTCGGCCGGAGACGCAGGTTGCGTACAGCCCTTTGATTTGAGCGCCGAGGAGGGTGGCGAGAGGCTGCCTTAGGCCTGGGGGGTCAGGCCGCTGTCGAATCGAAACTGCCGGCGCCGGCGGCGCAAACCCTCACGACCCGGTTCGGGGCTGCGACGCGGCGGCCACGCGCACCTGGTTGCGCCCTTGGTGCTTGGCCTCGTAGAGCGCGGCGTCGGCGGTCGCGACCAACTGCTCACCCGTCTCGTCCAGATCGGCGAGGATGGCCACGCCGATGCTGGCCGTCAGCGGGACTTGGACGCCCTCATGCGCCACCAGGAGTTGCTCGATCGCGGCGCGGATGCGCTCGCCCAGGTGCTGGGCGCCCGCCGCGTCGGTCTGCGGCAGCAGCACCGCAAATTCCTCTCCGCCATAGCGGGCCACCTCGTCACCCGGCCGGAACAGCGACCCGGCAATGGTCTGCGCCACGGCTCGTAGGCAAGCGTCGCCGGCGAGGTGGCCGTGGCGGTCGTTGACGGCCTTGAAGTGGTCGATGTCGATCAGCAGCAGCGACAGCGGCAGCTTGCTGCGTCCGGCGACCTTCAGCTGGACGTGCAGCTGTTCGTCGAAGTACTTGCGATTTTTCACACCGGTAAGACCGTCCAGCACGTTGAGCTTCTGCAACTCGTTGTTGGCGTCCGACAGGTGGCGCAGCGCCTCGTCCAGCTCTTGCGTGCGCTGCTGCACCCGCTGCTCGAGCTGCGCGGTGGCCTCGACCTGGATGCGTTGGTTCTGCTGCTCCAGCACCTTCATCCGGTACGCCAGCGCGAAAGACAACAGCAGGGCTTCCAGGGCGGAGCCGATCTGCATGCTGTACTCGGTGATGAAGACGTTGGGCAGCAGGTTGACCGTCTTCAGCGGGTAGAGGGCCAGGCCGAGCAGTAGCGTGCTCCACCCGAGCATGAAGAAGCGCGCCTGCTCCACGCCGCGGGTCATGCTGACGAAGCCGATCACGGCCATCGTGATCGACATCACGAAGGCGTTGACCGTCGTCAGCTTGATCATGACGCTGTAGGGCATGAACAGGGACACGAAGGCCAGGACCGTGGCGATGCGTGCGTACCACGCGGCGAAGCGGTCGACTCGAGGCTGGTGCTTGGGCAGGTTCAGGAAGGAGCGTGCGAAGCTGGCTGCGCCTGCCCAGGCGAGCAGCATGCTGAAGGGCACCACCGCCCGCCCCCAACGCGGCCACTCCGGCCACAGGTATTCGAAGGCCAGGCCGTTGAGGGACATCTGGAACACGAGGAAGCCTGTGATGTACTGCACATAGTGCAGGTAGCTGATGTCCCGCATCGACAGATACACCAGGGCGTTGAACAGCAGCATCGCCGCCAACAGCCCATAGTAGAAGCCGAAGGCGACCTGCTCGTCGCGGTCCTTGAGCGTCAGGGTGTCGGGCGTCCACAGCATCAGCGGCAGCTGCAGCGAGCTGTCGGTTTCGACCCGCCAGTAGAGGTCGAGCCCCTGCCCGGCAGCCAGGTCCAGTGGATAGACGAGATTGCGATGCCGCATCGGCCGCTGGTGGAACGGGAACAGACGGCCGGCCTCCGACGAGGTGAGCGCGACACCGTCCCGCAGGGCATAAAAACGCACCTTGTCCAGCAGGGGGTACTGCGCTTCCAGCAGCCAACGTGTGGTCTGCGCATATCGGTTTTCCACCCTCAGGTGGAACCAGTAGGCCGATTTGGTGAAGCCGAAGTTCGGCACCGCCTGTTCGCTGGGGCGGAAGCTGCCCGCACGCGCCAGCACGTCGGCGAGGGCCAGCGTGCCGTTGGGGTCTTCCAGGTAGGAGAGATGCCGGCCAACGGGGTTGCCGATGCCCGAGCGGTCCAGGTGCAGCGCCGGTGCGGAAGCACCGTAGGCGCCGCCGCTGGCAAGCAGCCATAGGGCAAGCAAACGGTAGAAGAAGAATCGCATCATGCTGGTAAGCCAGGTCAAGAGTCGTCGGCGCCGACGACTTCGGCGGCGCGCTTGCCTGAGGTCCAGCATGCCCTCGCAAACTTGTGCTCTATCGTCGAATGGCTCATGGGCACGGCGGCCGTCCTCCCGGAGCCTCTAGCGTAAACCGCGGTCCCGCCTCCCCGTCGCCCGAAAAGCGGGGATATTGCGTCCTAAAAGCGTGCGAGGGCGAGGGCTCAAACGCCAGCCGAGCGGAACCGCGGGCTCCGCCGAGCCGCAGCCCGGGTACAGGCACGCCGCCTGCTGTACAGCCCGTGGCTCCTCGGGCGTCAGACCACGGCGGCCCGCCCGGCGAGGGGTAAGGGCTGCACGATGAATACCTTTCTACGTCACCTTTTGTGGGTCCTGGTCGCCTTGCTCGGCGCCGTGGCCTTCGGTGTGGTCGCGCTCCACGGGGGCGAGACCATCGGCGCCTTGTGGATCGTGATCGCGGCGGTCTGCACCTATCTGATCGCCTATCGCTATTACAGCCTCTTCCTGGCTCGCCGCGTGGCCGGGCTGGACCCCGATCGGCGCACGCCCGCCTGGCGTCACAACGACGGACTCGACTACGTCCCGACCAACCGCTGGGTGCTGTATGGCCACCACTTTGCCGCCATCGCCGGCGCCGGGCCGCTGGTGGGTCCGGTGCTCGCCGCGCAGATGGGCTATCTGCCGGGCATGCTGTGGATCCTGATCGGCGTGGTCTTCGCGGGGGCCGTGCAGGACTTCATGGTGCTGTTCGTGTCGACGCGCCGGGATGGCCGCTCGCTCGGCGACCTGATCCAGCAGGAGATGGGGCGAGTGCCGGGACTGGTCGCGCTGTTCGGCGCCTTCATGATCATGATCATCATCCTGGCCGTCCTGGCGTTGATCGTGGTGAAGGCGCTCGCCGATTCGCCCTGGGGCAGCTTCACGGTGGGCATGACCATCCCGATCGCGTTGTTCATGGGCATCTACCTGCGTTTCCTGCGCCCGGGGCGCATCGGCGAAGTGTCGGTGATCGGTTTTGTGCTGCTGATGCTGGCGATCTGGGCGGGTGGCCGCGTGAGCGTCATGCCGGAGTGGGCGCCGCTGTTCACGTTCGACGGCGTGACGCTCACCTGGATGCTGATCGGCTACGGTTTCATTGCCGCCACCTTGCCGGTGTGGCTGCTGCTCGCGCCGCGCGACTACCTCTCGACCTTTCTGAAGATCGGCACCATCGTCGCGCTGGCGATCGGCATTGCTTTCGTCGCGCCGCCGCTGCGCATGCCGGCGCTGACCCAGTTCGCCGCGGGCGGTGGGCCGGTCTGGTCGGGCGCGCTGTTTCCCTTCCTGTTCATCACGATCGCTTGCGGTGCGGTCTCGGGCTTCCACGCGCTGATCGCGTCGGGCACCACGCCGAAGATGCTGGAGAACGAGCAGCACGCCCGGCTGATCGGCTATGGCGGCATGCTGGCCGAGTCGTTTGTGGCCATCATGGCGCTGGCGGCCGCTTGCGTCATCGACCCGGGCGTGTACTTCGCGATGAACAGCCCGCCAGCCTTGGTGGGCACCAACGCCGCCCAGGTCGCGCAGACCTTGTCGAGCTGGGGTTTCGTCGTCACCCCGGAGCTGCTCGAGCAGACCGCCCGCGACGTCGGCGAATCCACCATTCTTGCGCGCGCCGGTGGGGCGCCGACCTTGGCGGTCGGCATGGCGCACATCCTGCATCAGGCGGTTGGTGGCAAGGCGATGATGGCCTTCTGGTACCACTTCGCGATCCTGTTCGAAGCGCTGTTCATCCTGACCGCGGTGGACGCAGGCACCCGCTCGGGCCGCTTCATGCTGCAGGACCTGCTCGGCAGTTTCGTGCCGGCGCTCAAGCGCACCGAGTCGCTCGGCGCCAACCTGTTCGCCACGGCCTTGTGCGTGGCCGCCTGGGGCTACTTTCTCTACCAAGGGGTGGTGGACCCGTTGGGCGGCATCAACACCTTGTGGCCGTTGTTCGGCATCTCGAATCAGATGCTGGCGGCAGTGGCGCTGGTGCTGTCGAGCGTGGTGCTGTTCAAGATGAAACGGCAGCGTTATGCCTGGGTGACCCTGCTGCCGGCGGGCTGGTTGCTGGCCTGCACCCTCACCGCCGGCACCCAGAAGCTGTTCTCGCCGGACCCGGCGATCGGCTTCCTGGCGCATGCGCAGCGGTACGCCGACGCGCTGGCCCAAGGCCAGCTGCTCGCACCCGCGAAGACCGTGGAGGCGATGGAGCGTATCGTCTTCAACGACCGCATCGATGCGGCGCTGTGCGCCCTGTTCATGCTGGTCGTGCTGTGCGTGGCCGGGTACGGTATCCGCTCGATGCGCCTGGCGCTGGCGGCCGCCCACCCCACCGTGCATGAATCGCCGTTCGAGACCTTTGCACCCCGGGAGACGGTGGCATGAAGGCGCTCGATCTGCAACTGCTGGCCGGCCAGGTGAGCGAGGCGGGCCGCTACCTGGGGCAGACCTTCCGCCTGATGGTGGGCCAGCCCGATTACGACACCTATGTGGCCCACATGCGGCAGCGGCATCCCGGGCGGCCGGTGATGAGCCGGACCGCGTTTTTCCGGGAGCGGGAGGCGGCGCGATATGGAGGGAAGGGGGGCGGACGGTGCTGCTAGAACACCAGCGACTGATGCAGTGCCGTGCCCGCCGTGACGCCGTCGGCGCTGGCCCACGTCACGCTGTGGGCGCCGCGCGTGATGTCGCCCGCCGCATAGACACCCGACACGGTCGTCATCTTGCTTGCATCGGTTCGAATGATGCGGCCCAGCAGGCCCTCGTCCATCTCACAACCCAGTTGGTGCGCGATGGTGCTGTTGAGCCGGGTGCGAGCGCCGAGATAGAGCGCATGCAAAGCCGGCGTTCTGCCATCGGCCAGTTCGATCGACGACAGCCGAGCGCCGTCGCCATGCAGGGCCCGCACCGGCGCCGGTTCGATGTGAACGCCACGCTGGTGTAGTTGGGCCAGCGACGCCTCGTCGGGGGCGGCAGCGCCGTTCAGGTACAGCGTCGTGGGCCCCCATTCGGCGATCAGCATCGCCTGATGGATCGACAGGGACGAGGCATGCAGCACGCCCAATGGCTGTCCGCTGAACTCGTAGCCATGACAGTAAGGACAATGGAGCACGCTCCGGCCCCAGCGTTCGACGAGCCCCGGAAGGCTGGGAAGCTCGTCCGAGATGCCGAAGGCGAGGACCAGCCTGGTGCTTTCGAGCACGTCGCCGGACGACAGCGTGACCGAAAATCCGGCGCCCGCCTTGGACGCGCTGATCGCCTCCCCTTGGACCCAGCTCGCCGTCGGGTAGGCCAGGACTTGCGAACGCGCGGTGCTGAGCAGGACCCCCGGCTCACTGCCGTCCCGGCTGAAGAAGCCATGGGAGCGTTCGGCGTCGCGGTTGCGAGGCGACCCCGTGTCGATGATGCAGACCGATCGGCGCGCTCGCGCGAGATAGATCGCGGCCGACAATCCCGCAAAGCTGCCGCCGATGATGATGGCGTCATGACGCATGAGCGTGCTCCAGAGTTTGGGTGGCGCCACAGGTCACGAGGCGCTGGTGAAAGTCGGCGCTCAGTGCTGCCAGCGTCACCTGGCCCAGGCGCAAAAGCAGCCGCGCCTCTGCCTCCTGAAGTGCCTGGTCGAGCGCGGCGTTCACGGCCTGCTCGACGAGGCAAGCGGGTGTTTCGGACCGATGGCCGATCGCCAGCAGCGAGGGGCAACCGAGCGCGGTGTAGATGTCGCGCAGCGTCACCTCTGCCAGGTTGCATGCCAAGGTCCAACCGCCGCCATGCCCCTTTTCCGAGCGGACATACCCGTGGTCACGCAGGCCGGCCATGATGCGCCGGATCACGACCGGGTGGGTGCCCATCGCCTTCGCCAGCACCTCGGACGTCGCCGGGCCGCCCTGCTCGGCCATGTGCAGAAGAACGTGGAGGACACCTGACAAACGACTGTCTTGTTTCATGCAACTCATTATGTTGCATGAGAGGAAAACCGACCGACCCGCAAGGGGATGGCGTCGCTCACCCGAGGCGAGGTGTGAGGGTGTGCCTGCCCATTGGCTCCCCTAGAATGCGTTGCGGTTTCACGGCAGCGGCCGGCCGCCTGTCACACGCCTCCGACCGACAGCGTTTGGCGAGCGCTCATTCCGATGACCTTTCTCGCGCTTGGACTCATCCTTCTCTCGGCCGTGCTCCACGCGGTGTGGAACCTGCTCGTCAAGAAGGCCAGCAGCGCCCCGCACTTCATCCTGCTCGGTACTCTGCTCGTCAGTCTGCTCTGGGGGCCGGTTGCCATGTGCTTCCACGGTGACGAGGTCTCGACACTGGGCTTGCCGCAATGGGGCGTTCTGCTGGCCAGTGCGCTGATCAACCTCGTCTATCTGAGGACCTTGATGCGGGGCTACGCAGCGTCGGACTTGAGCGTGGTCTATCCGGTGGCGCGCGGCAGCGCACCCTTGTTGGTCACCGTCGCGGCAGTCGTCGTCCTGGGCGAGCGGTTGTCGCTGATGAGCGCGTTGGGCGGCTTGACGATCGTCGTCGGTGTGTTTTTGATCGCCGGCGGCCCGAGGCTCTGGAAAGGCAGCGGCGCTGCCGACCGGAAGAACACTGCGGCGCGTGGCATCGCGTGGGGCATGGGGGTCGGCACCTGCGTCGCGTCCTACACCGTCGTCGACGCTTATGCCATCACCGTGCTGCACGTGCCGCCCCTGCTGGTGATGTATTTCGCCTGCGTGCTGCGACTTCCGTTCCTGCTGCCGTTTGCCTTGCGCGACGTCGAGGGGCTGACACGATCGCTGCGGTCGCACTGGCGTGCCGGGCTCGCCTTTGCCATGTTGGCGCCGCTGACGTACGTCCTGGTGCTGAACGCAGTCAAGCTCGCGCCTCTGAGCCAGGTGGCGCCGGCGCGAGAAGTGTCCATGCTCTTTGCGGCGCTCTTGGGAGGACGTCTGCTGGGCGAAGCCGACAGCGCGCTGCGGCTCGTCGGAGCGGGTTGCATCGCCACCGGCGTGGTGGTGCTGGCCATGGCATGAACCCGGCAAGCCAACACGACCCACTCACCCGCGACCCATGCTCTTTGTTTGCTCATCTCACCGATGGCAGAGCCTCGTCGGCGCCTCTGTGAGCGGATCAGCGACGCGAGTCCCGATGGCTGCACTGCCGTCACCCTGTGATAGCGTCCCCCGCCCTACGCGCCGGCGGCTGGCTGCGGGGCCGTCTTGCCACCCTTCGACCCACCCTCCGCAGGCTTGCCGTCGAGCAGCCGGCCGACGAAGGTGTGCCGCACCAGCCACTGATAGCTGAGCAGGCAGGCCAGCGACGTCGCAGCGATGTTGAGGCTCAGTTTCGCGACGGCCGGCAGCGGAGCGCCATAGAGCAGCACGCCGAAGCCGACGGTACCCAGCATGTGGACCAGGTAGACCCAATACGAACTCTGCGCCAGGTAGCCGAGCACGGCGTTTTGTCGAGGCACCCACCGCAGGAAGGCGCCGATCAGCGCGAAGCTCCACAGCCAGCTTGCGCTGTTGTAGACGAAGGCGACCGCCAGGTGCAGGCCCTGCGGTGGATTGGAGGCCTGTTGCACGCTGCCCAGCAACAGCGTCGCGACGAAGCACAGCAGGCCGGCGGCGGTGTAGGCAAAGACGTGCCGGCGGTAGTGCTCGAACGCCTCGTCCTGATAGCGGTACAGGCAATGGCCGAAGACAAAGAACAGGCCGTTGTGCAGCCACTCAGCCCAGGGCGGCATGAAGGAGCCGTCGGGCGTCACGATGCCGTTCTTGTAGCCCGCGCCGGCAAGCACGAGCGGCAACGCCAGCACCAGGGCGCCCCACCAGGCGGTCCCGAGGCGCCTGAACAGGCCGGAGAGGGCCGCCGGCAGCGACTGCGGCAGGGCCGGGCTCCACCGGGCCCATAGTGCGCTCAACACACTGAACCAGATCAGCAGGTAGAGGAACCACAGGTGCATCGTGCGCAGCCGCGAGCCGCCTCCCGGCGGTGGCGGCATCAGCGCGGGGTCCAGGCCGAGCGTCCCGCGCGCCATCAGGTGCACGAACACCATCATCAGGACCACCATGCCGACGAACAGCGGCGGCCAGAACACCGCGAACGGAAGCGCCAGACGCCGGAGCCGTTGCTTCAACATGCTGGCCGGGCCCCGCCGCTGGAGCAGCATGGCGGCAAAGTACCCGGCCAGGATGAAGAACACCGGCATCCTGAAGGTGTGGATGAAGACCAGCAGGAGATCGGCGAGCAAGGTCGTCTCTCGGTCCCGCCAGGGCAGCGTCGACTCGCCGACCATGTGATTCACCGAGACATGCAGCACGATGCCGAGCCACATCATGCAAGCCCGCAGGTTGTCCAGCGCGTGCAGACGGGGAAGAGCCTGATTCATTTTTGATGTAACTCCCTAACAGGAACAGCAAACGGTACGGCCTCACGCTGCGTGAGGGTCAAGGACTGCGCCCCTGGCAGGACACCTTGCGCCGTATATCTTGGACATCAGCCGACGGTCGGGTCGACCTCGCCCAGGAGGCCATCGTCGGCTGACGCGCGAGCTGGGCCCGGAAAGGACCGGCATCCAATGGAATGGAAGCCCTCACTGCTGCGGCACCAGACCACGTATCAACATCGGAGCGCCTTCGCTCTGCGAGCTGCTTTCTTTGGCTTGGCGGTCCAAGGCCGTTGTGAGGCCGACGCACGTTGCGTTCTGGGACGACCTGTCCGGCACGGCGGTCGCGGCGAACGAGGCCAAGCAATGGCCACTGCGGTGCGGCGTGTTGGGCGACTATCTGCCGCAGGGGTTCTGGCGGCAGCAACTGTTCGCGTTCCTCTCGTCGGGCGCGAGACGAGGGAATGAGCGAGGCGGTTGATCCGGCTTTGGCAGGGGGAGGTCGAACCGGAGTGCAGCGGGGTCGCGGCTGCTGAACCGAGTGTGCCGAGCGCCTTCGGCCCGGGCTTGCATCCCGGACACGGGTGGCACCTCTGGTTGCGGCCACACTGCAAAGAGGCCGCTGAGCGGGGCGGTACCGGCTACGACGAACGGAGCAGGGCGACCGCGGTACCCGATGCCACCAGGTTCTCGCCTTGGTACAACTCGCCGGACAGGTGGCACACCTTGCCGCCGCGCCGTACCACGCGCCCCACCCCTCGTATCAACCCCACCGAAGCCGGTTGCAGGTAGTTCACGTTCAGCGACAGCGTGGGCGCGAACTCTCCGGCCTTCAAGGTCGCGGCCAGCGCCGGGCCCATCGTGTCGTCGAGCATGGCGGCCAGAAAACCGCCTTGGATCTTGCCGGCTGGATTGGTGAACGGAAGCCCCGCGCGGAATTCTGTCTCGATGGTGCCTGCCTCGGGATCGACGCTGACGACGCGTCCGCACAAGGTTTTCACGGCTTCCGGTGTGGGAACCTCGCCGTTCTGGATCTGCCAAAAGAAGCCTGATCTGTCACTCATGGAAGTCCTTGTCGAAGGGATGGAACAGGCGGCGACGCCAGCGACTGCAGATGCTGGAGGAAACGTTTGGTCGGTCCTCGGTGCCGACGCGCCGACCCCTCTACAGTTTGACGACTTTCGTGCCAGCCAGGTAGTCGCCCACGCGTCGTCGCTGCGAACCCACCAGGGTCACGCAGTCGAGAGTGCGAAGCGCACTGAACCCGGCGCGGTACACCTTGGTGCCCATCGTCGGTGACACCTGCGTCGACCTGCAGGTCACGGCCGTCCCAGAACCTGAAACGCTGGGACTGCTGGCCGTCGGCCTGCTCGGCTTGCAGGGGGTGGTGGCGCGGCGGCGTGGCGACAGGGGGAGGCGGTCCAGAGACGCTGGGCAAGACGCCTGACAGCGCCGTGCGATCCGGCCCGGATGCCGTCCTTGCCGACCAGCGCCTTGGTCCACTGAACCTCGAAACCCTCGGGCACGCGCAGCTGGTGGTCCACCCCCTCCTGCAGAGGGAGGCTACCCGAGCGTTCGCGCCACCGCCGGTGCTGCGGCCGCCGGGCCGCTGGCGAACAACACCAGCGGCACCTCGCGGAGCCCGGGATGCTCGACGACCCGTGCCGGCAGGCCATACACCTGCTCCAGCGTCGCTTCGGTGAGCACATGGGCGGGCGGGCCCGAGGCCACCGTTCGTCCGCCAGACAGCAGCAGCAAACGGTCGCACCACCGTGCTGCCAGGTTGACGTCGTGCAGCACCGTCAGCACCGCGCAGCCGTGTTGTCGTGCGAGCGATGCGGCGGCCGCCATCAGCTGCCACTGGTGCAGGGGGTCGAGGCTGGCGGTCGGTTCGTCGAGCAGCAGCGTCTGGCCTGCGCCGGTGGCCTGCCCGGCGAGCACCTGCAACAGCACTCGGGCGAACTGCACACGCTGCTGTTCGCCACCCGACAGCTGCAGGTAGCGCCGCTCGGTGAAGGGTGTGCCCTCGACCGTCGCGAGGGCCTGTGCGCAGAGCCGCCGCACCTCCGCAGGCGACAACGACGGATGGGGATAGGCACCCATCGCCACCACCTCGGCCACTTGAAGATCGAAGGCCAGGGTCGGCGTTTGCGGCAGGACCGCCCGGCGGCGTGCCAGCTGCACCGGTGACCACGCCGGCAAGGGCCGACCGTCCAGCGTCACGCGGCCGGCACAGGGCTGCAGTTCCCCGGCGAGACAGGCCAGCAAGGACGACTTGCCGGCGCCATTGGCGCCGAGCACGCCGACCACCTCGCCCGCCTTCAGCGCCAGGTCGACCTGGGACAGCACCTGTCGCGGGCCGCGCGCGCAGCCCAGGCCTTGTGCGACCAGCATCAGCTTCGCCTCCTCGCGAGCAACGCCATCAGAAAGGGCCCGCCCACCAGGCTGGTGACCACGCCGATGGGCAGCTCGGCCGGCGCCGCGACGACGCGCGCCACCCAATCGGCCACCGTCAGGGCCAGCGCGCCGGCGATCAGCGAGAACGGCAACAGCCAGCGGTGGTCGGCGCCGGCGATCAGGCGCACCAGATGCGGCACCACCAGGCCGACAAACGCGATGGTGCCGGCCACGGCCACCAGGGGGCCGACCAGCAGCGCTGTCAAGACGATCATGCGGCGCCGCAGGGCCGCCACGGCAAAGCCGAGATGGGCCGCCTCGCGCTCGCCGAGCAGCAGCGCGTTCATCGCGCGCCATTCGCGCAGCAGCAGCGCAGACCACAGCACCGTCCACGGCAGCAGCCAGGCGAGCAAGGGCCAGCGCGCCGCGGCCAGGCTGCCGAGGTTCCAGAAGGTGATGTTGCGCAGTTGCACGTCGTCGGCCTGATAGGTGAACAGGCCGATGAGGCTGCCGCAGAGGGCGTTGACCGCCACCCCGGCCAGCACCAGCCCGGCCGGGTCTGTGCGGTGGGCCCCCAGACGCCACGCCAGGGCGGTCGCCGTCAAGCTGCCCGCGAACGCGGCCGGCGCCACCGAGACCAGGCTCTGGGCGCCGAGCACGATGGCCGCCACGGCGCCGCAAGCGCCGCCCAGCGAGACCCCGATCAGCCCGGGTTCGGCCAAAGGGTTGCGGAACAAGGCCTGCATCGCCACGCCGCAGACGGCCAGCGCCGCACCGGCGGCGACGGCGAACAGCACACGTGGCAGCCGCACCTCGAGCAGCAGGGCGCGCCACAAGGTTTCGTCGGTGGTCGGCGGTGTGGTGGGCCGCCAGCGCAGCAGCAGCTGCAGCGCGGGCAGGTCGACCGCGCCGCTTGTCAGCGAGGCGGCGCACAGGCCGGCCAGCAGCAAGAGAGCCAGCAGCAGGGCTGCCGGCCTGGACGGCAGCGCGGCCCCCTGCAGGCGAAAAAATCGGCTCATCGCGGAGGCCTCAAGGCTGCGCCAGGCCGGCCTGCAACTGCCGCAGCGCCTGCGGCAGGCGAGGCCCGAAGCCGAGCAACAGGAGTTCGTCCATCACGACGATGCGCCGCGCGCGTGCGGCGGGCGTCAGCGCCACGCCCGGCTGGCTCGCAAACCCCTCGAGGCCGCCGGCGGCCGCCACCGATGAGGCGGTGGTGACGATCGCCTCCGGCCGTAGCGCCGCCACCGCTTCCGGTGCCACAGGCTTGTAGCTGTGCTGAGCGGCAAAGACGTTCTCGGCCCCGGCCAACCGCAACATGGCGTCGGCCGCGGTGCCACTGCCCGCCGCCTGCAGCCGCCCCGTGTGGCTGCTGAGCAGCAGCACCCGCAGGGCAGCGCGCGGTGGCGGCGTGGCACGCAGGCGGGCGACCTGCTGCCGCAGGTCTTCGGCCAGGGCCCGCCCTGCCGCCTCACGCTGCAGCGCCACCGCCACGCCCATCACACGCTGGGCCAGCGCATCGAGGGTCGGTGCGGACGGCAACACCACCACCCGCATGCCCAGCCGCTGCAACTGCTGCAGCGACTCTCGCGGCCCGGCCTGATCGGAGGCGAGCACGAGGTCGGGCCGGAGGCTGGCCACGCCTTCCACCGAGAAGCTGCGGTAGTACCCGACCTGCGGCAGTTGCCGGGCGGACTCGGGATAGACGCTGGAACGGTCCGTCCCGACCAACAGGCTGCCGGCCCCCAGCGCATGCACGATCTCGGTCACCCCACCACCGAGGCTGACCACCCGCGCGCCGGGCGCGGCCGTGGCCGCACCCACCCCACCGGCGAGCAAGACGGCCAGCACGGCTCTTCTTCGAACAGGCTGCATGACGGCGTCTCCTCGTGTCACGACGCCAGCCGATGCGGGCACAGGCCGGCCATCAGGTCGCGCCAGGCGGGCAGCTCCCGGTGTCCGGGCTTGCGTTCGCCGAAGCACTGCAGCATCAAGCTGCCGGCACGGTCGTAGACCTCCAGCGACGTCACCCAGCCGTCGCGGGTCGGCTTGTTGACCACCCAGCGGGCGGCGATCGCTTCGGTGTTGAGGTGCAGGTTGAAGTCCGGGTCCAGCACATTGAACCAGGGCCCGGTGCGCAGCAGGCGCTGCACGGGGCCCGAGTGGATCTGCACCACACCGCGGTTGGCCACGAAACACATGATGCGCAGAGCCGAGGTCGCCGCCGCCTGCAGCACACGCTCGGCGGTGTCGGTCGGTACCGGTTGGGCCAGGTCGGGGCCCACGGCGCGCAGGGCCGCGAGCCGGGTCAGCTTGAACCTTTTGAGCATCGGAAAGAACTCGTGCGTGTCTTGCAGCGCCAGCCAGTCGGCGCGCAAGGCCGCGGGGTCGTCCGCTTCGGTGGCCGCGTCGGGTGCGACGGGCGGCTGCAACTGCAACGGTGGGGGATGCGCCGAGGCATGACGCGCGACGAGGGTCGCCCAGGCCTGCGCGTCGGTCGCCTCGGTCCGATACACCTTGTGCACCGCGGTGCCGCTGTGGTCGAAGAACTGCAGGCTGTACCGGCCCTGCTCGACCACGGCGTAGGCCGAGGCCCAGTGGTCGAAGAACAGCCGCAGGTCGATGTCGGGCCCGAGCACCAGCCCCATGTGTCCCTCGGCTCGGATGTCTTCGTAGCGACCGTGTCGCTCGTGCACGCAACCGTCGTTGCGTGTCAACGCCATCACGCGGCCCAGCGTGCCCAGCGCCTGCACCAGCGGTTGCGGCGGCAGGGCCAGCGCGACCGCCTCGACCCCGCATCCGGCCGCCACCAGTTCGGCCTCGCTCACCCCCAGGCGTCGGGCGCGGTCGCGGATGCGCAAGCCGGGCTCGGCCGCCTGCAGCGCCTGATGGCGTTGTCGCAGGGTTGCATCGGGCTCGTTCTGAACGGTCATTTTCATGTCGTTCCTTCGTGTGGGCAGCAGGTGTTCACGGTGCGGGTTGGACGTCGAAGTGCACGGTCCAGGTCTGCGCGCTCGCCGCATCGGCCGGGTCGGCGTAGCGGATCTCCTGCAACTGCAGTCGGGCGTAGGTGTCGCCCTCGCCGCCGCGCACCAGTGCGCCCCGCTCGGGTGTCGCCTTGACCAGATGGGCCACCGGCGGCAGACCGGCAGCGGCGGCGGCGGCCGTGGTCGGGTAGTACGTCCACCAGCCGTAGTCCAGTGCTTCCGGATAGCGGCCCCGATAGGGCTGGTTGAGTCGTGATGCCAAGGTGTCGCGCACCCAGGCCGAGGCCGAGGCGGGCTGCGCGGCCAGGTCGGCCGTGGTCAGATCGGCGAGAGTCGCTTCCACATTGCCTGCCGACCGGAACTTCGCGGCCACCGGTGCGCCCTGGCTGTCATAGAAGCCGGCCGGGGTCTGCGCGAGGAAACCGCCGACCTGGCCGGGGCCGGAGCTGCCGCCGTTGAGCTTGACGTTGTAGCGGTTGAAGGCGATGTGCCAGGTGCCCGTCTCGCTGCTGACGGTGCCGCTGCCGAGGTCGAAGTACACCCATCCCGAGCGGGCGTCCACGGTGGCCGCACGCACCGTCCCCGGCGCACGCCGGTCGACCCAGCGGAACGAGGGGTAGCCGGAGGTGGTGCCGCCGCTGCCGCCGTAGTAGCCGATCAGCTGCAGCGCAAACACCGGGTGGGCCTCGGTGCCGGTGGTGTCGGGGCTGCGGCTGTCGGTGGTCAGCAGGAAGACTCGGAAGTTGGGATACAGCCGGTGATCCGTGCTGCCCCCCACGCCGTACTCGAATGCGGCCGACTGGATGCCGTTGCTGCCGGTGAACACGCTGTGCGCCGCGTCGGCTGCATAGACGCTGTCCGGCATCGCGCCGTTCACCGGGTCGGTGGTGGCGTTCTGCCACGCTTGCAGCGCCGACCAGCTGTGATCGAAAGGCCCGCCGAAGGCGCCGCCCGCGCCGTTGCCGCTGCTGCCGCTGTTGGTCCACAGCGTCGCGCCGCGCCCGCTGCTGGTGACCTTCAGGTCCCAGGCCTTGCCGCTGCAGTCCGCCACGTCGGTTTTCGTGTTGAAGTCATAACACAGCGAGCTGCCGGCCGGCGGCAGCGTGAAGGTCCAGCTCGCCTGCTGGGTGAACGCCGCCGGGCCGCTCTGCCCGGGTGGGTTGGACGGCGCGCCGCCGTTGTCGTCGGCCTCGTTGTCACCGCTTCCGCCGCCGCCGCCACCGCAGGCGGTAAGGGCCAGGGTCACGGTCAGGGCGAGCAGCGCCGCTGCGGTAGGAGGTCGCATGTCGGGTCTCCGGGTCAAGGTTGGGTGCCCACGGTGAAGCGGGCACCGAGGTAGAAGAAGCGTCCGGCGGCCGGGCCGAAGTCACTCGGGTTGGCGAAATTGCGCTGCTGGTCGAACAGGTTGTCGATGCCGGCGAACAGCACCCGGCCCGGCGCCCAGGTGTGGTTGAACTTGAGATCGACCGTGGTCCAGGCGGGCGAGCGGGCGTCGCTCTCTTGGTCGACAAGCTCGTGGCCCTGGTAGCGGCCGCGCAGCGAGACGGTGCCCGACGGGTAGGCCGTCCAGTCCAGCCCCAGACGCAACACGTCGCGTGGGCGGCGGGTCAGCTCGCGCCCGTTGCTCAGGTCCTCGGTGTGCGTGCGGGTGTAGGCCGCGTTGAGGCTGAGGCCGGCTGCAGCGCGCCAGGTCAGTGCCGTTTCCAGGCCACGGGTACGGGCACGGGCCACGTTGCGGTAGGTATACGTGGCGATGCCGTCGACCACGGTCGCATGCCCGAGGTCGGTCTGGATCAGGTCGCGCACGCGGTTGAGGAAGGCGTTGGCGTCGAAGGTGAGCGTCTCGCCCCGGTGCAGCGTGGTGCCCAGCTGCAGACTGGTCGACGATTCGGGCTGCAGGTCCGGGTTGCCCTCCACGCGATAGCCGAGCGCGCTGTGGTCGAACAGATAGTGCCGCTCCTTCAGGTTGGGCACGCGGTAGCCCCGCCCGAGACTGGCGCGTAGCACGCCGCGCCACCTCTCGCCCTGCGGCAGCTGCCATCGCAGGCTGGCCTTCGGCGCGACATGGCTGCCGAAATCGGAGTCGTCCTGCCAGCGCACGCCCAGCAGCAGCTCCCAGCGGTCGTCGACGATGATGTCGTTCTGGGCGAACAGCTCGCGCGCGACGCGCTCCACCTCGCCTGCGGCCAATTCGCCGATGCCGTCCACTTGCTGGGCCAGCCGTTCGCGGTGCAGGTCGGCCCCCAGCTGCCAGAGCTGCCGGTGCCAGGCCGGCAGGTCGATCTGCAGGCTGGCATGGTCGGTGCGCAGGGCCGACTGCCGCTCGCCGGTCAGCGCCGCCGCCGAGTACGACAGCGTGTGGCTGTCGTAGCGCTCATGCAGGCCTTTGAGCTCGGCACGCAGCCCGCTGTCGAAACGCCAGCGTGTGCCGCCCACCACGCGTTCGCGCGTGATGTCTTCGGTCTTGCGTTGAGGCACCTGCACGGGCGGCACGAAGTAGTCGTAGCGCTTCTCGTTGTCTTCTCGATAGGTGCTGGCATCCAGCCACAGCTCGCTGTGTCGCTGGGGCAGCCAGCTGAGTCGGACGGCCGCCTGCTCACGTCGCACCGCGTCGCCCTGGCGCGTCCAGCCCGCAGGGTCGGCCGCGAAGCCGCGTGAGTCGTTCACATCGCCAACCAGCCGCAGCCGCCAGCGCTCGCTGCCGCCTTCGACACCGAGCAGCGCGTGTGTCATGCCGGGCTCGCCGGCCCGACCGGACGCGTTCTGATGCCCCCAGCTCCCGGCGTCGACCTGCAGTTGTGCGCGGGTGCCGGCTTCGATGCGCCGGGGGATCACGTTGACGACGCCGCCCATGGCCGAGCTGCCGTACTGTGCCGATGCCGCGCCCTTGACCACCTCGATGCGCTCCACGTCCACCAGCAGGTACTGGCTCAGGTCCACGGTCGAGCTGGTGCTGGCGCTGATGGGCAGCCCGTCGATCAGCACCAGCACATGGTCGCTCCCCAACCCCTGCAGCGACAGCTCGAAGCCCGACTTGCCATGGATCTCGCGCAGTTGCAGGCCCGGCACGTTCTCGAGCGCCTCTTTGAGGCTGCGGGCGTGGGTGCGGGCCAGTTCCTCCGTGCCGACCACCTCGGTGCGAACCGGGCTGTCGTCAGCCGGCTTTTCGCTGCGGGTGCCGGTCACCACGAAGGGCTGAAGCCGGCGCACTTCGGGTTCGGCGGCGAGGGCCGCGTTGCCGCAGCTGGCCAAGGAAGCGGCGTAAAGACTGGCGGCCAGGCCGGCCCGAGTGACAAGGCGGGTGCTGGTGGGGGACGATAGAAGTGGAAGGGGCGGCATTGCGAACACGACGAGAATGATAATCGTTCGCATTTGCAGCGCAAGCGGTTTTTGGGGCACCACGTGGTGACTCGGCGCGGGTGTCGGTCGGCGGCTGGCCGCCAACCGATGTGGTCGCGCGCGTGCGAGAAAGGAGGAACGACACCTCAGCAGGTCGTTGCAAGACCGACCAAGACCGCGAGCGATACAGCGACCTTGGCGAGAGGCACTCCGAGGCCGTCCCGGTTCGATCGGCCACGCCGTGGCGGCGCTGCAGCCGAACTCAAGCGGAGCCTGGCCGTACGCCTCATCCGACAATGCGTTTCGACAGGAGGGGCCCGCTTGGGCCTATTCGGTCCGCTTGCGGAGCCTGCCGCTCGTCGGCCACCACGCCGCAGCGGCCCCGCAGTCGCATCGGGTCAGTCCGATCGGCGTGTGACTTCGCTGCCGGGAGGCGCTTCGGCCGAGGGCAGGGCGTGGGGGACGACTGGTTCCCCTGCATCCGCCCGCAAGGGTCGGGCTGTTTCGACGGGCATGGACGACAGCACCAGGCGCGCCTCGTTGAGCCACTCGCGAGAACTGCGGCTGCTTCCATGGTCCGCCGGCAAGGCGTGGCGCTCCAGCAGCAACTGCACCTCGGCCTCGAGGCACTGCAGGCTGCCGTTGAGTTGGCGCCTTTCGAGGACCGGGTACACGTCCCGGGACTCCGCGGTGACCAGGGCAGCGACGGTGCTGCGGAAGCGCTTCAGCCGGTGGTCGGACCGTTCGCCCTCATGCGCTGGCAATGCCAGGTCGGCCAGGGCGCGCTTGAGGGCGCCGTAACGTTTGCCAAGCTGATCCCAGTGCGCTGGAGTTCCCTGCATCAGCGACACGTCGGCGAGCACGCGTTCGCGCACGGCAATGAGCCCTGCGGCTGACAAAAGCAGCGCTTGGCGGGCAGGTTCTCGCTGGTGGAGCGGCGCTTTGGCGGCGTGAACCGCTTTACCTTCGACGTCTTCCAGTTGCCAGCGAAGCAACTTCGCGAGCTCCATTGATGCAGGCACTCCCCTTCTACGAGACGGTTCAGTATCTCCTGGCACGTTCGGCAGGTCGGTAAGCAAACAATAAGGCGTCGTACAACTTCCTCTTCAGCCGTTGCGCAACGCGCGTGCCTGCTACGGCACGCAGATCAGGCCCCACGGCCCTTTCGTCTTCGACGAATCCGACAAATGCCACAAAAGTGCGGGCGGAGATTGTGTCTGAATGAAACATTGATGGTCGCCCGGTAGTAATCTCCGTTACGCAGACCCCGCGACCGCGGGAGACGCCCAGCCTCCCGCCGACACGCCCCTTGGGCGCACGGCAGCGGGGCGACCGGAGGGGGCTTGTGGCGCCAGCCGGGCTCACTCGACGAGGCCTTATGGATCGACATGCATTTCCTGTGGCCTGCTGGCTGACGGTGTTGCGCTTCCCGCAGCCCACCGTGTCTCGGCTCAACGCAGGCCGTGCACTCCACGGCACCAACGCTCGCCCTCTCGGCGCTGCGCGGCGGCCCTGTTCGCCTGCTGGTGTGTGAGCGATGTTGCCCCGCACGCGTCAGCCGATCGGCACCCTCTGGCGTGTGGTCTTCACCGAACTCAGTCCGCGGGGCAACGTCGCCTGTCTCGGCCCTTGGCACCCTGAGCGGGAGCGGGTCGAGGCGTGGGTGGTCTGGTTCCGGGCGCGGGGAATGCACGCGGTGCTGCAGAGCAGTGAAGCGGCCGGCATCCGCCCGCGCGGCCCGGGATAGCGAGCGCGGTCGAGCGCATCGCCTGCCTCGCCCGTGGTCGGCCGACTTGTGGTCTTGCTCCCTTTGTCCTCGCCGCGTCGGTCCTGTGCAACGCGCGCACGACAATCAGGCACTCATCGAAAGCAGGTGCCATGGTCCTCGAAGTCGCTCTTCTTCAAGTTCGCCCCGGCCAGGAGGCCGAGTTCGAGACGGCCTTCCGACAGGCGCAACTCATCATCTCGTCGATGTCGGGCTACCTCACGCACGAGTTGCAGCGCTGCATCGAACGGCCGAACGAGTACATCCTGCTGGTGCGCTGGCAGTCGCTGGAAGCGCATGAGGTCGGGTTTCGGCAGTCGGCCGAATATCAAGAATGGAAGCGCCTGCTGCACCACTTCTATGAGCCGTTCCCGGTTGTTCTGCACTACCGGGCGGTTCAAGGGGTGGTCGGCGCCTGACCGCTGCGCCTGAGCCGCCCACCCCCTGCACGCAGGCCCCTCAGCGCTTGATGAACTCCAGCAGGTCCTGGTTCAGGCGATCCTTGTGCGTGTCCGTGATGCCGTGCGGGGCGCCGGCGTACTCGACCAGGCGGGCGTTTCTGACGAGTCGGGCGGTCGCGCGACCGGTGGTGGCAATCGGCACGATCTGGTCGTCGTCACCGTGGACGACCAGCGTGGGCTTGTCGATCTTCTTCAGGTCTTCGACGAAGTTGGTCTCGGAGAACGCCTTGATCGAATCGAAGGTCGGCTTGTGCCCCGCCACCATCCCTTGGCGCCAGAACGAATCGATCAAGCCTTCGGACGGCTTCGCGCCGGGTCGGTTGAAGCCGAAGAAGGGGCCGCTCGCCAGGTCCTTGTACAACTGCGCGCGGTTTTCCAGCGAGCCCTTGCGCAGCCCATCGAAGACGTCCATCGACACACCCTCCGGGTTGGTTGGCGTCTTGACCATGATGGGCGTGACCGCACTGACGAAGACCACCTTCGCGACCCGGCGCGTGCCATGCCGACCGATGTAGCGCGCCACCTCGCCACCGCCGGTCGAAAAGCCCACCAGCGTGGCGTCCTTCAGATTCAGGGCCTCGATGACGGCGGCCAGGTCGTCGGCGTACTGGTTCATGTGGTGGTCGTTCCACGGTTGGCCGGAGCGGCCATGGCCGCGGCGGTCATGGGCCACCACGCGGAAACCGTGGTCCGCCAGGAACATCATCTGCGACTCCCAGCTGTCGGAGTTGAGCGGCCAGCCGTGGCTGAAGATCACCACCGGCCCCTCCTTCGGACCCCAGTCCTTGTAGTACAGCGGCGTGCCGTCGCGGGCGGCGATGTAGCTCGCTCCCAGCGCCGCGACGCCTTTCGGGACGGGCTGTGCAGCAGACTGCGCCTGTGACGTCAGGGCGGCCATGGCAAGGGCCGAGACGGTGAAAAGCTTGGCAAGACGGTTCATGGTGGCTCTCCGGTTCAGTGGTTGTGACAGGTGGTGGGCCGCCGCATCGAACCCCCGGTCGGGAAGGTGGGTCAGTGCGTCGCGACGGACAGGACACACTGTGCCCGGGTTCGACGTACGATATGACGCATTCAATACGCATTTCTTGATCAGGAGTTCAGACATGGTGGATCGACTCGCGGCGCTGCTGGATCACTTCTCGGTCCGCGCGCGCACCTTCCACGCCGGTCTGCTGTGCGGCATCAACGCGCTGGAGGCCGACGAGCCTTACGGCCAACTGCACCTGATCCGGGACGGGGAGGTCGAGGTGCGCCATGGCCTGCAAACGGCCGTGCGCATCACGCAGCCCAGCCTGTTGCTGTATCCCCGTCCGATGGCCCACGGGTTCATCACGGACCGCCAGCAGGGCGCGAACTTCGTCTGCGCGCATGTGCAGTTCGAAGGCGGGGCGGCCAACCCCATCATGGCGGCCCTGCCGGCGTTCGTCTGCATGCCCCTTGATCAGTTGCCCGGTTGCGAGCCGGTGCTGCAGGTGCTGTTCACGGAAGCCGAGTCGACCTACTGCGGCCGTCAGTCCATGCTCGACCGCTTGTTCGAAGTGGTGCTCATCCAGATCCTGCGCCAGCTGATGGAGCAGCGCCAGGTCCAGCCGGGCATGCTGGCCGGCCTGGCGCACGATCGGGTGCGCAAGGCGATGGTGGCGTTGCACGAGGCGCCCGAGCGCGATTGGTCGCTCGAAGCGTTGGCGGTGCAGGCGGGGATGTCACGTACGACGTTTGCCAACACGTTTCGGGACATCGTCGGCCTGACGCCGGGTAGCTATCTCCAGCGCTGGCGCATCGGCCTGGCGCAAAAGATGTTGCGCCAAGGCCGTTCGCTCAGGCTGATCGCCGAAGCGGTGGGGTATGGCAGCGAGGCGGCCTTGTCGCGGGCCTTCCGTGCGCAGACCGGCTCGTCCCCGAGGGAGTGGCGGAAGGCGGCGGCGGGGGCGAGCTGAGGCCGGGGCCGGGACCGGCCCTCACCGCCGTTGCCGGTCTGCATACGCTGGCGAGGGTCCGTGCTGCGAACGCTGGGGCGCCGCGGCCCTCAGCGACTACTTGCTGCAGTCGTCCTGGCCCTTGGCAATACAGAAGCGATCGAAACGCACCGATTCGTCCCGCAGCGCGTCGCGCTGGCTCAGGCTGCGGTACAGGCCCCACTTGGGCCGCACGAAGCTCGCACCGTCACGCCACAGGTCGAGCTTGGCGCTGTAGCGCCACAGCACCTTGCCGTCCGCCAGGTTGCGAAGGATGAGGGTATAGCTGCCGTTGCTGCCGTAGGTCATGCGTTCGTAGGCGTCGATCCAGCGGCCCTTGAACCCGGACAGCGCTTTCTGATCGAGCACGTTCCGGTCACCATCCGAATCGACGTGGATCAGCTGCAGTTGGTCGGTGCGCCCCGCGCGGGGTGTCAGCGTGAGGATGGGAGAGCCGTCGTCGCCGTCGACGGCCTTGATCTGGTGGATGTGGCTGAAGCTGCTCGACGGCTGGAAGCCCTTGTCGAGTTTGAAGCGCCAGCGGTAGGTCACCGTGTCGCCCTTGAAGCCCTTGAGGTAGTCGTCAGAGGGGCCGTACACCTTGATCTCGTTGCGCTGCCGGTCGGCCTTGGTGCAACGGTCGTCGTCCGGGTCGACGTGCAAGGTGAAGACGAACGCGGCCTTGCCGAGTTCGGCGTCGTGTGCCTGGGTGATGTGAGGCCCGAAGCGGGGGTGGGCGCAGTCGGGCGTCTCGGCCGCATTGCCACCCAGCACGCGGTTGATCAAGGTATAGGTATCGGTCCTGCCGTCCGCGATCAGCCGGCGCGCGCCGGCGCGCTCGGCGGCAGGCTGTGCGCGGCTGCCGTCGTCATCGGCTGCCGGGGAGGCAGCTTCGGCGCTGCCGGCCTGCGTTGTTTGGTTCGGCGCTGCGGAGTCCTGCGTTGCTTCGGCACTGCTGCCGGCGTCCGCGTCGTCACTGTCGGGGGACTCGGCGCCATGCGTCGCCTGCGCGGTGGCGGGCGTGTCGTCCGTGCCGCCGCCACAGGCGGCCAAGGTCACGGCACAGGCGAGGGCGAGCATGTGCCACGAGAGGCGGGTGTTCTTCATCGTGCGTCTTCCTGAAGGTCGGTCGGTGGCGTGCGGGGCACGCTAGGCGATGAAATCGAACGCCGCGGCGTCAAGGGCGCTGCTGGCTGCCCATGACGCCGCTTCGCGTCCTGCGATCAGCGCGGCAGTTCGTCGAGGGTGATGACGCGCGGGTTGTAGTAGGTGTCCTTGATGGCCTGGTCGCTGTTGTTCTGCTGCAGCCCGTAGGACCAGATCATGAAGAACGTCATGTCCCGCAGGTTCTCGATCACCGATGCCGAGGGTACGTGGAAGCTCTCGCCGATGCCCATCGGCTTGCCGCCCGCCTGGGCCCGCAAGGCCTCGTAGTAGCTCATGTTGTAGTAGCCGTCGCCGTAGCAGTCGAGCGACGCCACGTCGAAGTAGTCGCTGCCCGGGTTGTAGTCGGCATAGTTGGTGCTGAGATCCTGCACGTTCCATTCCCAGATCAAATTGGTCAGGCCCTTGACCTTCACCATGTAGTCGCGGGTGATCTGGTACAGACGGCGGGTGCCGTTCGGCCCGGTCCGCCCGCCCCACCAGAAGTTGCCCTGGTTCATCTCGTGCAGCGGCCGCCACATCACCTCGACGCCCTTGTCCTCGAGGTATTGCAGGTAGACCGCGACCTCGTCCATGCGGGCCTTCCACTTGCGGTTCAGCTCGCCGCCGTCGGTGATCAGGTCGTTCCACTGCTGGTCGGACAGATGGCTCTTGATGCCGCCTTCCCAGCCGCAGCCGTCGTCCTGAGTCGGCGGGCAGACGTGCCACATCAGGTTGACCAGCGCGCCGGCCTTGAATTGCCGCTCGGCTTCGTGGACGACCTCCCAGCGCATGCCGTCGTTGCCGTGGAAGTTGAAGTCACCGCTCCACAGCCCGGGCAACTTGCCCGTGATGTCCTTGACCTTGTTGGTGTAGGTCGTGACGCCGGTGCCGTCCTTCTGGTCGTTGTGCTGGCCCGCGACGATGGACTTGCCGGAGATGCTCTTCAGGTAGTTCAGCGTCTTGAAGCCGACCTGCTGGGTGACCTTGGTCACCTTGTAGGAAGAGACCAGGTTGTCGAAGCCACGGCTGGCGAGTTCGGGCGCGTCACTCGTGAGGGACAGGCTGCGGCCGGCCGACTCTGAATGTTCATAGAGGTCGACCCGGTAGCCCTTGGCCACCTTCACCGAGGAGATCCTGTCGTTCCACGCTGCGCCCACGTAGGTGGACCCCTCGTTGCTGCAGTAGGACTCGCCTTGATGGTTGGCGTCGGCGTAGAAGCAGACGGCGCCACTTGTGGCCGGCGGCGGGGGTGGCGGCGCAGGAGGCTTGGGCGGCGGGGGCGGCGGCGCCGTAGGCGGCGGCGGCGGAGCAGGCGGCTTCGGTGGCGGAGGCGCAGGCGGCTTCGGCGCTGGAGGAGGGGGGGGCGGAGGCGGAGGCGGCGGAGGCGTGGACCCCGCCGAACAGGAGTCGACCCAGTTCCACAGCGACTGTGCGTCGGCCGGGTTCCAGTTCGCGCCGACATAGGCGGTGTGTCCCACCAGCGCCTTGTAGTTGCCGCCCTTGTATGACACGGCCTGGCCAGCCGTGTAACTCACGCCTTCGGCCCAGGCGGGGTTACAGGCGGACGCGGCATGAGCCGATGACCCCCAACAAGCGGCCGCGGCGAACAGCGTGGCGACGGCGAGAGGCAAACGGTGTCGCAATGCGACGGCGGGCGGCGTGTCCATACGTCTTAGATCTCCATCCTTCTAGGTTGTGTAGGCGCGCCGCGATGCAGTAACGAGTGCGCTGCGCGCTCGAGCCTCCGCATCGTCTTCGCGCGGCCGTCGCGACGTCCAACGGTTTTTCAGCTCGAAACCAAAGATGCAGCTACATGCGTACCGAGGTGTGTGTGAGGGCGTGTGTGGCAGGTTCACGTAAGCGTCGGCTGCTGCCGTTCAAGGCCGCGGCATGTGCCGCTCATCGGCCGGCATGCCGCCGCAGGGACCGACAATGGCCGGCCCGTCTTCGCATCCCGACCACCGGACGTTTACCCCATGAACCACACGCTGCAAGCCCAGGCACGTCGTCACGTCGCATTGCTGGCCGTCGCGCAGGCCCTGCTGCTGACCGTCGTCGTCGGTTGCATGGCGGTCAGCGGTCTGGCAGGACAGCTGCTGGCGCCGGACGTGTCGCTCGCGACCTTGCCGATTGCCGCCTTGGTCGTCGGGCCGTTCCTGGTCTCATGGCCGGCTGCCCTGTTGATGGAGCGGCACGGCAGGCGCTGGGGGTTCTGGGCCGGGGCCGGCCTTTGTGCCGCCGGGGCCCTGGTCTCGGCCCTGGGCGCGGGGCGGCGCGACTTCTGGGTCTTTTGCCTCGGCCATTTGTTGCTGGGCGGGTTTCAGGGTTTCGGCAGCTACCACCGGTTTGCCGCGATGGAGGCGGCCACCGAGGAGGGACGCGAGCGGGCCATGTCGTGGGTGATCGGAGGCGGCGTGGTGGCGGCGCTGGCCGGCCCTGCGCTGGCCCACGCGACCCGCGCCCTCGGCCCGGTGGACTTCACCGGTGCCTATCTCGCGATGGCCGCCTTGTCTTTGGCCTACGCACTGGTCGTCGGCCAGGTCCGGCTGGCGAAGCCGACCGGCACCGTGGCCGGGATGCACCGGGGACGTCCGCTGGTCGAGATCCTGCGGACGGGCGGTGCCGGCAAGGCGATGGTCACGGCGGCCAGCGCCTACGCGGTGATGGTGCTCGCGATGACGGCCACGCCGCTCGTGATGGTCAACTGCGGTCTGGGTGCGGCCGACGCCCGCTCGGTGATCCAGTGGCACGTGCTCGGCATGTTCGTCCCGTCGTTCTTCACCGGCCGTTTGCTCCAGCGCTTCCAGGCCGAGCGGGTCGCCTTGGCGGGTGTCGTGTTGTTGAGCCTGCACGTCGCCATCGCTGTGTCGGGTCTGGCGCTGTGGCAGTTCGGCTCGTCCCTGGTGCTGTTGGGCGTGGGGTGGAACTTCGCCTTTCTCGGCGGCACGGCCTTGCTCGCGCAAACACATCGACCGCAGGAGCGAGCCAAGGTCCAGGCCTGCAACGAGTTGATCGTCGCCGGTGTGTCGGCCTTCGCGTCGCTCTCGTCCGGCTGGCTGTTGCACCGCCTCGGCTGGCAACAGCTGAACCTGGTCCTGCTGGTGCCGCTCGTGGTGGCCTCGATCACGCTGCTGCCGGCCGTGCGCAGGGCGAAGCCGTCCGCCGCGGCGGCTGTAGCGCCGGCTGCCTCCGGCCGACACCCCCAATACTTGGGATGGTGCGCCGGTGTGAGGCCCGCAGAATGACGGGTCAACTGTCGAGGCGCGTCGCTTCGACCCTGTATCGCGAGGCTCTCGCCAGCCTCGGGCCCGCGCCTTCTCGAGCCCCTCGGAGTTGCCCATGCAAACCTTGTCCGATTTGTGTTTCGGCGCGCCCGACCGCGGCTTTCCGCTGCCCGATCGAGTGCGCCGGCCGATGGAACAGCTGTTCGGCACGAACTTCGAGGCGGTGCGCATCCACATCGGCTCGCAGCCGGCGGCGCTCGGTGTGCCGGCGTTCAACCACGGCAGCGACCTGTACTTCGCGCCCGGGATGTTCAACCCCGACACATCCGACGGGCGGCGCCTGCTTGGGCATGAACTTGCACATGTGCGGCAGCAGCAGCAAGGCCGGGTGCCGGCCGGCAGCGACGGCGCGCAGGTGCGGTGGCTGGTCGACTTCGAGTTGGAGGCGGAGGCCGATCGGATGGGCGCACTCGCGGCCGGAGAGCCGCTGCTTGCGCCCGGGCCGGCCCCACTCGTGCACGGCCCGGGCACCTTTCAATGGCAGGCGGTACAGGCCACGCTGAAGTTCCGCGGCGCCGATGGCCAGGTGCGCGAGTATCACGACGCCGAAGTGGCCTACCGCGACATCCTCAACAACGTCTCGGGCGGCTTCCACAGCTTCTTCCTGCATGTCAAACGCGAGATCCTCCCCATCCTCAGGGAGTGGATCAGCGCGCAGGGCGGCGACGATCCGCAGGCCTGGGAGGCGCGCAGAAAGATGGGCCAGCAGCGCCACATCCTGGAGTTCGGCGATTACACCAACATGGCCCGCGCGGTGATGGGGGAGTTTCTGTCGCGTGAAGCGCTGGACGGAACGGAAACCCGCTTGGCGGGCGAGACCCGCGAGTCGCCCTATATCGCCAGCCACCTGGCCGCGCTCCTCGACAAGGTGCGCATGAAGGTCTCGAGTCCGAGTGCGCCCAAGGTGTTGGCGTCGCTGCTGGACGAAAAGGCCAACCTGAAGCTGCCCTACCAGCCTCTGTACAAAAAGTCGGGCGCCAACATCGCCCGGGTCTTGAAGCAACCGGACGCGTATTACTTCGAAGACCGCATCATCACGCTGCACGACGTCAGCGACTTCCTCAAGAGCAACTTCAAGTCGGCCGTCGAGGTGCCACCCGAGCAGAGCAAGGGCACCCATTTCCGCATCAACGAATTCGGCAAGCCGGAGTACAGCCGCTCCATCATCAGCGACACGACCGATTTCCGCTACAAGCCGGGGCGCGGCGAGCCGGCGCGCTATACCTTGAAAGAGCACAGCGGTTTCGTGATGGCCGCGCGCGTGCAGGGCATGCCGATCTGGGCCGGCCCGTCGTTCACGACCGGTCGCCTGATGCGCATGGCCGAATGGGCCGGTGCGAGGCCGCAGGAGTATGAAGCGCTGGCCTGGGCCATCTTTGCCTTCTGGAACCAGTGCTACCCGCCCTCGTCGACCTGGGTGCACCGGTTCCACGAGGTGATGGACATGGCGCACAACTGGGGTGTTCCGTTCGTGCCGTTCACCTATCCTCGCGCCATTCCGCCCAACGCCGGGTCGCTCAGGTCAAGGCTTTGAGCGCGGGGTGCGGAAAAAAGTAGAGCCGGCCCGTTTGGTCGTCAGGCAGATGCCCGCTGCACCGCGGGGCTCGCCACTTCCTGCACCGCCGAGCGTGCCGCGTCCTTGCTCTCCTCGACGAACTGGAGGGCCAGCGCCGCGTCCGCCGGCGGCAGGCGCTCCAGGCGCAAACGCGTTTCGCGCTTCACTTCGTGCATGCGCCACTCGATCTCGCGCAATACGATGTCCACCTCGAACTGAACCTGCGCGTCCATCGCCGCCAGGCGTTCGCGCAGCTCCTGCGGCCCCAGCGTGTTGAGGCCGGTGCTCGAGAACGCGAGCCGGATGCGGCGCCCGCGGTCCACGGTGTGCTGCATCAGTTCCCTGAGCCCGGGGCTGCTGCTGCGGATGCGCTCCTCGATGCTGTCTTCCAGCGGCCGCAAGCGGCCGAGTGTGGTGTCGAGGAGCGCAACGCGCTGCGCCAAGGTTTCGATCGCACTCTGCGGGGCCGCTTCCTGCTCCGCCGGCGCCGTGGCACTCCGACGGATGGCCTGCGCGACCCGGGCGAGCAGGTGGCGGTTGAACTCGCCGGGAATGAGCTTGACCGCGACGCTCGCGCGCTCCGCCGGGCTGCGGCCTGATTCGATCAGGCCCATCAGCATCTCCGCCAGCGCCAGCACCTGCCCCGACAAAGGCAGCTGTGTACCGCGCAGGCCCTGCGGGTAGCCGAAGCCGTCGAGACGCTCGTGGTGGCACAGCACCGCCTCGGCCACTTGTGGACCCGCGCCCGGCATGTCGCGCAGCAGGTGCGCGGCCACGATCGGGTGCGCGGCAATGTGTTTCCACTGCTCGGCGGTGAGCCGCGAGCGGGCGTTGAGGATCGCCGGATCGATGTACAGCTCACCGACATCGTGCAGCAGGCCGGCCACCATCAGCACCTGCTGCCCGTCGCCGCTCCCGGCCCCGGGCAGGTTGTGCTGCATCGACGCGCCCATCAGGCTGACGCCGACGGCATGCTCCAGCTTGTGCGGCCCCTGCGCCGCATAGACGCTCAGCATCGATTCGGTCGACGACGTCAGTCGTAACGCCTGCAGCGCCGCCGTGACGCGCCGCGCGTCGACGCTGCCGCAGACACTGGCGAGCAGCGCGTGGCGATCGAGCAAGGCCTCGGCCACCTGGTCGAGCTGCCGCAAGGCCACGCCGTCGATCACGCGCACCGAGGATTCCAGCGGCTTGCGCAGCTTGTGCTGCAGCAAACGCTCCTTGGCGTTCGCGTCGATGCGGGTGCCCTTGGCCAGCAGCTTGATGCCGTTGCCGGACATGATGTCTTCGGCCGCCTCGACGCCCGCGGTCTCGGCCACCGCGACCACGCGGTTCAAGTAATGCTCGTTGACAACCAGCGTGTCGGTCATGGATGCGCTCCCTCAGGCCTTTTCTCACGCCAATCAAGGCGTACGAGACTATCGGCATCGCAGGACGGAACTTGAGAGGGGGGCTGCGGGGCCGCCGCGGGCGAGCCGGCCCGTCGAGAAACTCGTCACGAATGCCGGCGCCAGGCCGCCGAACTGGTGGCGGTCTGATCGTCAGCAGCGGCTGCCCACGGCATGGCGGCACGGGCGCGCGGCGGCGCGGCGGCGGCGATGTGCGAGCAGGAATCGAGCGTTTGCGTCGCGAGAGCATGCGACCGCCGTCCAAGCGCGACGCCGCTTCGGGGGACAATCCGCCTTTCCCCTGTCCTGGCTCCGCTCGCTCCGTCTCATGTTCCACCGCCCCGTCCCCTTCTGGTTGGGAACCCTGCTGATCACCGCCGGCGTGCTCGCTCATGCGCCGATGTTCCTGATGGGGCAATACACGCAGTGGCAGATGGTCGGCATGGAGATGAGCCTCGAGATGTGGGCCGGCATGGCGCTGATCCCCGTTGGCGTGCTGCTCGCCTGGCGAGGTCTGTTGCCGGCCGACCAGGGGGTGGGGGCCGGCAGTGCGGCCGCGCCGCACTTCCATCTGGCCGATGGTGTGCCCCTCAACCGCGAGCACTGGAAGCTGGTCGTGGTGCTGGTCGTCACGCTGGCCATCGACGTGATGAAGCCGGCCACGCTCGGCTTCGTGATCCCGGGGCTGAGCCGCGAATACGAGCTGCCGCGTTCGCAGGCCGGGTTGCTGGCCTTGTTCGCGTTGACCGGCACCACGGTGGGGTCGGTGGTCTGGGGGCGCATCGCCGACCGCATGGGCCGTCGTGCCGCCATCCTGCTGTCGGCACTGATGTTCATCGGCACGGCGATCTGCGGTGCGATGCCGTCGTTCGAATGGAATTTGGCGATGTGCTTCCTGATGGGCGCATCCGCCGGCGGGCTGCTGCCGATCACCTTCACCCTGATGGCCGAGACCGTGCCGGCGCGCCACCGCGGCTGGCTGCTGGTGGCCTTGGGCGGCATCGGCACGTCGGCCGGCTACCTGCTGGCGTCGGGCGCCGCCGCCCTGCTCGAGCCGCTGTTCAGCTGGCGGGTGCTGTGGCTGCTGGGTCTGCCGACCGGCGCCGCCATCATCTTCCTCAACCGCTACATCCCCGAGTCGCCTCGCTTCCTCTCGGCGATGGGGCGTCATCTGGAAGCGGTGGCCGTGCTGGCCCGTTTCGCCGGCAACCGGCGGGGCCTCGAGCCGGACGACGACGCCCATCCGCCGCCCGAGCCGATCGACGAGAGCCACCCGGTCGCCACCGTGCGCCAACTGCTGCAAGGGCGGCATGCCGGCATCACCTGGGCACTGCTCGTCTGTGGCACGGGGTGGGGTTTGGTCAACTTCGGCTTCCTGCTCTGGCTGCCCTCGAATCTGCGCGAACTGGGGGTCGACCCGACGGCGGCCAGCGCCTTGCTGGCCAAGTCGGCCTTCTACGGGCTGCCGGCGATCGCCCTGGTGATCTGGCTCTATGACCGCTGGAGCAGTTTCAAGACGCTGATCGTCTTCTCGGCCTTGTCGACGCTGACGCTGCTCGGCTTCGCGGCGCTCGGCCTGTGGCAGGTGCAAGCGCCGTGGATCACGCTGGTCGCGACCGTCATGTTGCTGGTCAGCGTCAGCGGCGTGATCGCGATGCTCATTCCTTACGCCGCCGAGATCTATCCGGTGCATCTGCGCGGCACGGGTTCCGGTGTCATCGCGGCCAGCTCCAAGTTCGGCGGCATCCTGGGCGCCGGGCTGGCGGTGGTCGGCTTCTTCGACCACTTTGCGCTGTCTGCCGCACTGTTGGCGCTGCCGATGGCCGCGGCCGCGGTGCTGCTGTGGCGCAGCGGCATCGAGACGCGGGGCTTCAAGCTGGAGGAGATCCAGCGCGCGCTGGCTTCTCCGGCGGCCGTCGCCGCACCTATCGTGCGGCGCGCATCGGCCGGCGACCGCGAATAAGCGGGCGCCAGGCGGCCTTGCGTCGGCCTGCTGCAGAAAGAACCGGGCGCCCGGCGCGGGCGCTCTATTTGCAGGGGTTGGAACATGCCGGCCTGTCCGAGGCCGGCACCCGACGTGAGGAGTTCAGCACATGAGCGAACGCAGCGACGAGACGTCCCGACCCGACGCAGAGGGCTCGCAGAATCCGGTGAAAAAGTTACTTGGGGACCGGCCGGTGGCCGCGGCCGGCGCCGGCCTGGCGGGCGCGGCGCTCGGCGCCGCCGGCGGCATGATGGCGGGCCCGCTGGGCATCGTGCCCGGCGCGGCGGCGGGAGCCGCCGCAGGGGTCACGCTGGTGCAGGGCGTCGACACGCCGGCCGAGGACGATTACGACGTCCAGCATTGGCGGGAGCTGCATGCTCGGCAGCCTGCCACCGGGCCGCAGCGCAGCTACGAGGACTGCGAGAGCGCTTACCGTTATGGCCACTCGGCGGCCGCCCGCTACCCCGACGCCACCTCGTGGGACGAGCTCTCCGACCAGCTCGCCTCGGGCTGGATCGACTCGAATGCCCGCTCCCCGCTGGCGTGGGGCGAGGCCGAGCCCTTGGCACGCACGGCTTGGGAACAGGCGCGGGCGCAGCGCACCGCGGCCGGACACTAACGCCGCGCGGACTGGCAAGACGCGGCACCGGCGGCCAGCGCCGTCCTTGCCGCGCCGCCGGCCGGCTACGTTCGAGGTGCGGAACGCGCCGCGGCCGCGTTCCCGCCCGGCGCCACCACCGCGGCGAGCACGGCGGGCAGCAGCACCGAGACGATGTCCACCTTCGCACTCTCCCAGCCGCACCGGCCGGCCAGCAGGTCGACCACATGGACGGCGGCGTGCAAACCCAGAAACAGCGCGGCCACCAGCGCCGCCGGTGCACCGGCCGGCGACCAGGCGCGCCATGCCAGCCCGACGCTCGCGGCCAGATAGGCCACGCCGATGTCGTGGATGAAATGCAGGTTGAACGGGCCTCGCAGGGCCACGCCGGGCACGCTGTCGTACCACCATCGAGGCAGGGCCAGCATCAGTACGGCATTGGCCGCGAAGCTGGCCGACAGTGTCACGGTCAGCACGCGGTGCAGGGTGGGGGGCAGGTGGAGGTGTCGCATGCTCGCTAGACGGACGGGCCGGTCGGGTTGTGACAGTGGCCAGGACCGACCGCGTACCGCCGGGCCGGCCCCGGCACCCGAGGCCGGCCGATTACAGTCGAGTTCCTTGCGCTGCTGTTCGGAATTCGACGATGTCACTGCTTTTGTCGTCTGCCCCAGGTCACTATCAGGAGCACCCCGCCGCGCCAGGGGCGGACGCCTGGGTGGAGGCTTGCTGGACCTATACCGCGACGCGTGCCGGCGAGCAGTTGGTGACGGCCGACGGCCGCATCGACGTGCTGCTGAGGGCCCGCCTGGACCCAGACGGTTTGCTGAGCCGGGCCAGCCTGTGCCTGGTGGGGCCGGCGGACCGTTCTGCCCGCATTCCCGTGGCCCCCGGCGACTTCCTGGCAGGCCTGCGGTTTCGCCTGGGATGGGGTGCGATCTGCCTCGGGCTGCCCGCGGCATCGCTGCGCAACACATGGGTGGCTGATGCGTCCGCGCGCGAGCGGCTCGGCGCGAAGGCGGCGCCGTTGCTGACCGCGCTGCACGCAGAAGCGGCGGTGGCCGCCTTGCAACGGCTCGGCGAGCAACTCGGCGAAGGTGTCGCCTTGCAGCCGTGGCAACGGGACGCCCTGACGCGCATGGCCGCGTTGCAGGCGGACCTTGGAACCCTGCACAGCGCCGACCGGTCGCGCTCCGGGCGCCGCCACGCGCTCGCGCTTGCCGGCATGCCGTTCGCGACGCTCGCACGGGTGCTGCGGTTCCAGCATGCGATGCGGCTCCTGGACGAGGGGCCTGATCAATCGCTGGCCGAACTCGCCTGCGTCGCGGGCTATGCGGACCAGTCGCACCTCTGCCGGGACTTCCGCAGGTTCGGCGGCTACACGCCGCGACGCCGGGAGGCGGCGCCACCGACATGGCGGCATCGAGGCCGGGTGGCCGTCTCGTTCAAGACGTGATGCACGCCAGCGCCGAGACTGCGGGCATCGCCTTGCACGAGCGCACCGCATGTACATCCGAGACTTGTTTGCTCAACACGACCGCGACACCCTGCGTGGTTTCATACGGTCCTGGCCGCTGGCCACGCTGGTCTGCGCGCAGGGGTCGCAGCCGGACGTTCATCTCTTTCCGCTGCATCTGGTGCCCGGCGCGCAGGGTGAACCGGATCGCCTGAGAGGGCACTGTCCGCTGGGGCATCCATTTCTCGACAGCGCCCGACAGGCCCCCGAAGTGCTGGCGCTGTTCCAGGGCCCCAACGCGTACATCTCGCCCAGGTGGTACGTCAACGGCCAGCGCAGCCGGTCGGTGGCGCCCGGGTGGAACTATGTGGCAGCCCAGGCGCGAGGGCCGATCGCCGTCATCCACGACGTCTCGTTTTTGAGGGGCCATCTCGAAGCACTGGTCCTCCAGCAAGAGTCCGGCAGGGCCCAGCCGTGGTCATTGGAGGACGCGGCGCCCGACTTCCTCGACGCGGCGCTGCAAAGGCTGGTGGGGTTCGAGATCGAGGTCCGCTCGTTGCAGGGCCATTGGTTCTTGTCGCAACAACGCACCGCGGCGGACCGCACCTCGGTGGCGACACATCTTTTGCTCGAAAACAACGGTGTCGCAAGAGAACTGGCGCCGTGGGTGGTGGCGCCGGCTCTTGAGGACGCGGTGGACGGCTGAACCGGCGCCGCCATCCGGTCGACGTGAGCCGCAAGCTGCGGCCGCTCTGCGGGCCGGGCGCGGGCAGGAGCGATAGCGGCGCGGAATTCCCCGCGCTTGCGCAACACATCACAACATCTGCCGCAAGGTATGCCTTACCTTGCGACCCCCTGGCAGGCGTTGCGGTTGCAGTGCCTGCTAGGGCGCACTGCATTTCCGCATGAAAGAGCCCGCCGCTCCCGGCCGGTTGCAGCGCTCATGTGACGCGGTGACACCGCATACCACCGACACGCTGAAGCACCAGCGCCAAGAGGGCGACGAGCCCCTGCCGCGGTGCTCTATGAGAGCCCGGTAGGTGTCGTCCCAGCGGCGCACCGGCATAGGACAGCGACCGCCTGAAAGGCGCCGGGACTTCGCCCACTCGCCAAGTACAGGGCCTCTTCCGCCTCTCTGGAAAGACCCTTCCAAACCCCTCGCACCTGTCGTCTTGGCGACACCTTCCGTTTCAATTGCCTGTGGCCGCCCCGTAACTGGTACGTACCATTTCAATACCAAAAGAAGATCACTTGGAGAACTGGTCCTGTTGCCGGTTCCCTGGCAAATCGCCCAAGGGGCAACGGGAGGAGGCGGGCACCGGTGTGCCGGCCTTCGAGCAAGGAGACACGTTCATGTATCACCGCGCGGTCCTCGCGGCTCAACTTCGCCCCCCGGTCCCCCCCGCCGGTTACACGCGCGGAAAGGACGACGACGCTGTTCGCCCTCGCGGCAGCCGTTGTCCGACCCCACCCGGCGTGCCGTGATGCAGGCCGGGCTGCGGTTGAACTGACCCCAGCCACCGGTGCGGCACCGAGGTGCCTCGCCGCCAGCCCTGGCCTCTCGGCCTCCCCCCGTTTTCCCATGCTGCCCGGCCGGTGCCGGGCGGGCAGCCGTTTCACTACCACTCTTATCCGTGGAGACCTTTCAATGAGAACCCCTGTCCGACTCTTTGCCCTGGCCGCCTTCGCGGTGACCGGCGGCGCCCACGCCTACGACTGCAGCGGTCTGCCGCAGTGGGCCGCCGCCGACGTCTATACCGGTGGCAAACAGGTGCAATTGAACCAGCAGGCCTACCAGGCCAAATGGTGGACGCAGAACCAGAGCCCGGCGTCGAATTCCGGCGAATGGGACGTCTGGAAGAAGCTCGGTGCGTGCGACGACGGCGGCGGTGGTGGTGACGACAAGACGCCGCCCTCGGTGCCGTCGGGCCTGAAGGCCGGCAACATCGGCGCCACCAGCATCACGCTGGGCTGGTCGGCTTCGACCGACGCCGGCAGCGGGCTGGCGGGCTACGACCTTTACCGCGGGGGTCAGCTGGTGGCCTCGCCCACCGGCACCTCGCACACCGACACCGGCCTGAAGGCCGGCACCAGCTACAGCTACACCGTGCGCGCCCGCGACAAGGCCGGCAACGCCTCGGCGCAAAGCGCGGCGCTGCTCACCAGCACCGCCAGCGGCCCGTGCACGACGGCGCCGACGACGCCGACCGGGTTGACCTCGCCCTCGCACACCAGCAACAGCGTGAACCTGGCCTGGAAGGCCGTGGCGGCCGGCCCGAACTGCACCGTGCAATACCGCGTGCTGCAAGGCGGCAACACCGCGACCCAGGTGCCGGGCACCACCGCGACCGTCGGGTCGCTGCGGCCCGACACGTCCTACAGCTTCACGGTGCAGGCTTACAACCAGGCCGGATCGTCCCAGCCCTCGGCACCGGTGACCGTGCGCACGGACAAGGGTGACCAGGCCGGCGGCGGCCAGAACGTGCTGGGTTACTTCGCACAGTGGGGCATCTACGGTCGCGGCTACACGGTCAAGAACATCGAGACCAGTGGCTCGGCACCGCTGCTGACGCACATCAACTACGCCTTCGGCAACGTGCGCGACAACAAGTGCGAGGTCGGCGTCACGATGCCGTCGAACGCCGACACCGGCGCGGGTGGCGACGCCTTCGCCGACTACACCAAGTCCTTCGCGGCCGACCAGAGTGTCGACGGTGTCGGCGACACCTGGGACCAGAAGCTGCGCGGCAACTGGAACCAGCTGAAGAAGCTGAAGGCGAAGTATCCGAAGCTGAAGGTGCTGATCTCGCTGGGCGGCTGGACCTACTCGCGCGGCTTCTCGAGCGCCGCGCGTCCGGAGAACCGCGCCGCCTTCGTCAAGAGCTGCATCGATGCCTACATCAAGGGCGATCTGCCGGTGGTGGAAGGTGCTGGCGGCCCGGGCGCGCTGGCGGGGGTGTTCGACGGCATCGACATCGACTGGGAATACCCGGTGGCATGTGGGCTGTCTTGCGGCAAGCCGGAGGACAAGGAAAACTTCACCGCCTTGCTGGCCGAGTTCCGCAAGCAACTCGACGCGGTGCGGCCCGGCCTGCTGTTGACGATCGCGGCACCGGGTGGGGTCGACAAGATCCGCGTGATGGAGACGAACAAGATCCACACGTATCTCGACTTCATCAACGTGATGACGTACGACTTCCACGGCGCCTGGGACCCGACCACCAACTTCCACTCGGCGCTGTACGGTGCCTCGGGTGACCCGTCGACTGGCGACTCGAAGTTCTACAACACCAACGACTCGTTGAAGGCCTTCCTCGACGCCGGCGTGCCGGCCCGCAAGCTGCACATCGGCATCGGTTTCTACGGCCGCGGTTGGACCAACGTGCCGAACGCCAACAACGGGCTCTACCAGACGGGCACCGCAGCGCCGGGTACTTACGAGGCTGGCATCGAGGACTACAAGGTGCTGAAGAACCTGAACTGGCCGAGCTTCGTCGACCCGCAGAGCCGCGCTCAGTGGATCTACAACGGCACCACGTTCTGGAGCTTCGACACGCCGGCGCAGATCACCGAGAAGATGGGCTACGCCAAGTCGAAGGGCCTGGGCGGCGCGTTCTTCTGGGAGTTCACCGGGGACGACAGCCAGGCGACGCTGCTGAAGGCGATGCGCAACGGGCTGCGTTGACGCGCGGAGTGTTGTGATGAAAAGGCCGCGGGGCGGAGGCGCCGCGGCCTTTTTTTATGCGCAGTGTCGAGGCTGAGGGCGAGGGCGGCACCGCCAGCCCAAGCCCGCGGCATCAGTCCTCAATCTTCTCGAAGCGCGGCCGCCACTGGCCCTCATGCTCGACCTGCTCGAAAAACATCGCGTGCGGCCGCACCCAGTAGCCGGTGTCCGGATCGAGCTGGCGGTACACCACCAGCGGCTCCTCCGTCTCGCTGTGACGGGCCATGCAGATCACCTCATACTCGCCGCCGCGGTAGTGGCGGAAGCGGCCGAGCGGTGTTTGGGGAAGCGGCTGCACCGGAGGATGCTGGGCCATGCGGCGGGTCCTTTCGAAGCGGGATGTGGGCAGGGGCTGCGGTCCGAAGGCCGGCCTTGCCGCCGGCCTCAGGCGACATCGATCACGATCTTACCGACGTGGCGACCCGCTTCCAGCAGGCGGAAGGCGGCCGGTGCGTCGTCCCATGCAAAACGCGCCGCAACATGGGGCTGGAGTTGGTGCTGCTGCACAAAGGTCAGCAGCTCGGCCAATGACCTGGCACTGCCGACGTAGAGGCCGTGCAGGGTGGCCATCTTGGTGATCAGCTGCAGGTACTCCATGGAGTCGTAGGTCCAGCCGCCGAGGCCGCCGATGACGGCGACCTGTCCCCTGAAGGCCAGCGCGCGCAGCGATTCGCGGATGGTCGCGTTGCCACCGAGTTCGAGCACCAGGTCGACACCGCGCCCACCGGTCGAGCGCAACACTTCTTCCGACCAGTCCGGGCGTTCCAGGTAGTTGAGGGTCACGCCTCCCGGCGTTTGGAGCGTGGCGGCCTTGGCGGCGTCCGAGCTGATCAGCACCGCCTTGATGCCGCTCGCCGCAGCGAGCCGGGCGGCCCACATCGCCACGCCTCCGGTGCCCTGGATCAGCACCGTGGCACCGGCCTGCAGGCGGGCTGTTTCGAACAGGGCCACCCAGGCCGTCACGCCGGCGCAAGGCGCACAGGCCGCGGTGGTGTGCGAGACGCCAGCAGGGATGCGGACCAGCGCGCGATGGTCGACCACCACTTCCTCGGCCAGCCAGCCATCGACGTTGCAGCCCGCCGTCACCGCGATCGCCTCCGGTGTCGGCTCACCGTCGTGCCAGTGAGGAAAGAACGAGCCGACGACCGGGTCGCCGACCGCCCAGGCCGATGCCGCCGCGGGACCGACTTCGACCACGGTGCCGGCACCGTCCGAGCAGGGCACGACCGGGCGGTCCGGCGGTGCCGGATAGTCGCCGCGGCAGATCAGGATCTCGCGGTAGTTGAGCGAGACGCTGCGCACCGCCACCCGCACCTGATGCGGCTCGAGGGCAGAGCGCGGGCGGGTGGTCGCCTCCAGCGAGGCCAGGCCCTGCCCGGGTGTGAGCTGGTAGGCGCGCGGCGTCACGCCACCTCCTGCCCGGGCCCGCGGTGGAACACCAGTTCCTCGACCACCTGACCGCCGACCAGGTGTTCGGCGATGATCCGGTCCATGTTGGCCGGTGTCACGTCGTAGTACCACACGCCATCCGGCTGCACGCACATCACCGGCCCGCCTTTGCAGGCGGCAAAACAACTGACCCGGCTGCGCTTGACGCGCAGCGCGCCCTGGTCAAGCCCGGCGGCCTTGAACTTCTCGCCCAGGCTGTCGAACAAGGCCTGCGATTCACCGTGCTCGGTGCAGCGTGTGCCGACGCACACGAGCAGATGCCGGCGGTAGTCGCCGATCTTGGGTTTCTCGACGCGGCGCGCCGTCAGGGGCAAGGGGCTCTCGTTCATGCTGCTTCCTCCGCCTCGGCGTCGGGGGCCGGGGCTGTCGTGTCGGGGGCCGCCGCGAGCGTGGCGGCGATGTAGTCGGCGGGCAGGCGATGGCGCGCGGCCAGCGTCGCCACGCTGTCGCCGCGCGCCTGTGCCTCGCGCAGTTGCTGCAGCCAACCGTCCAGCCCGGTGGAGAGCGACCGCCCGGCTCGCTCGCCGTCGCGTGGCGCTGCTCCCGCGCCGGCCAGATCGTACTTGTGTGTGTAGCCGCGCGGCGTGACCATCAGCCCGTCGCGCACGAAGGTGTGGCTGTTGCCGATCAACACCGTGCTCAACATGCCGATCTCGCAGTCGGCCATTTGCTGCAGCGTCGTGAACTCGATACGTTCGCGCCGGCGGTAGGCCGACTTGACCACCACCACCGGTGTGTCGGGCCGCCGATGCCGCAGCAGCAGGTGTTGCGCCTCGACGATCTGGCGGGTGCGCCGGCCGCTCTTGGGGTTGTACAACGCCACCACGAAGTCGGCCGACCCGGCGGCGTCGAGGCGGCGTGCGATCACGGGCCACGGCGTCAGCAGGTCCGACAGCGAGATGGCGCAGAAGTCGTGCGTCAGCGGCGCGCCGACGAGGGCCGCGCAGCTGTTGAGGGCCGAGGCGCCCGGCACCACCTCGACCTGCACATCATCGCCCTGCGGCTGCCAGCCGGCCTGGAACAGCACCTCGTAGGTCGGCCCCGCCATGCCGTACACGCCGGCGTCGCCCGACGAGATCAACGCCACCCGCTTGCCCGCCCGCGCGGCTTCGAGCGCACTGACGGCCCGGTCCAGCTCCTCGGTCATCGACTTGCGGATGACCTCCTTGCCGTCGAGCAGATCGGCCACCAGCTTGATGTAGGTCACGTAGCCGATCACGGTGTCGGCTTCCGCGATGGCCTCGCGGGCGCGGCGGGTCATGTGATCGGCATGGCCCGGGCCGATGCCCACCAGCGTGATCTTGCCGCGCGCGGGTGGGGGGAGGGTGTGCCGGGCAGGTGTTTCGTCTTCGACATTGCTGGGGGCGGTTTCGACACCGGCGACCATGCGGGCCAGCGAGACGGTGGCATGTCGGCCGTCGGGCCCGCGCAGCTTGTGTTTTTCCACCAGCAGTGCGGGCGCGTCCGCGCCGGCCGCCAGCAAAGCGGCGGCTTCGGACACCGACGGCGTGCCCATGTGGCGCAACACCGCGTCCGACGGATGGGGCACGGCCACCTCCGCGAGCGCGGCGGGCGCGTACCAGCGCACCGGGCAGCCCAAGGTCTGCGCCAGCTGCAGCAGGCCGGCTTCGTCGGCCTTGGCATCGATGCTCGCGAGGGTGGTGACCTGCGAGCGCTGCAGGCCCGCCAGGGCCAGGGCTTGGTCGAGCGCGGCCAGCAGGGTCTCGAACGGTGTGCCACGGTCGCAGCCGAGACCGGCCGCGACAGGGCATGAGGGTAGGGTCATAGCAAAACCTCCGTGCTGTGCACTGGGTGCGAGCCCGTTCGGGTGGCCGGGTGGGCGCTCATGTCGACGGCCTCGGGTCGAGCGGCGGCCGGTACACGACCAATCGCTCCGACAGGCGCTGCCAGAGATCGTCGGCCACCGGCCGGCGGGTGACCCACAGCACCGCGGCGTAGCGGTCCAGGTCGACCTCTTCGAGCATGTCGTAGCAATGGATGTTGGCTGGCAAGGGCGTCGGGCGGGTCCACCAGTCGAGGCGCCCGGCCTCCTGCACGAAGGCGATCGGCTCGCCGTTGACGACGTGGGCCGACACGCGGGTGATGTTGAGCTTGGGTGCCTCGACGCGCCAGCCCAGCTCGCGGCCGAGAATGTCGACCGGGATCGTCTTGACGGCGTCGGACGCGGTGGTCAACACGGGCACTGCCTGCAGCACCTCGGCGATGCGCAACGCGCACTCATTGGCGCCGCCGACGTGGCCAGACAGCACCGGGATCACGAACTCGCCGGCGTCGTCGATGACCAGCACGCCGGGGTCTTCGTCCTTGCTCTTGAGATGCGGGGCGATCAGCCGGACCACCGCACCGAGCGAGACGAAAAACACGATCTGGTCATAGCCGGCGAACAAGGCGCCGACCTCGTCCTTGAACGCACCGTGGTAAGCCCGCACGCGGTCGCCGCAGGCCGACAACGCGTCGGCGAACTTGGCGGCCACGCACACATGCGCGTCGGGCCACGCGCGCGCCAGCGTCGCGGCCTGGGCGGCACCGTGGCGGGTGAGGGCCACCAGCACGATCCTGGCTGGGGCAGTAGGGGGTAGCGTGGAGGGCGACATCAGCGGGCTCCCGGTGGGTGGTTCGGACCAGCAGCGGTCTTCTTCTTGCAGCCGGCGATGCGCTCGCCGCGCTGCCGCTGCGGGTTCTTGACGATCAGCAGCGACAGATAGTTCACCGTCGTGCCTTTCAGCGTGCGCAGGTCGTGCACCACGCGTTCTTCGGGCGCACCGGCCTTTTCGATGAAGCAGCTGCACGTCAGCAGATCGCGGCGTTCGAGCAAGGCGATCAGGTCGTCGAGCAGGGGCTTGACCTTCATCAGCACCAGCGTGTCGAAGTCGTCGAGCAGTCGCTCGACCATGCCGACGCCGTAGGCCGCCGGCACCACCGCCACGGTGTCGTCCTGCTCGGCGAGCGGCCAGCGCAGTTGCGCGCAGCCGGCAAGGAAGGACGTGACACCGGGCACCACCTCGACCGACACGTCGGGCTGCAGCGCCTGCAGCGTGCGGGCCAGGTGGCCGAAGGTGGCATAGGTGGAGGCGTCGCCTTCGACCAGGAACATCACGTCGATGCCGCTTTGCAACGCCTCATGCACCGTCTGTGCGGCGCGCAGCCAGTGGCGGGCCAGCCGCTGCGCATCGTGTGTCATCGGAAACAGCAGGGGCTGGTGACCGAGCGGGGGCGTGAGGCCGGCGCGTTCGGCAATCGCCATGGCATAGCTCGGGCTCTTGGTGCTGCGCACCGGGTAGGTCCACAGCGTGCCCGGGCGCTGCAGCAGCGCGTGAGCGCGCCGTGTCATCAGCTGCGGGTCGCCCGGGCCCAGCGACACGCCGTAGAGCGTCGCACGGGTGGCTTCAACCATCATGTGCCTCCTTCGTGGCGCTGACGATCCAGACCGGGTTCTCGGCCGCCAGCCGGTGCATCTCGAGGATGGGTTTGCTGCGCGAGGCCTGCAGTTGCAGCACGTCCCACGACACTGGCCGCCTCGCCTGCGCGGCCTTCAGCGCGGTGACGGCCGCGGCCAGGTTTTCGATCGTCACGAAGTTCATGACCAGATGGCCCTCGGGGCGCAGTCGGTCGAGCACCTGGTCGATCAGCGTGGGCAGTTCACCGCCGGAGCCGCCGATGAACACCGCGTCCGGGTCGGGCCAGGCGTCCAGCCCCTCGGGCGCCTTCCCCTGCACCAGGCTGTGGTTGCTGATGCCCATCGCGCGACGGTTGCGCCCGGCGATGGCGTGGTCCGCCGCGTTCTTTTCGATCGCGTAGACATGGCCGTCGACACACAGCCGGGCCGCTTCCAACCCCACCGATCCCGACCCGGCGCCGATGTCCCACACGATGCTGTCGCGCCGCAGCTGCAAACGCGCCAGCGACACGGCGCGCACCTCGTGCTTGGTGATCAAGCCCTTCTCGGGATGGCGCTGTTCATAACGGTCGTCGGGCAGCCCGAACAACACCGGGGCGCGCCGCGGGCCCCAGCGCCACAGCAGCACCACGTTGGGGTCGGCGAATTCGGTATCGGCCATCTGCTGCACCGTCAGCGACGCGCGCACACGCTCGGCCGGCTGGCACAGCCGCTCGGCGACGGCGCACTGGAAGTCCTCGCCCAGGCCTTCGCTCAGCAACAGGCGCGCGATGCGCGCGGGGGTGTTCTCGGGGCTGGTCAGGATGGCCAGCCGGTCGTGCGACTGCACCGCCCGCAACAGCGCATACAGGCCGTGGCGGGCATCGGCCCCCTCCACCCACTCCCCGGCGTCGCGGGTGTGGACCGAGACGATCTTGAGGTCGTGCCAGGGCAGCCCGATGCGCGCGCAGGCGATCTGCAGGGTCGACAGGTTGGGCAGGATCTCGAGCGCTTCGATGCACAGCCGCGAGGCCAGATAGGCCGCAATGCCGTGGCACAGCGGGTCGCCGCTGGCCAGCACCACACAGCGCTGGCCCGCTTGCTGGGCCTGCGCGACCCATTGCGGCACCTCGCTCAGCGCGCCGGTCAGGTCGCGCTGCTGTGCGTCAGGGCGGATCTGGGCGGCCAGCAACGCCAGCGTGCGGCGGCCGCCGATCACCCACTGCGCCTGCTGCAAATGGGTCAGCGCGGTGGCGTGCAGGCTGGCGGCGCCATCGTCGAGGACGCCGATGACCCGGCAAGGTGGCGCCGCGAGGATGGCGTGCTGAGGGCTGTCGTTCATGGGTCGTGGGTGAATGACGAGGCTGGCGCCAGGGACGAGGCCGGTGCCGGGGCAGACGCTGGCGCCAGGGAAGCGGCTTGCGCCAGCTTGCGACCGTCGAAGTCGCACACCAGCACGGTGAGGTGGAACTGCGACGCATAGCGGCCTTGCAGCGTGCGCACGACTCGCTCGGCGAGCGCCTGGTGGAAGGCTTCGGTCAAGCCCAGCGCCGCCATCCGTTCGCTGGCATAGCGGGCGGTCTCGGCCTGGCGGATGTCGTCGCAGACGTCGGCCGGCACGCCGAGGCCGGCACACAGCTCGGCCAGCAAACCGGTGTCGACCTCGGCGCGGTGGGCATGCGTGATGGTCTCGCCTTGTGCGATCTTGGTGAGTTTGCCGACCATGCCGCCGATGACCACCTGGCGCAGGCCGCAGGCCACCGCGGTGTCGAGCGCATAGCGCAGGAAGTCGCCCATTTGCACGAAGCACGCCTGCGGCAGGCCGGGCAGCTCGTCCATCGCGAACTTTTCGGTGCGGCCTCCGGTGGTCAGCACCACCCGACCGGCGCCGGTGGTGGCCGCCACCTGCACACCTTGCACGACGCTCGCGCGGTAGGCCGCGGTCGAGTAGGGCTTGACGATGCCGGTGGTGCCGAGGATCGAGATGCCGCCGAGGATGCCCAGGCGCGCGTTGAGCGTCTTCTTGGCCATTTCGAGGCCCTGCGGCACCGAGATCGTCACTTCGATGCCGCCCTCGTCCAACAAGCCGGCCGCGGCACGGCGCACGTTGTCGTCGATGTTGCGGCGTGGCACCGGGTTGATCGCGGGCCCGCCCACCTCCAGGCCCAGCCCCGGCATCGTCACCGTGCCGACACCGTGGCCGCCGCGCAGTCGCACCTGCCCGGGGTGTTGCGGCAGCAGCCGCACATCGGCGGTCAGGTGGGCGCGGTCGGTGCAATCCGGGTCGTCGCCTGCGTCCTTGATCACCATCGCATGGGCGGTGCGTTCCCAGCCGCTGCCGGCACAGCGGCCCTCGTGCACCTGGAACACCACCGGCTGGCCGTTCGGCAACCAGCACTCCACCTGCGCGGGCACGCGCCCCTCGACCAAGCCCACCACGGCCGCCCGCGCCGCGGCGGCCGAGCAGGCGCCGGTGGTGAAGCCGGTGCGCGTGCCGCGCTGGACCGTTTTCTCCATCATGTTGAGTGCCCCTGCGATGCCGCCGGTCGTTCACCTGAGCAGGACGCGCTGCTGACGCGCTTCCGCCAGGGCCAGCAGCGCATGCAGCGCGGCCACCACCAGGGTCGAGCCGCCCTTGCGCCCCCGCACGATGATCCAGGGGATGTCCTGCACCTCGGCCAGCAAGTCCTTCGACTCGGCGGCCGAAACAAAGCCCACCGGCATGCCGATCACCAGGGCGGGCCGGGCCGCGCCAGCGCGCATCAGCCGCACCAGCTCGATCAGCGCGGTCGGCGCATTGCCGATGCCCACGAGGGCGCCGTCGAGCAGGCCGAGTCGCTGCGCCTTGCGCATGGCCTGCACGGCGCGGGTGGTGTCTTCGGCGCGCGCGGTGGCCATCACGTCGGCATCGCCGATGAAGTGATGCGTGCGCACGCCAAAGTGCGCCAGGCGCGGCGCCGACAAGCCGCTGCAGATCATCTCGACGTCGGCCACCATCGGTGTGCCGCCGCGCAGCAGCGCCTGCACGCCGGCCTCGACCGCCTGCGGATGAAACTCGGTCAGGCCGTTGAATTCGAAATCGGCGTTGGCGTGGATCATGCGACGCACGACTGGCCACTGCTCGGGGGCGTAGGGGTGGGGGCCGACCTCGGCATCGATGATGGCGAACGACTCGTGCTCGATCACCTGGCCGGCACGGGTCAGTTGCTCGGTGACGGTGTTGGTGCGGCTGTTGTTCATGCGGCCACCGGGGCAAGCGGCGGTGGCACCGGCGCGGTGTCGTGCGCGGTGTCGTGCGTATGCCCACCATGCCCCAGGTCGTGGGCGATCTCGCGGAACTTGCAGCCGTCACATGGCAAACGCGCCTGCGGTACGCCGCCGACCCACTCGGCCACCCGATGGTCGAGCAGTTCGAAGATCTCCGGCTCGAAGCCGAAACAATCGGCTTGGGCGAGACGCAAGGCGGGGTACTGCTCTCGCAAGTGGCCGACCTGCCGCTCGATGCGCTGCATCAGGGTGCCGGTGAACAGGTAGTAAGGCAGCACGACGATTTGCCGCATGCCGATCAGGGCCTGGCGTTGCACCACCCGCTCGAGCCGCGGCCAGGTGATGCCGGTGAACGCCAGGTCGACCAGTTCGTGGTCGCTCGTTTCCTGCAGCCAGCGCGCCATCTTGGCCACCTCGCCGTTGGCTTGCCGGTCAGACGAGCCGCGCCCGAGCAGCACCACGCCCGTGGTGCGCGGGTCGGGCATGTCGAGCGACTGCATCGCGCTGCGCAGGCGCCGGCGCAAGATCGCCAGGATGGGGTCGCAGGCGCCCAGGTGCGGTCCATAGGCGAACTGCACGGCGGGGCAGTCGCTGCGGGCGTGTTCGATCGCCTCCGGAATCTCCATCTTCACGTGGCCGGCGGCGTTCAGGACCAAGGGCAGCACCAGCACTTCACGGCTGCCCTCGGCGGCGGCCCGCAGGCCCGCGTGCAGCCCGGGCTCGCCGAACTCGATGAAACACAGCTCGATGCGCCAGCCCGGCCGAGCGGCCTGCCAGGTGGCGACGAACCGCCGCACGTCGTCGTTGCCCGCGGCTTCGCGCGAGCCATGGCCCACCAGCAAGAGGGTCGGGTGCATCTTCAGGCTCCTGAGGGTGTCGAGGCACGACGGAAGCGGTGGGTGTAGCCGGCGTCGTAGAGCTTGGACTTGGCCAGCGTGGCCCAGTGGCGGGCGCCCAGCGTGGGGCTCGCGATGATCATCGCCTGGCTGACGATGCCGGCGGCGCGACAGCGTTGCTTGATGTCGGCCAGGGTGCCGCGCACGATGCGTTCTTCGCCAGGCCAGCTGGCCTTGTGCACCACCAGCACCGGGGCTTCGGCGGGCCAGCCCGCCTCCTGCAGCGCTTGCTCCACCTGGTGCAGCAGCGTGATCGACAAGAACAGGCACAAGGTGCAGCGGTGGCGGGCCAGCTCGACCAGCGACTCACCGGCCGGCATCGGCGTGCGGCCGGCCACGCGCGTGAAGATCACGCTCTGCGTGACTTCGGGCAGCGTGAAGCTCTCGACGGCCGCGGCGGCGGCGGCCATCGCCGACGAGACACCGGGCACGACGGCCACCGGTATGCCGGCGCGATCGAGCGGCTGCACCATTTCGATGAGCGTGCCGTACAGGGCTGGATCGCCGGTCTGCAGCCGCACCACCGTGTCGTGCCGGGAGGCCTGGGCGATCAGCCAGGCGACGATTTGGGCCAGCGTCATGTCTTTGGAGTCGGCGATGGTGCAGCCGGGCGGCGCCCAGCAGGCGACCGCCGCGTTGACCAGCGAGCCGGCGTAGAGGACCGCGCCAGCGCGTTCGAGCAACACCCGCCCCTTGAGGGTGAGCAACTCCGGATCGCCCGGACCGGCGCCCACGAACCAGACAGTGCCGGGCATGGTGATCAGCGCACTGCGAGAGGCGCAAAACACGCAGCGGCCCAGCGCCGATGGCCAACCCGGCGGATCGAGGCGAGCACCGCCAGCGTCACGACCGGCTCCAGCGCGACCACCGCGGCATACGAGGCGGCAAACCGCAGCCACTCGTGCACCGGCGTCGCCACCTCGCCGATGGCGAGCCAGAAGCCCACCATCGAGGTGACGCCGGCGTAGTAGCGGGCGTCCAGTTTCAGCACGTCGGTCCAGGTCGGCTGTGCCGCGCTGGGCGACCGGGTCAGGTGCACCATCAGCAGCGGCACGGCGAGCGACAGGAAGTTGACCGACAGGTGCACCAGGTCGGCGGGTTCGAACAGCAGGCCTTGCATCAGCAGCCCCAGCCCGAAGCCGAACAGCGTGGGCAACAGGCCGAACGCGAGGTAGATCGGCATCGCGCCGACGAAGTGCAGCTCCGACGGGCCCACCGGCAGATGGAAGGCCTGCATGAACAGCGAGAAGAACGCTGCGGCCAGTGCGGTGCGCAGCCACATCCTCGGCTGCGTCAGCAGGGCGGGCGCATGGGTGGCGAGCAAGCCGGTGGCGACCACCGAAGCGATCATCAGCTTGGACGAAGCGAGTGTGCCGGGTTCGATGTGCATCGAGTGCTTCCTGTAGGTCCGCGTCGGCGCCCGCCCGGGAGCTCAACAGGGCCAGGCGTTGCGGGCAGCAGACGGGGTGTTACGGGCGACCGGACGGCGCACGCACGCGCCGGTGACGGGCCTGTTCACGGGGCTCTTGAGGGGGCGGGCGGCCGGCGTCGGGTGGGGCGGGAGCGAGGGCCGCGAGGCACTGGGTGGTGCCTCGCTTGCGCACGGGACGCGGCTCACGCCTGCCGTCAGGTGTCGCCGAACCTCGCTCGAGCGCGCCAGCCGCTGCCGGCAGCGCCCGGCTCAACCAGGTGCAGGGGCGGACCACAGCACACCGACCCGGCAGGAAGCAGAGCACGCGGCCGCGCAGGGCCGAAAACAGTTGTTGTTCATGATGACGTCGAAGGCCAGCAAGTCACCTGCCTCCCCGCAGGTTCCTCGTGCATGGCCGCGCCAAGGCGCGACCCCCTGTTGGCCGGTATCCGGGCTGACAGACCTCCCGTGTCATCCTTCCCAGACCGATCAGGCCCAGTGGATTCTGTACACGAGTGAAGCGCGAGGCTTCGTCCGCTTACCGTTGCGGGGGCAGCTCAGGTGGGGGCGGGTTCCGTGGGAACGGCCCTTCCTGATTCCCGTTTAACTGCGCCGACATGATGCGGCGCGAGCACCAACGCGGCGAATGATATGCGGTGCCTTGCGTGCCGACAAGAAGGGGGGCTTGCAGCGTCGTGGCTGGCGCGACCTCAAGCCGCAAAGCGCTGCAAGCCGTCGCCGGCGATGCGGCAGATGCGCCACTCGGGCATCACCGTCGCACCCATCGTTTCGTAGAAACGGATCGCGCGCGTGTTCCAGTCGAGCACGCTCCATTCGAAGCGGCCGCAACCGCGCTCCAGCGCCAGCCGCCCCACCTGCTCCAGCAAGCGGCGGCCGATGCCGAGGCTGCGGTGTTGCGGCAGCACGAACAGGTCTTCGAGGTAGATCCCCGGCTGCGCCAGAAAGGTCGAGAAGTTGGTGAAGAACAAGGCGTAGCCGATGCTCCGGCGCTGCCCCTCGATCTCGAGGTCGGCCATCAACACTTCGGCCGCCGGCCGTGGGCCGAACAACTGCGCCAGCAGCTTCTCGGGGGTCACTTGCAACAGGTGGGTGAGCTGCTCGAAGTCGGCCAGTGCGGCGATCAACTCGACCAGGGCGGGAACATCGTCGGGGACGGCGGGGCGGATCGTGACAGTCATGTGGGGATTATCTGGGGCCGGTAAGCCCGTGCAGCCACGGAACACCCGGCGTCGTTGGCGGGCTCGGCAGTGCAACCTCTCGCATGTCTTGTGATCGTTGGTGTGTCTCCTCCGCCGCTTGGGGCGATGAGCGCACAAGCGTCGCCTCAAACCCTGTCAACCCTGCCAGATCTCGACCACTTTTGTCGAAAACCCTCGCGGAACGCTGTCACGTCAACCCTAGGATGACCGCGCGCCGGCTTCACCCCGGCGCTCGCACGCGTCCGGGAGCCGAGGGCGTGGCGTGCCACGAGCGCGTCGCGCACCGGAGCCGGGTTTCTTCCTCTCATCGGAGTTTCATGATGCGTTTTCACCCCCTGGCCATCGTCTGTGCCGGCCTGCTGGCCTTCAGCTCCGCCGCACACGCGGGTGACAAGGTCTGGATCAGCCTGGGCGACGCCGCCTTGGCCCAATTGCAAAAACACGCCCCCACCGCTGTCGCAGCCAGCGTGCGGGCCTCCTCCACGGCGGGTGACCGCAGCACGGCGCACAGCGCAACGGACGCCGAGGGGGTCCACCTGGTGCAGGTGGACGAGGACGATCTCGCCCGGCTCTCGGAAGCGGTGCACACCGAGCTGCGCCGTTGCGGCGGCTACATGTACCACCCGACGCAGGCCGAGGGGCTGGCGACGCTGCAGCGTGCTTCGGGGGCGGCCCGCCGGCTCACGGTGGCCGCCGCGACGCGGCCCAGCTACGTGATCGACCAGCAGGCGGTGGTGACGCCGCTGCTGTCGCAGGTGCAGGCCAGCCACATCGGCCAGACCATCGTCGAGCTGTCGTCCTACGTGAACCGCCATTACCAGACCACGGCCGGTGTCAACGCCTCCGACTGGCTGAAGCAACGCTGGACCTCGCTGGCAGGTGGCCGGAGCGACATCACGGTGGAACAGTTCAGCCATCCGAACTGGCGCCAGAAGTCGGTGATCGCGACGATCCGTGGCACCGACAATCCGAACGAAGTGGTGGTGCTGGGCGGTCACCTCGATTCGATCAACCAGGCCGGCACTGGCGAGACCACCCGGGCGCCCGGAGCCGACGACGACGCGTCGGGCGTGGCCAGCCTGACCGAGGTGTTCCGCACCCTTGCCGCCAGCGGCTACAAGCCGCGGCGCACCTTGAAGTTCATGGCTTATGCCGCCGAGGAGGTGGGGCTGCGCGGCTCGCAGGAGATCGCCCGCAGCCATGCCACGGCGGGCGTCAACGTGGTGGGCGTGATGCAGCTCGACATGACCAACTACAAGGGGTCGGTCGACGACATCTACATCTATACCGACTACACCGACAGCCAGCAGAACAGCTTCGTCACCAATTTGATCCGCACCTATCTACCGGCCCTGAGGATCGGCACCGACCGCTGTGGTTATGGCTGCTCGGACCATGCCTCCTGGACCGCTCAAGGGTATGCGGCTTCGATGCCGTTCGAGGCGGCCATGGACGAGAGCAACCCCCACATCCACACGGCGAACGACACCTACGCCAACACCGGCAGCACCGCCGAGCATTCGCTCAAGTTCGCCCGCATGGCGCTGGCCTACATGGTCGAGTTGGGCAGCGACGGCGCGGGCGCGGCGGATCGGGTCGAGACCTTCAACGGCAGCCTGGCCCGCAACCAGACCCGCAGTTTCGGCCCCTTCAAGGTGGCGGCCGGCGGCAGCTTCAAGGCGAGCACCACCGGCACTGGTGACATCGACCTTTATGTGCAGCGCAACGCGGCGCCCACGACCAGCCGCCACGACTGCAAGTCGGACAGCAGCACAGCCGTCGAGAACTGCAGCCTCGACATCCGCGCGAATGGCGACGTGTATGTGATGCTGCGGGGGTACACCGCGGGGACCTACTCGCTGTCCGTGAGCTATCGGCCGCAGTGAGTGAGGGGCGCCGGGCGGCCAGCCCGGTGCCATGGACGCGCGATCGCCCCTTCGTCGCCGTTGGATCACGGCACGCCATCTGCTTGTTGTCAGTGTTCGTTTCCGGAGGTCCGCCATGGCAGATGAAACACCCGTTCCCATCCCTCACGATCGCACGCGCATCGACGTCACCCGCAGCGCGGAGATGCGCTACTGGACCCACAAGTTCGCGGTGAGCGACGACGAACTGCTGGCCGCCGTGGCCGCGGTGGGGGACGAAGCCGGCAAAGTGTGTGCCTTCCTGCAAGAGGAGGACCGCGGCGACCACGCCACCCGGCACTGACACCGGCAGCCCGCCAGGCGGCGCTGGCCCTGCCGGAGCGCCTCGCTGGCAGGGCGCGCCTCCAGCTTCGCTGGCGCTCCGGCGAGGAGCAGACCCTGCGATTCATCAGCACTGTCACAGCGCGAGTGGTATGGTGGTCTTTTTTAAGGGGTACACCATGTCGAGACCTTTGACCTCCTCTGCCCAGCTTCGCAAGGAAGCACTACGCAACGGCCTGCTCGCCACCGTGGACATGCTCAAGCGGCGCCGCGCGGCGGAGGTGCCGGAGGGCTACCTCGACGATTACGTCGCCCTGAACTGGCTCGAATGGCACGGCGGTGGGCTGCGCCTCACCGTGGTGGGCGAAAACACTTACAAGCAATTGACGGCACGCTTGGGTTAGCTGCAACGCCCCGGCTGGCCCACTCGCCTTTCACCCAGCGTGCGAGCGGCCGAGGCAGATGGATGGGTTGAACCGTTCGGCTCCTACCGGAAAGCGGGTGAAGCATGAGCAAGCGAGGAACGGTGGAGCCGGTGCTGCTCACTTCGGCGCGGGTGACCACCTTCCAGGGCCAGGAGATGATCAGTGGCGCGAGCGGCTTCTTCTTCCGCCGCGACGAACGGCTCTACCTGGTGACGAGCCGGCACGTGCTGTGGGACCCGCCGACGGGCCACCACCCCGACCGCCTCGAACTCGAGTTGCATACCAACACCTTCAACCTGACGCTGACGACGACGTTTTCCATCCTGCTGTATCGACAGGGTGAGGCCATCTGGCGGCAGGCCAGCGACAGCGAAGGTGAAGTCGACGTGGCCGTCATCGAGTTGGATCAGCACGCGCTGCCGGAGCGCTGCGCGCTGCGGGCCTTCACGCCGGCGCATCTGCAAGCGGCGCTGTCCGAGATCGAAATCGGCACGCCGCTGTTGGTGGTGGGGTTCCCGCTCGGCTTCCATGACACCTTGCACCATCTGCCCGTCGCGCGGCTGGCGTGCGTCGCCTCGTCGTTCGGCGTGCGGTTTCAGGGCCAGGGCTACTTTCTCACCGATGCCCGCACCCACCGGGGGACCAGCGGTGCGCCGGTGCTGATGCGGGATACGTCGGGAGATCTCGGGCAAGAACCCGTACCGTGGAAGCTTTTGGGCATCCACTCTTCCAGAATGGACATGGGCAACCGAGACCTGGTGCAGGACGAGGCGCTGGGGCTGAACTGCGCCTGGTATGCCGACGTTCTGATGGCACTCACCGACGTTTGAGCGACCCCTGCTCCGGTGGTCGTCCGCGAGGGGCGCGTGGCAGCTCTTGTTCTGCTGCGATGGCGGGTCTTGCGAACGACCCGCCGCCTCACCGTCCCGGATCGAGGTGTAGCGGGGTCGACACCGCCGGCACGACCACGCGGTGCAACTCGGCGGCCAGCTCCGGAAAGCTCAAGGGCTTGCTGAGGTAGCCGTCCATCCCGGCGTCGCGGCATTGGTCGCCGACCTGGGCCTGGAGGCCAGCGGTGAGCGCGACGACGGCGAACGGCGGCATGCGGCCGTCGCGTTGCAGCGCTCGCAATTGCTGCGTGGCATCGATGCCGTTCAGGCGCGGCATGTCGAGGTCCATCAACACGGCCTGAGGGTGGCTGTCATTGCATTGCTGGATCGCGGCGAGGCCGTCGTCGGCCGTCACCACCGAGTAGCCCAACATTCGGGCCATTTCACTCGCCACCATCCGGTTCACCTCGTTGTCGTCCACGACCAGCAGCGGAGAACGGCTGTCGCGCGGCGGCTCGGGCAGCAGCCAAGTCGACGGGGCGCCGTCGCGACCGCGAGCCGCCGTCGTGACGTGGTGAATCTGGGCCGGGCTGAACGGGTAGAGCTCGACCTCGAAGCCCCCGACCGGCTCGGTGCTGAGCAACGCCGGCGCGCCCGCGGGCACCGCGAACGAACGTGTGCACGAACGCGGCAGCGCCCGGCTCAAGGTGTCGAGCGAGGCCTCCGTGATGTCGGGGCTGTCCAGCACCACCACCCAGGCGGGTCGCACTTCACCACCTTGCAAGCGGGCCGCGTACTGTGCCGCGTCCTCGCACGTATCGAAGCGCACCACCGACCAGCCGGCGCGGTGCAAGCGCCGCGACAGGCAGTCGGTGGCATGGCGGGCGGTGCTGACCACCCACACGGTGGCGCCGGCTGCGTCGGGCAGCGGGGCGGGGTCGAACTGGCCATGGCACTGAAGGGTGAAGGCGAATAACACGCCTCGACCTCGGGTGCAGCCGAACGCGACACTGGCGCCGCTGATGGGGCAGCGACCCCGGGCGGTCCGGGCCGGCGTGCTGTCGTTCCACGGGCGGCCCGCATCGGGCAGCTGTAGTCGTTCCAAGACGCGTGCTACGGTCTCGGCCGGGACCTGGGCGGCAAGGCCACCGATCAGCACATGCACCTCAGCGCGCCCCCCGCCGAGGTCGGCGGTGCGACCTTTGAGTACGAGAAACGCATTCGGCAGGATCTCGGTCACCGCACACATCAACCGGTAGATGGCGCATTCCACTGACAAGGGATCGTCGTCGAGGAGGAGGGGCGGTCCTTCGCAGTCGAAGGAAAACGATTGGCCCCGCATCAGCGTCTGGCGTAAGACGTGACGCGCGCAGTTGGTGAAGATCTCGCCGAAATCGTAGGTCTGCATGACGGAGGCATCATTGCGCACGAGGGGGGCGACCCGCTGTTCGCGCATCGAGGCGCGCACAGACCGGCCGTCAGAGTCACCGCCTGTTTTGGGTCGACCGGCTGCCTCCTGCGCCCGTCGAATGCCCTGGAGGGACCCGTGGTGAAACATCATAAATCGGCGCTGACCCTGACGGAAAGCATGGGATAGCCGCCACATCAACTGACACCCCGGGGGCTCGAATGGCAGCGAACGACAGCAGCGTGCAGGCCTGATCGACGAAGTGCTGATCCAATCCGGCCGCGAGCCGGGATGCCGTGCCCGGCCTCGCCGATCAGAACCGGTGCCGGTGCGAAAACCGCACCCGTCTTGCGTCAGCGTGTCGCGGCACCGACCAGCGTGGCCTCCAGTGTCTGGGCATCGACGGGTTTCGTGAGGTGCGCGTCGAAGCCGGCGGCCAGGGCCCGCTGCTTGTCGTCCTCCTGGCCCCACCCGGTCAGCGCGACCAGGCAGACCTGTTGCCCGCGCGGCCTGCTGCGGATCCGACGCGCCACTTCGTAGCCGCTCATGCCCGGCATGCCGATGTCGAGCAGGACCACGTCGGGCGCGTAGCGTCGCACCTCCTGCAACGCCGCTTCACCGTCGTGCGCCAGCGCCACGTCACGGCCGCCCAGGCGCAACAGCACGGCCAGGCTCTCGGCGGCGTCGCGGTTGTCGTCCACCACCAGGATGCGCTGTGGCGCCGACCGCGGCGCGACGGCCGGCGCCTCGTCGGCGGCCGCCTGGGAGGTCGTGCCCCGGCTACGGGGCAGCCGCACCACGAACTCGCTGCCGCGCCCGGGGCCGGCGCTGTGGGCGCGGATCGAGCCACCGTGCAGTGCCACCAGCCCGCGGGCCAGCGCCAGCCCGATGCCCAGGCCGCCCTGGGCCCGTTCCAGCACCGGGTCGACCTGCGAGAACATCTCGAACACTGTTTCCAGGTGCTCGGCCGCGATGCCGACGCCGGTGTCGCGGATGGCCACGGTCGCCATCGCGTCGTCGGCCTCGGCGGTGAGCCAGATCTGGCCGCCGTGCGGCGTGTACTTGGCGGCGTTGTTGAGCAGGTTCAAGAACACCTGGGTCAGGCGTGTCACGTCGGCCTCGAGCCACACCGGCTGCGGCGGCAGCGACACCGTCAGCTGGTGCCCGCAGGCCTGCACCAGCGGTTGGGCCGCCTCGAGCGCGCCCTGCACGATGGTGGTCAATTCGACGCGTTCCTGTTGCAGCTCGATCTTGCCGCGCGTGATGCGGGCGATATCGAGCAAATCGTCGACCAGCCGCGTCAGGTGGCGGGCCTGGCGGTCGATGACGTCGCGGCTCCAGCGCGTTTCCGGATCGGGTGGTGCCTTCAGCCGCAGGATTTCCAGCGCATTGCGGATCGGCGCCAGCGGATTGCGCAGTTCGTGGGCGAGCGTGGCAAGGAATTCGTCCTTGCGACGGTCGGCATCGGACAGCTCCCGGTAGAGCCGGCGCAGCTCTTCTTCGGACCGCATGCGCTCGGTGATGTCGATGCCCAGTCCGTACAGCATGGTCGGGCGACCGTCGGTGGCATACACCGCACGACCGCGGCCTTCCATCCAGCGCCACTGGCCGCTCGCATGCCGAAAGCGGAACTGCACGCAGTAGTCGTCGCGCCGTTCCAGGGCCTGTGCCACCGCGGCTTCCAACGCGGGCCGTTCGTCGGGGTGCACCAGGCTCCTGAAACCCTCGGTGGTCCCCGAGAAGCCGCCGGGCGGCAGGCCGAACAACTCTTCGAGCTCGGCGCTCCACCAGACCCGATCGGTCACCAGGTCGCGCGACCAGGCGCCCATGCGGCCACCACGCATCGCCAGCGCCAGCACGTCACGGCTCTCGCGCAATGCCGCTTCGGCGCGGGCGCTCTCGACTGCGAACCAGGTGCGCTCAGCCACCTGCTCGATCAGCGCCACCTCGTCGCTGCGCCACGTCCGCGGCTCGCGGTGCTGCAGCACCATCAGCGCGACGAGCCGGCGGTCCTTGACGAGCGGCACACCGACGCCGGCGCGAGCATGCAGCCCCGCAAAAGCTGCTTGCGCACCCGATCCCAGCAGACGCTCGTCGCTGGCGACGTCTTCGATCACGACGGTGGAGCCGGCACGCAGCTGCGCCACCATGCGGGGACCGAAGTCGTTGAGTCGGTGGCGGCCGACGACACTCGGCACGCCGTCGGTGTGGTCCTGCAGCACCAGCGCGAACTGCTGTGAGGGGTCGATCTCGGCATAGGCACAGCGGCTGACGCCGAAGTAGCGACCGACACGGGCGACCACCTCGCGCTGAACCAACGCCGGGTCGCGCAGCTCGCGGGTGGCGTCGTGCAGCGCGACGATCAGGCGGTGCGATTCGTCGCTGCGCTGCAAGGCTTCTTCGATGCGCTTGCGGTCGGTGACGTCCAGTTCCGCGCCCACCGTTCTGATGGCGCGGCGCGCGGCGCCTTCGCCTTTGAAGAAGGTCTGCGCCCGGGCACTGATCCAACGCGTTTTGCCATCGGCGCGCAACACCCGGTAGTCGGACGCGAACACGCCGTTGCCATTCGGGTCGTGCGCCGATCTCAGCGCTGCCAAATGAGCCTCGCGATCGTCGGGGTGCACGCGGGCCAGCACCGAGTCGAGTTGGGGCGGACGGTCGGGCGGCCAATCGTGAATGGCCCGGATCACCGGCGACCAGTGCAGTTCGCCGCTCACATGGTCGTGGTCGAACACGCCGACGCCCGCGGCCCGCACCGCCTGGGTCAGCCGCTCTTCGGCGCGGCGCAGTTCATCCAGCGCTTCCCGGTGCGCGGTGATGTCGTGCACGAGGATGGCCACGCCCAGCACACTGCCGGCGGCCGTGAGGTGAGGCACATAGGTGATCGCTACCCAGCGCTTGCCGGCGCGCGGGTAGGCGATCTGGTGCTCGCACGACACGGCCTGGCCGGCCAGCGCGGCTTCCATATAGGGCCGCAGCGTCTGCCACGCCGCTTCGCCGGCCACGTCGCGCACATGCCGCCCGGTGATGTTCGACCGCGGCTCGCCGAACCACCGTTCGTAGGCCCGGTTGTTGAGCCGGTAGACACCCTCGGCGTCGACATACGAAATCAGCACCGGCAGGTTGTCGATGATCAGCGGCAGCAGCTCCTCGGCGAGCAAACGCTGTTGCAACCGTGCCGCCTGCTCCTGGGCCTCCTGCGCCTCGGCGACGGCGGTTGCCGCGCGGTGCTCCAGTTCGTCGTTGATCGCGGCGGCCTGCAGCCCGGCGCGGTGCAGCGCGGCGCTGACCGCGTCGACTTCGACCAGGCCGGTGCGCTCGGCCGCCGGCACCTCGTCGTTCGCCAGTTCCCGCGCCGCCCGCCCCAGGGCCTGGATCGGGCGCCGGATGCCGCGCGCAGCCCGCAGCGCCAACACCACCGAGAGCACGGCGAGGAAGGCGGCCGAGGCCGCCGCCTGCCATGCCGCGTGACGTGCGCCCGTGGTCAGGATGTCCTGGGGCACGCCGATCACGAAGGTCCAGCCATACACCGGCGAGCGGCTGTAGAAGGCCAGCACCCGGATGCCGTCGAGCGAGACCGATTCGATGAAGCCCTCGGAGCGAGTCTGCAATGCGGCGATCAGGTCCGGCTGGGCCCGCTTGCCGATCCAGCGTTGCGGGTCGGGCTCGCGCGCCACGACCGTGTTGCCTTTGTCCATCACCGCCGCGATCCAGCCGGCCGGCAGGCGTTGCTGCGTGATGATGGCCTGGAGCGCGTCGGGGGTGAAGATGAGACCGACGTTGTAACGCGGCGGTGTGCCGCTGCGATCGGGCGCGAACACCCCCAGTACGGGGCGTTGGCTGACCGGCCCGATGCGCAGGTTGGAGACCTCGGGCCGGCCGGTGACGAGCGGGCGTCCGGGCGGTGCGTTGTGCCTCGGCAACGGCGTGCCGAGTGCCACCGAGGTGTTGAGCCGCTGCCGTTCGGCATCGATCAGCACCACCCAGTTGCCGCTGCCTTCGCTGGCGGCCTTGGCTTCGCCGTAAAAGCGGGCCAAATCGTCTTCGAGGATGGCTGCAGAGGCGGCCAGGGTGCGGGCGACGGCAGCTCGCTTGTCGAGTTCGCGGTCGACCACCAGCGACAGCGCGCGTGCCGTTTCCCGCAGGCGTTGGTGGGCCGATTCGGCTTCGCGTTGATAGGTGGCGACGACAATCCAGACGAACAGACAGGCCGTGGGCAGCAACACCGCGAGGATCAGCAGCAGCAGCCGGCGCCCGAGCGTCATCGGGCGTGCCGCGCCATCGGCGCCGTCGTCAGGCGTCGAAGCGAGGCGATTCGAAGCGGCGAGGGGCAATTGGCGCGTCCGTCGTTGGGCGTCTGATTGTTCCACGGCTGCTGGCCTCCACGGCTGCGCATCAACCCCTGACCCGAGCAGGCCGGGCGGCGCCCGCGGCCTTGCCGACCACAGGCCGCGCGTACCGGGCGGTCGCAACCCAGGAAGCGCTGATATGCATCTTGACACCACCGCCACCCCCGGCGCGTATCTGGACATCCTCGATGAAGTCGTCGAGGCCGCCCGGGATGGCGGCCGGCGCCCGGTGCCCGTGCTCAGCGACCTGGTCTCGGCCGACGGGCAGCAGCAGTTCGTCGACCTGGTGATGGAGGGCGGCGGCGCGCTGGGCATCGCCCTGGTCGGCTATGCCTGCGCACTGGAACGCCTGGGGGTGCGCTTCTTGTGCATCGGCGGTGCCTCCGCCGGTGCGGTGGTCGCTCTGCTGCTGGGGGCGGCGGGGCGCCCGCCCGAGGCCCGGGCCCAACGGCTGATCACCCTGGTGGAGCAAATGCCGCTGCGCGAGTTCATCGATGGTGGATGGGGCGCGCAATGGGCTTTTCATGTCTACCAGTCCTATTGGCGGCGTTCGCCCGGCGCCGCGCCTGAGCGCCTGCCTCGCAAGTTGCTCAAATGGGCGGCAACCGGTGCTGCCGCGGTGGTCAATACGCCCCGGCTGCTGCGCCGCCATGGCCTGTGCCCTGGCCTCCGCTTTCACCACTGGCTCGACGATGCGTTGGCCGAAGTGGGCTTGCCGGGCGCCACGACGGCCGACCTCGACCGCCGCCTGGCCGTGGCGCCCGGCGAAGTACGCTTTCGGGCCGAGCGCTTGCGCTCGAGCGACGCCGTCACGGCGCTGGGTGAGCACCCGGCGGTGGTGGCGATGGCGGCGTCGGAGCTGCGCACCGAACGCCGCGTGTTCTTTCCCGAGATGGCGCGACAGGAGTTGACGGGCGCCTTGGCCCAACCGGTGTCGCTGTTCGCCCGCGCGTCGATGTCCATCCCCTTGGTGTTCGAGCCACTGCGCCTGACGCCCGGCGGCCAGCGCACGGCCGACAAGCACTCGGCCCATGTGTTCGTCGATGGCGGTGTCCTGTCGAACTTTCCGATCGATGCCTTCCACGACCGCGACCACGTGCCGGCCTGCCCGACCGTCGGCATCAAGCTGGCCGAGGAGGCGACACCGCCACCCATCACCTCGTTGACCGGCTTGCTCGTGAGCATGTTCACCAGCGCACGCCATTCACGCGACCTGGCCTTTCTCGAAGACAACCCCGAGTTCCGCCAGCTGATCGCCCATGCCGATACGCAAGGCCTGGGCTGGCTGGACTTCGAGATGAGCCGCGAGGACCAGCTGCGCTTGTTCCGAGCCGGCGCCGTGGCGGCTTGCGAGTGGGTGTTTGGCAGCGCCGAGCGGCCGGGCTTCGATTGGGACGCCTACAAGGGCCTGCGCCGTTCGCAACTGAGCATGCCGGCGCCACGCCGCCGCGACACACCGTGAAGCCGGCGGTGCAGTGCCAGGCCGGCCTGGCACTGCCGGTGGGCGGTGGATCACCGCGGTGCTGCGCGCTGCGATGTGAGCACCCTTCGGAGCGCCGGGCGGGGGCTCACGCCGTCACCGACACCACCAGGCGCGGATCGAAGCCGGGGTTGTCGGTGGTCTTGCGTGTCGGGTCGTAGTAGCCGCGCGGGTTGCAGATCACGCGGGTGGTGCCGATGCGGTAGTCGCTGCAGTGGTGCAGGTGGCCGTGCACCCAGAGCCGGGCGCGCTCGAAGAACTCCTGCGGCAGGTCCGACGCGAACGCGGCGGTGAGCGGCTGGTCGCGGTACGCCTGTGGCACGCTGCGCGGGCTGGGGGCGTGGTGGGTGACCACGACGGTGGGCAAGGCTGCAAAACGCCGATCGCTGTCGTGCAGCCGCGCCTGCAGCCAGGCCCGGCCGATGCGGTGTTCGCGCAGGGCCACCTCCGGCTGGAAACAGCGGCCCTCGCGTTCGACGTCGCCGTCCTCGCGCTCGCGGATCAGGCGGAAGTCGTTCATGCCGGTGCGGGCGACCTCGGCAGCCTGGCTGCCGCTCACGCCCAGGTGTTCGTAGAGGCGGAAGTCGGTCCACAACGTCACGCCGAGGAAACGCACGCCGGCGATCACCAGGTCGTCGCGATCCATCACGTGCACATTGGTGCCGTGCGCGACCGCGCGCATGTGCTCGAGCTGGCGGCGACGCTCCCGGCCGTAGAACTCGTGGTTGCCAGGCACGTAGACCACCGGGCGGCCACCGAACACCGAATCGCGCCCCGCCCACAACACCCCACTCAGACCGGGCGTGTGGATGTCGCCGGCCAGCACCACGACGTCATAGTCCAGCTCGCTGGGCGGTGTGAAGGCGCCGAATTCGAGATGCAGGTCCGAGTAGATCAGGATCCGGGTCACGGCGACCTCCATGCGCGGTGGGCGAGCCGGTTCACTATATCCAGATAGCAGCGGGCGCGGCGCACAGGCCGCCTGGCGGCCTTGCCACCGCAGTGCCTCAGCCGGCGTAGCAGGAGGCGGGCCGGCCGACGGCGTCGGTCTCGACGCTGAACAGGGCGCCGGCCAACGGCTGCTGCGTGAGCTGGGCCTCGGTCAGCTTGGATCGCGCACTGGTGATGTACAGCGTGCCGAGCGTCGGGCCGCCGAAAGCCACGTTGGTGATGTGACCCGTCGGCAGCGGCACGCGCGCCAGCTCCGCCGCCGTGATCGGGTCGTGGCAGGTGACGCAGCCCCCGCCCCAGTGGGCGATCCACAGGCGGCCCTGGCCGTCGGTGGTCATGCCGTCCGGGTGCCCGTCCGCCTCGCTGAAGCGCAGCCACGGACGCTGGTTCGACAGGCTGCCAGTCGGCGCGTCGAAGTCGAAGGCGTAGATCTGGCGCCGGGCGGTGTCGTTGAAGTACAGGGTGCGGCCGTCGAGCGACCAGGTCGGCCCGTTGGTGACGGGGAAGCCGGCGTCGAAGACGCGCGTGCAGCGCCGGTCGGCGTCAAAACGATAGAGCGCGCCGGTGGGCGCCTCGCCCTCGTGATCCATCGTGCCGGCCCAGAACCGGCCCTGCGCGTCGCACTTGCCGTCGTTGAAGCGGTTGCCCGGGCGTTCGGGCTCGGGTTCGAGCAAGGGCTGCAAGTGGCCGCGGCCGCCATCGGCGTCAGGGTCGAAGTAGGCAAATCCTTTTTGCAGCGTCACCAGCAGCCCGGGCGCCTCGCGCCGTTCCGCCACCGCCGAGACGGTGACTTCGAACTGCCATTGCTCGCGCCGCTGCGTGGCCGGCGTGTAGCGGAGCAGCCGCTGGCCAAGGATGTCGACCCAGTAGAGGGCCTGGCGCGCCGGCGACCAGCAAATGCCTTCGCCGAGGATCGCGGCAGCTGGCCAGACGGGTGTGACGGGGCCGAGCAGTTGCGGGCGGGGGCAGGAGACGGAGGCCATGGTGCGGGGTCCTGGGCTGTACGAAGTGGCGAGCGTAGCGGCCGCCACGACGTGTTGCCTGACGCGGCTTGCGCAGCGCTGCGCGCCTTCGCGGCCCTGGGTGGGCCGGCGGGCACGCATCGAGCGACCCAGGAGGCGGCGCTGTGCCGGCGGCCGCCGGTGCGCGAACTGGCGGACGGCAGGCTGCCCCAGCCGGGTGGCGCGGCCGCTGCGCAGCGCGGGCAGTCCAGCGGCATACAATCAAATGTTCATCTTACGTCCCTGGAGACCCCTGTGTTTATCTCTGAAGCCTTTGCTCAGGCCGCCCCTGCCGCCCAACCCGGCGCCGGGTCGTCCCTGATGAGCATGCTGCCGCTCGTGCTGATGTTCGTGGTGTTGTACTTCATCATGATCCGGCCCCAGATGAAGAAGCAGAAGGAGCACAAGGCCATGATCGAAGCGCTGGCCAAGGGCGATGAGGTCGTGACCGCCGGCGGCGTGCTCGGCAAAGTCTCGAAACTCGGTGAAACCTATGTACACGTCGACGTGTCGAACGGGGTCGAGATCCAGGTGCAGCGCAGTGCCGTGGTGCAAGTCCTGCCGAAGGGCACGATCGGCAAGTAACGCCGCCGCCCAGCGTCCTTCCGGGCCTGCCGCGCGGGCCCGTGCACAGCCTTAAGGCAAAAGAGTCGTCATGAACCGCTATCCTTGGTGGAAATACGCGATCCTGGTGGTCGCGGTGCTGGTGGGGCTGATCTATGCCCTGCCCAACCTCTTCGGCGAAGCCCCCGCCGTGCAAGTCTCGAGCGGCAAGGCCACCGTCAAGGTCGACGTGGACCTTGAAGCGCGCGTCTCGCAGGCCTTGCAGCAGGCCGGGCTGCAACCCGATTTCGTGCAGTTCGAAGGCAATTCGGTCAAGGCCCGGTTCGCCGACACCGACGCGCAGCTGAAGGCCAAGGACGTGCTCAGCAGCGCGCTCAACCCCGACCCCGCCGACCCCGCCTACATCGTCGCGCTCAATCTGGTGCCGCGCTCGCCCCAGTGGCTGGCGGCGCTGAACGCGAGGCCGATGTACCTCGGCCTCGACCTGCGCGGCGGCGTGCACTTTCTGATGCAGGTCGACATGAAGGCGGCGCTGACCAAGCGCGCCGAGGGCCTGACCGCCGACGTGCGCTCGATGTTGCGCGACAAGAACATCCGGCACGGCGGCGTGACCCGCAACGGCAACGACATCGAACTGCGTTTGCGCGACGCCGAGACGCTGGCCGCCGCACGGCGCGTCATCGAAGACCAACTGCCCGACCTTGCGATCACCGAGACGCCCGAAGGCAGCGAGTTCAAGCTGAGCGCCCGCCTGAAGCCAGATGCCGCGCGCCGGGTGCAGGAACAGGCGCTGAAGCAGAACATCACCACGCTGCACAACCGCATCAACGAGCTGGGCACCACCGAGCCGGTGATCCAGCAGCAGGGCCTGGACCGTGTCGTGGTGCAGCTGCCTGGCGTGCAGGACACGGCACGCGCCAAGGACATCATCGGCCGCACCGCCACGCTCGAAGTGCGGCTGGTCGACGACAGTCCCGAAGCGGCGTCCGCGGCGGCCGGTGGCGGCCCGGTGCCGTTCGGCACCGAGCGGTATGTCGAGCGCGGCGGCGGCCCGCTGATCGTCAAGCGCCAGGTCATCCTGACCGGCGAGAACCTCACCGACGCGCAAGCCGGCTTCGACGAGCAGCAGCAAGCCGCGGTGCACCTGACGCTCGACGCCAAGGGGGCCCGCATCTTCCGCGAGGTGACCGGTCAGAACATCAACAAGCGCATGGCCATCCTGCTGTTCGAGAAAGGCAAGGGCGAGGTCGTGACCGCCCCGGTCATCCGCTCGGAAATCGGCGGTGGCCGGGTGCAGATCTCCGGCAGCATGAGCACCCAGGAAGCGAACGACACCGCACTGCTGCTGCGGGCCGGCTCGCTGGCGGCGCCGATGGAGATCATCGAAGAACGCACCATCGGCCCCGCACTCGGCGCCGAGAACATCGACAAGGGTTTGAAGAGCGTGGTCTACGGGTTCATCGCGATCGCGGTGTTCATGTGCCTGTACTACGGCCTGTTCGGCGTCTTCTCGACCGTCGCGCTGGCCGTCAACGTGCTGCTGCTGGTGGCCTTGCTGTCGATGCTGCAGGCCACCCTGAGCCTGCCCGGTATCGCCGCCATCGCGCTGACGCTGGGCATGGCCATCGATGCCAACGTGCTGATCAACGAACGCGTGCGCGAGGAATTGCGCAACGGCAGTGCGCCGCAAACGGCGATCCACACGGGTTACGACCGCGCCTTCGCCACCATCCTGGACTCCAATATCACGACGCTGATCGCCGGCGTGGCGCTGCTCGCCTTCGGCTCCGGCCCGGTGCGCGGCTTCGCGGTGGTGCACTGCCTGGGCATCCTGACGTCGATGTTCTCGGCGGTGTTCTTCTCGCGCGGGCTGGTCAACCTGTGGTACGGCCGCCAGAAGAAGCTGAAGAAGGTCTCGATCGGCCAGGTGTGGCGGCCGGGCGGTGAACAGCAGGTCGAGAAGGCCTGACAACACCCACTGCAGCCCCACCGCAACGCAAGCAAGCCCATGGACAAGGACCGGGCCGACACCGACGCACGCAGCGCATGCCGGTGGCGCCCGTCCTTCACACAATAGTTAGCCAGGACTCCGGCAGATGGAATTCTTCCGTATCAAGCGCGACATCCCGTTCATGCGGCACGCGCTGATCTTCAACATCATTTCGGTGCTGACCTTCGTCGCCGCAGTGTTCTTTCTGATCACCCGCGGCTTGCACCTGTCGATCGAGTTCACCGGCGGCACCGTGATGGAGCTGCAGTACGCTCAGGCGGCCGATCTGGCCAAGGTGCGGCACAGTGTCGAGTCGATGAACTTCGGCGAGGTGCAGGTGCAGAACTTCGGCACCTCGCGCGATGTGCTGATCCGCCTGCCGCTGCGCGGCGACGTGAAGCAGGCCGAGGTGGTCGGCAAGGTGTTCGGGGCGCTGTGCCAGGCCGAAAACGGCAAGGTCGAACGCCGCCAGGCGACCACCGAAAAGGGCGAGACGGTCAGCGGCGAGGTGTGCACGACCGGCAGCGCCGAGCCGCTGCGGCTGCAGCGCAGCGAGTTCGTCGGCCCGCAGGTGGGCTCGGAGCTGGCGCGCGACGGCGCGCTCGCGCTGCTGGTGACCGTCGTCGGCATCATGATCTACCTGGCGATGCGCTTCGAATGGAAGTTCTCGGTCGCGGCCATCATCGCCAATCTGCACGACGTCATCATCATCCTGGGCTTCTTCGCCTTTTTCCAGTGGGAGTTCTCACTGTCGGTGCTGGCGGCCGTGCTGGCGGTGCTCGGTTATTCCGTCAACGAGTCGGTGGTGATCTTCGACCGGATCCGCGAGGCCTTCCGCAAGTACCGCAAGATGACGCCCAGCGAGGTGATCGACCACGCGATCACCAGCACGATGAGCCGTACCATCATCACGCACGGCTCGACCCAGATGATGGTGCTGGCGATGCTGCTGGTCGGCGGCCCGACGCTGCACTACTTCGCGATCGCACTGACCATCGGCATCCTGTTCGGTATCTACTCGTCGGTGTTTGTCGCCGCCGCGATCGCGATGTGGCTGGGTGTCAAGCGGGAAGACCTGATCAAGCAGACACGCCAGGAAGGCGACCCGGACGATCCCAACGCGGGTGCCGTGGTGTAGAGTTGACACAGTTTTCCGCATAGGACGCAGGCGTTCTCTCCACCATGGCGATACCCGCCGACCCGAAGGCGCTCGCAGCCCAAGCCCGCAGGACCTTTCTGAACGTGCTGCTCTACGGAGCACCGAACGCCTTGCTGGCGATAGAAGAAGGGGTGAAGACGCTCGCCTCGCAGGCGGCGCCGCCGGAGGTGTTGCTGCGCCGCCGCGACGCCGCGGCCGACATGCAGCGCTGCCGCATCGGCTGGCAGCGGCATTTGGCCGAACGCCTGCAGCGGCGCGCGGCCAGCGTCGAAGAGGTCACCCCGACCCAGCCCGGTGCCCTCAGCGGCCTGCGTGGCGCCGAGCTGTCGCTGGTCGATGACGACACCATCGAGCACGAGATCCTGACCTCCCGCCTCGCACTGGCGGCCATGGATCAGGCGGCCTCCGAATTCACCGACCTGCGTTCGCGCTTCAGCACGCTCGAGCGTCGCCCCGAGTTGGCGTCGGCCGATGTGCTGCGCCCGCACGTGATTGCGCGCGAGGCGCTCGAGGCTTGGCGGGCGGCCGGGCTGACCGTCGTCGCTTGGCGAACGGTGCAACCCATCCTGCACGACGAGCTGGCGCACCTGATGGTGCTGGCCTACCACGAGACCAACAAGTGGTTGATGGCCCATGGCGTGCTGCCCGAGATCGACCTGCGGCCGCTGATCCGTCGCAGCCGCAACGCCGGGGGCGCGGCGGGCGGGCCCGCCCCTCATGGCGGCACGCCGACGTCTCCCGCCTCGGGGCTGGCCGGCGGCGCGGCCTTGCCGCCGCCGTCCGCGCCCGCGGCCTTGCGCTCGGCGGTGGGCGAGGAAACGCGGATGATGACGCGCTCGTCCAGCCTGATGCGCTCCACCGAGCAAGCGCAGGCGGTGCTGGGGCGCTTGAACCGGCTGGTCGGCAAGCAGGTGCCCGACTTCGAGGTCACCACCACGTTCAAGGCGTCGCCCAAGCTGGCGGCCGCGATCGCAGAGGCCGAGCGCGACGTCGCGCAGCGCCTGCGCAGCACCCAGCCCGACCTGATGCCGGCCAGTGCGCCGGCCCTGCTGGACCAGCTCAACGAACGCAAACAGGCCCTCAAACAGGCGGCCGAATCTCCCATCGAACGGGCCACGATCGAGATCGTGGCCTTGCTGTTCCAGAGCATCCTCACCGAGGAGCGATTGCCGCCGTCGGTGCGGGTCTGGTTCGCACGGCTGCAGATGCCGGTGCTGCGGGTGGCGATCGGCGAGCCCGATTTTTTCGCCACCACCGACCATCCGGCGCGCAAGCTGATCGACCGGATGGGCGCCTGCGTGATGGGGTTCGACGCTGCCACCGCGGGGGTGATGGGCGACGCGCTCGAGAAAGAAATCAAGCGGGTGGTGCAGGTGGTCGAGGCCTACCCCGACACGGGGCGGCGGGTGTTCCAGACCGTGCTCGTGGAGTTCGAGAAGTTTCTCGAGAACTACTTCCGCCACGAAAACGAGGTGTCGCGCAAAGGCGTCTCGCTGGCGCAGCAGGTCGAGCAGCGCGAAATCCTGACCATCCAGTACACGATCGAGTTGCGCAAGATGCTCAACGAGGTGCCGGTGCAGGACGGGGTGCGCGATTTTCTGTTCCACATCTGGGCCGACGTGCTGGCGATGAGCGCAGTCAAGAGCGGCGCACAGAGCGAGACCACCAAGGCCATGAAGCGGGCGGCGGCCGATTTGATCTGGTCGGCCAGCGCCAAGGTCTCCCGCGAGGAACGGGCCGAGGTGATCCGCCGCCTGCCGCCGTTGCTCAAGACCTTGCGCGATGGCATGGCCAGTGCCGGCGTGCCGGGCGAAAAGCAGGACGAGCACATCCAGGCACTCAACAACTCCTTGGCGGCTGCCTTCACCGCCAAGACCGCGGCTATTCCGCACGAACGGCTCGAAGAGTTGATGCTGCAGCTGGAGACGCTGGAAGAGCTGCTGCCCGACATCGAAGTGGAGATCGACGAGTCGATGGTGCTGGACCTGTCCAGCCACGAGTCGTCCGGGCTCGAGGTGGTCGCCGAGGGGGGCTCGATGCCCAGTCCGGCCATGGTCAGCTGGGCCCGCTCGCTGCAGGTCGGCACCTGGTTCAAGCTCGACTACCGGGGGCGCAACGAGCCGGTGCAACTGGCGTGGCAGGGGCTGCGCCGGCAGCTGAGCCTGTTCGCCTCGCCGCATGGGCGCTGCGTGTTGTTCCAGCAGCACCGGCTGGCGGCCTTCCTGCAGGCGGGGCTGCTGGTGCCCGCCGAAGAAGAAGCGCTGACCGTGCGGGCCACCCGCAACGCCTTGGCCAAGCTCGACGCCGACCCGAGCCGGCTGCTGAGCTGACTGACGGCAGCCGGCGCGCTCGGCGCGGCGGAGGGGGTCAGTGGATGAGCCGGTCGGCGGCGTCGACGAACAACTCGTCGAGGATCAGCGCGTCGGGCTCTTCGCCCAGGCTCCAGAACACCATCAGCACGATGATCTTCAGGTCTTCGAGCGACATCGGGCTGCCGTTGCTGACCATCGCACGGTCGATGACGATCTCGCGCATCGGCGCCGGCAGCACACCGGCGCTTTCGAGGAAGCTGATGAAGCCCATGCACTCTTCGCCCAGCTGCTCCTGCTCGGCCTGCGTGAACACGCGCATGCTGAGGGGCCCCTGGCTGCCGGCGTGGGTCTGGGCGGCGTGCGCCAGACCGTCGAGCCAGCTGAGGGCTTCCTGGATTTCGTCGTTCTCGAAACCGACCGCCGACAGCTTGCGGGTCAGCTGCGCATGGTCAGGACAGGCGTCGGGGCGCCAGTAGTTTTCGTAGAGGTAGACGAGCACATCGAACATGCTGCCGACTATACCTGAGCGGCTTGCTCGGGCGGGGCGCCAAAAAGAGGGGTGCGCCAGGGTGCGGGGATTGCCTCGACCGACGGTGCTTGCCGGGTGTCGGAGTCCGCTCCGGCCATCGGCCGGCGCCGGCATTTCAGGAGCGCGCGATGCGCTGGAACAGCTGGCCGGGCAGCCGCGCCACATCGCCGGCGAGTTCCAGTTCGAGCAGGCGCGCACTGAGCGTCGCGCAGTCCCACCCGGTGCGGGCGGACAGTCCGTCGAGCGTGATGGCGTCAAAGCCGAGCGCGTCCAGCAGCGGGTCGGACCCCGCCTTCGTGGACGGTTCAGGGGACGCTCCGGCATGCCCGGCGGCCGCCGCGGCCTCTGATTCCCTCGCCCCCGGGCTCGCCACAGCGAGCGAGGGCAGCTGCAGCTCTTCAAGGATGTCCTGTGCGCTGTCGACCAACTTGGCGCCCTGCTTGATCAATGCGTGGCAGCCGCGCGACTGCGGCGTGTGGATGGAGCCGGGGATGGCGAACACCTCACGCCCCTGCTCGCTGGCCATCCGCGCGGTGATCAACGAACCCGACGCCAACGCGGCCTCGACCACCAGCGTGCCGCGGGCCAGCCCCGAGATGATGCGGTTGCGCCGCGGGAAGTTGGCCGGCAAGGGCGGCGTGCCGAGCGCGTATTCGCTGATCAGCAGGCCCGCCGCGGCGATGCGGTGGGCCAGGTCGAGGTGCCGGCGCGGGTAGATGCGGTCGAGCCCGGTCCCCAACACCGCCACCGTGCCGCCCGGCCCGTCGAGCGCGCCTTCGTGTGCCGCGCCGTCGATGCCGAGCGCCAGGCCCGACACGACGGTGATGCCCTGGCGGCTCAGATGGGCGGCGAAGCTGCGCGCGTTGTCCAGACCCTGGCGGGTCGGGTTGCGGCTGCCGACCACCGCCACCGACAGGGCTTGCAACAGCTCGGGGCGGCCTTGCGTATACAGCAGTAGCGGTGGGTCCGCCGTCTGCAGCAAGGTGTCGGGGTAAGCGGGATCGCCGAGCGGGACGACCTGGCGGTCAGGCCCGGCGGCCAGCCACGCCAAGGTGGTCTGCGCCGCGACCGCCGCGCTGTCGTGACTGGCGGCGAGCGCTGCCACCTGTGCGGGGGTGAGCAGCGCACGCCAGGCACTCGCAGCAGGTGCGTCGAACACGGCCTGCGGCGAACCGAAGGCCGCGAGCAGCCGACGCGCGCCTTCATTGCCGATGCCCGGGGTCTCGATCAGCCGCAGCCAGGCGGCCAGCTCGTCGCGCTCGATCACGTCGGCGCCCCCGCGGCAACGCCCGTCAGGGCTGGGTGAAGCGGTCGCCGACGCGCACCGGCTCCTGCACGTTGAGGATCAGGGCATACGACATGCGGTCGAACACCCGGAACACGAACAGCAGGCCGTGCCGCTCGTCCGGCAGCTTGATCGGCACTTTCTTGCCTTCGTTGGTGGTGTCGACGGCGTTTTCGCCATAGCGCCACAGGGCGAGCACATGGCCGCGTTCCATGCCATCGCGGCTGCCCTTGTTGAGCGTGACGATCTGGTTCTGGCCGGCGGTCAGGCCTTCGCCGTAAATCGACGCGATGCGGCCGTCGACCTCACCACTGGGCGCGTGCGGCACGTAGCTGATGAACTCGCGCGGCGGGGTGGGCGACAAGCGGTCGCCGACGCCGGCTTCCTGCCGCACCGATTCCACCCTGAAGCTGGCCGGGATGACTTCGCCGTTCTTGCCCGTTTCGCCAGCGCGCACATAGGCCGCGGTGCCGACGTAGGCGGCTTCGTAACCCAGCACTTCCTTCGTGGTGGGGTCGAGCAGGGGCTTGGGGTTGCGGAACATGCGCCAGTCGCGCTTCTGTTCCAGCTCGCCGCGCACGTAAGCGGTGTCGCCGCGGGTCAGCAGCACCCGGCCTTCCTGCGTGGCCACGATGCGGGGCGCGCTCTCCAACTCGTTGGTGTTGAAGATCACCGCTTCGTTGAGGAAGGGCTCGATCAGATGCAGCGGCACCGACGCGATCGCGCCATCGAGCGCGTCGCTGCGCACCCGGGGCGACAGCTTGATCGTGCCGCTCGGCTCACCGACCGGGCGGCCGACACGCAAACGCGCGCGCCCGTCCTTGGTCTCGAGGAACAGGATCTGGCCCGGGTAGATCAAATGAGGGTTGCGGATCTCGTCGAGGTTCATGCCCCACAGCTCGGGCCAGCGCCACGGGCGCAGCAGAAACTTCGACGAAATGTCCCAGAGGGTGTCGCCACGCTTGACGGTATAGGAGTCGGGCGCGTTGGGCGACAGCTCCGACAGCGGCACGCCGGCCTGCGCGACTTGTTGCGCGGTGGAGCGTTGCTGCGGCGTGATCGGATAATTGGTGGCCCAGGCCGCGGAGGCGGTGGCGACCAGTGCGACGCCGACGACGGTGCGCCAGCTGCGAGATACCAAAGCTGCCGACGGACGGGCTCGCAGCAGGGGGGTACGGGTCATGCAGGGTCTCCGCGTCGGCATGGCCTCGAAACAGGCGGCCATGACGCTATATGGTTAATGAAATACTTATCCGCCGGGCAGCTGCAGTTCGGCGAAAATCCTCACATAGTTTCACAGATTCTGCCCGTAAACCCTTGATGCCGCAACGATTCTTGCTGAAGGTTGGCGCTCGCGCGGCACTGTTTCACGCTTGACGGGTACCGCCCCGTTGTAAAAAGTCGCCCGCGCCGCTGCGCACCGATCATGGCCAAACTCAACATCCTCCGTTACCCCGATCCCCGACTGCACACGGTTGCCAAGCCGGTGGAGAAAGTGGACGCCCGCATTCAGAAACTGGTCGACGACATGCTCGAGACCATGTACGAGGCCAACGGCATCGGCCTGGCCGCCACGCAGGTCGACGTGCACGAGCGCGTGATCGTCATCGACACCTCCGATGAACGCAACCAGCCACGCGTGCTGATCAACCCCGAACTCGTCGCGCGCAGCAAGGAGATGCTGCTGTGGGAAGAGGGCTGTTTGTCGGTGCCGTCGGTCTACGACAAGGTCGACCGGCATGCGCGCGTCACCGTCAAGGCGCTCGACCGCGACGGCAAGGAATACCAGTTCGACGCCGAGGAACTGCTGGCGGTGTGCGTGCAGCACGAGATGGATCACCTGTTGGGCAAGGTCTTCGTCGAATACCTGTCGCCGCTGAAGCGCAACCGCATCAAGACCAAGATGGTCAAGCGCGGGCGCGACGACGACCGGCGCTGAGCGCTCACTCACATCCGTCAAGGCCGGCCCCGCCGGCCCTACCTGTCCTGAAAAGCCGGCACTGCCGGCTTCGTCATTTCAGCGAGGCGCCATGAAACTCGTTTTTGCCGGCACGCCGGAATTCGCCCAGGTCGCATTGGCCCGGCTGCATACGGCCGGCTTCCAGATCCCGCTGGTGTTGACCCAACCCGACCGCCCGGCGGGTCGCGGCCTCAAACCCCAGGCCAGCCCGGTGAAGCAGTTTGCGGTGGCCCATGGCATCGACGTGCTGCAGCCGCGCAGCTTGCGGCTGGACGGCAAATTCCCAGACGACGCGGCCCAGGCGCGCGAGCGGCTGCTCGCGGTGCAACCCGACGTGATGGTGGTGGCGGCCTACGGGCTGATCCTGCCGCGCTGGGTGCTCGAGCTGCCCCGGCTCGGGTGTTTGAACATCCACGCCTCGCTGTTGCCCCGCTGGCGCGGTGCGGCGCCGATACACCGGGCCATCGAGGCCGGCGACGCCAGCACCGGCATCACCATCATGCAGATGGACGAAGGGCTGGACACCGGCGCCATGCTGCTGGTCGAGTCACTGCCGATCGCCGCCGACGACAGCACGGCCTCGCTGCACGACAAGCTGGCAACGCTGGGGGGGCGACTGATCGTCGAAGCGCTCGAACTCGCCGCTTGCGGGGGCTTGAACCCGGTTGCGCAGCCGGAGGCGGGCGTCACCTACGCACACAAGATCGACAAGGCCGAGGCCGAGATCGACTGGGCGCTGCCGGCGACGCAGATCGAGCGGCGTTTGCGCGCCTTCGATCCGTTTCCCGGTGCCACCGGCCGGCTCGGTGGTGCCGTGCTGAAGTGCTGGCGGGGCCGCGTGGTGCCCGCGGCGGCAGGGTCAGCGCCCGGCACCGTGCTGGAGGTCGGCGCCGACGGCGTGGTGGTAGCCTGCGGCGAGGGCGCCTTGCGTCTGACCGAGTTGCAAAAGCCGGGGGGCCGGCGCCTGCCGGCGGCGGAATTCCTGCAGGGCCACGCGGTGACGCCGGGCACCGTGTTCGAGACCACCTCAGCTTGAATTACAACGGCAACGCCCGCAGATGGGGCGGTGAGCGCGCAGAGCGCAAGGAGTTGGGCCTATGTTCAATCTGTTGAAAACAGCGGTCTTGATGGCCGCGATCACGGCGCTGTTCCTCGCCATCGGCGCTGTGCTGGGGGGACGGCAGGGCATGACGATCGCGTTGGTGCTCGCGCTCGGCATGAACTTCTTCAGCTATTGGTACAGCGACAAGCTGGTGCTGAAGATGTACAACGCACGCGAGGTCGACGAGACCACGGCGCCGCAGTTCTACGCGATGGTGCGCCAGCTGGCGCAGCGCGCCCAGCTGCCGATGCCGCGCGTCTACATCATCGACGAGAACGCCCCCAACGCCTTCGCGACCGGCCGCAACCCTGACAACGCGGCCGTGGCTGCCACCACCGGCATCATGCGGGTGCTGACCGACCGCGAACTGCGCGGCGTGATGGCGCACGAGTTGGCGCACGTGAAGCACCGCGACATCCTGATCAGCACCATCAGCGCGACGATGGCCGGTGCGATCTCGATGGTGGCCAATTTCGCCGTCTTTTTCGGCGGGCGCGACGAAGAGGGCCGTCCGGTCAACCCGATCGCGGGGCTGCTGGTGTCGCTGCTGGCTCCGTTGGCGGCCAGCCTGATCCAGATGGCCATCAGCCGCGCACGCGAGTTCGAGGCTGACCGCGGCGGCGCCGAAATTTGCGGCGACCCGGCCGCACTGGCCTCCGCGCTCGACAAGATCGACCGGTATGCGCGCGGCCAGCCGCTGGGCACCGCGGAGCGCCACCCCGAGACGGCGCAAATGATGATCGTCAACCCGCTGTCGGGCGGCGGCCTGCGCGGTCTGTTCAGCACCCACCCGGCCACCGAGGAGCGGGTGGCCCGCCTGATGGCGATGGCCCGCGGCGGCGCGGTCCGTTGAACCGGGCGTCGGCGACGACCCGAGCAGTACGCCGGCCCGGCCCGTGACGGGCCCCGCCGGCGCGGCGTCGACCTCAAGTTTCCGCGCCCGCGGCCGAAGATCCGGCACCACCTGCCGAATCTCTCCATGCGACCCGTCCTCGTCCTTGCCCTCACCTCGATGTTGAGCCTGCTCGCCGCCTGCGACCAGCTGGGCATCGAGACGCCGGCGGTGACCGCGGCCCGCAAGGACACCGAAGGCCGCGCCATCGGCGGGGCCTGCCGGCACGCCGGCCGGGCCATCGAGGACTGCTACACGCTCAATCCCAAGGCCGACAAGGCCGCCGTCTTCGCCGGTTGGCGCGAGATGAACGACTACATGCGGGAAAACAAGATCGAGGAAGTGGCGCCGCTGCTGCCACCCCCGAAACCCGCCGGCAAGGCCGCCAAGCCGGCAGCCGCCGAAGACGGGGAAGCGGAAGCGGAAGAGGAAGAAGAGACGCCGGCCAAGACCGCGTCCGCGGATCACTGAGGCGCGTCGTTCTGCGTCCCCGGCACGTCCGCCGGACCCCGGAAGCTTCCGCCGCTGCGCGTGCCCCCTCACGTTGCGTGCTGCCGCACGCGCTCTGGATCGCGCCAGCCGGCTCACGTCCTCCAAGCTTCTGTCACAGCACGTCGAGTACGCGGAGGACGGGGGCTGAGCGGCGCCTCCGCGCCGCCCAGACGGGTGGGGTTCTCGGCAGCGGCCGTCTACACTGAATGAATGAACGCGCTCCCCGTTCCCGACCGGGCCTACACCGACCATTGCCTTGAACTCTTGCAGACGCTCGGGGCCTGCACCGCGCGGCGCATGTTCGGCGGCTGGGGCCTCTACCTCGACGGCCTGATGTTCGGCCTGATCGCCAACGAGCGCCTCTATCTCAAGGTCGACCCGATCACCGAGCCCGGCTGGCAGGCTTCCGGCGGCCAGCCGTTCGTCTACAACGGCCGCGGCCGCTCGGTGAAGATGAACTACTACTCGCCGCCCGACGAAACCCTGGAATCACCCGCCGCGATGGCCCCCTGGGCCCGACTGGCGCTCGAAGCGGCACTGCGAGCGCGGGCGGCACGACCGGCCAGTTCCGGCAGCCGGGCCCGGCGCCCGGCGCTCAAGGGCAAGCGCGCTGGGGGGCCGGGGCGGCGGCCCACCAAGCGCTGAGCCGCGACCACACCGAGGTGCGCGACGGCGACGGCGCCGGCCGTGCGGTGGCGGCGAGCCGGGGCGCCGCCAGCATCATCTCGAAGCGAGCCGTCGGCCAGCCCTCGATCACGATCGCTTCATCGGCGTGCAGCCGCAGTTCCTCGCCGGCTGCCAGCACCACGTCGGTGGCGGGATGGCCGGGGCGGCCGCTGCCGGTGGCCCAGACGCGGCCACTGCCGACCTTCAACACGGTGGTCGCGCGCACCTTCAGCGTCATCGCCTGGCCAGCGGCCAGCGACCACACCGCGTCGCCCGGGGCGGGCGCGGCATGGGGTAGCGCGGAGGGTGCAGATTGTTGCCGAAAGGACATCAGTGAGGTGGCGTCGGCGGTGCGGGTCATGGCGGGCTCCTTCTTGTGCGTCTTGGAATGAGGCAAACTTTAGGGCCGCGTGGCAGGCCAGTCCAATGAGAACGGCGACCCGCATTGATGACGTAATCGCATGAATCCATCCTCCCGCCAGCGTCCGCTCGCGATCGGCCCGCTGCGTACCTTCGAGGCGGTCGCCCGCCATCTCAACTTCCGCCAGGCCGCCGAAGAGCTGTACCTGACGCAATCGGCCGTCAGCCGACAGATCCAGGGCCTGGAACAGGAACTGGGCGCGCCGCTGTTCCGCCGCGGCACCCGTCATGTCGAGCTGACCCAGGCCGGGGCCACCTTGTTGCGCACCACGGCGCCGCTGCTCGACCGGCTCGACGCCAGCGTGCGCCAGATCCGCCAGGCCCGCTCGCGGCGCACGGTCAGCGTGTCGACCTTCGCGTCGTTCGCGTCGCTGTGGCTGATCCCGCGGCTGGAGGCCTTCCAGCGTGATCATCCCGACATGGACATCCGGGTCAGCGCCAGCGACCGGTATGTCGACGTGGACGGCATCGAGGTGGACCTCGCCTTGCGCTACGGGCTCGCGCCGCAGGCCGACCCCGCTCACGTGCGGCTGTTCGGCGAGATCCTGACGCCGGTGGTCAGCCCCTGGTTGCTCGAGCGCGCCCGCAGCGGCCAGGGGCCGGCGCTGCAGACGCCACCGGACCTGGCGCAGCACACCCTGCTCGAGGAAGACGGCGGACATCGCAGCAGCGGCGCGCTCGGATGGGGACAATGGCTGGCCGCGCGCGGCTTGGACGACCTGACGCCGCAGCGCTGGCTGTACTTCAGCTACACCTACCAGCAGGTGCAGGCCTGTCTGGTGGGGCAGGGCGTCGCGATGGCGCGGGTGCCGCTGGTGGCGCCCTCGTTGCAGGCCGGCGAACTGGTCGAACCGTTCGGTACCGAAGGGCGTACCGCGGCCCGCACGGTGTACTGGATGGTGGCGCCGGCCGTGGCGCGCGAGCGGCCCGAGGTGGCGCAGTTCTGTGACTGGATCGAAGCGCAGGCGGCGCTGACACGCGCCGCCGTCGGCGAGGCGGCTTGACCGCGCCGCGCAAGGGGGCCGCAGGCGGCTCACTCGCCGGGTGTCACCACTCCCTCTTCCGTCACCACCAACATCAGCGGCACGTCGTGCGGTTCGGGCTCGAATGTCACCCGGCTGCCGGCCCAGGCGATGCCCACCGCCGTCACGTGCGGGTGGCGCGCGAGCCAGCGGTCGAAGTAGCCGCCGCCGTAGCCCAACCGCACGCCCTCGTCGGTGTAGCCGACACAGGGGGCCAACACCACATCCGGCACCACGGCCGCGCCGGCGGCGCTCGGAATGCCGCACTCGTCGGTCTGCACCGGCGGCTTGCCGTCCCAGCGCCGGTATTCCATTTCGCGCGGTTGGCGCCGGGCCCACGGCAAGGCCAGCGGCAGCGAGGTGAAACGCGTGTCGGCGGGCAGGGAAACTGCTGCGTTAAATTCCGATCGTATAGGCCAGTACACCCCGAGCAGTTCCGGCTCCAGCATCAGCAGGACTTGCCGCAAATGCTCCGACAGCGCCTCATGTACGGCCTGCCACCCCGACGCCGCGGCCAGCTCGGCCGCCCAGCGTTCCCGCTCTGCCAGCAGGTGGCGGCGCAAGGCCGCCCGGTCGGAGATGTTTGCAGGGGGTGCCGTCCAGGCCATTTGTGACGTGATGAACAGAGATAACAACTTGAATTCAGTATATCGACGCACCATAGGCGCCGCCCTTTCCGCCGCCGCCTTGCTCCTCGCCCTCGTCCCCTGCAGCGTCTCCGCTCAGCCCGACCCCATCCTCGAAGCCCGCGACGCCTTGCGCCGGCGTGACGCCGGGCGCCTGGCGATGGCGCGTGCCAGCGCGATGGCGCAGAAGCACCCGCTGGCGATGTGGGCCGACTACTGGGAGTTGCAAAACCGTTTGGCGCAGGCGTCGCCCGAGGAGCTGACGGCGTTTTTTGCCCGCTGGCCCGACACCTATGTGGAAGACCGGCTGCGCAACGACTGGCTGCTGGAGCTGGGCCGGCGCAACGACTGGGCCACTTTCGCCGCCGAGCACCCCAAGTTCCGCATGCAGGACGACAAGGAGGTCGCCTGTTACGCCGTGCTGGCCCAGCGCGAGACGCTCGACAACCTGCGCTCTGTCGCGCGTCGCGCCTGGCTGGCCCAGCGTGAAGCCGATCAGGGCTGCGGGCTGATGGCCTCGACGCTGCTGCAGTCCGGCGTCTTGAGCGAGGCCGACATCTGGCGCAAGGCGCGCCGCGCGACCGACGCCGGGCGCCGCGCCACTGCGCGCCAGGCGGTCGCGGTGCTGGGCCCGGAGGCGGCGCAGCGTTTCGACGATTTGTATGACAACGCGGCGCGCTACCTGGCCCGCCGGGCCGGCACCCGCGACCGCACCGATGCCGAGTTGACCACGCTGGCGCTGGTGCGCTTGGCCGCCGGCGATCCGGAGGTGGCGGCTGAACAACTCGACGCCGCCTGGGCCTCACGCCTGCCGGAGGATCTGGCGGCCTGGGCCTGGGCCAGCACCGGCCGCCAGGCGGCCTTGCGGCTGTCGCCGCGCGCGCCCGACTTCTACCAGCGTGCCACGCTGGGCGCGCGCGAGAGCGACTGGTCCGAGGACATGCTGGCCTGGAAGGCCCGCGCGGCCTTGCGCGCCGGCCGCTGGCAGCAGGTGGTGCAAGCCATCAACGCGATGAGCGAGGCCGACCAGGCCGACGCCACCTGGGTGTACTGGAAGGGCCGCGCCCTGCTGGCGCTCTCGCGCGACTCGCAAGACAGCGAGAAGCTGCAGACCGAAGCGGTCGACCTGCTCAGCGGCATCGCCGACCAGCACGACTACTACGGCCGGCTCGCCGCCGAAGACATGGGCCGCCCGCTGGTGCTGCCGCAGCCGCCCGCGCCGCTGACCGAAGCCGAGCAGGCGGCGGCACGGCGCAACCCGGGCCTCGGCCGCGCCTTGCAGCTGATCGGCATGGGGCTGCGCAGCGAGGGGGTGCGTGAATGGAACTGGACGCTCAGCTTCGGCTCGCAAGGCCGCATGACCGACCGCGAGTTGCTCGCGGCGGCCCAGCTCGCCTGTGACCGCGAGGTCTGGGACCGCTGCATCAACACCAGCGACCGCACGCGCGACGAGTTCCAGATCGAGCAGCGGTTTCCGATGCCCTTTCGTGCCGAGGTGCTGGCCAAGTCGCGCGACATCGGGCTGGACCCGGCCTACGTCTACGGCCTGATCCGCCAGGAATCGCGCTTCGTGATGGACGCCCGCTCGCACGTCGGCGCCTCCGGGCTGATGCAGCTGATGCCGGCCACCGCCCGCTGGACCGCGCGCCGCCTCGGACTGAACTTCACGCCCGACATGATCACCGACCGCAACGTCAACCTGGCGCTCGGCACCAACTACCTGAAACTCGTGCTCGACGACCTCGGCGGCTCGCAGGCCATGGGCGCGGCCGCCTACAACGCCGGCCCAGGGCGGCCACGCCGTTGGCGGGAAGGCCCGGTCGTCGAAGCGCCGATCTGGGTCGAGAACATCCCGTTCAGCGAAACTCGCGACTATGTGAAGAAGGTGCTGGCCAATGCCACCTATTACGCGGCCCAGATCACGGGCGAGTTGCCGTCGTTGAAGCTGCGGCTGGGCGGGCCGATCGGCCCGCGCGACGCCCTCGCGCCGCCGGCACAGACCGACCTGCCTTGAGCGCTGCCCGCGCGCGAGGCGATAGCAGGAAGCGAGCAAGCAGATGAGCAAGATCGTGGTTTTCGGCGGGGCCGGCTTTCTCGGCACCCATGTGTGCGAAAAGCTGGTCGAGCGGCACCGTGGCGACGCCTGCAACATCTTGGTGCCCACGCGCCGTCTGGGCCACGCCCGCCACCTCCAACCGCTGCCCGGCCTCGACACGGCCCAGGCGGACGTGTTCGACCCGGCGCGGCTCGACCGGCTGCTCTACGACGCCGAGGTCGTCATCAATCTGGTCGGCATCCTGCACGGCCACCCGGCCGACTTCGAGCGTGTCCATGCCACCTTGCCGCAGCGTTTGGCCGCGGCCAGCGTCAAGGCCGGCGTGCGCCGGTTCATCCACGTCAGCGCCCTGGGGGCCTCGGCCGACGCACCGTCGCACTATTTGCGCAGCAAGGCCGCCGGCGAAGCCGCGCTGGCGTCGCAGCCGGGGCTTGCCACCACGGTGTTGCGGCCCTCGGTGATGTTCGGCGACGGCGACCGGTTTCTGAACCTGTTCGCATCCTTGCAGCGGCTGTTCCCGGTGATGCCCCTGGCCTCGGCCGGCGCCCGCTTCCAGCCGGTGTGGGTCGAAGACGTGGCGCGCGGCGTGGTCGCCTGCCTCGACCGCCACGACAGCGCGGGCCAGGTGTACGAGGCGGTCGGCCCGCGGGTCTACACGCTGGCCGAGCTGGTGCGCTGTGCCGGCGTCTGGTCGGGCCACGCGCGCCCGGTGTGGCGCCTGCCCGAGGCGCTGGGCCGTTTGCAGGCCGCCGCGATGCGGGTGCTGCCGGGCGATCCGTTGATCTCGGCCGACAACCTCGACTCGATGAAGGTCGACAGCGTCGCGTCCGGCCGCCTGCCCGATCTGCAGGCCCTGGGCGTGTCGCCGGCGGCGCTCGAAGCGATCGCGCCGCTCTACCTCGGCGGCACGGCGCCGACCCGCCTCGATCTGTTCCGGGCCAGCGCGCGGCGCAGCTGAGCGCGCCGGCGGCCGCGCGCCGCCTCTGTCAAGATAGCGGGCGCGCCATCCGGCGCCCCTATCCATCAGAGGAGGAAACGTGCAGCTCTACATCGGCAACAAAAACTACTCGTCCTGGTCCCTGCGGCCCTGGCTGCTGCTTACCCATGCCGGCATTCCGTTCGAAGAGGTCAAGCTGCGGCTCTCGGTGCAGCCCGAGTCGGCGTTCAAGCAGACACTGGCCCGCGTCAGCCCGGTCGGCAAGGTGCCGGTGCTGGTGGAGGACGACGGCTACGCCATCTGGGACAGCCTGGCGATCTGCGAATACGTGGCCGAGCGTTTCCCCGAGCGTCAGTTGTGGCCCGCCGATGTGCGACTGCGGGCGCGTGCGCGCAGCATCTGCGCCGAGATGCACAACGGCTTTGGCGCGCTGCGCGAGCACCTGCCGATGAACGTCGAACTGCGCATGCCCGAGATCGGCGCCAAGGTGCTGGCCACCCAGCCCGACGTGGCGCGCGACCTGGCCCGCCTGGTGCAGATGTGGAGCGAGTTGCTCGACACCCATGGCGGGCCTTTCCTGTTCGGCCGCTTCTCGGTGGCGGACGCGTACTTCGCGCCGATCTGCTCGCGCTTGCACAGCTATGCCGTGGAGGTGCCGCCGCGGATCGCCACCTATGTCGAGCACATCCTCGGCCTGCCCGCCATGCAGGCGTGGACCGAGGCGGCGCTCGCCGAGGCCGACTTCATCGATTTCGATGAGCCGTACCGGCAAAGCCGCGGCTAGGGCCCGCCCGCCCCGGCGGGCGCGCTCGTGCCGGCCGCTGCACCTCGCGGTGCGGCCCGATACACTGGCCCCATGAAGGTATACATGGTCGGCGGCGCCGTGCGCGACCGCCTGCTGGGCCTGCCGGTGCAAGATCGCGACTGGGTTGTCGTCGGCGCCACGCCCGAGGCGATGCTGGCGGCGGGCTACACCGCGGTCGGCAAGGACTTCCCGGTCTTTCTGCATCCGAAGACGCACGAGGAATACGCGCTGGCGCGCACCGAGCGCAAGACCGCGCGCGGGTACCACGGCTTCGAGTTCCGCACCGCGCCCGACGTCACGCTCGAGCAAGACCTGCAGCGGCGCGACCTGACCATCAACGCGATCGCCGAAGACGAAACGGGCCGCCTGGTCGACCCCTACGGGGGTGTGCAGGACCTGCAGGCCAAGGTGCTGCGCCACGTGTCCGACGCCTTCGTCGAAGACCCGGTGCGCATCCTGCGGCTGGCGCGTTTCGCTGCCCGTTTTGTCGACTTCAGCGTCGCCGCCGAGACGCTGATGCTGATGCGCCACATGGTGGAACAGGGCGAGGTCGACGCGCTGGTGCCCGAGCGGGTCTGGCAGGAGTTGTCGCGCGGCCTGATGGAAGCGCGGCCGTCGCGCATGTTCGAGGTGCTGCGCAGCTGCGGGGCGCTGGTGCGCATCCTGCCCGAGGTCGACCGGCTGTGGGGCGTGCCGCAGCGCGCCGAATACCACCCGGAGGTGGACACCGGCATGCACTTGATGATGGTGCTCGACATGAGCGCGCGGCTGCAGGCCAACCTGCCCACCCGCTTTGCCTGTTTGTGCCACGACCTCGGCAAAGGCACCACACCCGAGGAACTGCTGCCGCGCCACCTGGGCCATGAGGCGCGCAGTGTCGACCTGCTGCGCGAGCTGTGCCAGCGCTTGCGGGTGCCCAACGACTGCCGCGAACTGGCCGAGGTGGTGGCCCGCGAGCACGGCAACATCCACCGCAGCGGCGACATGCGCGCGGCCGCACTGGTGCGTTTGTTGGAGCGCTGCGACGGCTTGCGCAAGCCGTCGCGTTTTGCCGACGCCTTGCTGGCCTGCGAGTGCGATGCGCGCGGCCGACTCGGCCTCGAACACGACGCTTATGCGCCGCGCCCGCGGCTGCTGCGCGTGCTCCAGGCCGTGCAGTCGGTGCCCACTGCGGAGCTGGCCGAAGCCGCTGTTGCACGCGGCCTCAAAGGTCCGCAGATCGCCCAAGTCATTCACCAGGCGCGGGTCGAGGCGGTGGCCACCCTGATGGGGGAAGCCCAAGAATTAGGGGGCGGCAGCTAGGCTGCCCTTGGTTACACTGCGCCACCAAACAAGGCAGGCCATGGGGGTCTGCTGAAAACGTGTCGGCGGCGCCGTGAGTGCCGGGGGGTTGAGGGATGAACAAGCCAATGGCCGTGGGCCTGGGCGCGGTGGCCGTGGCGGCCGCCGCTTATGTCGGCGCTTCCGCCTATGTCGGCCAGCAGGTGCAGCAAGCCCTGCAGGCCCAGCCGGAAAAGCTCGCGCAACAGCTGCCTTTCATCAAGGTGGCCGAGCACCGTTACGAGAAGGGCCTGTTCTCGTCCACCCGCACGCTGACGCTGCAGTTCGGCTGTGAAGCGCCGGCCGGCGCTGCCGCAGCCGCTGGGGCCGACGGCGAAGCGCCCACCGGCCCGGTCACGCTGACGCTGCGCGACCACATCCGCCACGGACCGCTGCTGGGCCTGTCGCCCGGCGCCGCCCAGATCGACACCGAACTGGAACTGCCCGCCGACGTGAAGGCCAAGCTGGCCAAGGTGTTCGGCGAGCAGCAGCCCCTGTCGCTGCGCACGCTGGTCGCCTTCGACGGCCGCTACACCAGCCAACTGTCGAGCCCGGCGGTGCAGATCCCCGGCCCCAACGGCGAACAGCTGGCGTGGAAGGGCTTGCAGGTCAGCGTCAGCAGCGATGCCGAAGGCAGCTTCTTGAACTACCAGGCCAGTGCGCCCGGCTTCGAGGTGAACGACCCGGCCAAGGGCGTCAAGATGGTGCTCAGCAACGTGAGCATGCAGGGCCAGGGCCGTCCGGTGGGCGGCAATGTGTGGCTGATGGTGGGCGAGGACGAAGGCAGCATCGGCAGCTTCGAAGTCACCGCCCAGGCGCCGGTGCAGCAAGCCTCCGAAGGCGGCGCCAAGCCCTTCAGCTTCAAGCTCGAAAACCTCAAGTTCACCGCCAAGGCGACCGTCGAGAACGATCTGCTGAGCAGCCAGATGAGCATGATCGGCGGCGGCATGATCGGTGCCACCAAGCTCGACAAGGTCGAGATGGCCGGCTCGCTCAAGCGTTTGCACGCGCCCACCTACCAGCGGCTGATGAGCAGCATGATGAAGTCGTCGTTCCCCTGCGACACGCCGGCGGGTGAGGCGGCCGACCCCAGCGCGATGCTGGCGGCGATGCAGCAGGACATGGTGCAGCTGCTGCCGCACAACCCCGAGTACTCGCTCGACAAGCTCGCGGTCGAGTACGGCGGCCAGCGCGGCGAGATGTCGTATTCGCTGGGCGTGCAAGGTGTCACCGAGGCCGATCTGAAGCTGCCCGCGATGGCGCTGCTGATGACCAAGGGCCGCGGCAAGGCCGACATCAAGCTGCCGGTGAAGTGGATCGAGCAGATCGCCGGCAACGCGCCGATGCAGCAAGCCGCCGTGCAGCCCGAGATGGTGGGCGCGATGCTCGACCAGTTCGCTGCGCAAGGTTTCGTGGTGCGCGACGGGGACAACGTCGGTGCCAGCGTGCGCTTCGAAAACGGTGAGCTGGTGCTCAACGGCAAGCCGCTGCCGCTGGGGCGCCCGCCGGCGAACTGATCGGCACTGCGGTCGTCGACCGAACAAGAACCGGGCCGCGCGCCCGGTTTTTTCATGGCCGCCGCCGGCGCCCGCGACGCGCTTTCGGCTTTAGAAGAGCTTGCCGATCAACATCGCGACAAAGCTCAGCAGCACGGTGGTGGCGATCGGCAGGTGCCACTCGCGGCCGCCCAAGCGGAAGTGCAGGTCACCCGGCAGCCGGCCCAGGCCGATTTTTTCGAGCCAGGGCCGCAGGCCGTTGAACAGCACCAGCACCAGCACCACGACGAGCAGCCAACGCAGCATGGCTCCGTCTCACAAGGTGTGGCTGCGGTCGCCGACCGCAAAGCCGAGGGCGTCGGACAGGTCGGCGCCGCGCGCAAAGCCGACCACCTTGAACAGCTCACCCATCTCGTGTTCGTTGACCAGCTTCTGGACCGCCGAGACCGACCGCAGGCGCTCGGTTTCGGCCGGCCCGCCCGCCTGTGCGGGCGGCAACAGATCGAGCAAGCCGCAGTTCATCAAAAACCGCCCCTGGGTGGTGTAGCCCACCACGTCCAGCCCGCTGTCCTGCCCGGCGAGCGCGATGCCGGTGAAGTTCACATGCGCGGTGATGTCCTTCTGCCCCAGCCCGCTGAGCGGGTCGGTATCGGCCTGGTGGCCGCGGTGGCACATCAGCGTGCCGCCGACGCGCTGCGGGTGGTAGTACTCACCCTCCGGAAAGCCGTAATCGAGGAAAAAGGCGGCGCCCCGCGTCAGCGTCGCGGCCAGCGTGCGGATGAAGGCCTCGGCCTGCAGGTGCACCTCGGTGACGGTGCCCGGCACGAACTCGGCTTCCACCGGCGGGCGCAGCGCGGTCGGCCGGTCGGCCCAGGCGAGGCCCGCGTCGCCGACCGCCACGCCGCGCTCCCACCAGCGGCTGCCGTCGAAGTGCAGCAGCTGCACCGGCATCGCGTCCAGCACCTCGTTGCCGACCACCACCCCGCGGATGTCGCCCGGCAAGGTGTCGTGCCATTGCACCCGCGCCACCGCGCCGCCGGCGACGGCCTCGATCTGCCGGCGCTGGCGCTCGCGCAGCACCGCCGACAGCTCGACGATGTGGTAGGCGCTGCAGGCACTGCCCAGCGACAGCAGCAGCTCGGCCGCCAGCGCGCCCGAGCCGGCGCCGAACTCCCAGACCTCGGTGGTCGCGCTCAGCACCAGGGCCTGGCGCAGCTGGCGCGACAGCGCACGGGCGAACAACGGGGTCAGCTCGGGGGCGGTGACGAAATCGCTGCCGCTGGACGGCAAGGCACCGAACTTGCGGCTCTGGTTGGCGTAATAGCCGAGCCCCGGTTCGTAGAGCACCGTGGCCATGTAGCGGTCGAACGGCAGCCAGCCGTCCTGCGCCCGCGCCGCCTCGCGCAGCCGGGCGAGCAACCGGGTCTGCAGGTCGGCCGCTACACTGGCGGGCTCGTCGTCGTGTCGTTGCATCGCCTGATTGTAGGAAGTCCCGTGCCGCTGTCGTCCCGTCCTGTCGTGCGGCTCACCGGCATCCGTTCCTCTGCGACCGCAGCGAGGATGCGAACCAGGAAACCCCACATGCACACCCCGTTGACCCACCCCAGGCTGCTTGGCGGCAGCCCATTGTTCCAGCACAACTTCGAAGGGTGGATCGACCTCGTCGAGGTGTACTGCCTCGAGACCGACCTGACGGAGGCCCCGCAATGAGCGCCGTGCTGCACCCTGACCACACGCCTGCCCCGCCCGACCAGCCCCAAGCTGACCGCGCCGCGCCGGCCGGCGACACCAACAAGAAGGCCGACAAGGCCGCCTTCGAGGCGCACAAGCTGTCCAAGCGGCTGCACCGGCTGGTGGGCCAGGCGATCGGCGACTTCAACATGATCGAGCCCGGCGACAAGGTGATGGTGTGTCTGTCGGGCGGCAAGGACTCGTATGCCCTGCTCGACGTGCTGCTCAACCTCAAGATGCGCGCGCCGGTGCACTTCGACATCGTGGCCGTCAACCTCGACCAGAAGCAGCCGGGTTTTCCCGAGCATGTGCTGCCGGAGTACCTGAAGAGCCGCGAGGTGCCCTTCCACATCGAGGAGCAGGACACCTATTCCATCGTCAAGCGCCTGGTGCCCGAAGGCAAGACGATGTGCTCGCTGTGTTCGCGGCTGCGCCGCGGGGTGCTGTACCGGGTGGCCGGCGAGCTGGGCGCCACCAAGATCGCGCTGGGCCACCACCGCGACGACATGCTGCAGACCTTTTTCCTCAACATGTTCTTCGGCGGCAAGCTCAAGGGCATGCCGCCCAAGCTCGTCAGCGACGACGGCAAGCATGTGGTGATCCGCCCGCTCGCCTATGTGAACGAGACCGACCTGGAGCGCTGGGCCGCGCACCGCAAGTTCCCGATCATCCCGTGCACCTTGTGCGGCAGCCAGGAGAACCTGCAGCGCAAACAGATCAAGGCGATGTTGCGCGAGTGGGAGAAGAAATTCCCCGGCCGCATCGAAAACATGTTCTCTGCGTTGCAGAACGTGGTGCCTTCGCATTTGATGGACCGGAACCTCTACCCCTTTGCCGCGCTCCAACCCACGGGTATCGCGGACCCGGCCGGCGACAAGGCCTTCGACGAAGACGACTCCTGCGCCACGCCGCCGTCCACGTCGGTCGTGCGCTTGCAGCTCGACGACTGAGCGAGCCGCAGACGCAACAAGGAGGTGTGAGATGTGGAAGTCTGTATCGGGAGGCGCGCTGGCGCTGACGGTGCTGGTCGGCTGCTCGACGACACGACTGGTCGAGAGCGACGTCAACAGCTACACCCAATGGCCTGAGAATCGACAGCCCGGCAGCTTCAGCTTCGAGCGCCTGCCGTCGCAGCAAGCGCGTCCGGCCGAGCAGTCCAAGCTGGAGGCGCTGGCCACGCCGGCGCTGCAAAAGGCCGGCTTTCGCTTGGCCCCCGGTGGCCCCGGCGACGTGACCATCCAGGTGGGACTGAGCGAGACCTACTACCAGGGTGCTCCCTGGGACGACCCCTACTGGGGCTCGCCGTGGGGGCCTTGGGGCTATTACGGTTACGGCGGCATGTACCACGGGCGGCGGCGCTCCGCCGTCGGTGTCGGCGTGGCCTGGTCGGCCCCGTCGCCCTACTACGTGTTCGATGCGGCTGTGCTGATCCGCGACGCCAAGACCAAGCAGGTGCTCTACGAGAGCCATGCCAAGCACGATGGGCGTTGGGCCGACGATGCGCTGCGGGCCACCTTGTTCGAGGCTGCGCTGCAGGACTTCCCGCGGCCGGCCATCAGCCCGCGGCGGGTGCGCATTGAACTGCCGCCCGACGGCAAGGCCGCCGCCGAGCCCAAGGCGGAGGCCGCACCCGCGTCTGCAGCCCCTGCTGCGGCCGGGAAGACGGCGCCGGCGGGCAAGTAAGTGAGGCGGATCGGGCGGCGCGGGCTTCGGTCCGACCGTTCGAGGCGCTGCCCCGGGCCGATGCGCCCGGCCGCCAGCAGTTCAGCGCTCGGCCGACGCCACCAGCGCCCTGAAGTCGTTCTCCCACCCGTGCAGCTTGCCTTGGGCCGTTTTGCGCTGCTCGGGGGTCGTCCGGTTGTGCAACTGGGCCGCCAGCTCGCAGTTGTAGGCCGTCAGCTGGGCGCTGTAGGCCCGGTAGTTCGGGTCGGGTGAATGCGAAACCCGGTGGAACACTTGGCGCAGCGCCGCCTGCGCCGTCTCCGGCGTGGCCTGGGCGGCTGGCAGGCTGCGCAGCGTGTGCAGCACGTCCTGCTGCCGGCGCAGCCGCTCCTGGTTCCACAGCTCGGCGTTGAAGGGCGAGGCCTGCACCCGCTGGGTGTACCACTTGCGCTGCTCGGCATCGAGCCGGCCATACAGCATCTCGGCGCGTTCGATCGCGCGCTTCAGCATCGCGCGTTCGCGGTCTTCGCGCGAGTCCTGCAGGTGGTCTTTGCGGAACTCCTTGTTCGACTTCACATAGCGCTTTTCGATGTGTTGCAGCTGCTCCGGCGACAAGCGCAAGGCCAGCTCGGCCACCGCGGGCAGCGCTTGCTCGACCGCTTCGTCGCGCCAGTGCAGGGCCCGGGCCCACAGTTCACATGCCTTGGTCCCGGTGGTGTTGTGCTGGGCCTCGTCGCGCATGCGCGCCAGCGTCTGGGCGTAGAGCGGCAGGTGGGCGTTGCGGTGCCAGCGGAACCACCTGGCGATGTGTTCGCGCGCTGGCGGCGCCTGCTCGTCGGTGAAGTCCACATAGCCGTCGAGCCACCAGAATGCCATGTGCGGCCCCTGGCCGTAGGCGAAGCGCATGGTGCTGCAGCCGGCCAGCCAGGTGACCACCAGGACCGCAACTAGGGGGAGCAGCCAACGCCCGGGGGCGCCGATAATCCCCGGATCGGCCTTCGTATTCGAAGCGTTCAACAACCTTCACCTCCACACTAGACTCGGCATGGCACTCGACGTCGTCATCATGGCCGCGGGCAAGGGCACCCGCATGAAATCCAGCCGGCCCAAGGTGCTGCACACCCTGGCCGGGCGCCCGCTGCTGCAACATGTGCTGCAGACCGTTGCCACCCTCGATGCGCAACGCACCGTCATCATCACCGGCCACGGCGCCGAGCAGGTGGAAGCTGCCGTGCAAGCGCCGGGCCTGCAGTTCGTGCGGCAGTCGCCGCAACTGGGCACCGGCCACGCGGTGCAGCAGGCGGTGCCGGCGCTGGGCGACGATGGCATCACCTTGATCCTGAACGGCGACGTGCCGCTGATCGAGGCCAGCACCGCCCTCGCATTGATCGAAGCCTGCGCCGGCCGCCAGCTTGCGCTGCTGGCCATCGAGCTGCCCGACCCCACGGGCTACGGCCGTATCGTTCGCAGCGGTGACGCGCGCGGTGGGCATGTGGTGGGCATCGTCGAGCACAAGGATGCGAGCCCCGAACAGCGCAAGATCCGCGAGGTGTACACCGGCATGATGGCGGTGCCGACGCGCGCGCTCAAAGGCTGGGTGGCCCGGCTGCGCAACAACAATGCGCAAGGTGAGTACTACCTCACCGACGTGGTGGCGATGGCGGTGCACGACGGTGTGCCGGTGGTGGCGACGCACGCACGCGATGAAATCGAGGTGTTGGGCGTCAACAGCCCCTCGCAGCTGGCCGACCTGGAGCGCCGCTACCAGCGCAAACTGGCCGAGCAGCAGATGGAAGCCGGCGTGCGGCTGGCCGACCCGGCGCGCTTCGATCTGCGCGGCACGCTGCAGTGCGGGCAGGACGTCGAGATCGACGTCAATTGCGTCTTCGAGGGCGACGTGGTGCTGGGCGACGGCGTGCGCATCGGCGCGAACTGCGTGGTCAAGAATGCCGTCATTTCTGCAGCCGCGGTGATCCACCCATACACCCACATCGATGGCGAACGCCAGGGTGTGAAAGTGGGCGAGGGTGCCTTGGTGGGCCCGTTCGCCCGGTTGCGCCCCGGGGCCGACCTGGGCCCGGAAGTTCACATCGGCAACTTCGTCGAGGTGAAGAACTCGACGCTGGGCAAGGGCGCCAAGGCCAACCACCTGGCCTATCTGGGCGATGCCACCGTGGGCGAACGCGTCAACTATGGTGCGGGCAGCATCACCGCCAACTACGACGGCGCCAACAAGCACCGCACGGTGATCGGCAACGACGTGCACGTCGGCTCCAACTGCGTGCTGGTGGCGCCCATCACGGTGGGCGACGGCGCGACGATCGGCGGCGGCAGCACCCTCTCGAAAAACGCGCCGGCGGGTGAACTGAGTGTGGCGCGCGCACGGCAGACGGTGATCCCCGGCTGGCAGCGGCCCAAGAAGGCGGCGCGCTGAACGGCGCGTCAGCCATCGACCTGATGAACGACCCGTCGGCTGCTGCCCCTCCCTCCGCGCCTGTGGACCCGACGCGCTGCCCCTTGTGCGGCGCGTCGAACCAATGCGTGATGGCGGGCTCGCCGGGGGCTGGCGACCCATCACAACCCTGCTGGTGCACCCGCGTCTCCATCGACGCCGAGCAGCTGGCCCGGGTGCCGGCAGCGGCGCAACGCCGCGCATGCCTGTGCCCTGCCTGCGCGACGGTGCGCCGTGACTGACGGCGATTAAGCCGTCGGCGCCGGCAGCGTGACGCCGGGCTCGAACTTCGACCGCTTCACAGAGAAGTAAGTCTTGACGTTGCGGACGTTCGCATCGCTCGTGAACAAGCGCTGCACCAGCGCGTGATAGGCCGCCATGTCGGCCACCTGCACGATCAGCACGAAGTCCGGCCCGCTGGCGGTGCGGTAGCACTGCTGCACGGCGGCTTCGGCGACGGCGCGCGCTTCGAAGGCAGCCAGCTTTTCGGCCGCTTGCTGGTCGAGCGTGATCTCGACGACCGCCGTGAGGCCGGCACCCAGCCGGTCGGGCGACAGCAGTGCCACGGTGCGTTCGATGATGCCCAACGAGACCAGGCGTCGGACCCGGCGCAAGCAGGTGGCGGGGGAGACATGGGCGCGCTCGGCCAGCGCCTGATTGCTCAGGGCTGCGTCACGCTGCAACAGGTCGAGCAGGCGCAGGTCGACGGCATCGAGTTGAGGGGGTCGCGAGTTGTTTTCCATCGTTTTTTGCCTTGCAATGAAAGCATTTTGCACGACGGAGGCTACTTGACCTGTTCTTTCAGTTCTGCTTACTCTAAGCAATGAAATTTCACGTGGCCTCTCCTACCATCCGCTCATTCGTTTTCTTTTGAATCAAGGAGCCAGCCATGTGCGGCATCGTCGGCGCGGTCAGCCAACGCAACATCGTTCCCATCCTGATCGAGGGTTTGAAGCGCCTCGAATACCGCGGCTATGACTCATGCGGTGTGGCCGTGCACCGGGACGGCGGGTTGCAGCGTGCGCGCAGCACGTCGCGGGTGGCCGAGCTGGACGCGCAGGTGGCGGCCGACCAGGTGACGGGCCATACGGGTGTGGCCCACACCCGCTGGGCCACGCACGGTGCGCCGGTGGTGCACAACGCCCACCCCCACTTCTCGCACGGCGTGGGGGCCGATGCCTACACCGCGCGCCCGGGCCGCATTGCGCTTGTGCACAACGGCATCATCGAGAACCATGAAGAGCTGCGCGAGGAGCTGCGCGGCAAGGGCTATGTGTTCGCGAGCCAGACGGACACCGAGGTGATCGCACACCTGGTCGATCACTTGTACGACGGTGATCTGTTCGATGCGGTGAAGCGGGCGACGTTGCAGCTGAAGGGTGCGTATGCGATCGCGGTGTTCTGCCGAGATGAGCCCCACCGCGTGGTGGGTGCGCGCGAGGGCTCGCCGCTGGTGCTGGGGGTGGGGACGCGTGAAGGTGCCGGCGAGAACTTCCTTGCATCGGACGCGATGGCCTTGGCGGGCGTGACCGACCAGATCGTGTACCTGGAAGAGGGCGACGTGGTCGACCTGCAGCTGGGCAAGTTCTGGATCGAGTCGCGTGGTGGCAGCGGGAGCGGTGGGACGGGGCAGCCGCAAGGCGAGCGTTATGCCCGCGTCGAGCGCCCGGTGCGCACGGTGCTGGCGCACACCGGGGCGGCCGAGCTGGGTCCGTACCGGCACTACATGCAGAAAGAGATCTTCGAGCAGCCGCGGGCAATCTCGGACACGCTCGAAGGTGTGGAGGGCATCTCGCCCGAGCTGTTCGGCGATGGTGCTTACTCGGTGTTCAAAGAGGTCGAACAGGTGCTGATCCTGGCGTGCGGCACCAGCTACTACGCCGGTTCCACCGCCAAGTACTGGCTCGAGTCGATTGCCAAGATCCCCACCAGCGTGGAGATCGCCAGCGAGTACCGTTATCGCGACACTGTGCCGCACCCCAAGACCTTGGTGGTCACGATCTCGCAATCGGGCGAGACGGCTGACACCTTGGCTGCGCTGAAGCACGCGCGCAGTTTGGGCATGCCGCATACGCTGACGATCTGCAACGTGGCGACGAGTGCGATGGTGCGCGAGTGCAAGCTGGCGTACATCACGCGTGCGGGTGTCGAGATCGGTGTGGCATCGACCAAGGCGTTCACGACGCAGTTGGCTGGGTTGTTCTTGCTGACGCTGGCCTTGGGCCAGGTGCGCGGGCATGTGAGTGAGGCGCAGGAGGCCGAACACCTGAAGGCCATGCGGCACCTGCCGGTGGCCTTGCAGTCGGTGCTGGCGCTGGAGCCGCAGGTGATTGCGTGGGCCGAAGAGTTTGCGCGCAAGGAAAACGCGTTGTTCCTGGGGCGCGGGTTGCACTACCCGATTGCGCTGGAAGGGGCGTTGAAGCTGAAGGAGATCAGTTATATCCACGCCGAGGCTTACCCGGCGGGTGAGTTGAAGCACGGGCCGCTGGCGCTGGTGACGGCCGAGATGCCGGTGGTGACGGTGGCGCCGAACGATACGCTGCTGGAGAAGCTGAAGAGCAATCTGCAGGAAGTGAAGGCGCGGGGCGGGCAGTTGTTTGTGTTTGCCGATGGGGACACGCGGATCGAGAGTGAGCCGGGGATCCATGTGATTCGGATGCCGGAGCACTATGGCGCGCTGTCGCCGATCTTGCATGTGGTGCCGCTGCAGTTGCTGGCGTATCACACGGCGTGTGCACGGGGGACGGATGTGGATAAGCCGCGGAACTTGGCGAAGAGTGTGACGGTGGAGTGAGGGGGGGGCGGGTTGTTGGCTGGAATAAATAAAGTTGGTCGGAATTGAGCCCGGTAAGTCCTTGATTGTGAATGGCCGCCGAGACAAAGCAAGATTTGTCGAGGCGGCAGCGCAAGGGCTACAGCAGGCGTTTTGGCGGAAAAGTGCGGGGGGAAGTCTGTAGGGGTCTACGTTACCGAGGCCGTTGGGCCTGTCCGGATTTTTGTGTGTGAGGCTCTGAAGGCCGCCCCTTAAACGGCGGTCGTGATGAAGCGGTCACCGTAGGCGATCGCAAACTGATTCATCGCCTCCCGCCATTCCTTGGCAGCCCGTCCCCAGTCCGCCGTGATGTTGCGCAGCGCCAGCCAGATTAGCTTGGTGGCTGCCTCGTCGCTAGGGAAGTGCCCGCGCGTCTTGATGATCTTACGCAGTTGGGCGTGGATGCTCTCAATGGAATTTGTTGTGTAAATCACCCGACGCACCGCCGGCGGGAACGCATAAAACGGAATCACCCGATCCCAGTTGCGCCGCCAGGCGGCCACCACGGTCGGGAACTTGTTGCCCCAGGGCCCGGCCTCAAACGCCTCCAGTTCGGCCGCTGCGGCCTCGGCGCTGACGGCCGTGTAGATCGGCTTGAGCGCCGTGGCGAGTTGCTTGCGGTCCTTCCAGCTGGCGAAATCCAGGCTGTTGCGCAGCAGGTGCACGATGCAGGTCTGCAGCGTGGTGGCCGGGAATACCGCGCCCAGGGCTTCGGGGATGCCCTTCAGCCCGTCGGTGACGGCGATCAGAATGTCGCCTACCCCGCGCGTCTTCAAATCGTTGAAGACCTTGAGCCAGAACTTGGCGCCTTCGGTGCCTTCGATCCACAGCCCCAGGATGTCGCGCGTGCCGTCCGGCAACACGCCCAGCGCCAGGTAGACGGCCTTGTTGCGCACCACGGCGTCTTCGCGGATCTTCACCCGCAGGGCGTCGAAGAACACCACCGGGTACATCGGCTCCAGCGGCCGGCTCTGCCAGGCCGTCACCTCCGACATCACCGCGTCGGTTACCGAGCTGATGAACTCCGGCGAGACCTCGGTGCCGTACTGCTCGGCCAGGAAACCCTGGATCTCACGCACCGTCATGCCGCGTGCGTACATGGCGACGATCTTGTCGTCAAAGCCGGTGAAGCGGCGCTCGTGCTTGGGAATGAGCACCGGCTCGAAGCTGCCTTCGCGGTCGCGCGGCACCTCCAGGCGCAGCGGCCCGTCCTCGGTCAACACCGTCTTGCCGCTGGTGCCGTTGCGGTGGTTGCCCGCCTCTTCTGGCTTGGCAGCGCCGGCTGGGTAGCCCAGGTGGTGCGACAGCTCGGCGCCGAGCGCCCGCTCGATCAAGGCCTTCTTGAACGCCATCGAGGCGGTCTGGACCGCCTCGGCGCTCATCGGACCCTTGACGAACTGGTCAATCAGTTCCTTGGGAATGGACGGCAGCGGCGCCTGCGCGGCCGCGGCCGGCTTCTTTTTGCTTGGCATACATGCTCCTCATTGACATGCTATGCCTTGTATGGATGCCTCCCGGCGATAGGAAGTAACCCGCATCGTGTTGTGAGAAGTTGGCTGCTGCCTTGTATCCGGCCTTGTGTACGGTGGATGGGTTGCCCCATCGGCCCGTGGGCCCCGATGTAGTCCGCTGACAAGCGCCTCATCTCAAACGCGGACTGTTGAAGTCCGGCATAGCATTCAGGTTTGGCTCGTCACGGTCTGACCTGCTTCACATCACTTCGCTTCGTTGCTGCCTCATCGCCTTCAACGGCTCACCATACCCTTTCTGTCAGTTGGTTAATCTTCAGTTGCCGTCCGGTCAAGCCGCTTGGGGCTTGGCGCTGAGGTAACCCCGCTGGTATTCCTGCTGCTTTGCTACGACTGCCCAGATCGTGCGAGCCATCTTGGCCGCCTGCGCCACGATCACCACGTTTGCTGGCCGTCTAGCTCTGATCTGCTCGAGCCACCGCCCCGGCTCCTTCGCATGCGTGAGCACCGAACGAGCGCCGTGGATCAACAGCGTGCGCAAATAGGTGTCGCCTCGCTTGGAGATACCCAGCAACTTGACCTTGCCGCCGGTGCCGCTTTGTCTTGGCACCAGGCCCAACCAGGCGCAGAACTCGCGTCCCGACTTGAAGGCCTTAGCGTCGCCCATCGTGGCGATCGCCGCCGTGGCCGTGAGCAAGCCCACGCCCGGGATCTCGGCCACACGCTTCATGTCCGCGTCCGTGCGCAATTGCTGGGTGAGCCGCTGCTCGATGGCCTTGATGTCCTCGGCCAGTTTCTTGATCCGCTGGGCCTGCTCGCGCAGGCTGTCGGCGACGTACTGCGGGATGTCCTTGCCCAGCGATTCCAAGGTCGCCTCGATCTCGCTGAATAAGGCGTTCTTTCCCCTTGCGAAGATCGCGCCGAACTCGTGGAGCAAGCCCCGCAGCGCGTTGGTCTGCATGACCTTCATCTTCTGCAGCAGTTCACGCTGACGATGCAGCACGAGCGTGGCCTGCTGCTCCAGTGTCTTCATGCCCACAAACTTCGTCCCGGGCTGCTGGATCGCCAGCCAGATTGCCCGCGCGTCGGCGGCGTCGGTCTTGTTGCCGCTCACGAAGGGGCGCACCGCCTTGGCGTGGATCAGGCGCACGTGGTGGCCCACAGCCATGAGCCTTCGTGCCCAATGGTGCGCGCCGCCGCAAGCCTCGATGCCGATGAGGCACGGCGTCATATTGGCGAAGTGCTCGAGCACCTTGGCGCGCTTGAGCTGCACGTTGACGATCTCGCCGGTGTTCATGTCCACGGTGTGCAACTGGAACACGCTCTTGGCGATGTCCAGACCCACGACCTGCCGCCCGTCGATCATGCCGATGACCTGGCCAGCGCCCCTGCGTGCAGTACGATTCATCTCGGACTCTCGATGGTGATTGTGAAGACTTCGGTCTATCACGCCCTGAGCACATCGATGCCGTATCCACTCGAGGGTCCGCCTTGCCGCAACGACAAGCGCCTTCCCAGGAACAGTTCGCTGTTCATCTCCGCGCTCCAGCTTCAGTCCCCGTAGGGAGGGAGGCATCCATTACATCTCAAACACAAAATTCCTGACAGGCTCGTGTTTGTTCCGTGCCATTAATGTCTGAGACGTGCCATTAAAGTCCGAGACATGGCAGACAGAGGGGCGCTTCAAGCGCCCCTCTGTCTGCTGACAAACCCCGCTATTTGGCGGGGTTTGCCGTTTCAGGGCCGAGAGAACTTCAGGCGGCGAGTTCGCAAAGCGATAGACGGCAAGGCGAACTCAGGGCAGCAGCCAGGGCTTGCCGGATGTGGTGACGGCTGAACGAGCGTAAAAGCTGCGCCAGCAGCCGGGCAATCTTCTTGATGTTCTGAGCGGCTGCGGCCATCAGACACTGTGCCCGCACGCGCTCCAGGCCGCGGAAGCGCGCATAGCGCTGGCCGTGCAGTTCCTTCGCGTCAGCGAAGCTGCGCTCCACCGTTTCCTTGCGCCGTGCATAAATGCGCTTGCCCCGCTCGCTGAGCCGATGCTGGTCGACCCGCTCCTTGGCGTCATCCCAGACGTGGCGCACCACCACCTTGGTGTGGGTCGCGCTCTTGGTGCACTGACCTCGTTGCGGACAACCACCGCATCGTGCTGGGTCGGAGTGATATTCCCGGTAGCCCATCCGGTTGGTGGTGCGATAGGGCAGGAATTGCCCGGCTGGGCACACGTAGCCTTCACGTGCCGCGTCGTAGCTGTACTGGCGCTTGTAGAAGTAGCCCTCTTGGTGACTGGGCCGACGGTAGCCGATGACACCGTACAGCGCGCGCTGCTGTAACCCGTGGCAGATCAGCGCGCTCATGTAGCCCGCATCCAGACCCACCGCCTCCGGCGTGAGCGCAAACCGCTCGCACTGCCTGTCCAGCCGCCTGAGGTAGGGCTGGCTGTCATGCACGTTGCCTGGCGTGACGTGCGTGTCGGTGATGATGGCGTGCTTGCCGTCCACCGTACGATGGTCGAGATAGAAGAAGCCCTGGGGCTTGCCCTCACGGGTCATGTAGCCTGCATCAGCGTCTGTCGTGCTGACCTTGACTTCGCGAGTCTCGCTTTTGGGCGGCTTCGGCGGCAACGGGCCTTTGCCGTGCGCCTGGCGGTCCTGCTCGACCGCCGCGTCCAACTCCGCCAGGTACGCCGCCGGCTTCTGATCGACCTGATGGACCTCGAATCGGTTCTTGTTAGCGTTTGCCTTCAAATGCGTGCTGTCGGTGTACAGCACCTGCCCGCCTATGAGCCCGTGCTGCAGCGCCTGCTCAACGATGCCGTCGAAGATCTCCTGCTCGATGCCGGTGCCGGCAAACCGGCGTCGCCGGTTCTGCGAGAACGTCGACGCATCCGGTACCCGCTCCGTCAGGTTCAGCCCGGCGAACCAACGGTACGCGACATTGACCTCGATCTCCTTGACCAGACGGCGTTCCGAGCGGATGCCGAACAGGTACCCGATGAACAACATCTTGAACAGCGCCACCGGATCGAGCGCCGGGCGCCCGTTGTCTGCGCTGTACAGATGCGCCGTCTTCACGCGTATGAAGCCGAAGTCAATGTGCCGCTCGATGTGCCGCAGCAGATGATCCGCCGGCACCAACTCTTCCAGCGTCACCATCTCCAGTTCGCATTGCTTTGGATGGGCAGGCTTGAGCATGCCGCCCATTCAAGCACAAAGCCCCCGTCGTGGGGGCTTTGTCAGCAGCCTGAGGGGCGCTTCAAGCGCCCCTTTTTTCTTCGATGCGCCGTGATTGATTGCGTGGTGGCTGCGGCCCGTATCAGTTCAGCGAAGAGCTGCGGTCAATTGAATGACAGTGGATCAATTGAAAGGCGCTGAACGTCTGTGGACAGCACCACAGCGACGCGCTCACCAACGGTTGGCAGGTCATCGCGCAGTGCCAGAAGTCCGCTTTTCCGTAGACAGGCGCGGCACAAGATCAAGGACGCGAGCGAGAACCCGCGCCTCCCCACCGAGTTGGTGCTGAGCAGCAGCAGCCCTGGCCTGAAGGAGCGTCTGCAGGCCAAAGCGATCAATGCGTTCTCCGGTGTCGGGGTGTAGCCAGTACCTTTCCGGGTCAGCTACCGAGACAAGCAGGCAGCCCGTACGCGCATCCCGATGGGCCATGTACTTCTTGACCAACTGCTCGTCAATCGTGTCACACAGCTCTCGCGCGGATCTTCCCTTCTCACCGACTTTCAGTTCGATGGTCGCCTGGTACCCCGAGACAGTCCTCAGACGAATGTCGGTCTCCTTGCCATCAGCGGTCACCGCTTCCTGGTCAACGGTGTAGGCCTCCCGGGCCGCGACTTCCAGTTCGCGCGCGATCATGGGCCGCAGCGTGTTCTCGTCGTCAATCAACGCCCAGCCGGCCCGCGGCCCTGTGTCCTTGAGCAGCAGTTCCTGGAGATCGTCCAGCCGATCGACCAACAACTGCGCCACGTCGGATGTGGTCTTCGGTGAAAGCTCCTTGCGGGCCAGAAGTGTGGCCACCTCCGTCGGTTTCCAGGCGCTGGAATCAATCTCTGCGGCAAGGCGCTCCTGAGCCAACGCCGCGATGCGATCTCGCAAGCGCTCGAAGAGCGGATCGGCTGCGAGAGCGAGCTTTGCACTGAGAGCCTCCGGGCCGCTCGCCTTCATCAACGCATCGAAGATGTACCGGCGTCCATCCTCGGCAGCGTCCCGCGCGCCGGGTGAGTAGACGGTGTCATGCACGAGGTCGTCTTCCGACCTCACATGCCGATGAAATTCAAGCGTCAGCCGGAGTAGTTGCGCAGCCGCCAGCTTGGAGGCCCATTCGGTCGATCCAAAGCCAGTCCGCTCGTTGAACAGTGAACCGATGATGTGAACTGCTGTCCCGTTGGGCTCCGCGGGAAGTGCAGCCAGAACGGGAAGCATGCCGTCCACACCACGCGATGGCGCGAGCGAGAACAGGACCGGCAGCCAGAACAGCAAGTATGGGCCGGTGCCGACCGCCCCAACCTGAGCCGCGACCAGTTCCTCCAAAGGTCCTTTCACCTCTGGGCCGGCGTGCGCCAGCAGCACGCGTACAACCTGGGAGAGCTTCTGTTCGTTCGACGGCGAATGCGGAAGCTGCATCAATGTCAAGCCCGACCAAGCGAGCCAACCGACGAGACGGGGCACAAGCAACTGTGATACGTCCTGCGTGCCGTTCCGTAGGGACTGCAGCACCATGGAGTGCCAGCCCGAATCGCCGCCCGCGTCGAGCAGCTCATCGAGCAGTTCGCTTCCAACGACAGCCTCCACCTCCGTAGGGTGCGCCTTCGCGAGGCTGCCAAGCCAACTGGGCAGGCCGTTCAGCTCCAGCAAGGCATAGCGGGCAGCGAGTTCCGCTTCACTGGGCTTTAACTTGGTTGCCCAGAGGGGGTCTTCCGCTTCTGCATAGATGCCCATCAGACCGATCGACCACACAACGAGATAGGTGTTCTCCTCTCCGCGCCGGCGCTCGCACCGAATTGTCGGACGCATGCCGCGCCAGTACGCCATCATGGCGAGCCTCAGCCTGTCTGTGATGTCGCCGCCGAACTGGGAGGTCAAGAACGCACGATCCCATCGCCCTTCGTCGCCATTTCTGCCCAGCTTGCGCAAGACCAGCCAAAGGTTCCAGATCGTGTTGTCCCTGCGACCGGGCCCTAGTGCTAGCGCAGGCTGCTCAGCCAGTTCTCGCCTCATCCGAGCCCACGCTTCCTTCTCATCGGCGCGCTTCTTGGCCTGGCGCTCTTGCCGCTTCCGCTGCTCCTCCTGCATTTTCAGGAACTCAGCGCTTGGCTGGTTCGACTTGATGATCGAGTTCAACTCGTCGGTCAGCGCGGTCGAGTCAACCACGGCCCCGCGAAGAGCGCCCTCGGCGTCCTTGAGGCGTCCCTCGATTGCGTAGAGGTGAGCGGCTAGGTGCAACAGAACCGATCGACGCTCCGGCGACATCTGTACGTCAGCCAGCGCTGCCTGTACCCATGGGCCGTCCCGTTCCAACGCGTAGTTCAGTGCCCCTTCATAGACGATGCGAACCAGTCGGTACCTGGCACTGCGGTCTCCGCCAAGCGATTCCACACAGGCCAGATCCGCCTCAAAGACCCGAGGTCGCCAATCATTTGGCAGCGAGTCGAGCAGCGCACTCAGCTCCGTCTTGCCCTTCCCCATGCCCGAGGAGGCGTCGGCCGACCGCCTCGCAAGAACCGAGGCCTCGATCAGTGTCTCGCTGACGCTTCCAAGTTCGAGCAACCGGACACACAGCGCGCGCAAGATGCTCGACACTTCCAGCCGCCCATCGGCCTCTTGGAACTCTTCGTCGACCGCCGATAGCCCCCCGCGTGCAAGCCGAAGCACATCAGGCAACAAGGCTTCAAGACGAGCTCGGCTCATGTCGGCCTTCTGGATCACCCGGGCGACACTGTCTGCGTAGCCACCGCGATCCCTCTTTTCGCTGCGCACCCTCGCCAAGAGCTGAACCAGTTGGGCTTCGGTGACATGCTCCGGGTACAGCATCGTCCCGACCCAACGCGCAAGTCGTTCGGACCACCCCGGCACCAGCGTGACGATCGCATCGACCATCGGTGCAACGCGGGAATCGCCTAGGCCCGCAAGCGCTATCAATGCCTCGAATCGCTCTCGATCGCTGCAAGATGCGTCCGCTGCAACCTGTGCAACCAGGTCCGCGCAGCCTTGCATGTGCCCGGCGCTCACGAGACGAAGTAGCAATTCCCGGACCTCAGGGGCCTCGACGCCAGCGGCCCAGGCAGATCGCACCGTGCCGGCGAGGCCAAGTTGCGCCAGCCGTGCCACCTGCAGATTCGGCACTTCAAGGCCACGCCATTGACCCTTGCCGTAGCGCGCCACGTAGCCGAGCAACGCGCGCTCGCGCTGGAGATCCGTGAGCGACTCCGGGTCACCGTGTGTCAATAGGACGGCTGGCTCGATCTCGACCACCCGCTCGAACATGTCGGGCCGCAGCAAGGCAAGCCACGCAGCCACGGGCCTCATCGACGGCCTGAGGATTGTCTCGTTCGAACCCGTGAGTCCGAACAACAGGCGGCAAGCAGCCGACTGGACCAGCAGCCCTGCCTCGATCAGGTCATGGATCTGGCGGGCGGCGAGAAACTCCATCACTGACCGATGGTGGAACCGGACCCTGCCGTATCCGCCTTCGACAAAAATGGGACGTTCCAAGAGCGTCAACACCTCGTTGGGGCTCCAGTCCGCCAGCAACTCGCGCGGATCGATCGGCGCAGCGCCTGACGAGTCCGCATCTGATCCAGCGCTGTACCGGATGGTCAGGCGCCGACTCAGGATGACCGCGAGCGCAAGACGCTGCGCGCCAACCTGCGCCTTCGCTGGCGGAAGCCCCGCCTTCTCTCGCCGCTCGGGACGAGCGGCAAGCCGCGCGCGCACGTGAGACTGGATCTGCTCGAAGTGCGCGCGAAGCCCACCGTGTTCTCGCCAGTCGTCGCACAGCTCGATCAGGTCCTGCGGCTTGCGAGCGAACTCCCTGGCATGCTTGGCGTCAATGGCTGCCAGCAGGGCCTCAGGATCCCCAACCCCTCGGGATCGCGCGAACTCAATGATTTGGGGTCCGGTCAGCGGAAGCAGCTCGACCTCTCGGATGGCGGGAGGCCCGTCATCCTTGGTCTTGCTCGGTCCGTCCATGGCGATGCGGACGAACTCATCCTCCGACTCCTCTTGCCGCACTGGCGCCGGAACCGGCAGGATGTCCCTGAACGCTTGGCGATCGATAGGCACTGGGCGAGCGGTGATGACCACCGTGGCCCGCCCCAGTGCCCCTCGAGTGTCATGCGCGAATCGGCGCAGCGCGTCCTTGAACGACCGGTGAACGAGTTGGAGCTCGTCGATGGAGTCGAGGAAGAAGTAGGCAACCTGCGATGAAGACGCTAACCAGTCGGTGAACCGCTTGTGCTCATCCCCGAAGAGCGTGGCGGCGACGCCAGCGGACGCGACGCTTTCGAGCGACAGGAAGAACGCTGGCTCGCCGCGCGCAAAGAGTTCCCGTGCCTTCGTCTCGCACTCATAGGTCTTGCCGGCACCGGCCTCTGACACGATCAGAATGCGCTGAGACTTCAGCAGCTCGTGCCAGCTGACGCCGGACTCGTCGAAGCGCTCACCCCAGGACGACTCCAACGCGTCGTCCTTGCCGGAAGGCGCTTTCAGGTCCTTGAACGTGCGATCCATCTTGATCTAAAGCTACGCTGACAGCGCTTGTTCAACTAAGGCATCTGCGAGTGATGTCTGCGTCGTGCTGCTGCGATCCAGGCGCTGGCGAAGGTCCGCGCAAAGGCGACGTAGTTCGGTGACGCGGGCGACGATGCGGGTTTGTTCTTCGCGCGGAGGAAGCGGTACCCGAATATTCCTCAGCTTTGTGCCGTTGTAGTTGGCCTGTCCTGTTTGTTGGGTGAGGTCAGGCTCGATTTCAGTCTTGCGACAGTCCTGAGTGTTCATGAAAATGTTCATATACCTGGGATCGCAAAGCGACTTATTCGGACGAATCCTGATCAGGTATGAGGCGAAGGTGACGGGTCGACCAAACCCTTCGAACAAGGCAGTCTTGCCGACGAGCTCGAAGCTGTTGGTTCGGTTGAAAAGCAAATCACCCTCTTCAAGAAGGAGGCTCGGCAATTCTTCTTTCTGGTCCTTCAAGAACTTGAGGTTGCTAAATACCACCCGGCTTGCTTGAACGTTGCCCATCCTGAGAATTGGGACGGCAGCGGTGTCGTCGCAGGATTTTTGGGACGACCCATAGTCGAACGAAATGCCAAGCTCGCCCAAGCGTGCCCACGCCCAACCGCGAGGGATGTTGAAAGGCACGTCGTCGATCTCCGCAAGCGGCTTTTCACCCTTCAGTTCGCCCGCACGTATCAAACGCTCCTTCTCGGCTCGCACCCTCGCCAGTAGGTCGCTTGCAGTTTCATCGTTGGCATCCTGCTGAACCAGCAACCCGCGCACTGCCAGTTGCAGGATGGTCTGCTCCAGCGCATCCACGGCCTCGGGGCGGTCGAGCAGCAGGTCGAAGTGGTCGGCGATGCGTTGCCAGTTCGCGGCCAGTTCCTCGGGCGTGCTGCTGTCGATCAGCGTGCCCAGCAGGGTGCCGAGTAGGCGGGCGTGCTGCTCCGCTCCGAGCCGGCCCTTCGCTTCGAGCGCATCGCACAGGCGCATCAGTTCGTCGACGCGGGCAACAATACGGGATTGCTCGGCCAGCGGTGGCAGCGGCAAACGCAGACTGCGAAGAACAGACAATGGGACTGTCTTCTGTGCGATGCCGGTTGCACCACTCGCGGCCTGGTCAAAGGCTAAGCGGCTCTGCAACGCCAAGGTGAGATATGCCTGTAGCTCGGGCAAGCCGGGCCGCAGCAACGCAATGTGGCGTTGAAAGCAGAACACCTGCTGGTGAACGACGGGGACTGGAATGCCGAGGCTTCCAACTGTCGTGTACAGGATGTCTCCCTGAAGGGGCTTCTTCCCCCAGTCCAGAGCATCGAAGTACTCGCGCGGCACAAAGCGGGTCGCTGAGCCAAGACCGACGGCACCATCGCGTACGTCTCCGATCACGAGGAACGGAACTCCCGAGTGGGCCTTCGGTGGCGCCTGGTGATCTCCATCCGTAATGACGACACATACGTCGGCTGCGCAGATCCACTCCCAACCGGAAGGGACGACAAACGGCGAGTCTTGGTCCACGGACGGCGCCTCTGACTTGCCAGCTTTGATTTTTCCCTCTGCGACCAACTGCTTTCGCCTCGCCTGAACGCGCGCGAGTAAGGCGCCGGCAGAAGCGTCGCGCGGGTCCTGCGGCACCAGCTTGCCTTCTATCGCCAGCGCCAGTACCAGTTCCCGCAATCGCACCATCCCACCCGACGCCGACGCCAGCAGCCCAAACTGCTGCACCAGCGCAGGTTGCACCGAGTTCAAGTACCGGGCAGTTGGCTCCTGCGCCTCAAGCACCGCACTCACGCCCGCGCCCTCATCAGCGACTCGGCCAATATCGCCTTCAGCTGATTGCGCAGCCCCTGTGTCTCAGTCTGCAGGCGCGCGTACTCGCGCAGCAGTTCGTCCGGATCGTGGCTCACCGCATCCGGTGTGTGCGGGTTCTTCTGGTCCAGGTTGTAGCCCGCGGCCTGGATGGCCGCAATGTCCACCTTCCACGCCCGCCCGTTCTCCACCCGCGCCGCAAAGCCATCGGCCTCGCTGCCCCACCAGGCCTTCTCGGCGTCGAACTCCTCGATGCGGATCGGCTTGGTCTTGTTGTAGCTCTTCGCGCCCGGCGGGTAGGGGTGCTCGTAGTACCAGATGGCTTCCGTCGGCCGGCCCTTGGTGAAGAACAGCAGGTTGGTCTTGATGCCAGTGTAGGGCGCGAAGACGCCGTTGGGCAGGCGCACGATGGTGTGCAGGTTGCACTCGGCCAGCAGCTGCTCCTTGATGCGCGTCTTCACGCCCTCGCCGAACAGCGTGCCGTCGGGCAGAACCAGCGCGGCGCGGCCGTTGGCCTTCAGGATGTGCTTGATCAGCACCAGGAACAGGTCAGCCGTTTCCTTGGTCCGCACGTCCGCCGGAAAGCCGGCCTCGATGCCCGGCTCCTCGATGCCGCCGAAGGGCGGGTTGGTCAGCACCACGTCCACGCGCTCGGCCGGCGCGTAGTCCCGCAGCGGGCGGGCCAGTGTGTTGTCGTGGCGCACGTTGCTGGGGACTTCGATGCCATGCAGCATGAGGTTGGTCACGCACAGCATGTGCGGCAGCTGCTTCTTCTCCACGCCGTAGATGCTGTTCTGCAGCAGCGCCTCGTGCTCGGTGTTCTTCACCTGCTTGCGCAGGTGCTCGATGGCGCAGACCAGGAACCCGCCCGTGCCAGTAGCGGGGTCCAGCACCTTCTCGCCCAGTTGCGGGTTGACCATGTCCACCATGAACTGCGTGACGGCCCGCGGCGTGTAGAACTCACCCGCGTTGCCGGCGCTCTGCAGGTCACGCAGAATCTTCTCGTACAGGTCGTTGAACTGGTGGCGCTCGGACTGGCGGTTGAAGTCGATGGCACCGAGCTTGTTGATCACCTGCCGCAGCAGCTGGCCGCTCTTCATGAAGTTGTTGGCGTCTTCGAACACGCCGCGCACAACCGAGCCGCGCGGGTTGCGGACAGGGTCGGCCGGCAGGGCCTTGAGCTTGGGGAAGAGCGTGTTGTTGACGAAGTCCAGCAGCGCCTCGCCTGTGATGCCCTCGGGGTCGGCCGCCCAGTTTCGCCAGCGCAGGTGGTCGGGGATGGGGCTCTTGTAGTCGTCCCGGGTCAGCTCCAGCTCTTCCTCCAGTGCGTCGAAGACTTTCAGGAACAGCAGCCAGACCATCTGCTCGATGCGCTGCGCGTCGCCGTTGATGCCGGCGTCCTGGCGCATAACGTCCTGGATGGACTTGATAACGGGGGTGAGGTTGGACATGAAGGGGCAGTGAGGGTCGGTCAGGCCTGGGGCGGCGCCGAAGTCGCGGCATACAGCTCGCGCTCCAGCGTGGCCAAGGCTTGGAGGTATTGGGGGCGGCCGCCGAAGCTGCGGATCAGCTCCACGGGCGAGCCCAGGTTGGTGAAGGGCTGCACGCGCAGCACGGCGTCGCTCTCGATGGTGGTGATGCCTTCGTCGGCGTACTTGTCCAGCAGCGTGTCCAGCACCTGGCGGGCCACCGGACCGTACTGGGTGAAGACGTTGCGCTTCTTCACGCGCTGGGCGCGTTCTCGGCGGGTCAGCGGCGGCTGGTCGTAGGCCACGTGCAGCAGCAGGTCGAAGGGGTCGAAGTCCTTGCCCACCTCGTCGGCCAGTGCATCCAGGAAGACGCCGCGGCCTTCCAGCTCTTCGATCAGCGCAGCCTTGCGCTCGGCGCTGTTCCAGGCCTGCAGAAAGCTGTCCAGCGAGTCGTAGGCCTTGCCCAGGTTGATGCGGGTGTAGTCGCGCAGGCTCTCGGTGACCAGCTTGCCGTCGGCGTTCAGGTACTGCACGCGCTCTCGCGCCACGGCCACGTTGACGCTGCCACCGACGATGTACTTGCGAGGTTCGGCGGGACCATCGTCGCCGCCGATGAACGGACCGGGGCCGGGCGGCGGATCATCTGGTAGCCCGGTCGACCCGCCTTGGGGCGGCTCCGGTGGCTGCGGCGGCTCGACAGGCTGGCCCGGGCCCGGCTCATAGATTTGCACCGGATCGCCATCGAAGGCCGGGTCTGCAAACAGTTCGGTGGCACGTTTGAAGTCGAGGATGGTGAACCAGCTCTTGCCCAGATCCTCTCGCAGCCGGGTGCCCCGCCCGATGATCTGCTTGAACAGCGTCATCGACTTGATGTTCTGGTCCAGCACGATGAGCTTGCAAGTCTGGGCATCGACACCCGTGCTCATCAGCTTGGAGGTAGTGGCGATGACCGGGTAGGTCTTCTCGGGGTCGATGAAGTTGTCGAGCTCGCGCTTGCCTTCGGGGTTGTCGCCGGTGATCTGCACGACGTAGTTCGGCTGGCTGACGCACAGGTCGGCGTTGGCGTTGCTCAGGGCTTGGCGCATGCGAGCGGCGTGCTCGATGTCCTCGCAGAAGACGATCGACTTGTCGTAGCGGTTCGTGGCCTTCAGGTACTCGGTAATCTTGGCGGCCACCACCTCGTCGCGGCGCTCCAGCACCAGCTTGCGGTTCATGTCGGCGCCGGTGTAGACCCGGTCCTCGATGAGGTTGCCCAGCTTGTCGGTCATACCCTCGGGCGGGCGCCAGCCGAAGGCGTCCTTGTCCAGGTCGACACGGATCACCTTGTACGGAGCCAGGTAGCCGTCCTCGATACCCTGGCGAAGGCTGTACGTGTAGACGGGCTCGCCGAAGTAGTCGGTGTTGGAGATGTCGGCTGTCTCCTTGGGCGTGGCCGTCAGACCAACCTGGGTGGCAGTGCTGAAGTAGCTGAGGATGTCCCGCCACGCCGAGTCTTCGGCCGCGCTGCCGCGGTGGCATTCGTCAACGATGATGAGGTCGAAGAAGTCGGGCGAGAACTGCTTGTAGATGTTGCGATCTTCTTCCGTGCCGCTGACCGCCTGGTACAGCGACAGGTAGATCTCGTAGCTCTTGTTGACCTGCTTGGTGGCGCGATTGATGGCGAGGTCGACCTCTTCGACCGCGGTCTTCCCCTGGCTGTCGACCACCTCGACGCCCTTGGCGTGCGGGCTCAGCTTGGCCATCGCGCCCTTGAACGGCCGGAAGTCGTTGACCATGGTCTGGTCGATCAGGATGTTTCGGTCGGCCAAGAACAGGATGCGCTTCTTGGCGCCGCTCTTCCACAGGCGCCAGATGATCTGAAAGGCTGTGTAGGTCTTCCCAGTGCCGGTGGCCATGACTAGCAGCACGCGGTTCCGACCGCAGGCGATGGCTTCGACCGTGCGGTTGATGGCGTTGAGCTGGTAATAGCGCGGAGTCTTTGTCGGCGCGTAGTCGTGCTCAGTGACCCGGCGAACTTCGGGCGTCCAGCCCTTCCAAGCGCAGTACCGCGTCCACAACTCGGCAGGCGAGGGGAATTCTTCAAGCGTCAAGTTGCGCTCAAGCACCCCATCGGCGAGCGTTGCGTCGCGGAACACGAAGCCATCACCGTTGCTGGCGAAGCTGAACGGCACGTCAAGAAGTTGAGCGTAGTTGATGGCCTGAGCCATCCCGGCGCCCACGGCGTGGTTGTTGTCCTTGGCCTCGACGACGGCCAGTGGGATGTTGGTCTTGAAGAAGAGTGCGTAGTCGGCGCGAAGTACCGTGGAAACATCTCGGCGCGCCTTGCGCCCGCGAACGACGACGCGGCCCGCCCGCAGGGGGTATTCGCGATAGATCTGTGACATGCCGTCCCAACCGGCGGACTCCATGGCCGGGCGGATGAACTTGTCGCAGATGTCGCTTTCAGACACGGTCTTCTTACTCATACTCCCTCAGCTGCGCCACATCGTCTTTTCTGAATGGCATCGGCTCTAACTACTGCCGCCGGCGCCTCCGTTCTCATCGAGACTGATCCCTACCTACGCTACTTGATCGACAGTGCTGAAAGCGTCGTATAGCCGCCAGGCCAGCGACAACCTCTCGTCGGTCGACAGCTTCTCCCGGTTCGCCTTCACCTGGCGTTCAACTTCATGGAACGCTCTGCGGAATCGATCCCGGTCCACGCCGCTCGGCGCCTGCCGCAGGCCGGTGAGCACATAGCGCACGTCGACGCCGGCGCCTTCAAGCGCAACCAGCGTTTCCGCGGCGGGCGATGACTGCCCTGCCTCGTATTTGACGAAGCTCACGCGGGGAGCGCCGATGGTGTCCGCCAACGCCTGCTGGGTGAGACCGAGCCGCACCCGCTCTTCGAGCAGGCGCTGGCCGATCTGTTGACGGACCTCGGGGTTTCGCATAGCGTGCGACGTTAACTATTCTTATCAAAGAATGGTGTGTAGTTTAAAACACTACCCAGCATCACGGGCGGAGCTGACGGGAGAGGTTTCCCGGGCGGCGTGAGCGCAGCGCACTGGCTGTCGCCCGTACTTGCGCGATCGGAAGGCCGAACACACACAAAGCACTTCACCAAGAAAAACGCCACCGAGGCCGGCAAGCCTGGTGGCGTTCGCTTTCACCGCGGGAGTTGTCCCGGATTCAGCAGCTGATGCCAGGAATCTATCTGCGCCCCTGAGGCGCGTCAACTCCCCTTTCCCGTTTTTTGTGAACGCGTCGAGCGAGCACTGGATGCGCTCGCCCGTACGCAGGAAAGGTCAACATGAGAAAAGGACAGCGCTTCACGCCGAAGCGGTTGCAGAAGTGGGTCGAACAAGGCCGTGGCGCGGGCTTCGGCGAGGGCTACCAGCCGTGGCACCAGGTCACCCGAGCCGACCCTGGCAGCCGGGGCCGCTCTCACCTCATCAACTCAAAGCTGGGCAGGCTGCACCATTTCCTTTCAGATCTCGAGTTCATCGCGTTCTCGTTCGCCACGATGCTGCCCGGGGTCGTCGACATCCAAGAGCAGTTTCCGTTGTCCCTAAACGCTGAGCGCCTGCATCTCGGGAGCTACACGACGTTCAGCAGGACGTCCATGCCGGGGACGCAGCAGCTCGCAGCAGCTCTGGGCTTGCCCCACCCGAAGGTGCGAAGGGACGGACAGGCCGCGTCGTGGGTCATGTCGACGGACTTGGTGCTTACGTTGGCCGGCGACAACGGTCGGCAGCGAGTTGCAGTCAGCGTCAAACCGGCCAGGGCCTGCAGCGGCAAACGACAGCTGGAGCTGCTTGCCATCGAGAGAGAGTACTGGGCGACGCGCGAGGTGCCTTGGCTGTTGATCACCCAGGACGAGTACGACCCGATGGTGGCTTGGGCGATCCGTGCGGGGACGATTTGGGCGCTTGGCATGCCGGAGGTAGAGCGCCAGCTGATCGACGCTTGCTCTGAGTACGTTGCTGGTCAGAGGTGGCCGTCGCTCGGCGATGTCTTCGATCGGCTTCCGCAGCTGTTGGGCGTGGAGCAAGGTCAAGCACAGTGCGCTTTCTGGCAAGCCGTCTGGTGCGGCGCTCTGCCGTTGGACCTCGCCACGGCCATCCGACCGGCATCCAAGCTCCAACTGCTCAAGCCCTCTGCCTTTTGGGACCAGAACCCCATCGCCGCTCGGAGGTCAGCATGGACTGCTTGACCTTTAATGCGGTGCTGAGGATCGAGGCGCCGACCCTGGACGGTTTCTATCGGGTCGTGGCTGTGGCGCCGGGGGCGGACATCGTTTGGCTCGCCTACATCGGTGTGCGCGAAGAGGGCGCCGCCGCGAACGCGCCTGGCCCTGTTGGCGCCACGACGCCCGTGGACCGGCATACGTTGACAAGCTTGGCAGAAGCTGCACTTCTGGCCATCGTCGATCTGGATGATCCGCGCGCGCTTAGCCGTGAGCAGGCGTTGACGGACAAGGCGCGTAGCCTTTGGGAGCATCACCAGGCGGTCATGGCGCCCTTTCTCGATCCGGTGCAACTGCAGGATGCACTTGCCACGACCGGCGGCATCGGCCCCTTGGTACGGATGGCCCTGCGGGACAGCAATACGAGTCGAGCGACGGTGTACCGCTTGTGGCGATTGCTGTGCGCCCGGGGCTTCACCGGGCTGTCACTGATGCCCTCCTTTGATCAATGTGGCGCGCCTGGCGTGCTGCGCCCGGTGGAGGGAGGCCGACGAAAGCCGGGCGTCAAATCATCACATGAGCGGGTCGGCGCCGAAGATCCGTTTCCGCAGCGCGGCGCCACGCAAGAGGACCGCATCAAGATCGTCGCCCATGTCAGTCGACACTGGAAAGACGGAATGACGACCGAAGGTCTGTACGACGAGGTCATCAGAGCCACTTACGTCAGGCGCTACGTGCAGACGCCGACTGGACGAGAAGCCGTGATGCCGCCGCCGGGGACGTACCCGAACAAGCGGCAGTTTCGCCACATCGTAGAAACCGAATTCAAGGCGCTTGAGCGGTCCCTCCGTCGCACGACGACGGGTCACTGGAACCGGAACCGTCGCGGCTTGCGAGGCCACAGCTACGACGGCGTTGCAGGCCCTGGTCACGCCTACGCAATCGACTCCACGATCGGCGACGTGCACTTGCGCAGTGGCGTCAACCGGGCTTGGGTTGTCGGGCGCCCCATCGTCTACGTCATCGTCGACGTGTGGTCCACTGCCGTGGTCGGCTTCTATGCCTGCTTGAGGCCGCCGTCATGGCGCGCAGCCAAGCTCGCGCTGTATTCGACTTTTGCGGACCCGACAGTCATCGCGGCGCTGTGGGGATACCAGTACTGCCCGGTCCTGGAGCCCACGCCGGCGGCGCCGTTCACGCTTTGGTGCGATCGAGGCGAGTACCTCTCCGCAGCCGCACGTGAGACCCTGCTGCGCCTCGGCCTCAACTCCGCTTTCAATCCCGCATACCGGCCAGACCTCAAAGGCTTGGTCGAAGTGCTGCACAGGATTGCGAAGGACTCGCAGTTCTCGGACTTCATTCCCGGCGCCATAGACGCGCGCCGCCGCGAGCTGGAACTGAAGACGGATGCGAGGGAGTCGGCGCTGACATTGCGGGAGTACGTGCAGTACCTGTACATGGTGTTTACGAGATACAACGCCCATGCGAATCGCGAAGATCGCATGACGGCCGAGATGATCGCCGCTGGGGTGCGCGCTACGCCCTCCGGTCTGTGGCGGTTTGGTCACGAGATGGGCTTCGGTTTTCGGCGGCACACGCCGCATGACCAACTGGTGGCAGGTCTACTGGAACAAGCAACACTAACCGCTCGTCGCACGGGGAACTTCGTTGAGTCCTTGCAGTACGACGGAGACCTCGCGATCGAGGAGCAATGGTCGGCACAGGCGCGCAACTTCGGTGTGTTGGAACGCACGGCCTATCGCTTCCCGGGCTACGCCGGCAAGCTCTGGGTACCTGGCGCGACTGGACTTCACGAGTTCCACCTGCGTCCCAACAGCCGGGCATTGCCTCAGACCACCTTGGACGAGTGGCGAGACACGCTCGGGGTGCGAGCTGGCATCCGCCAGTCGATGCCCTCCAGCAGCATCGACAGTTGCGCTGGGGTGAGCGACACGGCACCGGAGGTGGCCTGTGGCCAGACGAAGCGGCCGCGTTCCAATCGCTTGCTCAACAGCAGCAGGCCCTGGCCGTCGAACCACAGCACCTTGATCATGTCGCCGCGCTTGCCGCGGAAGACGAACACGTGGCCGGAGTACGGGTTGTCGGCCAATGCGGTCTGTACCAAGGCCGTCAGGCCGTCGAAGCCCTTGCGCATGTCGGTGTGGCCGGCTGCGATCCACACCCGCGTGTTCGGCGGCAGGCCCAGCATCAGCGATGGACCTCGCTCACGGCCTTCAGCACCTCCCGCAGCGTGCCGGCGTCGACGTGAGTCGGAACGATGATGCGGACGCTCTGGATCACGATCTCGATGGGGGACGCCGCCGCAGCCACCTTCGGGCTCGGTGCGCGATCACAGACGCTCACCGACAGCAGTGCCGGTGGCAGGGCCTGCCCACCCGTGGGTCGCTCCTTGCACCAGCGCCGCGCCAGGTTCGCGTTGACCCCGTACTTGAGCGCGACGCCCGAAAGCGAGGCACCGGGCACCCGACAAGCATCGACCACCGTCTGCTTGAATTCCTCAGCATGCGGGCGTCGCTTACGAGGCGTGCCGGCTGCATTCTTGCCGCTCTTGTTAGCGTCCACTATGTCCATAGTGGGAACTATCTAAGGTCCGCGAACCGGGATCAATGTGCCCAGACCGGACGCATACATAGAAGCGCACGATGCGTTCGAGTATGTTGTGGGTCACGCGGTTTCGGATACTGAGCGTGAGCTTCAAGTTCTCCTTTGGGAACTCCACGATAAGACTCGGCGCTTGCGCATGTTGGAGGCCATAGGTTCAACCGACCCCAGAACAGACGACATTCGAGCGGACGCCGATCGTCTTAGGGCGGAACTGAAGGCGCATGCGCTCTACGGAACAATCCGCGCAGACATTCGGCGCAAGGTTGACGAAGGCGATCCGCCGGCGTTTCATCTAAGTCAGCGCGAGCGCTGTGCTGCAAGCAACGTGAACTACGAGTACTACAACGCGGTCACGATGCAGCTTTCTCAGCACGTCCACTCTTTGCCCTACGCAGTCCATCAGTTGTTTCAGTTCCGGGCAGGAACGCTAGACGCGCTTCATCTAATGAGCATGCCTGCTCAGTTCGCGTTGCCGTTCTTGATCCGTGTGACGGAAGGGATGGCAGTCCTGATGCCGAACAAGACTCCAGCGCCCCCTAGTAGGACTGCGAGATCGATGAAGCTTTGGCGGGTCCTTTCGACTCAAGGGGTGAAAGGAGCAGCCTAGCCCCTCCATCGACCAGCGTTAGGCCTTGCCATCCAAACCTTAATGTTGGCGCTCAATGACAATCACACGAAAGTCCATGCCGCTCAGAGCGGAAGCCCACCGGCGCGCTTCGCCATCCGACGGTCGTCGTTTATGTCGAACGTTAGGGAGCGACCGCTTTCAGGTCGTTGGTTGCAGTGTCCCGAGCGACGCAATGGGTCGATAGCGGCCGGTCGTCGTTCCCGCCTCGAGGAACCGCTCCCAGCCTAACGCGGTCATTCCATATGTCTCAGACACTCCCTCCCGGACTGCGTTGCAGTTACCGCTCCGAGGGAAGAGGCATGGCGTCTTGATGATCTTAGGCAGCTGGGTACGGATGCTCTCGATAGCGTTGGTTGTGTAAATCACGCGGCAGCGCCGACGGGAACGCAAAGAACGGAATTACCGACTCCAGCTGCATCGCCAGGCGGCCACCACGGTGGAGATCTTGGTACCCCACGCGCCCGACTCAAAAGCAACCAGTTCTGGCGCTGCGGCTTCAGTGCTAGCGGCGGTGTAAACCGCCTGAGTGCCGCGGTCAGCGCTTTGCGGTCCTTCCAACTGGGGAAGTGCAAGCCGTTGCGGATTAAGTGCGCGATGCAAGTCTGCAGCATGGTGGTGGGAAACACTGCCGCCAGGGCCTCGGGCAGGCCCTTCCGGGCGTCGTGACGGCAATCAGGGGATGTCGCCCACCCCACGCGTCTTCGGCGAACGTCAACGTCGGCCCATGCGGACGCGTGGGCTTCCACTGGTGTTCGGTCATGCCTCAGTGCTTGCGAGTGAGCCGTAGCACCGCCCACGTACCCAACGAAACGACGACGAAGCAGATGCCGTACAGGAGCAATGCTTCCGCGTCAGCTGCGCTCTCCTGGTTGGTTACCCCGGTCACTTTCAAGAACCACCCGGCGAACCAGTCTGGGAAGCTGGGGCCGATGTCCGGGCGAGCGATCCATAGGCGGCCCAGTACGAAAGTCGCCACGGCAACCCACAGGCCGATGAGAATGGGATGCCGCTTCATGACACGGTGACGATGCCGTAGGCCTTCAAATTCGAGCCTTGAACCGCGGTCGACGGCAGGCTGCGAAGCATCGCGCTGAGACGTTGGAAATCGCCTTCGTGCTCGATCGTGATGCAGCCCTGGCTGATGCCCATCGGTCCTTTCGGATGCAGACGGAATTGCCCACGGCCGATAGAGTCGCAGACGACCTGGTCGTCGATCCGACCGTCATCCTTGTAAAGCGCGAACCACCCGTGCTTATCGGTCCCGAAGACGCTCCGCAAAGCCGCGAGGCGTCCGCCTGATTGCCGATCGAAGATGTAGTAACGGCCGGGTGGGATCGGGCCGACGCTGGGATGACATGCGGCCGCTCGCTTGTTCCTATCGGCGTCCATGCCCGAGAAAACCGGAAAGCGGGTGCCACCGACGAATCGCGTGCCGCCGACCACAAGATCGCTCAACGGCTTGTCGTTGAGGATGAAGGTGCATTGAAACATTATTGTTCCCTCCCTGTTGACCGAGCCAGTGTAGAAGCTCGGCGCCGGGGAGGACACGTAGCAGGCGCAACGGATTGCTGCTGTGTACAGCGAAATTGGCGGACTTCACTTCCTTCTCGCTGCTACGGCGGAAGGGAGCAGGTCAGTCGCCCTCGCACAACCCGGCTTGCGCCACCGCCATCGTCCCGCAAGCAAGCCGTGCCAAGCAAACGATCCCTTCGACGACATCGCGGTGCAGCTCGTCCAGATCCCCATCGAACGCCAACATCTCGAGGTGGGCCACGGTCATGCGCACCAGGCGTAGTGAGGTGCGACAGGCGTCTTCGATCGAGACGTCGCCGCGCACCTCGAAGGCATCGACGCCGCTGCGGAGTTCGCTGTTGGGCGAGTGCATGCCGCATGCGCGCAGGACTGCGTGGCGGTCATATGCGCCGAGCGCATCGAGTGGTGTACGTGCTCCGAGGCAGCGGTTTCCTGGCATTCCTTCTCCCCGACACGAGACTATAGTCTGTGGACTATAGTACGCATCGGCGCGAGAGTGCGCGCCATGCCACGCGCAAGAGACGAAACTGTCATTGCTGCCTTTGCCGACGTCCTGGCCGGGTTGCGCCGCGCGCGAGGGCTGACACAGGAAGCGCTGGCGCATGAGGCAGGTATAGACCGTACCTTCGTCGGGCTGCTGGAGACGGGCAAGCGACAACCAACGCTGAGCGTGCTCTTTGCGCTAGCCGGAGCATTGGGCGTCAAGCCCGAGAAGCTGGTCGCAGATACACGCAGTCGTGCGGCTGGTTGAGCGTCTCCAGAGAACCTGAAAGTCAAGCGCGAGGCGATGAACTGCAGGCGGCTGCCTTCCAGCCCGCCATTGCCACGGCCGTGATCACAGGCACTATGCTCGTTGACCATATTGGCGTGCCGAGGCTGCGACTTCGTCCTCGCCATCCCTTGTAAAAGCAGCTGCACCAGGCGAGGCCCCCTCGTTGGCCCGCCGCAACGCAGTCAGCCCGCCCACTTGCGAACTCGCTTCGATATCTGCATCATTCGCGCCCTATTGCTGAAGGCGCCCACGACAGCGCCCGCATGACGGAGATTCCTCTTATGTCCTCCTTGTTCATTTCGACCATCGACTGAACACGGTTCCCGAGCCCCGGCTGAACCGTGTCTGTTCTCAGATACGGCCTCAGACCGCGCGGCACGCAAAGCCCCGCAGCCATTGAGCCGGGGCTTTTGCTTTTCGGAAACCGAAGTGAGTGCACAACTCCGTTCCCGCGCCCTCCAAGAGGGGCGGATCAAGGCCTTGCGCCGCATGAAACAGCCGATGACGCTGGTGCTCGAAACGAGCCCCGCTGCGCGCGACCCCGTCGCGCGCGCGCTCGGCCAACGTGGCCCGCGTGGCGCAGGCCAACACATCCAAAGCCGCGGCGCCCAGCGCCGTGCCGACCGCGTGGCGCTGCAGGCGCTGCTGCGACGAAAGGATTGGGATGAATGATTCCCAGGAACTGCGCGAACAACTGGCGCAGAGAAACCAACATCTGCAGGAGATCGCCGCCCAGCTCAAGACCGAGCTGTTCGGCATCGACACCATCATCGATCGCGTCATCGATTCCGTGCGCGCCTGGTACGTGCTGCCGGAGCTCGTCTCGCGACCCGTCATCGTCTGCCTCTGGGGCCTGACCGGCACCGGCAAGACGCAGCTGGTGCGTCGGCTGGCGCAGCTGCTGGGCTTCTACGATCGCTTCGTGGAAGTGCAGATGGACGGCTTCTCGAACGGCGCGAGCTGGCGCGGCGCGCAGAGCGTCTCGGGCATGCTGGCGCAGTCGGGCGTGCGCGAGGGCGAGCCGGGCATCCTCGCGCTCGACGAGTTCCAGCGCTTCCGCACCATCAATGACAAGCGCGGTGAGGTGCGCGTCGAGCGCTACCAGGACGTCTGGGCCCTGCTGTCCGACGGCCGTCTGCCGCCCGCGCTCTCGCTCTTGGGCAACATCGAATCGTCCATTGCCGAGGCCGCGTACGACGCCGAGCGCGCCGAGGCCAGTGATGCCAAGCTGCACTTCAAGCTGCGCAGCTGGGAGGCGCAGGAGTTGCAACGCAACCTCAAGCTCGACGAGCCGCTGATGGAGATCATGGCCTGGACGCCCGAGGAGATCCAGCAGAGGCTGCGCGCCTTCCGCGAAAGCGGGCAGCTCCAATGGGAGACCGACTACAGCCGCCTGCTCGTCTTCGTTTGCGGCAATCTCGATGAGATGTACGAGGACCTCGCCACCAGCGTAGACGACTGTGACAGCGACGCCGACACCTTCAATGCGCTGACCAGCAAACTGAGCGTGATCGACGTCAAGCAGGCGCTCAACAGGCGCTTCAAGCCCGAACAGGTGGCGCGACTGGGCAACGAGCACGTGATCTATCCCTCGCTCTCCAGGCGAGCATACGAGCAGTTGATCGAGCAGGGATGTGCCCGCTATGCCCGCGAGACTGAAGCCCGCTGCGGGCTGCACTTCGAGCTGGACCCAAGCGTGCGCGAGCAGATCTACGCCAACGCCGTCTTCCCCGCCCAGGGTACGCGGCCGCTGTTCTCATCGCTGCACGCCATCCTCGGCGCCGGCCTGGCCAAGGCAGCGCTGTGGGCGCTCGAACGCGGCGCCGCGGCCGGCGAAAGCGTGGGCCTCACCGCCGATGGCCGCAGCCTGATCGCGCATTGGCGCGGGCAGTCGCACGCCATCGCCGCGCCCTTCGAGATCAGCCGCCTGCGCCAGCGCAGCAACGCCGACTTTCGTGCGCTGCTGGCCGTGCACGAGGCCGGGCACGGGCTCGTGCACGCGCTGCTCTTCGGCCGCGCGCCACAGGAAATCAAGATCCACGTGGCGAGCTTCGAGGGCGGCTACAACGCCTACACCTCGCGCAAGGTCTGGTCACGCCGCAATCTGCTCGACTCCATCTGCACCAGCCTCGCCGGCCGCGCCGCCGAGCGGCTCGTCTTCGGGCCTGAGATGAGTTCCAGCGGCGCTGAGAGCGATCTGCGCAAGGCCACCGAAACGGCGGCCCGCATGCTGCGCCACTTGGGCCACGGCCAGCGCATCGGCCGCAGCGACGTGTCGAACAACAGCGACGACAACCTCTGCACCGACGTAGAAGCCAGCAACGGGCCGATCGAAGCCCTGCTGCAGGCCGAGCACGCGCGGGCCACGAGGCTCATCGAAACCCATCGCGACGCGCTGCTGGCGCTGGTGGATGAGCTGATGGAGCAGGGGCAGGTCACGCCGGCGCGGTTTGCCGCGGTGGTGGGGCTGCCGCTGGAGAGGCCGGAGGATGCGTTGGATCCGTATGCGCAGAGGTTGGCGGAGTTTCGGAAGGAGGGGCGGGAGCGGCTGAGGGCGTAGTGCGGGTGGTGCAATCTCCGAAGGGCGCATGCAGCGGGCGTTCTCGGCGGCCTGGGTCTCAGCCTTCCTGGCTGAACGTGGCCTGCCAACGCTGCCGCCCGTTGCCGATTCGCAAACGGTCGCTGCGAATCGTCAGCCGCGCCTTCCGGATAGAGCGCCGCAAACTTGAATTGCCAAGAACACGTGCGGGTGGTCCTGTGCCAAACCCGCCGCAGGACGGCACGAATTCACGCGCTCAAAGAGACAGGAGAGAACGGCAAGTGCCGGCCGCTCTAGCCCCTCACCCCAGCACCGTCTCCGCCAGCAGTTCATCCAGCCGAGACATATCCGGCGCACCAATCGTCGGCGGCGCCTCGGCCAGTCGTCCCATTAGCCCCTCCAGGTAAGCATTCAACCCCGGCCGCGCCGGCAGCCATTCCTGCTCCCCGCTGCGCCGCTTCACCGCCAGCAATTCCTCGATGTCTTGCAACACCGCGCGCTCCGTCACCAGCTCGCGCACCAGCAACTCGAACGCCATCGGCGGAGCCGCTTCGGGTCGCTCGAGCACCCACTGTGCCGCGAGCAGCGGCCGCAGCACATACAAGTACTTCTTCGCCCGAACCTGGTCGCCCTGCAGGTACTCCCTGTAGTTGCCCCGCCCCATCGCAAAGTAGTGATGGAAGGAGCGCACCGGCTGGTACACCGCAGCCGCCACGTCGCGCAGACGCTGCACGAACCGGTCGTCCTGCCGGTACACCACCGGCGAGCTGAGCCATTCGACCAGCGTTGCATTGCCTTTCGCGAGCAGTTGCAGCGCCTTGCGCACATCCCAACCGTTGACGTCGAAGACCGGTCCCGGCGCTTCCTCGATGACGTCGCGCACAGGTGCCACCCGCAGGTACTCCTGCACCGGCCGCACGAAAACGAAGCGCACGTCGTAGTCCGAATCAGGCGACGCGAAGCCCCAGCCCCGGCTGCCCGACTCGCAAGCATAGAGAACACGCACGTCGTGCTCGGCCTCCACCGCCTGCAGCTTCCGCAGGATCTCTTGCCGCACGGCCGGGTCGATCGGGTGCGCCTCCGTGTCGCCGAAGGCGCACCCCCCTTGGTATGGTTCGTTCATCTCTCACTCCTTCACATCGTCATCATCATGGTGGTGCCGCGTCAGCCGTGCATCACCACCTCAGCCGTCACCTTCTGCGGCGCCACCTCGTAGTGGTCAAACTGCATCGTGTACTGCGCACGCCCGGAAGAGAGCGCCCGCAGGTTCCCGATGTAGCCAAACATCTCCTTCAGCGGCACCTGCGCGTCGATCGCGACCGCCTGGCCCCGCGCCTGCTGGCCCCGCACGATGCCGCGCCGGCGGTGCAGGTCGCCGATGCAGTCGCCCAGATGCTCGGCCGGGGTCACGACCTCGACCGCCATCACCGGCTCCAGCACCTGCGGCTCGGCTTTCGCAAACGCCTCTCGCGCCGCGGCCGCCGCGGCCAGCTCGAAGGCCATCGCCGACGAGTCGCGCTCGTGGAAGCCGCCGTCCACCAGCGTCACCGCGAAGTCGACGCAGGGGAAACCGGCCACCACACCCGTCTGTGCCGCTCGGCGTACACCCGCTTCCACCGCCGGCACGAACTCACGGGGAATCGCGCCGCCGACAATCCGGCTTTCGAACCGGATGCCTTCGCCTCGCGCCAAAGGCTCGAAGCGCAGCCAGACCTCGGCGAACTGCCCCGGGCCGCCGGTCTGCTTCTTGTGCACGTGGTGCACTTCGACAGCCCGGCCGAGCGTCTCGCGGTAAGCCACCTGCGGGCGACCCACCTGCACCTCCACGCCGTGGCGCGAGCGCAGCTTCTCGATCGACACCTCCAGCTGCAGCTCACCCATGCCCGAGAGGATGGTCTGCCCCGACTCGGCGTCGTGCCGCATCCGCAGGCTCGGGTCCTCGCGCAGCAAGGTCTGCAGGGCCTTGGCCAGGCCTTGCGCGTCCTCGCGCGTGCGCGGCTCGACGGCGACGTCGATCACCGGCTCCGGCACGCTGATCTCCTCCAGGTGCAGAGGGTGCGCCGGGTCGCACAGCGTGTGCCCGGTCAGCGTCTCCTTCAAGCCGACGATCGCCGCGATGTCGCCTGCCTGCAGCTCGTCGACCTCGACATGGTCGTCGGCATGCACCTCGTACAGCCGCGACACACGCTCCACGCGCCCGGTGCTCGCATCGAGCACCGCATCGCCGCGCCGCAGCCGGCCACGGTAGACCCGCACAAACACCATCGAGCCATGGCCTTCGGCCACCACCTTGAAGGCCAGCGCAGCGAACGGCCCTTCAGGGTCGGACGCAGGCTCGCCTTCGGCACGCTGGACGTCCTTCGGCGCCGGCAGGAAGTCGACCACCGCGTCCAGCAGCGGCTCCACCCCGCGGTTGCGGAAGGCTGAGCCGGCCAGCGCCGGCACGAACGCACCCGACAGCACACCACGGCGGATGCAGCGTCGCAACAGGGCTGCCTCCAGCGGTTCACCGTTCAAGTAGGCGTTCAGCGCCTGCTCGTCCTGCTCGACCACGGCTTCGATCAAACGGGCGCGGTGATGGTCAGCAAGCTCCACCAACTCGGGCGGCACCGGCAGCGAACGATGGGGTTGGCTCGCGTCGTCGCGGTCCCACACCAGCGCTTGCAGGGTGATGAGATCCACTACGCCACGGAAGTCGCCCTCGGTGCCGACCGGCAGCTGCAGCGGCACCACCGTCGTGCCCAACCGTTCCTCCATCATGCCCACCACCCGCAGGAAGTCGGCTCCCACCCGGTCGAGCTTGTTGATGAAGGCGATGCGGGGCACGCGGTACTTGTCCGCCAGGCGCCAGTTGGTCTCGGTCTGCGGCTCCACGCCCGCCACACCATCGAACACCACCACGGCGCCGTCGAGCACACGCAGCGAACGGTTCACCTCGATGTTGAAGTCGATGTGGCCGGGCGTGTCGATCAGATTGATCTGCACGCCTTTCCAATGGACGGTGATGGCAGCGCTGTTGATGGTGATGCCACGGCGGCGCTCCTGCGGGTCGTAGTCCATGCGGGTGTTGCCGTTGTGCACGTCACCGATGCGATGGTTCTCGCCGGTGTAGAACAGGATACGTTCGGAGGTCGTGGTCTTGCCGGCGTCCACGTGGGCAATGACGCCGATGTTGCGCAGTTGTCTGGATGATCTCGGGTTCATGGCGAATCTTTCTTCTCAAGCCTGTTGGGCAAGACGCTGCCCTCAGGCCGGTTCGCCTGATGCAGGGCTAGCGTCGCGGATGCGGAAGATGGCCGGAGCGTGCGCGCACGCAGTCCACGCTCCGGCGGGCGGAAATCGTGGCGATCAGCTTGTCGTAGGTGCGCATGGTGGAACCCTAGAAAACACAAAACCCCGGAGGGCGGAGCCTGCCGGGGTTTGAGGGCCGGAAGGCATACAGGCCTTCCGAACGCGATCGAAAGGCGCTTCAGGTGGCGATGGTCGCCTTGATCACGTTGATGAGTTTCATGGTTTCGATATTGTCCTAGAGCTCGAACCACTTCGCAACATCCTGTTGATGTGCATGTTGTCGCGAGTCGACGGCGAACGGGCTCAAGCAAAGCGCGTCGGGGGCCTTGTGGCGGAGGCGACAGGAAGCACGCGTGACGGCAAGAGCGGGACGGCCCCCCAAATTTGGGGGAAGATGCCGCGGGGAGACTGGTCTAATGCCGCCCACCATCACAAGCAGGGAACAAGCCGGGATTCATCGCCTTTGCGCGGTAGCGTCGGGCGTGCTGCGGTTGACTCAGCCCGCCTTCGCCATCACGAGGACGGTGCCTCAACTACAAAAATGCTGACAGACTCGGCGGGCGGCGACACCTTCAAGACCAAGGCCGCGGTTGCCCAACCATCTGCTTCACGCCGGGCATCTGAACGGGCACACGCCCTTCTGCCCGTCCCAGCAGCTCGCCCCCTCCCAACAACTGCTCCGGGGTCATAACCGGCAGCCGGTCAGCCAAGAGACTGAAGAACCGATGGCGGCGCCACTGCTCGTGTTCGCCCACCACGTACACCCGCCGTTTCGCGCGCGTCAGGGCAACGTTCAAAAGGTTGGGTTTTGCTGCAGCGAAGCCGGATATCGCGCCGGGTCGTGCAAGATCTCCCCCGAGCAGCAGGACCACGACATCGGCTTCTTTGCCCTGGAACGTATGAATGGTGCCGCAAGCATCCTTGACGTTTGGGATGCCCGCACGGTTCCACATCTCCTTGGCGCCCGCCGCGACGTCCTTGAAGGGTGCGATCAAGTACACATGGGCTCGCCCGTCTTCGTCGAACACCTGGCGGTTGACATACGCCAGCGAGAGAACTTGCTTGACCACCTCGATGGCGACGCTCCCTTGAACGGACACCCAGTGGCCGCCGCCCGAGCGTGAGGGGACATCGATCCAGCAGCTCTCGCCCAGCCACTGTCGATCCTGCTCATCCTTGCCGATCAACGTGCCATATTCCATCAGGCCGTCATAAGAGATCGCATTCGAAATGCTGAACATGGGATCGACGCAACGGCGATGAACCCGCAAGGGACTACCGACCCACTCTCCATCGATCACCGTCCCATAACGGTTGGCGCGGTCGGCCAAGACCTGGGCGGAGGCGAGGCGCGGATTCCACGTCGCAGGTAGACCCAAACGGTCCTCGAGCGCGTCGACCACTTGGGCGGGGACCGTGACGACCGGCTCCAGTTGGAGCGGGTCGCCGACGACCAGCGCCCTCTTCGCGCGCCATAGCGCGCCGGCGGCCGCTTGCGGCGGCGCCTGCCCGGCCTCGTCTATGAACACCCACCCCAGGCTCTCTCGGTCCATGCCGCGGAAGACGGTGCCCATCGATGCAAACGTGGTCGAGACCACCGGCACGCAAAGGAACAGGCATTCCCAGAGATGCCCCACACCGGCGCAGACGTTTGCCGGCACCAGCTTGCCCTGGAGGAGATCCATCAGATGACTCAGGTTCTTCTTCACAACCTCGGCGTTGCGCGCAATGAACGACTTGTGCAACTCGATCGCTTCCACGAACACCTCGTGCCGAAGTTTCTGAAGCGCCGCGTCCGACCAAGGGGCACACGTTTGCCTCTCGCGCTCCGTGTGGCTTGCAAGTTGCCAACCAGCCAATGTCGATGCATCGAATCCGCTGTTGTGGATCACGGCTTCCGCCCTGTCGCGTCCAGAGATGGCCTCAGCCCTTTTCCGAGCGCTCGCACCTGCCGCCTGTTCGAGCGCTTGCACTTCTTCCCGCAACCTGGCCACTTGGGATTCACACGCAGCCACCTCCCGGTGAGCCGCCTCATGAGCATCGAGATACCGCTGCAGGTCGAACGCATCGGCCGCCACGTCGAGGGCGTCTTCTGCCACGCGAAGCTGTTGATCCAGGCTGCCGAACTCCTCGACCCAGCGCGCAAACTGGATGATCGACATTTCGATGTGGAGGCACTTTTCCACTGCCTGCGCCCTGTCCTTGCTCCATATCCTGAAGCCGCGGGTGTTGAAAAAGCGTGCGAGTGCACCGGGCCTTCGCCTGTCGATCTCGTCTATCGCGCGTGAATGAAGGGCTGCCATGGCACGCAGATCCGCCAGAGCATCGCCTGCGCGATGTGAATCCCAGTCGGACGCCTGGGTGTTGGCCACGGCCGGCATTTTTTTCATGTGGTCTCGGCGTCGCGCGATCGCCTGTCCGAGGTCTTTCGCTTTGGCGCGCGCCGCATCCGCCAGACCCAGCCTTTCCCGGCTAGCCACCTCCAGGCCTCTTGCCGTCTCAAGCTCGCCCTGCTGGGTCTGCAGCGCCTGCTGAATCTTCCGGTGCAGGGCCTCCGCGGCGTTCGCCTCCTGCCTCAGTTCCTCTACCTCTGCCAACACATCGGCCAGTTGTTGTCGTTGACGCAGGGCCGCCTCGGATCGTTCCAGAGCCGCCTTGAACGTCCGGCATTGCTCTCTCCAAGGCCGGGCACCAGGGACACCGGCTTCTAGAACGCTGCGGAAGCTCACAAACTCGGAGTCCGGCTCTCCCCGCTGGTCCTGCATGGATCGCTGGCCACCGCCTGCGAACCAGAATCGGGTGACAAAGTGATTGCGCAGTTCCGAGTTGCCGAGCACTGCCGCGATCAGTCCCCAGGCGCTGCCGCGCCTGCGCTCCTTGTCCTTGGCGCCGGCAAGCAAGGTTTCGGCCACCGCTGCGAAGTAGTCGATCTTCACGTCGGGCGCGTCGACCGACTTCGCGGCAGGCAACTCTCTCGTCACGTTCTGCGCGGCGCCGTTGTTGAGACAGGCGACGACCATGCCGAACCCATGCAGCCGCGCGTCGAGCGGATACATCTTCCCCGGCTTTTCTCCCCGCACCGGCGCCCCGGCGCCGTCGAACCCGTTGGCCGGTGATGAAAAGGCAGCGAGAACCTTGGCGCGCTCGACGACCAACAGCGCCACCACGTCCCGCAACATGGTGGTCTTGCCAGTACCCGGCGGCCCGTTGACGGAAAAAATCCCGCAAGTGCCGAACAGTTCGCGGCTCAGCGTGTTCACAGCGAACTGTTGCGCCAGGACCATAGGATGGCTAGAGGGCCAGCATCCGGCCGGCAGGTACCGAGGCAGAGTCCCCTCGACGGCGACCTCTCCGTCGTCATCGTGAACCACGTCAACGCGGTCGCCAGAATGGCCTCCGGCCATGTATTGCCTCAGCCCGGCACCCACGGCATCGGACGCCCAAGCTTGCCTGACCAGTAGAAGATCCTGCAGGTAGAAGCTGTTGAGGATGGCCTGCGGCTCGGGCTCGTCGGCATCGCGCCGCAGGCTGACCCGGGTCGCCTCCACCCGCGCCACCTCTTTTACCGGGAACTCTTGTGCGCAGCGCGTCTCTCGCAATGCGAGATCCAGCAGTGCCTCTATGTCGGCGAAAGTGGTGGGACAACGCTCGGTACTGTCGCCGTTGGTCTCGATTTCAGCATTCGATCCGCTCGCGGACGCGCCGCGGTCGCTGCTCGCCAGCGGCTCTTGCGGTGTGACTGGGCGCACCTGCCGCTCTGTCAAGAGGTCCTTCAGCCGTTGAATGGTCGACCGCTCGAATCCATCTTCCCCAGAGAATCCGTCGAAATTCAGCGGGGCGCCGGCACTGGCTGCCTTGATACGGCTGACGGCCCATGGGAGACCCGAGAGACTGGGCTTGCTCGAAACGATGCCGTCCCAGTCGACCTGGAGGGCCAGCACGGCGGCAGGTTCAGTCGATCGGTCGCGTTCAGCATCCGGCGGGTCGACGTCCAACAGTTCGCAAAGGCGCTGGCTCAGGCGCTTCATGTCGAGAAGGCCTGCATAGATCACAAACTCCCAGCGAAACTTCGCCCCGGGGGGAACCCGCAAGTGTCGGCGTTTCGAGCCATCCACCCACGGTAGATCCTGTTCATTCCGAACCGACCAGCAAAACTTCTCGGGGTTGTGTGCCGGCGCAACCGCGGGTTGTAGGTGCTCGATCGCCTGCCAATAGTTGAGGATCTCGTCGGCTCTTGCTCGGTCCATGCGGGTTCCCGGTTCAATAGCGGCAGCAACAACGAGCTTGCTGTCTGGCGGGTTGGGGGAAACGGCTTGGACTAAACCATAGCGGTAGAGGGACGGGTCGAGAGATATGTGCCGGTTGGTATCCGCGCCGTGGAAGTGCCCTTGCTTCAACGGTTCCTGGGTTGAAGAGATCAGGGCGTGCGTTGCAACGGCGATCGCCGCCATGGTTCGCTCGGCAGAGGCGCCAAGAGATGGCGACACGCACCCCGCAAGGCCGACGTGAACAAGCCGAGTGCGTCCAGAATGTCTGACAGAAATCGGGGATTTTGGCTAATATGTCCGATATGTCAGACACTCTCCGCCTTCTGCATGACGCCGGTCCGGCGCTCCGCCGCCTCCGCAAGGCCAAAGGCGTCCCTGCTGCACGCCTTGCCGAGATCTCGGGGAAGAGCCGAGACACGGTGCATCGGCTGGAACGAGGCGAGGATGTCTCGTTGAGCACCTTCCTCGCGGTGCTCGGCGCCCTGGGCTACGGCATCGAAATCAAGGCGCTGGGCAGGCCCACGCTCGAGGAAATGAGTCGCAGGTTCGCCGAGGAAGACGACGGTGAATGAACTACCCGAGAAGGTCAAGTTGCTCGACGTGCGTGTCGGCGGTGCACTTGCCGGAACGCTGGTCCGCGAGTCCCAGTACGTCTTCACGTATCGAAGCGCCGAAGCGGAACAGCCGGCGGTCAGCATGCTCATGCCTCCCAGCCGCACGACCTGGTCGGACGGGGATCTGTTCCCGTCGATGGACATGAACCTGCCCGAAGGCTTTTTGTTCCAGCGCATCATCGAGCTCTACCCGAAGCGGGCCATCACCAAGATGCACCTGCTGGCACTGGCCGGCGACAACGGCATCGGCCGGCTCGGATACACAGCAGGGGAGACGGCGCCGAAGCCCGGGGCCGCGATGTCTCGGCAGGAGCTGCTTTCCAGCCAGGCAGAGGGCGAATTCTTTCAGCGGCTGGTGAATGCCTACCTGTCGACCGGCGCCGGGATCTCGGGCGTTCAGCCCAAGATCATGATTCCCTCGCGGGCCTCCATCCCGATTCCGGACCTGATCGTGAAAAGCGCCGGGCCGCAGTATCCGGGCCTCGCCGCAAACGAGTTCATCTGTTTGACGGCCGCCGCGCATGCGGGCATCGAGGTGCCCAGCTTCGACCTTTCCGCAAAGGGCGACATTCTCGTCATCGACCGTTTTGATATCGACAGCGCAGGGCAACGCCTTGGATTTGAGGACATTGCCGCGTTGATGGCCTTGCGGGTCCATGACCGGTTCTCCGAGAGGAAGTACCAGGGCAGCTACGAGGCGATCACCGAGGTCATCAGGTTGTTCTCCGCTGCGCCAGGTGCAGACCTCCAACGGTTCTTCGTCCAGCTTGCCTTCTCGGTGATGGTGCGCAACGGCGATGCCCATCTGAAAAACTTCGGCCTGCTCTACACCGGGAACGACGACGCGCGTCTGGCGCCGATGTTCGATGTGGTGACGACCACGGTCTACAAATACGAGCGGCCGGGTGGCTTCGAAGACGTCGACCGGACGCTGGCGCTCAAGTGGCGCCGAGGCAAGAAATACACTTCCAAAGCGTATCCGACCACGGTCGAGCTGCTCGACTTCGGACGCGAGTTGTGCGGCGTGCAACAGCCAGCGGAAGTGTTGGAACGGATTGCAGACGCGATGATCCGGACGTTGGCCGAAGCGGAAAAAGACCCGCGCGTTTCCGGCGAGCTGCTTGCCCGCATGAAGGAGCAATGGGACATCGGCCTGGCTTATGCCCAGGAGTGCAAAGCGTCGAAAAGCGGCGGGGCCGCGACGAGGGCCTGATCGCCCAGCGGGAGTGGAAAGGCCGTGTGAGGCAGGTGCCGACCGCTTCGACGGAAAGGGCCGCGCGGCACCTCGAAGGCGAGACGCGTCGTCCCTCCGTGCTCTCACAGCATCTTGCGCACCGGGGCCTGCAACGCCTCGCACGCCATCCTCAGCAGCAGGCACAGGTCTTCCCGCGCGGCTGAAGGCCGGCGCCGCCATGCCTGCCAACAACAGCCCTTGCATGCAGACATCAGGACCCAAACAAAAACGGGCGCCCAAAGGCGCCCGACAAAAGAATGCGATGACGAGGAACGGTGAGACGTCTTACCCTGAGCTACCGGCATTCGCCGGGCGAGAGTTGAACCCGCGACCTCCCAAGCCCGCCAGCAGCGGAGCGTGGGCGCTCTGACCTGTAGTCCCACCTGCATTCATCGCGAAACCAGATCACAAGTGAAGTTCTGACCTACACCTGCATGGTTGGCGTCTCGTACGGGAATCGAACCCGTGTTCCGACATTGAAAGCGTCGTGTCCTAGGCCACTAGATGTGAACTGTCAAGAGGTTGTATCTCGGAGGAGGAAGTCGTGACATTGGAGCTACGCGGCCGATGCCGTGGTGCGGACGGTGCCAGTTGTAGTGATGCTGCCAACTGTGAAGCGCGTGGCGTCGCTGCTCTGAGTTCTGGTAGGTCCATCCGTAGGCCCATTCGCGCAGGGCAGACTGGATGAAGCGTTCGGCCTTGCCGTTGGTCTGTGGCCGGTAGGCGCGGGTGAACTTCTGCGTGATGCCCAGTTGCTCGCATGCCAGGCGGAAGGCCTTGGAACGGAAGGCCGGACCGTTGTCGGTTAGCAGCCGCTTGATCGTCACGCCCAGGCGGTTGTAGTAGGCGACGGCGTCGCGCAAGAACTGCACGGCGCTTTCCTTTCGCTCGTCCGGGTGCATGGCCGTGAAGGCTATCCGGGCGTGGTCGTCCACGGCCACGAACAGGAACTCCCAGCCCGCGCCGTTGACGGTGTCGCGCCGGCTGCCGGTCACTCGGTGGCTGGGTCGCTCGATACGCCCGAGCTTCTTGGTGTCGATGTGCAGCAGGTCACCCGCCTCGGCGTGTTCGTACCGCTGCACCGGCTCGCGCGGATCGAGGTCTGACAACTTCGATAGCCCAGCGCGCGCCAGCACCCGGCTGACCGTCGCCTCAGACACCCCCACGCTCTGGGCAATGCGCGACTGCAGCATCCGGCGACCTCGCAACTCGACGATGAGCAATGCCTTGCTCGGCTCAATTGCTCTGGGCGAGCGCTTGGGCCTGGAGGATGCGTCTACCAGTGCAGCATCTCCCCCGGCTAGGTAGCGCCCCAGCCACTTGCGTGCCGTAGGTGGCGTCACACCATGCCGCCATGCCGCCTCGCAGGGGCTCAGTCCGGCTCGGGTCATGTCTCCGACCATTTCAACGCGACGGGCAAACGTAAGTCGGGCATTCTTATGGGTGTTCATCCGGCTGTTTCCTGGAAGTGCTGGGTGTTTGGCGACTTCCAGTCTCCCAGACTCAGTCCGGGTGAACCACAGATACAACCTATTGGAGCTTCACAACTAGACGAACGAGACCGGTGTATCGGTTGGCGGAGAGCACAGGACTCGAACCTGTGCGGCGCTTGCGCACCGGCTTCGACTTAGCAAGCCGACCCCTTTCCCCTCGGGCAGCTCTCCGTTGAACCTGGTTGCATCGATGCGCTCAGGGGTGACCGGTCGGAGTCGAACCGACATCAGCGGGACCACAACCCGCGGCTCTGCCATTGAGCTACGGCCACACCTGAACGCACGTCACTGGTCAGCGGGATGGCGGGACGCGAACCATGATCGCCTCCTAGGCTCGGCGATCATCCTTCGGTGCCCAACCCCGGCGTGCCACTTGGCTGCGTCGCATCCCGTTGATCTGGTCTCGGCGGTCCGGCTCGAACGGACGACCTCATGCTCCCAAAGCACGCGCGCTACCCACTGCGCTACGCCGAGTGTTGAGGGGCAGCGTGGGTGGATTTGAACCACCGCTCTTCGCGTCCCGAACGCGACGGATAGCCCTAGCTCTCCTACGCGCTGTCAACTGGTCCTCGCGGGTGGGAACGATCCACCGACCCCCGCCTTATCAAGACGGTGCTCTGCCACTGAGCTACGCGAGAAATGATGGGCTCCCCGACACGGGTTCGAACCGCGGACCTCCTGGTTAACAGCCAGGCGCTACTACCTACTGAGCTATCGGGAAATTGAATCGGATGGCGGGCATGCGTGGAATCGAACCACGAACCTTCGGTTTTGGAGACCGGTGCTCTGCCAGTTGAGCTACATACCCTTCGATGTTCTGGCGCCTCCTGCACGACTCGAACGTGCGACCTCCGGCTTCGTAGACCGGCGCTCTGTATCCTGCTGAGCTAAGGAGGCTGTGGATGTTGGTGCCGCGGGGAGGATTCGAACCACCTACGCCCGGCTCTTCAGGCCGGCGCTCTACCCATTGAGCTACCGCGGCAATATTTGGCGCCCCGTGCGGGAGTCGAACCCGCGGCTTCCGGCTAGACAGGCCGGCACTCTGGCCACTGAGTTAACGGAGCTCTTTCATGGGCAGGTGCTCGGCCGTAAGGCTGAAGCACCTCCGCCATGAGATGTTGGCGCGGATACCGGGGTTCGAACCCGAGGCCTCGACCACGTGATCGCGCTCTACCTGCTGAGCTATATCCGCTTTGTGTGCGAGCCGCCTTGCATCCAGTGCTGCAGACGTCTCGCGGCAACTTGTTAAAGAGCTGTCCGACGAGTAGTTCCCGTTGGTAGGTTCCTGTGGAACACGTTGACCGATGCCGTCGGTCGTGGCGGCCGTTGCCTCTGAGGGCCAGCGCAGCCGAAATGCAAAAGGCCCGGATCCTTTCGGAATCCGGGCCTCGACATGTGATCGAGTGGCGGGCGCGCTGGTCTACGCGCCTCCCTTGCCCGGATGCATCCAATCCTCGTAGCCAAGCGACACGACAAGTCGATGGCTCACGATGGGATGCCGTTCATTCACCGTGCTGGAGATCATCGGGTTGCCAAAATGCGACCCTTCGGCAGCCGTGCACACAAACGCACACTGACCTTGCAGCGGCAGCGTGCGGTGGGTGATGTGGCCTTGGATCTTCACGATGAACTCTTCGGTGTTGATTGCTTCAGTTCTTTGAAACGCGGCCTTGGCCGCATCGAATGTCTGTACTGTAAAGACTCTTTACGCTGCTGTCAAGCGGGTGAGGCTAGATTTCTTCGATCATGCGACTCTTAGGCGCAACCGCCTTCCCGCACCGCCTTGTCCCTCGATACCTCACCGCTCGAGCCGATTCATCGACTGATCGAGGCTGCTGGGCGACACGATGATTTCACGGTGCACGCGGCTGTGCTGTGTCGCACCATCGTCGATCAGGCTCTGCGCGACCTTGCGCAGATCCCCGATCGCGGCGTCCGTCACCATGTTGCCAGGCCCCCGCAAGTTCGAGCCGTCGGCACCTCCGCCCTGCACGGCATCGCAATACTGCTTCAGCGCGGCACCGAGCTGCTCATTGGTCGCATTCTTTGCGAAACCGCCAGCCCCCGCTGCGCCTGCCGGCTGATAACCCGTCGCCGTGAACAGCGCTTCGGTCACCGTGCGGGCGGTGACCGACTTGCCCTTGAGGTCGAGCGACTTGAGCAGCTTCCCATAGTCCTTGCCATAGTTCTCGGCGGCCCGTGGTTCGACGAGACCTGGCGCCGCTGTTGCCATGGCATTGAGGTACGGCGACGCGGTCTTGCCTTCACCCGTCTTGACCTTGTGCAGGTAGCTCTTCGTGTGGCCCACGATGCCGGAGAGGCCCGTCGTGTGCCCTTCGGTCTTCAGGAACAAATAGGGCTTGCCGTCGATGTGTTCCATCTGCACCAACAGCTCCTTGTATCCCTTCAGGAACTCGAAGTCTTTCGATGCTGACCGACCCTTGCCGCTCAGATGACTGCTCGGTCGCGAAGTGCAGTGCTCTTCGTGAGCCTTCTTGATCTGGTCGAGTTGCCCGGGGGGCAGACCGGACAGATCGATCATGTACGAGCCCTTCTCGGTCGGGTGGTGGGCCCAGGCGGCCATGAAGAGTGCTTGGAAGCTCTTGGTGCTCCAGCTCGACGCCGGGGCGTTGAGCTGGCCCGACACCGAACCGGCAAGATGCGTGTCCAGAAACGCCCGCACACTCTTGCTGTCCTGAAACTTGTCGGAGAACACGGCTCCTTTCATCCCGACGTCCACCGCGTTGGTGGAGTTGAGAACGCCGCCGATGTGTGAGTTGCCGGCAACGATCTGCGACTGCGCCAGGTGCTGGGGCAGCTCCCCGCTTCGGTTGTGCTGAGGGGTTTGGCTGCCCGGCTCGGCGCCGCCTTGCGGTGCCTGGTTCGATGGCCCGGGCACGGAGGCATGTTGTTGAGTCGCGCCCGACCCCGGCTTTCCGGCCTTGGCAAAGCCCTCCGCCACCATGTCCGACAAGGAGGGCATGGTGGGCAAAGAGGGCAGCGACGGCGAGCGCGGCAGACTGGCGGACCTCGGGGCCAAGCTGCCGGAAGAACTGCGTGTACTCAAGGAAGGACTGCGCGAGGTCAGAAATGCGGACCCCCGTGGGGAAGAAGGGTTCTCTCCACCGGGCGCGGTCCTGGGTGACGTCTGTGTCGTCGAGGTCGAAAGGCTCTGCCTCAGGTTGTTCAAAATGCGCACGGGGTCTCCTGTGTTCCGATGGACGCCGCACCCTTGCGACCGTCGCACTCGAGCAACCCGCCGACCTGCATAAGGGCATGCACGGGTGCTTACGGGCCCTTCACTGTCGCAGGGCGAAGGCCCCCGGCCTGTGAAAGAACCGAAGCGCCGTGGCAGATACCGAAGTGGGACGGGCAGAGGTGATGCGTGCCACCGGCACGCTCCGCCATCTCACGCCGGTCAGAGCACGGTCCGCTGAGGCCGTTCCCCGATACGCCCGCTCAAGGCTGGGCGAGTTGACCGCGGATCTCACCCGCGGGGAAGGCCGCGGAGTGAGCGTTGTAATAGAACTCGCCATTCAGCAGCGCGCGGGCACGCTCCACCGTCAGCGCGGGTGCCGACGCCGGGATCAGCCAGTCATTGCTGCCTGCCGCCGGGGCGGCGAGCTCCTGGACGACCGGGCCGTTGCTGCCGGCGGCGGCCGCGTGGATGTGTGCGACCGTCGCGTTGAGGCCCTGCAGCGCCAGCTTGCCGCTCATCTTCCGGGTCACGGCGTCGTAGACCACGAAGCCCGTGCCCGTCGCGGTGGATGCGTTGGCCGGCACTTCCTGGGCACCGTTGGCGGCAGCCAAAAGAATGCGGCGCCCGATCTGACCGCGGATCTCGCCACCGGGATGCGCAGCGCTGTGCACGTTGAAATACATCTCGCCTGCGCGCAGTGCCTTGATCTGCTCCGTGCTCAGCTTGGTGTTGTCCGGCACCGTGAAATGACCGTGGCCACCATGGTCGTGCATCGGGATCACGATGGGGCCATCACTTCCGAACGGCGCGCCATGCACATGCGCGGCGGTGGCCACCACGTCTTGCACCTCGACCTCGCCACTGAGGCTGCCGTCGGACGGATTCAGCACCAGCAGGCCCGCAGCGCGCGCCTTGGTCTGGACGGGCCGGGTCTCCTGTGCGCCGGACAGCTCGGCCGTGAAGACCTCACGTCCGATCTGGCCGCGCAGCTCGCCGGCCGGATGGGCGGCGCTGTGCACGTTCACGTAGAGCTTGCCCGCGTCCAGCGACGCCAGCTGTTCGGCTGTGAGCGGTGTCTCGACCAGCGTCGCCACCGAGCCCTCGAGGGTCATCGGGAACACGATCGCACCAGCCTGTCCGGCCTCGCCGGCATGGATGTGGGCGACGGTCGGGGTCAGGCCGTCGATGGTCACCGTGGCACTGAGGGTGCGCGCAGTCCGGTTGATCTTGACCGTGCCCGACGCGTTCGCCGCCGTCAGGACCGGGGTGGGGGCCTCCTGGTCCCCGGTCAGTGACACCGATATCGTTTCGATGGCCGGAGTGGCAGGTGACCCGCCGTCGTCGTCACCACCACCGCCACCACCGCACGCCACCAGGACGGTGGTGGCCAGAACTGCAAACACGTAGAGAGGTTTCATCCAAAGGCTCCTTGAAGGTTCGAGCAGGAAGGTCTGCCCGAAACATCTACGGAGCCGGCGTGCAAATGGATCCCCCTAGAACGAGGAAGACGGCGTAACGTTTCGTTCGCCTCCTGGCTGGCCAGGGCTTGCGTCTCGATGGCAAGCGGCATTGCACCACCCCGAAGCGATCGTTTCGCTTTGCTGTATTGAACCTAGGAAAAATCTCCTTAACAATCTAACAGCGAGCACCGCATCCATCGCGGATCGGTGCAGGCGCCATCAGCCCTAGCCAAAGTCATCACATTTACATGCTTTCATCGCCGCTGTACGTCGCCGTTTTCACTGCCATGGCGGTGATGGCCCGGCTCGCGAGCCTCGCCATTTCCAAACGCAACGAGTCGAGGCTGAGACAGCGCGGCGGTGTCGAATTCGATCCGCGGAACACACGCTGGCTCGCGTTCGCGCACACGCTGTACTACCTGAGCGCCGCGCTGGAAGGATGGGCCCGGGGCACGGAGCCGACGGCCCTGTCCCTGGCGGGGGTCGGGCTGTGGTTACTCTCGATGCTGGCCCTGGTGCTGGTCATTGCCGAGTTGCGCGAGTTCTGGACCGTCAAGATCATCATCGCGCCGACACATCAACTGCGCGCCGGCTCCCTGTACCGATTCTTCAAGCATCCGAACTACCTGCTCAACATCGGTCCTGAGCTGATCGGCTTTGCGCTGGCGATGGAGGCCTGGGCCACCCTGGTCATCGGGCTGCCCCTCTACCTGTCGATCTTGCTGCGTCGTATCCGCGTGGAAGAGGCGGCGATGGCGAAGGTTTTCCCTGGTTACGGCCGGTCCTAGTGACCGGCGGTAGAACGTCGCCCTTTGCGGGCTCGTCGCAGGTCAGCCGACGGCGCCGAGGGCGGCGCTCTTCAGGCTCGGGGTCACCCCCGGTGCCCGATCCAGCCAGATGTCGCGCTGGCCGCCGCCATAGCTCTGCACCAGGAAGTCCACGAATGCACGCGCCTTGGCCGGCACGTACTTGCGGCTGGGCACCGCTGCATACAGCTGATAGGTCAGCACATGCCATTGCGGCAGCAAGCGCACCAGGGTGCGCGCTTGCAAGGCGGCGCCGACCACATAGCTGGGCAGCCCGACATAGCCCAGCCCGGCCGTGGCCGCCGAGAGCAGCGTGTCGACATCGACGCTGCTGATCACCGGGCGAGGCTCCACCGTGATCGGCTGCGCGCCCTCGTCGTCTCGCTGGTCGAAGCGCCAGATGCCGTGTCCTTGCGCGCCGAAGACCAGGCAATCGCGTTCGGCCAGTTCCTCGGGGCGGCGCAGTTCTCCATCTCGCGACAGCTGTGACGGCGCGACACATGCAACGGCCTCCGTCAGGGCCAGCGGCCGGGCGACGAAGTCGTTGCCCAAGGTCCAGCCCCCACCGACCAGCTGCACGCAGACGTCATAGCTGTCGTCTGCCGCCACGTGGCAGCCGCCCGTGGTCATCTCCAGCGTCACTGACGGGTAGCGGCGGCGGAACGCGGGTAGCCGGTCCATCAACGTATGAACCGCGAACGAGTTCGGCACCAGGAGACGCAGCGGTCCCTTCGGTGTGGCCACAGAGTCCGCGACCAGCGCATTGGCTTCCTCGACCTGCTGCAGGATGCTGCGCGCCCGTTCCAGATAGTCCTCGCCCACGGACGTCAGCACCAGCCTGCGGGAGGTGCGGTGGATCAGCCGCGCGCCGAGTTCACTTTCCAGCTTGGCAACCGCACGCGTGACGGCAGCGGGAGAGAGGTCAAGGTGCCGCGCCGCCCCGGCAAGACTTCCACAGTCCACCACGCGCACGAAAACGCGCATCGAGTACAAGCTGTCCACAGCGTCACCTCCGTATCGTGTGCGAGCCGGCGCACTTTACCGGATCGAGGTCGCGCAGCGGTTGAATGCGCCGATGGACGCCATAGCCGGTCGCCGATCACACGACGACATTGCGCTGGACGCAAGGTTGGGTTTCGGCCAACGTCCTCCTTGGCGCGCGGACCGGTGTCCACAATCTCCGCACTTTCAACGATCGGAGAATGCGCGTGTCCTATGCAGACAAGGTTGTGGTCATCACCGGCGCCAGCAGCGGCATCGGCAAGGAACTGGCCGCGCAACTGGCCGTACAAGGCGCTCGGCTGGTGCTGGCGGATCTGCAGGAAGGTGCCAGCGTGCAACAGGCCGATGGCGCGCCGGCGCTGTTCATCCGTACCGACGTGTCGCAGCAGGCCGGGGTGCGTTATCTGTTCGACGAGGTGCGGCGCAAGGGTTTGCGCATCGACTACTTCTTCTCCAATGCCGGCATCAGCCTCCCGATGAACGGAGCTTCCTCGGAAGACGATTGGACGCGGATGCTGTCGACCAACCTGATGAGCCATGTGCGCGTGGGCCGCTGTATCACCGAGTTGATGGCCACGGGCAGCCGGCCGCATCTGGTGATCACCGCGTCCGCCTCCAGCTTCCTGAGCGAGTTGACCAGCATCGGCTATGCGACCACGAAGTACGCCACCTTTGGCTACGCCGAGTGGATGGCCTTCTCCTACCGCAAACAAGGTCTCAAAGTGTCGGTCGCCTGCCCCGAAGCAGTCTGGACACCGCTGATCGACGACATTCCCTACCTGCAGGCCGGGGCGATTTCAGTCCAGGAGGCGGCCCGCCAGATGCTCAGGGGCACGCTGGAAGACAAGTTCCTGATCACGACGCACGAAGGCACGGTCGAAAAGATGCAGCAGAAGTATGCCGACGTGGACGGCTATGTACGCACGATCGCGGACTTCCGCGAGGATGCGCTGCGGGCCTAAGCCCGTGCGACCCCAACCCCTTCAATCCACCGGAAGATTCATCATGAATACCAGTCAACTGATGGCCGCGAGCGCGGCCGCCGTCTCGATCAGCCTTTGTGCCGGCGCGGCCCAGGCTGCCCCCGGCGATGCCACGAGCCCGGGCAAGCCCACCGTCGTGCTGGTGCACGGCGCCTTCGCCGGTTCCGACAGCTGGAACGCGGTGGCGGCGGCACTGGGCGCTAAGGGCTATACGGTCGTGGCGGCCGCCAACCCGCTGCGCAGCGTCAGTGGCGATGCCGCCTATGTGCGCGCACTGGCGTCCAGCATTGCGGCGCCGGTGGTCCTGGTCGGCCACTCCTATGGCGGTACCGTGATCGCCAATGCCGCCACCGGCCTGAAGAACGTCAAGGCACTGGTCTTCGTGGGCGCATTCGCGCCCGACAAGGGTGAGACGGTGATCGAGCTGTCGGGGCGCTATCCGGGCAGCACGCTAGGCGACGCCCTGGCGCCGCCGGTCCCGCTGGGCGGCGGCGGCAAGGATCTGTATATCGATCAGGCCAAGTTCCATGCCCAGTTCGCGGCGGACGTGCCGGCGCCGACCGCGCGCCTGATGGCGGCCACTCAGCGACCGGTGGCCGAAGCCGCGCTGACCGAACCTTCGGGCGACCCGGCATGGAAGACTATTCCCTCATGGTTCATCTTCGGCACCGCCGACAAGAACATCCCGCCCGCGGCGATGAAGTTCATGGCGGTGCGCGCGGGTGCCCGCAAGATCGTCGAGATCCCGAAGGCGTCGCACGTGCCGAACGTGAGCCATCCTGCCGAGATCGCCCAGCTGATCGAAGAGGCGGCTGCGGCCAAGCTGTGAGCCAGGCGACCGCCCAGCGCCGCCGGCGAACGCCGAAGGTCGGCGGTGATGGGCGATGGCAGTGCAACCCCGGCGAAAAAAAAGGCGCCCGAAGGCGCCCGACAACAACGGTGCGATGAACAGGAAGGGCCAGCCCCGCCTGTAGGTATCGCAAGAACAGGTTGAAAACAGAAAAAGAATCCGCCTGAAGCAGATGACGAGTATCGGTGAAACGTCGTGCTCTACCCACTGAGCTACGGTCCCCCTCATATGAGACCGGCGGGACTCGAACCCGCGACACGAGATGAAGAGTCTGTAGTTCCACCTGCATTCACCGCCCCGGGCGGAAAAAAGGTGGCGCGACGAGAGGAGGCAAGACCTCGCCAGTCGCCCGGCGGCAAGAGTCGAACTTGCTGGTCCCGATGTAGTCCTGCCGGCATTCGCGCCGAAAAATCAAAGGGAGATCGCTCGGTCAGCGCCACCGGCGACGAGAGTCACAAGAGTTTGCCGGCCGGTGTCCCGGCTGGGAGTTCGCACGCTCCCGTGGCAAGGTGGCGCTGTACGCCTGTGGGCATTCATTCGCCTGTGGCGCTTTCCTGCTGCTGCGCAGACGTCCTCACCGGGCCTCGAGCGGGATCTTCTCGATCTCGCCCACCCAGTGCTCCGCCTCCAGCGTGCCCTTCGCAAACTGCGAGATCGTGCCGAAGACGGCGTCGGAGAACCCGCCGACGTTCATCACGTCGGGCCGCTCTGCCGCCTGTGTCGTGTGGTAGGGCTGGAGGTCGATGCACACCAGCTTGGCCAGCGGACAACGCGACTTCAGCTGTGACCATTGCCGCATCGTTTCGGTGCCACCATACCCTCGGGCATCCACCCAGGACTGGTTGTCCGAGACGATGACGACCAGGTCGACCGACGCACCTTGCTGGTTCAGCCGCGCCAGCGGCGCACTCACGTTGGTGCCACCGCCGCCCACGGCCGCCAGGTTGGCGGCGTTGGTCATCACTGAGTCGCGCGGGTTCAGGTCGACCGTCACGACCGTTTGCTCGAACGGCAGCACCTGCGTGCGCGGGTTCTTCGCGCCGAAGGCCGCCGCCACGAGTGCCGCAACGTCGATACAACGGACGGCCGACGTTGCCGAGCCGCGATGGCCGGTCACCGGCGTGCTCATCGAGCCCGACACGTCCGGGCACACCACGACGTGCCCGTCCAGCACGGGTACGTTGACCAGCGCCGCTTCCATCGCGTCTTGCAGTGCATCGCGCACCACCGCCGGCACGTCGTCAGGGCCCGCCGCCTTGTACGCCGCCAGCAGCTGGTAAGGCAGCACGCGCGCCCGCATGACAGCCGACGCATCGCGCAGCTTCGCGGCCACTGCGTCGGCCACGCCCGGCACCGCGAACACGCCGTGGCGTGCGAAGGTGTTCAGGTTCTGCCGCAGCATCTGCCACGAGCCCTTGCGAGCGATCTCCGCCCAGTGCTCGGTGGTCAGCGGCAGTGCGGTGAGCAGCTGGAATGGCACGTCCGGCAGCACCGGCAGCGGTTGGCCGTCGCGAGGCTCGTGGAGCAAGGCGTGCTTGAAGCGCTCGAACGCCCAGGTCAGCGGCGGCAGCGCCGCGTCGTCATACGGCTTGCCGATCAGCCAGGCGAACCACGCGGCTTGCCAGGCTTCGGCCGGCTTCGGGTGCACCATCTTCACCACGTCGGCCAGCGACGGGCTGTTGCCCACCGAAGCCTGCAGCAGCTGCAGTTCGCTGGCCGTTTGCAGCCAGTGCTGCACCAGCTTCTTGGGTCGCGAGCCGAGCGACTTGCGACCCGTCACGCCGGAGCGGACGATCTGCACGAAGTTGCGCAGCATCTTGCCGTTGTCGACCACTTGGCCGAACACCGCCTCGAGCAGGTGGACGTCGCGGGTTGCGAGCACGGCCAGCAGCAGCGCCGGCATGTCCTTCATGTGGCCGGCGCGGCGCGCGTGCAGGGCCGTCTTCGCCACGAAGGACGGATCCACCTCGCGGGCCAGCGCCAGCACCCGCCCCAGCTGCTCTTCGGCCGAGGCGTAGAAGGTGTGGTTCAGGCAGCCGGTAGCCGCCAGTTGCGCCAGTTGGTGGCGCGGGCTGAAGGCGTAGGCCGGGGCCTGCTCGTGGTTCACGGCGTCGGCCTTCGGCAGCAGCACACCCTTCAGCGTCTGGAACAGTTGGGTGTTGACCATTGAAGCCTCCTCACGGTCTTGGTCATTGGGTAACGGGTCACATCAGCTCAGCCGCGACCCCTTGGGCAGCCGCGCCGCCAGCCACTCGTGCACGTCGGCGCGGATGTGGCGGCCTTCGAGCAAAAAGTCTTCAAAGCGGCTGGGCACGTAGGGCAGGTAGACGAGCGGCATGCGTGCTTCTTCCGGCGTTCGGTCGGCCTTGCGACCGTTGCAGGGGCCGCAGGCGGTGACGAGGTTCATCCAGGTCCATCCGCCGCCGCGCGACTCCGGCACGATGTGTTCGCATTGCAGCTCGCGCTCCGGCCAGCGTTGGCCGCAGTACGCACAGGTGAACCGGTCGCGCCGGAACAGCTTGTGCTTGGCGAACGAGGGCGTCACGTCGAACAGGTTGATGCGCGGTGCGCCCCGCAGCGCGATGATCGGGTGCACGTCGATCAACGACTGCCGGCCCGTCTTGGTGTTGAAGCCGCCGCGCAGCGTGCGCAGCGGCGTGCTGCCGTCGACCCAGGCGATGGTGTCGGTGGCGTAGTGCAGGGCCGCGTGTTCCAGCGTGATCCAACGCTGCGGGGTGCCCTGGATGTCCAGTTGCAGAACGTGCTGGTGCATCGGAGGTGCCTCCTTTCTTCCTTTTCTCCAGCTTGTTTTCGATAAGAAGAGCTGAAGGAAGACACCGCTTGTCCTGCCTCGCCGCTTGCAAGCGGCGAGGTGCCTTCTTCAGCCTTTCACACACAAAACCTGTTTGAGCGTGTGTTCCACGCTCACCAGGTCGGCCTGGGCGGCCATCACCGCATCGATGTTCTTGTAGGCGCCCGGGATCTCGTCCAGCACACCTTCGTCTTTGCGGCATTCCACCCCGGCGGTTTGCGCCGCCAGCGCGTCGAGGTCGAACAAGCGCTTGGCCATACCACGCGAGTGGCGACGGCCGGCACCGTGCGAGCACGAGCAGTACGACAAAGGGTTGCCCTTGCCGCGCACGATGTACGACTTGGCGCCCATCGAGCCGGGGATGATGCCGAGCTGCCCTTCACGCGCACTCACCGCGCCCTTGCGGGTGATCCACACCTTGGCGCCGAAGTGCTGTTCGACGGTTGCGTAGTTGTGGTGGCAGTTGATCGCCTCCTTGGTGGAGCCGATCTCGCGCCCCAACGAGGCGCGCAGCGCCCGCATCACGCGGAACAGCATCAGGTCGCGGTTCAGCGCCGCATAGTCCTGCGCCCACTGCAAAGCCTCCACATACTGGTGGAACTCCGGCGTGCCTTCGTTCAACCAGGCAAGGTCACGGTCGGGCAGGTGCACACCGGCCTTCACGCAAGCGTCGCGTGCCATGCCGATCGCTGCCTCGCCGATGGTCTTGCCGATGTTGCGAGAGCCCGAGTGCAGCATCACCCACACTGCGCCGACCTCGTCGAGGCACAGTTCGATGAAGTGGTTGCCGCCGCCCAGCGTGCCGATCTGCTTCCAGATCTTGCGGGCGTCGAGCGCGCCGAGCACCGTCAGGATCGAGAGCTGCTCGAAGCGCGTGTACAACACATCCATGCGCTGCTTGAGCACACGGCCGTGTGCCGCCTCGTGCGTCGGGTTCACTTCCTTCTCGTGTGCGGAGAACCCCACCGGCACCAGCGACTCGATGGCCGAGCGCACCCCGGCCAAGTGGTCGGGCAAGTCCGCTGCCTTCAGGTCGGTGCGCACGGCACACATGCCACAGCCGATGTCGACACCGACCGCGGCGGGGATGATGGCGCCGCGCGTGGGAATCACCGATCCCACCGTTGCACCTTTGCCGAGGTGCACGTCCGGCATGATCGCGACGTGTCCGGCCACGATGGGCAGGCCGGCGATGTTGCGGATCTGGTTGAGCGCCTGGTGGTCGACCTCGACGCCTTCGGTCCATCCCTGGACGTTTTTCATCAGCTTCATGGCTGTGCTCCTTCTTGTTGTATGGGTTGGTGCGTCCGGATGGACTTGAACCACCGGCCTTGGCCTTCGGACGGCCATGCTCTTGCCGACTGAGCTACGGACGCGGCGTGGAGGGGGGCTTGCGTGGCCCCATGGAACGCTTTGAACGATGGTGCCGCAGGAGGGAATCGATGCCCCGCGCCCGGCTTTTCAAACCGGCGCTCTACCGACTGAGCTACCGCGGCAATGAAATGTGGTTTCCGGTGACGGGTTCCGGCGCCGCCCGATCTTGCGGCCGTTTTCCACCCTCGAAGCATGCGCTCACGAGGACTTCTGTTGCTGGCTTCCGTGGCGGGGCAAGCCCGCGCTGTCTCTGAAGAGGCGCCTGCGCAGTTGCCGCCGCGCACCACGGGCTCCTGAATCTCATTGCGGTTGTGCTCCGGCGCGAGCGCGGGGGCATGCCCCGCTCAGCGCGGTCTCGCTGCACGATGCGGGCGTCCCCACAGCGCACATCCCGGCCGCCCCTGCGCTTTCAGGGGCACATGCACGGCCGTTGTGCCGAAGCACACCCGCAATGAGATAGACGGATGTTGGAGCGGATACCGGGGTTCGAACCCGGGGCCTCGACCATGGCGTGGTCGCGCTCTACTACCCACTGAGCTATATCCGCATGTTTGCGAACACGCCTTGCACTCAGTCGTGCACGAGGCGAGTCGCGGCAAGTTGTTAAGGAGCGATCCGACGCGCAGTGCGCATCGGTGTGTCCCGGTGGAACACGCGGACCGGTTGCCGGCCGGCCGAGAATGGGCTCGACCGATCACGGTCAAGCCGGCAGGAAAACAAAAAGGCCCGGATCCTTTCGGAATCCGGGCCTCGACATGTGATCGAGTGGCGGGTGCGCTGCTTTACGCGCCTCCCGTGCCCGGATGCATCCCATCGTGATCACCACAACCAAGCGACACGACCGGTCGCTGGCCCTGGACGGGATGCCGTTCATTCATCGTGCTGCTGCCTGCTTGAGGCAGCTTGCCAAAACTCGACCCTGCGAGCGCCGCATGCACGAACGCAAACTGACCCAGCGGGGGCAGCGAGCGGATGGTGAGGTGGCCTCGGGTTTTCACGATGAACTCTTGAGTGGTGGGTTGCTTGGAATCGTTGGAGCCGCAGCGGTGGCTGCAGCGAGGTCCGGACTGTAAAGACTCTTCACTTCTGCGTCAAGCGGGCGAGACGATATTTCGTCGAGACCTCGTGTTATCCGCGCCACAACTTGCGCCAAGTGCTGCTGTTGCTACGGGCGCGCACCTCCGTGGCGTTTCTCACGCGGCGGGCGAAGTTGACGCAAGGGGCAGGGCTCCTTGGCAGAAGCTGCACAGGCAGCCGACAGAACACCGAGATGTCGAACGCCAGCAAGCGGTTCCACTCGACACACGGCTGACGAACACAAGACAACCATGAGCCCGCAATTCACGCTTTCGATCAAGCAGATCCACGAATTTCTACTGAACATTGCGACTGCCAGCCCGGTGTCGGCAAGAGCTCGCTGGTGGAGCCGTTCGCCCGACAACTCGGGCTGGAGTGCGTCTCGCTGCTGGGGTCGCAGCTGGCGCCTGAAGATCTGATCGACATTCCGAAGATCGACGGCAACGTGAGCCGCTTCTATCCGCTGGCGATGATCGTGCGACCCCAGGAAAGATTGGCCGGGCTATTCGCCCGCCACGCAGGGCGCGAACCCTACAAGGTGACTGCACGACTGGAGGCGCGCGTTCTGGAGTGGACGACCAAGCGCAAGCCTTCGGATGGCTCGACGCACTGGTCGTCTCGCAAGCTCGCTGCGGAACTGGGCGGCGCCATTTCGCACACGAGCGTGGCGCGCATCTGGGCCACGCACGGCATCAAGCCGCACCGCTTGGAAGGCTACGTCGGCTCCAATGACCCGGACTTCGAATCCAAGTCGGCCGATGTGATCGGCCCAGCCGCGCATTCATTGCCTGGACCATCGAGCATCTTGTACGACACCTGTTGATCCAGCCCGGCGATCCGATGCAGAACGGCTACATCGAGAGCTTCAACGGCAAGTTCCGGGACGAGTGCCTGAATGAGCATTGGTTCCAGGCCCAGCAGCAGGCGCGGCAGGCCATCGCGCACTGGAGGCGCGACTACAGCGAGGTGCGACCGCACAGCAGCATCGGTCGCATCCCACCCGCTCGCTTCGCGGAGCTGCACCGCCAGCATGCGGGCAGTGCTGCTCAACAGCCAACAGCGTCGACAGAGATCAAGTAACCTTTAATGACCCTGTCCCAGGTTTCCGTACCGTTCGGTAACAGAATGGACCGGCATGATGAGGCCTTAAATGGGCCTGGAAGGTCATGCGATGAGGAAGAGCAAGTTCACCGAGGAGCAGATGGCCTACGCGCTGAAGCAGGCGGAGCTGGGCATCAGCGTCGAGGACGTGTGTCGGAAGATGGGTATCAGCAGCGCGACCTTCTACAAGTGGCGCCAGAAGTACGCGGGTGTGGGCCCGTCGGAGCTGCGGCGCATGCACCAGCTTGAAGAAGAGAACCGCAAGCTCAAGCAGATCGTGGCCGACCTGAGCCTGGACAAGGCGATGCTGCAGCACATCGTCGCAAAAAAAGTTTAGGGCCTTCGCGGCGACGAAAATTGGTGCCCGAGCTGATGGGACTGTTTGGCTGCAGCCAGCGCAACGCCATGCGCGTGGTCAACGTGTCGCAGGGCAGCTTCTTCTACAAGCCGGTCAAGAAGGACGAGACTGTGCTGCGAATGCGCATCAAGGAGATCACCAGCACGCGGTTTGCACTATGGCTACCGTCGTGTTCACGTACTGCTGCGTCGCGAAGGCCATCTCGACAACGTCAAGCGGGTGTATCGCCTCTACAGAGACGAAGGGCTGTCGCTGCGGCTCAAGCGCCCCAAGAGGAACAAGGCCGCGAAGCTGCGCCAGCCCAAGAAGTTGGCCCACGCGATCAACGAGATATGGAGTATGGACTTCGTGGCCGACAACCTGTTCGACGGACGCAAGCTTCGAATGCTCACGGTCGTCGATCTGTACACACGGGAGTGCCTGGCCATCGAGGTGGGACAGAGCCTGAAGGGTGAGGACGTGGTGCGCGTGCTCAGCACCATCGTGACCGACCGCGGACTGCCGCAGACGATCAAGACCGACAACGGCAGCGAGTTCATCTCCAAGGCAATGGACAAGTGGGCCTACGAGCGCAGCATCGAACTGGACTTCAGCCGACCGGGCAAGCCCACCGACAACGCTAACGTCGAGAGCTTCAACGGGCGGCTGCGCCAGGAGTGCCTGAACGAGCACTGGTTCTTGTCACTAGACGATGCCCGGGCCAAGATTGAGGCTTGGCGCCGGGACTACAACGAGAGCCGTCCACACTCCGCGCTGGAGTGGGCCACGCCGACCGAATTCGCCCGCCGCAGCCGCCTGCAGGCGGCTGCGGCGATGTCAGAGGAGCCGGAAAGTTCTACTTCCGAGCGGTACTGAATCGGGTGCAGGGTCATTAAATCGGACGCCTTCCCAATGACTGGCACGGCGGAAGGGGGCTGGTCACTACATCCGTCAATACAACAAGCAACCCAAGCCGGTGAAGTGGAAGTACGTCGATTCATCGCGCCGCAGTACTTCCACTTCAAACGATACAGTCGACCGGTTTTGGGGTGTGTCAAAAAAACGGACCAACGTCAATCGGTGTTCGACTCCTGAATTTCGCCAATCTTATTCGCAGGCAATCCACCCCGCCGACACTGCGCGCAAGCCGTATACCTCGCGTATGACACTTTGATGACGCCTCGCCATTGCCCTGTGCATGCATCATGAAGGTGTGTGCTCTTGCGCCGCTCCCTCGATTGCAAGCAGGAAGAATCACTACTTCTCTTGATAGCTGGGAAGCGTGCTAGTGCAACCGATGCTTCGCCTCGTCCGCATTTAAATATTTGCATACGTACCTATCAGTTTTGATAGGGTGCGAGGATTTTGGCATCTTTAGCAGGATGCGTTCCCCGATTTCACAAATAGTATTTCTCATGAAGTTGGTGAGAAGCTGTTCTGACTCTGCATGAAGTCCCACGGCGCGTTCCAGCAACGCGTTTTGTTCGTCAACTGATCAGGTGAGGCGGGGCAAATGAAATCGAGAGAAACGGACGGAACAGCGACAGCAGCGGCGATGCGCCCTCCGGGCGAGCCGGTCGCGATCATCGGGATCGGCTGCCGTTTTCCCGGCGGCGCCAACAGCCCAGACGAGTTCTGGCGCATGCTGCTCGGAAAGGTCGACGGTGTCTCGGAAGTGCCGCGCACCCGTTGGTCGATTGACGACTACTACCACCGCGACTCCGCCGAACCCGGCCACATGATCACGCGGCGTGGCGGCTTCATCACCCAGGACGTCGAAACATTCGATGCCGCCTTCTTCGGCATGACGCCGCGCGAAGCCGCGCGCATGGACCCGCAACAGCGCCTGTTCCTCGAAACGACCTGGGAGGCGCTGGAGGACGCCGGCATCAAGCCGGAGCATTTGGCGCAGACGCCCACCGCGGTCTTCGTCGGCACCTCCGGGCACGACCACGGGATCATCCAGCTCAATCCGCTCAATCGCTATTCGCTGGACACGCACACGATGAGCGGCGTCACCAACTGCATCATTGCCAACCGGGTCTCCTACCTCCTGGACCTGCGGGGGCCGAGCGTGGCGGTGGACACGGCCTGCTCCTCCTCGCTGGTGGCGGTGCACCTGGCCTGCCAGAGCATCCGCTCCGGCGAGTCGCCGCTGGCCATCGTCGGCGGCGTGAACCTGCTGATCAACCCGAACACGACCATCGGATTCAGCCACGGCTCCTTTCTGTCGCCCGACGGCCGCTGCAAGGCGTTCGACAGCCGGGCCAACGGCTACGTGCGCAGTGAGGGCGCGGGTGTCGTGATCCTGAAACGGCTGTCCGAGGCGCAGGCCGACGGCGACAGGATCTGGGCCGTCATCCGCGGCACGGCCAGCAACCAGGATGGCCGCACCGCCGGGATTTCACTGCCCAGCCGCGAAGCCCAAGAACGCTTGTTGCGCGACGCCTGCGCCGACGCCGGCATCGAGCCGTCGCAGATTCAGTACGTCGAGGCGCATGGCACTGGCACGGCCGCTGGCGATCCGATCGAAGCGTCGGCATTGGGCCGGGCGCTGTCGCGGGGGCGCGATCCGGCCAAGCCCTGCGTCGTCGGTGCGGTGAAGACCAATATCGGCCACCTCGAGTCGGCCGCCGGCATCGCCGGCCTGATCAAGGCCTGCCTGGTCCTGAAGCACAAGACCATTCCGGGCAACTTGCACCTGGAACAGCCCAATCCGGGCATTCCCTTTGACGAACTCAAGTTGCGGTTGCCGACCGAGGCGGAAGAATACGTCGCCGACGGTCCTCGCCTGGCCGGCGTCAATTCCTTCGGATTCGGCGGCGCCAATGCGCATGCGGTCTTGCAGGAGGCGGCAAATCCGCCCGAGCCCATGCCGCCCGGGCGAAGCGACCCTGCGCTTGCCGGGCCGTGGGTGCTTCCCATCAGCGCGAAATCCAAGGCGGCCCTCAACGCCTATGTGCAGCGCTACATCGAACAGATGGGAGGCGAGGGGGAGGCCCTTCGCCTAAACGATCTCAGTTATTGCGCAGCGCGCTACAAGTCGTCGTACGACCACCGCCTGGCCGTCGTCGGCAGTTCCGCGCAGGCGTTGATCAGCGGCTTGCGATCGATTCTGGCCGGCGAGTCGGTCGACGCCGTGCAGGCCGGGCAAAAGCTCCCCGAGATGGCATCGGCACGCAAGGTCTTCGTGTTCTCCGGCCAAGGTCCGCAATGGTGGGGCATGGGACGGGAACTGCTGCAGTCCGAGCCGGTCTTCCGCGACGTGATCGAGCGCTGCGACCAGGAACTCGCCAAGCATGCCGACTGGCGGCTTCTGGATGAATTCCGAGCGACCGAAACACAGAGCAGAATCGGCGAAACGCGCGTCGCCCAACCCGCGCTGTTTGCCCTGCAGATCGGGCTGGCGGCACTGTGGCGTTCGTGGGGCGTCGAGCCCGACGCGGTGATCGGACACAGCATTGGCGAAGTCGCCGCTTCCTATGTCAGCGGCGCGTTGAGCTTCGAGGATGCGATCAAGGTGATCTTCCATCGCAGCCGCATCCAGCAGCAGGCGGCGGGCAAAGGCGCGATGCTCGCCATCGGCATGGCGCAGGCCGAGGCCGAGGCCCTGGCGGCCCGCTACCCAGGTGAAGTCTCCATCGGTGCCGTGAACGGCTTGCAGTCCGTTGCGCTCTCCGGAGATCCGGAGCCGCTCAACCGCATCGCGGCCATGCTGTCCGAGCAGCAGGTTTTTGCGCAGCTGCTGCGTGTCAATGTCGCCTTCCACAGCCACCACATGGACCCGCTGGAGGCGGAAGTGCGCAGCTGCCTGGCGGACATCCATTCCATGCAGCCTCGGATACCGATGTATTCGACGGTGACCGGAAGGCGCATCGCGGCGCTGGAACTGACGCAGGACTACTGGTGGCGCAACATCCGCGAGCCGGTGCTCTTCGCCCCCACCGTGACCACACAGCTGGAAGACGGGCACCAGGTCTTCATCGAAGTGGGGGCCCATCCCATCCATACGGCGTCGATCTCGGAACTCATGTCGCGCGTCAAGACCAAGGGCCTGGTGACCTCGTCGCTGGTCCGGCGCAAACCCGAACGGGAGGCCATGCTGCGCTCGGCGGCCCAGCTGCATGTGGCCGGCGTCCCCCTAGACCTGGCGGCCACGGTCGAAGCTCCGGCCTACAGAGTGCAGCTGCCCATGTATCCGTGGCAGCGCGAACGACACTGGACCGAGTCCGAGGCCTCGCGCGCCACCCGCCACCCGCCCGCGGCGCACCCGCTGCGTGGACGCTACATCCCCCCGTCCGACGAACCGAACCGGCACGTCTGGGAAGTGGAGCTGGACGGTCGCCGCATCACCTGGATGAAGGACCATTGCGTCCAGGGGCCTATCGTCTTCCCGGCTGCGGGTTACGTGGACATGGCCCTGGGCTGCTTTTCGGAGATCTACGGCGACGCCGCGTTCTGCCTCGAGGACATCCAGTTCCGCAAGGCGCTGTTCATCTATGAGGACAGGCCGCCGCTCACGCTGCAACTCGTCTTGCGGCCCGACAAGACGTTCACGGTCCATGCCCGCCAGCCCGACCAGAACGAATGGAGCCTGCATGTCACCGGCTGCGTCCTGCCGCAGCTGCCCGACCACAACGAGCGCATCGATCTCGCCGAGTTGCAGCGGATCTGCGATGAGGAAATCACGCCCGATGACATGTATCGGCGCAACGAGAAAAACGGCCTGGAATTGGGGCCGACTTTCAAGCCGATCACCGGCCTCTGGCGCACTGACGGCAAGTCCCTGACGCGCATGAACACGCCCGAGATGGTGCTGGAGAGCGCGGGGCGCCACTGCATATTTCCGGGGATACTGGACTCCGGCATCCAGGCCTTGTCGGTCGCGGTGGGCACCAGCAGCGACTTGAAGACGATCTATCTGCCGGTGAACATCGCTCGCGTCACCTACTACGGCAAGCCGGAAAACGAAGTGTGGAGTTACGGCCAGATGGCGCCGCAGGCGGACCGCGACTTCGGCGAGGGCTCCTTCGTCGTCTTCAATGGCGACGGCAAGCCGGTGATCCGGTGGGAGGGATTCAAGAGCAAGGCCTTGAACCTCCAGAAGGACGAGCGGCGCGCGATCATGCAATGGGTGTACGACTTCACCTGGACCCGTCGCCTCAACCCCACCGCGCGCCGGCTGCCGGCGGACTTCCTGCCCGGGGTCGAGCAGATCGAAGCCGCCATGCAGCCGATCATCGACGAGTTGCGGGAATCTGCGATCAACCGCGAGTTCCACGACGTCGCGGCGCCCAAGATCAACCAGCTCTGCGTGGACTACCTGACCGAGGCGCTCCACGACATGGGCTATCGGTTCGAACCCGGGGCGTGCTTCACCACCGCCGACGCCGCCGAGCGCTTGGCGATCGCCGCGCCGCGCCTGCGCTACTTCGACCGCGTGCTGTCGATACTCGCGAACTACGGCATCCTCGAACAAAGAGGCGACGACTGGGCCGTCAAGCGCGTCCCGGAACGCAGGAACACCGCGCAGGCGTTGCAAGCCCTGCGCGTCCAGCATCCGGCCTTCGCCACCGAATACCGGTTGCTGGAGCGTTGCGGGCAGCACCAGGCCGGAATACTCACAGGCAAGGTGGACCCGGTCGAACTGATCTTCAGGGAATCCGAATACTCCGGCGTGGCGGAGCTGTACGACAACTCTTTCTCGGCGGCGAAGTGCAACCGGCTGGCGCGCGAGGCCTTGAAGCGCATGCTCGTCGATCTGCCGGCCGATCGCCCGTTCCGCGTGCTGGAAATCGGCGCGGGGACCGGTGGCGTCACCGCGCACCTGCTGCCGCAGTTGCCGGCGGATCGCGCCGAATATGCTTTCACCGATATCGGACAGCTGTTCCTCGGCAAGGCGAAAGAGCGCTTTCGCCAATACGACTTCATCGAATACCGCGAACTGGATATCGAAAAGGACGTCGAGGCGCAGGGCTTCAGGCTGCACTACTACGACCTGGTGGTGGCTTCCAACGTCCTGCACGCCACGCCCGACCTCACCCAGACGATGAACCAGGCCAAGCGGCTGCTGACCGCCGGCGGTCATCTGCTGGTGATTGAAGCCGTCTACCCGCCGCCCCATTGGGTCGACCTCAGCTTCGGCACGACGGAGGGCTGGTGGAAATTCACCGACTCGGCGCTGCGGCCTGACTACCCGCTGCTCACCGAGACTCGCTGGCGCACGTTCCTGCAATCGCTCGGATTCGCGGGCAGCGCGCTGCTCTCCGATACCCGGGACGAGACGGAATCGGGCAACCCCGTGATCGTCGCGCAGATGCCCGACATCGCGTTGCCACGGGAGGACGACGCCGTTCCCGAAGGCGCATGGGTCGTGCTGGACGACGGGCAGGGCGTGGGGCAGCGCTTCATCGAGAGCCTGGGCGAGTGCGGTGCCGGCAGCGTCATCGTGCGACGCGGCAATGCCTATCGCTGGGAGAGCGAGAACGAGGTGGTGGTCGATCCCACCGACGTGGACGAACTCGCGCGCGTGCTCGGCGAAGTCGCGCAGTCGAAACATGGTTGCGCGGGGCTGCTGCACCTGTGGAATCTGGATTTCGTGACGGCCGAACCGTCGGCGGCGCAACTGGCGCAAGCCGAGCAGGCAGGCTGCTACAGCGCCATCGCGCTACTGCAGGCCTACGGCAAGACAGAATGGAATGCACGTCCCCGGTTCTGGATCGCAACGCGGGGGGCACAGTCGGTCGCACCGGAAGCAGGCCAGTGGGAGACGCTCTCGTTGCTGCAGACACCCAGCTGGGGCATGTTGCGCGTGCTGCTCTGCGAGCAAGCCGACGTGCCGGCGAAGATCATCGATCTCGATCCGCACAGCGCCCCCGGCGCGGATGCCGCGCTGCTCGTCCAAGAATTCGCGACCGGATCGAAACACGAGGAGGAGGTGGCCTTCCGCACAGGGCAGCGCTATGTGCACCGGCTGGGCCGCGTGTCCCATGACGACCTCAGGGCGTCGGCCGGCGAGCACGTGCGGGTCGGACAAAGCGTGTTCCGCCTGCCGCTGCGAGAAGGCGGCGACCTGCGCAATCTCCAGTACGAGCGCGCCGAACGGGTGGCGCCGCAAGAAGGCGAAGTCGAGATTCGCGTACATGCGACGGCGCTCAATTTCCGCGACGTCATGCTGGCCCTCGGGTTGCTGTCCGACAGCGCGACGCTGGGCGGCTTCTATGGACCCAACCTCGGCGTCGAGTGCAGCGGCGAAGTGACGCGGGTCGGCGCCGGCGTCTCGCAGCTGCGCGTGGGAGACCGCGTCTGCGCCTTCGCGGTGGGCTGCTTTGGCTCCTACGTCACGACCCGCGCCCAGTACGCGATGCGAATCCCCACCACGATGAGCGCGGCCGAAGGCACAACCCTGCCCATGGCTTTCCTCACCGCGTACCACGCACTGGTCAATGTCGGCCGGCTGCGTTCGGGCGATCGGGTGCTGATCCACGCGGGTGCCGGCGGTGTCGGTCTGGCAGCCATCCAGATCGCGCTGGATGCGGGCGCGCAGGTCTATGCCACCGCGGGCCGGCCGGAGAAGCGGCAATATCTCAAGTCGCTGGGCGTGAGCGAGGTTTTCGATTCGCGTTCCCTGGAATTCGGCAACGAGCTTCGGGCGGCGACGCAATACGACAGCAAGGGACCCGGCGTGGACCTGGTCCTGAACTCGCTGCGCGGCGAATTCATTCCGCTGAGCCTGAGCCTGCTGCGTGCCGGTGGCCGCTTCGTCGAAATCGGCAAGCAGGATGTTCACGACAACTACAAGCTGGGCCTCAAGCCGTTCGAGCGGAACCTCAGTTATGCCGCGGTCGACATCGACAAACTGCTGCTCGAGGACCCGGCGTTGTGCGCGGACGTGTTCACGCAGTTCATGGAACGGGTCCGCGACCACGTGTTGCGGCCCCTGCCTCAGACGGCCTTCCCCGCCGCTGACATCGAAACGGCCTTTCGCTACATGTCGGGCGCCAAGCACACCGGCAAGGTCGTGGTGACTTTTGGCGACGATGAAGCGGTCGCCGTCGTACCGCCGGAGTCCAGGCAGGCCTTGTTCCGCGAGGACGGCACCTACCTCATCACCGGAGGCGTGAGCGGATTCGGCCTTCGAACCGCGCAATGGATGGTGGAGCGCGGCGCGCGCACGGTCGTGCTGGCGAGCCGGCGCGGCACCGTGTCGGCCGAAGAGCAGCCGGCACTGGCGCAGATGAGCGCGCGCGGCGCGAATGTGATCCTGGAGCAGGCCGATTGCGCCGACGAGGGCGCGGTCAAGGCGCTGCTGTCCCGGCTGCGCTCGCTGCCGCCGCTGCGCGGCGTCTATCACGCGGCCATGGTGCTGGACGACACGCCGCTGGCGATGATGGGCGAGCAGCAGTTCCGCAACGTCGTCGCACCGAAGGTGGATGGCGCGTGGAACCTGCACAAGCTGACGCTGGACCACCCCATCGAGCAGTTCGTGCTGTATTCGTCGATGAGTTACGTCGTCGGCACGCCCGGCCAGGGCAACTACGCGGCGGCCAATGCCTTTCTCGACGCACTGGCCAAACACCGCCACGCGCTGGGCCTGCCGGCGCTCACCGTGAACTGGGGCGTGATCAGCGACGTGGGCTACGTGGCGCGCACGAAGATCGACACGCTCGCGCGCCTGGGATGGCGGCCGGTCACGCCCGAGCGTGCCTTCCATGTGATCGAGGAGTGCCTGACCTACAAGGCGGCCACAGCGTCGGTGTTCTCCATCGATTGGGTCAAGATGGCCAGCATCATCCCGGTCGTGAACAGCACCGAGCGCTTCCGGCAGCTGATCGCACAGGAGTCAGGCAGCGGCGCCGGCCAGCGCGGCTCGTCCGGCATCCTCGAAGAGTTGCGTGGACTTGCCGAGGCCGACGCCGTCAAGGTGCTTCAGGCGGCGCTCGCGCGGCAGATCGCCAAGGTGTTCGACATGCCTCCGGAGCAGTTGGACAACACGGTGTCGCTGACCAATCTGGGCATGGATTCGCTGATGGCCGGCCAGATCCGCAACTGGATCGCCACCGAGCTGGGCACCGATTTCCCGACGATGGGCTTGATGCGCGGGCCGACCATCGCGCAACTGGCCGCCGAACTTCGCTCGTTGGTGAGCGGCGACAAGGCGCCGGCGCGGGAGGACGAGGGCCCGTCGACGGACGGCACTCCGACCAATCCGTGGGTGCATTGGCCGCGGTTGAATTCGGAGAACGCGACGATGCGCGTGCTGACCTTCCCGTTCGTGGGCGGCGGGGCCACGGTGTTCAACAGCTGGCCGGACGAGATGGGATCGGCGTTCGAAATCATGGCCGTCCAGTATCCCGGCCGCGGCAACCGCGTGGACGAGAAGCCGATCGACGACATGCCCACTCTTGTCAAGGCGATCGCGGAAAACATACTCCCGTATCTGGACCGGGGTTTCGCGATCTACGGCCATTGCATGGGCAGCCTGATCGCCTACGAGGTTGCCCACTACCTGCAGGCGAATTTCGACGAGACGCCGCTCAAGCTCGTCATCGCGGGCTGGCCGGCACCGGCCCTCGTTGAGCAATACGTCCAAGGCCTGGAAGGCATCGACGGAAACTACACGCTCGACAACGTGACGGACGCCGACGTACTCAACGTGCTGACGCGCAACCGGCTGGTCGCGCCCGAGCTGGTCGCCGACAGCCAGCGGCTGGCACCGCTGATGCCCGCGATGCGTGCCGAACTGAAGATGCTGGGCTTGTATCGCCACACGCACAGCGAGCGTCTGCGCTGCCCGATCACCTGCATGCTGGGCACCGAGGACGCCTTGTTCAATCCGGGGCAACTGTATTCCTGGCGCGACGTCACGAGCGGCGCGTTCTCGTTCGTGCAAGTGCCCGGCGAGCATCTGTTCATCAAGGGCCGGGACCGCCGGCCGATCGAAACCATCCGACGTGAGCTGGAAGAGCGAACCCTGCCCAGCTTCTCCTCTGCCCTTGCGGCCGAGCCGTCCGGCCACGTGGCCGCGCACTGACCGAAGAAAGCACACCATGAAGATGCAAGAGTCTTACGACGTCATCATCTGCGGCGGCGGGCTGGCCGGCCTGACCTGTGCTCGGCAGCTGCAGCGCGCGCAGCCGCAGCTGTCGATCGCCGTGCTGGAAAAGGTTGCGGGGCCGCTGCCGCCGGCGGCGCACAAGGTGGGCGAAGCCACCGTCGAGGGCGGAGCGCACTATTTCACCGACTACCTCGGGCTGCAGGGTTATTTCAACAAGGCGCAACTCCACAAGCTGGGCTTGCGCCTGTTCTTCGGCGATCCGAAAGCGCCGTTCCAGGAACGACCCGAGCTGGGCGCGCGCAAGTTCCCGCGCGTGCCTTCGTACCAGATCGACCGCGGCGTGTTCGAGAACGACCTGCGCAGGATGGTCTCCGCGACACCGGGCGTCACCCTGATCGAGAACGCCGTGGTGACCGATGTCGACCTGGCCGCCGGCGAGGAGCCGCACATCGTTCACTTGCTGGACGCCGCCAAGGCGGCGCGCACCCTGCAGTGCCGTTTCATGGTCGACGCGACTGGAAGGCGCCGCCTGTTGCATCAAAAACTCAACCTGGGCCGCGAGAACGGCCACCACATCAGCGCCGCCTGGTGGCGCATGAAGGGCGAGTACGACATCGAGAAGATGGCAGGGCCTGCGACACCGCTGTGGAAACCGCCGCACCAGGAACGCCGCTGGTTCTCCACCAATCACCTGATGGGGTACGGCTACTGGGTCTGGATGATCCCGCTGGTGTCGGGCCACACCAGCATCGGCATCGTGACCGACGAGGCCATCCACCCGATCAGGGGGTACAACACCTACGAAAGCTCGCTCGAATGGTTGCGCCGGTACGAGCCGACACTGGCGACCTTCCTGCAGGACGGGGAGCCTCTGGATTTCCGCGTGATCAAGAACGCCAGCTATCACGCCGACCAGATCTTCTCGCACCGCCGCTGGGCGTGCGTGGGCGAGGCCGCGCTGTTCCTGGACGCCTTCTACAGCCCGGGCAGCGATTTCATCGGCTACACCAACACCATCGCCGTGAAGATGATCGAGATGGATCACGCGGGGCAGCTGACCGAGGAGGCCGTCTCGCGCTTCAACCGCTTCGTTCTCGACGACGTCGCGGGCAACTATCTCGTGCTGTATCGTGGCTTGTACAAAGCCTTCGGTTCGGCACCGGTGATGTTCACAAAAGTCTTGTGGGACACCTGCTTCTACTGGGCGTTGCCGTGCCAGATGATGTTCCGCGAACTCCTCACCGACGCCGGCGCGCTCAACGAATTCCACGAGATCGCGCAGCAGTACCTGGCGCTGAACCAGCGCGTACAGGCGGCCTTCCTGGAATGGGCGCCGGCTGCTGTCGAGCCGGAACGCTACACCTTCGTGGAATACAGCAAGACGCCGATCTGCGCGGGGCTGCACCTGGAACTGATCAAGGACAAGACGCCCGAAGAATGCTTCTCCGACATGCGCGCGCACGTTCGGCGCTTCGGCGAATGGGCCGACCAGATTCTGCGGGAGGCCGCCGTGGCGCGCGGCGCGATGCCGGCCGCGGATGCCGACGTTGAGCCGGTCGTGACGGCGATGCACGACCAACCCATTCCCCAATGAATCAGGAGACCGACATGGAGACTCAAACTCTGACCGATCACGACCAGATCGTCGAGGCGTTCTTCGACAAGCTGCGCAGCTTTCCGCTGCCCAAGGGGATCGAGCTGGAACTGCCGCCCAAGTGTGCGCGCGAGGCGCCGGCGCGCTACGTCGAGTATGTTCCGGGCGAAAAGCTGGTGGGCGAAATCGTTGTCCCGCTGCAGTATGCGAACCCGCTCGGGCAATTGCAAGGCGGGTTCCTCAGCGCGCTGTTCGACAACCTGATGGCACCGCTGTGCTATGCCGCGGCGGGCCCGACGACCAGCATCGACATCGCGACAAGCTTCGTGAGGCCCATCGCGGTGGGGGAAAGCATTCTGATCGACGTGCGTATCCGCAGGCTCGGCCGACGGGCGGTGCACATGACGGCGGAAGCCTTTGATAAGGAGGGCCAGCTCGTCGCCACTTCCACCAGCAACCTGATCCCCATGGGCTGAGACCGGGAGCGCACGCATGCAATCCATGAAAACTGCCGAACTTGAAGGCAAGGTGGCGATCGTGACCGGCGCAAGCCGCGGAATTGGCAAGGCCATCGCACTGCGCCTGGCCGGAGCAGGAACTCGCGTTGTGGTGGCCTCCAAGACAGCGCAGCCGCATCCCCGCCTGCCGGGCACGATCCACGACACCGTGCGGGAAATACGCGAGGCGGGCGGCACGGCCAGCGCCGTTCAGTGCGACGTGCGCCTTCACGCGGATCTCCAACGTGTGGTCGATACGGCCCTCGCGGACTACGGCCGTATCGACATCCTGATCAACAACGCGGGAGCGATCTGGCTACGGTCGCTGGCCGATACCGACGAGAGTCGCCTGGACTTGGTCCTGGACGTCAACTTCAGGGCGCCGTTCCTGCTTGCCCGCCTGTGTCTACCGCACATGGCCGCCAACAGCTGGGGGCACATCGTCAACATGGGGCCGCCCTTACTGCAGCAGGCTACGAACTCATCCGGAATGATCGCCTACCTCACTTCCAAGCTGGGTGCGACGCTGATGGCGCACGGCCTTGGCGACGAGCTGAAAGGAACGGGCATCGCATGCAATTCGCTGTGGCCCCGTACGTTGATCGAGTCCGCGGTCACCACCACCTTCGGGCTTGGGCGTCCCGACGACTGGCGGCGAAGCGACATCCTTGTCGATGCGGTGATGCTGATCCTGGCGCAGGACTGCCGTACGTTCACGGGACAGGCACTGATCGACGAGGACGTCCTGGGCGAATACGGCGGCGTCGTCGACTTCAGCCGCTACAGCGTCGTCGAGGGCAGCCGGCCAGCGGCGATGAATCTGGCCCTGTTCAAGGACATGGCGGCGCAAGCGCAGCGGCGCGCACAGGCTGCGACCTGACCGTGGATTGCCTCGACGACCGTGTCGTGCCGCATGCGGTACACGACTACCTGGAGAACCTGCGGCTGGCGACGGAATTGGCCGGCTTCGGCAACATCGATCTCGTGGCGCCGGCCGTGCGCCGGATCATGCTGGGGTCGATGCGGTTCCGCTATCTCGATTGGGGACCCAACGGGCGGCCGCTGATTTTTCTTCATGGCGGCGGCCTCAACGCGCATACCTGGGACCTGGTTTGCCTGTCGCTGCGCGAGCGCTACCACTGCCTGGCGCTGGACCTGCGCGGCCACGGCGAGAGCGACTGGTCCGCGGACTGCGACTACAGCGTCGAGGCCGAGGTGGCCGACCTGGAGGCGTTCGTGGACGCCCTGGGGCTCGAGGACTTCGCGCTCGTCGGAATGTCGCTGGGCGGCTTGAGCGCGATCGTCTATGCCGGGCGCCGCAGCCTCCAGATGAACGGGCTCGTGCTGGTCGATGTCGGGCCGAAGATCGACGTCGCAGCTGCCGAGCGCATTCGGCGATTCATGATCAGCGCCGACGAACTCGAAGCCATCAATCATTTCGTCTCGGGCGCGGAGCAGATGAATTCGCCCAGGCAGCAGCGCGTGCTTCGATTCCGGCTGCTGCACAACTTGCGGCGCCTGCCGAACGGCACCTGGACATGGCAATACGACCAGCGCCGCTGGCGCCGCGCGAAAGCGCGCGACATGGCCGCCGGCGCCGCCAAGCTGTGGACGGACGTTCGGCGCATCCAATGCCCGACGCTGGTCGTGCGCGGAGCGTCGAGCGACGTCTTCCGTGACGAGGATGCGGAGCAACTCGTGCGCGAACTCGTATCGGGACGGTGGGTTCGCGTGGAAAACGCCGGCCACAACGTACAAACCGACGCACCGCGGGCGCTGGCTCGCATCCTCTCGGACTTCCTGGAGGCCAACCGAGCATGACATCGGGAGCAGCCGCAGCGGCAAGATCACCACCACTGGGTCCAGCTTCACCTTCCTCTTTCGCTGGCTGACGCGCCGATTCGATGCGGAAAGATATCTCTGCCAATGAGGCAATGACGATGTCACGAGTCACGGTGTTTAACGCGGACATGGCACTCGCCGCCGATGTGCAAGGACCTTCCGGGGTCGGGACCGTCCTGTTCCTGCACGCGGGGGGCGAAAACCGGTTGGTCTGGCAGCCCATTGCCGATGCCGTCTGCTCACAGGGCTGGCGCACGGTGGCGGTCGACCTGCGGGGACACGGCGACAGCGGCCGTGCACCTACCTATCGTCTGGACGACTTCGTCGCCGACGTGGTGAAGGTGCGCGACGAGCTTTGTGCGCAGCCGCTGGTCATCGTCGGCGGCTCGATGGGCGCAGTGCTCGGGCTGATCGTGGCGGGAGAGGGGCATGCACCCGCTGCCGGACTGGTGTTGCTGGATACGCCCACGCGCCCGCAACCGGCGATCGCTCGGGGCGAAAGAAACAAGCTTGTGGCGGCGCAGTCACGCGGTGCTGCCGCTCTCGCCCAGGTCGATCCCGTGATGCTTCAAGGGGCGTTCGTTGAAGACGTCCTTGCAGACCTGGACAGGTGGCGCGGCGCCGCCCGGCGATTGCGCGTGCCCGTCATGCTCATTGCCGGCCAGCGCAGCGCAGTGGTCGGTGCCAGGGAACTCGCGGCGATGAAGGAGGATCTTCCGCAGCTGGAAGCGATCTCGGTTCCGGCCGGCCATCTCGTGGCCCGCGACTGCCCGCGCGACGTCGCCGCGCATCTGACGCGCTTTCTGGCCAAACTGTGACGCAGTCAGACCGCCCTTCGTCGTGGACGAGCGGCTTCGGCAGCTCCGCGATTTCTCCGCTCCACGGCCACGAAAAAGCATCGTGCTGCCCGTTTCCCCAACGGCGCCGCAGCGGAGCAGTGAGTTGTGCATGGGACTGGTTTGCGTCGCGGCCCAAGCACAGGCCGAGGGCGTGGTCATGGGTCAACTGCGTTTGGCAGAACTGCCAGTCGGAGGGACTCGGGTTCCATGCGGCATCGGCCGCAAGAGCGAAGCCGCTGGCCGCGTTCCCTGAATCGTGGGTTCCATGTTCTGCTGATGGGATCAAAGTCCTGTCCGTAGAAGCAGGGGAGAGCCATTTTTGTCTTGCTGAACAGGCATGGATTGGAATCGCGGCATGACTGCCTCCAACTTCAAAATGTCCTTTCATCATCCGGTTGCCTTCTGGATCGGCTGCGTCCTTATCACCGGCGGCGTGCTGTCGCATGCGCCCATGTTTGTCATGAGCGCCAGCATGGGTTACCGCATGGCCGGGATGCCGATGGACAACTTCATGCTCGGCGGCATGGCCTTGATCCCGTTCGGTCTAGCGCTGGCCTGCTACGGAATGGTCCCGCGCCTCCCAGGCATGGCGCGCGGCACGGGGGGGCCGGTGCAGTTCCATGTGGCCGACGGCGTCGCGCTCAATTCGGCGCACTGGAAGCTCGTCGCCGTTCTGGTGATCGCACTCGCGGTGGACGTGTTGAAGCCGGCGACATTGGGGTTCGTCATGCCCGGCATGACGCGCGAATACGAGATCTCGCGCGAGACGGCGGGCATCCTGCCGCTGGTGGCGCTCACCGGTACCACCGTGGGCTCGGTGCTGTGGGGCCGCATGGCGGACCGGTATGGCCGGCGCTCAGCCATCATTCTGTCGGCGCTGATGTTCGTCGGCACGGCAATCTGCGGCGCGATGCCCAGCTTCTCGTGGAACCTGGCCATGTGCTTCCTGATGGGTGCATCGGCCGGCGGCCTGCTGCCCATCACGTTCACGCTGATGGCCGAAACCGTGCCGGCGCGTCACCGCGGTTGGCTGCTGGTCGCGCTGGGCGGCATCGGTACTTCGGGCGGTTACCTGCTGGCCGCCGGCAGTGCGGCCTGGTTGGAGCCGCTCTTCAGCTGGCGAGTGCTGTGGCTGCTGGGCCTGCCCACTGGGCTCGTCATTATTTTCCTCGGGCGCTTCATCCCCGAGTCGGCGCGCTTTCTCGCCGGCGCGGGCTTGCCGGACCAGGCGCGTGCCGTGCTGGCGCGGTTCGCGGGTCACCAGGGCGTCGAGGTCGATGGGCCGGACCCCGCGCAGGCGGCCCGGGCTCAGGCCGAGGCGATCCACCCCAGCCAGCTACTGGGCGGCAAGCACACGGCGATCACCTGGGGCCTCGTCATGTGCGGCGTGACCTGGGGTTTGGCCAATTTCGGTTTTCTCTTGTGGTTGCCCACCAACCTGGGCCGCATGGGCATGGACTCGGCCATGGCCAACGCGCTGCTGACACGTTCGGCCGTCATAGCACTGCCGGGCACGGTGCTGGTGATCTGGATTTATCACCGCTGGAGCAGCGTCAAGTCACTGGTGACTTTCATCACCCTCACTTCGCTGTCTCTGCTGCTGTTCTTCCTGCTGGACGTGGCCAACGCACGGTCCGACGCCGCCGTGGTGGTCGCGACGACGCTCCTGCTGGTCGGCGCCAACGGCGTCATCGCCATGCTGATCCCCTATTCGGCGGAAATTTATCCGGTGAAGCTGCGCGGCACGGGCTCCGGCCTGATCGCCGCGGGGTCGAAGTTCGGCGGCATCCTGGGCGCGCTGTGCGGTGTGTTCGGCCTGTTCAGCCACTTCGCCGCCGCGGCACTGCTGATCGCGCTGCCGATGGCGGTCGCGGCCTTCGTGCTGGCACGCAGGGGCGTCGAAACACGGGGCCGCCGCCTCGAAGAAATCCAGCACGCCCTGAAGGCTTGAGGCATAGACCCCCTGGCGGCGGGACTCGGACAGTCTCTTTCAGCTTGCCGACGCGAGTCGCGAGCGTGACCCGCATATTGCATCCCGGTGCAATGAAACCTCGACCGTGCACCGCTAGACTGGCCTGATGGGGGTCTCGCAGCGGTCGAAGCTCCCCGGGCTGCACCTCCTCGTGCACATTGAACGAGTACCGTCCACTCCAGACGGGGTGCGGTGCAAGGCGCGCAAAGCGCGGCGATGCCGGTCGGCATCGCGAACATTCGCAACGGCGCGGCGTGCCTCGTCTGGGGTGGACAGCGACTTCCGCTTTTAGCGTGACAGGACACTGGGCTTGCGGCCACCGTCACACCTGGACCTCCTGATGTGTCGGTTGGGCCGCACCTCTCCAGTACTTCCGTAGAACAACAAAAGTGATGTAGTGCGTCACCAGCAGCGCGGGAACCCAGAATGCGGGGATCCAGTAAGACGGCCCCATCAACGCGGGCGCGCCATAGAGCGTCGCCAGCGTGATCGCCGCGGCCAAGTCGAGCGTGCCCTCGAGGTTGAAAATCCAGACGAGCCGTCGGCTACCGGTTGCATCTCGCACGACACCTGCAATCGCCATCAATGCGAGCACGGCGGCAAGGAGGTCACCGAATGCTGCCGGATAGGCAAACTGCGCAGGGATCCCCGCATGGGTCGCGCCAGGCGCGATGAACATGAGGCCCAGGTGTCGAAACGCATGCAGCAGCAGTATCGGCAGCAGAACCGCCTTCGGCTGGAGTTGCGGGAGTTTCGGCAGGACGTAGATCCGCGCCATGACCCAGAACACGAAAGTACTGAACAGAAGATTGACCGTTAAAAGGTTCATGTTTGCACCTCGGCTGACTTGTGGGGAGCGACTCGCCGCTCGGTACCGCACCATGCCCTGACGCAAATGCAGAATATCCGTGTGCAATTTATGATCAAGAACATATTTTCGAGTGATGCCACCGAGGAGCGAACATGCCCTACGCCCCCGAACACAAGGCGCGCACGCGCAGCCGCATCGTGGAGTCGGCGCGCCGCCTGTTCAACCGCCATGGCTTCGAACAGGTGTCGATCGACCAGGTCATGGCCGAGGCCGGCCTGACGCGCGGCGGCTTCTACCACCACTTCAAGAGCAAGGACGAGCTCTATGCGGAGGCCGTGGCGAGCTATGCCGCGCGCAATCCGTTCGCGGTGAAAAGCGCGAAGGCGGGCGAGCGGGTCGCCGATCCACGCCGGCTCGCGCGGACCTTGGTGGAGATGTATCTCAGCGACACGGTGTTCGACGACGTGGATCAGCATTGCCCTCTGTATGCCCTGTCCACCGACGTGTCGCGTGCGGGGCCTGAGCCGCAGCAGGCCTATACCGAGCTGATCCGCGGGATGACGCATGTGTACCGCTGCGCGCTGCAAGGCTCCCGCAATGCCGACCGCCGGGCCAAGGCCTTGGTGTCGCTCTGCGTGGGTGGCATGGTGCTGGCGCGTACCACCGACGATCCGCATCTGCGCAAGTCGCTGCGCGCGTCCGCCAGGCTGGAAGCACTGGCGTTGCTAGAGGGCTGAGGCAGCCGGTGCCTGCACCCAGGGTCTCCCGCCGGGCCGTTCCCCGAAGACTGATGCGGGGTTCCGGGACGCGCGGGCGAGCCGGGGGTTGAAGCCGTTTTTCGGCGGCGAGGCTGATAGCATCTGTCCCAATCGCTGGTCACCCCAGGGTTGGCCGAGCAGCGGCCCCGGGACCAGGCCTTGAAGCGTAGACGAGACCCGACAGGACACCCCATGACCCGCATCGACGACCCCCTGCACGACCGCGAGGTCGGCAATGCCGACAGCACGCAAGACCTCACCCGCATCGACGATGTGCGCATCCGCGCGGTGCGGCCCCTCATCTCGCCCGCGCTGCTGCTGGACGAAGTGCCGATCCCCGAGCCTGTGCAGACGCTGGTGGAAGAGGCCCGTTCGCGCATCGCCGACGTGCTGGCGGGGCGCGACGACCGGCTGCTGGTGGTGGTGGGCCCTTGCTCGATCCACGACCACGACCAGGCCATCGAGTACGCACAGCGGCTCAAGGCGCTCGACGCCGAGTTGCGCGGCGAGCTGCTGCTGGTGATGCGCGTTTATTTCGAGAAGCCGCGCACGACGGTGGGCTGGAAGGGCTACATCAACGACCCCCACCTGGACGGCAGCTTCCACATCAACGAGGGCCTGCGGCGTGCGCGTGAGCTGCTGCTGGAGATCAGCACGCTGGGCCTGCCCTGCGGCACGGAGTTTCTGGACCTGCTGAGCCCGCAGTACATCGCCGACCTGGTGAGCTGGGGCGCGATCGGCGCGCGCACCACCGAGAGCCAGAGCCACCGCCAGCTGGCCTCGGGCCTGAGCTGCCCGGTAGGTTTCAAGAACGGCACCGACGGGGGGGTGCAGGTGGCGGTGGATGCCTTGCAGGCGGCCCGCGCCAGCCATGCGTTCATGGGCATGACCAAGATGGGCCAGGCCGCGATCTTCGAGACCCGCGGCAACGACGACTGCCACGTCATCCTGAGGGGCGGCTCGAAGGGGCCGAACTACGACGAGGCGAGCGTCGACGCAGCCTGTGCCGCCCTGGCCAAGGCGGGGCTGCGCGAGACGCTGATGGTCGATTGCTCCCACGCCAACTCGTCGAAGCAGCACCGCCGCCAGATCGACGTGGCGGCGGACATCGCGCGCCGCGTCGCGGCCGGCGAACGCCGCGTCTCCGGGCTGATGATCGAGAGCCACCTCGAGGAAGGGCGGCAGGACCTGTCGCCGGGGCGGCCGCTGCAGCGCGGCGTGTCGATCACCGACGCCTGCATCGGTTGGGCTCAGACGGAGGATGTGCTGCGGGGGCTGGCGCAGGCGGTGGAGCGCCGCCGGAGTTGACCGGTATGGCTGCCTCTCGCACCCCTTGGCTCGTGCTCGCCTCCGTCGCCCTGCTGGCGCTGCTGGCCCTCTCCGGCCTCGACCCCTACGACCGGACGACCTGGCTGATGGAGGTCGCGCCCGTGATGCTCGCCCTCCCGGTGCTCTGGGGCACCTACCGGCGCTTCCCGCTCACCACGCTGCTGTACATCTGCATCTTCGTCCATGCGGCTGTGCTCATGCTCGGCGGCGCCTACACCTATGCGCGGGTCCCGCTCGGCTTCCAGCTGGCGGAGCTCTTCGAGTTGAGCCGCAATCCGTACGACAAGATCGGCCACTTCTTCCAAGGGTTCGTGCCAGCGCTGGTCGCAAGAGAAATCATGATCCGCGGCGACCACGTGCGTGGCCCGCGCATGCTGGCCTTCTTGGTCGTCTGCGTGGTCCTGGCCATCAGCGCCACGTATGAATTCATCGAATGGGGCGCGGCAGTGGCGCTGGGGCAGGGGGCCGAAGAATTCCTCGGCACGCAAGGTGATCCCTGGGACACGCAGTCCGACATGTTGCTCGCGGCGATCGGGGCGGTCACGGCGCTGGTGCTGTTGTCGCCAATTCACGACCGCCAGATTCGACGGCTGGACCCGTGAGACGTCTGAGGGGCGCGCTGGCCGACAGTGGCCGTGTGATCCTGGCTCGCTGTGCCACCGCTGCACAGCGCCGATGCTGTCGATACGTTTCGATGTAGATACCGCCTTTGGTTGCAGTGCCCCCTCGGCCGTTGCAAACCAAGGAAGTGCATCGCCTGGCGCCGCCCACGGGGCGGTCCGCTACGGATCCTCGGAGTTGTCCCGCGCATTGCCAGCGCCATAAGCTGTCGGCTCGAACGCACCTGCGGGGCATCGCGTCCTTGCGCTGCACCGTCACGGCGCGGGGACGTCAGGGAGACAGCAAAACAATGATCATCAGCGGCCACGGCTCACCCCAACTTCCGTCCGACTTGCCGACGTGGCGTCCGCCGCAGCAGCCCCAGCGGCAGCCAGGCACAACGCAGCCGAACACCGGCGGACCGCCTCGCTACACCGAGCAGCAAGCCACCGCGGATGCCAAGGCGCTCTGGGAAGCAACCAAGGGTGGCCTGACCGGCTGGGGCACCGACGAGGGCGTGGTCTGGAACACCTTGAAGGGCAAGAGCGCGACCGACCTCGAGACGCTCAAGCGCACCTTCAAGCAGAACTACCGCCATGACCTCGAGCAGGTGCTCGACGACGAGTTCGACGGGGTCGACGAGGACCACGCACGCGCGCTGATGCGCGGCAGCGAACACCGGTCCGGCTCCGACGCGGTGGAGGTCGAGGCGGAGCTGGAGGGCATCTTCGGCGATGACCAGGAGATCCTCAAGCTGCTCGAGAGCCGCACGGCACCCGAACGCGGCCAGGTCGCCGTGGCCTATGCCGCCCGCCATGGTGGCCCGAAGGACGAGCCGGGCGCGCGCGCCTTTCTGCTCGAACGCCTGAAGACCGAAGGCGGCTTCTCCACCGACGAGATGGCGCGTGCGCGCGGCCTGCTGCTGCCGGAAGGCGGCGACGTCGCGGCCGGCGAAGCGCGTGCCGGTGCGGCCAAGGTCAAGGTGGCGGTCGACGGTTGGGGCGTCGACGAGCAAACGCTGAAAGACCTGTTCGCGGGCAAGACGCCGGAGCAGATCAAGGCCATCGAGAGCGCCTACGAGCAGGCCTATGGGCACGAGCTGCGCGACCGGCTGCACGACGAGCTGGAAGGCAGCGACCAGCAGCTGGTGTTCCACCTGCTCGACCCCGCGCAGGGGGGCGACCCGGCCGCCAAGAGCCTATGGCAGACCCGGCAGGACGCGCTGCGGTTGCACGCGGCGGTCGATGGCGCGGGCACCGACGAAGGCGCGCTGCGCCGGGTGCTGGAAGGCAAGACACCGACCGAGCTGAGGGCCATCGAGACGGCCTACCGGCAGGAATACGGCATCGACCTGCGGCAGCGCCTGAAGGAGGATCTGAGCGGCACCGAGGGCGACGAGATCTTGCACCTGCTCGAGGCGCGCGACCCGCAAGATCCGGGCGCCGCAGAGTGGCAGGCGCGCCACGATGCACTGCGCCTGCGCGATGCAGTGGACGGCGCCGGCACCGACGAAGACACGCTGCGCGCCATCCTCGGCGGGCGCAGCAAGTCGCAGATCGACGCCATTGCCCAGGCCTACCGCGAGGAGTACGGCGACGACTTGCGAGGCGACCTGACCGACGACCTCGACGGCCGCGACGAGTTCGAGCTGGTGGGCCAGCTGTATGACCGCGGTGCCATCGACTTCGAGAGCGACCCCCGCGCCGCCATTGCCGAGCAGATCCGCCGCGGCCGCGAGATGCAGGCTTACGAGAAGGACGACAAGCCGGGCTTCTGGGGCACGGCCGGTCGTGTGCTGGCGCCCCCCCTCCTGCTCGCCGACGTCACCGGGACCGACCCCATCGACGTGGGCCAGCAGGTGCTCCACGGCGACCTGGACTTCGAGACCGACAGCGCCCGCCTCGACCGCACCCTCGACGAGGCCGAGCGCGCCTTGCAGGCCGGCGACCTGCCCACCGCCGCGCGTTATGCCGGCTTTTCCGAGCAGAACGTGCGCTCGTTGATCGAAACCAAGAACTCCGCCAGCGAGGCCGCCGCCACTGGTGCGGCCGTGGTGGCCGCCACCGCCGTCACCATCGGCACGGCCGGTACGGCCTCGCCACTGATGGTGGCGGTGATGGCCGGCGCCGCGGGGGGCATGAGCAGTGGCGTGACCTACGGCACGCTCAACTCGCAGGCCGGCGGCACCGAGATCGCGCGCCAGGTGACGATCAACACGGTCTCGGGGGCCACCGGCGCGGTGCCGCTGGGCCGCGGTGGCGTGGTGCTGTCGATGGCCGACGACTCCGCCGCGCAGGCCAGCCGGCAGGGCGCCTTGCGTGGGCTGCGCGAGACCGCCACCGACGGCGCCTGGGTCGGCGGGCAGAACGGTGCGGCCGATGGTGTGGTGCGCACGTCGACGGACAGCAGCACCTGGCAGCACGGGATCGACAAGGGGCTGCAGCAGGTGGCGCTCAACGGCTTGATCGGCGGCGGCGGCGGCGCCCTGACGGGCGGTGTGACAGGAGCGCTGCTGTCACCGGTCGTCCGCCTGCGGGCGCCCGCGGCCCGGCCGGGGGGCGAGCAGCCGACGGTGCACACCGACGGGGCTGTGCCGCCCGGCACGGGCCGTCCGGTGAGCGCTCGTACGGGCGGGCCGGCCGACCGTGACGGGCAGCCGGTGCCGCTGTCCGACGAGGTGCCGGCGAGTCCCAGTGGCCCAGCCGCGCGGGACGCGGGTGGGGATGTGCAAGTGTCGCCTGTGCGCCAGGGCCCGGTGGTGTCCGTCTCGACCGAACCGTCGCCCGCCTATCTGACCCAGGTCGGCCTGCCGCCCACCCAAGGCGACAGCGGTGGCGTGGTGGCGATGGTCAAGAAGTTCGCCAACCGCGACGGGCTGCGCGAATTCGCGTCGGCCGTCTCGTCGACGCCGCGCGTCAAGCGGCACAACACCTCCGCGTGGATCACGGGCCGGCTGAATCCGGGCGACTATGCCCGGCTGCAGGTGCCGATCAGGAGCATCCGCTCGCAGCACAGCGTCGACGGCGCGGCCGCCGAGAAGACCGCCCAGCGGGCCGCCAGCATCCAGCGCTGGCTGGAGGAGCATCCGCAGGCCACCACGCTGGACATGCGCACGCTGGACGAGCTGGCGGGCTCCACCGGCTCCATCCAGGTGGGCTGGCACAGCGGCGATCGTTTCATCACGCTGGACGGTGTGGGCCGCGTCGAAGCGGTGCGCACCGCGCTGCGCGGATATGAGGCCCAGCACGGCGCCGCGCACCCGCTGAACAGCGTGGAGACCTATGCCACCCGGTTGACCGACGACGAATACGCGCAGCTGTACAAGACCAGCACCTACTTCCGCAACGAAGCCGGCGATCAGCTGGACCGCCCTCAGCACGACCTGGTGCCGTTCACCGCCGTGCCGCGTTTTGTCGCGGGCACCGGCATGAACCTGGTCAAGCAGCTGACCACCCCGGTGATGCATCGGCTGCCGATCGGCCCGGTCGCCCCCGACCGCCGGCTGCCGGCCGATCTGCTGCGCCTGACAGACGAAGGCGGCCCGGCCGCGCCGGGTACGCCGCTGCGGCAGGCCGGCGGCCCGCGCCCTCAACGCGAATGGCCGCGCGACGACGAACTGGGCCCGCGCATCAGCATGCAAGAGCTGTTGGCGCGGCCGCTGCGCCCGGGCAGGGAGGGTGTCATCCTGACCGACGACGAGATCCGCCTGGGCGACGTGTACACCCTGAGTTCGGAGACCGGCGTGGAATACGCGCTCGCGATCGAGCGGGTCGAGGGGCGTGAGGTCTTCAAGCTCTACAGCGGCGATGCCTGGTCCTCCGGCGTGCCCCAGACCGGCACCCACATCGGCCACACCCATCCGAACGAGGTCGACGGCCAGCAGTTCCCGTCGAGGGCGGACATGCGCAGTGCCACCAACATGGTGGACCGGCTGCGGACCTATGACGATGGTGTGGAGCCGCCTGAACAGTTCATCATCTGGGGCTCCGGAGACCACGACTACACCGTCTACTACGGCGGGGCGTACAAGGTCGACGACTGAGGGGCGAACGGGCCGTGGCCGGCCCGTCCTCGCGCGTGGGCCGGCGTCAGCGCCCGGCGTCGGCCGCCAACGCCTCCAACTGGTCGATGCAGGTGTTCCAGCCGTCGAAGAACCCCATCTCTTCGTGCCGGTCGCGCGTGGCCTGGTCCGGGTGCATCACGGTGGCGACGTATCGTGTGCCCGACCCTTCGTCGTCCATCGTGACGAGGGCCGTGAACGGCATCCAGGCGGTGGCGGGGCGCCAGCCCCCTGTCAGCACGGAAGTGAACGCGATGCGGCGTTGCGAAACGATCTCCAGAAAGCAGCCCGGGTTGTCGCTGGTGCCACCGTCGGGGCCACGCATGAAGGTGTAGAACCCGCCGCCGGGACGCAGGTCGAATTCGCGCACTTCGGTCGTCCAGGGGCGGGGGCACCACCATTGTTTCAGCAGCTCGGGCTCGGTCCAGGCGCGCCACAGGGCGGCCCGCGGGGCACGCACGAGGCGCGAGATGACGAGGTCGTGAGCGTCAGCGGGGACGGCGCTTGGGTTGGACATCAGACAACTCCTCCTGGTGAAGGTTTTCGACAAAGGCGGCCATCCGGTCGGATCGCGCCTCCCATGTGGCACGCTGCTCGGCGATCCATCGCTGCGCCTCGGACAGCGGCGCAGGGACCAGCTCGCAGGTGCGCACCCGCCCGACCTTGTTGGAACGGATCAGGCCACTACGTTCCAGCACCGACAGGTGCTTCATGAAAGACGGAAGCGCCATCGCGAACGGCGCCGCCAGCGTGGACACGGTCTCCGGGCCCCGACCCAGCCGGCTCACGATCGCGCAGCGCGTGGGGTCGGCCAGCGCGTAGAACACCGCCGACAGCTGGGCGTATTGGTTAGCCATTCGGATTAGTATCGGGTGTAAGGGCGGCCGTGGCAAGGACTGCTGCAGATCGGATGCCGGCGCGCTTCGGCGCCTCGCATGCGGGTCTGCCGAGAGGGCTCGACTCGAAGCCCAGGTGCGGGCCCTGGTGGAGCCCTAAGAGGTCGCCCACCGCCTTGTGCCGAGCCTGCAAGTCAAGGTACTGTTCTCGAACCTACTGGCTCTTGCGCACCACACACCCCATGCACCTCGATTGGTTTCAACCCGCCCGTCTGGCAGCCCGCCTCTCGCATGGCGGTGTCCCGAATCGCGAAGTCGCCTATTTGATGCTGGCCAGCCTGCTGTTCAGCTCGGTCATCTTCTATGGCGCCTTCACCTGGGCCAATCCGCCGTGGACCTGGTTGTCCCTCTACGAATTTGTCGTCGTGGTCGCCATCACGGTGGTGGGCATGGGCAAGTGCTACGAGGCGGCCGGCGCAGACGCCAACCCGCGCTTCGCGGCGGACTTCAGCTGCCTCACGTTCCCGGTTTGGCTGTGGACCACGGTCTTGATCTGGTCGGTTTACTGGGGTGGCGTCTTCGCGTTCCGCTCGGGCGTGTTCGCGGCCTACCGCTTCGACCAGATGGGGCTGGCCAAGAACCTTGCCCTGATCGGTGGCAGCTTTGGCTGGCTGTGGACCTTTTTGGCCCTGGTCTTCTCGCAGGTCGTGTTCTTTGCCTGGATGGCCCGTGTGCTGAGAGTGGCGGCGAAGAAGGTTGAGGCGTGAACGTGGGCGCCGCAAGCGTCATTGCGACCTAGAACAAGAGGGAGCGGTCACTCTGCGACGCGCTTGGCGGCGCCGAGCCTGCCGCTATGCCGGCGGCAGGCTGTGCCTTCAGTCCCGCACCGCCGACATCGCGCGGTTCACGCGCAGCGCGAGCAGCGTGCAGACCGCGCCGGACAACAGATAAAACGTCACCGACACCAGCCCGAAGCGCACCGACAGCGCCAGCGCCACCAGCGGCGCGAAGGCGGCACCGATCAACCAGGCCAGGTCGGCGGTCAGCGCGGCGCCGCTGTAACGGAAACGCGGCAAGAAGTTGGCGGTGACCGTGCCGGCCGATTGGCCGTACGACAGGCCCAGCAGCACGAAGCCCACCAGGATGAAAATGTCCTGGCCCAGCGTGCCGCCGTCGAGCAGCAGCGGCGCGAACAGGCTGAACACCGCGATCAGCACCGCCAGCGTCCCCAAGGTGCGGCGCCGGCCGATGCGGTCGGCCACCAGGCCCGAGATCGGCATGGCCGCGGCCGCCAGCAGCGCGCCGACGATCTGCACCGTCAGGAACTCGCCGATCACCTGGTCTGAATACAGCCGCACCCACGACAGCGGGAACACCGTGATGATGTGAAACAGTGCAAAGCTGGCCAGCGCGGCGAAGGCGCCGATGAAGACGTTGTGGCCCTGCATCGTGAACAATTCACGCACGTTGCACGGCTCGAGCTCGTGCGCTTCGAGCTCCCGCTCGTACTCGTGCGTCACCACCAGGCGCAGCCGCGCGAACAGCGCCACGACGTTGATCGCAAACGCGGCGAAGAACGGGTAACGCCAGCCCCAGCCGAGGAAGTCCGCGCTCGACAGGTTGCCCCACAGATAGGCGAACAGACTGCAGGCGACCAGGAAGCCGAGCGGCGCGCCCAGCTGCCCCAGCATCGCGTACCAGCCGCGGCGGTTTTCGGGGGCGTTCAGCGCCAGCAGCGACGGCAGGCCGTCCCAGGAGCCGCCCAGCGCCAGGCCTTGGCCGATGCGGCACAAGGCGAGCAGCGCGATGGCCGTGGCGCCCATGCTCTCGTAGCTGGGCAGCAAGGCCATCCCCGCGGTCGAGCTGCCGAGCAGGAACAGCGCGACGGTCAGCTTGGTGCTGCGGCCGAAGCGGCGCTGGATCTGCATGCCGGCGAGCGTGCCGAGCGGGCGCACGACAAACGCGAACGCGAACAGCACGAAGGCGTACAGCGTGCCTTCCAGCCGGTCGACGTAGGGAAAAAATACGGCCGGAAATACCAGCACCGACGCGATGCCGTAGACGAAAAAGTCGAAATATTCCGACGCCCGGCCGATCACGACGCCGACGGCGATGTCGCCCGGGGCGACGCTGGCGTCGTCCTGCGCCGGTGGCGCCGATGCGCCGTGCGGCGAGCGCTGGCGCGCCGCCGCGGGGTGAGCAGAGGTGGAGAGAGGAGGGTGGAGGGGGTGGGTTCCAGGGCTCGACATGGTGCTCCGCAACGGGGTGGGCTGGGACAAAATGTCCAATCGTTGACTTGGGTCAATCAAGATACATTCCCGCCCAACGCGCAACTATCGTTTTCCCGCGCGCGATGGGCACCTGAATGTCTTCCTCACCCTCGCACCTCCAAACCGCTGTTCGCCTCGGCCTGCCGGGCCTGCTGACCCTGTTGCTGGCCGGCTGCGACACCGTCGTGATGAAGCCGTCCGGCGACATCGCCGCGCAGCAGGCCCAGCTCATCGTCACGTCGACGCTGCTGATGCTGCTGATCATCGTGCCGGTGATCGCGCTGACGCTGTTCTTCGCCTTCCGCTACCGCCAGTCCAACACCGAGGCCACCTACAGCCCCGACTGGGACCATTCGACCCGCTTGGAGCTGGTGATCTGGGGCGCGCCGCTGTTGATCATCATCGCGCTCGGCGCGCTGACCTGGATCAGCACCCACAAGCTCGATCCGTATCGCCCGCTGGAGCGCCTCGACGCCAACCGCCCGATCCCGGAAGGTGTGCAGCCGCTGGAAGTCCAGGTGGTCGCGCTCGACTGGAAGTGGTTGTTCCTCTACCCCGAGCAAGGCATCGCGACCGTCAACGAGATGGCCGCACCGGTGGACCGGCCGATCCGCTTCCGGATCACCGCGTCGACCGTGATGAACTCCTTCTACATCCCGGCGCTGGCTGGCCAGGTCTACGCCATGCCGGGCATGGAAACCAAGCTGCATGCGGTGATCAACAAGGCCGGTGTCTACGACGGCTTCTCCGCCAACTTCAGCGGCGACGGCTTCTCGCACATGCGCTTCAAGTTCCACGGCCTGTCCGACGCCGACTTCGAGCGCTGGGTGGCCGGCCACAAGACCGAGGGCCAGCAGGTCCTGGGCCGGGCCGACTACCTGAAGCTGGAGCAACCCAGCGAACGCGAGCCGGTGCGCCGCTACGCCAGCGTGGAGCAGGGCCTGTGGGACGCCATCGTCAACCGTTGTGTCGACAGCAGCAAGATGTGCATGCACCAGATGATGGCCATCGACGCCGCCGGCGGCCTGGGCAAAGGCAGCATCGACGGCGTGGCCCGCAAGGCCTGGCGCACGTCGGAGCGCCCCTACGTGACGGCGCTCTGCACGCCCGACAACCCGCGCGGCCTGACCGCCGCCCTCGGCAGCGACACCAGCGCCCTGCAACCCTGAGTCCGCCGCCGGCTGACGTCGTTCTCGCCCTCTCGCGCCTACTCGAGACCCAAGATGCTCGACCACCAACGACCCGACCATCCTCTCCTCGGCCGCCTCGGCTGGGACGCGATTCCGCTCCACGACCCCATCCTGCTGGCCACCTTCGTGGCCGTTGCGCTCGGTGGTGCCGCCCTGCTGGGCGGGCTGACCTACTACCGCCTGTGGGGCACCTTGTGGCGCGACTGGATCACCAGCATCGACCACAAGAAGATCGGCATCATGTACATGGTGCTGGGCCTGGTGATGCTGCTGCGCGGCTTTGCCGACGCCATCATGATGCGTGCCCAGCAGGCCATCGCCTTCGGGGATTCCGCCGGATTCTTGCCGCCGCACCACTACGACCAGATCTTCACGGCCCACGGCGTGATCATGATCTTCTTCGTCGCGATGCCGCTGGTCACCGGCTTCATGAACTACATCGTGCCGCTGCAGATCGGCGCGCGCGACGTGGCGTTTCCGTTCCTGAACAACTTCAGTTTCTGGATGACGGCCAGCGGCGCGGTACTGGTGATGATGTCGCTGTTCGTCGGCGAGTTCGCGCGCACCGGCTGGCTGGCCTATCCGCCGCTGTCGGGCATCTTGCAGAGCCCGGGGGTGGGGGTGGACTACTACCTGTGGTCCTTGCAGATTGCGGGGGTGGGCACGACGCTGTCGGGCATCAACCTGATCGCCACCATCATCAAGATGCGCGCGCCCGGCATGACGATGATGAAGATGCCGGTGTTCACCTGGACCTCGCTGTGCACCAACGTGCTGATCGTGGCGGCCTTCCCGGTGCTGACCGCCGTGCTGGCGCTGCTGTCGCTCGACCGTTACGTCGACACCAACTTCTTCACCAACGATCTTGGCGGCAACGCCATGATGTACGTGAACCTGATCTGGATCTGGGGCCACCCCGAGGTCTACATCCTGGTGCTGCCAGTGTTCGGCATCTTCTCGGAGGTGGTGTCCACCTTCAGCCGCAAGAAGCTGTTCGGTTATGCCTCGATGGTGTACGCGACGGTGGTCATCACCATCCTGTCCTACCTGGTCTGGCTGCACCACTTCTTTACGATGGGCTCCGGTGCCAGCGTGAACTCCTTCTTCGGCATCACGACGATGATCATTTCGATCCCGACCGGGGCCAAGATCTTCAACTGGTTGTTCACGATGTACCGCGGCCGCATCCGCTTCGAGGTGCCGATGCTGTGGACCGTCGGTTTCATGGTCACCTTCGTGATCGGCGGCATGACGGGTGTGCTGCTGGCGGTGCCGCCGGCCGACTTCGTGCTGCACAACAGCCTGTTCCTGATCGCGCACTTCCACAACGTGATCATCGGCGGCGTGCTGTTCGGCCTGTTCGCCGGCATCACCTACTGGTACCCGAAGGCCTTCGGCTACAAGCTCGACCCGTTCTGGGGCAAAGTTTCGTTCTGGTGCTGGCTGATCGGCTTCTATCTCGCCTTCATGCCGCTGTACGTGCTGGGCCTGATGGGCGTGACGCGTCGCATGAGCCAGTTCGAAGACCCGTCGCTGCAGATCTGGTTCCAGATCGCCGCACTGGGTGCGGGCGTGATCGCGGTGGGCATCGCCGCCTTCATCATCCAGCTGGTGGTGAGCTACCGCCGCCGCGAGCAGCTGCGTGACCACACCGGCGACCCGTGGGACGGCCGCACGCTGGAATGGTCGACCGCCTCGCCGCCGCCCGACTACAACTTCGCCTTCACGCCCATCGTGCACGACAACGACGCCTGGTTCGACATGAAGAACCGCGGCCACGAGCGTCCGGTGACCGGCTTCAAGGCCATCCACATGCCCAAGAACACGGCGGCCGGCTTCGTGATCGCGGTGCTGTCCACGGTCTGCGGTTTCGCGCTGATCTGGCACATCTGGTGGCTGGCGGGCCTGTCGTTCGCGGCGACGCTGCTGGCGACCATCGTCCACACCTTCAACTACAAGCGCGACTACTACATCCCGGCGGAACAGGTGGCGCGTACCGAGGGCGAGCGCACCCAAGCGCTTGCCGCCCTGGCCTGAAGAGAGCGAGACATCCTCATGCTCAGCCCCCAAACCCTCTCCGCAGTCGAACGCCTGCCGCGCTTCTACGACCACGACGGCGAGCACCATCCCCAGCAAGGCACGCTGCTGGGCTTCTGGCTCTACCTGATGAGCGACTGCCTCATCTTCGCCGTGCTGTTCGCCACCTACGCGGTGCTCGGGCGCAGCTATGCGGCCGGCCCGTCAGGCGCCGACCTGTTCGATCTGCCGCTGGTGGCAGCCAACACCGCCTTGCTGCTGTTCTCGTCGATCACCTATGGCATGGCGATGATCGCGATGCAGCATGGCCGCCGCAACGGCGTGCTGGCCTGGCTGGCTGTCACCGGCCTGCTCGGTTTCGGCTTCCTGGGACTGGAGCTGTACGAGTTCAACCACCTGATCCACGAGGGTGCCGGCCCGCAGCGCAGCGCCTTCCTGTCGTCCTTCTTCGCATTGGTCGGCACGCACGGGCTGCACGTGGCCTTCGGCATCGTCTGGCTGGTGGTGCTGATGCTGCAGGTGGGCAAGCTGGGGCTGATCCCCGAGAACAAGCGCCGTCTGATGTGCTTGTCGATGTTCTGGCACTTCCTGGACGTGATCTGGATCGGCGTGTTCACCTTTGTCTATCTGATGGGAGTGCTGCCATGACGAACCCCAAGCCGCACCACGATCACGGCCACGATGACCATGACGACGCCGGCTACCACGCCACCGTCAAAGGCTATGTGACCGGCTTTCTGCTGTCGGTGGTGCTGACCGCCATCCCGTTCTGGCTGGTGATGGGCAAGGTGTTGTCGACGCCGGGCGCCACCGCGCTGGTGATCCTCGGCTTCGCGGCGGTGCAGATCATCGTCCACATGGTGTATTTCCTGCACCTCAACAGCAAGGTGGAAGGCGGATGGTCGATGCTGGCGCTGATCTTCACCGTCGCGGTGGTGGTGATCATGCTGGCCGGCTCGATCTGGGTGATGTACCACCTCAACACCAACATGATGCCGGTGCACGACATGCGCAACATGCCCTGACCCAGGGCCTTGCCGTGAGCGACTCGCCTTCCCGCCCACCCCGCCGGCGTGGCTCCTTCGTCGCGCTGCTGGTCGCCGGCGCGCTGGTGTTCGCGGGTTTGCTCGCGCTGGGCGTGTGGCAGTTGCAGCGGCTGTCATGGAAGCAGGACCTGATCGCGCGCGTCGAGCAGCGCCTGCAGGCCGAGCCGGTGGCAGCACCCGCGCCCGCCGCATGGCCAGGCCTGACCCGCGGGGCCGACGAATACCGCCGCGTTCGCGTGCGCGGCCACTACGCCCACCAGCTCGAAACTTTGGTGCAGGCCACCACCGAGCTGGGCAGCGGCTATTGGGTGCTGACCCCGCTGTACAGCGAGCAAGGCTATTGGGTGCTGGTCAACCGCGGTTTCGTGCCGCCTGAACGACGCCTGCCGACGCAGCGCCCGGCGCCGGCCGGACCGCAGGAGGTCGTCGGTCTGCTGCGCCTCACCGAGCCCGAGGGGCGCTTACTGCAGCGCAACGACCCGGCGGCCGGGCGCTGGTACTCGCGCGACGTGCAGGCGATCGCGCTCGCACGGGCGCTGGGCCAGCCGCCCCACGCCGGGCCCGTGGCGCCCTATTTCATCGACGCTGCGGCCGACGCCGGCGCCTCGACTGCCTGGCCACGGCCGGGCCTGACCGTGGTGCGGTTCAGCAACAGCCACCTCGTCTACGCCCTGACCTGGTTCACGCTGGCCGCTATGCTGGCGGGCGCCATGGCCTATCTGGTGCGCGAGGAGCGCCGTCAGCGCCGGGTCGCCGGGTGACCCGGGGGCACGCGCAGCCAGGGCAGACGGTCGCCGCCCTGGCGCGGCGGCGCAAGATGTGTGCTGGCCGTTCGCCGCCTGCGACGGCCCCCGCTGGAGACCCGCCCGTGTACCCCGACCCACCCTTAGCGCCCGAGCCCGCCCCCCCGCTGACGGAAGTCGGCCAGGCGCCGGAGCGCCTGGCAGGGCACAAAAATCTGCTGCAGCTGATCCAGTTGCGCTGGCTGGCGGTGGCCGGCCAGCTGGCCACCATCCTGACGGTGGAGTGGGCCCTGGACGTCGGCCTGCCGCTGGTCGAGATGCTGACCCTGCTCGGCGCCCTGGTGCTGTTCAACCTGGTCTGCTGGCTGCGCGGCCGGGCCGCCTGGGCCGTGAGCAACGGCGAGCTGTTCGCCGGTTTGCTGGTCGACGTCGCGGTGCTGACCGGTCAGCTCTTCTACGCCGGCGGCGTGACCAACCCGTTCATCTATCTGTACCTGCTGCAGGTCGCGGTGGGCTCGGTGCTGCTCAAGTCGCGCTACACCTGGGCCATGGTGGGGCTGACGAGTGTGTGTTTCGTCGCGTTGACGCAGTGGTACCGGCCCCTGGTGCTGCCTGGCATGGGCTCGCCCGCCTTGTCTTCGCACTATGTCGGCGGGCTGTGGATCTGCTTCATGCTGAATGCCACGCTGCTGGTCATCTTCATCGGCCGCATCGGCCGCAACCTGCGCCAGCGCGACGCCCGCCTGGCCGATCTGCGCCAGCGCGCGGCCGAAGAGGAGCACATCGTGCGCATGGGGCTGCTGGCCTCGGGGGCCGCGCATGAACTGGGCACGCCGCTCGCGACGCTGTCGGTGATCCTCGGCGACTGGTCGCGCATGGCGCCCTTCGCTGCCGAGCCGGAGCTGCGCGAAGAGATCGAGGAGATGCAGGTGCAGCTGCAGCGCTGCAAGACCATCGTCAGCGGTATCCTGCTGTCGGCCGGCGAAGCGCGCGGCGATGCACCGGCCCAGACCACGCTGCATGCCTTCCTCGACGAACTGGTGGCGCAGTGGCGCAGCACCCGCCCGGTCGAAGAGCTCCGCTACGAACGCGAAGGTGTGCCCGACCTGCCGATCATCTCGGACTCGGCGCTCAAGCAGATGATCGGCAATGTGCTCGACAATGCGCTGGAAGCGAGCCCCGACGCGCCGCTGAGCTTGCAGGTGCAGGCCGAAGACGGCACGCTGGTGCTGCGGGTGCAGGACCAGGGCCCCGGGTTCGCCGAGGCGATGCTGGCACGCTTCGGCAAGCCCTACCAGTCGAGCAAGGGCCGGCCCGGCGGCGGTCTGGGACTGTTCCTGTCGGTCAACGTGGCCCGCTCCCTGGGCGGGCAGATCGCGGCACGCAACCTGCCCGAGGGCGGCGCCGAGGTGGTGATCCGCCTGCCACTGGCCGCGCTGGTGTCGACCCACAGCCATGGGCAGGTCGCGGCGGGGTGGCCAGGTGACGGAAGGAAGCCGGATGGAGCTTGAACGCCAGTTGCTCATCGTCGAAGACGACGACGCCTTTGCCCGCACGTTGGTGCGGTCCTTCGAACGCCGCGGCTACCAGGTGCTGCGAGCGGCCAGCGTCGAGGATGTCAAGGCGCTGTTGCCCACCCACCAGCCAGGCTATGCAGTGGTGGACCTCAAGCTGGCGGGCGGGGGCTCGGGCCTCGCGTGTGTGCAGCTGCTGCATGCGCACGACCCGGACATGCTCATCGTGGTGCTGACCGGCTATGCCAGCATCGCCACCGCCGTCGAGGCCATCAAGCTGGGGGCGCGGCATTACCTGGCCAAGCCCGCCAACACCGACGATATCGAGGCGGCCTTTGCGCGTGCCGAAGGTGATGCCGAGGTGGAACTGACGGAACGCACCACGTCGATCAAGACGCTCGAATGGGAGCGCATCCACGAGACGCTCGCGGCCACCGGCTTCAACATCTCGGAGACCGCGCGGCGTTTGGGCATGCACCGCCGCACCCTGGCGCGCAAGCTCGAGAAGCAGCGCATCAAATAAGGCCGGGGCGCAACCCGCCTGGCACCAAAGGCGCGTCTCTCAGTCGTGCAGCCGAACCCGCCCCATCGCCGGATCGGTGATGCTGTGGGTGCCGGTTTCGAGATGGCCGGCCAGCTGCTGGCGGAATTGCGCATCCCCTTCGACCGTCAGCACCAGGTCGTACCAGCCGTGCTGACGCTGCAGCCCCCAGCGCTTGACGGTCGGCTCGCCGGGCCGCAGCCGCTCCTCGACACGCTGGCCCGTGTACTGATCCGCCATCTGCACCGTCAGTGCACGTGACGAGAGGTTGGTGACCATCAGCGCCAACGCGCAGCGCCCTGCGTCATAGAGGCAACGCACGCCGAGGCGGGCGTTGTGCTGCCCGCCCACCCCGCCACGGAAGGCACGCAGAAAGCCGTTGGGGCCGTACACCGCCAGGTCGTATTCGCTGGCCCCGGCGGACGCGACGTCCCAGCTGCCCGACAGCAAACGCTGCGGCTCGACCGTGTACGTGCGGGGTGGGTGCGCCCCTTTGCCCGAGCGCACCTGGTACACGATGGCCGCCCGCCCGGTGTTGCCGAACTCCAGATGGAAGGTGCCCTGGAGCGGGTGGAGCCAACCATGCACATGCGGCACATAGGGCAGCGCCCGCGCAGGTCGCACGCCGCGCTCCTGCTCGGGCAGTCGCTGTTGGCGCGGCGCCGTCAAGGCGTAGTCGTCGTGCCGTTCCAGGTCGGAGGGTCGCAGGTTTTGCGTGTCGGGCAGCCGCACCGGGTGGGTTTCGCGCGCGCTGAAGTCGAAGGCCGACGTCAGGTCGCCCACCACCGCGCGCCGCCAGGGCGTGATGTTGGTTTCGACCAGGCCGGGGTGCTGGTCGGCGAAGCGCGCCTCCAGGAAGCGGATCAGCGAGGTGTGGTCGAACACCTCCGAGTTGACCCATCCACCTTTGCTCCAGGGGGAGACGACCAGCATCGGCACGCGCATGCCGAGGCCATAGGGGGCCTTTGCGTGCACCGGGTCGCCGGGGTAGATCTCGTGGGTGGTGTCGACGGTGGACGCGCCGTGTGCGGACGACAACGGCGGCGTCGGCGGCACGACGTGGTCGAAGAAGCCGCCCTCCTCGTCGTAGTGGATGAACAGCACCGTCTTGCTGAAGACTTCCGGGTGGGATGCCAGGATGTCGATGACTTGCGAGAGGTACCACGCGCCGTAGTCGGCCGGAAAGTTCGGATGTTCGGTATACGCCTCAGGTGCGGCGATCCACGAGACTTGCGGCAGCCGGCCATGGCGCACGTCCTCTCGGAAGTCGTCGAGCAGCCGAGCCGGGTCGCGGCCCAGCGTCTCCACCCGGGTGCCGGTCTTGGCGCGGTCCGCCAGCGGCGTGCCGGGCTGGGCGTTCTGGTATTGATGGAAGTAGAGCAGCGAGTTGTCGCCGTAGTTGCCGATGTAGGGGTCGCGCGTCCAGCCCCAGGAACCGGCAGCGTTCAAGCCGACGCCGATGTCCTGGTACACCTTCCACGTGATGCCGGCGCGCTGCAGGCGCTCAGGGTAGGTCGACCAGTGGTAGCCCAGCTCGGCGTTGTCGATCACCGGCCCGCCCCCGGAGCCGTCGTTGCCGACCCAGCCCGACCACAGGTGGTAGCGGTTGGGGTCGGTGGGGCCCATCAGCGAGCAATGGTAGGCATCGCAGACCGTGAAGGCATCGGCCAGCGCGAAGTGGTAGGGGAGGTCCTGGCGGGTGTGGTAGGTCATCGCGACCGTGCCCTTGTGCGGCACCCAGCCGTCGTGCTGGCCGCCGTTCCATGCGGCGTGCGTGTCGTTCCAGCCGTGCGGCGGGTCCTGCAGAAAGGTCCGGCCGACGTCCTCGACCGGTGGGCGAAAGGGCAGCAGCTCGCCGCTGCCGTGCGGCTGGTACCAGACCGGCTTGCCCGATCGCAACTTGACGGCGCGTGGGTCGGCATAGCCGCGCACGCCGCGCAAGGTACCGAAATAGTGGTCGAACGACCGGTTCTCCTGCGTCAGGATGATGATGTGCTCGACATCCTTGAGGGTGCCGGTGCGGCGGTGGGCCGGCACGGCGAGGGCGCGCGCAATGCTGGGCGGCACCGCACCGGTCAGGGAGGCGGTTCCGATCAGCTTCAACAGGGCGCGGCGTTCGAGAGCGGTCATGCTGTTCCTCCACGATGTGGAGGGTGACGCTAACGGCAGGAGATGACGTACTCATGTCATCCGCAGATGCCGCTGCGTCGATGCTGTGCGCTCGGTGTCATCGCGTGCGCGTTGCGCGCACGGCGGTTGGCGGCCAGGCCGCCGGCCTTCAAGGCGGTGTCACCCGAACAGCTTGGCCGCGGTCTTGGCCACCAGCTCACCTTGATGTCGAGCACCTGCCAGCTCGATCTCGCTGGGTTGCCGCGAGCCGTCGCCCGCGGCAATCGTGGTGGCACCGTAAGGCGCGCCGCCGACGATCTCGGTCATGCTCATCTGACCTTGGTGGCTGTACGGCAAGCCGACGACGATCATGCCGAAGTGCAGCAGATTGGTGATGATCGAAAACAGCGTGGTTTCCTGGCCGCCGTGCTGACTGGCGGTGGACGTGAAGGCGGCCCCGACCTTGCCGTTCAGCGCGCCGCGCACCCACAGCCCACCGGTCTGGTCGAGGAAGGCCGCCATCTGCGAAGCGATGCGGCCATACCGGGTGGGCGAGCCGACGACGATCGCGTCGTAGGCCTCCAGCTCGGCGACCGTGGCGATCGGCGCCTTCTGGTCGAGCCTGAAGTGGGCGTTGCGGGCGATCTCCTCGGGCACGGTTTCGGGCACGCGTTTGACGTCCGCGGTGGCGCCGGTGCTGCGCGCGCCTTCGGCGAGGGCGTGCGCCAGCTGCTCCACGTGACCGTAGGACGAGTAATAGAGAACCAGGACTTTGGCCATTCTTCGACTCCGTTGCGCAGTGGGATGGAGGCTCGGTGCGAGCACTAGGGTCCTGCAGTGTTGAACGACCGACGTCGGCGCCGTGTATCGCCGCGTGACCGCGGCGGGCGCCGCAAGCGGTGGCTGAAGAAGTGCGCGCACGGGGTCGAGGCCGCTGCCGAACCTGGATGCCCGGCTCGACGTGGCGGGCGACACGCGCCGGCTCAGGCCAGGCCGTCTTGCTCCGCCGTCCTGGCGATGGGCTTCAGCAGCTTTTGGCGCACCTGCTTGCCCTGCGTGGCCAACAACCGCATGTTGATGTCGTGGCGGTTCTCGGCCGACAGCGATTTCCATCGCTCGATCTCGCGGTCGGTGCGGCCACACCCTTTGCAGATCCCCCGCTTGTTGCTCTTGCACGTTCCGATGCAGGGACTGGCAGTGATCAAGATCGGCATGACAGAGGCAGGCGGCGTCGGTGCTGGGGGATAGCAGAGACGTCACTATGCCGCGCGGCGGCACGTCAGGGAAATTGATTCGCAGGATCGTGGCGATGCACCACAGCTATACACCGCGCACGACGCTGGCCACCCGGTCACGGCCGGCGCCGCGGCCGCTCCAGGGCGCGGCGTGGTCCAGGGTGCCGAGCGGCAGGGCCTGGGCCGCCGCCGTCAATGCTGCTGCGAGCAGTCGTTGGCGGCACGCAGGCCCAAGCGCACTTCGGCGACCAACTCTTCAAAGCTTGCGGGCATCGCGTCGAAGCTCACGTCGCAGGTCTTGCGCCGTGCCGCCGCCTGCCGCAGCTGCCGCAGGTGCTCCAATGCGCTCGTCACGGCGGAGGACCAGGTGGTGTCGCGTGCTCGCATCTCCTGCGGCAAACAGGCGAGCAGCATCTCGAGCTTGGCCACGGCCTTGTCGAAGGTGGAGGCGGTGGTCAACGGCATCCAGTCCGCCGATGCGAGGAAGTCGGCGGCAGGTCGCAGTTGCGGCCGTTCGGCGCAGGCCGCCACGCGCACGTCGTCGAGCGCCTCTTCCGAGGGGAGCAGCGCGGCCCACACCGCTTTGCCGCTGGGATCCTCCCAAGACTCGAATGCAAAACCATGCTTTTTGATGAGGGCGTCAATTCTGTCAAACATGACCTAGCTCCTTTCCGGGCTGTTGCGACGTCGTGTAGACACTATGCGCGCCCCAAGCCAGATGGGCCTCCTGTACCTCTGCTCGGGGCCGGTCGCGGGAACGAGTTTTCGCTCTGAGGCGCGTCGACGAACGACAAGCAAGAACGGGGCACACGGCGGCGGCGTCGACGGCCGGTTCGAAGGCACCGGCTGCGAGCCGCGCGTGCGGGCGGCCGGAAGCAACGGTTCCCGACGCCGACCGGGGCAGGCCGAGCCTGTCCTTCGCTCGTGGCACCTCAGTACGCAAACATATTTAGCGCTGTCTTAAACAGTTGTGTGAAAGCCCCACCGCGGGTCACCCCATCGTCAGCAGGCCTGCTGTAGCAACCCTCCCGCAGGCAGGGGGCAGGAACTGCCAGGTGTAGGGGCGCCCCAAGCTGGGGGTGAGGGGCGTCGCTGCGGCCGACCCTGGTGCACGTCGCGCACGCGGCTGGCGCTTAGAGAAACCGCAGCAGTGCGTCCGCGGTCGCGCCGGGGGCTTCCTCCGGCACGAAGTGCCCGGCTGGCAAACGCACCGCCTGCACCTCGCCATTGCATTGCGCCTGCCACAGGGCCACCGGATCGAACAGGCGCTCGACCACGCCCCGCTCGCCTGTGATCAGTTGCAGTGGACAAGTGACACGTTGGCCTGCCGCACGTGACGCCCGATCGTGTTCCAGGTCGACGCCGGCACTGGCCCGGTAGTCTTCACAGATGGCGTGGAGCGACTCGGCCCGGCAGAAGCACCTTTCGTACTCTCCCAGCGCTTGCGACTCGAGGTGCGCCAGCCCCGTCGCTCCCCAGCCGCCCAGCGTCCAGTGCAGGTAGAAGCGCGGGTCGCCGCCCAGCATGCGCTCGGGCAGTGGCGTCGGCTGAATCAGGTGGAACCAGTGGTAGTAGGCGCTGGCAAAGCGCATGTCGGTGGACTCGTACATGTCGAGCGTGGGCGCGATGTCGATCACGCACAGCTTGGCAACCGCCTCAGGATGGTCGAGTGCCAGCCGATGCGCCACCCGTCCGCCGCGGTCGTGTCCGACCACCGAGAACCGGTCGTGTCCCAGCGAGCGCATCAGCCCGAGCATGTCGGCCGCCATGGTCCGCTTGCTGTAGGCGAGGTGGTCCCGGTCGCTGACGGGCGTATCGGTGTCGCCGTAGCCGCGCAGGTCGGGCATCACCAGCCAGAAGCGCTCGGCGAGGTGTCGTGCCACCCGGTGCCACATCACATGCGTTTGCGGAAAACCGTGTAGCAGCAGCACCGGAGGCCCCTGCCGGTGCCCCCCGGTGCGAGCGTAGATGTGCAGCCCGCCGACCTCGTGGTGGCGCGCCTCGAAACCGTCGAACCATCCGTCGTTCATTGCTCGCTCCTCATCGATCCTGTGGGTCTTTTCATGGGGCGCGGCGCCTGGCCGCTGATGCTGTTCGCGCATGATGCCGCAGCGTCGGAGGCGGACGACCGTTGCCATGCACACCCCTGGCAAGTTGAGCAGCATGTGCTGTGTTGAGGGAACCACCATCGTGTGCACCACGAGGCCCCGGAACGATCGCCGTGACATGCCAACGCCGTTGTCGCGCCGCTGCGATCACTGTGCTTGCGCCTGCTCACGATTGAGACACCCGCGACGCGGCAGCTCGCCCTTTGATGCTGGCCTCAGTCGCGAGGCGCACGTGGCCCAGCTGGATGGCGGGCCGTGCCGCCCGCGTTGTTGTCTCCCAGTCTTTGCGTGGAGGACGCTGCATGAAGCACAACTGCCTTGGACCGTGGCCCGCCCGCCTGCTGCTGGCGTTGACAGTCGGGTGTCCGGCCTATGCCCAGCCGTCGCTCACCGTCTACGGCGAACTGGATCTGGCCGTGGACCGCACCCACAAGGAGGAAGGTGACGTCCAGGGGACCGTGTTCGGCCAGGCGGGGTCGATCCCGCTGCCCAACGCCGTGGCCTCGCCCGAGCAGTACCGCACCCGTGTCGTGTCGTCGCTGGCGACGTCCTCGGTACTCGGGCTCACCGGCCGCGAGCCGCTCGGCGGCGGCTACGCCGCGCGCTTCCAGATCGAGTCGAGTGTGCAGGGCGACCTGGGCGGCGCCGGCAACGACGGCCGATTTTTCAATCGCAGCGCCTGGGTCGGGCTCGACACACCCTATGGAGAGGTGCGGCTGGGCCGCCAGTCGTCCCCGATGCTGGCGGCGCTGTATCTGGTGAACATCGGCCCGCTCGGCGCCAGCAGCGTGATGGCCGCCGGGCTGTTGACCAACAACCTGCAGATGTACCAGGACAACCAGGTGCGCTATGTGTTGCGGCGCGGGCCATGGCTGGCGGTGCTCACAGCCTCTCCCAATGCGGGCGTGGGCAGCCGCATCAGCGCCGCGCGCTCACTACCGGGTCCGACCACCCCCGGGGCGACCGATGACACCGGCCAGGTGCTCGGCGGCGGCAGTGCCGGTGCGGAGTCGCCCGACGGGCGCGGTCGCACCCGTGGCGCGACCGCCGGCTACGTCACCGACCCGCTGACCGTGCTGCTCGCCTATCACCGCAACCGCTTCGGTGTGCCTTTGGGGCTGGCGTCGGCCACGGGCGAGTTCGTACCGCTGTTCCACCTGCACAGCTTCGGCGGGGTGATGCTGGCAGCGCGCTACGTGCTGCCGGCGGGTGGCCCGACGCTCGCGCTGACGCTGCACCGCGGCCACTTCCACGAGGCCGGCAGCGTGGACCCCAAGATCCGGACCTGGGCGCTGGGCCTCAAGCAGGCGGTCGGCCCCACGGAGTTGACGCTACAGCTGATGGACTCGCGCTTCACCAACTTCACCGGCGGGCGCGACCGCGGTGTGGTGCTCGGCGTCGACTACCTGCTGTCCAAACGCACCGCCTTGTATGCGCGCGCCGGCAGTCTGCAAGACCGGCGCGGCCGCCCCACTCAGGCCAGCGCGTCGCCGGTGACACTGGCCGGCGGCCCCACCACCTTGCTGGTGCCGCTCGGCACATACGAGTTTCCCAGCTTCGCCGGCGCCGGGCCGCATGTGGGTGCGCGCACTTCGATCATCGCGATCGGCCTGCGGCATTTGTTCTGAGCGGCACGTTGCGCCCTCCCGTGCGGCACCTGTGCACCTGCCCGGGAAACATCTGCTTCGCGCAAGTTGCAAACAGGTACTCCGCCCGCCGGTGCGGGCCCGGGACAATGGAAACGCTTCCGTTTGGAAGCGCGTGCCGGCCACAGGAAAGGCCGGGCCAGCCGCGGCGGCCGCATGCATCGGCGCCGGGGCGACACACGCCAGTACAACAACGAGCGCACCCTCTGGGTGGTGCCAGGAGATGACCATGAGTTCTTGCAAGAAGGCCGCGCCGACGCCGCGCGCACTGCTGCTGATGTTGTCGATGTCGGCCGGCCTCGCCGCCCTCGGCGGCTGCGGCGGAGGCAGCGGCGACGCTGCGACGGCGCCGGCTGCCACCGTAGGCGAGCCGGCAGCCGGTGAACCCGGTGAGCGCGCAGAGGCGCTCGCCCTTGCAGGGCCGGGTCGCTACGAGCTGAAGTCCGCCCACTCCGGGCTGTGCCTTCAGGTCGCCGGCGCCAGCACGGCCGACGGCGCCAAGATCCAGCAGGCCACCTGCTCCGGCTCGGCGGCCCAGCGTTTCGATCTGGTGGCCGACGCAGGAGGCACCTGGCGACTCGTCAACGTCCACAGCGGCAAGTCGCTGGACGTCACGGACGTGTCGACCGCCAACGGCGCCTTGCTGCAGCAATGGACCACCGCCGCCACCGACAACCAGCGCTTCACGCTCACGCCTCAGGGCGACGGTTATCAACTGGTGGCACGCCACAGCGGCAAGTGTGTCGACGTGCGCGACTGGAGCACCGCGGTGGGCGGCGCGATCCAGCAATGGGCCTGCGCCCCCACCGCCAACCAGCGCTGGTCGCTGACCCCGGTGCAGAGCATCCCCGGCACCGGGCTGCCGGCCCTCCGGCAGGACGGGCGCTTCTGGGCCGACGCCCAGGGGCGGCGCGTGCAGCTGCGCGGCGTCAACATCGGCAACTGGCTGCAGCTGGAGTTCTGGATGATGCACTTCGATGGGGACGTCCCCGATCAGTGCACGCTCGAAAACAAGCTCACCGCCCGCTTCGGCTTCGAGGAAAAAGAACGCCTGATGCAGGTGTTTCGCGACCACTGGATGACCGGGCGCGACTGGGACCTGATCAAGGAGCATGGCTTCAACGTGGTGCGGGTGCCGTTCTGGTTCAACCTGATCGAGGATGAAAGGCGCCCCTACACCCTGCGGCCCGACGCGTGGAAATACCTGGACCGCGCGGTCGACGAAGCCGAAAAGCGCGGCATGTACACCATCCTCGACCTGCACGGCGCGGTGGGCAGCCAGGGCTGGGAGCATCACTCGGGCTGCGCCGGCCGTAACCAGTACTGGGGCAATGCGGAGTACCGCAACCGAACCCGCTGGCTGTGGCAGCAGATTGCGCAGCGCTACCGCGACCGCGGGGCGGTGGCCGGATACGGCCTGTTGAACGAGCCCTGGGGCACCACGCCCGAGAACCTCGCCAACGTCGTCACCGACCTCTACCGGGCCGTGCGCGAGATCGACGCGAACCACGTGGTGATCCTGCCGGGCCACTCCGCCGGCATCGATGCCTATGGCACACCGGCCAGCCGCGGCATGCGCAACGTCGCCTTCGAGATGCATTTCTACCCCGGCTTCTTCGGCTGGGGCCAGCCCACCTATGCCACCCACAACGACTGGCTGTTCTGCGGTGCCAGCGGCACCGGCGGCGTCTGCGAGTGGGACCGGCGCCTCACCGCGCTCGACACGCCCTTCCTGATCGGCGAGTTCCAGCCCTGGACGGCGGTCGGCGCCGTGGCCGGGCCGTTGACCGGCCTTACCTATGACGTCTACAACCAGCGCGGCTGGGCGGCCACCGCCTGGTCTTACAAGACGGTCAGCCGCTCGGGTCAGGGCGGTGACGGCAGCACCGGCTGGCCGTGGGGCCTGGTGACCAATTCGTCGAACGGCGGGGCGGTGCCCGACCTCGACATCGACACTGCGTCGGCGGCCCAGATCGAGGCCTTGTTCCGCAGCTTCGGCACCCAGCCGCTGATCCGCAACGAGGCCGTGAAAGCCGCGCTGACCAGCCGCTTGACGGTCCCTGGCAAGCTCGAAGCCGAACGCTTCACGTCGATGAGCGGCGTGCAGACCGAAGTGACCAGCGATGCTGGCGGCGGTCTCAACGTCGGCTGGTTGGACGCCGGCGACAGCTTGCGCTACAGCGTGAACGTGCCGTCGGCCGGGGCTTATACGGTCGCGTTCCGGGTGGCCTCGGCTTATGGCGGGGGCCGTTTGGTGCTGCGGTCAGGCACGCGAGATGTCGCCACGGTGCAAGTGCCGGGCACCGGTGGATGGCAGACCTGGACCACCGTGGCCACGACGGTGCAACTGCCGGCGGGAGCCCAAGACCTGACGATCCATGCCGCGATGCCGGGGTGGAATCTCAACTGGTGGTCGCTGGCCCGCCCCTGATCGACACCACAGCTGCTCACGGATGTTGCACTTGTGCAGCATCCGCGGTGGAGAGTACGCGGCGCACTTCACGGCGCCGCGCGCCGCTTTGTATGCTTCCGTTCATTTGAGCGGTGTTGCCCCTATGGTGTGTGTCCACACTTACAAACTAGGGGTTCACATGCAAACGTACTTCCAGGGCAAGACGGTGCTGATCACCGGTGCGACCGGTTTCATCGGCTCGGTCCTGCTGCAGACTCTCTTGACCAAGCTGCCCGGCATCGGCCGGGTCTACTGCCTCTACCGCAACACGCCGGGGCTGAGGCATCCGGCCGTCGAGTGGGTCCGCGGTGACATCGGGCAGCCGCAATTCGGGCTCGACGACGCCACGCTGGACCGGATACAAGACGAAGTCCAGGTGATCTTCCACCTGGCCGCCTACACCCGCTGGGACGCCGGCATCGGCGAGCAGGTGCTGCACAACACCTTGCCGGTGCTGCGCTGCGCCGAGCTGGCGGCAGGGTGCCAGCGGCTCGAATCGTGCGTCATCACGTCGAGCTACTGGGCCACGCTGCATTTGCGCGACACGCACGAGTTTGCCGAAACCGTCTTCCAGGATGGCCGCGCCGAAGCCGAGCTCGACGAGATCCTGTCGGGCCGTTCCGAGGCCCGGGTGGCCGAGTGGCCCAACGCCTACTCCTATTCGAAGAACCTGGCCGAGCGGCTGTTGCACCAGCGCCATCCGGACCTGCCCATCGTGCTCGCACGGGTCACCTCGGCGTGTGGCGCATGGGAGTTTCCGCACCGCGGTCATAGCCGCTTCGACAACGCCTTGCCGGCGTTTCTGCGCTCGATCGTGCTGGGGGGCGTGCGCGTGTTCCCCGAGAGCATGAAGTCGGCGGTCAACGACGCGGTGCCGGTCGACATTTGCGTCAACATGCTGATCGCCAACGCCGTCGAACAGGCCCAGGGCGGTTTTGCCGTGATCCACTGTGCGGCGGCCCATCGCAACCTGCCCAAGCTGGGCGCACTGGCCGAGCTGTGCGGTGAGCCCCTGGACTACCGGGCCAGCCCGGACGACCTGCAGGCGGCGCTGGCGCAGATGGCGGCCCAGGGCCATCCCAAAGCGGCGAAGCTGAATCGTCTGATCGTCGACACCTACCGGCTGGCCATGGAAAGCCGCTACGTCTATCTCGACACACAGGCGCGCCGGCCGTTGCGCTGGATGACCGAACGCGACCGCGAGCTGTTCCCGATCGACGTCGACGTTGTGGACTGGCCGGCGCTGATCGGCGCGATGGTGCAGGCGATGAAGGCCCCACCGGAGCGCGCCGCGGCCTGACGCTGGTCGCACCGCGGGCGGATTCCCCGCCCGCGTGAGTCAATCCAGCACCACCACATGCCCCTCGCGCGGGTCCACCCGGCCCGCGTGCAGCGCCTCGATCAAGCGACTGGCCGCCTCGAAGCCCTGGTGTTCGACCACCTGCATCCACGGCTGCTCGGTGTGACCGACGCGCTCGATGAAGCGCAGTTGTGCCTCGTTGAACCGCTGGTTGACGACCGCAGGGCCCCAGTCGGCATTGCGCTTGCGGATCTGCACCGGCGCAAAGTAGAACTGCGGTTTGGGCCCGGGCAGGGTGGTCTCGCCTAGGAACTGCGTGTTGTGGGCCGAGCCCGCATAACAGTCGTAGACCAGCGAGCTGCCGAAATGGTGGTGCACCGCCGAGCGCAGCGTGTCGTCGCCGGAGAAATCGACATACAAGGTCGGGCGGTCGGGGTCCAACTCGTTCAGGGCTTCATACCGGTGCACCGACTGGTAGCAGCCCAGTTGCTGCACGAAATCAAGGTTGCGCGTCGACGTCAGCGCGGCCAGCTGGACCTTGCGCTGGTCGGCCAGGCAGAAGGCGGTGCCGTAGGCTGTCTTGCTCGACGCGCTCGAGACCACCACCTGCTGTGCGCCGAAGAAGTTCTGATCTTCCAGAAAATCTGCCAGCATGAACGACGTGATGAACAACGGACGCAACAGCATCTGGTAGTTCTCGTCGGTAGGGCGCCAGGCGGGGTCGTTCTGGCAGCGGGTGTACTGGTTGTAGGCCGAGGTCAGCGACAAACGGTGCTCGGCGCCGTCGTAGAAGCCGCGCGGCGTGACACGCACCGGACGCATGCGCAACAGCCGGGCGATCGGAAAATATCCATAGAAGCGCTCGCCCGGCTCCACGCCCGGCACGCGCGACGCGATCACCTCCGCAAAGCCCCAGACCGGCATGTGGCCCCAGCCCTCGGCGCCGGTGGGAAAGAAGCCCCAGTACTGCATCGCTTCGCCAAATGCGGCATAGGTGATGTTGTTGGTGGTCAGTGCGACCCGGTCGATGCGCAGCATCGCTTCGCCGTCGGCCAACGGCAGCGTTTGCGGCTGCGTGTCGATGCGGCTGTGATGCAATGTGTCCTTGCGGGTGAGCAGCCGGGTGTTGCTCAGGGGAGCGGTCGGGGTCTGGTCCAAGGGGCCTCCGTGCGCCGGGTTCGGCAGTGTTGATGGGAACGAAAGCAATGTATCGGCGGCGTCCTTCGCATGGGTTCGGATACGGCGGTGCGGCGGGGCGGCCCGGCGGGGTCGGCCACAAGCCGCTCAAACGGCCGGTGCAGGCGCGTTCCCGGTTCACGGTGCAGGCCCTCTACGACGCCTTTGTTCGGATTTGGCGCAGCCGCGGCTGGGACGCGGTGACGACCCGTGAGGTGGCGCTCGAGAGCGGCGTTTCGGTCGGCACGCTGTACGACTATTTCCCCAACAAGCAGGCCTTGCTGTCGGGTTATGTGAGGCATTGCATCGAGGCGCTGGTGGAGGCGCTGCACCAGCAGGTGGTGCAGGCCGACACGTTGACCTGGGCCGAGCGGCTGCACCGTCTGGTGCGCCTGAGTTGCGGCGTCGACCCCGGGCAGCCGTATTTCGACGCGGAGATGCTGGCGCTGGAGCACCAGATCGCCGAACCGAAGCACCACCGCCGCGCCTACGAGGAGTTGTCGGCGAAATGGGTCGAGGCGCTGACGGGCTGCGCCGACCTGCCCAGGCCGATGTCCCCCGAGCGCGCCCGCACCTTGTTCCTGTGCGCCTGGGGGGGCCGTCGCTACCGTTTGCTGGTGGCACCCACCGATCTCGACGCCGAGCGCTGGGCGGCCGAGGTCGAGGCGGTGTGCCGGGCGGCGATCGAAGCGGGCTGACCGCGCCCCGCTGCGCGTCGCACTGTGGCTGCCGCGCCTTCGCGGCCCGCCACGGCGGCCGGATTGGCCTCGCAACTGCGGGCTTTTCCACGGATTGCGCCGCCGCAAAGGCGTTGCAAAATGGTCTGATCCGCCCACACCCAAGGGCTCTTGCTCCAAGACCCTATCGACCGCATGACGTTTCCGCGGCTCACCCTCAAGGCGAAACTCGCGCTGTGCGGCGGGTTGGCCATCCTCGTCTGCATGGCGCTGCTGACCGGGCTGCTGCTGCGGGCGATGGAAAACGACGTGCGGCGCAGTGTCGCCCTCGCGCACACCGCGCTGGTCGACGCCAGGGCCAACGACCTCGACGAACGGCTGCACGACGTCCGCAACGCCGTGGTTCAGAACGCCCTCGTGTTGTCGGGCGCCACCCAACTGCCCTCGCTCGAGCGTCTGACCGAGATCTTCTATGCCAAGCCGGTGCTGCGCGGCATGTTCGACTCGCTGTTCGTCATCGACGCCACCGGGCGTGTCGTCTACGACCACCCGCGGCTGCCGGGGCGCATCGGCCTCAATGTCGCCGACCGCGACTACTTCCGCGACATGCTGCGCACCGGGCAGGCGGTGGTGTCGAGCCCCGTGCGCAGCAAGGCCAGCGGCGACCCGGTGATCGTGATCACCGCGCCGATCCGCTCCGCCGAGGGGCGGATCATCGGCGCGCTGACCGGCTCGATCAACTTGATGGGCAAGAACTTTTTGGGCGAGCTGCGGACGCAGAAGATCGGCGAGGGCGGCTATTTCGCGATTGCCGCCAAGGGCCAGAAGCCGGTGGTGGTGGTGCACCCCCGCGCCGAACGCATGCTGTCGCCGGTGTCGCCGCGCTCCGCCAACCCGACCATGTGGAAAGCGCTCGAAGGTTTCGAGGGCACCGTCGAGGGCCCCAACAGTGCCGGCTTGGCGAGCATCTTCAGCTACAAGTCGCTGCAATCGGTGCCGTGGGTGCTGGTCGCCGTGTATCCCGCGGCGGAAGCCTATGCCTCGCTCGAGCGCACCGAACAAGAGATGAAGCTGTTGGCAGCGGCCTTGACCCTGGTCGGCGTCGCGGTGTTCTTCGGCGTCACCGGGCGGCTGCTGCAGCCGCTGACCGCGCTGCGTCGCGGCATGGAGCGCAATGCGTCGCAGCCGGAGGAGATGGCGCCGGTGGCGGTCAGGGGCAGCCCGGAGATCGCCTCGGTGATGCAGGCCTACAACGCCTTCCTGGCGATGCGCGACGAGTACCAGCAGGCCTTGCGCCAGAGCGAGGAGCGCACCCGCGCCATCCTCACGCACGCGCCGGACGCGTTCATCTCGATCGACCCGTCCGGCCATGTCGTCGAGTGGAATCGGCAGGCCGAACTGACCTTCGGCTGGTCGCGCGCCGAAGCCCTCGGCCAGTCGGTGGCCTCGCTCATCATCCCGCCGACGCACCGCGCGGCGCACGAGGCTGGCCTGCAGGTGTTCCGCGGCAGCGGCGAAGGGTCGGTGATCAACCAGCGTATCGAAGTGCCGGCCTTGTGCCGCGACGGCCGCATCATCCCGGTCGAGATGTCGATCGCCAGCGTCGCCACCGAGCAGGGCTGGGCGGCCAATGCCTTCCTGCACGACATCAGCGCACGACGCCGTGCCCAAGAACAACTGCAGGCCAGCGAGCAGCGCCTGCGGCTGATTGCCGACAACCTGCCGGTGCTGGTGTCCTACATCGACCACGAGCACCGCTTCCAGTTCGCCAACGAAACTTTTCGTGAGTGGGTCGGGGTCGACCCCAAGGCGATCATCGGCAAGCACGCGGTGGAGGCCATCGGTGGGCGGCTGTACGAGGAACGTCGCCCCTATTACGAGCAGGCTTTGCGTGGCGAGCGGGTCGAGTTCGAGACCAGCCGCGAGACGCGCGAGCGCATCTGGCATTTGCGCAGCATCTACATTCCCGACGTGCTGCCTGACGGCCGCGTGGCCGGCTTCTACGGCCTGAGCGTCGACGTCAGCGGCAGCAAGGAGATCGAGCAGCACCTGCGCCATCTGGCCCGCTTCGACACGCTGACCGGGCTGCCCAACCGCCGCTACCTCGAAGAGAAGCTGGAGGAATCGATGGCCCGCGCGCGCCGGCTGCGGGCGCCGATGGCACTGTTGTTCCTCGACGTCGACCACTTCAAGCAGATCAACGACCGCCTCGGCCACGCGGTCGGCGACGACGTGCTCAAGCAGTTCGGTGCCAGGTTGAAGACCTGCGTGCGCGAAACCGACACGGTGGCGCGCCTGGCCGGCGACGAGTTCGTGATCGTGCTCGAGAACCTGCGCAAGACGGCCGAGGCCGAGCTGGTGGCCGAAAAGGTCGCCAACGCGATGCAGGTACCGATCGATGCCGGCGACGGCGAGCTGGTCGTCTCCACCAGCATCGGCATCGCGCTGTACCAGGGCGAGACGATGACCTCTTCGGCCTTGCTGGCCAAGGCGGACGCCGCCTTGTACGAGGTCAAGCGCGCCGGCCGGGCCCACTACGGCCTGGCCAAGGACGTTTGAGGGACTAGGCCGGCACCTCGATGCAAAAACGCTCCCGAAACGCCGCCTGCTCGCCTTTGCTCGCATAGCCACGGGGGTTGGCCACCACCCGGCAGCGGCGGTTGCGCGCCGCATCGGTGAGCACTTCATAGTCGATCGCGCAGTGCAGATGCCCGTGGATCCACAGGTCGGCATGGGCCAGCAGCGGGTCGAGCGCATTGCAAAAACCCGCGGTGCCGGGCACCAGCCCATAGCGCGGATCGGCACTGCGCAGGCTGGGGGCAAAGTGCGTGACCGCCACGGTGGTGCCGTCGAAGGGCTCGGCCAGCGCCTGCTGCAACCAGGTCTGGCAGGCCAGCCCCAGGTCCCGCATCGACTCCGCCAACATCGGTTGGCCTTGCCGCAGCGTGGTGTTGCGGCGCAGGTAGAAATTGGCCGCCCGGAAGGCTTTCTCGCGTTGCCGTCGCGCGCGCGCCGGGTCCAGGCTGCCCTCGGCCAGCGCATCGAAGTCGCTCCACAACGTGGTGCCGACGAAACGCACCCGGCCCAGCGTGTGCACCTGCCGTTCCAGCCAGACGATGCCCAATCGCTCACAGGCCTCTCGCAGCCGCTGGTGGGCCACGTCGAATTCCAGCCCGTCGTATTCATGGTTGCCGGGGACGTACAGCACCAGGGGCCACGCCGCCCCCAGGCGTGGCGAAAAACGCCGCAGGCCGAAGTCGTCCTCGGCGAGCCGCGAGCCTTCCTGGTAGGAGCCGACGTCGCCGGCGAGCACCAGCACGTCGGCGTCCGGCGCCACCTGGGGCCAGAAGTCCGGGTGGGTTTCCAGGTGCAGATCTGAAAGAACTTGTAGACGCATGACGACCGTCAGTCTAGAGCCTGGCGGCGACCTGGGCGGCGGGAGGGCCGCCTCGCAATGGTGCATCGGGCAGCGGCGAAGTCAGCCACGCCCCATTTCATGTGTGCATCACCTCTTCACCCCTTCATTTTGAACATCGGAATCATTGACGCCGTTTGGAGTCGCGGGAGGCGCAAGACATGCTCAGCAAGCCTCCCCTGTCAAGGCTCGGAATCATCCGTCCCCCTCACGGGGGGCGTGACATTCTTGCGACAGGCAAGTAGCGCAGCACAGGGCAGAATCCGTGCCGGCGGATCGCGTCGCTGCATGTACACCTTCCTGCGCGGCGAGCGATGGCTCATAGCAGCCTCAACTCATTCACCACATAACGATTCAGGAGATCTCTCATGACCAAGACGTCCTCCCCCTGGGTGCGCACTGCGGTGGCACTGGCACTGGCCAGCGCGGTCGGCGGCGCCGGCGCCTCCGGCCTGGTGTTCGGCACGCAGAGCGCGAGCAACATGGGGGTCGCCAACGCCGGCGCCGCAGCCGTGTTCGACGCTTCGACCATTTTCACCAACCCCGCCGGCCTGACGCGGTTGAAGGGCACGCAGGTGTCGGGCGCGCTGAACCTGGTGTTCCCCGACGGCAGCTTCACCGACAGCGGCTCGACCACCGGCACCGGCCGGCCCATCCAGGGTGAGACCAAGGCCGAGTTCAGCAGCTCGGTGATCGTGCCGCACGCCTATGCCAGTCACGAGCTGCAGCCGGGCCTGGTCGCCGGCATCGGCCTGTTCGTGCCCTACGGCTCGGCGACCGAATACGACGACAACTGGACCGGCCGCTACCACTCGACTGAAAGCGAGCTGAAAAGCGTCAACCTCAACCCCTCGATCGCCTGGAAGGCGAACGAGCAATGGTCGGTCGGTGGCGGCATCAGCCTGCAGTACGTCAAGGGCCGCATCAGCAAGGCGATCGACTTCGGCAGCCAGATCGGCGGGCCTGCAGCCGCCAACCCTGCCTTCGATGGCAACGTCACCGTCACCGGCGACGACTGGGGCTTCGGCTTCAACCTGGGCGTGATGTTCGAGCCGACGCCCGACACCCGCATCGGCGCGGCCTACCGATCGAAGATCAAGCACAAGGTGACCGGCGACGCCGACTTCACGCTGCCGCAGGCGCTGGCCAGCAACCCGGCGGTGGCGGCGCGCTTCGCCGACACCGACGCGCGACTGGACCTGACCATGCCCGAGTCGCTGACCGTGCATGCCTTCCACCAGATCGACGCGCGCTGGGCCATCATGGGCGACATCACCCACACCCGCCACTCGCGCCTCCAGGAACTGCGCATCAAGCTGCGCGGCAACAACGACTCGGTCGTGCCGACCGACTGGAAGGACGCCACCCGCTACAGCATCGGCGCCACCTACAAGTACAACGAAGCCCTCACGCTGCGTGCCGGTCTGGCCTACGACGAGTCGCCCGAAGACGACCAGAACCGCATTGCCAACATCCCCGACAACGATCGCACCTGGATCGCCGGTGGCGCGTCTTATGCCTTCGACGCCAACCGCACGCTGGACGTCGCGCTGGCCTACGTGAAGCTGAAGGACAGCTCGATCGCGCAGCAGGACGTGGCGAGCAAGGCGGTCGTGCGCGGCAACTACGACGTTCATTCCTACGTGTTGGGCCTGCAGTACAACCAGCGCTTCTGAGCTGAGTTGAAAGCCGGGGGCAGTGAAGGCTGCCCCCGGCTGCTCACGTCACGGCCGTGCGGCCAACCGGCGGGCCGGCGCCTCGGTGTCGGCCAGCAACTGGTCGAGTACGTTGCGCGTGATGCGCTCCACCCGCGCATCCTGCCCGCTTGCCAGCACCTGTGCCCAGTCGGTGGTGCCCACGGTGAACACCGTGCCGCCGGGCGAGAACACGCCCATCGTGGCCGCATGTACGCCCTCGCGTGCCGCAAGGCCTTCCCGGGGCGGCAATTCCTGCCACTCGGGCCCGAGCGGCGCAGCGGCCAGCAACTGGAAGCCGGGCGGCGTGCCGGTCCGGTGGGCGTCCTCGGCCAACACCGCGACGCCGGTCTCCGGGTCGATGTGCGACAGCGGCGCGCCGTCGCATTCATAGCCGACCAGCGGTGGCGCGGTGTCGTGCCCGAAGCGCTCGCCGCGGCGCAATTGTGTCCCCTCGAACACCCAATGATCGGGTTGCTGCACGCGGTAGCCGTCGCCGTGACGCGGGCCATCCCACCAGCCGCCGCCATGGCGGTAGCTGACGCCGGTGAGGCTGTCTTCGGGGCGGCCCGCGCCGGTGTTCGACCACCAATGATCGAGCGCGCCGCGCGGGCCGCCCTGATGGCACACCAGCGCGCCGCCGTCGTCGACCAGGTGCACCCGCCACCAGCAGAGGTTGGCGCCGAAGAACGCGACGTTCCCGCCGCGTGCCACATAGGCTTCGACATGGTCGCGCGTCGGCTCGCTCCAGTATTCGTCGTGCCCGACGCTCACCATCAGCCGGTAGCGGTCGCACAGGCGCGCGTCGTGGTGCAGGTCGAGGTCGCAGCAGAACTCGGGCTGGTAGCCGCGGCGCAGCAACCATTGGATGAAGAGCGCGTCCCAGTGCGCGAAGGTCTGGCGTGGCGAGCCGAGGTCGTAGTGGTCGAGGGCACCCCAGGTGTCGCCGCCAATGCCGCCGCCGGGCCGTCGCAGCGACACCTTGCTGCCCGGTGGCTCGACCGACCTGACTGGGTCGACATAAAAGCAGCCGCCGCCGGTGCAGTTGTAGGCGTGGTAAGTGGCCAGCGGGATCTTGTACAGCAGCCCGGCGCGGCCGCGGCCGCGCACGACAAACAGGGCCGATGCCGGCTCGCACAAGCCCTGGAATGCGACGGCCTCGGGCTCCTGCAGGTGCGCGACGTAAACGGCCGACGGCCAGTCGTGCGGAAGGTCGAACCGGTAGGCCGGCCAGTGCCAGTCGCTGGCGGGCCCCTCGGGCGAGGCCGAGGCCCCGGGCTGCCAGTCGGACTGCCATACCGGGACGAAACCGTCGCCCCAGCGGTAGACACACACGCGAAAGCGCGGCGCGTCGGTCGCGACGTGCAGCACCAGCGGCTCCCCCGGCGCCAGGCTGGGCTGTCCCGGATACCCGCGGATCATGCGCTGCTCACCGTCACGGCTGGCGGGGCAGCTCGGGCTCGCTGCGCTTGCGCACCAGGAAGGGCGGCATGGCCAACGCATGCATCGGTGTGCGGCGGAAGGTTTCCAGCGCTTCGGCCGGGGTCTCGACGATGGGCTCTTCCTTGCGGTTGAACGAGGTGTTCAGCAGCACGGGCACACCGGTGCGCGCCTCGAAGGCGAGCAGCAGCGCACGCAGCAACGGGTCGTCGTGTTCCGCCACCGTTTGCAGCCGGGCGGTGCAGTCGACGTGCGTCACGGCCGGGATGATGTTGGCCGCTTCGGGCCGCACGGGGGCGGCGAACTGCATGAAGGGCGAGGGCCGGCGGATGTCGAAATAGCGGTCGGCGTGTTCGAGCAGCACGATGGGCGCGAGCGGGCGGAACCACTCGCGTTCCTTGACCTTCGAGTTGATCCAATCGCGCACATAACCCTGGCGCGGGTCGCCCAGGATGCTGCGGTGGCCCAGGGCGCGCGGGCCGAATTCGCTGCGCCCCTGGTAGAGCGCCACGACCCGGGTCTGGGCCAGCAGGTCCACGACACGGCCGACCAAATCGTCGGGCTGCTCGACGATGAGGTCGTCGCTCGCCTGCAGCGCCGCCTCGATGTCGGCGGCCCGGGGCGGCGGGCCGAGGTAGTCGTCGCGCCAGCGCCATTCGCAGGGCAGGCCGAGCAACTCGGTCATGCCGTAGACCGCGCAGCCGATCGCGGTGCCGGCATCGCTCGGCGCCGGCGGGATGAAGATGCGCCGGAAGGGCGTCTCGCGCAGCAGCCGGTCGTTGGCCGAGCAGTTCAGGCCGGTGCCACCGGCGAAACACAGGTTGTCGGCGCCGGTGCGGGCGTGCAGCCAGCGCGCGACCTGCAGCAAGGCCTCTTCGAACGCCCGCTGGCCGGCGGCGGCGAGGTTGGCGATGTCCTTGAAGCGCGCGGTGTCGCCGCTGCTGTAGCGGAAGCGGTCGCGCTGCCGCAGGATCTCGACCCAGGCCGACGGGATGGTCACCTGTGCACCGTCCACCTCCAGCGGCGGCAGGCCCAGTGCGTCCGGGTCGCCGTGCGGAGCCAGGCCCATCACCTTGCCTTCACTGCCTTCGCCGCGGAACATCGATTGCGTCAGCAGGAAATAGAACATGCCCAGCCCGACCAGGCGCTGCTCGTCCCGCATCCACAACTGCTTGTCGAGACATTCGATGCACTGGCGGTCGACGCTGTAGAACGACGAGACCTCGCGCCAGTGGGGCGGCACGGCGGCGGCGCCCGCCCAGGCTTCGGTGAAGTCGCTGACCGGGCTGCCCTGGCCATCGACGATCATCACCGCCGCCGCGTCGAAGGGCGAGGGATGGAACACGCTGTACAGATGCGAGACGTGGTGGGAGATGCGGGCCCGCTTGCAATCGGGCGACAGCCTCAGCACCTCGGCCAGCTCCTGCTCGTAGGCGCCCAGGTGGTCGATCTCGGCGTCCGACGAATAGCACTCGACCACCGCGTCGATCGGCCGGTCCAGCCCTGCCAGGGCTTGCCGGTAGACCTTGCGCAAATCGTCCAGCTTGCCCCAGTGGTGCTTGTGGCGCGTCAGCCGCTCCTTCTGGATCGCGCTGATGACGCGTGAACCTTGCATCAGGCAGATGCTGGCGTCCTGGGTCCGGTTGATGCCCAGGATGATCGGCTCGTCCATCGCTTCCTCGCTTTCCTCATGCTGATTCATCTGCATGGAAAGGCCGAGGCCCCGCCACGGCGCGTCGGCCAAGGTGACGGCGAGCGGTCTCGTGTCGCCCACCGTCGGCGTGTCGAAGCGCTTCACGGCAGTAGCAATCTGCGTGCGGAGGATGCGAGAAGAAACGGAAGCGCCCTGCTGCGCAAAAAGCGCAACAGGGCGTTTAGGCCGGTGATGGGGCGGCCCGAGGCGGCCGCGAGTGCCCGGCGAGGCCCGGGCACTCTCGTTGGCGGACGATCAGGCGCCGACCGGCTTGGCTTCCTTGTGACGCACGACGATGGTCGCGGAGCGGCCCGGCAGGATCGGGTTCTGCCCCGGCTGGTTCGACGGCCACGCGCCGAGCGCGGAGGACGGGTGCTGAATGTTGATGAAGAAGGTCTTCAGGTCCGGCGTGTAGGCGAGGCCGGTGATCTCGCAGCCGTCAGGGCCGACCAGGAAGCGGCGCGACGCGCGACTCTTCTGGTCGACGTAGTACATCGCGTTGTTGCCGAAGACGCTGGTGGTCGACGCGCTGGTGCTGGCGTCGGTCTGCACCCACAGACGGCCTTGCGGGTCGACGCGCAGGCCGTCCGGGCTCGAGAACGTGTCGCCGACGATGTTGCCCTTGAGGTTGTCCTCGGCCAGGCTGGGGTCGCCGGCCAGCAGGAACAGTTCCCACTTGAAGGTGGTGGCGGTCGGCGCATCGCCGGCCTCGGTCCACTGCACGATGTGGCCGTGCTTGTTGCTGACGCGCGGGTTGGCCGGGTCGGTGACCGTGCGACCGCCGTTGTTCGTCAACGTCATGTAGATCTTCTTGTCCAGGCCCACCGTGACCCATTCCGGGCGGTCCATCAGCGTCGCGCCCGCAACCCGGGCAGCGGCCTTGGTGTTGAGCAACACGTCGGCCTGGGTCAGGAAGTCGATCGTCTCATCGTCTGCCGCACCCTGCGTCTCGTTGCCGGGATCGACGGCGCCCGCGGTCAGGCCGCTCTGGCCCTGCACCAGCGGCAGCCACTGGCCGGTGCCATCGGCATTGAACTTGGCCGCGTAGAGGACACCGTCGTCGAGCAGGTTGGCGTTGGCGGCGCGGTTGTTCAGGTCGACCTTGCCGTTGGGCACGAACTTGTAGACGCAGCCGGGCGTGGAGTCGTCGCCGAGGTAGAACGCGACGCGGTTGTCGGCGCCCATCAGGTAGGCAGTGTTCTCGTGGTCGAAGCGGCCCAGCGCGGTCCGCTTGACCGGCAGGCCGGACAACTGGCCCAGCGGGTCGATCTCGACCACCCAGCCATAGCCTTCTTCGGCTTGCGATGGGTCGAGGTAGTTGTTGGTGGTTTCTTCACAGGTGAGATAGGTGCCCCACGGCGTGTGGCCGCTGGAGCAGTTGTTCAGCGTGCCGATCACCGTGTTGCCGACCGCCGACTTGGCCGGGCCGCTGACGTTGTAGGTCGAGTTGCCGGTGTAGCGCTTGTTGTACTTCGAGTCTTTCTTGACGGCCCACTTGCCGTCGGCACCGACGGCGACCTCGATCACCGAGACGCCGACCGACGACAGGGCCAGCTTCTTCTGTTCGGCGGTCGCCGTCTCCGGCTTGAACTCGAACAGCGCCGGAAAGAGCACGGCGACTTCCGGTGCCTCGTGGTTGATCGCGAGCAGGCCGCCCTTGTTGGGGTCGACACCCGGAATCTCGAAGAAGTGCATGCCGTCGTGTTGACCGCCGGCCATCTTTTCAGTGTCGCCGGAGCCGAAGAAGCTCCCGGCGAAGGCGGCCGAGCCGGCGACGCAGGCGTCGCCAGCGGCATACATCACCTCGACGGTGTAATTGGCCGGCACGACCACCTGCGCGCCGGTGGCCTTGTCGATCTTCGAGAAGGTGACGTCGTAGCTGTCGGCGGGGGCCGGGCCGGGCGCGGGCGCCGGAGCCGGGGCGGCATCATCGTCATCACCGCCGCCGCAGGCGGTCAACAGTCCGGAACCGAAGGCGGCCGCGATGGTGGCGCCGAGGGAGCCTTTCAGCAGGCTGCGCCGCTGCACCTGGGCGTCGCGCAGCACGTCTTCGAACATCTGGCCCGGCACGGTGCCGGCGGATTCCTTGCGGCCCATCGCGGCGGCGAACTCGGCGCGCAGGCGGTCGGTGATATAGGACATCGCGGTTCCTTGTTGTGGGGATCGAGCGGCCGGATGCTAGTCAGCGGATATGAAGCCCGTGTGTCAGATGCGCCGCTGGCGCTGTGCGCACCCCGACCTCCAGTCGGCCCGCGCGGGCCGACGAACGGTTCATATCCCTAGTCCGGGGTATTGCCAGCGCCGCCTCGGCCGGGCATCCTGCGCCCCGAACCGGTCACCGCCACGGCGGCCGGTCATGCACACATGAAACAAGTATTTCGGGCGCCGTGCCGCCACGGCGGCCGGTCGGTCATCGGGGAGCCGCAGTGCGCGCAGCAAACAAAGATCAGATGAAAACCGCAGCCCTCGTCGTGCTGCTGGCCGCGGCCATGGTGGCCGGATGTGGCGAGAAGAAGACCGAACTGGGGCAGGGCGGCTCGGTGGTGGCCGGCTCGGCCGGCCCGGCCGGCGCGCAAGGCGCGGATAGCCAATTGGTGCGCTGCAGCGCACCGGTCGCGACGCTGGCCCTGGCAGAGAACCCGGACGGCTACACGATGCACAGCAACTACCGGCTGCCGTCGTCGCCGGTGCCGTTGATCAAGCTGATCGCGCAGCAAAGCGGCTGTTTCAGGGTGGTCGACCGGGCGGCCGGCCTGCGCGGCACGGTGCAGGAGCAGGAACTGAAAGAAGCCGGCATCTTGCGCTCGGCGTCGACGGTGGCCAAGGGCAAGGGCTACGAAGCGCAGTACACGCTGGTGCCCAGCCTGACCTTCAGCGAGCAGGACGCCGGCCGTGGCCTGGGCGGCATCATCGCGTCCATCCCGGTGCTGCGCAACATGGCCGGGTTTGCCGAGCAGGTCAAGTTCAAGGAGGCCCAGGTGGCCCTCATGCTGACCGACAACGAAACCACCGAACAGCTTGCCGCCGCCACCGGGGCTGCCCGCACCACCGACCTCGGTCTCGGCGGGCTGGCCTTCGGCAAACTGGGCGGCGCGGGCGGCATGGGTTGGAGCAACACGAACGAAGGCAAGGTGATCGCGGCGGCCTTCTTCGACGCACACAACAAGCTCGTCACGCAGGTGCGCGAGCTGGCCGCCAAAGATCTGCCGCCGCCGGTGGCGACCCGGGCCAAGACGGCGGACTGAACCGCAAGGGCCCGTTCGCCCCCGGTTCAGCGCTCGTACGCCGCATTCACCAGACGTTCCGCGTGAGCTTGCTCAGGCGGTGCTTCAGCCCGAGCACGTCGATCCGTTCGATGACGGGCGGGGCGGGCCAGCAAGTCCGGCGCGCGCGTCATCGGGGCTTGCGCGTTCGGCCCTTCCAGATGCGCCTCGCGGTCGGCTCACTGCCCATGGTCGCTTATGACATCTTGATATCGTCCGCGCCATGAAGATCGACGTGCTCGCGCTCGACGGTGTGTTCGACACCGGCCTGTCCACCGTGCTCGATGCCTTGGCCATGGCCAATGAACTGGCGCCGATGGCGGGCATCGACTCGCTGCGGTTCGAGGTCCGGCTGGTCGGCATGCGGCGGCGGGTGCGCACCTCACAAGGGCTGACCGTGCCGGCAGCGTTGGACGGCGCCGGACCGGCTCCAGACTGGCTGGTGGTGCCGGCCATCGGATGCAAGATGCCCGCCTCGCTCGAGCCCGCGTTGCAGCGGGCCGACGTGCGCGATGCCGCGAGCTGGCTGCGCGAGCGGGCACACCAGGGCGCGCAGACCGCCGCGGCCTGTGTCGGCACGTTCGTATTGGCCGAATCCGGACTGCTCGACGGCCGCTCGGCCACCACCAGCTGGTGGCTCGCGCCGCTGTTTCGCCAGCGCTACCCGCGGGTCACACTGGAGGCCTCACGCATGGTGGTGCGCTCGGGGCCCACGCTGACGGCGGGTGCGGCGCTCAGCCATGTCGATCTGGCCCTGTCGCTGGTGCGCAGTGCCAGCCCGGAACTGGCCTCGATGACGGCCAAGTACCTGGTGGTGGACAGCGGACGTCCGTCGCAATCGGCCTATGTGATCCCCGATCATCTTGCGCACCACGATGCCCTGGTCGAGCGGTTCGAGCGCTGGGCGCGCGAACGCCTGGCCGACGGCTTCTCGCTCGACGACGCCGCGCACGCATTGGCGACCAGCAAGCGCACCTTGCAGCGCCGCATGGCCGAGGTGCTGGGCAAGACGCCGCTGTCCTACTTTCAGGACTTGCGCGTCGAGCGCGCGGTGCATCTGTTGCAGACCCGCCAGCACGACATCGAGCGGATCGCGGCCGAGGTCGGCTATGCCGACGGCGTCACGCTGCGGGCCTTGCTGCGTCGACGGCTGGGGCGCGGTGTGCGGGAGATACGCCTGCATGCGCGCGGCGAAACGGGCACGGTCCCGCCGGCAGACGAGTAGGGCGACGGCGGCGCTCAAAGAAGGGGCGACGCGTTGGAATGCGCGCCGGCCCCCGGCGGGTCAAACCGTTGCGGCGCCCGAGCTGCCATGCGCCGTGCCCCTCGTGCTGCCGAGGGCCGCTTGCAAGCGCGCCTCCTGCTCGGGGTTCAACGAAGACCGCAGCACGCGGCCCTCGAAGGGCGACAGGGCCGCCAGCAAACGGTCCGGCTCCAGTTGGCGCAGCAAGACGAACACGGCGGACCCCCCGGGCGGCAGGGTGTGCGCCAACGAGCCGATGAAGTCATCGTCGATGCCGTAGTCGGTCAGTTGCCCCGACAGCGCGCCGGTGCCGGCCCCGACGGCCGTGCCCAGTGCGAAGCCGACCAGCGGGTTGAGCAACAACAAGCCGACCAGCGCGCCGCACACGCCGCCCCACAACCCGCCCGACATGGCGCCTCGCCCGGCCGGGCTGACGCTCTGCTGCAGCTGCACCTGGCCGTCGGCGCCCCGGTGCGCGACCACCGCATCTTCCAGGTCGATCCAATAGTCCTGTTCGAGGCGTTTCAGCTCGCTCAGTGCAAGGTCTGCCTGGGTCTTGTCGTCGAAGGCGACGACGACGAGTTCTGCCATGGGAGTCTCCTGAGGGCGGGTGAGGGGGCAGGTCGGCACCGGCCGTGGTCAGGCGCCCCAGGGTGGGGGACGCGGGCGCCAGAACTTGCGGCGTTCGGTCAGCCGCTCGAACGGGAACAGGCTGCCCAGCACACCGCCCACCGAGGACAGGTTGTTGACGGTGCGCAGGGCTTCCAGTGCGAACTGCTGGATCACCACACGTTCGCTGACTTCGGCGCCTTCCTCGATGCGCGACAACGCGTGCATCACATACAGGCCGACCATGGCCGACAGCGCAAACAGAAACTCCCAGTGGGCGAATGAGACCACGGCCACCTCACCGGCCTGGGTCGGCGAGACGAAGCGCACCACGGCCGACAGTTCGCTGGCCTGAAACGCCTGCGCCAGGGCGCCGGCGGCAATCGGCGCGATGCCGCCGGCAAAGGCGGACACCAGTCCGATGGCGGCCAGATAGGACGTGCCCTGCCCCTGCGGCGCCAGCTTCAGGCCGAGGTTGCCGGTGGCGAGGCCGATGCCACCGGTGGCCACCCCCATGGCCAGGTGGATCGCAAACATCAGTGCCAGCTGCACCTGTTTGTCGGCGGCCGCGTCGGTGAAGACCAGCGCGAGGGTGCACCCGAAATAGACCGGCAATGCGACCGCGAGGATGGCCTTGTTCGAAAGACGGTCCGACAACCTACCCCACAAGTACAGGGTGACCGCGTTCGCCAACTGGCTGGTGACCCACAGCGTGGTGACCGTGGTCAGCGGGTACTCGAGCTGCTGCATCAGGTACACGGCGAGGAACGGGGCCGCCAGGTTGGACGCCACGTTCCACCCGCCCATGAACACCAGCAGGCGGCGGAAGTTGCGGTCCTGGAACGGCGCCAGCATGCGCGAGCGCATCGTGGCGGCGGGGCCGGCATCGTGCATCAACGGCTCGGGCGTGCGTCCCAGGAAATAGGAACTGACGAAGCCGGCGGCGCCGGCGACGACGAAGGAGAGCGCGTAGGCATGCAGCCGGTTGTCCACCGGCAGCTGTTCGACGAAATAGCCGGCCGCCAAGGTCGCCACGCAGGCCAGCGTGGTCCCCCAGAACAACCGCCGTGAGAAGAAACTGCCGAGTTCCTCCGGCGCGATCAACTGGTGCAGCCACGAGTTCACCGAGCAGGCCCCGACCGCGTGCAGCAGGGCGATGACCACCTGCAGTGCGATCAGCGCGATCAACCCGGCGTGCAGGCTGGGCAGGAACGGCAGCAGCGCCATCATCGTGATCAGCACGCGTGCGCTGGTGATCGACACGACGCCGATCTTGCGCCGTTGCCTGAACCGTTCCACCAGCAAGGTGGCCGGCAGCTGTGCGGCCTGGGCCAAAAAGGGGATGGCCGCGAGCAGGCCGACCTGCAAGGGGTCGGCCCCGAGGGCCAGCGCAAACGCCACCAGGATCACCCCGCTCGAGAAGGCGCCGGTGACGCTGGCCCAGCTCGCGTCGAGCACGAGCGACTTTTCCCCCGCGAGCCGCTGCTCGGTAGAGACTTCTTCGACGGGTCGCAGCGACATCACGCGAGCCGCCACCCGAGGGCGGCGGTCAGGATCGAGTCAACCGGGGCCGACCTCGAGGCCGGGACGGCGGCCGGCCGGAGTGGGCAGTGGGGGTGTGGCACGGACACGGCGTTCTCCACCTGTTGAAGCGTCCTAGGCAGCCGGCAAATCGCGCGCCCGACAGGCGGGGCGTGAGCCCTCACCCTTCACGGGAATTGAAGGTGTCGCACTGCTGCAACGAGCCGCTGTCCATGCCACGGCGGAACCAGCGCGCGCGTTGCTCGCTGGTGCCGTGCGTGAAGCTTTCGGGCACCACGGTGCCGCGCGAGCGCCGCTGCAAGGTGTCGTCCCCGATTTGCGCCGCGGCGTTGAGCGCTTCCTCGAGGTCGCCGGTCTCGAGCCAGCCGCGGGCCTGCTGGGAATGGTGGGCCCAGATGCCGGCCAGGCAGTCGGCCTGTAGTTCCAGGCGCACCGACAGGGCGTTGGCCTGCGCCTCGCTGCTGTTGCGCTGCGCCTGCGTGACCCGGTCGCTGACGCCGAGCAACTGCTGCACGTGGTGGCCGACCTCGTGTGCGATCACATAGGCCTGCGCGAAATCCCCGGGTGCCCCGAGTCGCCGCTCCAGCGTTTCGAAAAAGCCGAGGTCGATGTAGACATGTTGGTCGGCTGGGCAATAGAACGGGCCCATCGCGGCCTGGCCGGTGCCGCAGGCGGTCGACGTGGCATCCCTAAACAAGGTCAGCCGGGCCGGGCGGTAGCTCATCCCATGCTGCTGCAGCACTTGCGCCCAAACGTCCTCGGTGCTGGCCAGCACGGTCGACACGAAGGCGGAGGCCCGGTCGTGGGCAGGCGGCGCCTGGGCCGGGACACTTTGCACCGCCTCGGGCGTGCCGCCGCCGCTCAGCAGGTTCAGGATCGTCAACGGATTGACGCCGAAGATCCAACCACCGATCAGCGCCACCACGACACTGCCGATGCCGATCGACCGGCCGCCCAAGCCAAAGCCCGCGCCGCCAGCCCCCCGGCGGTCTTCGATGTTCTCGCTCTGCCGGTGTCCTTCCCACTTCATGTTGCCTCCTGGGTCGTGTCGTGTGTCAGCACTTGGCCGCCGGACCCCACCGGTCACAGCCACCTGGTGCTGGTGGGCTGCTACGCAAAAGACGTTCCGTCGTGGTTACCAAGGGTAGTGAGGCGGCCCGAAGACCGGTTCAGGCGTCGGCATCTGAACGCGGTTGCGAATGTTCCGTTGCATGCGCCCGCTTTCGACTACCTTGTGCATCGGACCTGCCCCGCAGTGGCCCTGCCAGCCAGGGGGCCGTTGCGGTTGTGCGCGCGCCGCCAGGCGCGCGTGCGACCTTGTTCCATCCCTTGCAACTCGGAGCTTGAAACATGGTGCACACAATGACTCGACTACTGGGAACGCTGGTGCTCGGCTGTGCCGCGGGCGTGGCGGGTGCGGCAGAGCCGCCGGCCAAACTCGCCGACGGCGTGCTGGTGGGGCCGAACGGCAAGACGCTTTACACCTTCGACAAGGACGCGCCCAACAGCGGCAAAAGCACTTGCAACGGGCCTTGCGCCTCGGTGTGGCCGCCGCTGGCTGCCGGCCGGGCCGACCAGCCGGCAGCGCCCTACAGCATCGTGACGCGGGACGACGGCACCAAACAATGGGCTTACAAGGGCAAGCCGCTCTATTTCTACCAAGCCGACCAGAAGCCGGGCGACCGCAGCGGCGACAAGGTGAGCGACGTCTGGCACGTGGTCAAGGAATGAGCCAAGGCCCGGCGGTGCCACGCTGACGAGGCCGCTCGGCGGGCGCGACACCGCCGAGCTTTGCCTCAACCCAGACTGGCGCTCGCCAGCTTGGCGGCGAAGCCGATGAACAAGCCGCCGACACCGCCGGTGGCGGCTGCCGAGAGGCGGCGCCGGCGGCGGAACTGCCGGGCCAGGTGGGCCCCCGCGACGATGAGCAGCGACAGGTAGGCGGCGCTGCACAGTTGCACGACGGTGCCCAGGATCGCGAAAGACAGCGCTGGGTAGGCATAGCCCGGTTCGACGAACTGGATGAAAAACGAGACGAAAAACAGGATCGCCTTGGGATTCATCAGGCTGATCAGCAACGCGGTGCGGAACGGCCGGCCCGTGTCGGCCGGTGGCGGGGGAGCACCGACCGTATCGTCGCCGCGGCTGCGCCAGCGCGCGGCCGCGGCGCGCAGCAAGCCCACGCCCATCCACAGCAGGTAGCCGGCGCCGGCGTACTTCACCAGGGCGAACAAGGCGGGCGTGGCCTGCAACAACGAGGCAGCGCCGGTGGCCGCCAGCACCATCAGCACCAAGTCGCCCAAGAAGACGCCACAGGCGGCGCGATAACCGGCCCCCACGCCGAGGCGTGATGCGACCGACATGACGTAAAGCGAATTGGGGCCGGGTAGCAGCACGATGACGATGGTGCCCAGCACGAAGGTGGTGAGGTCGGTGACGCCGTAGAACATGACGAGGATCGAGCCGTGGCTGCGGGCCCGGCGACCGCCGGGCGCTGTGGCCGCATACCCCGGCAGGACCTGACGAGGCCCGGCCGGGGCGCCAAAGGTACTACAAGCGCGCCGGTCCTGCACGGGCGGCCCGAGCGGGGGGCGGCCCGTCCGCTCAGGCGGCGCTGGTCTGCGCCTCTTCCTGCGGCACGTCGATCAGGCAGAAGGGCGGGCGGTCAGGGAAGGTACGACGCAGCAGCGGCATCGCGACGTTGTAGACCGGGATGCCGTTGACGGTCTTGCCTTCCGGATAGCCCCGGTGCGCATGGCCATGGAACACCGCGGCCACGGGGTAGCGGATCAGCGGTTCCTCCAGGCGGCTGGTGCCGAGGAAGGGGAAGATCTCGACCGGCTCACCCTTCACGGTCGCCTCGATCGGCGAGTAGTGGAGCATCGCGATGCGCTGCGGCGTGCGCAGCTTGGCCAGTGCCGACTCCAGCTTGAGCGCCTCCTGGATCGCTTCATTGACGAATTGCTTGATCACGGCTTCGCCCCACGGACCCAATGCGCCGCGCCCGTAGCCCCCGGCAAAGCCTTTCACCCCGGCGATGCCCACGCCGTGCACCTCGCACGCTTCACCGTCGAGCACCTTGACCCCGGCGTCGTGCAGGACCTTCCGCACGTCGTCGGGCCGGCCTGCTTCGAAATCGTGGTTGCCGAGCACGGCGATGATCGGCACCGACACGGTGGCCAGTTCGGCGGCCAACACCTTGGCTTCGTCGACCAGGCCGTAGTCGGTCAGGTCGCCACACAGCAGCAGCGCGTCGGCTGCTTCCGACGCGTGGGCGAAAAACTCGCGCAGCGTGCCGGCCGATTCTTTGGTGCAGTGGAGGTCCCCGACCGCGGCGAACCTGACTTTTCCTTGTGAAACCATCTGATGTCCTTGTGAGATGCAGGGTCCTGATGCGCTCGCCATCTCCCCCTGCACGCCGCGTGCCGGGGGTCGCAAGCGCCGCTTGTTCCAGGCGCCGAGAGGGAGGCGGCACACCGATTGCTCGAATGCCGTCAAACAGCTTTTTGGTAGTGCACGATGTCGGAAACCCCTTTGATTTCATCGTCCTGCGAGTTCGACGCGGACACCGCGGCGTTTTACAGGGACGTCCTTGAGACCCTGACGTCGTCCCGCGTGCCCTTTCTTCTTGGAGGGGCATTCGCCTTCACCTGCTACACCGGCATCGAGCGGACGACCAAGGACTTGGACTTGTTCATCCGCCGCAGCGACTACGACCGGGTCGGCGAAGTCTTGCGGCCGGCCGGCTACGAGACCGACCTGACCTATCCCCATTGGCTCGGCAAGGTTCACAAGGGGCCGGTCTTCATCGACCTGATCTTCAACTCCGGCAACGGCATCGCCGAGGTCGACGACGCCTGGTTCGAGCATGCCGGTGACAGCGAAGTGCTGGGTGTGCCGGTGAAGGTGTCGCCGATCGAGGAGATGATCTGGTCACGTGCCTTCATCATGGAGCGTGAACGCTACGACGGTGCCGACATCGCCCATTTGCTGCGCACCGGCGACCGGCGTCTCGATTGGCGCCGGCTGCTGACGCGCTTCGGCCCGCACTGGCGCGTGCTGCTGAGCCACTTGATCCTGTTCGGTTTCATCTACCCGGCCGAGCGCGACATCGTGCCGGTGTGGTTGATGGATCATCTGACCGAGTGCCTGCGCGAAGAAACCCATGCGGCACCGCCGCGCGACAAGCTCTGCGGGGGCACCTTGCTGTCGCGCGAGCAGTATCTCGACGACGTGGAGCAACAGGGCTATCGCGACCCGCGTCTGCCGCCGCTGGGCAACATGAGTCCCACCGAGGTGACCGTCTGGACCGAGGCGATTCCCGACCGGACGCCCACGCCTTGATCACCCCGGGGCGGCATGCCGTCGCCCCGCAAGGAGAGCCGGATGTCCAAGAAATATGGCGTCGACCTGCCGAGCACGCTGGAGCGCTCGCCGGCCAAGGCGCAGCGCACCTATGCCAAGACCCTGCGCAGCGCCGAGCAGGCCTACGGCAGCGGTGAGCGCGCAGGCCGGGTCGCGTATGCGGCACTCAAGCACGGTTTCGAGAAAGTCGGCGATCACTGGGAAGCCAAGGCGCACAAGGGGCCGTCCGATCCGCGCGCGGCCCGCTCGGGTGCGGCAGCCCGGCGAGGTGAGGGCGCAACCTACGGCGGCGTCGACCTGATGGGCCATTCCAGGCAGGACTTGTACGAACGGGCCCGCCAGCTCGACATTCCGGGCCGCGCCTCGATGAACAAGTCGCAACTCGCCCAGGCGATCGCCCAGCGGCAGCGTTGACCGGCACGCCTTGCTGGCCGTCACGGCAACGCGTCAGCAGAACAGCGGCATTCGGATTGCTGCATCAGGTGAACAGGCGGTCCCGATGGTCGGGGCCGCAGTACACCTCCCATGGATGCCTCCCTTCGCGCCGATGCACAGGATTTGAGTGAAACCCTGACGTCCTGCGCGCGTGTTGCGGCCTTGACTGCCGGCGACAAAGGGGTCGGCTTCTTCTTCGATTACCGCGGCCCGAGCTTCGATGCGACGGTCTTTCACGACCGCATCCGCCAGATCGTCGAGCCTTTGCTCGACGACGCCGTGGGGGCCCTGCGGCAAGGCTGCGTGTTCTTCTCGGTCGATGTCGTGCCGCACATGCCGGGACGCGCCACGGTGCTGATGCAGGTGGCGCGCACCGGCACGCCGGCCAGTGAGCCGGTGCTGCAGCGCCTCATCCATGCGATCCAGGCCGCTCCCAGCGGCTTCAGCGAAGATCTGGCGCCGGCCGAGGCCGATGCGGCACAGGTGTGCGAGCGCCTGGCGGGCTCGCTCATCGTCGGTGACGTTCCGAAAGCAGGGCGTGTGGTGCGGGCCGACGTGCTGCTGCCCTGCAAGGGGTTGACGGAAGACATCACGTCTGCCGCCGAGCACGGGCTGTCGGCCTGGCTGCTGGGCGAGCCACCGATCATCTACGAATCCATCGTGCGGCGACTGCACCGGCTGGGCTGGCAGGTGCAGCTGCTGCCCACCGTCGATGCGGCGCGCGAGAGGTACCGCAGGAGCGGGGTGGCGCCCGAGATGGTGGTGGGCGCCGAGCGGTACCGCGTGGTGACTGCGGATCTGGCCGCATTTGCCGAAGGCCTGCCCCCCGCCTCGGCCGTGTTCGCCACGCTGCTGTCCCACGCGACGGTGCAGACAGATGAACGAGGCCGCGTCGGCCGCGTCCAGGTCTTCGCGAGCCCCTTCAGCCCGCATCAACTCCACCAGATCACCGTGCGTGCCCTGGCCAACGCGCGCAAGATGCTGCGCGCGTGCACGGCGCCGCAGATGGCGCTCGAGCGACGACCGCGGGTGTTGTTAGTCGAAGACAACCTGGTCAACCAAATCCTGTCGACCGAGATCCTCCACTTGTTCGGCTTCGAGGTCGACGTCGCCAATAATGGTCGTGAGGCGGTCGAACATTGCCAGCAGAATACGCCGTCTCTCATCGTGATGGACCTGGACATGCCGGTGATGGATGGATTGGAAGCGGCCCGACAGATCCGTGAGCTCGAGCGCCAGGGCGGGCTTCCCCACATCGCGATCGTCGCCGCCACGGCCCGCGCGACCGACGCGGACCGGCTGGCCGCACAACAAGCCGGAATGGAAGGTTTCGTTCCCAAGCCGTTCGACCTCGCGTTCATGCAAAAGGAAATCGACCGCGTGTTGCAGCGCCGCAGTGCTGCGCAAGAGGCCGCCGAACTGCCACACCCACCTTCATGATGGCCCGTCCTCCCGCCCCCCCCACTGCATCGTTCGAGGCGCTCGCCGAACGGCTGCTGCAGCTGTTCCTGGCGCAAACGCATGAGCATGCGGTGGCACTGCTCGATGTCGACGGCACCATCGTGGGTTGGCGCGGGGCGGCCGAACATGTGTTCGGCTACCGTGAAGCCGAGGTGCTGGGGCAGCCGATCTCGCTGATCTTCACGGAGGAGGACGTCGAGCGCCGTACCGATCGTTTCGAGCGCCTCGCAGCCTCGGTCAGCGGCGTCGAGGAAGACGACCGCTGGCATGTGCGCCACGACGGCACGCGCATCTGGCTGAGCGGCACCATCATGGCCTTGCGCGACGAACGCAACGAGTTGGTGGGCTACGGCAAGATCATGCGGGACCGCACCGATCTGCGGGCTCGCATCGAAACCCTGGAGCACCGCATCGAGGAACTCGAGCAATCGCACCGGCACAAGGATGTGTTCTTCGCGCGGCTGTCCCACGAAGTCCGCAACAGCCTGGCGCCGTTGCGCAATGCGGCCGAGCTGATCCGCCGAACGCAAAACCCGGCCGAGCTGCGCTTCCCGCTCTCGCTGGTGCAGCGGCAGCTCGAACTGTTGGGCCGCATGGCACAAGACCTCACCGAGGTGGCCCGTGCGGCGGCCGGCAAGCTGACCCTGGCGGTCGAGCGTCTCGACCTGAACGCCCAACTGCAGCTGTGCGCCGAGGCGTCCCGGGCACACGCCGAGGGCAAGCAGCAGGAATTGCAGGTGCTGCTGCCCGAGACGAGCGTCGAACTGCAGGCCGACCCCGAACGGCTGCAACAGGTGGTGTTCAACCTGCTCGACAACGCGATCAAGTACACCCCGGAGCACGGCCGCATCTGGCTCAAGCTGGCGATCGAGGGGCCCGACGCGGTGATCCGGGTGCGCGACACCGGCCGCGGCATGGGGCCCGAGCTGCTGCCACGGGTGTTCGACCTGTTCACGCAGGGTGCGCCGGACGAGGCCGAGGGGGGCTTCGGCGTCGGGCTGTCGCTCGTCAAAGACCTGGTGCACGCCCACGGCGGCACGGTGGAGGTGCGCAGCGAGGGCGGAGGCAAAGGCAGCGAGTTCACCGTGCGGCTGCCGATGCGGGAGCCCAGGCCTGGGGCCGTCTGACACCCGCACACCCGTCTCGCCGCGGCAGCACAAGGAGCGGCGCTTGCTCCTCGCAGGAGCGACGGCCCGTGCGGGCAGACCCGGCTAGGAGGATGTGGATGGACGCGAAGCGTGAGCGGCCGCCCGACGACAGGGCGGCAGACCTGTTGCCGACGGGTGTCCAGGGACTGGACACGCTGCTCGGCGGCGGGCTGCCGGTCGGCGGCTTGTACATGGTGGAAGGCGTGGGCGGTGCCGGCAAGACCGTGCTGGCGGCGCAAACCGGCTTCCGGCTGGCGGCGCAAGGGCACCAGGTGCTGTTCCTCACGCTGATCGCCGAATCGCATGGCAAGCTGCTGCGCCACCTGGCGAGCCTGAGTTTTTTCGACGCCCGCGTCGTCGGCCGTGAATTCGTGCTGCTCAACGCCTTCAACGACCTCGAGTCGGGCGGACCCGACGCCTTGCTGGCGCTCGTTGGTGCGAGTCTGAACGAGCACCGGCCGGCGCTGTTGATCCTCGACGGTTTTCGCACCGTGCGCGGCATGGTGGAGCGCGATGTGGATCTGGCCAAGTTCCTGCACCGGCTCAGCTCGTTGAGCACGGCGACCGGTTGCACCACGCTGCTGCTCACACCGGCCGCGGGCGTCGGTTCCGAAGCCGAACACACGGTGGTCGACGGCGTGCTCGAGCTGTCCCAGTTCCACCACAGCTTTCGCACGACACGCCTGCTGCAGGTGTACAAGCTGCGGGGCCGGCCGCACCTGCTGGGTCAACACGTGTTCGCCATCACGCGGCAGGGGGTCGAGGTCTATCCGCGGCTGGAAGGCCAGCGGCGCAGCGAAGTCGCGGCGGCCCCCGCCAACCCGGAACCCCTCGAGCTCGGCGCCACCCTGCTCGGGCAGATCACGCGCCAGGGCATCAGGCGCGCTTCGATCACCCACATCGTCGGCCCGCCCGGCGCGGGCAAAACCTTGATGGGCCTGGAGTTCCTGGCCGAGGGACTGCGGCGCGGAGAAAAGTGCGCGGTGCTCGGCTTCTACGAGTCGCCCGAGCGGCTGCTCGCTCGCGGTGACCGGGCCGGCATGCAGTTGAGCCAGGCCGTGGCCAGCGGCGGTTTGTCGGTACTCTGGCATGCCCCGATCGAGCTGTCGCTCGATCGCCTCGCACTCGAGTTGTTCGACGACATCACCGCACGTGGCGTGCAGCGAGTGTTCATCGACGGGCTGGACGGCCTGCTCGCCGGCGCGCCTCACCCCGAGCGAGCCCAGCCCTTCATGGCCGCGCTCACCAACGAACTGCGCATCCGTGGCGTCACGACCTGCATGACCCAGGAGCTCGCCTTCCTCGACCAGCTCGGCGGACCGGTGCGGCGCCTCTACATGTCGCCGCTCTACGAGAACATCGTCTGGATGCGCTACGACGCTGCGCGTGCGCAGATGCGGCGCCTGGTCTCGCTGCTGAAACTGCGCGAAAGCCCCTATGACCCGGTGATCTGGCAGTTTCACATCGCCGAGACCGGCTTCGTGCTCGACGGGCCGGCCGACGACCCACCCGCTGGTCCCGACGCGGCCGGCACGCCGGACGACACGGGGACGCCGGAATGAGCGGCGCCCGGACCATCTTGCTGGTCGACGACGAGCCGGACATCGTCGATACCGTGGCCTTGCTGCTGTCCCTGGAGGGCTATGAGGTCAAGAAGGCGGGCGACGGGCGTGCCGCCCTGCAGTTCGCCCGGGCCGGCGGCGTCGACCTGGTCGTGACCGATTTGATGATGCCCCGCATGGGTGGCGAGGAACTGTGCCGGTGCCTGAAGCACGATCCGCAGACGGCCGGCATTCCCATCGTCATGAGCAGTGCCGCGCTGGGGGCCGCCGACGCGGCGTCGCAGCTGGGGTGTGCCGCGTTCCTGCCCAAACCTGCGCGCTTCGAACGTCTGCTGGGCGTGATCCGCAGCCTGCTGGGCTCAGACCACGATGGCGGCGCCGGGGGGGCGGCTTGAGGAGCCGCCAGGAGCCGACCCGCGCGACGGCGGATGCCGTCGCGCAGGGCCAGCATCTCGAACGAGATCAGGCCTTGCGTGCGGCCTTCTTCGCGGCAGCCTTCTTGGCGACCGGCTTGGCGGTGGGCTTCGCTGCCGTCTTGGCAGCCGTCTTGACAGCCGACTTGCCAGCGGGCTTCGCGGCGGCCTTCTTGCCAGCAGCCGGCGCGGCGCCGGCCTTGGCGGCCTTGCGAGCAGCGGCCTTCGGGTCGATGGCGGCCTTGAAGGCGCTGCCCGGCACGAACTTCGGCACCTTGGTGGCCGCGATCTTGATCGACTTGCCTTCCTTCGGGTTGAAGCCGGTGCGCGCGGCGCGGGCCACCTGCTTGAAGGTGCCGAAGCCGACGAGCTGCACGCTGTCGCCCTTCTTGACGGCATTGACGATGGTTTGGACGAAGGTGTCGAGCACGCGGCCAGCAGCGGCCTTGGACAGTTCGTGTTCGGCGGCCAGCTTGTCGATCAGTTCAACTCGGTTCATGTTTGCTAGGTTTTCTCTTGATTCCACCGCAGGGGTTGCCCACGGCGCCTGCGGAATGCGAGGCGGGCGAAGTGTAGCGGCAGCGGCCGCCGTCGCTGCGACAGCGCGTATCGAGGGCCGCTGAGCAGGACCTTTCGCACGCTTTTGAGAGGACGCGAACGGGTTTACCCTAGCGCTGCGGCAGCGCCGTCGCGCAGATATTCATTCGATGACAGTCGCGGCCTCCGCGATGTCGAGAGCGAGTTCAGGCGGTGAGACAACATGGTTCGTGATCAGCGCGCAAGTGCCTCCACTCCGGCCGATGACGAGGCGGTGGTGCCGGGCGCCGGGGTACAGGAGCACGACAGCTCCCGGCTCGCGAGCCTGGTGTCCTTGGCCTACGACTTCTACTGGGAGCAGGATGCCGAGCTGCGGTTCACCCATGTCGCCGGGCTCGGCCTCGAACGCAGTGGTCTCGACGCTACGGCGATGCTCGGTGAGGTGCGCTGGAGCGCCGGCACCGAGCCCGTCAGCGACAACGGCAGCTGGGAGCCGCATCGGGCGCTGCTGCAGGCGCGCCGCAAGTTCACCGACTTCGTCTACAAGCGCCGCAACGCCCGGGGCGAAGACCGTTACCTGCAGACCAGCGGCCTGCCCATGTTCGCCCCCGATGGCCGCTTCCTCGGTTATCACGGCATTTCGCGCGACATCACCGAGACCGTGCGCACCCAGCAGGCGCTGCGGCAGAGCAGCACCTTGCTCGAAAGCATGTTCGACACGATGGACGAAGGTGTCAGCGTGTTCGATGCCGAGCTGCGCCTGGTCGCCGTGAACCGCCGCTTTCGCGAGCTGCTGAACTTCCCGCAGGCCCTGTACGCGCCTGGCACCCCCTTCGAGGCGTTCGTGCGGCACAACGCAGCGCGCGGCGACTATGGGGCTGGCGACCTCGAAGCCCAGGTGCGCGAACGCGTCGAGCAGGCACGCCAGTTCGAGGCCCACCACTTCGTGCGCGAACGGCCCGACGGCACGGTGCTCGACATCCACGGTCGGCCGCTGCCGGGCGGCGGTTTCGTCACTGTGTATGCCGACATCACCGATCGCGCCACTGCCGAGCGGGCGCTGCGCGAGAGCAAGCAGGTGCTGGAGAACACCTTCGAGCACATGGACCAGGGCATCAGCATCACCGACCGGCAGATGCGCCTGGTGGGCATGAACCGCCGTTGTCGTGAACTGTTCGATTTCCCCGAGTGGCTGTGCCAGCCCGGCACGCCGTTCTCGGCGTTCATGCGCTACAACGCCGAGCGCGGCGACTACGGGCCCGGCGACATCGAGGAACAGGTGCGCGAGCGCGTCGCGCTGGCCAGCCGCTTCGAGCCGCACCTGTTCCAACGGGAGCGTCCGGACGGCACCGTGATCGAGGTGCGCGGCTCGCCGCTGCCCGGCGGTGGCTTCGTCACCCTCTACACCGACGTCACCAAACGCGCGCGTGCCGAGCGGGCCGTGCGCGAGAGCGAATCGCGCTTTCGCAGCCTGACGGTGCTGTCGTCCGATTGGTTCTGGGAGCAGGACGCCGAGTTTCGCTTCACCCGCGTGGAGGGGCGCGGTGGCGACGACGGGGACGACGGCGGCCTGTCGGCGGGGCTGGGCAAGCACTGGTGGGAGCTGGGCTTCGAGGTCGAAGGCGATTGGGAAGAGCACCTGGCCTTGTTGGCGGCGCGCCGGCCCTTCCATGAAGTGGTGGTGCGCCGCACCCGGGCCGATGGCACCGTGCAGTACGTGCGGGTCAGCGGCGAGCCGATCTACGATGCCCAGAACCGCTACACCGGGTACCGCGGGGTCGGGCGCGACATCACGCAGCAAAAGCGGGCCGAAGAGCGCATCCAGTATCTGGCCCGGCACGACAGCCTCACCGGCCTGCCCAACCGCGCCTGGTTCCACGACCTGCTGACCCTGGCGCTGCATGGCGCGCGGCGCTACCAGCGCAAGCTGGCGGTGTTGTTCATCGACCTCGACCGCTTCAAGATCATCAATGACACGCTGGGCCACGAGGCGGGCGACCAGCTGCTCAAGGAGATCTCGTCCCGCCTGAAGCGCTGTTTGCGCGCCTGCGATGTGGTCGCTCGCCTGGGGGGCGACGAGTTCGTCGTGATGGTGCAAGAGATCGAGGAGCCCGAGCAACTGGTCACGGTGGCGCGCAAGATCCTGGCCGCGGTGCTCGAGCCGGTGCCCATCCTCGGTCAACCCTGCCGGGTCACGGCCAGCATCGGCATCGCGATGTACCCCGCGGCCGGCGAGGACGACCAGACGCTGATGAAGAACGCCGACATCGCGATGTATGTGGCCAAGGAAGAGGGCAAGAACAACTACCAGTTCTATTCGCCCGACATCAAGACCCAGTCGCTCGAACGCCTGGCGCTCGAGACCGGCCTGCGCAATGCGCTGGCGCGCGGCGAGTTCTCGCTGCACTACCAGGCCAAGGTGGCGCTGCAGAGCGAGGCCATCACCGGTGTCGAGGCGCTGCTGCGGTGGCACAACGCCGAGCTGGGCCCGGTGTCGCCGGCCCAGTTCATCCCGGTGGCCGAGCAAACCGGCTTGATCGTGCCGATCGGCCGCTGGGTGCTGCGCACCGCGTGCGCGCAGAACGTGGCCTGGCAACAGCAGGGCATGCCCCCGATGTGCATTGCCGTCAACCTGTCGGCGCGGCAGTTCCTGCACGACGGCTTGCTCGACGACATCGCCGACGCCTTGCGCGACTCCGGCATGGACCCGGCGTTGCTCGAGTTGGAGCTCACCGAAGGCATGGTGATGCACAACACCGAACGGGCGGTGGCCTTGCTGACCCAGATCAAGCAGATGGGCGTGCGCATCTCGATCGACGACTTCGGCACCGGCTATTCGTCGCTGGCGCAGATCAAGCGCTTCCCGATCGACGCGCTCAAGGTCGACCGCTCCTTCATCCGCGAAGTCGCGAGCGATTCGGCCGACCGGGCGATCACCGGCGCCATCATCGCGATGGGCAAGACCCTCAGCCTGACGGTGGTGGCCGAAGGTGTCGAGACCCTGGAGCAGCGCGACTTCCTGCGTGAGAACGGTTGCGACGAGATGCAGGGCTTCTACTTCAGCAAGCCGCTACCGCCCGAAGAACTGGCTGCCTTTCTGGCCAAGGAGCGCGGCGGCGGCACCTGAGGCGCCGCCACCGCAGTGGGCGACGGCGGCCGGCGGCCGTGGCGCGTGCGACGCTGCCGAAGCCGTCCCCCGCGTGGGCCGCCGGCCCCTGCGTCATTGCAGCGGCAGCAGCAGCTTGTCCATCGGGCCGATGGCATCACGGCCGTCCCGGCGGAAGCGGCGTGGCGCCTTGCGGCTTTCCACCAGCGTCAGCTTGTGGAGGGTGCCGATGTCGACCTTGGGCGGCTGGAAATGGCAGTTGCCGACGCGGGCGAACTTGGCATTGCCGTAGCCGATGACGTTGCCGAAGCTGCCGTCCTCGCGCCATTCCTTCCAGTGGCCGAAGCCTTCGCTCTTGCGCTCCGCCGTCACCAGTTGCCAGTGCATGCCGTCGTGCCCCACGGCGTTGCCGTCGATGTCGCCGGCATAGTCGCCTGTCATGAAGACCTGGTCACCCTCCTGTCGCCAGGTGCCGTTCCAGTCGAAGAAGGTGGGCGAGTACCAGACGCCCGCCAACTGCGTGCCGACCGTGCCGGTGGGGATGAAGCAGATCTGCTGGGTGGCCCACTCGTCGTGCACGTCGGACGAGTCGTCGTAGAAGGTGATGGTCCAGAGGTTGCCGTTGTTGACGACATCGGGTTTGGGGTCGGCGGACGCGGCCGAGCCGAAGGCAAGGCCGAGAGCCGCGCAACAGGCAGCGAGTGAGTGAGATTTCACGTGGGTCTCCAGTAGCTCGTGATGGGCCGATCTGCGACGGCCGATCAGCCGGGGCCGAGGAGGCGGCGGGGCATCCTGCGCAGCCGCGAACGGCCGGGCGGGACACACCGACACGGTGGCGCACAGGGCGTGCGCCGGGCAGCGCCTGTCGCGCCGCCATGTCTGCCCTCCTGTCATTCACTCTAGGCAGTGACCGCCTGCAGTTCATTCCCTCTTGAGAGGGCCAGGGGAACCCCTTGGCACGGTGTTCCGAGGCCCGATTCGGGCATCGAAAGCGCCGCCCCGGCGCACTGCACAAATTCCATCCCTAACGTCTTGCAACACTCGCCGCAACCGTCGTCCGCCGTGGCACCATGTGGACCACCGGAGGCCAAGGCATGCAAGACAGAGGCACTGCACACCACCCTCTCGACGCCACGCGCGTTCGCGACATCGGGCGAGCCCAGGTCCTGCGCGAGTTCGTGCTGTCGCGGCTCGCCTACCGGCTTGGCCGTGCCGTGCGCGCCAAGGGGTACCCGGTGCTGGCGGCCGTGCCCTCCGATGCGGTGGGCCAGCACATCTTCACCGACGGGCTCTACGAGAAAGACCTGCTGCTGTCCTTGTTCGACACGGTGCTCGCCGGCTACCGGGACGAGTTCGCGCAGGGCGTGGCGCTCGATGTGGGAGCCAACGTCGGCAACCACACCTTGTTTCTCGCGCCGCGCTTCGCGCAGGTGGTCGCGGTCGAGCCCAACCCGCCCATCGTCAAGATTCTGCAGGCCAATATCGAGCTGAACGATGTCGCCAATGTCACCGTGGTGCCGGTGGGCTTGGGCGACGAAGACGCCGATTGCCGTTTCGTGCAGAACCAGAGCGGCAACCTGGGCGGCTCGAGCTTCGCCGGCGAGTCCGCCCGCGCGACCGCAGGACGCTTGCGCGTGCTGCCGGTGCGCCGGGGCGATGACGTGGTGCAGCGGCTCGACCTCGTGCGGCCCGTGCGCCTCGTCAAGATCGACGTGGAAGGGTATGAGCTGCGGGTGCTGCGCGGCCTGCAAGCGGTGCTCGACGTCGACCGGCCGCTGGTGCTGTTCGAATCCAATCACAGCGCCGGGCCGGGCGGCGGCGACGAGGTCGCCAGCTGGCTGCGCCAGCGCGGCTACCGCCATCTCTACAGCGTGGGTCGCCGTTGGGATGTGCCCGGGCCGATCCGGCGCGTGCCCAAACTGCGCGGACTGGTCGAACTGTTGCTTGGCTGCGCCTGCGGCGGCCATTTCTGGCTGCGGGAACTCGAGCAACTGGAAGAGCGGGCCTACCGCCTGCTGTTGGCAAGCCCCGAAGCGCTGTCGTTGCCGCAGCCGTCCTGAGCGTCGGGGCGTCGGTCGCGGGCCACCATCAGGCGCGGCCGTCCTGCTCGCGGTGGTCCGGCCCGGGCGCGCCGCCGCCGCGGCGCCGGAGACGGGGAATGCGCCCCGGTGCAGGGCCGTCAGGGAGATGACAGACGGTGGCGGGCAAGGCCTCTCGTTTGCTACGCACCGGGAGGCGCTGGTAGTCCTGTCAGCGCCTGGCATGTTTTCAAGTCGCCTCGCGGGAGCCATTGGCGTGACCTGTTGTGACGCATTCGACCGCGCGTCGGGACGACGGCAGGCGCGGCGGTCTCGGCCTCGTTCCCCCGGGCGGTGGGCCCTTGCCCTCCGGCGCCGTGGGCGCCTGGCCGGCGAGCCGCAAGGAAGGGCGGGAGCGTGAGCGAAAGGCGCTACCCCACGCTGCTCTGCCTGGCCGTGTTCATGGCCGGTCTGCTGGTCGCCGCTGCGGTCGGCTGGGCCCGACACACCGCCAACCAGGCGCAGGCCCAAGCCCGCTTCGATGCGGTCACACGGCGTGCGACCGCCGATCTTCAGACCCGCATGGCGCCCTATGCCTACGGCTTGCGCGGCGCGGGCGGCGCGGTGATCGCGGCGGGCGGTGAGGCGGTGACACGGGAGCGCTTTCGGCAGTACAGCGCGACGCGGCAATTCCAGCGCGAGTTCCGCGGCTCGCGCGGCTTCGGCTTTGTGCGGCGGGTGCCCCGGGCGGAGGAAACGGTTTTTCTCGCCGCTGCCCGGCGCGACGGCCAGCCCGATTTCCGCATCCATGAATTGAGCCCGCACGAAGGCGAACGCTACGTCATCCAGTACATCGAGCCGGTCGAACTGAACCTGCAGGCGATCGGGCTCGACATCGCATCCGAAGGCCATCGGCGGGCCGCTGCGATCGCGGCGATGCGCAGTGGCAAGCCTGCGTTGACGGCGCCCATCACCTTGGTGCAAGCCAGCGGTCTGCACCGCCGCTCCTTCCTGCTGTTGCTGCCCATCTTTCAGCGCGGGCACCAACCGGCGACAGTGGCCGAGCGCGAGACGGCCTGCTTCGGCTGGGCCTACATGCCATTGGCCATGGACGAGGTGCTCGGTGACTTCAACTACTCCGAAGGCGAGTTCGCGCTGGCCCTCTACGACGTGCCGGCCGACGGGACGCCCGAACGGTTCTTCACCTCGCCCGGGTGGGACACGTCCGACACCCAGGCCTTGAGCCGACGCCTGACGCTGCCGATGTACGGCCGGCAGTGGCAGATGGAAGTGCGCGCGCTGCCCGCGTTCTTCGCCAACCTGCAGGCGCCCGATCCGCGCGCTTACGCGGGGGCCGTGGCAGCCACGTTCGCACTGGCGGCGGTGCTGCTGTACGTCTGGCTGCTGGGGGCCGAGCGAGAACGCCTGGTGCGCACGCAGCAGGCCCGCATGGCCGCGATGGTCGACAGTTCGCAGGACGCCATCGTCGGCATCTCGCTGCAGGACACCGTCACCGACTGGAACCGGGCTGCGGAGCGCATCTTCGGCTACACCGCGGCGCAAGCGCTGCAGCGGCGCCTGGTGGACCTGATCGTGCCACCCGAGCGGATGCAGGAAGAGATGCGGCTGATCGAGCAGGCGGCTCAGGGAGAGGACGTGCCGGTGTTCGACACCGTGCGTTTGCGGCAAGACGGCGGCCGGGTCGATGTCTCGGTGTCGCTGTCGCCCATTCGCAGTGCCGACGGGCGCATCACCGGCGCCGCCAAGACGCTCCGCGACATCAGCCGGCGCAAGGCGGCTGAAGCGAAGATCCTCGACCTCAATGCCACGCTGGAGCAGCAGGTGTCGCAGCGCACCGCGCAATTGCGGGCCTTGGCCGCCCGTGAGCGTGCGATCCTGGGCAGTGCGGCAAGCGCCATCATCGCGACCGACACCGAAGGGGTGGTGGTGCTGTTCAATCCCGCCGCAGAAGCCATGCTGGGCTGGCGGGCCGCTGATGTGATCGGCCGGTTGGGCATGGCGCACTTCCACGACCCGGGCGAGCTGCAGGCGCGCGAACAGGCGCTGGCCGCCGAGCTGGGACGACCCCTACGCCCGGGGGAAGTGTTCGGGGTCGGTGCGCACGGCGGGCCCGCGGAACACCGGGAATGGACGTACGTGCGCCAGGACGGCACGCGCTTGCCGGTCTTGCTGAGCGTGAGCGCGGTGCGCGACGACGCCGGCCACAACACCGGCTTCATGGCGGTGGCGGTGGACTTGTCGGAGCGCAAGCGGCTCGAGCGCGAGTTGCTCGACCTCAACCAGGCGCTCACCGAGCGCAGCGTGCAGGCCGAGGCGGCGACCCAGGCCAAGAGCGCCTTCCTGGCCAACATGAGCCACGAAATCCGCACGCCGATGAACGCCATCATCGGCCTGACCCAGCTGATGCGGCGCGACAGCGCCGACCGCGCCACGCGCGAGCGGCTCGACATGGTCATCGATGCGTCTCGCCACCTGCTGGCGATCATCAACAACGTCCTCGACCTGTCCAAGATCGAGGTCGGCAAGCTGGCGCTCGAGCAGACCGACTTCGACCTCGACCGGCTGCTTGCGCGTACCTGTGCGCTGGTGCGAACCGCCGCGCGAGACAAGGGCGTGGAACTGGTGCTCGACCTAGACGACACGCCCAGCTGCTTGATCGGTGACCCCACCCGGCTCGAACAGGCCCTGCTCAACCTGGTCGGCAATGCCGTGAAATTCACGCCGACCGGCTCGATCGTCGTGCGGTGTCGCTGCATCGAGCGCCGCGAGCAGGACTTGCTGGTGCGCTTCGAAGTCGTCGACACCGGCATCGGTGTGCCGTCCGACGCCATCGACAAGGTGTTCGGCGCTTTCGAACAAGGCGACAACTCGACCACCCGGCGCTACGGCGGCACCGGTCTCGGCTTGACCATCACCCGCCAACTGGCGCAGCTGATGGGAGGCGACACCGGGGCCAGCAGCCAGGCGGGCGCGGGCAGCACCTTTTGGTTCAGCGCCCGCTTGCGCGTGGCGCCGCCCAACCTTGCGAGCGCGACGGCCGCCGCCCCGGTACTGGACGGGCGTCGCGCGCTGATCGTCGAGGATCTCGACGCCGCCAGCCAGGCGCTGGGCGAAATGCTGAAGCGGCTGGGGGTGCGGCGGGCCGACCGCGCCGCGTCGTCCGCGCGCGCCGTCGAGATGGCGCGGGCGGCACAGGTTGCGGGCGAGGCCTACGACGTGCTGCTGATCGACTGCGAGCTGCCGGCGCGCGGCGGTCTCCATCTCGCGCGCGAGCTGTTGCGCGGCGACGCGGGTGTTGCGGGCGGCGCCGTGTGCTTGTTGCTGACGCTGGGCGATGCCGATGCGGTCCGCGCCAAGGCCGGCGATCTGCAGGGCGTGTGTGTGCTGGAGAAGCCGGTGTCGATGACCTTGATGCGCGAGGGCTGCATCGCCGCGATGTCGCCCGCCGCGGGCCTGCCCGCCGCGCTCCCGGCGGAGGGCCGCGGCGCGCTGCAGGAGCCGCGTTTCGAAGGCGCCCGGGTACTGCTCGCCGAAGACAACCCGGTGAACCAGCTGGTCGCCGTCGAGCAACTGCAGTCGCTGGGTTTGGAGGTCGACCTGGCGCCCACCGGCGTTGCCGCGGTCGAGCAGGCGCGCGCAGCACGCTACGACCTGATCCTGATGGACTTGCACATGCCGGAGATGGACGGTCTCACCGCCACACGTGAGATCCGACGCCTGGCGCAGCACCGCTCCACGCCGATCCTCGCGATGACCGCCAGCGCTTTCGGCGAAGACCGCGACGCCTGCCTCGCCGCCGGCATGGACGATCACATCTCGAAGCCCGTCGAAACCTCGGTGCTGATCCGCACCCTGGGTCGGTGGCTCGGGAGCGTCGCCGACGCCGCGGCCCGCGGCCCGCAGCACCCGCCTGAAACGGGCGGGCGACGGGGGCCGCACGTGGCCCGCTGACAACACCTTGCATCGGCTCGGCGGCCGGCGCGCATGCTGCTGCCGCTCCGGCCGGGATGGCGCACCGCGGCACCCGCTGTCGACCCGTGCCAGGACGGCGAGCCCCCACTACGGCGGCCGGGCGCAACCGCTTTGTGCGCCTTCGCCGCCACCCTTGTGGCGTCCGCTTTTGTCCTGCTGCCGCTGCCGCCGTCTGGCTACGCTGCCCCTGGCGGCTGCCGCAGCGCCACCCCCTTCGGCGTGCTTGCTCAAACCTCGGGCCCTTGCACAAAATCGCCCGACACAACACCCACACGATGGATGAGGGAACGGGTATGGAACTCGCGCAATTCGAGCGCATGGTCGAGCGCCTGGAAGCCGAAAGCCAACGCTCGCCGGGCCTCTACCAACTCAAGGTGGCGCTGCTCGCGCTGCTCGGGTTTGGCCTGCTGGCGCTGATCCTCGGCTTCGCCGGGCTGGCCTTGCTGCTGATCGGCGGCCTGCTGGTCGCGGCCGTGCTGACCGGCGGCAAGGCGCTGATCGTGCTGTTCAAGCTGGGCAAGCTGCTGGTGCTGCTGGCCGTGCCGCTGTGGTTGTTGCTGAAGTCGTCGCTGTCGGCCTTGTTCACGCGCTTTCCGCCGCCGCAGGGCCGCGAGCTGACGGCAGAGCAGGCCCCCGCCCTGTTCGCGGCGCTGGACGAGATGCGCCGGCGCATGCGCGGGCCGCGCTTCCACCATGTCTTGATCACCGACGATCTCAACGCCGCCGTCGTGCAGCGGCCCTTGTTCGGTTTGTTCGGATGGCCGCGCAACTACCTCTTGCTGGGCCTGCCTTTGCTCGAGAGCCTGTCGCCCGAAGAAGCGCTGGCGGTGGTGGCGCATGAGTACGGACACCTGGCCGGTGCACACAGCCACTTCGGCGCCTTCATCTACCGTTTGCGCGCGACCTGGGGCAGCATCCAGGCGCTGTCGGCGCAGTGGCAGGGTTTTGGCGGCCGCTGGCTACAGCGTGCCGTGAGTTGGTATGCGCCGTACTTCAATGCCTACACCTTCGTGTTGGCGCGTGCGCATGAATACCAGGCCGATGCGGCCTCGGCCGAACTGGTCGGAGCCGCCACTGCGGTGAGCGCCCTCAAGCGCGTCAACGTCAGTGCCGCGGCCTACGACACCTTTCTCGACGACACCTTTGCCGCCGCACGTCAGCAGCCCACACCGCCCGCCGACCTGGCCGAGCAATGGGCTCACCGTGCGGTGCTGCCGCCGCCATCGGAGCACGCACAGCAGTGGCTGCAGCGTGCGCTCGATCGCGAGGCCGACGTCACCGACACCCATCCCATCCTGCGGCGCCGCATCGAGGCGCTGGGCGGCAACGTGACCGCCGACAGTGTCGCGGCCCATCTGCCGTCGGCCCTGACCGGTCCATCGGCGGCGCAGACCTGGCTGGGCCGCGAGGCGAGCCGTCTGCGCCAGGCGATGCAGACGCAATGGCACGCCGAGGTGGCCGAGCGCTGGCGCCAGCACCATGACCAGTGGCAAGCCAAGCGGGCTCGCCTGACCGAACTGCAAGGCCTGCCGACGCCCGAGCCCGATGAGCAGATCGAAATCCTGCAGCTGAGGCTGCAGTTGCACCCCGACGACGACCATTTGCCGGCTCTGAGCGAGTTCAACGCGCAACATGCCGACCATGCCCTGGGCCTCTACCTCGAAGGCTGTGTGCGCCTCGATCGCAATGACGACAGCGGCCTCGCCTTGCTCGAGCGCACCGCCGTGCTCGACCCCGACGCCGTCAAGCCGGTGTGCGACAAGGCCTATGGCTTTTTGAAGCAGCGCGACGACCCGCGGGCCGACGACTACGAGCGGCGCTGGCACGAGCGCCACCTGTGGGAGCTCGAGCGACAAACGCAGTTCGACCAGTTGTCGCACGACCACGAGCTGCGCCCGGCAGAACTGCCGGCCGAGACGCAGGCCGCCGTGCTGGCCCTGGTGCGCCGGCATCGCAAAGGCGTGGCCCGCGTGTGGCTGGTGCGCCGCGTGCTGCCGGCCGATGCCAGCGTGATGACCTATGTGTTGTGCCTGGAGCTGACCGTCTGGGCCCGTTGGCGCGGCCACCACGGCGCGATCGTCGATCGACTCGCGAACGAAAGCTGGCCGCTGCACGTGATCATCTGCGCGCAGGATCGCCAGCCGAAGGCGTTCAAGCAGCGGGTGCGGGCGGTGCCGGGGGCGGCGCTGGGCTTGGGCTGAAAGTCCCGGTGCGGCGTTTCAGATGAGCAGATGATCGGTGGCGACGAACGGCGGCGGTGAAGGCAAGCCTCACCTGCCGCGCAGCTCTCGAAACTGCCAGACGATGTCCACCACCCGCTGTGCCGCATGGCTCAACACGGTGCCGGCACGCTGGGCCACCGCGAGCCGCCGCGTCACCGCGGGCCGCAGCGGCACCACCTGTATCTTGCCGTCCAGCGTCTCGCTGGGGTGCTCGAACGGCAGGATGGCCGCGCCGTACCCTGCCGCCACCAGGCGTCGCGTCACCTCGTTGAACAGCATCTCGATGCGCGCGGTAGGGTGCAACCCGGCCGTCGCAAACCAGGCCATCGTCTGCTGGTGCACAAGTGTCGTCGGCTCGTTGAAGATCAGCGGCCGGCTCGCCAGCCACTGCGGCGTCACCGCCTTCGGCGCCTTCCAGCGAGCCGGCAGCAGCGCCATCATCGGCGTGTCGCGCCACGGGCTCACGCTGAGCCCCGGGAAGGCGGCCTGAGGTGTCGCCACCAGGGCCAGATCGACATCGCCGACGAACAGCCGGTTCATCAGCTCGGCCGAGCGCGCCACCGACACCTGCACGTCGATGCCAGGCAGCTCGGCATCGAGCCGCTCGAGGATGCGCGGCAGCAGGTGCACCATCGCGCCCGAAGAGCTGCCCAGGCGCACACGCGCCACCTGGCCGTCTCGATGGCGCCGGACCAGCTCGACCGCCTCGCCGGCATCCCGCAGCAGCTGGCGCGCGCGGGTCACCAGCACCTCGCCGGCGCCGGTCGGCGTCACACGGCGGCCGCCCCGCACCAACAGCTGCGTGTCCAGCCTGGTCTCGAGTTCGCTCACGTGCAAGCTGACCGTCGGCTGCGCCAGGTGCAAGGCCCGGGCGGCCGCGGAAAAGCTGCCGAGTTCGGTGACGGCGACCAGCGTGCGCAGCTGGTCGAGGTTGAGTTCTCGCATCATGGTTCCTGATGGCAGCGCTCAGCAAATTCAACTTTGCCTATGGCCGCAAGATCGGCAGCATAACGTCGATGTCCGTTGCCCCACCTCCCACCCCTTCCGCTGTGCTGTCGGTCCGCGCGCTGGTCATGCTGTGCGTGCTGAACCACCTCGCGCTGACTGGCAGCCGCGTCGCGGTCTCGCTGAGCGCGCTCTCGCTGGGCGTGCCGGCCTTCCAGGTCGGCCTGATGATGGCGCTCTTTTCGCTGCTGCCGACGCTGGGCGCAGTGTGGCTGGGGCGTTGGGTCGACCGCGGCGGGCCACGGGTGCCGGCCTTGGCGGGGATGGTGGCGCTTTGGGCCGGCCTGCTGCTGCCCGCATGTCACTGGGCCCCGGCGATGCTGTGGCTGACCGCCGCCACGGCCGGGGCGGGGTACAACGCCTTGTTGCTGGCCGTGCAGGCTCAACTCGGCCGCTGTCGCGACGACGCAGGGCGGGCCCGTGGCCATTCGGGCATCGGGCTGGGCACCGCCCTGTCGGGCTGCCTGGGCCCACTCGTCGCCGGCCAGGCGATCACGCATGCCGGAGGCGAACTGGCGTTCTCGTTGCTGGCGGCCTGCTCGCTGATGGCGTGGGTGGGCGCGATCGTCACGCGACGCGGGCTGTCCGACGGGGCTGACGATATGCACCTGACGGCGCATCCCGCCCGTCTGTCCGTGCGGCAAGTGCTCGAGGCGCGGGGTCTGCGGCGCATCCTGCTCGTCGACTTGCTGGTGGGCGTGGCGTGGAATGCCAATACCTTCCTCGTGCCGGTGTTCGGCGCTCACAACGGCTGGTCAGCCGCAGCAGTGGGCAACCTGCTGGCGGCCTACAACGCTGCAGTGCTGCTGGCCCGGGCCCTGCCCGCGCCGTGGCGGCAGCGGCTCGGCGACGCCCGCATCATCCGCTTCGCGCTGGCGTGCAGTGGGCTGTGCTTTTTGCTGTTCCCATTGGCGCACGCGCTGCCGATGGCGTTTGCGCTCGAGTGCGTGCTCGGGATCGGCCTTGGCAGCGCATTGCCGAGCGTGCTCGCGCTGCTGCATGCGGAATCGCCCGCCGGGCGCGGCGGGGAGGTGCTCGGGGTGCGTTTGGTCGTGCTCAACGTCAGTGCCGTGGTGCTGCCGATCGGCCTAGGCGCCGCCGTCGGTGCATCGCTCGGCCTGGCCACGGCGATGGCTGCCTTGGGCGCCGTGCTGTCGTGCTTCGCCGCGATGCAGCGCCCGGCACAGCGGCCGGCCAAGTCAACGTCACAGTAAGACTACGCAGCGCGCAATTGCCCGTTCGAGGCGAGTTGATCGGCCGCACTCGCGTGGCCTGTCGATGTCCCCATGAAGTCGATCATCGTGGCGGTAGCCCTGTTGAAGAGTTCCCCGAAGTAGATCTCGAAGTGGGATGAGTCAAAGTGAACCGCTTGGCCCCTCGGGGCCAGCCGGGCTGCTTTTGCGGCGATCGTCGCCGGGCAGATTTCGTCTCGATCGCAGACCACCATGAGAAGCGGTGGTGCGATACGAGATGCGTGCCGGATCGGGCGGTACAGAGGCCACAGCGTCAACCTTGCGGCGACCAAGTTCATCCAAGGGGACGGCTCATCGATCATGGCGTGGTAGCTTTTCTCGGCCCCAAGCTTGGTCATCAAGGCGAGTTCACCGGGCTCTCCAGCAAGCTTGATGTATCTGGGAGACATGCCAAACCAGCCGCGGAATTGGTCAACCAGGGCGACCGGCAACCATTGCAAGAGCTGGCGCAGCGGCGTTCCCATGGCGACGGCCAAGCCATCGGTCACGGAGCACTGAGAGATGACACCCGCGAGGTCCGGCCGGCGAGAGCCGACAACGAGCGCGTGCCCCCCACCAAACGATGTTCCGAACAAGAAGACCCGGCCCGCATCGATCTCCGGCCGAGACTTGGCGCACTCGATGGCAGCTTCGATATCTTCGTGCTGTTTCCCGATCGCGCACAAATATCGGGGTGTCCCGCTGCTTGCGCCCCAATGACGGTAGTCGAATGTCAGAACCGCGTAGCCCGCTTGCGTGAAGCGTTCAGCGTAGTGTTGCAGTCGGACTTGGCGAATCGCGCCGATGCCATGCGCGATCACGACACACGGACGTGGGCCGGCAGGCGCATCGGGCAGATACAGCCACGCCTCGCAATGATCTTTGCCTGAAGGGAAGCTGAGGTCTTGTCGCTGCACTTGCGATCCTTGGTAGAGAGATGGACTGCGGCAATAATATGAGGGGTTCCTCAGGTTTCAAACTCGCATTTTCTTTCGATGAGCTGCCTATGAAGTCCAAGACGTCCCTTCCCTCGAGGAAGCACCCGGTTCAAGAGCGTTCCCGACAGACTGTGAAGGCAGTTCTTGAGGCAACCGCTCAGGTTTTGGTTCAACGGGGGTATGAAAGGACGACCACCGGGGCGGTGGCCGAACGAGCCGGCGTGAGCATCGGGACCTTGTACCAGTACTTCAGCAACAAAGAGGCCCTCGTCGCGGCGCTGATCGAGGAGCACGTTCAGGACGTGTTGACCTTGGTGGAAACGGCGCTGGCCAAGCATGCGTCCGAACCTTTGCCGGCAGTCCTGCGCGCCTTGATCAAGGCAAGTCTGGACGCACACCGGCTGAATCCCGAGCTTCACAAAGTGCTGATCGAGCAGGTGCCGCGAGAGGGCGCGCTGGCCGCCGCCATGGGCATCAGCGAGCGCCTGACCGAGATGCTGAGGACCCACCTTCGAGAGCGTTGCCCGGGCTTGCCGCCGTCGCGTATCAGGCTGGTCGCATTCGTGGCGGAGTCCACCGTGGAGGCATTGACACATCGAGCCATCATCGAGGGCCCGCGCTGGCTGACAACGGGTGCGTTGGAGGCGGAGGCCATGGATCTGCTATTACCATATTTGACTCACTCGCTGAGTGCATGAGTCCGGGTGAACGCCCGAATAGCGGGTTTGCCAAAAAAATCCCTGACGAGGCTGAGTCTCAAACCGGCGAGTGCCCACCCCGGGCCAGCCACCCGGCCGACCTTGTGGCAGCATCTCGCCATGCTCGACGTGGTGGTCTTTTTCTTCTTGCTCGGCGTGCTGGCCCGCGTGGCCGGTTCTGATCTGCGTCTGCCCGAGGCGCTGTACGAAACGCTGTCGATCTATCTGTTGCTGGCCATCGGGCTGAAGGGCGGCATCGAGCTGTCGAAGCAACCGCTGGGGGCCTTGCTGCCGCAGGTCGGCGCGGCCGTGGCGCTGAGCTTCGCGATCCCGTTTGCGCTGTACCCGCTGCTGCGCGCGCTGCGGCTGCGCCCGCCGGACAGTGCGGCCTTGGCGGCCCACTATGGTTCGGTCAGCGTGGTGACGTTTGCCGTGGTGACGGCTGCACTGGTGCGCTCCGGCATCGGCCATGAGAGCCATGCTGCCTTGTGGGTGGCGGTGATGGAGGCGCCCGGCATCGTGTCCGGCATCCTGCTCGCACGTTTGTCCAAGCTGCGCGACATCCGCTGGGGTGCGCTGCTGCACGAGGTGCTGTTCGGCAAGAGTGTGCTGCTGCTGGTGGGCGGCATCCTGATCGGCTATGTGGCCGGTGTCGAGGGTACGGAGCCGATCCGCGCCGTGTTCATCGACCCCTTCAAGGGCGTGCTGGCGCTGTTCCTGCTGGAACTGGGCCTGGTGGCCGGCGGCCGGCTCGCCGAGGTGCGTCGCTTCGGCGCCGTAGTGGTCGCGGTGGGGGTGATGGTGCCGCCGCTGCTCGCGGTGGCCGGTGCGCTCACTGGCTGGGCCTTGGGGTTGTCGACCGGCGGTGTCGCCGTGTTCGCGACCTTGGCGGCGAGTGCCAGCTACATCGCGGCCCCGACCGCGATGCGCTTGGCGGTGCCCGAGGCGAACGCCGCCTTGTCGATCACCGCGGCGCTGGGCATCACGTTTCCGTTCAATATCGTGGTCGGCATTCCGCTCTACATCCAGCTGGCCGGCTGGCTGACACGTTGAGCGGGCCGGCGCACGCGGGGGGGGCAACATGCAGGAAGGAGGCCGATGATGGCGATCACGAAACACCGACGCCAGTTGCTGGTGATCATTGCCGAAGCCACGCTGGAGAAAGCGCTGGTGCGCGACGTGAAGCGGCTGGGAGCCCACGGCTACACGGTCTACGACGTGCGCGGCGAAGGCTCGACCGGTGTGCGCGAAGGCGCCTGGGAAGCCGACCGCACGATCGAGATGAAAGTGATCTGCGAAGAGGCCATCGCCGACGCGATCGCCGAGCATGTGTTGGCCCAGTACGCGCCGAACTACGGCGTGACGATGTTCTTCACCGACGTGCAGGTGCTGCGGCCGCAGAAGTTCTGAGGCGTTTGGCTGGGTGGGTGGCAGTGCGTCGGCGCGGCGGCTGCCATCAGAGCGTGTGTCGTGTGACCGAGCATTAGTCCACACCGCGCGGTGCGAAATTTCCTTAAGCCTCCGGCACTGGGGGTCGAAAACCCGAAAGCTCTACAACAAAAGCCACCGGCGTGTCTGCGCTGGGTCAAAAAGGGGACTCCCGATGTTCTGGAACGCGCTTTCCCTGCGCTTGAAGTTTTTCGCCGCGTCTGCGCTGACGCTGTGCCTGACCGTCCTGCTGGTCGTGCTGTTCCAGACGGAGCTGGCCCGACGCGACCAGTTGGAGCGGGTACGCGACCACGAGCTGCCCGCGCAGTTGTCGAGCGTCGCGGGGCGCGTCGAGGCCCAGCTGAACAAGGTCATCGCGGGTTCGGAAGCGCTCGCCAACAACACCTACCTGAAGGCCTGGATCGAAGCCGGTGCCCCGTTGGAGCAACAAGCCGCAGTCGAGGCCGCGATGGCGCAGGTGCAGCGCTCGCTGAAGGCCAACGCGGCCTTCATGGCCACCACGCTGCCGGACGGCAGTGTGCGCTACCACCACTGGGAAGGCGGCAAGCTGCAATGGCGCTTGCTGTCGGCCGAGACACCGAGCGACAGCTGGTATTTCAACTATCTGAAAAGCGGCCGTCCCTACGAACTCAATCTCGACAGCAACCCGCTGAGCAAGAGCGTGATGCTGTTCGTCAACTACCGCAGCGACGCACAGGGCGCCGACGGCCGCCCCCTGAACGTGGCCGGCGGTGGGCTCGACATGACGCAACTCGCGACGCTGATCCGCGAGGTGCGCGTCGGCAAGAGCGGCGCCGTGATGCTGGTGAAGGCCGACGGCGTGGTGGACGTCCACCCCGACCCCGCCCAGGCCGGCAAGGTCGACCTGTCCAAGCTGCCCGGCTTCGCGCCCCTGCTGGCCGATCAGTGGAAGGCGGTGCGTGAGCGCGGCGTGAGCGTGCAGCAGACCCGTCTCGAGGACGGCCAGGTGGCCTTCGTCGGCGCCGTCTACCTGCCCGACCTGCAGCGTTACCTGGTGGCCAGCATGCCGCTGCAGGAAGTGACGGCCGGCATTCGAGAAAACCAATGGTGGACCTTCGCCGCCGGCGCCGCGTTGCTGGTGATGGGGCTGGCCCTGCTGTATCCGCTGGTGGGCCGGCTCATCGGCCCGCTGGCCACGCTGCGCCGGCAGGTGGCCGCCGTCACCGACAGCCTGGACCTGTCGGCGCGCTTCGACGTGACCGACCAGTCCGAGATCGGCGAGATCGGCCGCCAGCTGAACCGCTTCATGGACCGGCTGCAGCAATCGTTCGAATCGGTGCGGCATGCGTCCGACGACATCCTGGCGCGCTCACTTGCGATCGCCGAGGGCAACCAGTCGTTGTCCGGCCGCACCGAGCAGCAAGCCGGCTCGCTGCGCGAGACCGCGACCAGCATGGAGCAGATCTCGGCGTCGGTGCGCCAGAACGCCGACAGCGCCGGCCAAGCCCGCGGGCTGTCGGCCGGTGCGTCAGACGTGGCGCGCCAGGGCGGCGAGGTGATGGCCCAGGCCGTCGAGACGATGGACGCCATCTCGCACAGCGCCTCGCGCATTTCCGACATCGTCGGCGTGATCGACGGCATCGCGTTCCAGACCAACATCCTCGCGCTCAATGCCGCGGTCGAGGCGGCACGCGCCGGCGAACAAGGCAAAGGTTTTGCGGTGGTGGCGAGCGAGGTGCGCTCGCTGGCCCAGCGGTCGGCGCAGGCGGCACGCGAGATCAAGCAGCTCATCGCGGAGTCGAACGAGCGCGTCAGTGCCGGCTCGTCGCACATCGAGCGTGCCGGCAAGACGATGCGCGAACTGGTCGACGCGGTGCAGCGCGTCAGCGACATCATGAGCGAGATCTCGGCCGCGTCGGGCGAGCAGGCGCAAGGTGTGGCCGGCATCAACAAGGCCGTCGCGTCGATGGACGACGCGACCCGGCAGAACGCCGCGCTGGTGCAGCAATCGGCGCAAGCGGCGGCCGGGCTGCGCGAGCAGGCAGGGCGGTTGGTGGAGGCGATCGGGGTGTTCCGGCTGGGGCGGGGGGAGCGCGGGGGCGTTGTCGCGGGCTGATCGCGCCCGGGCGGCTGTGCCGGTCTGCACCGCGGCCAGCGTGAAGCTCTAATGGCGAGCTTCAGCACCACCACCTATCGTCTCTTCCGCTGAAAAGCGCACGCTTGAACCGGGTTCGGGGGACAGCAGCGACCCTGTGACACTGATTTGTGAGTAGAGTGCCGGCCACCGGGAAGGAAGGGAATTGGCGGTGGACAGGTCCTCGACACGTTGGATCGGCTGGGCCGCGCTGATATGCGCATTGATGGTGCTCGGAGCCTGGTTTTGGTGGAGGTGGTCGATCCGGCCGCTCGATGACCAGGAGTTCCGGGCCGTGATTCGTGAAATCGACGCGATGGTGCAGACCGACGAGCAGGACGTCTACGCTTTTGTCGTGCGCGAAGCCACCCCGAGCAGGATCGAACGGCTTTATCGCAGCGATGCCGTGCATCGGTTGTCCACTGACCGACTTCAAAACGGTCTGATCTTCGCCGGGCGAGGTTCACTTCTCAGATTCGACGCGCCTTCGGACATCGTGAAGCGCGTCGAGCGTTGGTTTTCATATGGAATCCAAGCGGCACGTCGGGATAAGAGGTTGTGGACGAGCCACGTGCACTTGTACGGGCCATTCCCTGGTTGGGACGACGAGCCGGCGGCCTTCTTGACGCTTTGGAACTGCATGCCGCAACAGGCATGGCTGTATCCCGACCGATCTCCCTTCGATCCCACAATTTCCGCTCGCTACACCGGCCTGGTAGCAGGCAGTTCCGCCGAGCGCGATTTCGGACAGTGCGTGCGCGAGCGAAGCGGCCGGATCGCCGCGTTCAATGCCGCACAAATGGTGCGCGACGCCACCGAGCGCCAGCAAATGGCTGCGCGAATGGAGCCTTTCCTCACTCGACACTTCGCACGGCATCTTGCGAGTCGCGGCTGCAAGGGAACAGGGCCTGACGACTGTGTGCTGATTGCCCTGCTATGGTCTAGCCTCGCACCCTCGGACCCCCGGCTGGCCTCGGCACTACAACAGTTGGAACCTGAAATCCAACCGGGCAGCAGGCTCTCGACAGGCCTCGGCATCGAAGCCAGCGACAGCAGAGAGGACCGCAGACTTCGCTTAGTGAAGGGTTTGCGACAGGCCGCTTTTCTGCGAGCCAAACTCATCTCGCTTACCTCCGCACCGGCAGCATGGCCCGCCGGCACACTGCCCGATGCGCTTCGCCAGTTGGCCCGGTTGCAAACAGAGCTTGTCCTCGCGAGGGACGATGCTCAACGTAGCTGGTCGGACTTCGATCTGGCGCACGCCAACGAGCCGATCAACCCGTGGCCCGTGCTCGGTACAGTGGTGGAGAGCCATGCAGGCTTGGTCGCCTTGGGGGAACAGATCACCGCACTGGAAGTCCCATCGGATTGCAGGCACCACGGTCCATGGTTGCAACATCTGCCGACATCTCTGCTCACCTCCATCGCCGTTAAAGGCTGGACCGCGGGCCGGCCTTCCCAGTGCCTGCAGCCGGACTGGGACTGGCTACGCCGGGACTCAGGTGCTGAAGCGGGTCAACTGCGCGCGGCGCTGGTTGCGTTGCTCGGGGGCCCTTCGGGGTGGGCACACGAGGAAATCTTGAGCGGGCTCACCGCGCAAGCGACCCTCTGCTTCAATGACAGTGTGGGTGATGCGCCGGCTCACGTGCTGGTACTGTGCCGAGCCTGGGTCTCGCAGCCGCAGAAGATGCATGAGCGTCCGTCGGCCGACGGCCGACGCGCGACACACCCCGAAACCTTCGTAAGGCTGCAGCTGCCCGGCTTCCCCAGCACGCGCTCCGCGCAGCCCCCCGATGCCCCTCAGGAGCACGACGCGTGGTTGAAGGACTTGCTGGGGCGCCTCGGCGCACCCGATCCCGACATGGCTATGGTGGTGAACGCACTGCGCAACTCGAGCGGCCAAGTGATCACGATACAGGGTTGGCGCAGCCGCGATGGCCAGCAGCAGGTGATCGAATTGCAGTTGATGCCTGTCAATAACGGGGCTGGGCTCCATGCTGCCGCGCCTTCATGGCCGTACGGCGGTGATCGCTTGCTGCTGTTGCTCTCGTCCGGTCGATTGAAACCCGTCGGCGTGCCGGCTCGCTTTGCGTACCAGTATGATTCAGGCGCCATAACGAAGGTCACTGATATGGACCATGATCAGCGACCCGAAGTGTGGCTTACCGGCCCCTTCGGGGAATGCGACGATCCGGATTCGGTGCCAGGGATCTCCTGTGCTGTCGAGGCGCGCCACATGGGGGAGATCTGGGCTGACACACTCACCTACTTCAAGGCCAGCGTGCCATAAACACTCACTGTTCGGCCAACAGGCGTGTCGCTGCAAGCGACCCTGCCGCTCACGCAGTTCATCGTCATCAGCGCCGATCTTGCTTTGTGTCGCTTGCTTGGCCGGGCGGTTCGACCGTCCGGCTTTTCAGCGCAGCCGCTGCTTGATCCTGCACATGTTCAGCAAGCGAGATCAGCTCATGCGTGGGCATCGCAAGACCCGCGGCCAGGCGGTCGACCATCAGGATCGTAGGTGACAAGGCTCCACACTCGATGGCTTCGACCGTGCCGACCGGTACCGCAGCCCGGTCGGCAAGCGCTGCAGGTGTAAGTCCCAGCGCAACGCGACGCTCTCGGAGCACTTGTGCGAACGCTTCGGAGAGGGTCAAGGCTTCCTCCAGCCACAGGGGAGGCCAATCTCGCACGGACACGACGCCTTGTCTTCACACCGCAGTGGGAATCGCATCGCTTCGCCACCATTGACGTGAAGCACGTGTGCGGCAAGCGATGGCATGGCGTTCAAGGGCAGCGTCGCATTCCCTCTGAGGCCCGCACGCCGGTGTGGTGGCGGGTCAGCTTTGGTCCGTCAGATCCTCTGCCTGTCGCAACAGCTCCGACAAGCGCACACCCAACGCGTTGGCGATGGCGGCTGCGCTGTCCAAGGCGGGCGCCGTCTTCCCCAACTCCACCAAGCCGATGTAGTTGCGGTGCAGTTCCGCGGCCTCCGCCAGCTTCTCTTGCGACAGCTGCTGCCGCTTGCGTTCGTCGCGCACCACCCGGCCAAAGGCCACCAGCAAGTCCATAGTCGTCCGAAGAATTTTCGGAAGTGTCCCGGTCGGCCTCCCTACAATCTACACAATATATTGTTCATTGGCTATCGTTGGCCTGTTGTCACCGACGCGGGGAAATCGATGCGTGTGCTCTTCATCGACTTCGACGGCTGCCTGCATCCCTGGCGCTTGCCCCGCCTGCCGGCCCTGCAGGGCGGTTTGCCCGCGCCTGTGTGCGATGCCGAGCCATACAGGCCATCGCTCGAGTGGCTACCCGTGCTCGAGCGCTTGCTGTCACCCTTCCCGGACGTGTCCATCGTCGTGCATTCCGATTGGCGCCACCGCCATGGCGAGCAAGAGATCGCCACCTGGCTGGGCGGGCTCAGCGGGCGGTACCTCGGCCGCACGCCGGCGGGTGAGGCCTACGAGTCCATCCTGTGCTGGCTGTTGCATGAGCAAGCCGTCACCAGCTTCCGCATCCTCGATGCCGCGGGTGCCGACGTGCCGACACCCGCGCCGCGACAGGTCATCGTCTGCCACCCCGAGACAGGGGTGTCGGCGCCGCAGGTGCAGACGCAGCTGCGGCTGTGGTTGGGGCGACCGGTCGACGTGGGCGGTGTGCTGCGACGGCAGTCCCGTGCACGAGACAAGTTCCGACACGGCGGCTGCTGGGTGTCGGCCGGCAGGCGCCGTCGTTGTGCGTGAGCGAGGAGCTCGCGTGGCGGTGGCTCACGTCCGCGTCGTACCCGCGAAGTACTGCTCGACCGCCGCCAGCAGATCGGCCGGATGCAGCATGGCCTCCCGCGCCGCCTGCGCCGTCTCGTACTGCAGCTGCATGCCGCGCAGTCGGGGAGATGCTTGTACGGCCTCCCATACCGCGGCGAGTTCTTCCAACGCCGGGCTCTCGCCGCGGGCGACTCGGCCGGCGTAGCCCAGGCTTTCCGGTTCGGCCAGCAACAGGGCCTTGCTCTGTGCGCTCAAGATCGAGGGATGCGTTTCCTGCTCGGCCATGCAGCAATAGATGACCTGCGGCGCCACGGCGTGCTGGCCCGGTGCCTGGAGTCGGCGCAAGGAATCGCCCGTCACGCGCACCAGGCCGCTGGGCGATGGGAAGTCGTAGAGGTCACCGGGGCGGGCCTGAGCGAGGCTTTCGAGGCCGCGTCGCAGCCGCGGCCAGTCGGCGCTGGCGGCGGCGGGGGAGGTCTTGACCTCGACCAGCAGGACGATCTCGGCCGCAGCGGTCTCGGTCAGCTCGCGAACGATCGCGGCATCCCACTCGGCTTTGGCCCGGTGTGTTTCGCCCAGCGTGCCGGGCGTGCGCAAGCTGCGCACCAGGCGGAACACCGGCGGCCCCTCGACCGCCTGGTTCAGCCGGTCGACGATCTGCACCAGCGCCTGTGCCGCCTCGGCCTCGCTGAGGTTGCCCTGCCGAGCGGCCCTTTGGCCCCGGGCGGTGGCGACGGCGCTGCCCGCATCGGCCCCGGCCCGTTCCCGCAGCGCGCGATACCGCTGAACGCTGGGCTCGCGTCGCAAGGCGGCACCACGTTCGAGCCGTTCGAGGGCCGGATTGGCCAACAGCCGGTGCAGTGTCGCGGCGAGCGGTTGTGTTTCGTCCAGCGGCTCGGCGAGGGCCGCTTCGATGGCTTGCCGCAGCCCGGTCCAGTCACCCGCAGCGGCCTTGGCATGCAGGGTTGCGAGGCGCTCGCGGCTAGCGTCCCCGGCGCTGCGCTTCAGCTTGCCCGGGTGCGCCACCGCGTCGACGGTGCTGCGCACCGAACGCTCGTCATCGGCGGATCGTTCGACGAGTGCCACATGCGTGTCGACCTCCTGATGCTGCCGGCGCCAGACCAGCGCCTGGTAGGTGAAGTCGCCCTGCTGCGGCGACATCGTCGCCTGTACCAGCGCCGCGAGCGCGCCGGTGAACAAGGCCTGCAGATCGGGGCACGGCGGTCGACCCTGCTGTCGTGCCCGGTGCAGCGCGTCGAGTGCGTAGGCGATGGCCGAGGCGGGTCCCTGCGCCTGCGCCGCCTGGGCGTCGGCCGGCATCGGCGGCAGACGGTAACGTCGCGGTGCGGCGCGCAGCGCTTTGTGCAGCATCGCTTCAGGGGTAGGCAAGGCGGGCAGCACAGGGGTAGGGCCAAAGTGGAGGGCAGGTGCGCGAGTCCGCAGAATAGCGCCTGCGGACTCGGCGTCAGCAGGCAGGCATGCAAGCAGTACTGCTCATCGGCATCCAGGGCTCGGGCAAGAGCACGTTCTACCGCGAGCGTTTTTTCGACACGCACGTGCGGATCAGCCTCGACCTGCTGCGCACCCGTCACCGCGAACAGCGGATGCTGGAGCTGTGCCTGGCGATCGCGCAGCCTTTTGTCGTCGACAAGACCAACGTGACGGTCACCGAGCGCGCTCGCTACATCAGCGCCGCGCGGGCGGCGGGCTTTCGGGTCGCCGGCTACTTTTTCGAGCCCGAGCCGCAGGCCTGCTACGAACGCAACCAACGGCGTGCGCAACCCGTCCCGGCTGCGGGCGTGTTCGGCACCTTGAAGCGCCTGGAGCGGCCGTCGATGAGCGAGGGATACGACGAGTTGTACCGCGTGTCGCTGCGACCCGAGGGGGGCTTCGAGGTGTTGGCGTGGGCGGGCAGCGCATGAGGCCAGGTTGCCTGCACCTTGTCCGAACGCCGGCCCGACCCGTGGCAGGCGCGGCAGCGGCGCGCCAGGATGCGGCGTCGCCTTGACGCTACAGTGGGGGGGCGGGAGCCCCCGGCATCACGAGGCGAGGCTGTTATGACCCCCACCGACCCGGACCATGACAAGGCGCGCGCGGAGCGTGGGTGGGAACGTGCCGCCGCCGTGATCTTTACGCGCGACCGGAAGCGGCGCATCCGGCTCGTGCAGACCTGCATCGGCACGCTGGTCACCGTTCTGGTCGTGCTCTGCATGCTGCTGGCGGCGGTTGCCGGCTACGTGAGCTGGGGGGCGGTGGTCGGCTGGACGGTGGCCGCCGGCGGCGGGACGACGACGTTCTTCGTGGCCGTCCGCACCGGCTGGTCCGAGCGCTACGCAGACCCCGCCTTGACGCTGGTGCAGATGGTCTATGCCGTCGCCTGTTGTGCGGCTGCGTACGCCATCGTGGGGCCACTGCGCGGCGCGGTGTTTCCCTTGGTCATGGTGGTCATGATGTTCGGGATGTTCGCACTGCCACCGCGCCAGGTCACCGCGGTGAGCCTGTACTCGGTGCTGCTGTTCGGCGTCACGATGGCGGTCATGGCCGAGCGCTTCCCCGCAACCTTCGACCCCCAGGTGGAGTTGGCGCACTTCCTGCTGATCGCGACGATGATGCCGGCCGTCGCGGCGCTGGCCGCGCAACTCAGTCGCCTGCGTACCCGCTTGCGCAACCAAAGGCACGACCTTGCGCAGGCCTTGCAGCGCATCCAGTTTCTTGCCACCCGCGACGAGCTGACGGGGCTGGTGAACCGCCGGCACATGAGCGAACTGCTGGAGCGGGAGCAACGTCGCAATGCCCGTCACGGTGCAGCGTTCTGCATCGGGCTGATCGACCTCGATCATTTCAAGCAGATCAACGACACGCACGGTCACGCTGCCGGCGACGAGGCGCTGAAGCGTTTTGCTGCCGTCGCCAGCACGCAGATACGCACGACCGACACGTTGGCACGTTGGGGCGGCGAAGAGTTTGTGCTGCTGATGCCCGATTCGGCTTTGCCGCGCGCTTGCCTCGGACCCGAGCGGCTGCGACGCGCATTCGCCGATGCCCTCATCCGGGTCGGTGCGGCGCAGTTCCGCGTCACGCTGTCGTGTGGCGTGGTACAGCATCGCCCCGAGGAGTCGGTCGCCGATCTGGTGGGGCGGGCCGACGCGGCGCTCTACGCCGCCAAGCAGCAGGGGCGCAACCGCGTGGTGGCGAGGTGAGGCGGGCGCAGCCGGCCCGGTGGTGCCGCAAGGGGCCGGGTGGCCGGCGCGCCACTGCACGCTAAGATGCCCGCCCCACCTTCTTCTGATCGGAGCCTGCCGTGTCAGCCCAGGATCTGCTGCTCTACGTCGATGCCCAGTACGCGAGTCCCTATGCAATGTCGGTCTTCGTCGCATTACACGAGCAAGGCCTGTCCTTCGAGATCCAGACCGTCGATCTGGCGCTGAAGGCCCAGCATGAACCCGGCTACGCCACCCGCTCCCTGACGCGCCGGGTGCCCACCCTGGTGCACGGCGGTTTCGCCTTGTCGGAGTCGTCGGCGATCACCGAATACCTGCACGAGGTCTTCGGCGGCGCCGTGCCGCTCTACCCGGCCGAGCCGCAGCAAAGGGCGAGGGCGCGGCAGGTGCAGGCTTGGTTGCGCAGCGACTTGATGCCGATCCGGCAGGAGCGCTCGACCGAGGTGGTGTTCTATGGCGCGCGCAAGCCCGCACTGTCGATCGAGGCGCAAGCCGCGGCACACAAGCTGTTCGCTGCAGCCGAAGGGCTGTTGCCAGTGGGTGCCGAACACCTGTTCGGCACCTGGTCGATCGCCGACGTCGACCTGGCACTGATGCTCAATCGCCTGGTCTTGAACGGCGATGCGGTGCCGGAGCGTTTGGCGCACTATGCGCGCCACCAGTGGCAGCGGCCTTCGGTTCAACAATGGGTGCAGCAGCGGCGGCCCCCGCTGTGATCCGCATCGTGTCGTCCTGAGTCATCCCATCATGAGAAGCGAGTACGGCCGTGCCTTACGGCAGATTGTCGAACGAGGCTTGAAAGCGTCGCCCTTCGGGTGGCAGCCGGTGGCCTTGAAGTCGGACTATGTGTTTCCGGGCGAACGGGTGTTCCAGCGTCCCGGGGAGGCGGAGGGGCTGCTGTTCTGGTGTGTGTTGGTGCCTCACCAGAACCTGGAGCAGTTCACGTTCGACATCGGCTGGTCTCGGCTCGGCCGGTTCCCCGAGCTCACGATGCGTCCGTCGCTCCAACGGCCGCTCGAAGCATTCGGGCTGCCGGAGTATTTCGGGAGGCTCGGCGAGGTGAGCAGCGGCCAGGACCTGTGGTGGGAGGTCGAGCCCTTCCGGGCACCACGCGGGCTGGCGGACCTGGAGAAGATGGTGCAGCCCATCCCCGCGGAGACTGCGCGCGCGCGGGTCACGCCGGTGGCCGAGCGTGCGCTCGACGTGCTGGAACGCGTCGGCGTGCCGTATTTGCTGGAGGCCGAAGCGCGGGGGGCGTGACGCGGCCAACGTGTGGTTCGAGCTTGGGCACCTACCGCGCTTCAGGTGAGCCGTAGCAGGCAGGCAGGCATGCAAGCAAGTGAGCCGAGCTACTTGCGCACCAAGTAGCCGATGATCCCCCCGGTGGCGGCCGATATCACCGACATGGCCCACTTCTTCTCCTCTGCGGTCGAGGCAGTCGAGGTGAGGGTGCTGTAGCGCAGGACGGCGATCAACACGACGAAAGCGATCGCCACACAGAACAAAGCGACCTCCTTGAACAGCCTGACTTTCACCTCTGCGGTCGTCTCCTCCCGGTCGATCGAGACGGAGAACTTGTGGTTCGGCGGCGGGCTGTTGAGGTCGATGTTGCTCACAGGCCGATGATCTCTGTCTCGAGTTGTCTGGTTTCGGGGTCGGCGAGACCGACCTTCAGCCCCCGCCGTTTGCCGTCCCGTGCCGCTAGGTACAGCTGCAACGCCTTGCGGAGCACGTCGGCCTTGCTGCTCTCGTCCTCTTGAACCACCTTGTCCAACGCCTTGTTCAAGTCGTCGGAGAACACCACGTTGAATCGGGCAGCCATTGCATACTCCATTGCGCCTTCTCTACTCATTTTCTACGCTGAAATTGCGCAAACATCAAGCAAATGCCGCTCATCCTTGCTCCCGTACAGCCCATGGTTCCAGCCGACCGGCCCTCCGGCCCGCGCCTGGTCTGTTGCCACGACCGGCGCCGCAATGTCAGTGAACGCGTCATGACATTGGCCCGCGTTTATCCCGCTGCCTCGTCGTGGCCTGCCCCGGCCCTGGCCGGCCCCGTCTTGACGCCGGCGCGCGTTCGAGGTGCTGCATGACGCTGGTGGCGCTGCGACGATGGGTCGTCGGTGTGAGTGTGCTCGCCGTGCTGCTGCTGGCGCTGGCCCTCGCACTCGAGCCGGTGCGCGGGCTGCTCGCCTACAGCTGGGGCAAGGTCCGGGGTGGCTACACGCTGCAGGAACGGCTGGCACAGTACGGGCCGGACGTGGCCGGCCGGCTGCGCCCTGCGTTCGAACGCGCCGGCGTGCCCTATCCCCCTCATGAAGTGGCCTACCTGTCGTTCAAGGACACGCGGCGCCTGGAGGTCTACGCGCGCGCATCGAAGGCGCAACCGTGGCGCTACATCAAGCACTATCCGGTGCGCGCGGCCAGCGGTGAGCTGGGGCCGAAGCTGATCGAAGGCGACCGCCAGGTGCCCGAGGGTCAGTACCGTGCGGTTTATCTGAACCCCAACAGCCGTTTTCACCTGTCCATCCGGCTCGACTATCCCAATACGTTCGACCGCCGCATGGCCGCCACGGACGGGCGCGCCCGGCTCGGGGGCGACATCATGATCCACGGCGGCGCTGCGTCGATCGGCTGTCTCGCGATGGGCGACCCGGCGGCCGAAGACCTGTTCGTGCTCGCCGCGCTGGTCTCGAAGGAGCGCGTGCAGGTGCTCATCAGCCCGACCGACTTCAGAATGGTGTCGAACCGCGTCGCGCCGGTGGACAGGCCGGCCTGGGTCGGCTCACTGTATGAAGGACTGCGGGCCGCGCTGGCGGCGTTCCCGAGGGAGGCGGCCCGCTGAACGTGTGGCTGCGGGTCGCGGCTTCATGAACTTCACGGAGTCGGGAAAGTTGTCGAGGGCGTGCTTCCATTGCACGAGCCTGCGAAGCATCGACCACTGCCAGGCAAAGGCTGGCGCCCGCCGTCTAACAGACTCAGCGACCGATCAGTGTTCGTCCTTCCGGCGGCCGCACCACCCGCGGGCGAGGTGCAAACGGGGGCCACGCGTCGGGGCCTTTAAGGGATTCGACGGCGCTCAAATGCTCGTTGCGCACGCGATGTAAGGTCAGCAGATTTACTGCGGCCACGGCGTCTCCAGGCCGTTCAGCCAGGACGCCCTCGAACAAGCGGATGGCCGCATCAGACGTCGCGCGGTAGGCCGCCAGCTCACGTGCGTAAAGCTTCGAAACGCTTTGCTGCGCATATAACTTGCCCAGCCGCAACTGGTTCTCAATCGAAGGGTCTGCGCGCTGCAGACCATGTGCCAGCGACAAGCCTCTGCGAAATGCCTCGTCGGCATCCCTGAACTTGCCAAGCGCACGCATCAAGTCTCCCTGGCGCAGGCGCACCTCGGACAGTTCCTGCTGGGCTGTAACGACGTTAGCGTCATCGGTGCTGGCGGCAGCAACCAGTGGTTCGAGCAGTGCCGCGGCGACCTTAAGGCTTGATATAGCCCCCGTAAGGTCGTCGAGATTCGATGCAGCGATTTCACTTTGAACATCAGCCACTCTTCGGTAACCAGCCGCAATTTCGATCAGTAGTCTCTCATCGCTGCCTGCCTCGCTATGCAACTTCTTGAGGTAGGCCAATGCCTTCACAACCACCAGTCGGCGCGCAGGGGTCGAGCCGGGCAGATTGCGGATAGCGTCATGAAAGTCAAAGATGAACACGTTGGCCAGTTGACGCACATCGGTCAGGTGGCGCTCGGCACGCTCTCGTTCGCGGTGGGCCTCATAGGCCTGGTGTGCGGCGAAGGTGAGACCGACCGCCATCGCGAGATTGGCCACCGACGCCACGCCAACGGCGATGCGGTGGCGCAGCACAAAACGTCCGACCCGGTAGCTCCAGGCGCCGCGACGCGCCTGCACCGGCAGCCGCTCCAAGTGCCGCAACACGTCGTCGGCCAGATGCTCGGCGCTCGTATATCGCATCGCCGGGTCTTTGCGCAGCGCTTTCAGCACGACCGCATCCAGGTCGCCTCGCAACTGCTGTCGAAGGCCCCGGTCGGTCACGGCCTTGCTGGGCGGTATCGCTTCACCGTCGCAGATGGCCTTGGCCAGCTCATAGTCGCTGTTCGTCGGCACACCCAGGTAGGGTGAACTGGCCGTCAGCAGCCGGTGCAGTATCACCCCCAGCGAATAGATGTCGCTGGCCGGAGTGATCTCGTCGCCTTGCACCTGCTCGGGGCTGGAGTAGGCCAGCGTCAGAATGCGTTGTGCGGTCCGAGTGCTGGTTTGTTTCGGGCTGTCAGCCGGAGCGAGCCGCTTGGCGATGCCGAAGTCCAGAAGCTTGACGGCGCCGTTGCCACTGACCAGGATGTTGCTCGGCTTCAGGTCACGGTGAACCACGCCTTTGCCGTGGGCGTACTGAGCCACTTGGCAGACCGTGCGGAACAGTTGCAATCGCTGCTCGACCGACAGCTGGCAGCGCTCGGCGTAGACGTCGATGGGCTCGCCATCGACCAGCTCCATCACAAAGTAGGGTTGCCCGTCCTCGGTCACACCCCCATCCAAGACTTTCGCCAGATTGGGATGGTCGAGGCTGGCGAGGATCTGGCGCTCGGCCTGAAAGCGCGAGATCGCATGTTCGCGGTCGATGCTGTCACTCATCAGTTTTATCGCGACCTGCTGCTCGTAATGGCCGTCGGCGCGTTCAGCGCGGTAGACCTCACCCATGCCACCCGACCCGATGAGCGCGACGATGCGGTAAGACCCCAGCTGCTGACCGATGCGCGGGACCTCCGCGACCCGCTCTATCGCCGCGGGCGGTTGGTCGAGCAGTGTGTCACTGGCCGCTGCCGCCTCGATCAACGCCCCGAGCTCCTCGGCCAACACCGCGTCGCCGGCCGCCAGCCGAGCCACGAAAAGCGGCCGTTGCGAAGGTGGAAGCGTCAGCGCCTCGGCCAGCAAGCCCTTCATGCGCTGCCAGCCGGCCGCGTCAAAGGCGCCGGCGGAGTGCCCGGTGGACGTCATGCTGGAGTGCATGGGGGCGGTTCTCCGGGAGGGCTTGCCTCGGCAATATCAGCATCAGGGGACCGGTTCAACCCCGAAAGGCGTTGCTGCTGCACCATTCAGGGTCCAGGTTTAGCTTAGGCCGCATGGGCCGGCTTACAACTACGCCGTCTCGTAGGTGCAGGCGCCGCAGAACGATGCGCACAGGACGTTCAAGTCGGTGCGCCCGCACCTTGCGCTGCCCCACCGCTGCGCGTGCTGTCGCCCGCGCGCCCATCACGGCGGCGCCGCGAGCCGCTGTGCTCGTTGGCATAAGTATTGCGATCCGCTGCCACTGCACGGCCCCTCCGAGGGCCGGCGTGTCGCCCGCGTCGCAGCACGCTCGCGCCGGGCGGCACAAAACCAACACAGCGCAGGAACCCGTCCATGCAGTGCAGAGATCGTCGCGCGCGGCGCCGCGCCAGTTCAGCGTGGGCGGCCGCTGGCCTCATGCTGTCCACCATCACCACCACTTTCGTCGCGCCGCCCGCGCAGGCACAGGGGCAGCCGGGCGCAGCGGCTCCCCCGGCCCAACTTGGCAACGTGACGGTGACCGCGGAGCGGCGCACCGAAAACATCCGCGACGTGCCGATCTCGATCACCACCCTCAGCGGCGAGAAGCTCGACGTGCTCAACGCCGGCGGCGACGACATCCGGTTGATGTCGGGCCGCGTGCCCAGCCTGAACATCGAATCGTCGTTCGGCCGCGCCTTCCCGCGCTTTTATCTGCGCGGGCTCGGCAACACCGACTTCGACCTCAACGCCTCTCAGCCCGTGTCCCTGGTCTATGACGACGTCGTGCTGGAGAACCCGCTGCTCAAGGGCTTTCCGCTGTTCGACCTGGAACAGGTGGAGGTGTTGCGCGGGCCGCAGGGCACGCTCTTCGGTCGCAACTCACCGGCCGGCGTGGTGAAGTTCGACTCGGTGCAACCCGTGCGGCGGCGCGAGGGCTATCTGAACCTGGGGGTGGGCAGCCATGCGTCACTCAACCTGGAAGGCGCCGTCAACACGCCGCTGGGCGCGGACTGGGCGGCGCGGGCCTCGCTGCTGGCGCAGCGGCGCAGCGACTGGGTCGACAACACCTACCCGGGGCCGACGGGCGCGCTCGAAGGCTACAACGACCGCGCCGCCCGCGTGCAGCTGCTCTACCGGCCGCATGCCGACTTCAGTGCACTGTTCAACCTGCATGGGCGCGAGCTCGACGGCACGGCGCGGGTGTTCCGCGCCAACATCATCCGGCCGGGCAGCAACGAGCTGGTCGACGGATTCGATGAAGACCAGGTGTCGATCGACGGGCGCAACGAACAGGAGCTGAGCCACCGGGGCGGCAGCCTGCGGCTGCGCTGGAAGCTTCAGGACCTGACGCTGCATTCCGTCACCGGCTACGAGACCGTGGAGGCGTACAGCCGGGGTGACGTGGACGGCGGCTACGGAGCCGTGTTCGCACCGCCTTCGGGGCCCGGTGCGATTCCGTTCCCGGCCGAGTCGGCCGACGGCTTGCCGGACCACAAGCAGATCTCGCAAGAGTTTCGCCTGCAGTCGAACCACACCGACTCGCCGTTGAACTGGCTGGCCGGGGCGTACTACTTCCACGAAGACATCAGCGTCGACAGCTTCAACTACGACACGCTTGGCGGCGGGGTTCAGAACGGCTACGCGATACAGCAGCAGAAGAACAGGGCGTGGGCACTGTTCGGCTCGCTGAACTATGCCGCCACCGAGCGCCTCAAGCTGCGCGGCGGCCTGCGCTACACCGACGACAAGAAAGACTTCCAGGCGCAGCGCCTGGCGTCTCCCATCGGCGCAGGCCCGACCGGCGTGCTGCGCGAGCGCCCACGTGACCACGACGTGAGCTGGGATCTGAGCGGCACCTACGCCGTGGCACCGGCCACCAACCTGTATGCGCGCCTTGCGCGAGGCTTTCGTGCGCCCAGCATCCAGGGGCGGCTCTTGTTCGGCGACACGCCGTCGGTGGCGCAATCGGAGCGCGTCTTGTCTTACGAGATGGGCGTGAAGGCCGACCTGTTCGACCAGCGGGCCCGCGTCGGTTTCAACGTCTACCAGTACACCGTGCGCGACCAGCAGCTGACGGCGGTGGGCGGCGAGACCAACTTCAACCGCCTCGTCAATGCCGACAAGATGGTGGGCCGGGGCGCCGAGGTCGATCTGCAGGCGCTGCTGACCGACCGCTTGCAGATGACCTTGGGCGCCAGCTACAACCACACCGAGTTGCGCGACCCGTCGCTCGCCATTGCAGCCTGCGGAAGCGGCTGCACCGTGACCGATCCGCTGAACGCCGCCGGCCTGGCGCTGATCGACGGCAATCCGTTGCCACAGGCGCCGCAGTGGATCGCCAACGTCACGCTGCGCTACGGCATCCCGACCGAGGCCGGCGAGTGGTTCGTCTACACCGATTGGGCCTGGCGCAGCAAGATCAACTTTTTTCTCTATGAGTCGAAGGAGTACACCGGCAAGCCGCTGCTGGTGGGGGGCTTGCGCGCGGGGTACGTGTGGGGCGACGGTCGCTACGAACTGGCACTGTTCGGACGCAACATCTTGAACGCCACCCGGGTGGTGGGGGGCATCGACTTCAACAACCTGACCGGGTTCATCAATGAACCGCGCACCTGGGGGGCGCAACTCAAAGCGGCATTCTGAAGCGCGGGCAGGCGGCTGCAGCGGTGCGGCCAGGGGCGCTACGGCCACCCGCGCAGCTCGCTTGTTCCGCAGCCCTTGGCCCGACGCTGCGCCAGCCGGCGTATGCCTCTGCACCGCCCGGTGCGCCGTGCTCTTTTTTGCGGTGGCCGATCGGCATCCCTGACATGTCGGCGCACACCGGCGTGCCACACCGCGCTCGAAACCCATGCGCCGCCTCGCCACCGCGAGCCGGCCGGATGGGTACACCCCTTGCTGCTTGGAGAGAATCACCCTTCCCAAGAAGCCCGATGTCGCCCGCTCACTCCCGTCATGGCCGCGTGCTCGTCGTCGACGACAACCGAGATGCAGCCGATTCGCTGGCCATGGTCCTGCAGGTGCTCGGCTATGAGACCGGCATTGCCTACGACGGCGCGCAGGCACTCGAGGTGGCGCGGCGCTTTCTGCCGGAGGTGGTGGTACTCGACATCAACATGCCAGTGATGGACGGCTACCAGGTTGCGCGTGTGCTGCGCCAGTCGAGCGCCGAACCCCGCACTGTGTTGGTCGCACTCACCGCCCGTACCACGCCGGAAGACGAGTGCGCGGCGCGGGACGCCGGCTTCGACATCCATCTCGCGAAGCCCGCCGGCCCCGAGCAGGTCGACCGGGTGTTGGCGCAGGCGCTCGAGGAGGCGCGCCAGCAAGCTTGAGAGGCGCGGGCGTCGTCCGTTCCGGTGGAGCCGCCGGATCGGACGCGCAAGGGATGGGCGAGGGTCGAGGCACCGCCGCGGTGGAGGGTCCACCCGCCGCGTCGGGCACGGTCGCTGCCGGAAAGTTGGGCCGCCCGCACCCCAACTTCCGACGGAGACTCCCATGACCACCGCCACCCCCGCCCCCACCAGCGCCTTCCCCGACCTGACCGGCGAACCGCGCATCGCGTACTTCTCGATGGAGATTGCGCTGCGCAGCGAGATCCCGACCTACAGCGGCGGCCTCGGCGTGCTGGCCGGCGACACGATGCGCAGCAGCGCCGACCTGGGCTTGCCGCTGATCGGCGTCACGCTGGTCAGCCGTGCCGGCTATTTCCGCCAGCAGATCGTCGACGGCCGCCAGGTCGAGCAGCCGCAGTGGTGGGAGCCGTTGCAGTGGGCGCAGCAGATGCCCGCCAAGGTGGCCGTGCAGATCGGCGAGCGTCCGGTCTGGGTCGCCGCCTGGCTCTACACGGTCGAGAGCGGCTTCGGCCCGTGCGGACGGCCGGTGCCGGTGCTGTTGCTCGACACCGATGTGCCCGAGAACCACCCCGACGACCGCACCATCACACACCAGCTGTACGGCGGCGACCAGGCTTACCGCCTGAAGCAGGAAATGGTGCTGGGCATCGGTGGCGTGCGCATGCTGCGGGCGCTCGGCGTCACGGTGCGCAAATTCCACCTGAACGAAGGCCACGCGGCGCTGCTGACGCTGGAGCTGCTGGCCACCCAGGGACGGCGCGGCGGCCCGCAGGTGGACACCGCCGCGGTGCGACGGCGCTGCGTGTTCACCACGCACACGCCGGTGGAGGCCGGCCATGACCGCTTCTCGCACGAGCTGGCGGGGCCGATGCTCGGCGGGCTGTTCGCGTCGCCGGCGGTGCGGCAGCTCGGCGGCGAGGGTGAACTCAACATGACGCTGCTGGCGCTGAATTTGAGCGAATGGGTCAACGGTGTGGCGCGGCGACATGCCGAGGTGTCGCGCCGGATGTTCCCCGGGTATGACGTACAAGCCATCACCAACGGCGTGCACGCCCGCACCTGGACGGCCGAGAGCTTCGCGCGCTTGTTCGACACGCACGTGCCGGGGTGGGGCCATGAACCCGAGACGCTGGTCCAGGTCGCCGACCGCCTCAGCGACGCTGAAGTCACGGCGGCGCACCGCGAGGCCAAGGCCGCGCTGCTCGAACATCTGCGCGGACTCCCCGGCGGCGCTGCCTTCGACCCGGCCTGGCCCATCCTCGGCTACGCGCGCCGCATGACGCCCTACAAGCGGCCCGAGCTGCTGTTCACCGATCTGCAGCGCCTGAAGGACATCGCCACGCGCCTGCCGTTCCAGATCGTCGTCGCGGGCAAGGCGCATCCGCGCGACGACGGCGGGCGGCGTGCGATCGAGATGCTGCATGGTTGGGCGAGCGAGTTGCAAGGCGCCGTGCCGCTGGTGTTCGTGCCCGACTACAACATGGACGTGGCGCGGCGGCTGGTGTCGGGTGCCGATGTCTGGCTCAACACGCCGCGCCGGCCGCTGGAGGCCTCGGGCACCAGCGGCATGAAAGCCGCGCTCAACGGCGTGCCCAACCTCAGCGTGCCCGACGGCTGGTGGCTGGAGGGCTGCATCGAAGGGGTCACGGGGTGGTCGATCGGTGGCGACACCGACGCCGACAACGACGGCGACGCGCGTGCCCTCTACGACAAGCTGGAGCAGCAGGTGCTGCCGCTGTTCCATCGCGACCCGGCCGGCTGGTGCGCCGTGATGAAGGGCGCCATCAGTCGCAACGGCTACCACTTCAACAGCCACCGCATGATGCGTCGCTACGCCGTCGAGGCGTATCTGCGCTGAGGCAAAACCGGGGACCTCGGTCAGCGCCGCAGGCTGCGCGGCAGCGAGATGCGCACGAACTCGGTGTTGTCCGCCGCCGCCTCGCGTCCGCCGCCGTACGGGAAGTTGTTGTCGTTCACGACCAGCAGCGTGTGGTCGTTCAGCACCAGCACGTCCTCGATCGTCACGTAAGGCATGGTGTAGACGCGCCGACCGTCGCGGTCCAGGTCATCGGGGTCGGGCACGTTCATCAGGTCGACCAGCTCGGTCTTGCGGACCACACCGCCGTGCGGCACGCCGGCCAGGTCGACCAGGTAGAGCTTCTTGAACGGCGGCGTGGGCGTGGTGGCGGTGCCGTTGTTGCGCTCGATGACGATAAAACGGGTGTCGTCGATCGCGGTCATGTCGCCGATGGCGACGCCGGCCGCGTCGAGGGGATAGTGGTAGACGGTGCCGGTATAGGCCTCGCTCGACAGATCGAATTCGCTGATGCGCAGCGTCGACGCCGGGTCACCGGCCACGCTCTTCTCGAGCAAGGTGTAGAGCCGGGTGCCGCTCGCATTGATCGCCAGGCCCTCGAAGCCGCCGGAGGCGCCGATGTTGGCCGTGGCGTTGCCCTGCACGACCTCGGCGTGTTCAGGTGCGCGCACGCCGGGCAGTGGGATCGCCGGGCGCAGCACCTTGCCCTGCGCGTCGGTCTTCACCAGGTAGGGGCCGAACTCATCGCCGAACCAGTAGTGGCCGTGGCGGTCGCGGCGTACCGATTCGACGTCCAGGTCGGCGCCGGTCAGCAGCCGGTCGCGGCGGATCTGCGGGTCGACCGGGGGCCGGGCGGAGTCGTTGTAGTAGTGCGCGTGATCCGCCTGGATGGGCAGCCCGAGCTGATGATCGGCGTCGTTGAGCGTGATGCGGGTGCTGGCATCGAAGCGCCAGGTCGGGCGGCCCGAGTGCCAGGTGGCGGGCATCACGCGGCCGCTGCCGCCGCGGCGGCTGCGAAAGTCCACCTTCACCGTGTACAGGCGCAGCAGTGCGTCGGCCGAGTTGGCCTTGCCACCGAAGCCGTTGTCGGTCAGGAACCGGAAGGTGTTGTGGCCTGGGCCGCGCAGCACACCCGAGAAGCCCTGGACCGGCTGCCGGTGCAGGTAGGGCGGGATGTGCGTGCCGTAGGTGTTGGGGGTGGCGAATTGCCCCGACGTCGGGCCGTCGGCAAAGGTGGCGGCCGGCATGCCGGCCCAGCCGGTCAACAGCGGTTGCGCGGGGTGCGCCGCGAGGCCGGCTTGCGCACAGAGCAGCGTGACGACGGCGGCGAGCGGACGCAGCAGCGAGTAAGGGTGCACGGGAGACGCTCCGGAGGAAAGATGCAGATGTGCATGTAGCGCTTGAAGCGCGGACCTGGCACATTCTCCGGAGCGGGGATGTCAGTGCTGTGAAGGGCGCCCGAGGGCAGGGCGCCTTCGGGTCCCCTCAAGCGGCTGGCGGGCGGGCGGGAATGCGCAGGCCTCGCTCGACGGCGGGGCGCTTCAGGAACGCCTGCAGCACGCGGGTGACCTCCGGGAAGTCGGCCATGCCGACCAGCTCACCCGCGCCATAGAAGCCGACCAGGTTGTTGACCCACGGGAAGGTGGCGATGTCGGCGATCGTGTAGTCGTCGCCCATGATCCAGGCGCGGCCGGCCAGTCGCCGGTCGAGCACGCCGAGCAAACGCTTCGACTCCGCCACATAGCGGTCGCGCGGACGTTTGTCTTCGTAGTCCTTGCCGGCGAACTTGTGGAAGAAGCCGAGCTGCCCGAACATCGGGCCGATGCCGCCCATCTGGAACATCACCCACTGCAGCGTTTCGTAGCGCGCCGCCGGAGACTTCGGCATCAACTGGCCGGTCTTGTCCGCGAGGTAGACGAGGATGGCGCCGGACTCGAACAGGGGCAGCGGCCGACCTTCGGGGCCGGCAGGGTCGAGGATGGCGGGGATCTTGTTGTTCGGGTTGAGCGACAGGAACTCGGGCGACATCTGGTCGTTCGTCTCGAAGCTCACCAGATGGGGCTCGTAGGGCAGGCCCGTTTCCTCCAGCATGATCGACACCTTGACGCCGTTGGGCGTGGGCAGCGAGTACAGCTGCAGGCGCTCGGGGTGCCGGGCGGGCCATTTGCGGGTGATGTCGAATCGGGAAAGATCGGTCATGGTGGTGGTGCCGTGCGTTGTGGCCGATGGGTGAGGATCGGGATTGTGGTGTGCGGCGCCGGAGGGCGGCGCACGGTGCACGGCGTGGCCTTGCGCTGCGTGTGGCGATCGACGCGCGAGCGGAAACGCCGCTCGTGGTGCGACCCCACCGTGGTGGGGCGGGCGGTGGCTCAGGCGGCGCCCAAAGGCGCCGCCTGCACGGCCGGCCTTGACGACTTACAGATCGACCAGGCTTTTGAAGCCGCCCCAGAACATGCGCATGCCGTCGAAGGGCATGCTCTTCGGGTCCATCATGTCCTTCAGGCGGGGGTCGGCCATGACTTTCTCGTTGACGCTGTCGCGGTGCTCGCGCGAGTCATAGACGATCCAGGCGAACACGACCGTCTCGCCTTCCTTGAGTTGCACGCTTTGCGGAAACGACGTGACCTCTCCCGGCTTGACGTCGTCGGCGACACATTCCACATACTGTCGCGCGCCGTGTTCGATCCAGACCTTGCCGGCGCGCTCGGCCATGTTGCGATAGGCATCGAGGTTGGCGGTGGGCACCGGCACGACAAATCCGTCCACGTATTGAGGCATGGAGATCTCCTAGCGAGGGGTTGAACAGGTGGTGCGCCACACACAGCACGCATCGCCGGCCATTGTGCACAGCATCCACATTGGGATGCAAGTCTGCATCGTCGCGAGGGGTTCCGTCTCGGTCGCTGGCGGCGCGGCAGCACCTGAGCTAGCGGAGATCGATCGGGTCCAGCCGGACGGCAGGGCCGGCGAGTACGAACACGCAATGGGCAGACCGCGCCGTTGCGAGGCCGGCGTTCGGGCCCTGGCGGCCCGGCCGGCATCGTGCGCCCAGCCCGGGCGCCGGCGGCACGTGCAGCAGTGCCGCCGTCGTGTGGCCGCTCAAGCGCCGCGGGTCAGGTCGGGGAGACCGGGTGTGGTCGGGTTGGGCCCACGCTGCGACGACGACGAAAACAGGTCGTCGCTCGCGGTCTTGTCGGCCAGCGGCGAGCCGGCGCCCAACGGAGAGCCGGTGAGGTTCTCCTCATGCAGCCGCTCTGCGGTGTTGGGCGAGTCCGCGCCCAGCCCCTGCATGGCCTGGGCGTTGCCCAGGGCGCGCTGCGACGCGTCCAGCTGGTCGACGTCGGCACCGCCCATCAGCATCTGGGCGCGGCGCTTCTTCATGTAGTAGCTGGCAGCCACGCCGGTGACGGCCAGCGCGAGGGTCAAGGTCTTCAGCGTCATCACAACTCCTGTCGGTATCGATGGGTGAGGGGGCGTGCAGCAGCAGGCACAAGAAGGGTGCGAAGCGCGGATGCCGGCGTGCCGGCCCGCTCGCAGCCATTTGCACTTTGCTGCTGCCGTTGTCACCTCTCAGCAAGCGGCAGACCCGTCGGGCGGCGGGCATCCTGCATGCTTGTGCTGTTGCGAGACGCCGGCCTTGCACGCCGGAGCCCGATTCCCGTTTCACAAGGAGAACTGTCCATGGCTCTGCCACACGCCCAACCGCTCGACATCATCAGCGTGCGCCCGCTGGGTGACGACCTGCGCAAGGCGGTGAGCACCAGCCTGCTGAAGACCGAGCGTCTGCAACTGCTGCACCTGGTGCTGCCGGCGCACCAGGACCAGCCCGAGCACCATGTGGACGACGAATGCACCATCCATTGCCTGGAAGGCGACGTCGAAGTGGTCACGCCCGGGGGTACCCGGCGGCTGGGGCAAGGTGAGCTGGTCGTGCTGCCGTCCCGACAACGCCATTCGCTGCGTGCCCGCGCCGACTCGGCCGTGCTCGTGACGCTGCTGCTGGAAGATGGCGACGCCGCCCGGGGCGGTGGCAGCGGGGCGCGCACGCTGCAGGGCGGGGCGCCAGGGCGCAGCTGAGCAGCGCGGCGCCTCAGAGGCGCCGCACCTTGACCGACTTGCCTTTCACTTTGCCGGCGTTGAGCCGCTGCACCGCCTCCTTGGCGATGCCTCGCTCCACCGCGACATAGGTCGAGTACTCGTTGACGTTGATCTTGCCGATCTGGCCGGCGTCGAAGCCCATGTCCTTGGTCAGCGCCCCCAGCACGTCGCCGGGCCGGATCTTCTCCTTGCGGCCGCCCATGATCTGCAGCGTCACCATCGGGGGGCGCAGCGGGGGCGCATCGTCGGGCGCGGTCAACTCGCTCAAGGGGTGCCAGTCGCTCGGCCGGCCCTGCATCTCGTCGATGCGGCCCACGCGTCCCATCTCGTCGAGGCTGGCGAGGCTGAAGGCCCAGCCCTCCTCGTCGGCACGGCCGGTGCGGCCGACGCGGTGCACATGCACCTCCGGGTCGGGGCTGATGTCGACGTTGATGACCGCTTCGAGCTGGGCGATGTCGAGGCCGCGGGCGGCCACGTCGGTGGCCACCAGCACGCTGCAACTGCGGTTGGCGAACTGCACCAGCACCTGGTCGCGCTCGCGTTGTTCGAGGTCGCCGTGCAGTTCGAGCGCCTCGATGCCCTGGGCGCTCAGCACCGCCACCAGGTCGCGGCACTGCTGCTTGGTGTTGCAGAAGGCCAGCGTGCTCTGGGGCCGGTAATGGTTGAGCAGCAGGCCGACCGCGTGCAGTCGCTGGCTGTCGGTCACCTCGTAGAAGCGCTGGCGGATCTTGGTGGCGGCATGCCGCTCGGTCAGCTTCACCTCCTGCGGGTCGCGCAGGTAGCGGCCGGCCAGCTTCGACACGCCCTCGGGGTAGGTGGCCGAGAACAGCAGCGTCTGGCGTTGTCGCGGGCAGTGCTGGATCACTTGTGCAATGTCGTCGGCAAAGCCCATGTCCAGCATGCGATCGGCTTCGTCGAGCACCAGGGTGTTGAGGGCGCCGAGCGCCAGTGTTTCGCGGCCCAGGTGGTCGAGGATGCGCCCGGGCGTGCCCACCACGACGTGGGCGCCATGGGCGAGGCTGGCGATCTGCGGGCGCATCGTGGCGCCGCCGCACAGCGTCAGGGTCTTGATGTTGTCCTCGGCGCGGGCCAGGCGGCGGATCTCCTGTGTCACCTGGTCGGCCAGCTCGCGCGTGGGGCACAGCACCACGGCCTGCACCTCGAAGCGCCGCGGGTCGAGCCGGGCCAGCAGCGGCAAGGCAAAGGCCAGTGTCTTGCCGCTGCCGGTCTTGGCCTGCGCGATCAGGTCACGCCCGGCCAGCGCCAGCGGCAGGCAGGCGGCCTGGATGGGGGTCATGCGGTCATAGCCCAGCCGCTGCAGGTTGTCGAGCACGGCGGGCGCGAGGGGCAGCTCGCTGAAAGCGAGGCCGGAGGTGGTATCGGTCATGCCGGATTGTCGCGGATCGCCGGCGGGCGAGCGCGCCGGTGGCCGCGGCGAGTCAAACCTTCGGGCCGCGGCCTCCCTCGTCGTCGGCCACCGCCACCGACCGGCCCCACGCGGCGTCGAACACCGCGGCCTTGACCTTGGCGGCCGCTGCGCGGTCGAACACCGCGACATTGGTCTCGCCCGAGAAGTGCCAGCTGGTCTTGTCCATGTTGGACGAGCCGAAGATCGCCAACTCGCCATCGACCGCCATGAACTTGGCGTGGCTGGACCCGATCACGTTGCCGTCGGGCACCGGCGCGCCGTCGGGCGCCGCGGGGTTGCGGAAGTAGCGGATCTGCAGGCTGCGGGTGTCGATGCCGTCACGCTGCAATTGCTCGATCGCCGCGGCATTGGTGCCGCCAGCCACACGGTTGTCTTCGCGTTTGTCGTTGAAGCCTTTCGAGACGAGCAACTCCACCTGCACCCCACGCGCGGCGGCGGCGCGTAGCGCCGTGATGACGGCTGGGGCGTTCAGGTTGGGCGTCATGATCTGGATCGACGAGCGGGCGTTGTCGATCGCGGACAAGAAGGCCTGGTCCTGCGGGTTGCGGGTGTCGGTGTTGAGCGGATTGAAGTTCGGCTTTTTGGTCAACACCGCCATCGTGACGCCGCCCGCCGCGGGGGCGAGGACGAGTGGCGCGTCGTCGGGGTCGATCGGTCGTGTCGGTTGGTCGCGGTTGACGCTGCGGTTCCAGTTCGTGGCGAAGTCTTCGCGCAGGCTGCGGGCGACAGGACCCGACAGCGAGACGCCGAAGTCATACGCGGGTTGCGGCGCGTCGTTGCGGCTCTGGACGTTGGCCCCGGTGACGGCGGCATGCCGGCCGTCGACGATCACACTCTTGCTGTGCAGCGAATTGACCGAGCCGTGCCGATGTCCGCGCACCTCGAGGTCGAGCCGGTCGGCCAGGTGCGCGTAACGCTCACCGAGCAAGGCGTCGGGCAGCGGCCCCGGCGGTCGGCTGTTCGGCTGCGCCGCCTTCTTGTTGCCGGTGGCCTGCATGAAGCGCTGGGCGATGCCGGCTTCCTCGTTGACGAGCAGGCGCACCTTGATGCGCCGGCCGGGGGCATCGCCGGCCGCCTCCCGCTGCGCCAGGTTGTCGAGCGCCTCGAGCAGCGTCTCGGCGGCTTTGGAATTGGGGTCCCAGACGAAGGTCTGGATCAGCACTTCCTGCTGCGCCGACCGGATCAGTTCGGCCTGGCGCGCGAAGATGGCCGGCCCTTCGACATCGACGCTGTGCACCCGGTTGCCAGTCGACAGGATGGCCTCGGCCCGCACCGTGCCACCGCGGGCATGTTGCAAGGCCCCGGCGAGCAAGGCGTGAGGGTCGGACGGATTCGCTGGCGGGCTGACCAGGCGCCGCTGGTGCTGCACCGGTGCAGCGCGGCGCTCCAGGTCGACCTCGAGGCTGCCGGCGTGGGCGGTCGCCACGTGCCGGTGTACGTCGTGCAGCGTGTGGGCAGCGTTGATCTGGTCGGGCGCGGCCGTGGCGTCGAGTCCCGGCGGTGGCGCGCTATCCAGGCTCAGCGCGCGGGCGAATTCGATCTGGTGGCGGTAGGCGAGGACCTCCGGGTCGTCCCCGGAGCTGCCGTGCTCGTCGCCCTGCAGCCCGAGATCGCGGGCTGCCAGGTGATCCAGCGCGTGCGTGCCCTCATGTACGGCATCGAGCAAGCGCGCCCAGCTGTCACCACGCTCGGCGTTCAGGAACACACGGTGCCCCTCGGTGTAAGCCAAGGGCAGGGGGCCGTCGTTGCGGGCGCCACAGGCCTGGCGGAATTCGAGGTCCGACAGCAGGTTCAATTCGATCTCGCCGCGGTCCAGCGCGGCGGCGATGCGGGTGGCTTGCGGGGTCACGCCGCGCAAGGCGCGGGCGTAGTCCTGGAGCGTCTCGAGGCGCGGCGGGCGGGCGGGCCGGATCTGGTAGAGATCCGCGCGGGGCACGGCGAGCGCCGCAGGGCGGGGCCGCTCGCCGCCGCGCGTGCGCGCTTGCGGGCCGCTGCTGTCGGCTTCGCTGTCCAGACTGCGCTGTGCTCGCACAGTGGCCGCGAAAGGCGGGGGCAGGCCGTGCATCGCAAAGCCTCCTGCAGCACGCGACGCCGGGTTGCCGTGGCCGGATGGGGCAGTGGGGTTCGACGCGGGTGCCGCTGGGGCCGGGGCCGCCGGGGTGATGCCGGTGCCGGGGCGGCCGATGCGGTCGGGGATCGACATGGTGTAGGCCTTCCTCGGTGGGTGCTTGGGACCGCGCCTCGACCGCTGCGCGGCGAGCGCTGTCCTTGTCTCGACGTACGGGCGCAAACGATGGGCGAGCACGTACGCGCCTCCGGTGCACTCTAGGGTGATGCGGTGCGCCATACCACTACGAGTCCACGTAGGGCCGCTCCACTGCCGCCGCGCGCCGGCCGGTCCACCCCGTGCTGCGGCGTTGCCACTGCCGGTGGGCCGGGGTGGGTACATGGTAGTTACAACATGTGGTATCTAATTGGTATCGATGTGGATATATTCTGGACTGGCTGGATCAGGCGAGATCCGCATCGGTCTCATCGCCACCCTGACCCGCCGGCCTGCGGCGTCCGCGCGCCACCCAACGACCAAGACCGACCTGGAGACACACCACCATGCCGTCGACCCCTTGCCTGCCCAGCGCTAGAACACGCTTGTTGTTCGCCTTTGCGGCCGCGCTGACCGCAACCTCCGCAGTCCCCTCGCTCAGCCACGCCGCGCCGGTTGCGGCGGCCGCCTGTTCGCCGGCGTGGAACGCCGGCACGGCCTACACGGGCGGCGCCACGGTGAGCCACAACGGGGTGAACTACAAGGCCAACTGGTGGACCCAGGGCCAGGTGCCGTCCTCGAACAACGGGCCGGCCGGTAGCGGCCAGCCCTGGACCGTGGTGGGCAACTGCGGTGCGGCGCCCGGGCCGGCCCCCACGCCTGCGCCAACGCCGGCCCCGACCCCTGCGCCGACACCTGCGCCGACCCCGGCCCCCACACCTGCGCCGACGCCGGCTCCGGCGCCCAACCCCGGCGGACGCATGTACGTCGGCTATGCGGGCACCTGGAACACCAGCGTCCGCGACCTCGCGCCGGCCAACATCCCCAACTACTTCACCCACGTCAACCTCTCGTTCGCCAAGCCCAATACCTCCTACGTGAAGGGCAGCTATGCGTTCGACCAGGCTGTCGCGGGCTTCGAGTTCGTCGAAGGCGCCGCCACGCCGAACGGGCAGCGCAAGTTCACGCCCGAGCAGGCACAGGAGCTGCGCAACAACATCGCGGCGCTGAAGGCCCGCGGCACGCAGGTGTGGGTTTCGCTCGGCGGCTGGGCCTACAGCCAGGGCAGCGAATGGGCCAGTTTCAATGCGCGCGCCGTGATCGACCTGGTGCAAGACCTCGGCGCCTCGGGCGTCGACGTCGATTGGGAAAGCCACGGCTCCAGCTGCAACAAACAGGACGCTGCGTCCTTCAGTTGCAACACCGACAGCCAGGTCATCAACATCATCAACAGCCTGCACAACGAGATCCAGTCGCGCGGTGCCAAGCTCGGCATCTCGGTGGCCGGCTGGTCGACCGGCGCCTACTACGTGAAGGGCACGCCGTTCGAAGAAGGCAAGGTGCAGTGGGGCTCGCCGTTCGGCGGGGTGATGTACACGGTGGTCAAGACGCAGGGCAGCAAGATCAGCCACGTCAACCTGATGTCCTACGACGGCGGCGACTATTACGACCCCCGCGAAGGTTATGAGTCCTACCGCGCGATCTACAACGGCCCGATCAACATGGGCCTGCAGATCGCGCCGGAAGGGGCCGGCGGTGCCATCCTGACCCTTCCTGCCAACGGCGCCGTGTACGACGCCGAGATGCTGACGGGCCAGAACAACATGGCCACGCGCTACTACAACGTCGAGACCCTGGTGAACTACGTGAAGCGCAAGGGCCGCTCCGACGACGGCTTCATGCTGTGGCAGATCTGGAAGCAACGGGTCCACCAGCCGGCACCGAACGGCGCGGCGACCGAGAACAGCGCGGGCCAGTACGTCTGCCGCAACCTGCCGCTCAAGGGTGATTGCTCGCAGGCCATCCCGAATCTGCCCAAGCTGGTGCCTTAATCAAGTTGGAGAGGAGCGCGGTGCGGACCGCGCGCGAGGGGCGCCCGTGCAGTCGGGCGCCCCTTGCATTTTGGCCACCGCATCGGATGCCGGGCAGGTGGAAGGGCCCGCGGCGGTGTGCTGGTGAGGAACAGGGTTTGCTTTTCATTCCTCATCGAGTCTTCACCGGGAGCCCAGCAGTATGGCCAGCCCCCCATCGGACGATGACGCAGACCAGCCGCGCCCCCTCGACGTGCAAGGCGATGGGCAGAGCGCCGGGGTGCCGGCCGAAGGCCGACAGGACAAGCACACCTACAACCCGGTCGGCAATCGGGGCTTGCATCATTGGGAAGAGGGGCACATCACCCGCCTCGGTCTGGGATCGCGCGACAACATCTTCTTTGCACTTGTCGAGATGACTCGCATCGCGATGGTTGTCACCGATGCCACCGCGCCCGACAACCCGATCGCCTTCGTCAACCGGGCGTTTCTCGACCTGGTGCAGGCGCCCGAATCGGAACTGATCGGCCGCAACTGCCGCTTCCTGCAGGGCGAAAAAACCGATCCCAAGTCCGTGCAGGAGCTCCGCGAGGCGGTGGCCGCCCAGCGGCCGGCCGCCGTCGAGATCCTCAACTACCGGCCCAACGGCAAGCCCTTCTGGAATGCCCTGTTCATCGGCCCCATCTTCGATGCCGACGGGCGTCTGCGTTACTGGTTCGGCTCGCTGCTGGACGTGACGCAGCGCCGGCTCTCGGAGCAGTCGATGCAGCAGGCGCAGAAGATGGAGGCCATCGGGCAGCTCACCGCCGGCGTGGCGCACGACTTCAACAATCTGCTGCACGTGATCGCCGGCAACCTCGAAATCGCCAAGGGGCTGGCGCGTCACGACGAGGCGCTCACGGCAGCGCTTGAACGCGCCGAGCGGGCGACGTTTCAGGGCGGCAAGCTGACCCAGCAACTGCTCACCTTCGCCCGCAAGCAGCGGCTCGACCCGCGGCAGGTCAACCTGAACTCGCTGGTGATCGAGTTCAGCGAAATGCTGATGCGCACTGTCGGCGAACGTGTCGAACTGCGGCTCGACCTCAAGCCCGGCTTGCCCTGCTGCACGCTCGACCCGGTGCACCTCGAAATGGCCTTGCTCAACGTGCTGGTCAACGCCCGCGACGCCATGCCCTCGGGCGGCACGGTCACGATCGGCACCGCGTTGGAGCCGGCCATGTTCGACGCGTCCCACCGGGCCGCAAAGGGCGGACGCCGGGTGGTGCTGTGCGTGCGAGACCAAGGGGTGGGCATGCCGGGCGACGTGCTCGCACGGGCCACCGAGCCGTTCTTCACCACCAAGGCCCGCGGCACCGGCCTGGGCCTGGCGATGGTGCAGGGTTTCGTGCAACAGTCGCGGGGTGAGTTGCAGATCGACAGCGTGCCGGGCGAGGGCACCACCATCCGAATGATGTTCGAGGCGGCCGAGGCCGTCGCGGTGCCTGCAGGGGCCCCCACGCTTCAGGATGGAGCGACAGCAGCGGGCGCCGTGCAGGATCGGCCGGTGGTGATGCTGGTCGAGGACAGCCGCGACATCCTGGCGCTGGCCAGCGAGACCCTAGACCGCATGGGCTGCCGGGTGCTGTGCGCCTCGAGCGGTGAGCAGGCCGTCGAACTGGCGGCTCAAAGCGGGCGCCTGGACCTGCTGGTCACCGACGTCATGATGCCGGGCGGCATGAACGGGCTGGCCTTGGCAGCGCACTTGCGGGCTCGCACGCCGGACCTGCCCGTGCTGCTGATCACGGGCTACATGGACGAGCTCGGGCAGACCGATGCCCGCAATGCCTACCCGGTGCTCACCAAGCCGTTTCGCGCTGCCGAACTGGCACGGCAGGTGAGCGCCGCGTTGGCCGCCGACACGGCGCATTGAGGCCGGTCGGCGGTCCTGTGCACACCGAAGGTCAGGACGCGACGCCGGCGATCTTCAGGAAGTCGCCCATGCGAAAGCCGGTGCCGGTGATGGGCTTGAAGTTCTTGTTCGACGGGTGCAGCACACCGGTCTTGTCCTTCTTCAGCAAGCCCACCAGCACGTCGGCGACGATGGCCCCGCCGACCGGCCCCAGGCGCGCGCCGTTCTGCGTCACCTGGGCCTCGGCGAGCAGGTAGAACCACAGCGGTGCCTCGCCGTTGAAGCGGGCATCGGTCAGCCCGATCTGCGCATTGGTCAACGGCGTCAGGCCCAGCTCGCGCGCCACCGCCTGCCCGCTCGGCAGCCCATAACTCTTGCCGCGGATCAGGTTGCGCTGGGCCAGCACCACCGGGCCGCCGGCCGGGATCGCGATGGGCGGCAGCGTGAACAGGCCGGACGACAACAGCGGGTCGATCTTGCGCGACACGTTGACCGGCGGCTGCGGCTTGGTGGTGCCGGGGATGGTGAAGAAGTTCGACCACTGGATGATGTTGGCGGCCGGGATCGGGCGCCCGCCGCGCAGGTCGTTGCCGTCGGGGTTGAACACCTGCACCGCGACGCCCTGGTTGGCGCCCAGCACATAGGCGCGCCGCACCATCGAATGACCGAAGCGGTAGGCGGCCACGCTGAACTCGACCGGCATCACCTTCTTGTTCGGGTTGTTGACGTCGTAGATGCCGAGTTCGCCGTTGCGGGCCGCGGTCACGTTGCTTTGACCGGCCACGCGGGGCAGGAAGTCATGCAGGACCACCCACTGGTAATGCAGGATGGTCGCGGACCGCGCCTGCGCGTAGGTCATGCCGCGGTCGATCATCGCGTTGTGAAAACGGGCGATCGCGACATGCACCTGCGCCACGACCATGTTTTCATCGTTGCGCCCCTCGAACAGCACTGCACTGCCGTCGGCGCGGCGCAGCAGGTCGCGCCCTCCGGCGCTCAGCCGCACACGGCCGGTGGAATCGAACAGCTCGGGGTTCTGGGTCGGGCCGCCGCCGTAGACGGAATCGAGATTCAAGTTGGGCTCGCGGCTGTTCTCCAACTCGTTCAGCGGCACCGGGCTGTCTTGCAGCGGCCGCCGGTCGAGCGTCATGTCATGGTCGATGAACTGGCCGAGGTAGGTGAACCCGGCGGGCTCCCGGTTGGGGTTGTTGTCGTCCAGTGCATTGGGGTCGAACATCGGGCCGGCGGGCGAGCCGAGGTCGTTCAGTGCGGCGCTGGGCGGTGTGAAGGCCGGCAGGTTGAACAAATGCCCGAAGGTGCCGGGCCTGGGCTTGACCAGTTGGGGCTCGACATCGGCGACAGCGCCGGCCGCCGTGGCACGGCTGGCGGGGGTGTGGGCAGGGCTGTCGCCCCCACCGCCGCAAGACGTCAGCAAGGCGGTCGCGAGGGCGACCCCTGCAAGGTGCTGCGAGCGCAGACCGTGCGCATTGCCATTGACCATCGAAGTTCTCCTCGTGGGGGGCGTCCGTCGAGGTCGAGGCACGGCAGGCACGACAAAACGGCCTGCCGCCGCGAAGACTGCAGACCGCCGGTGGTGGTGCTTGTTTAAAGGCTTATCGAAGTAGGGCCGCCACGCTGCGATAAGCGTGCAGATACACAGAGATGAAGATTAGAAGATGTTTCAGAAAATTCAAGCTGACGATTCGAATAAACCGGAACCACAGGCTATGGCACGAGGTGCAGGCTGCCTGAGCGCTGCCTGCACGGCCGGAGACCGTGCCTTGTCCTGCACAGTGCGCAGTGGACTCAGCGTTGGCCCGGGTACTGCCTGAACATCTCGTTGATCTCGCGCATCGGCACCGCGTCGGCCGCATAGCCGAAGCTGCCGTGCTGCTGCAGTTCGCGCGTCGCGCGCAGCAGGGCACCGTAGGCTGCACGGGCCAGTGAGCCGCCGAGGCTGACCCGCTTGACCCCCGCGGCCGCCAGATCGGCCAACGTGAGGTCCACGCCGGCGATGCCCATGATGACGTTCACCGGTCGATCGACCGAGCGGACCAGCGTCGCGATGTCGTCGAGGCTGCGCAGCCCGGGCGCGAACAGCACGTCGGCACCGGCCTCCTGATAGGCCTGCAGGCGTCGAATGGTGTCGGCGAGATCGGCCTGGCCGACCAGGTAGTTCTCGGCGCGGGCCGTCAACGTGAAGGGAAACGGCAAGGAGCGGGCGGCTTCGGCCGCGGCGCGGATCCGTTCGGCGGCCACCTCGACCGGGTAGAGCGGCGCGTCGGGCCGACCGGTGGCGTCTTCGATCGAGCCGCCCACGACCCCGGCCTCGGCCGCGGCACGCACCGTGCGGACGACCGCCTCCGGCGTGTCGCCGTAGCCGTTCTCGAGGTCGGCGCTGACCGGCAGGGCCGTGGCGGAGGCGACGTCAGCCAGGTGGCGCATCATCGCCTCGAACCCGACGCCGTTGTCGGGCTTGCCGATCGAGAAGGCATGCCCTGCGCTGCTGGTCGCCAGGGCCTTGAAGCCCGCCATCTCCAGCAGCCGCGCGCTGCCGACGTCCCAGGGGTTGGGGATCAGGAAGGCACCTTCACGCCGGTGCAGTTCACGAAACGTCTCGGCCTTGTGCGCGGTGTCCATCTGGGCTCTCCTGTTGTGGTGGTGGTGCCTCGGCATTGTTCGGGCCCTGTCGGCGCCGTGTCGTCACCAAAGGTCAGCGCGCCCCTGGCGGAACAAACAGTCCGCCAGGGGGCCGCTGACGCCCGCTCACACGGACGGTCCTGCCCCGTCCTGCGGTGCCGGCGTCAAGGCGTCTTGCGCCAGCCGGCGCGCATGGTCCCGCACGTCGGCGGGCCAGCCGTCGGTGTGCTCGGCGAAGCGCGTCGCGTCGCCGGCGTACAGCGCCCGCAACGCCTCCTCGTAACCCGGTTGGTTGCCGGCCAGCACGCCCATGAAGCGGTAGGCGGCCTCTTGGGCGCGGCGAATGCGGTCGCGTGAGCCCGCCGAGTTGCGCGCTGCCTCGACCAGTTTGCGCAGCGCCACCGATGCACCGCCAGGCTGCTGGTTGAGCCATTCCCAGTGCCGCGGCAGCAAGGTGACCTCGCGTGCCACGACCCCGAGCCGAGGGCGGCCCCTGGGTCGGGTCGACGGCTCGCTCGTGGCGGCCTCGGCGGCGGAGGAACTGGGGACGGCGGCCTCGTCACGGGGGTCGTGGGCGGCGCCGCGCGGGTCGACGTCGACGGGTTGTCCGGTGGCATCGTCGAACACGAGGACGGCGACCCGGCCTTGGTGGCGCTCGATCGCCTGCCGCGCGGCGGCGAAGACCTGCGAGGGCGCGCCGCGCGCCAAACAGGTGTCACCTTCGAAGGCGGTGTAGGCCCGGACAGGGTGGGGGGTGGGGTCGTTCATGGCATCTCCTGAGAGACGCAAATATATACCCGGGTGAAATATTTGCGCAATTAATACCCGGGTTAAATTTGGGGTAAAGGCTACGCAATCGTCCTGCGCACTGCGGCGCCTGCGCTCAGCGGGCGGCGGCGGGACGCTCGACCGCGCCGGGCGACAGGCCGAGCACACGCTTGAATGCACGGCTGAACGCCGCTTCCGACTGGTAGCCGACCCCCGCCGCCACCTCCGCCAGCCCCTCCTGCCGCGCCTGCAGGCGTGCCAGGGCCAGATGGACCCGCCAGCGCAGCAGATACTGCATCGCCGGCATGCCGACCTGTTGGGTGAACCGCGCCGCGAAGGCCGAGCGCGACATCGCGGCCTCGCTGGCCAGGGTCGCCAGCGTCCAGGCGCGTGCCGGGTCGCGGTGCATCAGCGCCAGGGCCCGGCCGATCTGCTTGTCCTGCAGTGCGCCCAGCCAGCCGGCGCGCGCCTCGGGCGCCTGCTCGATCCACTCGCGCAGGGCCTGGATCACGATGATGTCGGCGAGCCGGGTGATGACGGTCTCGCCGCCCGGACGCAAGGTTTGCGCCTCGGCCGCCATCCAGCGCAGGCTGCTGTGCAACCAATCCAGGTGGGGCAGTGCGCTGGCGTCGATGTGGATGCAGGCGGGCAGGGCGGCGACCAGGTGGTGTGCCGCCGGATGTTCGAAGCGCACCGCGCCGCAGATCAGCGCGGTGGCCGGCCCGTCGCCGCCGTGGCGCAGCACCTCGTAGCGTTCGCTGACCACCTCGCGCGGCAGGTCGAACAGGCCGGGAGCGTCGGCCCCGGGCTCGCTGACCAGTCGGTGGCCCTCGCCGCGCGGCAGCAGGACGAAATCGCCCGTGTTCAGCGCCAGCGGGTCGGCGCCGTCGACTTCCAGCCAGCACCGGCCGGCGGTCACGACATGGAACATCATGCAGTCGTGCAGGGGCGGCAGCGCCAGGCCGAACGGGGCGCCGAACTCGGAGCGGCAATAGAACACGCCGTTCATGCGGAGGAAATGCAGCGCTTCGCCGAGCGCGTCGAGCGTGGTGGGGTGGGGACCGGTCATGGGATAAACCTCCGTGCGACGCACTGCGGTGCCAGCCCCCCTTCGGGCGGCCCGGCGCGAGCTGATGCGCTGCAGTATCGGAACAGTCCCCGTGATCGTCCAGCGGGTTTGGACGATCGAGCAAGAAAGCAAGACGAGCCGGCATTGTTCATCCAGGGTCTAGGCGCGACATTGGACGCACTGTTCACCACTTCAGGAGATCACGATGCCGACCTCTTCCACGCTGCCCCCTCTCGGCCGCCCGCTTCCCTCGCATGTTCATGTCACGCCCTCGTTGGAAACGCCGGCGCCCCGCGTCGCGCCGTTGAAGGTGCTGGTGGTCGGCGCAAGCGGCGGTTCGGGCCGCGCCACCATCGAGGCCTTGCTCGATGCCGGTCATCAGGTCACCGCCTATGCGCGCCACGGCGCGGCGCTGCAGGGTTGGGGGCCGCGCGTGCAGGTCGTGGAAGGCGACGTGCTGGTGCCGGAGCAGGTCGACCGTGCGGTGCAAGGCCATGACGCCGTGATCATCACCCTCGGCATCCGGGAAAGCGCGCTGCGGGTGCGTCTGTTCGGTGCCGCCCGCACCGCAATGAACGTACGCTCGCTGGGGACGCGCCATGTGGTCGCGGCGATGCTGCGGCACGGCGTGCGCCGGCTGGTGGTGCAGACCAGCTTCGGCGTCGGCGAGACGCGCGACCGTCTGCCACGGCTTTATCGGCTGATGTTCCAGCTGCTGCTGAAACCGCAGGTGGCCGACACCGAACGCCAGGAGCGCGAGGTGCGCGACAGTGGCCTGGACTGGGTGATCGCCCAGCCGGTCAACCTGGTCGACGTGCGCGACGAGGGCCTGCCCTGCGCCTCGGCACGGGGGGAGGTGCAGGGCATGCAGGTGTCGCGGCGCCAGGTGGGCCGCTTCCTCGCGCACGCGGTGGGCAGCAGCGACTATCTGGGCCGGTCGGTGGCCCTGTCGGCCTGAGGCTGTGCCAGAGCGCTCATCCGGCGTGCGGACGCACGGCCTGCAAGATCGCGGCAATCAACTCGTGCGGACGCAAGGGCTTGGAACAATGGGCATCGAAGCCGGCCGCGAGCGCCAGCTCGCGGTCCTGGGCGCGGGCAAACGCGGTCAGTGCAATCGCGGGCAGGCGCGCCGCACCGGGCCCTTCGCGCCGCCGTACTTCACGGATCAGCGCATAACCGTCATGACCGGGCAGGCCGATGTCGCTCAGCAGCACGTCGGGCCTGGCCTGCTCGATACACCGCAGTGCGTCGGCATAGCTGCTGGCCGGCACCACCCGTGCCCCGCGATCGCCGAGGATGATGCCGAGCATCTCGCGTGCTTCGGCATCGTCTTCGACGGCCAGGACGGTCAAGCCCGTCAGGCTCGTCGACGACAGGCTGCTGTCGAGGAAGTCGTCGCGCGACGGCCGGGCTGGCGATCGCGGCGTGCCTGTCGCCGCCCGCTGCGTCGGCAGGGTGACGACGAAGCTGGCGCCCGTGCCCGGCCCGTCGCTGCTGGCGCGGACGCTGCCGCCGTGCAGCTCGACCAGGTGCTTGACGATCGACAGCCCCAGGCCCAGGCCGCCGTGATAGCGGTTGCTGGCGGAGTCGCTCTGGGTGAAGCGGTCGAACAGATAGGGCAGGAACTCGGGCTTGATGCCCTGGCCTTCGTCACGCACGGTCAATTCCACGCAGCCGTCGATCTCACGCAGCCGCACCTGGATGGCGCCGCCCTCGCGCGAGAACTTGATCGCGTTGGTCAGCAGATTCCAGACGATTTGCTGCAGACGCGACGGGTCGGCGACCAGGGGCCCCGGCGTTCCGGCGATGTCGAGCATGAGGGACAGCGATTTGTCGCGTATCGAACCGTTGAGTGCCGACACGGCCGAGCGCACCAGCTCGGCCGGGTCCACTGTCTCGAGTTCGAGATGCAGCTTGCCCAGGTCCATGCGCGACATGTCGAGGATGTCGGAGATCAATCGCGTCTGCGTCTTCGCATTGCGCTCGATCGCCTCCAGACCGCGTGTCAGCTCAGGGGCGACACCGGTGCGCCGCAGCACGTGCACCCAGCCGAGGATGGCGTTCAAGGGCGTGCGCAGCTCGTGCGACAGCACGGCGATGAATTCGTCCTTGGTGCGGCTGATGCGCTCGGCCGCTGCGCGGGCGGCTTGTTCCCGTTCGAGCAGTTGTTCGCGTTGCTGCGACAGCGCCACGCGTTCGGAAATGTTGCTCGCAATGGCCATGCTGACGCCCGGCTCGATGTGGCCCGACAAGCTCCACTCCAGGTGCACCAGCTGCCCGTGGGCGTCGATCAACGGAAACTCGCCGCGCCACACGCCCTGGTGGCGCTGGCCGAGGTATTGCGCGATGCGCTCGGACCAGTCGGGCGGTGCCAGGTCGATCACACGCCGGCCCACCACCGCCTCGGGGTCGAGCTGCAGCATCACCAGCATCGCGCGGTTCACTTCGGTGAAACGACCGGCGCTGTCGATCAGACAGATGCCGCTCGGCGCCTGGTCGAACAGGGCCCGGAAGCGCGCTTCGCTGCGGCGCATGCCGTCTTCTGCCGAGCGAGCGCGCACCAGCGCCTGCACTGTTGCGATCAGCAAGGCCGGCTCGGCCGGGTGGGTCATGTAGGCGTCGGCGCCCGAATGCAGCCCGCGCACCTTGTCGAGATCGCGCACATAGGCGGCCGACAGATAGATCACCGGCACGCGTGCCGTGTCGGGCCGGTTGCGCAGCGCACGGCACACTTCGAAACCGTCCAAGTCGGGCAGGTGCACGTCGAGCACCACCGCGGCGATGCCGGCGTCGGCCAGCTGCAAGGCGTCGCCGCCGGTGCCGGCCTCGCGCGTGTGGAAACCGGCGGCCTGCAGCACCCGCGAGGTCGCGTAGCGGGTGGCGGGGTTGTCGTCGACCACCAGCACCTCCTGAGCCCCGGCGGTGCCGGCGGGCTGGCGGGCCTGGGGCGGGGTCATGGTGTGGTCTCCGTGGCGGGTGCAGCGGCAGCGCCGGGCAGACGCACCGGCAAGGTCACCGAAAAGGTCGATCCGACGTTCAGTTCGCTTTGCAGCGCCACACTGCCGCCCAGCAGTTCGGCCAGGCGTTTGCTGAGCGACAGGCCGAGGCCGGTGCCGCGCAGACGTTTCTGGATCGGCGAGTCGACCTGGGCAAAGTCCTGAAAGATCGCGTGGTGGAACTCGGGCGCGATGCCGATGCCGGTGTCGCTCACCGCGAAGGTGACCTGGTCTTGATCGTCGCGCCGCGCCGACACGCGCACCTCACCCTTGAGCGTGAACTTTAGTGCGTTGGAGATGAAGTTGCGCAGGATCTGCGCGAGCTTGCGGTCGTCGTTGTACAGCGGCGGCACGTCCTGCGGCTCTTCGAACACCAACACCACGTCCGGGTTGGTCAGCACCGGCTTGAACATGCCGCGCAGTGCCGAGAACAAATCGACCATCTCGAACCACGCCGGCGAGATCTCGACCCGGCCGGCCTCGACCTTGGCGAGGTCGAGCAGGTCATCGACCATTTCGGAAAACTCGGCCGAGGTTTCCTGGATGAAGCGCACCTGGGTTTCCTGCTCCGGCGTGAGCGGCCCGTCGACGCGGTCCATCAGCAAGCGTGCAATGCTGCGGATCGAGCCGATGGGGGTGCGGAACTCGTGGCTCATATAGGCCAGGAAGCGGCTCTTCAACTCGGTGGCCTGGCGCAAGGCCTCGGCCTGCGTGTCGAGCTCGGCATACAGCGCCAGCACACCGCGGTTGGTTTCCTCGAGCTCGGCTCGCAGTGCTTCGACCTCGGCGGTCTTGGCGGCGAGGGCTGCCGGCAGGTCGACGCCCGGGCCGGCGGGCGGGGCGTCGCGGTCGGGAGGTTCGGGGAGCATCTTGTTCATGCGGCGCCTCGGCGTTTCAAGACCACCACTGTCGCGTCGTCGCGCCCGCGCAGGTGGTCGCGCAGCAGCCAGGCGGCGACCACGCAGGGATGATGTTGCAGCAAGCCGGGTGCAAGCGACAGATCCCAGCGCGTTGCAATGCCATCGGAGTGCAGCACGAGCAGCGCGTGGGCCGGCCATTCGTAGCGCGTGTCCTGCAGACGCCGGATCTGCAGGCCCACGGTGCCGTGTTGCGAGACCAGCGAGCGGTCTCCCACACCCGAAATCAAACGCCCGGCGATGTTGCCCGCACCGGCGAACAGCAGATGGCCTTGATCGGCGTCGAGCAGCGCCTGCGCCACCGCGGCGCCGCGGGTGCTGCGCAGCGCCTGATGGGCACGCTCCAGCACCGCGCTGGGCGAGCCGAACGGCGTGGTCTCGAACAGCGCGACGGCCGCCTGTGCCGCTTCGGCCGCCTGTGGCCCGTGGCCCAGCCCGTCGGCCACCAGCACCGCGGCACGCGGGCCGTCCTGCACGGCGGCCCAGGCATCACCGCAGACGGTTTCGCCGGGGGCCGCCAGGGTCACGGCGCCGATGGTGAACGCGCACGGTGGTGGAAGTGCGGTGGGCGCCCCGCCGCCCGCGGGACGGCCGCCGGCCGCGACACGCGCCATGATCACGGTGCCTGCCGGCACCGCCGAATACAGATCGAATTCGTTGGACAGCCGGCGCACGGCCCCGAGCCCCGTGCCCGGAGTGCCGCCGGTGGAGTAGCCGTCGGTCAAGCAGTTCGAGACATTGCCGAGGCCCGGCCCGTGGTCGAGCGACAGCAACTCGACCGAGGGCTCCCCCTCGTCGCCCGCGACGGTGCCCAGCAGCAAGCGGCCGCGCTGCGCGTGGCGGACCAGGTTGGTGCCCAGCTCGGTCGCCACCAGCGCAACCCGGCCGGCTGCCACCTCGTCGAACCCCAGGCTTTCGGCCAGCTGCACCGCCGCGCGGCGCACGGCGCCGACCTGGGTGGATTCATGGACTTCGAAGGCGACGTGGGGACGACCCGACTGCTGCATCACTTCCACCGGGTGATGCTCACGCGGGTGCCTTCGCCCACCGCGCTTCGAATCTCGAACTCGTGCACCAGCCGTTTGCTGCCCGACAGGCCCATGCCCAGGCCGCTGCCGGAGGTCCAGCCGTCGGTGAGGGCGAGGTCGAGATCGGGGATGCCGGGCCCCTGGTCTTCGAAATGCACCCGCAGCCCGCGGCGCAGGCCGTCGGTCAAGATCTCCCAGCGCATCTCGCCGCCGCCGCCGTACACCACGGTATTGCGGGCCAGCTCGCTGGTGGCCGTCACCATCTTGGTCTGGTCGACCAGCGAGAACTTGAGCTCCTGGGTCAGCTTGCGCACCGTCTGACGGCTCATCACGATGTCTTGCTCGTTGCGCAGGGGCAGGCTGCCGTCAGAGCCCGCCGTCAAGGTCGCGCTCCTTGGCTGCGGCGGTCAGCAACTGCATGCCGCGTTCGACGTTGAGCGCGGTGCGAACACCTTCCAGGGACAGGCCCAGTTCGACCAGCGTGATCGCGACGGCGGGCTGCATGCCCACCACCACGGTGGTCGCGTCGAGCACCCGGGCGATGCCCGAGATGCTGGCCAGCATGCGGCCGATGAAGGAGTCGACCAGCTCGAGCGCCGAGATGTCGATCAGCACGCCGTGCGCGCCGGTCGCCTCGATCTTGGTGGCCAGGTCGTCCTGCAGCGCGAGGGCGGTTTGATCCTGCAGGTCGACCTGGATGGTCACCAACAGGCACTTGCCCATTTGCAGGATGGGGATGCGATCCATGATGGCTGCCTCCGCGCGTCAGCTCTTGGCCCGCGTGATCGAGTAGCCCGTGCTCTTCAACGCCAGCGCCAGCGCGTCGGCCAGCGAGGCCTTGGTGGTGATGCCTTGCAGGTCGATGCCCAGGTGCACGATGGTCTGGGCGATCTGCGGGCGGATGCCGCTGATGATGCACTCGGCGCCCATCAAGCGGATCGCGGTGACGGTCTTCAACAGGTGCTGCGCGACCAGGGTGTCGACCGTCGGCACGCCGGTGATGTCGATGATGGCGAGTTCGGCGCTCGACTCGACGATACGCTGCAGCAGTGCTTCCATCACCAGCTGGGTGCGGCTGCTGTCCAGGGTGCCGATCATCGGCACGGCCAGCACACCGTCCCAGAGCTTGACGACCGGTGTGGACAGCTCCAGCAGCTCCTGCTGTTGCCGCACGATGACTTCTTCGCGACTGCGCTGGTAGGCGGTGACGGTGAACTGCGCCATTTTGTCGACCAGCGTCGAAGCCCACCACAGGGTGTCGATCAGGCCCTGGCTGTCCTGCGCCAGGCGGCGCTGCAGCCCGCTGAAGACAGGCCGTTTCATCGCCAGCACGAACTGGCTGGTGTCGCCGGCCGTCGCGCCTTGTGCCGCGCGCGACGCCGACAAGGCGGCGAGCGCTTCACGCAGCGGCGCCCATGCCGCGGTTTCGAACTGGGCCGGGTCGCCGCCGGCCGCCAGGCCCGACTCGACCGCTTCGGCCAGCGTACGGGCCTCACGGGTCAGGTCTTGCACCGCGGTCTTGGAAAGGCGGGCGTTGGCAGAAGCTTCTGCAAGCCATTCCGTCAGGAAACTCTCCCGATCGGTTTCGAGCACTGCATGGACGGCCTTGTTGTGTACGGTCATTTTGGTCTCCATCACGATAAAAGCCCGCAACTTGCGAGCAGAACCAGCCGGTTGCCGGGGAATGCAGACATTCCCTCCCTCTCGGCGAACCCGGCGCTGTGGCAACCAACCCCCCGGGGATTGCCACAAGGGCCCACTACGAAGCAAGAATCGTACGGGCGGCATTCTCCCCCAACACGGCGCCACCCCCGTCGCGCAGGCGTCAACGGGAGGCGGAGGAGCCCTGCGCGCCGTCAGCGCTGGTCGTCAGCAGGGCGTGCTGGGCACAGCACCAGGCCTTCGTGCTCGCGCAGCACGGCGGTCCGCTGCAGCCGTTCAGTGTCCCGGTCGAGGTGGGTGGAGAGCAGCACCTGCCAGCGGTGCTGCGGTGGAAGCTGCGCGTGGCGCGGCGACGCGCCGAGGTTGAGCACGACGGCCAGCGGATGCTCGGCGCTGCCGCGCTGGAACGCCAGCAAGGTGTCGTCCTCCATCGGCAGCGCCGTGTAGGCGGTCGAGTGCAAGGCGGGGTGTTGCGCCCGCAGGGTCAGCAGACGGCGGTACAGGTGCAGCATCGACGTCGTGTCGTCGCGCTGTGCCGCTGCGCTTGTATGGTCGGTGCCCGGGGGCAGCGGCAGCCAGGGTGTCCCGCTGGTGAAGCCGCCCCCGTGGCCGGCCTGCCACGGCATCGGCGCCCGTTCGGGGTCGCGGTTGAGCCCGTAGCCCGGCACCCGGCGTTCAAACGGGTCGCGGCTGTGCTCGTGCGCGATCGGCGCCCCGGGCAAGCCCAGTTCATCGCCCGCGTAGACGATCACGCTGCCGGGCAGCGTGCACGACAGCAAGGCGGCTATCCGCGCCTGCTCCGGGCCGACACGGTCGACGATGCGCGTCTTGTCGTGGCTGCCGATGACCCAGTTGGGCCACGCATGGTCCGGCAACAAGCCCAGATAGTGCTCAATGGCCGCTGCCAGTGGCGCGGCGCGCCAGGGGGTGTCGAGCAGACGGTAGTTGAGCGGCAGGTGCAGCAGCGGTCGCTCCGGGTCGCCGCAGAAATGGGCGATGCGGTCCCCGCTGGCGTCGACCTCGCCCAGCAAGACCCGGTCGGCGAACTCGTCGCACGCACAGCGCAGTTCGGCCAGCCAGTCGAGCACCTCGGGACGGTAGTTGGTGTAGACCCGTTGGAGACGCTCGGGCGGCGGGATCTGCGTGTCGGCCTCGTCCTGCGGTGGGTCGTCACGCAAGCAACGGTCTTCGGCGAGCACCGCGGCGGCGTCGACGCGAAAGCCGTCGACCCCGCGCCGCAGCCAGAAGCGCATCACGTCGGCCATCGCGGCGCGCACGGCCGGATGGCGCCAGTTCAGGTCGGGTTGCGCCTCGAGAAAGGCGTGGTAGTAGTACTGGCCGCTGCCCGCGTCCCAGGCCCAGGCGCTGCCGCCGAAGCGGCTCAGCCAGTTGTTGGGCGGGCCACCGCCGGGCGCGGCGTCGGCCCACAGGTACCAGTCGCGCTTGAGGCTGTGCCGAGACGACCGGCTCTCGACGAACCAGGGGTGGCGGTCGGAGGTGTGGTTGGGCACGAAGTCGAGGATCAGCCGCAGGCCGCGGGCGTGCAAGGCCTGCAGCAACCGGTCGAAGTCGCGCAGCGATCCGAACACCGGGTCGATGGCGGTGTGGTCTTCGATGTCGTAGCCGAAATCGGCCATCGGCGAGCGGAACACCGGGCCCAGCCAGACGGCGCCGACGCCGAGCCACTGCAGGTGATCGAGGCGGGCTTCGATGCCACGCAAATCACCGCGGCCGTCGCCGTCGTCGTCCTGAAAGGACAGGGGGTAGATCTGGTAGATGGCGTGGTGCTGCCACCATGCCGCGTCGTGTGGTGCCACGTGGCCTCCTTGCCGGCATCCCGGCGCGCAGGACGGCGTGGGGCCTCTATCCCCTTCTGACAGCAGGCACCGTTCCAGCCGCTGGCGAGGCCGGCTCAGCGCTGCAGCGAAGTCTCGACCGCCGAGCGCAGCAGGTCGAAGGCGCTGTCGTCGGTGCGCTCGAAGCGCATCGGGGTCGCCGAGATGCCGCCGGCCGCCACGATGGCGGTCTCGCTGTCGGCGGCGTTGTCGCGCGCGCCGCGCTGGAACGTCAGCCAGTGGTAGGCCACCGAGCGGGGGTCGGTGGCCGACTGGACGCCGATGTCGAGCAGCAGCCCGGCGCCCTGGTGTGACACCTGCAGGGGCCCGGCGGCCTCGGGGTCGACGTCAGGGAAGTTGACGTTGAGGCAGAACTGTCCGTTCCACGGGGCGCGCAGCAGCCGGCGCACGACGTCCGGGCCGAGCGCGCGCGCCGTGTCCCAGCGCACCTGGTCGCGCCGGGTGAACGACTGGCTCAGCGCAATCGAGCGCAGGCCGAGCAGCAGCCCCGTCATCGCGGCGCCCACGGTGCCGGAGAACACCGTTTCGACGCCCAGGTTGGCGCCCTTGTTCACGCCTGACAACACCAGGTCGGGCGGCGCGTCGCGCATCAGGTAGCGGGCCGCCATCACGACACAATCGCCCGGGGTGCCCATCACCGCGAATCGCCGCTCGGCATGACGGCGCACCCGCAGCGGCGCATGCAGGCTGATGGAGTGCGAGGTGCCGCTCTGGTCGTGCTCAGGCGCCACCACCCAGACCTCACGCGCCAGATCGGCGGCGATGTGTTCCAGCACCGCCAGCCCGGGCGCATCGATGCCGTCGTCGTTCGTCAGCAATACCCGCTGCACCAGGTGGTCGTTGTTGTGTTGCATTCCGCGTCTCCCGTCCTGCAGCCCGAGTCCGGGCGCGTTTGAGCCTGCCGGTGCTGCCGAGCAAGTCGCAGTCCCACGTCTGGCGCCTGGCGTGCGTCACGTGCAAGGTTGTGCATGACGAGCCGGAACTGCCGGTAGAGACGACGGGATGGCGTGTCTCGCAGCCCGGCGCCGGGTTGTTGCGTCAGAGTCCCTGGTCGACCATTTCGAGCAGGCGCTGCCCGAGGGCCTGAGCCTGTGCCGGTGCAACGCCGCGCAGCGGCCCTTCGATGACGAGCAGCGCGAGGCCATGGACGGCCGACCAGGCCAGGAACTCGGCGCCGGGCCGTCGCTCGGCCGGCAATCGACCGACGGCGACCAGCCGGTCGAGCGCGGCGCCCAGCAGCTGAAAGGGGTTGAGGCCGCTGTGTCCGGCCTTGGCGGGGTCGGGTGGTTCGCTCGGCTGGGCCGTGGCGAAGGCGGTGCGGAACCAGCCAGGTTCGGCCTGGGCGAAGCGCAGATAACCCGCGCCCACGGCGCGCAACCCGGCCCTCGCGTGCTGCTCGGGTGGCAACCCGCTCGGCACCTGGCCCAGCTCTGTTTCCATCGACAGTGCGAGTGCCGCCAAGCCTGCGGCGCCGACCGCGTGCAGCAACTCCTCGCGGCTGCCGAAGTGGCGGTAGGCGGCATTGGGCACCACCCCGGCCCGGCGTGTCGCTTCGCGCAGCACCACCGCGTCGGGCCCGCCTGAGCGCGCCAGCTCGATGCCCGCCTCGAGCAGCGCGCGTCGCAGATCACCATGGCGGTAGGTGCTGCGCGCCGTGGACCGTGTGGTCGTGTGTGCAGTGGGGCGGGGGGCGGTGGCAGTGGACTTCATTGCAGGGGGATGTGGACGACGTCCATTATCCCCGGGCGAGCTCCCGAGCAGGGCTCACTGGGCAACCTGCGTGCTGCGCACTGCGGTGCGAGCGCTCAAGCCGTCTGGCGCTGCGGCAGCGACGTTCCGCTGCGTCGCTGCCGCGCCGCCTCCACCACGGTGCGGAAAAACGTCACCAGGTCCGGCACGTGGTGGTCGAAGGTGAAGCGAAACCGCTGCTGCCACACGCGTTCGCGCACCGCTTGCAGCCGCTCGCGGTCGTGCAGTTGCGCGCCGAGGTCTTCCAGCGTGTCGAAGAACACGCCCACGCCCAGCTCGTCAGCCAGCGTCTGGGTGGCCACCAGGGCGCCTGGGTTGCGGTGCTGGATCATCGGCAGCCCGGCGACGGCGAGCGTGGCCATACGCGCGGGGTAGTTGAGGTCGTCCCAGTTGGCGCGGCGGATCTCGCCGCCGTTCTCGCTGCGGAAGAAGTGCAACCAACCGGCGTCGTATTGCGAGAACTCGTCGACCCAGCGAGGCTGGTCGACGTTGGCATGCAGGTGCAGATGGCGTGGCGCCAGCGTGCGGGTCTTGTCGATCCACTGGCGCCACTGGCCGTGCGTGAAGTCGCCGTAGAAATGCAGGTGCACACCGAGGCCGGCGAGTTCGGCGACGGTGTGCGGGTGCAGGCCGATCGGCCGGCCGGGCACGACCGTGTGCACCTCGCCGTCGGCGGCCGACAACAACGGGCGCCGCTCGCGTCCTTCGAACCAGTCGCGCTTGGGCAAGTCACCGTCGAGCACATGGGTCGGCTTGCTGGCCGACAGTCCCGGCACGATGGTGTCGAACCAGTCGCGCATCTCGGGGCTGGTGAAGATCTGCCCGTCGGCGCCCTGGTACAGGTCGATCAGCTGCGGCCAGGTGCCCTTCTCGAGGCAGATGAACGGGCCCTCCTTGAAGTGCCACACGAAGGGAATGCCGGGCGTCGCGCGCATCACCTCGTGGGCGAACGGCACCGCCTGCCAGTTGAGCAGCGCATAGATGACGTCGGGCTGGATGCGGTCGATCGCTTCGCGCCAGTGGTGACGCGGCAGGTCTTCGACGTGGCCGAAGGCCAGCGGGCCGACGGCGTTGTACCAATACGGATCGCGCATCCACAAGCCATAGAGCTTGTGCCCCTGCTCCTCGAGCGCCAGCACCCGGTCGGCGTTGTAGGCCAGCTCGCCGACCAGCAGGATCTTCAGCCCGTTGTGGGCCCGCGGCGTGTCGGGCCGCTCGCGGGCGCTGCGGTACTGGCTCACCTCGTCCATCAGGTTGCCCACGGTGGTGTGGAAGCGCAGCGGCTGGTCGACGCGGTAATGCTGCCGGAACGGGTTGATGCCGCCGACCGGCTCCTGCATGAGCTTGTGGCGCTGCAATGGGTGGTCGACCCACTCGCAGGTGACCTGCTCGGTGCCGACGACACGGCCGCTGGCGCGCAGCCGGCCCCAGAACAGCCGCTCCAGATCGTCCGATTCGAGTGCGTCGCGGGCGACCCAGCGTGCCTCGGTCTTCCGATGCAGGCATTGCACCAGTTGCAGCGGATAGCCGGGGATCTGACCTTCCGCCTGGCGGTTGTAGTGGTGGCGCACGCCGGAGCAGGCCAGTACCGCGTCGGGGGCCGCCGCGAGGGCGGCGTGCAGGCTGGCCAGGTGGTCGCGGTAATAGACGTCGTCGCTCGGCAGGTAGGCGATCAGCGGTGCCCGCGCCCGGTCGAGGGCGTTGTTGAGCGCGGCGCCCAGCCCGGTGTTGCGTTCGAGCTTGTGATAGTGGATGCGAGGGTCGCTCAGAAAGGGCAGCACCGCCTGGGCGGTACCGTCCTGTGACCCGTCGTCGACGATGATCGCCTCCCAGTCGGTCAGGCTCTGGGCCTGCAGGCTGTCGAGCGCGCGTGCGATGAACTGGGCTTGCTGATAGGTCGGCATCAGCACGCTGATCGACGGGGACAGGGTGGACGACATCGGGCCTCTTCACGGTGCAGCGCTGCGGAACTACACGAATGGCAGTGCCTGCGGCGCCACAGCGCGCCGAGGCGCAGTCGATTCTGCGAGGCGAGGGGGCGAGATTCGTAACGGCAAGTGAGTCGACCCGCCCGCAGCGCATCGACGCGGTGCTATCCCTGCGTCGGCTTGGGCGCGGCGATGCCGAGGCGCCGGGCCAGCCGGTGGAAGTTGCTGCGGTCCATGCCGGCTTCACGCGCGACGGCCGACAGCGAGCCGTCGTGGCGGGCCAGCGCGCTCTCGATCCACCCGCGCTGGAAGGCTTCGGTGGCCGCGCGCAAGGTCATCGGCGTCGGCGGCGCCGCCGGCGTGACGGGTGCGCCGGCCTTGTCGGGCTGCCGGCCGGGGTCTGCCATCTCGAGATGGCGCGGCTCGATGCGAATCCAGCGCGCTGCCCGGCCCTGCTCGGCGACGGCACGCAAGGCGGCGCGGGCGATCGCGTGTTCCAGCTCGCGCACGTTGCCGGGCCACGTCAGGTTGAGCAGCGCGGCCTTGGCGGCGGGCGACAGCCGCAGGTTGCGGGCGCCCAGGCGGTGCTGGTTTTCCTCGAGGAAGCCGCCGGCCAGCGCGAGCACGTCGCGCCCACGCTCGCGCAGCGGCGGCACGCGCAGGGGGTAGACCGACAGGCGGTGGTAGAGGTCGGCGCGGAAGCGGCCAGCCGCCACTTCGGCGGCCAGGTCGCGGTTGGTGGCCGCGATCACCCGCACGTCGACATGCAGCACCGCATCGCTGCCTGGGCGCTGCAGTTCGCCGTTTTGCAGCGCACGCAGCAGCTTGGCCTGCACGCTGGCCGGCAGCTCGCCCACCTCGTCGAGGAACAAGGTGCCGCCGTCGGCCAGCTGGAACTTGCCGGCGCGGTCGTGCACCGCCCCGGTGTAGGCGCCTTTGCGATGCCCGAACAGCTCGCTGTCGGCCAGCGCCTCGGGCAGGGCGGCGCAGTTCACCTGCACCAGCGGCTGCTCGTGCCGCAAAGACTGGCGGTGCAGCCGCTGCGCGACGAGGTCTTTGCCGACGCCGGTTTCGCCGACGATCAGCACCGTGAGGTCGGACGCCGCCACGGTGTCGATCTCGCGGCGCAGCTGCTGCATCGCGGCGCTCTTGCCAACCAGCTCGCGCGGCAACCGGGTGCCGCCCTGGGCGGCCCGCGCCAGCACCTTGTCCCGCTGCGCGGCGTCGGCCAGCTTGCGGATCGTCAAGGCCGACTCGATGCCGGCCTCGATCAGCCGCACCAGCGCCTGCAGCTGCTCCGGCTGCACCCGGTCGAAGCTGCCGGGGGTCAGGGCGTCCAGCGTCAGCAGGCCCCACAGGCGACCGTCGACGCGCAGCGGCGCGCCCATGCAGTCGTGGACCGGGAGGATGTCGGGCTGGCCCTCGACGAGCCCGTCGTACGGGTCGGGCAGCGGGCAATCGGCGGCGAATCGCAGGCCGTCGCCGCTGGCCAGCAGCTGGGCCAGGCGAGGGTGGGCCTTCACGCTGAAGGCGCGCCCGAGGGCTTCGTCACTGAGGCCGTCGACCGCGACGGGGGTCAGCACGCCGTCCGCCAGCCGCAGCAGCGCGGCGGCATCGCAGTGCACCATGGCGCGCGCCGAGGCGAGCAAACGGCGCCAGGCGGCGTCGTCCAACGGCGAGGAATGCGGGGAGGGCAGGAGAGTGGTGGCAGTCATCACGACCACATTGTGGTCGATTTGACTGCGCCGATCTGTGGTGAGGGTGACCACACGAGCAGCGGCCCGGGCAGCGAATCAAGGACTTGGCGCGGCTGCCGGGCTGGCCCGAGTCTTGAGATGGGACAAGGCATTCCAACACCCACATCAGGAGCCCCCATGTTGACCCCTCAGACCATCAGCCTCGTCAAGGCCACCGTGCCGTTGCTGCAGCAGCAAGGTGTCGCCATCACCGAGCACTTCTATGCGCTGATGTTCCGCCAGCACCCCGAGGTGCGCGGGTTCTTCAACCCCGCTCACCAGGCCGCCGGGACCCAGGCGCGCGCGCTGGCCGGCGCAGTGCTGGCCTACGCCGCGCACATCGACCGACTCGACGCGATCGCCCCGGCGCTGCCGCGCATCGTGCACAAGCACGCGGCGCTGGGCGTGCGGCCCGAGCACTACCCGGTGGTGGGCGCGTGTCTGCTGCAAGCCATCCGCGCGGTGCTGGGCGAGGCCGCGAGCGAGCCCGTCATGGCGGCCTGGGCCGAGGCGTACGGCGCGCTGGCCGAGATCTTGATCGAGGCCGAAGCGCAGGTCTTGCGCGAGCGCGCGGCGCGGCCAGGCGGCTGGCAGGGCCAGCGTGCGTTTCGGATCGCGCGCAAACATCCCGAGAGCGAGTTGATCACCTCGTTCTACCTCGAGCCCTGCGACGGCGGGCCCTTGCTCGAGTTCGAGCCGGGCCAGTACCTCACGCTGGAGCTGTCGTTGAACGGTGAGACGGTGCGGCGCCACTATTCCTTGTCGGACGCACCGGGCAAGCCCTGGTACCGCATCAGCGTCAAGCGGGAAGCCGAAGGCCGGGTGTCCGGGTGGCTGCACGCGCATGCCCGGCCGGGCGACACCGTGCAGGTGCAACCGCCGTCGGGCGACTTCGTGTTGGACCGCAGCGCGCCGCTGACCCGCCCGCTGCTGTTGGTCACCGCCGGGGTCGGCTTGACGCCGGCGATGTCCATGCTCGAAGTCGTCGCGCCGACCGGCCGCCCGGTGCATTTCCTCCATGCGGCGCGCCACGGCGGCGTGCACGCCTTCCGCGAGCGGGTGGCGCAGTTGGCGGCGAAACATGCCAACGTGAGGGTGCATTACCTCTACGACCAGCCGCGCCCCCAAGACCGCCCCGACAGCGTCGGGCGGTTGTCGGCCGACGTGATGGCGGCGCATTTGCCGGCCGACCGCGACGTCGACTTGTACTTCCTCGGACCCAAGCCCTTCATGCAGTCGGTGCTGGCCACCGCACTGTCGCTCGGCGTGGCACGCGAGCGCCTACGCTACGAGTTTTTCGGGCCGCTCGAAGCGCTGCAGCCAGCCTGAGCGACACGCCGTCGTCGGGGGAGGGGCGGACCTCGCCGCCCTCGGGGGAACGGCACGCGCGTTGCTCGGAGGCTGCACTGTCCGCGCCTTCGGGTCCGCGGGCTCTCTCGGCGCGCCGGTGCCGGGTGGGATCACGGAAGGGTGGACCATGGAGCCATACAAGCAGGGCGGCGACGTCCTGGTGCTGTTGGTGGGGGCGCTGATGGTGCTGGCGATGCATGCCGGCTTCGCCTTTCTCGAACTGGGCACGGTGCGCAGGAAGAACCAGGTGAACGCGCTTGTGAAGATCCTGGTCGACTTCTCGGTCTCGACGCTGGCCTACTTCTTCGTCGGCTACACGGTGGCCTACGGCGTGGATTTCCTGCGTCCCGCCGCGGAGCTGACCCAGCGCAATGGCGTCGAGCTGGTGCGCTTCTTTTTCCTGCTCACGATTGCCGCGGCGGTCCCGGCCATCGTCTCCGGCGGCATCGCCGAGCGGGCGCGCTTCTTCCCCCAGGTGCTCGCGACGGCGGTGCTGGTGGGCCTGGTGTACCCGCTGTACGAAGGTGTGGTGTGGAACCAGCGCTTCGGCGTGCAGGCGGCGCTGCAAACGTTGACCGGCGTGCCGATGCACGACTTCGCCGGCTCGGTGGTCGTGCATGCTGTCGGCGGCTGGATCGCATTGCCGGCCGTGTGGCTGCTCGGGCCACGCAACCACCGCTTGCGGCACGACGGCAGCCTCTCGGCGCATCCGCCGTCCAGCATTCCGTTCCTGGCACTCGGTGCCTGGGTGCTGACGCTGGGGTGGTTCGGCTTCAACGTGATGAGCGCCAAATCGATCGAGAACATCAGTGGCCTGGTGGCGGTCAATTCACTGATGGCGATGGTGGGCGGCACCCTCGCCGCCCTGCTGCTGGGCCGCAACGACCCGGGCTTCGTGCACAACGGACCCCTGGCGGGTCTGGTGTCGGTGTGCGCCGGGTCCGACGTCATGCATCCCGCCGGCGCGCTGGTGGTCGGGGCCGTGGCCGGCGCGATGTTCGTCGCGATGTTCACGCTGATGCAGAACAGATGGAAGCTCGACGACGTGCTCGGCGTGTGGCCCTTGCACGGCGTGTGCGGCGCGTGGGGCGGCATCTCGGTCGGTTTGTTCGGCCAGCCGTTCCTGGGCGGCCTGGGCGGCGTGAGCCTGGTGGCGCAGGTGCTCGGCACCCTGTTGGGTATCGCCTGGGCGCTGGTCGCCGGGCTGCTCGTCTATGCCAGCCTGCAGCGGATGCTGGGGCTCCGGCTGAGCCCGGAGGAGGAGTTCGACGGAGCCGACCTCAGCACGCACCGCATCAGCTCGACACCGGAGCGTGAAGGGAGCCGCTGAGGCGGGCGGGCTGCGCTGTACGTCACGCCGACCGGGCGGCCGCCAGGCGCGCTGTCGCCAGGCCGACAACGCCGGCCCGCCACTTCGGCTACAAAGGTAGACGCCGCATGCGGCACCGCTTCGTGCCCGCCGCCAGCGGCACGGCCCTGAACCCCACGGCGGCTCGCGCGCGGGCCGTCGGACGCCCAGCTTGTCCATGCAAGACCATCGACCCATCATCGCCCTCGACGCCGACGGCGTTTTGCTCGACTTCAACCGCGCCTACGCGCTGGCCTGGCAGCGTGCCTTCGGCGTGCTGCCGGCCGAGCGCGACCCGCAGGCCTATTGGGCGCTGGACCGCTGGCAGGTGGAGCGCCTGGAAGGCGAACGACTGGCGCGTTTCAGGGACAGTTTCGACGAGCAGTTCTGGGGCAGCGTGCCGCCGATGGCGGGCGCCATCGAAGCCTGTCACGCCTTGAAGCGCGCCGGCTACGAACTGGTGTGCGTGTCAGCCTTGCCGGCGGTGTATGCCGAGGCGCGCCGGCGCAACCTGCTCGACCACGGTTTCCCGATCGACCGGGTGGTCGCGACCGGTCACACGGCGGCCGAACGCAGCCCCAAGGCGGAGGTGCTCGAGCAGCTGCGGCCGGTGGCCTTCGTCGACGACTACCTGCCCTACATGGTGGGCGTGCCCGAGGACGTCCACACCGCGCTCGTGCTGCGCGAGCCCAACGGATCGCCCAACGTCGGCGAGCATCTGGCGCTGGTCAAGTCGCAGCATGCCGACCTGGCGGCCTTTGCGGCGTGGTGGCTGGATCGCGGCGCGCGCGACGAACGGGACCGTGATCTCGAGGCGCGGGGCGCCGTGGCCTGAGCGGCCGACGCGCGCACCGCGCGGCGGCTCAGCCGCCCGACAGCCCACCGCCCGGTGTGGGCAGGCCTTCGAGGTGCCGGGTGCAATCGAGCAGCTCGACATCGTGCGGCGCGTGGCACGAGACGGTCGTCAGCGAGGTGTTGTCGAAGCGCAGCACGGTCGGGCGGTCGGTCGGCAAGCGCAGGTGTTGACCGGCCATGGCGCGGATCACCAGGCCGTGCGTGACCACCGCGAGGTGGCCGTCGAGCGGCGCGCCCAGTTGCACGGCCCGTGCGAAGGCCAGCGCGACCCGCTGGCGGAACGCCGGGCCCGACTCGCCGCCGGGCGGGGCTTCTTCCATCACCAGCGGGTCGAGGCCGAGTTCGTCATAGCGGCGCCCGCGCCAGTCGCCGTAATTGCGTTCCTGCAGCAAGGGTGTGGTCTCGATCGGTGCCCCGGTGGCCGCCGCGATGGCCTCGGCCGTCTGCAAGGCGCGCGGAAGATCGCTGCTGAGGATCTGGGCCACACCCAGTTCACGCAAACGCTCGCCCACCGCGCGCGCCTGGGCACGGCCGCGCGGGCTCAACGGCGTGTCGGCTGGCTGCAGCGTGCGGGCCACGTTGAGTTGGGTTTCGCCGTGGCGGACGATCAGTAGCGACATGGTGGGGTTCCTGTGCGAGCCGGGGCAGCGGCCAGTGTAGAGAAAACGCTCGTCACCCCACGCCCGGTGCCGCCTTGGCTCACCGCGATACCCACACCTTGGTGCGGTCGCGCAGGTAGGACGGCGGCATGCCCATCGCCCGCGCCCAGCTGCGCGACAAGTGCGCCGAGTCGGCAAAGCCGCCGGCCTGGGCCGATTGCGTCAGGTTGAGGCCCGATTGCATCGCGTCCCAGGCGTGCATCATCTTGCGCCAGTGCGCATAACTCTTCAGTGGCAGCCCGAGCGCCGAGCGCACCAGATGCGAGGTGCGGTCGTAGGACAGGCCGAGCCGGGTCGCGAGCGTCGGCAAGCTGCAATCGGGCTGGTCGCCGAGCAGGCCGAGGATGCGGCGGCTGCGCGCGTCGACCTCGGCATGCCCTGTCAGCTGCTGAGCGGCGCTGGCCACCAGGGCCTCGAACAAGGTGTGGGCGGCCGCGGTGCCGCATTCGCCTCGGTAGGCCGTCCACAGGTCCGCATCCCAGCTTGCGAAGGCCGAGCGGTCCAGCGCCACCGGTCGGGTCAGGCCGGCCCGTTGCAAACGGGCGTAGTGCGGGTGGTGGGGCGCGACGTTGACGCTGACCAGCGCCACATCGAGGGCACGCAGGTCGCGCGGCACCATCGCCGGCACCCAGGCCGCTGCGGCGCGCAGCACGACACCCTCGCAGCCCACCTCGAAGTTTTCACCGCTGGCCGACAGCAACAGCGTTGCGCTGTAGCGCCGCGTGTTGCGCGTCAACACCCAGGGGGCGGTGTAGATGAAACCGTTCAGGCCCAGCGCATAGGCGTGGTCCCGCATCCGGTGGGCCAAGGCGCCGAAGGCCGGCAGGCCGGCCACGGCGAGCGGATCGAACGGGGGATGCTGGCGGGACATGTCCGGTGCGGTGGGTGAGGACCGGCATGGCCGGGCGTGCCATCGTAGGCGTGCTGGGTTGCGGACGCCGCAGGGATAACACCGCCTCGTGGTCTTGGGCACCACATCGGGTCTGCACTGCAGGTGGCACAGGGGCGGCGAGGCAGGGCGCGGTGTTCTGCACTGTGGACGGCTGCGCTGGGACTTTCCCGCAACGGTCACCACGGTGACGACTGCGTACAAGCCGGCGGGCCGGGTTCGGACGAAAGATGCCGCCTCCTACAGAGGAGAGGATGCGATGCGACACCCCCATCACCCGGTTTTCCCATTGGCGCGGCGGCTGCTGACCTGCACCGCCGTCGCGGCCCTGGCCGCTTGCGGCGGCAGCGGCAGCACGCGCCGCGACGCCGAACCACAGGCCCTGGAGATCCACACCTTGTCGAACCGGGCCGACCTGATCAGCGGCGGCGACGTGCATGCCGAAGTGGTGTTGCCGCAGGGCGCAGCCGCCACCGGACTGAAAGTCGACGTGGGGGGCCGCGACGTCAGCGACCGCTTTGCCGTACGAGCGGATGGCCGGGTCACCGGCGTGCTGACCGGGCTGGCCGAGGGTGCGAACGTCGTGACCGCCACACTCGAGGGACAGCGCAGCGCCACCCTGACGATCACCAACCACCGCCGCAGCGGCCCGGTCTACTCCGGCGAGCCCATCCGTCCCTTCGTCTGCGCCACGCCGACACCGCAAGGCGCCACGGCAGACCGCCCCGCCACCCAGCCGAGCGGATTGAGCGGGACAGCTGACGCCAATTGCGAGATCGCCACCGAGACCAAGCTCTACTACCGCACCACCACACCGGGCTGTTCGCCCACCTTGCCCGACCCGCACGCGACGGTGCCCTATGGCGCGGCCACCCCGCCGGCCCAACCGTCGCCGCAGCCCAACCTGTGCTTCAAGCCCTATGACCCGGCGGCACCGGCCCCCGCCGACCTGGCGAGCACCACCACCGACCATGGCGTGACGGTGCCCTATGTGGTGCGGGTGGAGCGGGGCACGCTGAACCGCGGCATCTATGACATCGCGGTGCTGTTCGACCCGGCCCGGCCGTGGAGCGCCGACACGCCGCAGCCGCAGTGGAACGGCAAGCTGTACTACCAGTTCGGCTCCAGCACCGGCCAGCCGCGGCGACAGGTGCGGCCGCAAGCGCAATGGACCAGTGCCGCGAACGACAACGCGCTGCAACGTGGCCACATGGTGGTGATGAACAGCATGACCGACTCCGCCACCAACTCCAACCGCGTGTTGATGGCCGAGACCGTGATGATGATGAAGGAGCACATCGCCGACCGCTACGGCCCGATCGCCTACACGATGGGCACCGGCTGCTCGGGCGGCTCGATCAACGCCAACATGAACGCCTCGATCGCGCCCGGCCAGCTCGACGGCTTCACGATCGCGTGCGCCTATCCGGACTCCGAGACCACCACGCTCGAGGTGAACGATTGTGTGGTGCTGGTGGAGGCCTACCAGAAGCCGCAATGGCTCGACCTGATGGCCGCGGGCGGGCTCAGTGCCGCCCAGGTCAACGCCAAGAAGGCCGCCATCAACGGCCACCCGGACCAGAGCGGCTGCCATGGCTGGTACAACGCCTTCGGCAGCAACGGCAAGGTGGGCAACTACGTGCAGCGTGTGGTGGTGAGCCCCGACGGCACCCTGGCCGCACCCGGGGCGCCGGTCAACAACTGCCAGCTGCCGGCGAACCAGGTCTACGACCCGGTCGCCAACCCGGGTGGCGCGCGCTGCAGTGCCTGGGACTGGGCCGCCTCGGTCTGGGGCAAGCCGGCGGCGACCGGCCGCGCCTACGACACGCGCGACAACACCGGCGTGCAGTACGGCTTGAAGGCGCTGCTGTCGGGCGTGCTGACGGCCGAGGAGTTCGTGACGCTCAACGAGATCGTCGGCGGCGTCGACAAGGATGCCAACCTGCAGGCGACGCGCTCGGTGGCCGACCCGCAGGCCCTCGACATCGCCTATCGCAGCGGCATCGTGCTGAGCGGCAAGCAACTGGCCCGCCACCCGGTGATCGACATGCGCGGCTGGGATGATTCGGGCCTCATCGTGCCGCCCGGTGCGACGACGGCCACCGTCATCCCGATCCACTATGTGTGGCGCAGCTTCTCGATCCGGGAGCGCCTCGACCGCGAGGCCGGCGGCCACGCCAACCAGGTGATGTGGCGCTTCGGCACCGGCAGCTACGGGCTGCCGCCGATGGCCGGCGATGCCTTCCTGACGATGGACAAGTGGCTCACGGCACTCAAGGCCGACCGAAGCGACCGCGCACTCGAGCAGAAGGTCGTCGCCGCCAAGCCGGCGGAAGCGGTCGACTACTGTTTGCTGACCGCCTCGCCCACCACCAAGGTGTACGACTTCGCGGTGTGCGACACCGATCCCTTCCTCAAGCCGTCGTCCTCACCGCGGCAGGTGGCGGGCGGGCCCTTGAGCGAGAACATCCTGAAATGCCAGCTGAAGCCGCTGGTGCAGGCCGACTACCCGGCGGGCACCTTCTCTGCGGCGCAGTGGACCCGGCTGCAATCGGTGTTCGGGTCGGGCGTGTGCGACTGGAGCAAGCCGGGCGTGGGGCAGCAGGACGCGGTGGGGCCGCTCAGCTTCGCGGCCGGGCTGGGGGGGCAGCCGCTGCCGGCGGCACCGCGGTCACAGCTGAAGTAGCCGGGGGTTGGGAAAGGGGAGCCAACGTGTGCGTGTGCCGTGCAGCCGACCCGCGTCGCGCCTTCAGCTGCGCTCTCACTCGGCCCCCTCGACGGTGCCCCGTGGTTGTGGGGGGATGGCACGACGATGCCGGCCTAGAGTTGTGGCGTCCCGTGACAGCAAGTCGAGATGCGGCCAGTGTGATGGGATCGTCGGATCGCGGGGAGTTGTCGCAACCTCGCGTTTCTCACACACCACACGATGGGGGCCACCATGCAATGCGTCTTCGTGAAAGCTCTTCTGGGAGCCCAACTCCTCATGGCACTCGGCGCCGTCCAGGCCGGCGGCTTGGACGGAACCTACACCTCATCTGCGCGGTCGGGGCTTGAACCGCCTATCTGTTTCGAGGAGCCGCCTCCCGGCGGATCCGATAACGATGACGAGGGCACCGGTGCGAGCGATAGCAACGCCTCGTGAAGCGCCGACCCTGAACCCGATCCTCCTGTCGCAGCGATGAAAACCGGGCAGCCATTGTTGGCGTCCTTCGTGCAGCCCCCCGTCGGTGTGCCGAGGGCGAGCTGGGCGCGGTGGGGTGTCTTCGTTGCCGCCGCCATCGCGGCGCTACCCGCCATCGCCGCCCCCGTGCAGGTCGACTACAAAGTGGAGTGGACCCACCGCTACTGGCTCCACAATGGCTTTTACGTGTCGACGGAGCTGGGCGAGCCGCCCGCCTTTCTTTCCGTCACCTTCGAGAACACCGTCTTGCCGCCCGAGCCTGATACCTTGGCCTATCGCCTGGGCCTTCCGGACAGCTCTCGTTGGGACTTGCTCGCCGCTAGCGAGAACGGCAGCACCTGGGTCACTCAAGGCCAGATGAATGCCGACTTCCTCACCAGGCTCCACCACGGCACTGCCGTCTCCAGACGCGGCGACGGCTACAGCCATGGCTATGGACGCGCGATGTCGCTGGAGTTTCTAACCGCTGACCTGCTCCCGGTGACGTCAAACCATGTCTGGCAACTGGTGAGCGGGCAACTCGGTGAGTACATCGGAGGTCAGTACCAGATCCAGAACTGGGCGATGGACGACGAAGGCAAGATGCTGTGGGACGAGAACTTCTACGGTCTCGTGAGCATCGTCGGCGCCCATGCCATTCCCGAGCCGGGGTCAGCCGCCCTGCTCGGCGGCGGCCTCGCCCTTCTGGTCGGGCTGCTCAGACGCCGCACAGAGGGCGGGCGGCTGACAGACACGATGCCGGTGGCGATATCGCCGCGCTCTGCAACCACGAGGCGCGCCGGCGCTTGTGACGCAAGCCCACCATGAGCATGGCCAGGCCGGCGAGACATAGAGCCGCTGTGTTGGGCTCCGGTATGACGGGCGCGAAGGTCCAGACGACGTTGTCGCCGCGCTGACGATCGGAGATCTCCGAGTCGAAGGTGACCCCTGCGACTCTGCCATAGGCCTTTGCATCGGTGTCCAACATGAACACCGCCGACCAGCCCTTGCCCACGTGCGGATGGGCAAAGATCAGAATGTCGCCCCAGTAGTGATGACCCCATTCGCCAACGTTGCCGATGACGGTAATGCCGTTGATCGGCGTCCCGGGGACATCCGTCAACGTGTTGGCGTCGTATGTAAAGCCTCGACGGTAGACACCGCGGATGGACACGTCGTATGCAGCTTCCCCGCCGCCCGCCGGTGCCCCAGGGGGCGGGAGAACGTCGACCTGGAAGCGCCAGTAGAAGTCGATGCTCCGGTCCGCGAAGGAGCGCACCACGAGCGACTGCGCCGAGCCCGTCACCGAGTAGCACGGCTCACTGCCATGCGTTCCCGGCGGGCAATACACGTACGAGATCGTTCCGGTTTCGTCTTCCAGCACCTCACCCTTGAGACCGGGCTGGGCTTCCCATGTCGTGCCAGGGAGCGCGTGGTACTGCATATAGCCGATCGGAGGGTCGTCGGGCAGATGAATGGGAACCGCCAGAGCCTCCGCGGCCCCAGCGAGCAGACCGGCCACACCTCCCCACCATCTGAACGGACACATAGGACCTCCTGGTGCCAGCCATCCGCGACGCACGTCTCCCGGTGAGGCTGCATCTGCGGACGACTCTTCCCTTGCAGCGTATGCTCCCGCCGCTGTGCCCGACCCCCGCGACCGCGGGGCGCGTGGCGCAGGTTTGGACAGCCTCCGCGGGCCCAAGCGAGCGAGGCCGTCTCTTGGGTGCCGTCTTCCTCTCCAGCGTGATCAAAGAAAAACGCCCTGCGATTGCAGGGCGTTCTCTTCGGTGCGGCGGGCGGCGTTGGCCGCCGGCCTTGCGCCCGTTCTGATGGAACCGTCAGCCCATCACAGGTTCTGCGTGATGCCGGCGATGGCCCAGTCGCGGCTCTCGTCGGCCGGGCGCACGAAGTGCCACAGCTCGTCGAACGGTTCCGCGGTGGCCTCCGCCTGCTCGCGGATCAAGCCCTTGAAGCGCACCGACACCACCCAATCGCCGTTCTGCTGCGCGCTGTCCAGTACCTCGGCGTCGAGTTGCACCACGTCGGTCTGCTGGGCCGCTTGACCACGCTCCTGCAGGTCCAGCCGCACGGCTGCGAACATCTCGGGCGTCGTGAACTTGCGCAGGTCGTCCAGCTGGCCGGCATCGTTGGCGGCCTGCAGACGGATGAACAGCATCTTGGCCACCCGCTCGAAGCCTTGCACGTCGAAGCCGGCCGGGAAGGCACCGCCGGTGGGCGGCAGGCCGCCGGCGCCCAGATCGGCAGACGGTTTCGCCAGGCTGGCCTTCAACTGTTGGTGCTGCGGCTGCTGCTGCGCGAACGGCTGAGGTGATGCCGTGCCGTGCCCGGCCGTGGCCGCTGCCCCTGCATACTGCAGACCCCCGGCGGGGCGCTGCTGGCCACCTGCAAAGCGACGCAGCAACCAGCGGATCACGAAGAAGGCGGCGGCCGCCATCAACAGCATCGTCAGCATGTTGCCGAATCCTTCGCCGAGGCCGAGATGGCTCATCAATGCGGCAATGCCCAGACCGGCGGCGAGGCCGGCGATCGGGCCCAGCCACGAGCGCTTGCCCGCAGCGGCGGCGACCCCGGCTGCCGCGGGTGCTGCAGCGCCCGCCGTCGGGGCTGCGTTGGCAGGCTGCGCAGGGGTCTGGGACGACGTGTCGGCCGGCTTGGAGGGCGCTTGGCGCTGCATGCCGACGCTCTTGCCGCCGCCAATTCGCTTCGCCTCCGCATCGAGCGGCACGGCAACAAAGCCGACGCCGGCAACCGCCATCGAAAGGGCGACGATGAATGACTTCACGGAGTTCTCCTTGTGGTGTTTTCGCACCCTGCGAATCTACGGGATTCCAGCCTAATTAAAAACTTGAATTTTCAGCAACTTGGTTGCGGAAAAACAGAACTGTTGAAGGATCGGGATGGCTGCGCTTCACGCCGGCCAGAGCGCCGCGCACAGGTGAGAGAACACGGTCGAGACGCGCCGTAAGTGCCGCGATTCCGGGTGAGTGAGCACCCACAGCGAAGTCTGTGCGTCCTCGAGCGGTTCCGAAATCTGCCGCACCTCGCGCCGGCCTGCGGCAAGAAACAAGGGCACGATGCCCACCCCCAGCCCCGCGCCGACCGCTTCCAGCACGGCCAGGATGCTGTTGACCTTGAAGCGCGGCTGCAGTTTGGGGCAGTGCTGTCGGCGCCAGCGCACGGAGGGGTGTTCGGGCAGGGCATCGTCGGGTGCGATCCACGGCGTGCCGGCGGCGAGCACGGCCTCGAGGCTGCGCGCGCGCAAGTGGCGCGGCGCAAACAACGCCACCTGCAAAAGGCCCACTTGTTTGCCCACCAGGTGCTCGGGCGGGCGCTTGGTGGCACGCACCGCAATGTCGGCGTCGCGCTTGGTCAGGCTCACCAGTTCGTTGCTCGCGCTGAGTTCGAAGCTCAGGCCGGGATGGGCGGCCGCCAGATCTGCGAGCGCCGGCAGCACCAGGCCATGCAGCACCGTGTCGGTGGTGGCGATGCGAACCTGGCCGGTCACCGCGCCGGGCTCGAGCTGGGCGACGTGGCGTGCGGCCTCGAGTTCGGCCTCGATGCGTTCGCCATGGCGAGCCAGTGCCAAGGCGGGTTCAGTGGGGCGGTAGCCCGAGCGCGATCGCTCGAACAGGCGTTGGCCCAGGTCTTTCTCGAGTCGCTGCACCGCACGGAACACGGTCGAGGTGTCGACGCCGAGCCGGGTGCCGGCTTCGGCCAACGTGCCGCCGCGTACCACCGCGAGCACCACCTCGACGTCGGCGGCGCTGAGCCGGTGCGCCGGCAGGCCTCGCCGGTCTTGCGTTCTTGCATTCATCGGTTGCGATGGCGCCTATTTTGGATGCGTCCTCGCAATCATAGAGTGCGGCCATCGTCACCCCCACAGGAGTCCTCGATGGCCCGCTTGCTTCATGTTCAGTCTTCGCCCCGCGGCGCACGTTCGCACTCGGCCCGCGTGGCACACACGTTTCTCGAGTTGTACCGTCGGCATCACCCTGCCGACCATGTCGACGCGGCGCTGGGTGCGGCGCTTGCCGCGGCCGAGCGGGAAGCGGCCCAGCTGGCCGCGACCTTTTGAAGGAGCGTGAACGTGATGTCCCACCCCAAGCCCGACGCGGCGAACACCGATCAGCGCCTCATCCTCGTCAGCCATGCGTTGTGCCCCTATGTGCAACGGGCGGCCATTGCGCTGGCGGAAAAAGGCATCCCCTTCGAGCGCGTCACCATCGATCTCGAACGTCGTCCCGAGTGGTTCCAGGCCCTGTCGCCGTTGGGCAAGGTGCCCTTGCTGCGCGTGCTGCGCCCGGGCCGGGAAGAGGCGGTGCTGTTCGAGAGTGCCGCGATCTGCGAGTACATCGAGGAGACCGGCGGCGGTGCGGCGCTGCACCCCGCCGACCCGCTCGAGCGGGCCCGGCATCGGGCCTGGATGGAGTTCGGTTCGGCGGTGCTGCGCGATGTCTGGCACCTCGAAACGGCCACCTCGGCTGGCGCCCATGATGCGGCCTGCCATACGATGGCCGCGAAATTCTCGACGCTGGAGGCGGCGCTGGGCGAGGGGCCTTACTTCGACGGTGAGGCGTTTCGCCTGGTCGACGCCGTGTTCGCGCCCATCTTCCGCTACTTCGACGTGTTCGATGCTTTGACGGACACCGGTGTCTTCGCCGAACGGCCCAAGGTACAGCGGTGGCGCCGCGCCTTGGCGCAACGGCCGAGCGTGCAAGGCGCCGTAGCGCCCGACTATGCGCAACGCCTGCACGCATTTCTGGTGCAGCACGACGCCTACCTGCTCCGGCTCTCCGGCGAGGGGCGTGCATGAGCGCCGTGCGGATGTTCGGAGGGCCGGCACCTCCGGTCTGACGACTTGCGGTCAGCGATCGCGCAGGCCGGGGGGCGGAGCCCAGTTCCGGGACGGCTGCGGCAAAGGATGTCGCTCCCGGACCATCTGCTTGCCGACATCGAGGATGGCCTCGGGCGCGGCAGCGGCGAGACCGTCGGTCTCGAAGTAGGCGGTCTGCACCAGGCTGCCGTTGAGGAACACGGCCAGCGTCTGATCGTCGTGGCGGATCTCGTAGGTCAGATCACGCGCGTTGGGTGGGGAGTACCAGGTGGTCTTCATACGCGTAGGACATCGATGAGCCGCTGCAGTTTCGGGCCTGCGTGTCGGACGGGGCCGGACCTCCTTGTCAGCGCGGCGGCGACGCCGGCGGCCCCCGCCACACCGGGCGCGCCCGGGTGCAGGATGTCAACACAAGGGCGGGTCCGGCGGTGTCGGTTCTGCACCGGCCCGGGCCGTGAAGCGCCCTCGTGGGGCCCGGAACGCAAGAAGTGTTCCGATTCCGTGATGACCTGACATCCTTCACTGCCCACCACGCGGCGGCGCGGTGGCCGGAGCGTGAGGACCAGGGCGTGCAGCCCGGGCGGGCGGGGGCGCGAGTGGGGTACAACCACGGCTGCGGCACGCTGCCGGCCTCCGGCTGGCATGCCAAGTGCCTGGGCCGGACCAGGCCCAGGTGCAGTGTTTCATCGTGTGCACCCCCGTGAATGCAACCCAGCAGAAGAAAGATGCAGCCCAACCACTCTCCCCGCAAACACTTTTCGATGATCCGCGGCTTTCACCTGGCGGACTTCCTCACGCTCGGCAATGCGGCTTGCGGCACGTTGTCGGTTTTTTTCGCGATGAATTTCATGGGCAGCCACCGGCTGTCCGATTTCCTGCTCGCGGCCACCATGGCACCCGCGGCGCTGTTGTTCGATGTGCTCGACGGGCGGGTGGCGCGCTGGCGGCAGGCGCAGTCGGTGCTGGGGCGTGAACTGGACTCGCTGGCCGACATCGTGTCCTTCGGCGTCGCGCCGGCCGCACTGGGTTATGCGGCCGGCCTGCGCGGCGGTTGGGACATCGCCGTGCTGGTCTACTTCGTCTGCTGCGGTGTCAGCCGCCTGGCGCGCTACAACGTCACCGCCGAGAGCTTGTCGGCCGGTGCGGCCAAGGTGGCGTACTTCGAGGGCACGCCGATTCCGACCAGCGTCGTGCTGAGCGGCGTGCTGGCCTATTGCGCGTGGCAAGGCCGTGTCGAGGCCACCCTGTGGGGCGGCGCCTGGCCCATCGGCCCGTCCGAACTGCACCCCTTGTCCTTGCTGTTCGCGCTGTCGGGCACCTTGATGATCAGCAAGACGCTGCGCATTCCCAAGCTGTGACCGCTGCCCGCGCCCGGCCGTGCGCGGCAAGGTCGGGCAGCGTGCGGGCAGGGCCACAAACGCCGTGAATGCAGGGGCCGGTGGCGGCGGTTGCGGCCGTTGCGAGGGCACGACGTTTGCCGCTCGTTGAACCTACGCCACTGCAGTAGCCGGCCATGACGACCCGCGCATCCAAATCCTTCCCCCTCCGCAAGGTGGTCGCGACCCTGAGGCCGCTCGACGAACTGCCCGGCAGCAAGGTTGTCGTGCTCGAATGCGGCCATACCCTGGCTTCCACGGCGGAGGACAGCACCCGATGCCCGAAATGCTGGCGTGGCGCACCGCCCGATTGCGACCCCTATGCGGCGGCCGAAGAGGGGCAGGACCCGGACCCGGATCCCTTCTTGCAGTAGGCCTGCGCACGCTCGTCCAACCTGCACACACCACATTCGCCACACGCATGCGCGTCTCTGCGGCAGGACTTGCACTGTTGTAGTTTGTGCTTGCCTTGTTCACGAGCTCTGCCGCAGCTGTCGCGCGGCTTTGTCGTTGCGCTCGCTCAGGCCACGCGAGCCGCGGACACCACGCAAAGGCACGCCGTCCTGAGTTCGCCACCGGTTGTGAGCGGTGCATGACGATGCAGGACGTGAAGCAGCCGTGCACGCAACGACGCGCCGGGGTGAACCTTCGACGACCGTGCGGGGCGGCCCGCACCGCATCCCGCCGACCTCAGCCCTGTTGCTTGCCCGCCTGCAGACCGCGCTCGCCCGTGCGCACGAGGCGACGCGACAGCGAGGTCATGATCGGCTGGTAGCCGCTGGCGACCAGACGCACCAGCAGGTCGAGCCACTTCGCGTCGGGGCCGACCAGCACGCGGCGCCGGTTTTTCTCGACCGCCCGCAGGATCTGCCGCGCGGCGGCCGGCGCCGAGGTGGTGTCGAGCAGGCGGTCGAAGCGGCGGCGCGCCACCTCCGGGTCGAGCCCGGTGAGCAAGTGGATGCGCGGGTCGATCCGGCTGGCCTTTGCAATGTTGGTGCGAATGCCACCGGGATGCACACAAGTGGCACTGACCGGCGCGCCGCTGATCTCGAGCTCCATGCGCAAGGCTTCGGTGTAGCCGCGCACGGCGAACTTGCTGGCGTTGTAGGGGCCCTGCCCCGGGACACTGAGCAGGCCGAACAGGCTCGAGGTGTTGACGACGTGGCCTTCGCCCGACGCCCTCAAGTGGGGCAAAAAGGCCTGCGTGCCCCACACCACCCCCCAGAAGTTGATGTCCATGATCCACGCGAAATCCTCGGGGGAGACCGCTTCGAGCGGGCTCGCCAGAGCGACGCCGGCATTGTTGAAGACCAGGTTGACTCGCCCATGCTCGAGGACCACCTGGTCGGCCCACGCGAACACGGCGTCCCGCTGCGCGGTGTCCAGCCGCGCCTGCGTGACGCGCAGGCCCTGTTGGGCGGCCAGCGCGGCCGTCTCTTGCAGGCCCTGGGTGTCGATGTCGCTCAACGCGAGATGGCAGCCGCGCCGGGCGAGTTCGAGCGCGAGGGCTCGTCCCATGCCCGACGCTGCGCCGGTGATGGCGGCGACCTTGTCGTGGAAGGATTTCATCGAGGCTCGGGCGTGCGGCGCGCGGGGCGACGTGTCACGCTGGCGGCCGCGCGCTGCCGGGCGACACGGCCCGTGGCGGCGGGCCACCGCGTGACGAGGGCAAAGATGAAGGGGGCTGGGCGCGGTGGACGCCCAGCTCCCGCTCGGTCGCCGCGCAGCTTGTGCCACCGTGGGCGGCCGCCGTGTCTATAACAACATGACGGCGCTGCCGGAGGTGCTGCGTCTGGGGCATATGTCTCCTCGGACCGAAACCTGACGCCGACCGATTTGGTACGGCGGCGTACACGAGTGCAGTCTCTTGTTGACAACAAACAATGTCAACAAGAGGGGTAGCCATAATCGGAGTTCGCGCACTTTCGTTGCGCGGTTGCACGCGGCCCGGGTGCCCGGCGGGTCGGCTGGCGGGTCACTCCGGGCTGTTGCGAGCCGGATCTTGACCGCACCCACCGCTGCCGATGCTTCGTCGCCCGGGCGCCACTATCTGGGCGTTTCCGCTGAACGGCGCCGCCAGTTGCGCCGTCAGCGGCTGGTCGAGGCGGGTGTGAGTGTGTTCGGAGCCCGCGGCTACCACGCCGCCACGGTGCGCGAGGTGTGCGCTGTCGCGCATTTGACCGAGCGCTATTTCTACGAATCCTTCGAAGGTATGGACCGGCTGTTCGCCGCGGTCTATGCCGAGGTGCTGGGCGATCTGAAACGGCGTACCGTGGCGGCGATCGCCCGGCATGCCGCCGATGCGCCCTTGCAGGCCACCGATGCCGCCTTGCGGCTCTTCTTCGAGTACATCCGCGAAGACCCCCGGCGCGCGCGTATCGTGTTGCTCGACGCGTTGAGCATCAACGAGGCCGTGCTGCAGCAGTGCGCCGCGGCCCTGCAAGACTACGCAGGGCTGGTGGGACATCTCGTGCAGCACAGCGAGGTGGCGACGAGCGACAGTCACCTGGATGCCGGTCTGCTGGCGGCCGGCCTGGTCGGTTTTCATGTCCACGTGGCCACCACCTGGCTGCTCGGCGGGTGCGAAACGCCGCTGGACACGGTGGTCGAGACGGCGCGTTTCGCCTACCGGGGCCTGGTGCGCCGGCCCGGTGGGGATTTGTCGGCCACGCTGCACGGTTGGCTGTCCGAACACGACCGCCGCGAGTGACGTCGCGGCCGAGCGGAACTGGCTGGGGACGCAGGCCCAGCGTGGGCAGGCTGCGTGGGACCCGGTGCGCGGGTCAGGTGGGGCGCCGGCCGCCCTCGTGGCTGCGGGCGGCGGCGGGTTCGAGGCGCTCTGAGGTCTCGCCCAAACCGCGCCCCGTCGACTTCGGCCTTGAGCCGGTGTCCAGGTGCTGATCACTCAGGATGGAGCGCGCCAGCAGCCGGGCCGATTCGGTGGCGTCCGGGTCGCGGGCCACCCTGGCCGCGATCGCCAGCAGCGTCGAAAAGCGTTGTTGCGTCGTGTCCACGGCACCCTCCTTCTTTGTCCTGTCCTCAGCATAGCGACGAGAACGGGAGGGTAGGCCTGTGACGTCTGTCAGGCGCCGATCGGGGAAACCCGGGTGGTATTCGGTGGTTGAGGCGACAGCCTCGGTGTTTGCACTTCCGACAAGGCGAACGCGCGCTCGACGGCCTCGGCCACCGCCACCGGCGCGGTGTGGTGCACCATGTGGCCGACCCCTGGCAGCAAACGCAGTTCGCTGTGCGGCAGATCGCGGTGCAGGCGTTCCGACTGCCACGCAGTGTCGACCAGTCGGTCGTCGCTGCCGGCGATGATGACGGTGGGTGTCGTGATGTTCGCGTAGCGGCGGCGCAGTCTGAAAGCCGACGGGATCAACAAGGCACTTTCGGTCGAACTGGCGAGCAGCTGCGCCGGCCGCAGGGTCATCCAGACCGGGAAGCGCTTGCGGAACGCGGTGGTCACCGGGGCCGGGCCGAACACGCGCTTGAGCACGCCCGGCCAGGCGAGGCGGCTGATCAATGGCGACACCGTGTGGCGCATCAGCTGGCCGAGCACCGGCAGGGCCGGGGCCGCCAGCAGCGGCACATCGGCGCGCAGCGTCGGGTAGTAGTAGCCGGACGCGAGCACCAGGGCGCCGACGTGCTCGGGGTGTTGGAGCGCCAGGTGCAACGCCACCAGCGTGCCCCAGGAGTGTCCGAGCACCACCGGGCGGGCGACGCCCAGGCGTTGCAAGGCGGCGTGCAACAGCGCTGCCTGTGTTTCGGGCCGCCAGCGTCCTTCGACGGCGGGCTCGCTCGACCCGTAGCCGGGGCGGTCGAAGACCAGCACCCGCCAGCGGCGCGCCAACAGCGATACCAGCCCGCTGATGTCGAATTCTTCGGCCATGCTGCCGTTGCCGTGCAGCAGCACCAGCGGTGCCCCGGAGCCGTACTCGAGATAGTGCAGGTGTGAACCTTGTACCTCGATGAAGCGCCCGCGCGGGGTGTAGGTGCGCTCGGCCCGCCAGACCTTGTAGCGCACCAACAGGGCGCATGCGGCCAAACCTGCCGCGACCGCGGCAGCTTTCGGCAAATGAGACGCCAGGCCGGACCCGGCGCCACGCGAGAACCGAAACGACATGTGAGGCTCCTCGAAGCAAAGGGGGTTGTCGCAGAGCCTGCAGATGGGATGCCCGCCGTGCAAACAAATGTTGTGAGGGCCGGAAGTCGCCCTGAATGCGCCCTCTTGGGGCCTGGGGCTACAGGCGCGGGCGCGGCACCTCCCGCGGGCCGGCGCTATGGTGTGCACTGCTCGGCCGGCGTTCGCCTGGCCGCCAACCGACCCAACACAAACTCAGCGAGGTGCCATGAAGATCTTGATGGTGTTGACATCCCACGACCGATTGGGCGAGACCGGCAAGCCCACCGGGTTCTGGCTCGAGGAGTACGCGGCGCCGTACTACGTGTTCCGGGACGCGGGCGCGGATATCACGCTCGCGTCACCGGCCGGCGGCCAACCGCCGCTCGATCCCAAGAGCGATGCGCCGGATGCGCAGACCGAAGCGACCAGGCGCTTCAAGGACGACCCTGAGGCGCAGCGCGCGCTGGCCAGTACCCAACGGCTGGCTTCGATCTCGGCGGATGCCTACGACGCCGTTTTCTATCCCGGTGGGCACGGCCCGCTGTGGGACCTGTCCGAGGACCGCACCTCGATCGCCTTGCTCGAAGCCGTCCACGCCGCCGGCAAACCGCTCGCGCTGGTGTGCCATGCGCCGGGCGCCTTGCGCCATGTCAGGGCGCCCGATGGCACCCCGCTGGTGCAGGGCAAGGCCGTCACCGGCTTTGCCAACAGCGAGGAAGAGGCGGTCGGCCTGAGTGCCGTCGTGCCGTTTCTGGTCGAGGACATGCTCAAGCAACAAGGCGGCCGCTATTCGAAGGCGGCGGCCGACTGGCAGCCGCATGTGGTGACGGCCGGGCAGTTGATCACCGGGCAGAACCCGGCCTCGTCTGAGCCGGCCGCACAGGCGCTGCTCGACGCGCTGCGCCGGCGCTGAGCGCTACTGGGGCGGCAGTGCTGTTCAGCCGCCCCAGGCCGCCATCGCTTCCCCGAGGTGGACCGGCGCTTCCGGTGCCCAGGTCGGATTGAAGCGCAGTGGTGCGCCCGGAAACAGCATCACGACCGTGGAGCCGAGCAGGAAGCGGCCCATCTCCTCGCCTTGCTTCAGGTGCACCGGCCGGTCGCGATAGGTCCACTCGCGCACCTGCCCGACGCGCGGCGGGTTGACCACGCCGTGCCAGACCGTGGCCATGCTGCCCACGATGGTGGCACCGACCAGGACCAGCACGAAGGGGCCGCGCGGGCCGTCGAACACGCACACCACCCGCTCGTTGCGGGCGAACAGGCCCGGCACGCCGCGCGCCGTGGCCGGATTGACCGAGAACAAGTCGCCCGGCACATAGATCATGCGTTGCAGCGTGCCGTCGCACGGCATGTGGATGCGGTGGTAGTCGCGCGGGCTGAGGTAGAGGGTGGCGAAACTGCCGTTCTCGAACAAGCCGGCCAGCGTCGCATCGCCGCCGACCAGCGCCTGCGTCGTGTAGTGGTGGCCCTTGGCCTGGAAGATGCGATCGCGCTCGATGGCGCCGAACTGGCTCAGCGCACCGTCGACCGGGCACACCAGATCGGCGGCGGCGATCGGCCGCGCCCCCGGCTTCAAGGGCCGCGTGAAGAACTCGTTGAAGCTGCGGTAGCTGCCGGGGTCGGGGTTGGCAGCCTCGCTCATGTTGACGCCGTAGCGCCGCACGAACCGTTCGATCAGCACGCGTGTCAGCGCGCCGGCCTCGGCCGACGCGACACGCCCGGCAAAAGCGGTCAGCGCCTGCTTGGGCAACAGGTATTGAGACAGGATGGTGAGGCGGTCGAACACGGCGCGCAGCGGTAGTGGTGCTGGCGCGACAGTGTATAGGCCCGGCCGCCCCTGCGGCGTCAGCCGCGCGCCGACTCGGCCGGCGCGTGCGCCGGTGCGAGCCCGAGTTCGCGCAGCAGCGTCGCCACCTGTTCGGCCAGTTGCTGCTGGCCGCTCGCGGCCTGGTCGAGCGCCGCCAGCGAGCGGCTGGTGGTCTCGATGTCGTCGGCAATGCGGCGGAATGCGCCGGTGGCCTGCTTCGACGCCTCGGTGCACGGTGCGACGCGCTTGACCGACTCGATGATCAAGCGGCTGCTCTGGCTGGCCGCCAACGACGACCGCTCGGCCAGCTTGCGCAGTTCCTCGGCAACGCCCGTGAATCCGGGTGCGTGTTGGCCGGCGCGCACCGACTCGAGTGCGGCGGTGAAGGCGAGCAGATGGGTCTGGCTGGCGATGTCGCCGATCAACCGCACGATCTCGCCCATCTCGTCCGACGACTTCTCGATCTGCGCGATGGCGTCGATCGATTGCGCCAGCGTGCGCGAGCCCACTTCGGCTTCCGTCAGGCTGCCCTGCACCGCGGCACCGGCGTCGCGGCTGACCGTGGCGATGTCGCCGATGGAGGCGAGCAGCCGGGCCAGCGGCGCCGTCAGCGCGGCAAAACGTTCGCGCTGCCGCAGCTCCTGCTCGACGGCGGCGGTCACATCGGTGGCGAACAACACCACCTTGGTCGGCTTGCCGTCGGTGCCGAGCACCGGGCTGTAGGTGGTCTGCAGCCAGACCTCATGGCCGTGCTTGGCCTTGGCGGCATGGCGGCCCGTGTCGGACTCGCCGCGCCCCAGCTTGCTCCACAGGTCGGCATAGGCGCGCGACGTGACGTAGGCGCTCGGGCACAGCATGCCGTGATGCTGCCCGACCACCTCGCGCAGGCCGTAGCCCAGCAGCGACAGGAAACGGTCGTTGGCGGCGATCACGTTGCCGGCGAGGTTGAACTCGGCGATGGCGACCGAGCGCTCCAGCGCGTCGAGCTTGCCGCGCAGTTCGGCGGTCAGCAGCTTGTTGACGGTCACGTCGGTGGCCAGCATCACCACCTTGCAGGGCCGGCCGGCGTTATCCAGCACCGGGCTGTAGGTGGCCTGCAGCCATACCTCGCGACCGTTCTTGGCGAGGTGCGGGTACTCGCCGGTGTCCGCTTCGCCGCGCCCCAGCTTTTGCCAGAAGCGCTGATAGGCCTCGCTGCGAGCGAAGGCGTCGTCGCACAGCAGTCGGTGCGAGCGGCCCAGCAGTTCATCGAGCGGGTAGCCGACGCTCTGCAGGAAGTTTTCGTTGGCGGCCAGGATGGTGCCTTGCAGGTCGAACTCGACCAGGGCCTGGGCCCGGGCGACGGCCGACCAGGCGGCAGCTGCGTCGAACGGGGTGGCGTGTTGCTCGGCAGCCTGTTGCACGGCAGCGGCTTCGGCAGCGTGAGGTGCGTTCATCGGGTGTATGCGGGAGTGGGAGGTGAGGGCGGGTCGGTCGGCACCCGACGGTGGGCGGCGACGTGGGGGGTGGCGCCGATCGAAGTTCGGTCGCCGCGGAATACATCGGCCGCCAGTGTGCGACCGGGGCCGGCGTACCCCGGTCGGAATTTGCTCGGCCGGGGTTACGAGAATCGCTTACGGCCTGAGACCGGTGGCCCGTTGGCCGAGACGTGACAGGGCCGGGGGTGTTGCACACAATCGGCTCAGCTTCACGCCTTCGTCATCGCATCCATTCATGTCCACCTCCGCCACCCCCACAGGCCGCCACGAGCGCGCCGCCGAGCTGATCCAAGCGTTGCAACTGCAGCCGCATCCCGAAGGCGGGCACTACCGGGAGGTGTTCCGCTCCGAGCGTGAGGTCATGCCCGGCGATGGCCGTGCGGCCCGGTCGGCCCTGACGACGATCGACTTCCTGCTGACGCAGGGCCAGTTCAGCGCCTGGCATCGCGTGCTGTCGGACGAGGTGTGGCATCTGCTCGAAGGCGGGCCGTTGCGGTTGTGGCTGATGTCGCCGACAGGGGACCGGATCGAAGCGGTCGAACTGACCGCGGCGACAGCGAGGCGCGCCCCGCGCCACGTCGTGCCCGCCGGCTGGTGGCAGGCGGCCGAGCCGTTGGGGCCTTATGCCTATGCCGGCGCCACGGTCGGGCCGGGTTTCGATTTCGCGGACTTTTCCTTCTTGCGAGCCGATGCGGCGGGCACGAAGGCACTGCGACAGCTGCGCGCGGAACTGGTGCGGCTGCTGTGAGCTGAACAGCGCCGACAGCGGCTACGGGATCCCGTAGCCGCTGTCGCGCCGCCGAGACGCCGACCATCGCGCCCGGCCGCAGCCGGCCTGGGAGGGGCGAAACGATTTACATGTATTTGCACAGACCTTTCATAACTTCACTTCTCTTTTGAGATGCTCGCGCCGCGGCGAAGGTGCCGCAGTCCACACAAACATCCAGGAGAGAAATCATGAACTCGAGCAGCTTTGTGAGCGCCGGTCGGCGCCGCATGGCGAGAAGGCAGGGCGCGATGGCGAAGGGCGCCCGTTGGTCGTGCAGCCGCACGGCCGTTGCATTGGCGGTGCAGGCCGCTTGTTTCGTCAGCCCGGTGATCGCGGCCGACACGGTCTGGACCGGCGGCGCCGGCCCTGCCCAGCCCTACTGGGACCTGGGCGCCAACTGGTCGGCGGGCGCGCCGACCTTGCCGGCCGGCAAGACCGGCCTGGGGGCCTACAACACCGAACTGCGCAGCGGCAGCTACGACGTCGGCGTGCTGAGCGGCACCGGCACCCTCGCGCTCACCGGCGGCTTGTTGCGGCTGCACGGTGAGGGCTCGACCTTGGGGCACCTCGATTTCCGCGGCGGTGAATTGCGCGGCGCCGGTTCTCTGACCGTGCAGACCTTGAACTGGAGCGGTGGCGCGTTCGAGGACCAGGACCAGGCGTCCGGCAATCGCAGCCCCAGCCTGACGGTGCAGCGCGCCGCCAAGTTGAGCGGCTCGCTCTGGTTCGGCAACGGCAACCAGATCCAGCTCAATGGCCGCACCGACTGGCTGGACGGCAAGTCGTCGTTCAACGGCTATGGGGACGTGCGGGTTGGCGCCTCGGGCGAGTTCGTCGACCATGCCGACACCGCCCAGCACGACTTCGGTATCACCGGCGGCTTCGTCAACGATGGCAAATACGTCAAGACCGGGCGGGGGCATACGAGCTTCGACGGCGTGGGCGGCGCCTCCTTCCTCAACAACGGCCAGTTCCTGCTGCAGCAGGGCAGCGTGGGCTTCAGCCTGAGCCCGGCCGACGGTTCGTGGCGCAACGCCGGGGTGGTCGACATCGGCTCCGGCACGCGCATGTCGGTGTACCTCGAGCGTTTCAACTCGGCGTCCAACAGCGGCACGGTGCGGGTGCGAGACGGTGGCGAGTTCGCGCTGGACACGTGGATCAGCAGCAACCTCCAGAGTACTGGCGAGTGGATCGTCGACCAGGGCGGGCGGCTCAACTTCAAGGGCGAATGGGGCGAGGACCCGTGGGGCGGTGCCTACCACTTCGACAGCTTCGCCGGCCGTGGCATCCAGAACGACGGTGTGGTGGTGTTCAGCGGCAATGGCGCCAGGTTCGCCGCGGGCACGACCATCACCGGCAGCGGCCGGGTCGAAGTGCTGGACGGTGGTTATCTGCGGCTCGAGGGCGACCAGAGCTTCGGCGCGCTGCGGGTCGACTTGTGGCGCGAATGGGAAGGCGGGCCCAACGAGCACAGCTCGGTCTCGGTCGGTGGCAAGTTGGTGCTGGCGTCACTGGACTGGGCCCAGGGTCTCCTGCACGCCGGTGGCGGCGTCACGGTCAACGGCGACGCGCGCCTGAGCGGCGGTGCGGTCCGGGAAGTCGAGGGGCCGGACGGCGCGATCAACTACGAGTATGACAAGCGGTTGACGAGCAACTTCACCTTCGGCGGCCGCACCACGTGGGAAGGCGGCGCCGATATCACCGGGCCGGGGTCCATCCGCGTCGCCTCGACCGGGGTGTTCCGCGACCAGGCGGCCGTGCGCGCGAACAGTGTCCAGCGTATCGCGCTCGACGGCGGTTTCCACAATGACGGCACCTACCTGAAAACGAGCGCCGGTCGCACCATGATGGACAGCGCGTTCGTGAACAAGGGCACGGTGCGGGTCGAGAACGGCACGCTGACCTTCGTCAAGGCGCTCGACAACCAGGGCACACTCGCCGCCGTGAACGGCCGCATCGTCGTCCACGGCCCGCTGGCGCAGATCAAGCACTCGCCCGGCCACCCCGCGCCGAACCAGACCGAGCTGACCGGTGGCACCCTCGAGGCCGATCGTGGCACGATCGTGCTGCACTTCGACCCATCGGTCTCGGGCAATGCGCAATGGCGGCCCGGCATCCACGTCAACTCCGGCAGCCTGGTGCTCAAGGGCGCGAACGCCCGCATCGCCACCGTCTGGTTGGGCGAGGAGGTCGATGCGTTGCAGACCCTGGAGCACAACAAGGGCCAACTGAGTGTGCTCGAGGGCGCGCAGCTGAAGGTCGACGCCAGCCTCGACAACGACGGGCGGATCGAGGTGGGGCTGGGCAGCGTGCTGGAGGTGACCTATGGCTACACGCAGGGGAACTCCGGGCAGACCTGGGTCGCCGGCGAAATGCACGCCAGGGACTTCTGGTTCAGCGGCGGGCTGCTCGGCGCAGGGCTGGAAGGCGCGATCGGGACCGCAGAGCTGTTCGGCAGCCGGCTGTCCTTGAGCGACGGCGCGCGGCTCGACGTGGACATCGGCGGCCTCGACCGATTCGACCGCTTCCTGCTGGACGGTGAGCTGGCGCTGAACGGCGGTGTGCTGGTGGCGGAATTCGGCGCAGGCGATGCGGCGGCGGGCACTTACCGCCTTGTCGACGCAGCGGGCGGCGTGACCGGCACCTTCGGCGAGCTGGTGACCAACCTCGACCAGAGCCGCTACGGCTGGAGCCTCGTCTACGGCGACACCTACGTCGACCTCAGCATCGTCGAAATCGCCGCCGCACCGGTGCCGGAACCCGAGACCTACGCACTGATGGGCCTCGGCCTGGCCGGTGTGGTGGCGTGGTCACGGCGGCGTGCCGCGCGTCAGGCGCTGCCGCAAGGCGGGAAGGCCTGAGTCGGGCCGGGCGCCCCGCACGTCGGGGCGCTCGAAGGGGCGGCGGCGCGGGCCGCCGCCCGTGTCAGCGCTGGTTGCTCTCGAGCGAGACCTTGAACCCGAGTTGCGCAAACCAGTGCATCCAGCGTTCGGCGTGGCCCTTGTCAGGATGCCAGGGGCCGGCAGCCGATGGACGGATACGGTAGACGCGATCTTCGATGAACACGACGCGCCACAGTTGAACGGTGCGGTGGACGTTGGTTGCCATGGCGGGCACGGGCACAAAACACGAATGGATGCGGCAGCCCGTCGCGCCGTCGCGATCCGACGTCTGCTGCAGGTTGCCGGGCAGCAGGATAGCCGAGGCCGCCCTCCTGCACCTGCGAACAATTCCTCAGCTTCGGGCCCGACGCCCTGCCGGCCACACCCGGCGTGTCACGCCGCATCCCCCGCGCGGCACAGCGCGCGCACCAGGTCGGACTGGGTGATGATGCCCACCAGTTTTTCCTTGTCGCCGAGGATGGGAATGTGGTGGTGGCCGGTGTCCGAGAACAGCGGCACCAGGTCGACGATGTGGCGCTCGGCGCTGGCGACACGCACCGTGCGGCTCATGATCTGGCCGACCACTTCCGGCTTGTTGCTGTGCACCGTGCGGCTCCAGCGGATCAGCGCGCGCAGCTTGCGGTCGAAGCCTTCGTGCAGGTCGAGGTCGGCTTCGCGCATGAAGTCGGCCAGCGTCACGATGCCGATCACGCGGAAGGCGCGGTCGACCACCGGCAAGGCCTTGATGCGGTGCTGCCTCAGCAGCGCCCACGCGTCCTGTAGAGGCGTGCCGTATTCCGCCGTCACCAGGTCCCGCGACATGATGTCGGCGCAGCGGATGTCGGCCAGCTTGCGCCGATAGGCGTGCAACTCCGCCTGCTCGATCAGCGCCTGCAGATCGTCGCGGCTGACGTCGAGCACCTGGTTGTAGCGGGCCAGCACCGCGTTCAGGTCGCCTTCCGACACCCAGCTTTTCTCGGCGCCGCCCGCCGCCTTCGGCACCAGCTGCGGGTGCGGATAACGGCGCCCGGTGGCGCGGTTGTAGAAAACGCCCGCGAGGGCCAGCACGAGCGCATTGAGCAGCACCGGAAACAGCACGAAGCGGAAGTCCGTCTGGCCGGCCAGCACCGCCGTCAGGGCCGCCGCGCCGCCGGGCGGGTGCAGCGAGCGGGTCGCCAGCATCAGCGCGATGGCCAGCGCCACCGCCAGCGACAGTGCCAGCAGTGGCGCGGCGACCCAGCGCGCGCAAACCACCCCGACCAAGGCCGACAGGGCGGTGCCGCCGACCACCGGCCACGGCTGCGCCATCGGGCTGTTGGGCACCCCGAACACGAGCACCGCGGTGGCCCCGAGGGGCGCGACCAGCCAGGGGCCCGGCGTGGCGCCGGACTGCAGCAGCAGCCCGAGCCACGCGGTGATCGCGATGCCGAGGCCGGCGCCACACACCACCCGCAGCCGCTCGGCGGTGTCGATCGCCAATGGCGCCGGCCACAGCGCGCGCAACCAGGCCCACAAGGGGCTGCTCGGGCCGGCGGGAGAAGGGGAGACGTCGCCGGCCTTGCGGTCGGCGTGGGCGTTGAGAGGAGAGGATCGGGACATGCGCAACGGAGACGACGGCGGGCCGGGCCCGCGACAGCAGCGCGCCCGGCGGCCGCCGGGGCGCAAACAAGCGAGCATAGCCGCTGTGCGCCACCCGTGCTGCCACGTAAGCGACCGGCCCCGCCACCGCGGAAAGCACCGGGATGCACGCCGGCCGCATTCGCCACTACGATGGCGCCGCACGCCACGGACACCCGGCCTGCTGCGACCCGACTCGCGGCCCGGTGTCCGCCCGCTCGGACTTCGCCGGTCATGGCGACGCCCGCGCGTCGGCACGCCCATCAGGAGAACGAAGATGACGATGCTGAAACCCGCCCTTGCCGCCGCGCTTGCGGTCCTGACTTTGGCCGCCTGCGGTGTGTCGCCGCCGCGGGGCGGCGCGTCCGACGACGCGCAGGCCCCCTCGACCTCGGTCTACAGCCGGTCCGAGAGCTGGTTGTGCCGGCCTGGCCGTCAGGACGCCTGCAGCGGCTTGCTCGACAGCACCACCCTGCTGCCCGGCGGCACGCAGCGCCGCGACGCCTGGCGGCCGGCGACCCTGCCGCCGATCGACTGCTTTTTCATCTACCCGACCATCTCGTCCGACACCACGCCCAACAGCGACATGACGCCCGGGCCGGAGGAAGTTCGTGTGGTGCAGCAGCAGTTCGCGCGTTTCGGCTCGCAATGCCGCTTGTTCGCGCCCGTCTACCGCCAGGTCACGCTGGCAGCGCTGGCGGCGCGTGTCGCCGGGCGCGATGTGGGTGCCGACCCGCAACGGGCCTATCAGGATGTGGCCGGCGCCTGGCGGCACTACCTGGAGCACGACAACGGCGGCCGCGGCGTGGTGCTGATCGGCCATTCGCAAGGCGCGCGTCTGCTGGCCGAGCTGATCCAGCGCGAGATCGAGGGGCGACCGGTGCAAGCGCGCCTGGTGTCGGCCTTGCTGATCGGCAGCAATCTCGAAGTGGCGCGCGGCAGCGACACGGGGGGCACCTTCCGCACCTTGCCGTTGTGCCGCTCGGCGCGACAGACCGGCTGCGTGATCGCCTACGTCTCTTTCCGCGAAGACGCACCGCCGCCGCCGGACAGCCGCTTCGGTCGTCCCTCGGCGCCGGGCCGCCAGGTGGCGTGCACCAACCCGGCCGGGTTGGGCGGCGGGCGCGGCGGCCTCGACGCTCATTTGCCGGCGCGCCCCGGGCTGCCGGGCCAGCCCGCGCCGCAGGGAGAGTGGGCCGCCGCGGCGCAGCAGGCCGGGACGCCCTTTCTGGCCGTGCCGGGCCTGTTGTCCGCACGTTGTGTGGACACCCCCGAGGCCTCGTATTTGGCGGTGCGCACCGAGCCTGCGGCAGGACGGCCGCGCGATCTACCGCTCGACTTTGTCGTCGGCGGGAAGCTGCTCAAGGACTGGGGCCTGCACCTGGTCGACGTGAACCTGGCCCTGGGCAACCTGGTCGACATCGTCGGACGCCAGGCGCAGGCCTATCGGGCGCAGCAGCCGCCGGTGCGCGGCCGATGAACCGGCGCGCCGGCATCCCGGCGCGGGCGCCCGAAGGCATGGCGTCAACCTGAAGCTGCATCGGTAAAGAGGATCGCCAGCGGTGACGGCCGGCGCTCGAACGCCCCGCGCCGGCAGGCACGCCGGTGCGGGGCGCCGTGCCGGCCTCGCCCTGCGGGCACCGCTCGGCTGCAGCCCTTCGCCTCGTCACAACAGATACGGCAGGGGACATGCCGCACGGCAGCCGGCGCATCATCGGGCTGCAAGGACAACAAGACGCCGCCCGGCGCCCCGTGCCACGCCCTGCGGCGCCTGGCGCAGCCTGTCCTACGACCGTCCCGCCGGTGACCCTCCAACGCCCGCGCAGGACGACCTCCGAGTCGCTACCCGGGCGCTCGCCGTCTGTCTTGCCGCTGGCCGGTGACGACAGGCGACGGCGGCCGCGCGTCCCGCATCGGGACGCGGCCTTGCCACGGGTGACACAGCCTGGACTGAACATGATGATGATGTCGCGCAGCCTCTTCTCCGACCACTCCGACGCTCCGCCTTCGCCGCCCGCCGAGGCGGCGGCCAGCGAGTTGAGCGGCCCGCACTGGGTGGCCCGGTTTCCGACCAGCCAGCGGCTGGAGGATTTGATCGAGCCGTTCCGCACCAACGTGGGCCGCTTCATCGCGGCGCTGCAGGCCGCAGGCGCCTCGGTCAGAATCTCGGCCACCTACCGTCCTCCCGAGCGGGCTTACCTGATGCACTATGCGAAGAAGCTGGCCGATGGCCGATTGCGCGCGGCCGAGGTGCCGCCGATGGCCGGCGTGCCGATCGAATGGGTGCACGCCACCGAAGCGGCGTCACGGCAAGCGGCGGCCGCGATGGTGCGGGCCTACGGCATCGTCTACGCGCCGGCGCTGCGCTCGCGCCACACCGAAGGGCGGGCCATCGACATGACGATCGACCATGCCATCGGCAAGACCGTCGAGACCGGCGACGGCTCGGCGGTGCGTGTGGCCAGCCTGCGCGTGCTGCACCGAGTGGGCGCAAGCTACGGTGTCATCAAGCTGCTGAGCGATCCGCCGCATTGGTCGGACGATGGGCATTGAACGTGCGCTGTGGGCCGTCGGCCTGCTGCTGGCGGCGACGGCCGCCGCGGCGGGGCCGGGCAGTGGTGCCGTGCGCATCGACGCGGACGGCCGCTTGCGGCTTTACACCTCGCACGCCGTCGCGCCGGGCGAGAGTGTGCTGTTCCAGTATCCGTCGGGCAGCGCCGCGAACAGTGCCGTTCGTTGCTGCAAACGCTTGCCGGCGCACAGCTTGCAGCCCGTCGAGGAGGAATCCGTCGCCAGCGACGAGCTGGGCGGACGACCAGTGCAGGTCTACAGCGTTGAGCTGCCCGCCTCGCAGCGCCCGGCGCAGGCTTTCATCGGCGCCGCCGTCATCGGGGCCGGCCTGAAGGCGGCCGACCAGCGCGGCGGTCGCCTGCTGGTCAAGAGCGGGCGGGCCAGCTACATCGTCACGCGCTGCACCAGTGCCGAGGGCGTGCACGTGGTGGCCAAGGACAGGCGGCGCGGCCGCACCGTGGGGCACACCTACCTGGGTTTGGGCTACGACGTGGAGGACTCCACGTGTCGGCATTGAAGGCGCTTGCGGGCCGCAACGCACAGTCAGCCGTCCGTGCTGTGAACAACAGGTCTTGGCGGGCGTCAGGCCGGGTTCGCGCGCAGTTTGTCGTAGCGTGAGGCGCCACAGCAGTCGCCGGACGTGTCGGGCTCTGCGGCCGCCTCGAACGCACGCAGGATGACGCGGTCGCGACCGGCCTGCTTGGCTTCGTAGAGGGCCCGGTCGGCCGCTGCATACAAATCGTCGACCCGCGGCATCGCGGCCCCGTGGCCGCTCCACCAGATGGCGCCGAAACTCGCCGTCACCCGACCCAGCGGGCTGGTCGGGTGCGGCAGCGTGCTGTGCACGACCGCCTCGCGCAGCTGCGCGGCGAACTGGCGCGCTGCCTCGGGCGAGGCCGCGGTGTACAGCACACCGAATTCTTCGCCGCCGAGCCGGAACAGCCGGTCGCCTGATCGCTTCAACTGCTGCTGCACGGCATGGACGATGGTACGCAGCGCCTCGTCGCCGGCCTGGTGGCCGTAATGGTCGTTGTAGGCCTTGAAATGGTCGATGTCGAACATGCACAGCACCCACGGGTCGCTGCGCGCGACGCCATGGACCGCGTCGCGGAAGATGTCGTTGAAGTGGCGCCGGTTGTACGCGCCGGTCAGCTCGTCGGTGATCGCCAGTTCACCCAGCCGCCGGTTGACTTGCTCCAACTCGTCGGTGCGTTCGCGCACCTGCTGGTCGAGCCGTGTCGTCAATGCGGCCTGCGCCTCGCGCGCGGCACGTTCGGCTTCCAGCTTCTGGGCTTTCAGCGTGTTCATCGAATCGGCCAGGCCGAAGGCCAGCAGCAACACTTCGAGGCAGGAGCCGATCTGCAGCGCCCAGGTGCTGAAGCCGTTGGACGGCAGCACGTGCAGCAGCTTCAGATAGTAGATGGCGCAGGAGATGCCGAGCACGGCGAAGGCGATGCACAGCACCAGGGCCTCGCGCGAGCCGCGTACCATGGCCCAGACGGCACTCGACGAACACACCACCAGCAGCAGCAAGCTGGCCGGGATGCTGAGCGCAAAGGCGAGCGTGTAATGGTCGAACAGCGCCGGCAGCACGGCCAGCAGATTGATGTAGCTCAAGACGCGCATCAGCCGGGTGCACCAGGGCGGCTGGATCTCCGGGGCCCGGATGTAGGCCTGCGCGAAGAAGCCGAAGATCGAGATGCTCGCCCCGACGGCGATCGCCAGGATGGCGTTGTTGAAGTTCGGCGAGCCCGGCCAGAAGTACTGGAACCCCAGCCCGCTGAAGGTGAAGCTCCAGAGCAGGAACGCGCCCAGGTAGGCCACATAGGGGGCGAAGGCGCGCTCGCGCGTGGAGACGTAGAGGAACAGGTTGTACAGGGTCAGCGCCAACAGCGCGCCGTGGTACAGGCCCAGCAGCAGGGTTTCGAGGTTCGCCTGGGCGTAGAAGCGGGCCTCGCCCGACACCGACAGCGGCAGCATCTCGTGCAGACCATCGTGACTGTCCAGCCTCAGGTACAGCTCGAGCGGCTCGCCGACCGGCAGCAGGGCGGGCAGCGTGGGTGTGCGGTGGTCGATGCCACGTGCATGGAAGGGCTGGCGGTCGCCGCTGCGGTTGGTCGCCATCAACTCACCCGAGCGGCGCACCAAAAACCACTCGACCTCGTCTTGCAGCGGTGAGCCGAGATCGAACACGACCGGCAGCGGTTGGCCGGTGCTGTTGCGGACCGCCACGCGGACCCACCACACCGACCGGGAAAACCCGACGTTGAGCGCATCCGACGGGCCTTGCTGCCAGCCCGTGTCGCGCTGGCGCACCTGCGCGAGCGTCATCGCACGGCTGGCGTCTTCCAGCAGTTGGGCATGGCCCGACAGGGGCACGCGAGCCGAGGCCGACAAGGGCACCGGCGTCGGTGCCGCCATGGCCAGCGTCGCGCAAAAGAGCCACAGCAAGCCGGCGACTGCGCAGTGCAGCAAAAGCCGGCCGCAGCTGAAGATCGGAAGGCGGCTCATGCTCGACATATCGGCCTGGGTGCGGCGGCGCTTGAGGGCGCGGGCGAAAATAACTGAAGCGGTCGCGCCGGACGTGAAGTCTTGCGCGCCTGCGAGCCCGGACGGGATCACCCAGCCGGGCGCTGCGGTAACCTTTCGACCACGCCCGTTCCGCCAGGCCCATCCGGCGGCCCCGCTTGTCTCCTCCATCGAGCATGAACCCACCCGACCGCGCCGCCAGCCGGCTTGTCTATTCCACCGACGGCGGGCGCATCTGTCCGGACTGCGGCAAGCCCCGCACCGCTTGTGTCTGTGCGGCCGCCAAGCAGCAGGCGGTGCCGGCGGGCGACGGGGTGGTGCGGGTGTCGCGCGAGACCAAGGGCCGCGGCGGCAAGGCGGTCACGGTGGTGCGCGGTGTGGCGCTGCCAGCAGCGGCCTTGAGCGAGCTGGGGAAACGGCTGAAGGCCGGGTGCGGGTCGGGCGGCACCGTCAAAGAGGGTGTGATCGAGGTCCAGGGCGACCACGCCGACCGGGTCATCGAGCAGCTGCGGCGCGAAGGCTGGACGGTGAAGCGGGCGGGCGGGTAGGTCGGACGCCGCGCCGGGGGCCGCCGGCCTCACGTGGCGCCCCTACTCGGCCCTGTCCTCGCCCAGCACCTCGTCAATCGCGGCCGTGGTGTTCACGGCATGCTGTGCCACCTGCTCCACATTCAGTCCCACCACCTCCAGCGGATAGGTGCCCGAGACGATGCCGCGATACCAGATCTGAGCCGCGGCCACCTCGGGCGGCATGCCTTCGATGGCGGCGACGAGACACTCGACGACCGAGCCCAGGCCGGCGTCGGCGTAAAGTTCTTCGGCTTCGTAGCTCACGCTGTATTCAAACAAGCCGGGGCGGCGGCCTTCGATGTCGATGCGGGCGATCATGGGGGACTCCGGTGGGAACGCGTGGTCATTGTCGAGCAGGGCTGTCGGGGCGTCACCGGTTCGCACCGGACGCGGCGCCCTTCGAACGGCAGGCGTGACAGGCGGCCCCGCGACCCGGGCGTGCCCGCACCGGCTGCCTGGCCTTGCGCGCAAGGCCTGCCGGCGGCCGCGTCGCGTCCTACACTCGCCCGGAGGCCGCGGCCGCTCGGTGCCCGCCGGGTGGCCGCATCGTCGCGACAGTGGGACAGTGGAGTAGGGGGCCCCATGGGCATGAGCACTGAATATGCAGCGGTCGAGCCGGCCCGCGCCGACATCGACGCCCTGCCGGAGCCGATCGTCATCGAATTCGGCACACCCTGGTGCGGCTTTTGCCGCGCCGCGCAGCCGCTGATCGAGGCGGCCTTCCAGGATCACCCGGGGGTGCGGCACCTCAAGGTCGAGGACGGCCGGGGCCGCCCGCTCGGGCGCTCGTTCGGCGTCAAGCTGTGGCCGACACTCGTGTTCATGCATCGCGGCCAAGAGCTGGCGCGGGTGGTGAGGCCAAGCGACGTGCAGGCCATTTCGCGCGCCTTCGCTCAGCTGCCCACCGCCTGACGGTGCGCACTTCGGCTTAGAACGCGAAGAACGTCCAGTCGGGCGGCAGGCCGAACAGCAAGCGGCCGACCGATTCATAACGAGCCGTCGACCCGAAGGCGTGCTGCGTCACGCTGTGGACGTCACGGAAATACCGTTGGAACCGTTGCGTCTCGCGGATCGCCGAGGTGCCGGCGACTTCGTGCACCAGGTCGACCGCGTCCGCCGCGGCGCGGATCGCGAAGGTGGTGGCCAGTTGTAGCTGCATCTTCTGCTGCAGCGTTGGCCGGCCCCCGTCGAGCGCGGTCTGCCAGGCGTCGCCGACGGCGCTGTGCAGATAGGCGCGGCCGGCGCCCAGCAGGGCTTCGGCCCGCGCCGCCTGCGCCTGCACGCCCGGCCGCTCTCGCAGCGGCGACAGCGTGTATTGCGGCGTCTTGTGCTGCGCCAGTTCGATCAGCGCATCGATGGCGGCCCGCGCGCTGCCCAGCGCAGTCGGTGCCAGCGCCACCACGGAGAGCCAGATGCCGATGCGGTACAGCGGCCCCTGGAAGGCGGCGCCGAGTTCGGTGGGCGGCAGCAACAAAGCCGTGCGCTGTTCGGGGATGAACACATCGTCGAGCACGATGTCGTCGCTGCCGGTGGCTCGCAGGCCCAGTGTGTCCCAGGTGTCGAGCAGGGTCGCGTCGTCGGTGCGGTAGACGACCAGCAGCCGCAGCGGGTCGCCGTCGGGCTCGACGCGGCGCGGTGTCTCGTCGTCCAGGATCAAGGCCGACCCGACCGACCAGCGGCTGCCATGGCAGCCGCTGCCGAAGGGCCAGCGGCCCGACACCCGGTAGCCCCCTTCGACCGGCACCGCGCGGCCCGGCGGGAACAAGGTGCCGCTGAAGACGACGTCGTGTGGTGGTGCGAACAGCTCCTGCACACCCGCCTCGGGCAGCCACGAGAAGAACGGCACGCTGGAGGCCGAGGCGGCGACATTCCATGCCACCGAACTGTCCAGCCGGGCCAGCGCCTCCAGCACGGTCAACCCGGTGAGGGGGTCGGCTTCGAGGCCCCCCAGCGAACGCGGTCCCCACAGGTTGAACAGACCGGCTTCGGCCAGTGCGTGCTGCACCGGCGCCGCGATGCGGCGTTCCTGCTCGGCCTGCACGCTGTGCGCGTCGACGAGCGGGGCCAGCGCTTGCACCCGGGCCAGCAGCGTGTCGAGTAGGGAAGACGAATGGCTCATCATCTCGAAGACCTCCGCGCCCCCTGACCGAGGCGTGCTGACGGTGACGGAGCGGGTGTACCGCCGCTGGTGCCGCTTCGGTCGCGCGGCCCATCTGGCCTGCGGTGGGAGCACCCACCCCTGCAGACGGTCGCGACTTTGCCATGCCGGGCCCCCTGCGTCCACTTGGTACGCCTGCTGGATCTTTCAGGCGCGCCGCTTCCGATGAGGGACGCTCAGCTTCGACGCGGGCGGGGGCCTGCCGGCGGTGGTGGAGGGGTCGGGGACGCGGCCGTCTTCGCGCTGTTCAACGCCTGGCGCTCGGTCTCCAGTTGGCCGGTGATGCGCTTCAGGTCGGCCTGCGTCGTCGTCGCCAGGTCGACGAAGCGACAGCCGATGTGGAACTGCTCGCCCAGCAGGTAGGACCGGAAGGCTCGCCGCAGCCGGATGTCGAGGTCGACCACCAGCAGTTCACCGTGCCCCAGTTCCAGGCGCACTTTCGAGAGCCGGCGCCCGACGCTGAGGCCGACGGCTTCGTGCGGCGCTGCGCGCAGGCCGACTCCGCCGAGCGACAGGTCGTAGACGTTGAGCGCGTAGTGCTGCCCGTGCAGCGTGAACTCGGCCACATAGGGACGGCCGAGCGGCGCGTCGAGGCGATGGAACTCGCGCCGTTGCAGCTTGATGAGCTCAGCCGGAAACGGGCAGGTCGCGCGCGTGGGCTGCCCCGGGACGAGCTGCCATTGCACGACGTCGAGCCCGAACTGCAGCTTGATGCCATGCGAGATGGCGACGAACAAGGCCGCGCCGTCGGGCACCGGCGTCTCGACCAGCGTTTCAAATGTCCAGCGGCGTGCCGCCATGTCGACCGACGTGACGCGCCCCAGCACCGAGGCGGCGATGTCGGGCGGGTAGGCCGTGACCGCCTCGGCGGCCGTCGCCAGCGCTTGCAGCGCGACGCCGATCTGCACCGGGTCGGTCAGGCGGTAGGGGCCCACGTCGATGTCGTTGCCGATGGGCTCGGCCGGCGCGATGGGGGGCGCGGTCGGATGGCGCGGGATCGAAGGGGGTTGGCCCACGAGAGCTACTGCAACAAATGGTCGGATGGCGGGATGGGCGACGAGCTTACCGCGAACGCGGCGCGGGCCTTGTGCGGAAGTTCTCGGTAGGGGCGAGTGTGTGGTGGGCGGTGCCTTCGCGGTGAAGTCCGCGTGGACCTGCAAGTCGGCGGCCGGCGGGGGCTCGAGGGGGTTTTGCTTGAGGGCGAGGTGCGTCGCTGGGTGAAGTGGGTCCTCGCACCTTGGTTCGCCCCGGGGGCAATCCACAGCTCTTGTGGATGGGCTTGTGGAAAAGCTGTCAGTCCTGCACGGAGGGCGTGGTGGGGCGTGGCTTGTCATCAAACTGCCTCGTTTCTGGGCAGCCGGCGACATCAAGGGGATGGGTGTGGGTGGGGTGGAGGTGGGTATCGGCCTTCGGACGGGGGGTTGATTTGGGTGCTGGTGTAGTCGCCCCTGCGGGCGAGTGCCGGGATGTGCGCCCGGCAGCGCACCTACCTTTCTTGTCTCGCCAAGAAAGGTAGGCCAAAGAAGGCGACCCGAGTGCGGCGCCCCTTCGCTGCGCGAAGGGGTGCTCTGTGTCGTGGTCCAGTTTTTTCGGACACGCCGATAGGTAAAAACGTGGTTTATAGGGTGGCCGCCATCAATTGCTCGTGAACGACCGGGGAGCGGTAGCCGAGCGTGGAGTGCAAGCGCACGCAGTTGTAAAAGCCGACGATGTAGTCGGCGATGTCAGCCATTGCCTCGGCGTGGTTCGCGTAGTCGCGTAGCCAGACGCGCTCCATCTTCAGGTTGAGGAAGAAGCGCTCGATGACGGCGTTGTCCCAACAGTTGCCTTTGCGGCTCATGCTGCACAGCAGCCCGTGGCGGGCCAGCAACTCTGTATGGGTCTGGCTGGCGTATTGGCTGCCTCTGTCGGTGTGCACGACCAAGCCTGGCACAGGCTTGCGGCTGGTAATGGCCATACGCAGGGCCGCACAGACCAGCTGGGCAGACATGTCCGCGGCCATCGCCCAGCCCACGATCTTGCGGGAGAACAGGTCCATCACCGCGGCTAAATACAGCCAGCCGCTGCGCGTTCGAATGTAGGTAATGTCGCCCGCCCAAGCCCGGTCCGGCGCCTCAGGCCTGAACCGCCGGGCAAGCACATTGGCTGCAACCGGCAGCTCGTGCCGGCTGTCGGTGGTGTGGACGAACTTGCGCCGCCAGCGGGGGCGCAGTCGGTGGTGCCGCATTAGCGTGCGGGCGCGCTGGCGCCCCACGGCCCACCCCTGAGCCTTCAGCGCGGCGCTCAGCCGGCGGCTGCCGTAGCTGCGTCCGCTAGCCTCAAATGCGGCCTTGGCGCACACGCCCACCGGGCACACTGCGGCGTCTTGGGCTGCCCGGCAGCGCGCCGCGTAGAAGCCCGAGCGGCTGATTCCCAGCAGCCGGCACAGCTGGCTGATGCAGGCCTTCCCCTCCTGCTGCACGATCTGATGAATCACTTCAGTTCGCGGGCGAAGAAGGCCGAGACTTTTTTTAGCAGTTCGTTGTCCGACTTCGCCTGCCGCAGCTCAGCCTCCAACTGCCGTATGCGCTGTTGCTCCGGCGTCAGTGGCCGGCCGATGCCGCTGCCTCCTGCCTGTTCCTCGTCATACTGCGCCACCCAACGCCGCACGGCGCTGTCCACCAGGTTCATGTCGCGGCACACCTGCCCGACGCTGAGCCCTTGTTCTCGAATCATCTTCACGACTTGCAGCTTGAATGCCGCGTCGAAGGTTCGCCGGGTCGTCTTGCTCATCTCTGTTTGGTCCTCTTCGGGGTGAATCCCCTATCAAGGTGTCCATCAAGATTGGACCACGACACTGCGGTGCTCGCGCCGGGAAGGCGGCTGCGGAACTCGCCCTTTTTGAAGAGCGCCTGCGCGCTCTTCAAACGGAGCTCAGACAGTCCTCGCCGACCCCGCGCTGCGCGCGGGGCAACCTTCTCGTCGCTGCGCTCCTCGACGCCGCACACGGGAGGGGGAGAGCCACGGCTCGCTGCGCCTCGCCTCGAATGGCTGCCTCTTCCTGCGGAAGAGGTTCGCCTAGTGCGCGTGCGCGCGCTCTAACGTCTACGCGTCCCCGGTTCACAACGGATTGAGCCGACACCCGTGTCGCAAACCACCCATTCGAGACCGAGACGGAGCACGAGCACGAGCACAGCGAAGTGCGCCGCGCTCCGATACCCAGGCCAACGCCGAAACATCCCTGGTTGACCCCCTCTCCCACGGGGAGAGGGTGGGGGAGTGGGTTGTTTGGCTGGCAGCGGGTCCCCTTATGACGAGCTGAGCAGCGCAGGGGTGGGCGGAAAAAGAAGGGCCGATTGTCTGAGCCCGCAGGGCGAGTTTGAGGCCCTTCCCGCCCGCCCCGAGCAGCGCAAGGCACCCCCGGCGCAGCCGGGGGCGAGGATTAGGGTGCCCTTTCTTTTGGTGCCTTTTCTTTGGGCAAGCAAAGAAAAGGTACTGCGCCGCCGGGCGCACATCCCGGCACTCGCCCGCAGGGCGATCGCCCCAACGGGGCGACACCCCCTCCCCAAGCCGAGCAAGAGCAAGCCTCGCCCCCGCCGCCCCGGTTCTTCGAGACGAAAAACCGGTGAGCCTACATCCATTTTCAACCCACGCCCCGCCACCACCGCAGGCCGGATTCGCACGCCGGAAGCAGCTTTTCCCTTATTCGAAAACACCCCCGAAAACCGGTGAGGCACTGCTGCACGAGGGAGGCGAAATCGTGAGCCGGGGGGCCGCAAGCCGGCGCTGCGGCCGTCGATATACGAGACATCCGCTTACATCATTTGAGAGCCCCCCGTGAAGCAGCATGTTGTCCTCCCCATCGCGCTCGCCCTGTCGCAGGCGCTGATCCTCAGTGCGTGTGGTGGTGGTGGTGGCGGCGGATCATCCGATCCTGCCGCTGCTGACGCCGGCACGCAGAGCTCGACCCCCGTGTCCGCCCCCGAAACCCGTTCCGTCGCCGCGTCGTCGGTCACCGCCGGCACGATGACGACAACAACAACAACAACGACCACCACGACGACCACCACCACTGCAGTGGTGCCGTCCCGCCTTGTCGCGCAAGAAGGCAATCCCGAAGTGATGGTGGCCTCAACCGCCCCCGCCACGCTGGCGCCGCTCGAAGTGGCCCGCTCCAGCTTCGAGGAAGCGTTCAGCTACAAGGCCCCGGGCTGGAACGTCAACGAGTACGGCGGCGCGATATCCCGGCTGGGCAAGAGCAACGACGCCGCGACCGGCACCGGCTCGCAGTCGTTCACGCTGATCAGCAAGGGCACCGGCGACTCGAATCTGCTGCGTGGCTTCCCGATGAAGCAGGGCTACGTCTATCAAGTGAGCGTCAAGTACAAGCTGCCGGTGGGCAAGTCGGCCGTGATGATGTTGCGCCACGACGCGCAGCCGTGGAACTCGATTGCCCAGCAGACCGTGCAGGGCAATGGACAGTGGCAACAGCTGACGCTGAAGGCCGCGTTTCCCCATGCAGACGCGCTGGGCAGCTTCCGAGTCGCCCACAAGCACCTCGACACGCCCATCCTGATCGACGACTTCCAGATGGTGGAGTCCAAGCCGAACCTGATGACGTTCAGCCATGGCCAGCCGGTCTCGCCGCTGTTCACCGGCATCCACGTCAACCGCTTGGGCACTCACAACGCCTGGCCTGCGCTGGGCGTGAAGATGATGCGCCTGCACGACACCGGCACCACCTGGGGTGCGATGCAACCCACCGACGCCCCGGTGGACTTCTCGACCAATGCCGCGGCGCGCCGGCTCGACTACTACGTCTTCAGCTACCGTCGTCCCGACGTCGCGTTGATGTACACCTTCACCAACGTGCCGAAGTGGGCCGCGCTCGACCCCACGCGCACCGACTACCGCACCACCGGCGTGGCCGACCTCGAGAGCTTCCGCCGTTTCGTGCGCCAGATCGGCACGCGCTACAAGGGCCACATCCGCTACTGGGAAATGTGGAACGAGTCGAACTACTCCTTGTTCTGGACCGGCGGCCCGGTGCACCTGGCCGAACTGACCCGCGTCGCGGCTGAAGAGCTGAAGGCCATCGACCCCGAGAACAAGATCGTCGCCGCCAACGTGATCTGGAACGGTCAGCACTTCCTCGAGGACTATCTCGATGCCGGTGCCCGCGACCATGTCGATGTGCTCTCGTATCACCACTACACCGAGAACGGCCCGGTGGCGAACGCAGTGTTCCACTACAACATGCGCGAACTGGCCGCTCGCCACGGGCTGTCGCATCTGCCCATCTGGAACACCGAAGGGGATGCCACCTGCACCGAGGTGACGCCGTTGTGTGCCGGGGTCGACCTGATGCAGGAGCAGGCGCAACTGAGCGCCGGTGCCGTGCTGACGATGGCCGCGTCGGGTGTTGGTAACTACAACTACTACACGCTCGAGGGCCGCAGCCCCGACCGCGCGCTGTTGTCGAGTGCCGACTGGAGCACGCTGACCGCCGGTGGCAAGGCCTACCAGAGCGTCGCCGCCTGGCTGGCGGGCGCCACGGTGCAGGACAGCTGGTGCGAAGCGACCCACTGCGTGCTGCGTTTGCAAGGTCGCGGCTGGGCTCTGTGGCCGGCGCGTGAAGCGGTGAACATCACGCTGCCCTTCACGCCGGTGGCGGCGCGCACCACGGACGGCCAACGCCTGTCGGTCTCCGGCGCCACGCGCTTCCTGCTCAACCAGCCGGTGTTCTTCGAGATCGCCAACGCCGTGACGTTCTAACTAAGCGTCCCGCCGATCTGAGGCGCACCACCCGGTGCGCTTTCCAGCCCCCCGACGTGCCTGCAAGGGCGCCCGGGGGGTTTGTCGTTGCTGCGCGGGGCCGGGCTCGACAGGGATGCTGCTGCGCCATCCGACCGGAGGCGCGAGGCTTGCTTGTGTTGGGAAGGGCGTCGTCGTCGCTGCGCGTTCAGCGCACACGCCTTGTGCACATCGTCTTGAACCCGGGAGTCTGCATGGCCGATTGGATCGTCCAGTTCATCGAATCTCATGGCTATCTCGGCGTCGCCTTGTTGATGGTGGCCGAGAACGTGTTTCCGCCGATACCGTCCGAACTCATCATGCCGTTCGCAGGCTACACCGCGGCGCGTGGCGAACTGACGCCGCTGGGGGTGGTGCTGGCCGGCATCGCGGGGTCGGTGCTGGGCACCTTGGCCTGGTACTGGGCGGGCCGTCGTATCGGTAGTGAACGTCTGAAGCAATGGGCCGACCGACACGGCCGCTGGTTGACCGTGTCGGCGGACGACATCGAGCGCGCGGACCGCTGGTTTGACCGTCACGGCCACTGGTCGGTCGCGACGGGCCGTCTGGTGCCCGCCGTGCGCAGCGTGATTTCGGCGCCGGCCGGCATCTCCGGCATGAGCTTCAACCGCTTCTTGTTCTGGTCGGTGCTCGGCACGGCGGTGTGGACGGGCGCGCTGACCGGCGTGGGGTATTGGCTCGAAGACAACTACGAGCAGGTCGGCCGCTGGCTCGACCCGTTGTCGACCGGCATCGTCGTCGTCGCGCTGCTCGGTTACGCGTACCGGGTGATCACGTTTCGTCGACGCGGCCGTAAGGCATGAGCCGTGCGCGGCCGCTCGAAGGGGCTCGCACGCAGTGCGCAGCACGGAGGTATTCCCATGACCGAGCGCCGGCGTTCGCGACCCTGCTGCCCGTCGGCCGCGAAGTGGTTGCTATAAGGGCAGTTTCCACTTTCCGAAGGAGTGCCGCCGTGTCCACCGCTGTTCCCCTGTCCGCCCCCCACGGCGGCCCTGCCGGCACCGACCACGACCGGGAGGTGCCGGAGGTCGACCTGCTGAGCCCGCTGCGCCTGCGCGGCATCACCTTGCGCAACCGCATCGGCGTCGCGCCGATGTGCCAGTACTCGGCCACCGACGGCTATGCCAACGATTGGCATCTGGTGCATCTCGGCAGCCGCGCGGCGGGGGGGGCCGCGCTGATCATCGTGGAGGCCACCGCGGTGGCCCCCGAAGGCCGCATCTCACCGGGTGACCTCGGTTTGTGGCGTGACGAGCATCTCGAGCCGTTGGCGCGCATCGCGCGTTTCGTCGAAGGGCAGGGTGCGGTGCCTGGCATCCAGCTCGCGCATGCGGGTCGCAAGGGCAGCAGCAAGGTGCCATGGCAAGGCGGTGGTTTGATCACGCAGCCCGAGCAAGGTGGGTGGCCGGTGGTGGCGCCGAGTGCCGTGCCGTTCGCCGCCTCCGATCCGCCGCCGGCGGCACTCGACGCGGCGGGCATCGAGCGTGTGGTCGAGGCCTTCAAGAGCGCCGCGGCGCGCGCCTTGCGCGCCGGCTTCAAGGTGATCGAGATCCATGCGGCCCACGGCTATCTGCTGCACGAGTTCTTGTCGCCGTTGAGCAACCAGCGGCAGGACGAGTACGGCGGCAGCCTCGACAACCGCATGCGGCTGGTGCTGCGCATCGCCCGCGAGCTGCGCGGGTTGATGCCCGATGAACTGCCGCTGTTCGTGCGACTGTCGGCCACCGACTGGGTCGAGGGCGGCTGGGACGTGGAGCAGTCGGTGGTGCTGGCGCGGCAGCTGAAGTCGGTCGGCGTCGATTTGATCGACGTCTCGTCGGGCGGCGCCGTGCCGTCGGCGCGCATTCCCGTGGCGCCCAACTTCCAGGTGCCGTTCGCGCGCCGCATCCACGACGAGGCCGACATTCCCACCGCGGCGGTCGGCTTGATCACCGAGCCTCACCAGGCGGACGAGATCGTCACCGGCGGTGATGCGGACCTGGTGTTGCTGGCGCGTGAGATGCTGCGCGAGCCCTACTGGGCGCTGAAGGCCCAGCAGGCGCTGGGCCAGGAGCCGAACTGGCCCCAGCCCTATGGCTACGCAGTGAAGCGCCGCGCGAAATAGAGTGCCGCCCGGGTGGCGGCTGCAACGCCACCCGGTGACGGCGGTCGGCTGGCCGCCGTCGCGGTCCGGCTCAGGTGCCGTAGACGAAGTCGGTCGCATCCACCCCCGGCGCCACCGCAAACGCCACCCGGCCGATCAGGTGCGCATCGCCGCCCGCCGCGGCGGTGGCGTTGTACCAGATCTGCCCGTCGACGGTGTTGAGGTAGATGCCGGTCGCGTCGCCGGCTGTATTGCCGGTTTCGCCCAGGCCCTTGAAGAAGCTGCCGGCCGCCAGCGGGTTGCCCGCCAGGTTGCCGCCGACGAAGCCGAGCCCGACGATGCCCGGGCTCAAGGCGCCGCCCAGTCCGATGTCGAGCGCGTTGGCGAGCACGATGGTGTCGTCGAGGTGGCTGAAGTCGGTGATGCTGTCGGCATTGCCGGCGCCCCGGTGGCTGAACACGAAACGATCGTTGTTGGCGCCGCCGGTGAGGAAGTCCAGCCCGGTGCTGCCGGCCAGCGTGTCGTTGCCGCTGCTGCCGCTGAGCGTGTCGTCACCCGAGCCGCCGTTGAGCGCGTCGTTACCCGTGCTGCCGTTGAGCGTGTCGTTGCCGCTGCTGCCGTTCAGGCTGTCGTTGCCGGCGCCACCCTGCAGGCTGTCATTGCCGCCACCGCCGTTCAGCGTGTCGTTGCCGTCGAACCCCCATAGCGTGTTGTTCGAGCCGTTGCCGTTCAGCACATTCGCGAGCGCATTCCCCTGCCCGGTGGCTACGCCGGCCGAGGCGAGCAGCGTCAAGTTCTCGACGTTGGCATCGAGTGTGTCGCTGATCGAGGCCAGCACCGTGTCGGTGCCGCCCAGCGCCGCTTCGGCCACGGTGTCGCCCGCGGTGTCGATGTGATAGACGTCGTTGCCGCTGCCGCCGTTCAGGCTGTCGGCGCCCGCTGCGCCGTTCAGCGTGTCGTTGCCCGCGCCGCCGTTGAGCGTGTCGGTCCCGGCGCCGCCGTTGAGGGAATCGTTGCCGTTGCCACCATTCAGCGTGTCGTTGCCGTTGCCGCCGTTGATCGTGTCGTTGCCGTCGAGGCCCGACAGCGTGTTGTTCCGGTCGTTACCTTGCAGCACGTTGTTCAGGGCGTTGCCGGTGCCGTTGACTGCCGCCGGCACCAACGCGAAGTTGCCGCCGGGTTGCAGCACCAGCAGCGTCGGCGTGTTGTCGAGCGTCAGGTGCTCGACGTTGTTGCCCAGCGTGTAGCTGTTGACGCGCGAGAGCACGGTGTCGGTGCCCTGGTTGGCGTTCTCGAACACCTGATCGCCGGCTGAGTTGACGTTGTAGACGTCGTTGTTGACGCCGCCGAACATCGCGTCGTCGCCTGCCGACCAGTTGGCATTGAGCGTCGAGTTCAGGTCGACGCTGTTGTCCACCAGCGCTTCGCTGGCGGCACTGCCGTTGATGATGGCCATGGATGTCTCCTCGTGGGAACAGTGGAATGACATCGCAAGCCAGGCACAGGGCATGGCTTGCGAGACGGCGTCCCTCTTGCGACGCGACGCCGGCGGCTGCGCTGCGCCGGGTGGGCGCAGCGCGGCCCGGCGAGGCTCGGGCGGTGGCTCGTGGGGACACGACGCGCAGGACGAACCGGGGCGGCGTGTGGGCCGCTGTGGCTGCAAGCTTCGGCGACCGCTTGCCGTACCGCCTCCCTCCTGCAGGTGCCCTCTTCAGCGGGTCTGCGCGTGCCCTCCCTCGGCACGCTTGTTGCCCAACCACGGCAGCAACCGATCGCCCAAGCTGGTTGGCGATGCGGTCGTCTACGCACAGGACATTCATGTACGCCTCTTTCACGACAGGTCGACGGCGCATTCGTGCGCGCCTCGCACGTCCGTTGGCCGCATCCGCGCTGATGCTGGTCAGCTTGGGTTTTGCCAGCGCCGAAAGTCGCGCGGCGGGTTGGGAGCCGGAGATCGGCTTCTTGCAGCAGGGGTGGGCGGATGGCGTGCGCGCCACCACCGCCGGTGTCATCTGGCCCTGGTCACGTCACTGGGCCTGGGGCGGCGGACATCTGTCGGGCTACTGGGAGGCCGCGTTGAGCCGTTGGTCAGCCGACGGTGGCGACCAGGGGCGCGACCGATCGTGGATCACGCAAGTGGGCGTGACGCCGGTGTTTCGGTGGCGCCCGGGCGGCCAGGACGGCGCCTGGTTTGTCGAAGGTGGCATCGGCCTGACGTTGATGACGCCGATCTACCGCAACGGCAACAAGCGCTTCAGCACCGCCTTCAATTTCGGCGATCACCTCGCCATCGGCCGCAATCTCGGTCAGCAAGGCCGGCACGAGCTGTCTCTGCGTGTGCAGCATTTTTCGAATGCCGGCATCCGCCACCCCAACCCGGGCGAAGACTTCGTTCAGCTGCGATACGCGCTGTCGTTTCGCTAGCGTTGCGCCGTGCTGCCGGCGCCGTCCGGGTTTCCGACACGGAGGGCCGGTGTGCCGCAGCGCGGTGCGGGGGCGGTGATCCCGCTGGCACTGCCCGGTAGTGGGCCGATCTGCGGTGCCCAGACGGCGGCCGTGGGTTCACGGCGCTCGATGACGCGCAGTTGCAAGCCGCGGCCGGCGTCCAACGTGACCAGGAGGCGCAGCCGCGCCGATGTGCGCTCAGCCGCCGCGCTCGACGGCCGCATCAGAAAGACCGGCCCGTCACACCACCGCGCCCGGGCCTGCAGGCGCCGCAGATGCAGCGGTGACAGCTGCGGCAGCCACGCCAGCACGGCACCGCGAGTCGCGCCGCTCAGCACCTGTTCGACGGCCCACAAGCGTTCGGCGGCCGTTTCGCTGTCGATCCACTCGAGGCGGGCTGGGTCGATCCCGGGCAGCCGGGCCCGCCGGGGCGTGGCGCGCCACGGGGCACCGATCAGCACCACTTCGTCGCCTTGCGCGGTGACCAAGCGCAATAGCGGCGCCAGCAGGCGCCACTCGAACACGCCGGCTTGCGGTTGCAGCAGTTCCGTCACGGCGCCGCAGGGCCAGCCGCCGCCCGGCAACTGCCGGTCCAGCGCGGCGTGGCCGGACGGCAGCACGGCCGTCGGGGCCACGCCGGCGCACGAAGCGGCCGCGGCCGACCCGACGCCGACCGACACGGATGGCCCGCAAGCGGCGGCACCCGGCCGCGCCGAGGACACCGGCGGCGCCAACAACGCAGAAGATGAAAAGGGCAACGGCGGAACCTCCGCCGGCGCGGAAGGTTCTGGCCGCCGGAGTGCAGCGGAGGTCATGATGAGAGAAAATACTGTATGCCCATACAGTATCGCAAGGCGGGAGGCTTGTCGAGAACCCCTTGCGGGGGAGGTGGCCGAGGCCCGGTCGGGGGTCGCCGGGCCGAGGGGAAGCGTTGCCACAACACGGGCCCATTGCGACGGTGATTCCACCGGGTGACGGGCCTGGCATCGGGGGCCTCTACCGTAAAGAGTCTTAACCGGATGTGGTCCCCGGGTGCGACAATACCGCCCCCGAAGCTGAACCACCCTTGCCGCCCCGTGTCGACCCCCGCCGTGATCCGCCGTCAGAACGTTCAAGCGTTGTTCCAGCAGTTTGCCGAGGCCCAGATGCGCAACGGCGTGCCCCCCAAGGGGCTCGAGCAGGCATTTGCACAGAAGCTGCAGATCAGCCCGAGCATGTGGAGCCAGATCAAGAGCAGCCGCCCGATCGGCGACAAGCTGGCGCGGCAGCTGGAGGTGGCCTGCAACGTGCCCGCCGGCTGGCTGGATGAAGAGCGCGCGCCCCAGGGGCTGAGCCCGGCCGAGCAACAGTTTTTGGCGTTGGCCTTGAAGGCCTGGCGCGCCACCAACGCCGAAGGCCGCAAGCGGCTCAAGACAGTGCTCAAGGAGATCTTGGGCTGACGCCTGCGGGACCGGCATGAGGGCCCGGACGGTGCGATGATGTCGGCAGCCTCGGTGCTCTTTCGGGGGCGCACGGTCCGAACCCGAGACCAGTGGCCCTGCGAAGGAAATCTGCAGCGCGCTCGCCTAAGCTCCCGACTGCGCCGGCACCTGTCCGCCGCTGCCACGGCCTTGCACCCTCACCCTGGGCCCCACCCCACCGTCCTGCCATGACCGCACACCCTCTTCAGCTCCCGAGCGACGGCGACGCCGGCCAGGCACCGCCCGTGATTCCGTCCGAGGACGAGATCGACGAGAGCCTGCGCGAGACCTTCCCGGCCAGCGATCCGTCGCCGTGGACCCTCGGCGTGCAACGCAGCCCGGCGACGCGCCACGAACCCTCCGCCCGGGGGGCCCAGATCGCCATCTACGGCCGGCGCGGATCGGCCACCGCACGGGCGGTTTGCGACTTCCTCGATCGGCACGACGCGCCGTTCGACTGGATCGAACTGGTCGACGACGAGCAGGCCCGGCTGCAGGCCGGTGTCACCGGTCTGGACGACCCGCGCTTGCCGGTGTGCGTGTTCCCGGACGGCAGCCTGCTGGCCTGCCCGACGCTGCGGCAGTTGGCCGACAAGCTGGACTGAGCCCCCGAGCCACAGCGCCCGCGTTCGGAAACATCCGGTCGCCACGTCCCGCCGTGCCTTGCGCACACTCGGCCGATCACTGTTGGCGGGAGGAGGGCGGTCATGCAATCTCATGTGCAGCGCTGGCTGAGGCCCAGCGGACGTGACGGCGCGGCGCGCGCCCGTGCGGCGTGGCGCCGACTGGCCGCCCTGGCGGTCGGTCTGTGGGCCTGTTGCGGCAGCGCCGGTGCGGACGACGACCGGCTGGTGGTGGGCTCCAAGCGCTTCACCGAGTCCTACATCCTGGCCGAGATCGTCGCGCAAGCGGCTGGGCGTGACGCGCGGGTCGAGCACCGACAGGGGCTGGGCAATACCGCGGTCGTCTTCGAGGCCTTGAAGGCCGGCGCCATCGACGTCTATCCCGAATACCTCGGCACGCTGGACGCCGAGATCCTGAAGAACCGCAGCCCGACCTCGCTCGACGCGATGCGGGCCCAACTGGCGCGCTGGGGTCTGGGCGTGGCGGTGCCACTCGGCTTCGCCAATGGCTACGCGCTGGCGATGCGGGGGCAGGACGCACAGCGCCTCGGACTGCGCACGCTCAGCGGTCTGAAGGCGCATCCGGCGCTGGCGGTGGGCCTGTCGCACGAGTTCCTCGGTCGCCAGGATGGGTGGCCCGGGCTGGCGGCACGCTACCGGTTGCCGCAGCGGCCGCTGGGCATCGACCACGGTGTCGCCTATGCGGCGCTGGCGAGCGGCCGCATCGCCGTCACCGACATCTACACCACCGACGCCAAGATCGCCCAACTGCAGCTCGCGGTGCTAGAGGACGATCTCGGTTTTTTCCCCCGCTACGACGCGGTGCTGCTGTACCGCCTCGACGTGACGCGCCGCTTTCCTGCGGCCTGGCGCGCCATCACCGCGCTGGAGGGGCGTGTCGACACGGCCGCGATGATCGCGATGAACGGGGAGGCGGAACTGCAAGGCCGTCCGTTCGCCGACATCGCCCGGGACTTCCTGGCCGACCGGCCGCCACCCGCCGCGGCGGCCCCCCGCAACCGCTGGCTGGACCGGCTGCTGGGCGATGACCTCGGGCGTCTGACCGCTCAGCACCTGATGCTGGTCGCGGTCGCGGTGGCCGCCGCCACGCTGATCGGCGTGCCGCTGGGCGCCGCAGCGGCCGCCGTGCCGCGGCTGGAAGCGCCGTTGATGGCCCTGGTCGGCGTGTTGCAGACGGTGCCGTCACTGGCGCTGTTCGCCGTGCTGATCCCGCTGATGGGCCGCATCGGCACCGTGCCGGCGCTGGTCGCCTTAGGGTTGTACGCGCTGCTGCCGATCGTGCGCAACACCGCGGCCGGGCTGGGCCAGGTGCGTTTGGGCCTGCGCGAGGCCGGCCTGGCGCTCGGCTTGACGCGACTGCAGCGTTGGCGGCATGTCGACCTGCCCTTGGCGGCCCCGGTGATCCTCGCCGGCATCAAGACCGCGGCGGTGATCACGGTCGGCACGGCCACCATTGCCGCCTTCATCGGCGCTGGCGGGTTCGGCGAGCGTATCGTCACCGGGTTGGCCCTCAACGACCATGCGGCCCTGCTGTCCGGCGCGGTGCCGGCGGCACTGCTCGCGCTGCTCGTGCAGGGCGTGTTCGAAGGGATCGAGCGCTGGGTTTGCCGCCACCAACAGCCCGCGTCGCCCCCCAGGCGGGGCGCCGGCGGCTCGGCGCGTGCAAAGCCGACCGGCCCGGCCCCCTCTGCCTGATGGTGCAACCGGCGCGGGCCTGATGGGGCGGGGCCGGGCTGGGCGGCGAGCGGCGGTGCTCGCCCGCGGGCTTCAGGGCGTCGCCGTGCGCGCGTTGGCCACCGTGCCCGCCGCCACCCGGGCCTGCAATGCCGCCAGCGGCTGCCGCACGGCGGGGCCGACATGGATTTGCGGATTCGAATAACCGTCGGACTTGCCGGCGGCGATCTCGCGCTCGCGTATCAATTCGCGTGCGGCGGCGTGGGCCGCCTCGAACGACAGCGTGCTGCGGCGCAGCTGCTCGTCGTACATCGCGCGCCCGAAGAAGGTCAGCTCCGAGCCGCGGCCACAGCCGTAGGACGTGTGCTCCGCGTCGGCCGCCGTCATCACCAGCGTGCCCTCACCGGCCAGCGGCGCGATCCAGCTGCCGGAATAGCAGGCCGAGATCGACACCACACGCCAGCGGATGCCGGCGGCGTCGAGCCAGGCTTTCAGGTCGGCCGGTGTCACGGCGTCGACCTCGAGCGGCCAGAACGCAGCGGCGAGGCGGCCGTCGCGCGCGCCGTGCGAGGTGAGGTGGAGAAACAGCACGTCTTCGTCGCGGTCCATCAGCGATGCGACGCGTTCGATGGCCCGACGTAAATTGGTGGGCGTCGCCCACGGCCATTCGTGGACCGTGTCGACATGGTTGACCAACTGCAGGTTGCGGCCCCCCGCATCGAAGCGCTGCGCCATCACCTCGGCCACCATCGCACTTTCGCGCCGGAACACGTCTTCGTCCGCGTAGGGCGCGAAGCTGATGGCGTACAGGTCGACCACGCCGGGGCGCTGACGCTGCAGCTGATCCAGCCGTTCGGTCAGCAGGCGGGGCTGGGCCTCCAGCAACTCCTGTGTCAAGGCCAGCCGGCGCGCCGGTGCGCCTTCGTCATCGCGCGGTGTCCACAAGGGTGCGGGGGGCTCGACGTGCAGCAGCACGGCCCCGGCGACCAGCGTCAGCGATGCCAGCGTCCAGGCCCAGCCGTTGCCGCAGGCCGCGCGCCATAACATCCGCAGCTGCGCCAGCGTGGCCCACACGGTGGGGGCCAGCCAGACGGCCCATGCCGCCCATTCGGTGTCGACCTGAAGGCCGAGCCGCTGTTGCAACAGATAGAACAGGCCGAAGCCGAGGCTGATGCACTGGCTCTGTGCCAACAGCAAGGCGAGCAACGCGGCAGCCGGTGGCCCGGCGGGCGGGGACGGGGGGACGGTGCGCACGAGATAGCAGGCCCAGACCAGCAACAGCATCGGCAGCCAGCCCGAGGCCAGCGCGCGCCAGTCGAAATCGGCGCCCCCGACCTGATACGCTCGTTCCAGCACGGCTTGCAGCAGCACACCGGCCAACGTGAGGACCGCCAAGGTGGCGGGTGTGACGCGCAACCGGTCCCAGCGCGGCTCGGCCAGCACGGCACTGCGGGCGCCTTGCACGTACCATGACAGCATGGTGTGGCGGGTGGGCGCGGCGACCCTGGCGTCTTGCGTCTGTTCCGACAACATCATCCCTCCTGATGAGCCGCGACTGTAGCGCTGCCGAACCGTTGTGTGGCACGGAGGGTGGTGCGTGCCGGGCCACCGCATGTCCGGCTCCTGAAAGAGTTTCAATGTCCACAGACTCGTTGCGATTGGCCCACGACGGCCTGCAGTTCGATGCCCTGTCGTCTGGCCCGGACGATGGCCCGCTGGTGGTGTGCCTGCACGGATTTCCCCAGTTTGCCGATGCATGGGACGGCGTCATGCCGTTGCTGGCTGGCGCCGGCTACCGGGTGGTGGCGGTGGATCAGCGCGGTTATTCGCCCGGCGCACGGCCGCGCGACGTGGCCGCCTACCACGTCGACCGCCTGGTAGCCGATGTGCTCGCGTGGGCCGACACGCTCGGCCGGCCCCGGTTTCACCTCGCGGGGCACGACTGGGGCGGGGCAGTGGCCTGGCGGCTCGCGGAACGCCATCCGCAACGCCTGCTGTCGCTGACCGTGTTGTCCACCCCCCACCCGGCCGCCTTCAAGCAGGCGCTTGCCGAGGACGCAGACCAGCGTCGACGTTCGATCTACGTCGCGTTGTTTCGACTGCGCTGGCATCTGGCCGAGCGGCTGATGCTGGCGCGTGGTGCGCGCGTGCTGCGGCAGGCCTACCGGGGCAAGGTGCCGGCGCCACGTGTCGAGCAGAACGTGCAGCGATTGCGCCAGCCGGGCGCGCTGACCGGCGGCCTCAACTGGTACCGCGCGGCCGACCGGCGCGCCGAGGTCGGGCCGGTGCAGGTGCCGACGCTTTACATCTGGGGCTCGGCCGACCAAGCGCTCGGCGCGACGGCCGCCGAGGCCACCCGGCAGCATGTGACCGGGCCATATCGTTACGAGGCCCTGGCGGGCGCTTCGCACTGGCTGCTCGAGGAGCAGACGCAGCGGGTGGCCGACCTGATGCTCGAGCATCTTGCGCAGCATGGCGGCGCGAGCGGGTGAGACCGCCGGCCCGCACCGCGGCGCAGGCCAGGCGGGGCCTGGCCCGGTAGCGGCCGTGATAAGGTAGCCCGCGCCATGTTGTTGTCTTCGCCCTCTGTTCCCGCTTGTTCCGACCGGCGCCGGGCGCCCCAGCGCTCGTGCTGAAACGCACCGCCACGCTGCTGTGGCGCGCTCTCGCAGTGGTCTGCATCGTGGCGGGCCTGGTCGGCGTGTTGCTGCCGGTGGTGCCCACGGTCCCCTTCCTGCTCGCCGCCGCCTGGGCTGCGGGCCGGGGCTGGCCCGAACTCGAGGCCCGCATGCTGGCCCACCCTCGTTACGGGCCGCCGATCGTTCGCTGGCGCGAGCGTGGCGCCGTGCCCCGCCGGGCCAAGTGGTTTGCCTGTGTCGGCATGGCGTGCAGCGGCGCGCTGGTGTGGCTGACGCCGTTGCCGCTGTGGTTCAAGGTGGCCCTGCCCTCCGTGCTGCTGTGCGTCGGCATCTGGCTGTGCAGCCGGCCGGACGAGTGAGCGGCATCCCCCAACGAAAAACTGCCCTGCCGCATGTCGGTGCGGCAGGGCAGTCGGAGGACGAGCTAGCGCTGGATCAAGCGGCTTGCGCGGCCGCTTCTTCCGAAGCTGCCTTGGCGCGGCGACGCTTGCTCAGGAAGCCGACACCGGCCAGGCCCAGGCCCAGCAGGGCGTAGGTCGAGGGCTCGGGCACCGCCGCCGTCACGTTCACCACGCCGTTCAGCGTGCCGAAGTCGACTTCGCCGACCACCGGGCGCAGGAAGGCCGGCACGCCCAGTGCGTCGCTCAGCGTGTTCAGCGCGGTCTCGGTGATGAACATGCCGCTCGACGAGAGGCGGCGCTCTTCCTGTTGGCCGCCCAGCGAGACACGCTCTTCCGTCACCGTGGTGAAGGTGTAGAGGGCGGTGTCTTGCGTCACGGTGTCGCCGATGGTGATGTCGCCGAACAGGGTCTTCGACGCAGCGTCGACGCGGAAGTCGTTCAGGGAGATGACGGTCTCGCCGCGCGTCAGGTTCACGCCGGCAGTGGGCTGGGTGATGATGGTGGCCAGCGAGTCACCGGAGAAGGTCCCGTCGATGATCGGGAACACGAATTGGCCGGCACCCGGCGAGGTGGTTTCGCCCGAACCGCTGACCGACACGGTGATCAGGTTGAGCGTGTCCAGTGCTTCCTGCGAGAAGGTGAGAGTGGCGTTGCCGCCATCGACGGTCCAGGCCTGAGCCGAGGCGACCGACGGGATGGCAGCGGCAGCGGCGACAGCCAGAAGCAGGCGCTTGAAGGTGCGCACGTGTTGGGAAGATTGCATTTTCACTCCACTAGGTATGTTCACGCGGATCGTTGTCTCCGCAGGCGCCGGGGCAGATGTCCGCGAGGTCTGCACCAGGATGCCGGGTCGACACGACACCCCCTTCCAATGAGGAGGTGGCCTGTCCACCGTGGCCTGCGACGCCGAAGGATGTCAAAAGGGGGGGTGCTGTCGCAATGATCGACAGCGGCTGTTGTGTCGTAGTGCTGGACGCTTCAATCACGTTCCAAGCCGCTTGCTACGTCGCGTCGATGCTCATTACCAACGTTTACCCCCGAGGTCTTTGCTCGGCGCAATCATCGCGACGCTGAGTGTTGCAAGACGGTGGTTCGCTTTCCCCAAAACAGGCCGTCCAGGCCCCGCGAGACACCGGCCCAGGAGACAACGGAGACTGCAATGAAAGTGCGCCCGGACATGCCACGTGTGGCTGATCCGCACCCCTGTTGAGGCTGCCCCATGTCAGCCTCTGACCTTGATGACCACCGCGGAGCGACCCTCACCGCGGCCTTGCCCGAACCGACTGCCACCGCCTTCGAATCGGCCCTGACGCTGGTACGGCTACTGATGCGCCGCGGCGTCGCCTCTTCACGCATCGAGCGGGCCACCGGCGTGCGCCCGTCCGACTTGCGCAGCCCCGACGGGCGCCGCGCCGACGTGCGGCTGCCGCTGTCGTCCATCGAACGCCTGTGGGAGTTCGCGAGCAAAGAACTGGAGAACCCCTCGATCGCGCTCGAACTGCACAAGTACTACCCCGAGAACAAGCTGCATTTCGTCGCGCATCTGGGCATGCGCTGCCCGACGATAGGCTCCGCGATCGAGCATTGGCGGCAATACGCCTTGCTGGTCTCGCAGGCCGAGGACGTGGACTACATGGTCGAGGGCGACGCGGCGCGTTTTGTCTACACCTGTCGCGATCCGCGCTACGAATCGCGTTTTCTGGCCGAACATATCCTCTCGCTCACCGTGTGGTTCGGCCAGAGCTTCACCGGGCTGCCGCTGCGCTGTCGCAGCGTGCGTTTCATGCACCGAGACCCGGGCTACCGCGACGCGTATGAACGGGCGTTTCCCGGTGCGCAGATCAGCTTCAGTGCCAGCGACAACAGCCTATTGTTCGATGCCGGTTATCTGACCCTGCCCTGCCGCACCGCCGACAGCTACCTGCGGCATTTCCTCACCGAGAAGGCCGAGCAGCTCAAGGAGACATTGGCGCAGAAGACTCCGCTGCGCAACAAGGTGGTGGTGGCCATCTCGACGCTGTTGTCGCGGCAGGAGGAGGTGTCGTTGGAGCGGGTCGGGGTGTTGCTCGAGCGCTCGCCGCGGCAGCTGCGTTCGCTGCTCGATGCCGAGGGGCACAACTTTCGGGACCTGTTGGACGAAGTGCGCCGCCGGGCGGCGGTGCGTCACCTCCGCCAGGGCATGGCGATCTCACAGGTGGCCGAACTGCTCGGCTTCTCGGAGCCGAGTGCTTTCCAGCATGCGTTTCGGCGCTGGTATGGCAAGAGCCCGGGCTTGTTCCAGGAGCAGGTGGTGTCGGGCCGCTCGAGCTGATGCCCGCGGCCGGCGCGGGCCGGCCGCACAGCAGACGCCGCCGGGCGCCCCCTCAGGGCTGGACGTCGAGCGCCGGCGACACCGTGATCTGCCCGTTGGTCTTGCAGCTCGAGCCGGTCGGGGCTTGCAGCAGCACGTCTTTGAAGGTCAGCGTCGAATGGGTGTTGTCCCATTGCAGTTCGATGCGGCTCGGGCCGCACAGCCCGCCGACGAAAGGCGCCTTGACCTCGACCGCCGCGTTGTCGATCACCAGCACGCCGCGCGGGTCGGCCTGGCCGGTCCAGGGCAGGGACATAGCCGAAATCTGCGCGCACAGGCCGCGCGTCGTGAAAGAGGCCGCGTTGATGGTGACGGCGCCGCTGGCGCTGATGGTGCCGGTGAAGGTGGTCGGACAGCTGAGACCGGCGAAGCCTTTGCGATAGCTCAGCGTGCCGGCCGCGACCAGGTCACCGGCCGGTGTGACCGTGACCGCAACGGCCACAGGGGCAACCGCGAGCCCCAGCAGACCGAAGATGGCCCGACACCGGGCGGCGGCGCCTGGCGCTGTGGCCGGCAGTGCAAAGCGTGGGCGGATCGTCATGAGGTGAGCTCCTCTCGGACTCGGGAGTGAGACAGGGACACCACAGGCCGTCGCTGTGACGGTGCCCACACGCCGCCCGCCGTCAGCGCAGCTCGCGCCGCAAGATCTTGCCGACGTTGCTTTTCGGCAGTTCGGTCTCGCGGAACTCGACCACGCGCGGCATCTTGTAGCCCACCAGGCGCTCGCGGCAGTGCGCCAGCAGCTCGGCCTCGGTCAGCTTCGGGTTCTTGCGCACGACGACGATCTTGACGCGCTCGCCGGCCACCGGGTCGGGCACGCCGAGCGCCGCCACCTCCCGAACGCCGGGGTGCCCCATCACCGCGTCTTCGACCTCGTTGGGATAGACGTTGAAGCCCGAGACCAAAATCATGTCTTTCTTGCGGTCGATCAGCCGCACGTAGCCGTGCTCGTCCATCACGCCGATGTCGCCGGTGGACAACCAGCCTTCGGCGTCGATCACCTTGGCGGTTTCTTCCGGCCGCCCCCAGTAGCCGGCCATCACCTGCGGGCCCCGCACGCACAACTCGCCCGGCTCGCCGAGCGGCGCCCAGCTGCCGTCGTCGCTTCGGAAGCGCACCTCGGTCGAGGGCACCGGCAGGCCGATGGTGCCGGTGAAGCGCATGTGCTCGGGATGGTCGAAGTCGATCGGGTTGATCGTGACGATGGGCGAGCATTCGGTCAGCCCATAGCCTTCGATGATGCACTTGCCAGTCAGCTGCTGCCAGCGGTCGGCGATCGCCTGCGGTGTCGCCATGCCGCCCGAGATCGTCAGCCTGAGCTGCGAGAAGTCGCGCTGGCAGAAGGTCTCGTCTTCCAGGAAAGAGTTGAACAGCGTGCTGACACCGGCGATGCCGGTGAAGTTTTCGCGGCGGATGACCTGCATCACCCGTTTCACGTCGCGCGGATTGGCGATCAGCACATTGCGGCCGCCCAAGCCCATGAAGATCAGGCAGTTCACCGTCAGCGAGAAGATGTGATACAGCGGCAGCAGGCTGAGATTGGTCTCGACGCGGTTCGGATCGTCGAGCTTGCCTCGCCATGCGAGCGATTGCAGCAGGTTGGCGACGATGTTGCGGTGGGTCAGCATCGCGCCCTTGGCCACGCCGGTGGTGCCGCCGGTGTATTGCAGAAAGGCCAGGTCGGTGGGCTCGACGGTGACGCTGGGGCGCGGCAGCCGGCCGCCTTCGGCGAGCGCTCGCCGCAGCGGCAGCGCGCCGGCGATCGGCCGCGCGGGCCCCGCGGCGCCATCGGTTTTACGCCGCATCACCAGGTTGACGACGCGGCCCTTGAGGTTCAGGCCCGGCGCGAGCAGGTCGCCGATGCCGGTCACCAGCACCCGCTTCACGGCGGTGCCGGGAAGCGCCTCGGCCAGCGTGTTCGAGAACATGTCGAGGACGACGATGGTTTCGGCGCCGCTGTCCTGCAGTTGATGCGCCAGCTCGTGCGCCGTGTAGAGCGGGTTGACGTTGACCACCACCGCGCCTGCCAACAACGTGCCGAACAAGCAGACCGGGTATTGCAGGCAGTTCGGCATCATCAGGGCCACCCGGTCCCCCTTGCGCACGCCCTGCCGATGCAGCCAGGCCGCGAAGGCCTCGGCCAATTGGCCGCAGCGCCGATAGCTCATCTCGCTGCCAAGGCTGACGAAGGCCGCACGCTCGCTGTAGCGGCGCACGTTCTCGTCGAAGAAGTCGCCGATGCTCTGGTAGCGGTCGGGGTCGACTTCGAACGGGACGTCCGGGCGGTAGGACTTGAGCCACACACGCTCGGTTTCGGGAATCGGTACACCCATCATGTGGTCCTCAGGTAGGTCTCGTGACGCGCCGCCGCTCAATCGCGGCGGTGCCCGTGCAACGGGCGGTCGGGCTCGCCGCCGTGCACCATGCGGAGATTGCCGGCACGTTTGCTGCCGGTGGGCAGGTCGGCGAGTCGCAAAACTTCCTCGAGCGCGGCGCTGCGCTGCATCTGCAGCAGCGGCTCCTTCAGCACCGCCACCATCAACGAAATCAGCCGACTCAGCAGCTGCGCCTCGGTCAGCGCCTTGCCCTGGCTGAACGCGGCGATCAACTGCTCGATGTCGTCGCCGGCCAGGACCCCGGCCAGCGCCTTGAGCGAGAAGTGCAGCCGCAAGCCCAGGTCGGCGCGCGGCATATGGGGCAGCGCTCGCGCGAAGGCTTCGAAGAAGCGGTCGAAGACGGGCGCGTAGTGGCGCTCGAGATAGTCGATCACCGCGGGCGAGGTGTCGGTGTAGACACGGCCCAGCAGGCGCAGGAAAGACGGATCTCCGTCGGGCGCGGGACGCGCCAGGCGCAAGGCCGGCACGAACATCGCCGCCAGCACATGCTCGCAGCTCAGTGGTGCGTCGGGCCAGGCGGCTTGGCAGGCGTCGAGCAGGCGCAAGCGCTCGACGTTGAGCGGGCCGATGCGGCGCTCGAGCATCGCGTGCAGCAAGGCCTCCTTGCCGCCGAAGTGGTAGTGCACCGCGGCCAGGTTGACCTGCGCCTGCTCGGTGATCTGGCGCAGCGACAGGGCGTCGAAACCCTGCTGGATGAACGCCCGTTCGGCGACGTCGAGGATGCGCTGTCGCGTCTCCTCGCCGGCCTTTCTGTCTTTACGGGGCGCACTCTCCATCGTGTGATCGGGCTGCACGCGGGTCAACCGAGGGGCGCGAGTTCGGCGTCGACCGCGTCCAGCATTTCCTGCGTGATCAGTCCACCCGAGAACTGGGCCACGGTGGCGAGCGGGAAGCCACGGGCCATGGCGATCTGCGGGTGAGCGGCGATGCCGGGCATGTGCTTCTCGAGCACGGCCTTGGTCTGTTCGTTGTCCAGCAACTCGCCCAACTGCGTGCGGGTGGAATAGGGCATGGGAAGCTCCTCAGGGTTGCAAAAGAGTGGGAATGGCAGCAGCCGAGCCGGGACCGTCGGGTACCGGGCCAGTGCATCGAGAGGGGATGTGTGACGAGGCGGTCGGTCGCGCGCCGGTCGCAGCCGGGCAGGCCGGCAGATCACGCCGGCCGTGAGCCAGCTGGAGGGACCACCTCATCGCTTGTCTCCTGTGCCCGTTGACACGGGGCTGTGGCGGCATGACGCGCGCTCGATGTTTTGGTTCGTACTCTGCAGCTCGCAACACTCATTTCAAATGAGCAATTCAAACGAGTGCATGAATGATGGACCACGATCGTGCCGTTTTGCGCAGGGGTGCGGTGTACCAGGTTGAAACTGTAGGAGGCCTTCCGGAGGCCGTCCTTCGTGGGCGGGGCGGCATGGGGTGCCCGCACCGAGAACAGGGGGCACAGAGTGAAGCAGCAGGGCACCGGGCGTCGCGTCACGGCCGGCGCCCGCGGTGGTGCCGTCAGGCGACAGCGTTGGACGCGGAAGTGCTTGGTTGCAACCGTCGGCGCCACATCTGGTGCAATCGGCGGGCCGCGCCGGGTGTTTCTTTTGCTATGCACGCCAGCGCCGGCGCGGATGGAGTCCAACGTGAATCGCTTTTCTTCCCGGGCAACGCCGACGCACGCCCCTGAGCCGACATCGCCACGACGCGGGCGCCGCCGGCCCTTGCGGTGGTTGCTGCTGGTGGCGGTCCTGACACTGCCGGTGCTGGCGGTCTACCTGGTGTTGATGGCGCGATCGACGCCGGGCACCCATGCCTTGCGCTCGGCCCATGCCGAACGCCCGACGGTCCTGAAGTCGGCTGACGGCAAAGTCTTGACACAGTTTCGTCGTGTCACCCGCGATCCGGTGCCGTTGGCCCGCATCTCGCCCTTTGTCGTGAAGGCCCTGATCGCCACCGAAGACCACCGCTTCTACGACCATCGCGGCATCGACGCTTTGCGCACCGTTTCGGCGGTGCTGCACAGTGCCGTCGGCGACCTGCAAGGCGGCTCGACGCTGACCCAGCAGCTGGCCCGCAACCTGTTTCCCGAAGAGATCGGCCGTGCGCGCTCGCTGAACCGCAAGGTCAAGGAGATGATTGCGGCGCGGCGCATCGAAGGTGTGCTGAGCAAGGACCAGATCCTCGAGACCTATCTCAACACCATGCCCTTCCTCTACGGTGTGGTGGGCATCGAAATGGCGGCCCGCACCTATTACGACAAGAGTGCACAGGAACTCGACGAACTCGAGAGCGCCACCTTGGTCGGCATGCTCAAGGGCACCTATCTCTACAACCCGGTCATCCATCCGGAGCGGGCGCGTGAGCGTCGCAACGTCGTGCTGTCGCAGATGGGCAAGCGCGGCGTGCTCAGTGAAGAGCAGGTCCGGCAGCTGTCGCAGCAGCCGCTCAAGTTGCAGTTCACCCGGCCGAGCGAAGACCTGGGGAGCGCGCCCCACTTTGCACAGCACGTGCGCAAATGGGTCACGGAGTGGGCCGAGGCGCGCGGCTACGATATCTACCGCGACGGCCTCGTGATCGAGACCACGCTCGACAGCCGCTTGCAGGAGGCGGCCGAGAACGCGGTGCGCGAGCACGGCGAGGCACTGCAGGCGGTGGCCGACGTGGAATGGAGCCGGCCGCGCCTGTCGACCGTGTCGCATACCGCCGGCGCCTATCGGAAGCTGGCGGCCCAAGCGACATCCTTCGCCTATTTCTGGCAGCAGCGGCGCGACCTCGAAGCCGAGCTGATCCGGGACTCCGCTGCGTTCAAGAAGTTGGTCTCGGGCGGCCTCGGGGAGGCCGCCGCCCTGACCCAGTTGAAGGCCGATGCAGAGTTTCTCGCCGCCTTGCGCGCCGACAAGACACGTCTGGAAGCAGGCTTCGTCGCGATCGATCCGCGTTCTGGCGAAGTGAAGGCCTGGGTGGGCAGCCGCGACTTCGCACGCGACCAGTTCGACCATGTGGCGCAGGCGCAGCGGCAGCCCGGCTCCACGTTCAAGCCCTTCGTCTATGCCGCCGCGGTCGAGCGTGGCATCGCACCGTACCGGCTCTACCTCGACGCACCGGTCGAGATACGCCAGGCCAATGGCACCGTGTGGCGGCCCACCGACATGTCGGGCTCCTCCGGACGCGAGATGACGCTGCGTGAAGGCCTGGTGTATTCCAAGAACACCATCACCGCCCAGGTGATGCAGGAGGTCGGCGTGGCCGACGTGGTCGCGCTGGCGCGCGCGGCCGGTGTCTCGCAAAGCAAGCTCGACCCCGTGCCGTCGCTCGCGCTCGGCACCAGCCCGGTGACGCTGCTCGAGATGGTCAACGGCTACGCCACGATTGCCGCACAGGGCGAACATCGCAACCCCGTGTTCGTGCGGCGCATCACCGACCGGCGCGGTGAGGTGCTGGCCCAGTTCGCGCCCACCACCCGGCGCGCGCTGTCGACCGATGCCGCGGTGGAAGTGATCGACATGATGCGCGGTGTGGTCACCGAAGGCACCGGTGCCGGGGCTCGGGCCCGTTTCGGTCTGTCGGGCGATCTGGCAGGCAAGACCGGGACCACGCAGAACAACACCGACGGCTGGTTCATCCTGATGCATTCCGACCTGGTGGCGGGCGCCTGGGTCGGCTTCAACGACCAGCGGGTCACGATGCGCAGCAACTACTGGGGCCAGGGCGGCCACAACGCGGCCTTGGTGGTGGGGGATTTCTTTCGGACGGCGATCAAAGGCAAGGCGCTCGACCTCAAGGCCAGCTTCCCGCCGTCGCGCTATCCGCCGCTGCCGCCCCCCGTCGAGGAATTCCCGGGCGACGGCACGGCCGAAGGGGGCGACCCGTGGAGCGGCGAGAGCGGCCCCGATGCGGACCCGCTGCCCGGCGAGCCCTCACCGCCGCCGCCACCGCTGCCCGGTGAGACCGTGCCGCCGGACGATGCGGGTGCGCCCAAGGGCGCGTCCGAGATCGAGCGTGTGATGAAGAGCCTCAAGCAGGATGTGCCGCTCGGCTCGTCGCCAGCCGACAGCAGTGGCGCGCCACCGCCCCCGCCGCCACCGCCCCCGCCGCCGCCGGCCCCGACCCGTGGCGCCGGCGCCGGTGCGGTGCTCGATGCGATGCGTCAGGACCCGGCTCTGCGCGGCGTCCCATCAGGCCCATCGCCTTAGATCGGGCGCGTCCACGCATGAGGTGGCTGAACGCGTACGGCGTTCGCGTATCGACGCCGCCGGGTCCAGATCGAGAGGCTCGAGAGCAGGCCCAGGCCACCCGCCATCAGCGACCAGGTCGACGCCTCGGGGACCGCTTGGACATTGATCCCGAGTTGCAGCTGAATGGCGTGATCGAGAACACGGTTTGAGCGATTGAGCATCGTCGTGGAGAGCGTGGTGGACCACTCCGAGGTCTCGGCCAGCTCGTCGTTGCTGGTGGTGCCCCATGTGTAGCCGACGTCTCGGGAGTCGCTGCCCATCGCGTGGCTCTCGATGATGGCCGAGTAGCTGGCGGTGGTGTAGAGACCGTTCAGCAGCCCCGCATCGGTGAGCCTGTAGTTCAGGTCGATGGTTGCCGTCAGCTGGGTGTTCGGGTTGAGCAGGAGCGCGAGTTCACCGATGGGGGGCGAATAGTATGGGACGCTCAGATGGGTAGACACGTCCGATACGACCTCGCCTCTGCCCCACAGATAGCCGCTGACATGAGCACCCGAGAGGGGATCGAGCGAGGCCTCCCCGCCCAGGCGCGGCAACGACACCTCGGCGCTCACGGCCGCGAGATACCGCGGCTCAGATGATCGTCTCGCAATCTCGTTGTTGGACCAATGACCATCCGGGCGTGCCGACACGTAGGCATCGGTATATGCGTCGAGCGACAGCGTTCGGCCGACGCTGTAGCCCGCCTCGACACCGTCGTGGAGGTCGAGGTCAATCACCTCGAATCGTAGGTTCGACCACGAGGCGGACGCTTCGACCGGCGCTGCCGCTACGCTCCCGCAGCAGCAAGCCAGGAGGGCGAGCGCATGAAGCCATCGCACGTGACGGGCGCTGCGGCACGCGACGGGAGCAAGGAAAACTGCTGAGGGCTGACGTCGGATCAGGGGATTGATGGGCTTCAAGGTGTTCTCCTCGTCGAACCACGCGCGGACAGAGCGGACCGGAATCGTTCGATTCACAGCTTAGGCGTTGCCGGTGTGCCCCGCCACTTCAGGCGCGGGAAGGCAAAGCCCTCACTGGGTGAACAGGCCGACCGGTGGCGCGGTGAGCCGAGCAGGTCGTGCGTCTGGCAGCGGCGGTGCACGATCCGTCGCACATCCCAACACCCCACGCTGAGCAGCGGCAATCTTTGCCGCCGTGGCCCACCTCGCTACAGATCATGCAGATGTGAACTGTTGATGGACCCGGAAGTGCCGCGGGCACCCCCATTGCCCCATGGACTGTATCCGCCTTCTACAGCCCTGCCGCCATGAACCCCCCTGTCCCTCCCAGCACGCCGGTGTCCTCGCGGCGCGAGACGACCTTGCCGATCGTCGAAGAACGGCCGGTCGTGACGCGCAGTCTCGAGCAGACCGGCGCCGTGCGCGTGAGGGTCGTGACCGAGGAGGTCCCCGAGCGGCTGGACCTGTCCGAGGTGCACGACGACGTCGTGGTCGAGCGTGTTGCCGTGGGTCGGATCTGCGAAGACTGCGAAGAGCGGATGGGTCCCTGGCAGGACGGCGACGTCCTGGTGGTACCGGTCTATGAAGAGCAAGTCGTGGTGCAGCGCCGCTGGGTCTTGAAGGAAGAGATCCGCCTGCGGCGGCAGCGCCGCCATACGGGCAGCACCCAAGAGGTGATGCTCAAGCGCGAACACGCGGTGGTCGAACGCCAGCAGCCCGACGGCTCCTGGCAGCCCGTCGACTTGCCGCCGACCTCTCTCGACCAGCAGGCCGTACCGCGGTCTGCATAACCCCAACCGGCGGGCCTACCGGCCCGCTTTCGTTCACACGGAAAGGAGCTTCCATGAGACAAACCGTTGTTGGTGTTTTCGATCGCTATGCGGCTGCCCAGCAGGCCGCAAACACCCTGGCCGCCCGAGGCATCGACCCGGACGACATCCATGTCACCGCGGCCGATGACGACATCGAGGCACAAGACCCATCGCTGCGTCGCGACGACGGCGGTGTGATGGGCAGTGTCCGCAACTTCTTCTCGGAACTGTTCGGGCCCGACGACGAACATGAGGTCGGCCAGTACGCCGAGGCGATGCGCCATGGTGCCGCGGTGGTGAAGGTGGACGTCGAAGACGAACCGCTGGTGGACGTGGCGCGTGAAGCGCTGGTGAGTGCCGGCGCCGTCGACGTCGAGGAGCACATGTCGCAGTGGCGCGGTACGACCGCGCAGGGCAGCACGGCGACGGGCCTGGACAGCGCTGGCACCAACACCAACACCCTGAAGAGCGGTATCTCCGGCCAGGAGCAGGTGATCCCGGTGGTGAAGGAGGAACTGGAGGTCGGCAAGCGCAGCGTGCAGGCCGGCGGCGTGCGGGTGTATGCCCGCACTGTCGAGACGCCGGTGCAGGAATCGCTGGACCTGGCGTCGGAACATGCCCGGGTGGAGCGACGCCCGGTCAACCGGCCGGCCACCGATGCCGACCTGCGCGCGGCACAGCAGGACCGCACGCTCGAAGTGCGCGAGACGGCCGAGAAGGCGGTCGTGAGCAAGTCGGCCCGGGTGGTCGAGGAAGTGGTGGTCGGCAAGGACGTGACGCACCAGCAGGAGGTCGTGCGCGACAACCTGAAGCGCACGGAGGTCGAGGTGGAGCGGCTGGGCGCCGGCTCGTCGCGGCCGTTCGAGACCTACGACACCGACTTCCGCTCGCACTTCGACACCAGCTATGCCGCGAGCGGCGCGCGCTACGAAGACTACCTGCCGGCCTATCGCTACGGCCACGGCATGGCCGGCGACAGCCGTTATGCCGGCCGGCGCTGGGAGGACTTCGAGCCCGAACTGCAGCGCGAGTGGACCGCGTCCAACCCCAACAGCCCGTGGGACCGCTTCAAGCTGGCGGTGCGCCACGGCTGGGAGCGTGTGACGGGCTCGGTCTGAGTCGACCTCCGCACCCTCCAGTCAGCCGCGGCCTTGGCCGCGGCTTTTTCGTCGCCGGCGCGAGGCGGGCGTCGCTGCTGAACCGGCCCTCGCAAACCTCGAGAAAAGGCGATTTCCCCTGCCTTCTCCACCGCTCGCGCACCGGCCTCTTTGCGCACACTCTCCCCATTCCCCATGACAAGAGGCCGTGATGCAGCGTCTGAACCGAGTCGACCTGCAGCGCTGGATTACCACCGGCGCCACTTTCCATCGCCATGACCTGTCGGCCCGCGTCGCCGCTCGCTACGGCGTGGGCCGCAGCACCGCGACCCGCGCCTTGCGCGAACTGATGGCGACGGGCTGGCTGGAACGCGAGGGCCGCAGCCGGCCGCAGTACCGGCCCGGCGCGCTGCGCGAGGTCACCCACACCTATACCCTGGCCGGTCTGGACGAGCAGACCCCCTGGGAGCGTGATTTCGCCCCCTGCTTCTCGTTCGCGGAGGGCGTCGCGGGCCTGGCCCACCACGCCTTCACCGAACTGCTCAACAACGCCATCGACCACAGCGGCGGCCGCCAGGTCACCGTGTCGATGCGGCAGAACCGCACACATTTGCACCTGCTGATGAGCGACGACGGCTGCGGCGTGTTCGAGCGGATTCGCGAGGCATTCCAGATCGACGACCCGCGGCTTGCGTTGCTCGAGCTGACCAAGGGCAAACTGACGACGCAGCCGGCGCGTCATACCGGCCGTGGCCTGTTCTTCACGTCACGGCTGTTCGACGTGTTCGACCTGTACGCCAATGGCCTGGTCTATCAGCACCAGCACTGGCAGCGGCGCGACTGGCTGTCGGCCAACCCCTTGCACCGGCCGGGCACCACCATCTTCATGTCGCTGCCCTTGAACACCACGCGCAGCCTGGCGCAGGTCTACGAAGAGCATGCGGCGGTTCACAGCGGGGCCGATTTCGGCCGTACCGTGGTGCCGATGCGGCTGGCCCGCCTGGGCGGCGAAGGGTTGGAATCGCGCGCGCAGGCCAAGCGCATCCTCTCGCGGTTCGAATCGTTCGAGACTGTCGACCTCGATTTCGCCGATGTGCCGGCCATCGGGCAGGCGTTTGCCGACGAGCTCTTCCGTGTGTTCGTGCAGCAGCATCCGCAAGTGGCACTGCGACCGGTGAACATGAGCCCTGCCGTGGCGCAGGCGGTGCGCGATGCCGGCATGATGCCGCCGCCGCCGGCCGCTGTCGCGTACGCCGAGGCTGCCTGACGGCACGGCCTTCAGGGCCTGCCTGCCCCGCAGGCCGGGCCCGCCTCGGCCGGGCGTCAGCCCGGCAAGGTTCCCAGGATCTCGTAGCATGCCCCGGTGGTGTGGTAGTCGACCTTGCCGGCGGGACTCTTCTCGTCGGTGAGCTTGCGGTTGTCACGCGTCAGGATGCGGAACCACGCACCGTGCTCGTGATCGACCCAGTGCTGCCAACAATAAGCCCACAGCCTGTCGTACCAGCGCCAGTATTCGGCTCGGCCCGTGCGGTGGCCCAGCACCGCTGCCGCGGCGAGGCTCTCGCACTGCACCCAGTGGTATTTGTCGTCGTCGCAGACCGAGAAGTCGGGCGCGAAGCCGTAGTACAAGCCGCCGTGCTGCTCGTCCCACGCATGCCGGAAGGCGGCCTCGAACAAGGCCTCGGCCCGTGGCAGCAGCCACGGTAGCGGGCGGTGGCGCTCCAGGATCAGCAGCAGCTTGGCCCACTCGGTCAAATGCCCCGGCTGGAAGCCCCAGGGGCGGAAGATGTTGCTGCGGTCGTGCCGGTTGTAGTCCCAGTCGGGCGTCCAGTCCTCACGGTAGTGCTCCCAGACCATGCCGCCGGTGAGGGCGGTTTGCCGTTGCACGATGGACTCGGCGACCAGCGCCGCGCGGTCCAGGTAGCGGCGCTCGCCGGTCGCCTCGAACGCCGCCAGCAATGCCTCGGTCGCATGCATGTTGGCGTTCTGGCCACGGTAGGGGCGCAGCTGCCAGTCGGCACCGGCCTCGTCCGCATACAGGCCGTGCGCCGGCTCCCAGAAGCGCTGCTCCATCAGTTGATAGGTCTCGTCGAGCCATTCGCGCGCTTCGCTCACGCCGCCCCGCAGCGCATGCGCATAGGCCAGCAGCACGAAGGCCAGGCCGTAGCAATGGTGGGTCGTATCGGTCACCTCGGCACGCCCGTCGTGCCAGCGCAGCTGCCAGGCGTAGCCGCCGGTGTGCGGGTCGCGATGCACGTCGCGCAGGAAGCGCAGCGCGTGCCGCAGGTTGTCGCCAAAGGCCGGCTCGTCGAAATGGCGCGCCGCCATGGCCCACAGGAACACATAGCGTGTACTGCTGACAAGGTGCCGGGTGGTGGCGTCGTAGACGGTGCCGTCGTCCTTGAAGAACTGGAAGCAGCCGCCGCGAGGGTCGATGGCACGCGGGTGATAGAAGGCCAGGATGTCGCGAACGTGGTCGAGCACCGGCTGGCGGCGGTGGAAGTCGGGCAGGGGAGGGGGCATGGGCTGGCGCAAACGTGGGGGTCCAGCCCGATATGTTCACATAAAAAACAAAGGCCTGGAGCCGGCGTGCGGCCGGTCAGCGCGGCAGCGGGGCATCGAGCGCGTCGATCTTCGCGTGCAGTTGGGCCATCACCGCCTTGACCGGGTCCATGTCGGCCGAGTCGAAAGGCGCGATGCCGCGCGGTTCTTCGACCAGCGTCTCGCCCAGCCACACCTGGGCCGACCATTGCGCTTCGCGTCCGGTGACCTCGTATTCACCGCGGTAGGTAAATCGATCGCGCCGCAGCGCGTGGATGTGCATGCCTTGGAAAGTTGTCATCGTGTGTCCTTGAGAGGGCGCCGTTGCGTTAACTCGAGGCCGGCCGTCAGCACCGGCAAAGCCCGTGCCGGGGCGCGGCGACGGGAACAGGGCTTGCCAGGCGAGAGCAACCTCTCGGAACACGGCCCTTGAGGATCCGCACGCGGCCCCGGCGGCCCAGCGGTGGCAACCGCCGTCCCCTGCAGGAGTGCTGTCTTGATCGCGAGCCGAGATGTTCCAGGTCCTCTCCCGTCGTCTGGTCCTTCCGACGCACGTGCGCCCGGCCCAGGTTTCGACTACCTGATCGTCGGTGCCGGCTTTGCGGGCAGCGTGTTGGCCGAGCGGCTCGCAAGCCAGCTTGGCCAGCGTGTGCTGGTGGTGGAGAAACGGCCGCACATCGGAGGCAACGCGTACGACTGCTACGACGACGCCGGCATCCTGATCCATCCCTACGGGCCCCACATCTTCCATACCAATTCGGCCGATGTGTTCGAGTACCTGTCGCAGTTCACTGCATGGCGGCCTTATCAACATCGCGTGCTGGCCAGTGTCGACGGGCAATTGGTGCCGATGCCGATCAACCTCGACACCGTCAACCGACTGTATGGGCTGAACCTCACGGCCCATGAACTGAGCGCCTATTTCGAGTCGGTGGCCGAACAGAAGGAGCAGATCAAGACCTCTGAAGACGTGGTGGTCTGCAAGGTGGGCCGCGACCTCTACAACAAGTTCTTCCGTGGCTACACGCGCAAGCAATGGGGCCTGGACCCCTCTGAGCTGGACGCGAGCGTCACCGCCCGGGTGCCGACCCGCACCAACCGTGACGACCGCTACTTCACCGATACGTTCCAGGCGATGCCGCTGCACGGCTACACGCGCATGTTCGAGAAGATGCTGCGGCATCCGAACATCAAGGTGATGCTGAACACCGATTACCGCGAAGTGATGCAGTGGGTGCCTTGGCGCCACATGGTCTACACCGGCCCGATCGACGCCTTCTTCGACCATCGCCACGGCAAGCTGCCCTACCGCAGCCTGCGTTTCGAGCGTGTCACGCTGCCGCAAGAACGTTTCCAGCCGGTCGGCACCGTCAACTTCCCCAACGACTACGCCTACACCCGGGTCAGCGAGTTCAAGCACCTGACCGGCCAGGCACATGCGCACACGTCGGTCGTGTACGAATACCCGTGCGGCGAGGGCGACCCCTACTATCCGGTGCCACGGCCGGAGAATGCCGAGCTGTACCGACGTTACGAAGCCGAGACAGAAGGCCTCCAGCACGTCAGCTTTGTCGGACGCCTGGCGACCTACAAGTACTACAACATGGATCAGGTCGTGGCTCAGGCGCTCACCACCTTCAAGAAGCTGCGCGCGCGTCATGAGGCCGGTGTACGGGAGGACGGTGCGCGCGGATGAGGCCGCTGGAGCTGTGGGCCGGGCCCGAAGCGACGGTCAACCGGGTCGGCGACACCCACCTCGACCAGCTCGAGGCGAGCGGCTTTGCGGCGCGCCTCGACGACCTGGACCGCCTGGCCTCGCTCGGCGTGCGCCGCATCCGGTTCCCGTTGCTGTGGGAACGCACCGAAGTGGCGCCGGGGGACTATGACTGGTCTTGGGCGGACGAGCGGCTGGAGCGCCTTCGACGGCTTGGGGTAGCCCCCATCATGGGCCTGGTGCACCATGGCAGCGGCCCGCGCCACACCGATCTGCACGACCCTGCCTTCCCCGACAAGCTGGCCGGCTATGCTGCTGCCGTGGCCCGCCGCTATCCCTGGGTCGAAGCCTACACGCCGGTCAACGAGCCGTTGACCACCGCCCGCTTCAGCGGGCTCTACGGCGTGTGGTACCCGCATGTGCGCAGCGATGCCGGCTTCGTGCGCGCCCTGCTGCAGCAGATCCACGGCACGCGTCTCGCAATGGCGGCGGTGCGCGCCGTGAACCCGGCCGCGCGTCTGGTGCAGACCGAGGACATCGGGCACACCAGCGGCACCGAGCCGCTGCAGTATCAATGCGCCTTCGACAACCAGCGCCGCTGGCTGTCGCTCGACCTGCTCACCGGACGTGTCGACCGCGAGCATCCGCTCTGGTCGTACCTGAGCGCGTCGGGCGCGACCGAGGCAGAGCTCGAGATCCTGCGGTCCTCCCCCACGGCACCAGACGTGATCGCGCTGAACGTTTACGTCCCCAGCGAGCGTTACCTCGATCACCGCCTCGAGCGCTACCCGCCCCACCTGCACGGTGGCAATGGCCGTGACGCCTATGCCGACACCGAGGCGGTGCGCGTGCGGGGTGCGGCGCTAGGCGGCTTCGAAGCCCGCCTGGGTGAGACGGCGGCGCGCTATGGCGGTCAGCTGGTGATCGGTGAGGCCCACCTCGGCTGCACCCGCGAAGAGCAGATGCGCTGGCTGCTCGAAGCCTGGCAGGCCGCCACAGCGCTACGCCAGGAAGGGGTGGACGTCGCGGCCGTCACCTTGTGGGCCGCCTTCGGCACCTATGACTGGGACAGCCTGCTGACGCAACGTCGTGGGCACTATGAACCGGGCGCCTGGGATGTCCGCAGCGACCCGCCCCGGCCCACGGCCCTTGCCGCCATGGCACGTGAATTGAGCGCGGGCTGCCCGCCCGGCCACCCAGTGTTGCAAGGCCCCGGCTGGTGGCGCCGTGACATCCGCTGGCTGTACCCGCCCGAGGGTGCGTGCGAGTGCCGCGCCGTCCAGGGCCGCCCGCTGCTGATCTGCGGCGGCCGGGGCACGCTGGCACAAGCTTTTGCCCGTCTTTGTGTCTTGCGTGGCTTGCCCTACCGGTTGTTGTCTCGCGCAGACCTCGACATTGCCGATGCCCAGGCCGTCGAGCAGGCCTTGCAACAGGAGTCGCCCTGGGCCGTGATCAATGCCGCCGGCTACGTGCGGGTGGACGAGGCCGAGCACGATGAGCGGCAGTGGCGCGAGAACGCGCTGGCGCCGGTCGTGCTGGCCCAGGCCTGCAAGCGATGGGGCGCGCGGCTGGTGACCTTCTCCTCCGACCTGGTCTTCGACGGGCAGGCCCGCCGTCCCTACCTGGAACACGACACGCCCCAGCCCTTGAACGCATATGGCCGTGCCAAGCACGCGGCCGAGCAGCAGGTGCTGGCCTGTTCCCCGGAGGCCTTGGTGGTGCGCACCTCGGCCTTCTTCGGGCCCTGGGACCGCTACAACTTCCTGACGCTCGGGCTGCAAGCCCTCGAGCGGGGTGAGCCGTGGCGCGCCGTCCACGACCAGGTGGTCTCGCCGACCTATGTGCCCGACCTGGTTCACGCTGTCCTCGACCTGCTGGTCGACGGCGCCGGCGGCTTGTGGCACCTGGCGAACGCGGGCAGCGTGAGCTGGGCCGAGTTGGCGCGCCTCACGTGCCGGTTGGCCGGCCACCCGGTCGACCGTGTGCACGGCGTGGCGGCCCAAACGCTTGGGCCCTGCGCGCCCAAGCCCCTCTACAGCGTGTTGGCGAGCGAGCGGGCCGCTCTGATGCCCTCGCTGGATGACGCGCTGGCACGCTACTGGAAAGAAATGCCGGCAGGCCTGGGGATGGCCCCACCGCCGCCGACCTTCGGCCTGCCGCCCCACCAGCAGGGCTGCAACGGACCTGATGAGCAGCGGGGCCACGGGTCGTCTGCCACCCGGGCCACCGCCGCATGACCGCAGCACTGACGCGGCATCGCGCGGTATCGCGCGGCATGGCGCTTGCCAACTTGTGCACTGGATCTTTCACAACTTGTCCACGACCGGCATCCGGCGCGGCGCACCTGCTTGCCCGCGCCGCGGTGTAGCGACGCCCGCGCGCAGGGCGAGGGCTGCGCCTGTGATGTCGCCGTCGACGCCATCACAGGAGTAACTGATGACCCGACAAGTGCTTGCCGACGGCACCTTCCCCTGGCTCCGTAGACACGCCGCGCTGGCGACTGCGCCGCAAAGACCCGACCGTACGCTGATCTGCCTGTCCCATCTGCGCTGGAACTTCGTCTACCAGCGTCCCCAGCACCTGATGACCCGTTTCGCCCGTGAGGCGCGGGTGTGGTACTTCGAGGAGCCGGTCTGTGACGACACCCGCACCAGCCCCTGGCTGGAGCGGCGGGCCGAGGCCGGGCCGGTCGAGGTACTGGTGCCCCATCTGCCTGCCGACTTGTTCATGGACGCGGATGAGTGCGCAGGGGCGCAGCGTGCGTTGCTAGACGGCCTGCTGGCCGAAGAGGCGGTACTGGACTTCGCACTCTGGTACTACACCCCGATGAGCGTGCCCTTCAGCGAGCACCTGCATGACGGTGCCGGGTTGGTGGTGTACGACGCGATGGACGAGTTGTCGCTGTTCCGAGGCGCCCCGCCGGAACTGGTGGAGCAGGAGCAACGCCTGTTGCAACGCGCGGACGTGGTGTTCACGGGGGGCTACAGTCTCTATGAAGCGAAACGCCGGCTGCACCCCAACGTGCATGCCTTCCCGAGTAGCGTCGATGTGGCCCATTTCGCGCGGGCGCGCGAGGTGCTGCCCGAGCCGCACGATCAACGCCTCATCGCCGGCCCCCGCCTGGGCTTTTATGGTGTGCTCGACGAGCGCTTCGACATTGCGCTGGTCGATGCCCTTGCCCGGGCACGGCCGGAGTGGCAACTGGTGCTGATCGGCCCGGTGGCCAAGATCGACCCGGAGTGCTTGCCGCGCCACCCCAACATCCATTACCTCGGCCCCAAGCCCTATGCCGAGCTTCCGCACTATCTGTCGGGCTGGGACGTCGCGTTGTTGCCGATGGCGCTGAACGAGGCGACGCGTTTCATCAGCCCCACCAAGACGCCCGAGTACCTGGCCGCTGGGCGGCCGGTGGTGTCGACGCCGATCGCCGATGTCGTGCGGGGCTACGCGAAGGTGCGGGCGGTGCGGTTCGCGCAGGAGCCGGACGACTTCATCGAGGCGGTCGAAGCCACGCTCGCCGACGGCGATCGTGCTGCTCTGCGGCTCAGCGCAGATCGTGCGCTGCAAGGCATGTCATGGGACCGCACCTGGTCCGAGATGTTGCGCTTGATGGCGTGGCAGGGCAGCGACCTCGAGGTTCGCCGGGTCGCCTCGTGAGCGGGTGATGCCGGCGCCGTCCGCGACGCGCGCCGACGCTTGCACCCACCCTGCTCAGGGCCCCCGGCCCTGCCGGTGCTGCAGCACGTCGAGCTGCGACACCGGCTCGGCCTGGTTGCCCCAGGACTGACGGATGTAGCTCAGCACCGCGGCAATGTCGGCATCGTCCAGCACATGGGTGAAGGGCGGCATGCCGTAGGGCCGCGGGTTGCCAGCGGTGGCCGGCAGGAAGCCGCCGCTCAGCACGACCCGCACCAGGTTGGCCGTCATCGGCATCGTCACGGCCCGGTTGCCGGCAAGCGCGGGATAGGCACCGGCAGCACCTTCGCCGGCGGCGCCATGGCACGCGGCACAGTGCTGCTCGTAGACCCGCGCACCGCGCGTCATCGCGTCGGAGGGGGCCGGCTCGGGCTTGCCTCGCGGCGGCGGGTTGGACGCCGGCAGCTGCTGCAGGAACAACGCGATGGCGTTCAAGTCGGGTTCCGACAGGTGCTGCGTGCTGCGATAGACCACCTCGGCCATCGGCCCCAGCACGGAGCCATGTCGGGAGACGCCAGTCTTGAGCAGCTTCACCACTTCCTCGCGCTCCCAGTTCGAGACGCCGGCCTCCGCGACCGAGGTCAGCGAAGGCGCGTACCAGTTCTGCATCGGGATCAAGCCGCCGCTCAACTCGAGCGACTCCTCGGTGGCACCGAACACATTGCGGCTGGCGTGGCAGGCGTTGCAATGGCCCAGACCGCGCACCAGGTAGGCGCCCCGGTTCCACTCGGCCGACCGGGTTGCATCGGCCTGGTAGGGCGACGGCTCGAAGAACAGCACGCGCCATGAGGCCAAGGCCAACTGGCTGTCATACGGAAACCGCAACTGGTGCTGCGTCGCCGGGCGCTGCACCGGCGCCAGGCTGTGCAGATAGGCATAGAGGGCGTCGGCGTCCTCTCGCGTGAGGGCGCTGTAGTTCGGATAGGGAAAGGCGGGGTAGAGCAAGCGTCCGTTCTTGGACCGGCCATGGTGCAGCGCACGCCAGAACTCGCCGGAGGTCCAGCGGCCGATGCCGGTCTCGGCATCGGGCGTCAGGTTGGTAGCGTAGACGGTGCCGAACGGGGTTTCGATGCCCAGGCCGCCCGCGTAAGGAGCGCCGCCCCGCGCGGTGTGGCAGGCGATGCAGTTGCCGGCACGCGCGAGGTAGGCGCCCCGCTCGATCTGTGCCGCGGTCGCGGTGGCCGGGGTGAGGGTGTCGACCACCGGCTCTTCCCGCCACAGGTGCAGCAGCGTCACCGCCAACACGCCGATGCCGAGCAGGAGCAAGGCCGCGAGCAGGAGTCTGAGCACTCTCATCGTGCCCCCTTCACGGCGTCAGGCCGCCGCAGCGCAGGGGCAGCGGGGCGGCAGTCGGCTCGGCCGGCTTGGTGTCGGCCGGCAGCGGCTGCGACGACAGCCAGGTCGACACGGCACCGATGTCCTCGGGTGCCAGGGCTTGCGACACCTGCTTCATGCAATCGGGCGCATGGGCGCGGCGTTGCCCCGTCTTCCACGCGCCGAGTTGGCCGTTCAGATAGTCGCGCGGCAAGCCCAGCAGGCCGGGGATGGCCGGCTTCACCCCGGTCAGCCGTTCACCGTGGCAGGCAGCGCAGGCCGGTACTCCGAGCGCTTTGTCTCCCTCCAGCACGAGCCGGCGGCCGCGCTCCAACTGCGGCGCGGGAGCCCCGATGGTCTGGGGCGGCGGGTAGGGCAGATCGAGCGAGGCGAAGTGCTGGGCCATCTCCATCAGGTAGGCGTCGGACAAGTGCTCCACCAAGTAGGTCATCAACCCGTACTGGCGACGCCCCTCGCGGAAGTTGATCAGCTGGTTGTAGAGGTAGCCGGCCGGCTTGCCGGCAATCCGCGGGAAGTAGCCCTGGTTGGTGGCGCGGCCTTCCTTGCCATGGCAGGTGGTGCAGGCTGCGGTGCGCTGCGCGATGGTGTCGGGCACGCGCGGCGGTGCGGCATGTGCGGCGGTGCAGGCGAGCAAGGCCAGCAGCGCGCTTGGGAAACCGGGGCGGGGTGACATGTCGTGTCGGACGGCGTGGTACGGCTAGGAGAGCAATGGCCATCTGCGACCCCGAGCAGAGGCCGCAGTGGCGAGGGCGACGATGTTACTGCGAGGGGCCGCTTATCGCGCGCTCGGCCGGACGTCCGCCGCGGCACCGGGATGGTGGGCGGTCATCCAGGCCAGCAGCCGGGGCCACAACAGACGGTGCGCGTTCTGCCCGATCAGCGCACCGATGTGCTGCAACAGCACGCCGCTGTCGCCGTGGTACTCGAGTCGCAACAGGTCGTCGCTGGCCGCAGACGCCAGAAACGGGTCGATCGAGCGGGCCGGGATCGTCTCGCTGCGCGGGTCGACCACCACGGCGAGCGGCACCTGCAGGTCGGCCGGCCCGACACGGCGTCCCTGCACCTGCAGCTCACCTCGCATGAAGCGGTCTTGCCGGTACAGCAGATCGACCACCTCGTTGAACAAGCGGGCCGGCAGCGCGAACTCGTCGAGACTCCAGCGTGTCGCGAGCAGATAGGTCTGCATCGCATCGCGTCCTTGCGCCGCGGCGGCCCAGCCGTCCAGGTGACGGTCCCAGATGAACTCCCGCGGCGAGGCCATCGCAGCGGCCAGGTTCAGCACGCTGCCGGCCACCGGCGTCTGCTGCGTCGCGAGGGGCGCGCCAGCGGGGGTGCTGCCGACCAGCGGAGCAAAGGCGCCGGCGTCGGCGCCGAAGTGCAGCGGCGCCTCGATCAGCGTGAGCGACGACAACTGCGCACCATGCCGCGCCGCAAGGATGGCGCACAGTGTGCCGCCGAGGGAGTGCCCGGCCAGTTGCGGCGCCACCCCGGTTGCCTCCCGGATCAACGCAGTGCCCCCGGCAAGCAGTTCGATGCACCGCTCGATGCCGTGGTCGTCGTCGGTGTCGGTCCAGCGGGCGAGGTACACCGTGAAGCCCTGCTCGAGGGCGCGGCGGACCACACTGCACGAGGGCTGCAAGTCCCAGATGTAGTGCCGCTTGATGGGGGCCGGCACGATCAACAGCACCGGACCGCCGGGTGCGGCGCCGAGGTAGCGCAACAGCTCCAGGCCCGGCGCGCGATGCACACATTCGCTCGGACTTTCCACCGGCGCGAGGCCTGCGGCCTCCATGCGGCGACCGGCCATGCGGCGCCAGCTGTCCAGCGCATGCCAGGGTGCGACGTTCATCTGCAGCGGCCGTTCAGCGGCGTCGGCCCAGGTAGAGCGCGAGGGCGGTGCCCGCCACCAGCAGCATGCCGGCGGGCACCGCGCGTCGCAAGGTGGTCGACCGGTAGCCGCCGTAGATGCCGCCGCCCTGGGCGGGCGGACGGAACAGGTTGCCGTGCGTGCGCGGCGCCGGCTGGGCGCGCCGGAAATAGGCCTCGCTGATGCGGCCCATCAACCACGCGGTGGCGCTGGGGGCGATGAAGTGGCCAAGGCGGATGGCCGTGGCGGCCGCGCCCACCGTGACCGATTTGCGCGGACGCCGGGCCAGCATGACCATGGCGCGGGCCACGCGCACCGGGTCGTACAGCGGCGGCATGGGTTTGAGTTGTTTGCCGACGTAGTTCGCGCCATGCGCCAGGCCGGGTGTGTCGATGAAGGCCGGGAACACGTCGCAGATGTGGATGTCGCGCCAGTGGCTCAGTTCACCGCGCAAGGCTTCCGACAGGCCGCGCAGGCCGAACTTGCTGGCGGTGTAGGCGGCGGCATAGGGGGCCGGCGCCCAGGAGCCGACCGACAGTGTGTTGATCAGCACGCCCGAGCGCTGCGAGGTGAAATAGGGCAGCACCGCATGGGCGCCGTTCAAGTGGCCGATCAGGTTGGTGCGGATGACCTGCTCGTGTGCTTCGGCTGGCGTGTCGCTGAAGGGGCCGACCGCACCGACGCCGGCGTTGTTGACCCACACGTCGATGGCCCCGAAACGGGCAAATGCGCTTTCCGCCAGCTCATGCATCGCGTGGGAGTCGGTGACGTCGGTGGGCACCACCAGCGTCTCGGCGCCGAGGGCCGCACATTCGCCGGCCACTTCTTTGAGCGCCGCTTCACGGCGCGAGGCCAGTACGAGGTTGGCGCCCTCGTGGGCGAATGCCAGGGCCGCCGCCCGCCCGATGCCGCTGGAGGCGCCGGTCAGCACAACAGTGGCACCGCGCAGGTCACGCTGTTTCACCATAGTCGATCTCCTGGGATGAGAAACCCGAAAGCCAAGGCAACGGACGTGCCCGGCATGTTCGCATCAATGCCCGCAGAGTACTTCGACCAGCGGACGGATGCGTGGCGGAACGTTTCTTTCCGTGTCGGCAGCCGACGTGGTGTAGCCGTTGACCAGGTGTTGCGTGCCGGCCGGCACCATGTGCACCCGCACGTCGGCGAGCTGGATCACGGTCGCGTCGTCGCGTTCCAGGAAGTCGAAGGTCATCTCGCGGCCGTCCATCAAGGTGACGGCACCGTCGCCGACGATCTCGATGCCGCGCAGGCGGTGCACGATCAGCGCCGTGTTCTCGTCGATGCCCACGCCGATCAACTTGGGATTGTGGGCGATCGCCGAGAGCAAGCGGCTCAGCCGCTGCCGCTCAGCGAAATGCTGGTCGACCACCACGTCGGAGATGAAACCAAGGCCCACGCCCAGCGCCACGTGTTCACGTTCCGCGTGGACCTGGTTTTCACCGCCGCTGAGCATGTGCTCGGGCAGCGCCGAGGCGCCTGCACTGGTGCCTCCGATGCAGCCGCCCTTCTCGTTGTAGAGCGAGCGCATGGCCGAACAGACCCCGGTGCCCCCCACCAGGGCCAGCAAGCGCTTCTGATCGCCGCCGGTCATGAAGACGCCGCGCGCGTGGCACACCTTCTCGACCGACGCCGGGTCGTTGGCCTGGTCGCGCGACGTGATGTGCAGCGGTTCGCAGTGCTTCACGCCGAGGTCGGCGAAGGCCTTGCGGTAGACCTCCCACATCGCCTCGGGCTCGGTGCTGGCGGCGGTGATGACGACCAGGGGCTGGTCGCCCGGGTCGGCGAGTTCGACGAAGCGGGTCAGGATCGGCATGTCCTCCTCGCGGTCCTCGGCGCCGCCGACGATCACGAGGTGACCCTCACGGTGTTGTTCCTTGCTCATCCATGGCTCCTGTGGACTGGCCTGTGGGCGCCGGTGTGGGGCGCGCCGTCGACCTCGACGAAGCAATCGGCGCACCGCCCGGCCACCGGCATAGGGGTTGCTGCCTCAGCCCGAAGGAGTTGCTGTGATGTCATCGAAACCCGTTCTCGACTGCATGGTCATCGGCGCCGGGCCGGCCGGCCTCGCGGCCGGCATTTATTTACGACGCTTTCACCGCGAGGTGCGTGTCTTCGACGGTGGCGCCAGTCGTGCAAGGCGCATCCCGCTCACCCGCAACTACCCGGGTTTTCCCGAGGGCATCAGCGGCGCCGATTTGTTGTCGCGCTTGCAACAGCAACTCGCCCGCCAGGGCGGCGGCGTGACGATGCAGCAGGTGGCCGCGCTGCGCCGGGGCGACGACGGCACCTTCGTCGCGCAGACGTCGGGCCCGGACGTGGCGGCGCGTACGGTGCTGTTGGCCACCGGCGTGGTGGACGTCGAGCCGGCGATTCCCGGCGTCGAGCCATTGCGCTTGCGCGGGCTGCTGCGTTACTGCCCCATCTGCGACGGCTACGACCACAGCGGGCAGCGTGTGGCCGTCGTCGGGCGGGGCCGGCATGGCGTGCGCGAGGCCTTGTTCATCCGGCATTTCAGCCAGCATGTGGCGCTGATCAACGCCGACGCGGACGATCTGCCCGACGAGACCGAACGACAGGCGCTGCAAGCGCACCAGGTCGAGGTGCTGACCGGCCCGGCCCAGTCGGTCGAGCAACAGGAGGACGGCAGCATCCTGCTCACGCCCGCCGCGGGAGAACCGCGGCGCTTCGACGTGTTGTACGCGGCGCTCGGCACGCGGGTGCGCTCGGAATTGGCGGCGACGCTGGGCGCTGCGCAGGATGAAGGCGGCTGCCTGGTGGTGGACGCACACCTGCGCACCAGCGTGGACGGGCTGTACGCGGCGGGCGACGTGGTCAGCAGCCTGAGTCAGCTGACGGTGGCAACCGGGCAGGCGGCGATTGCGGCGACCGCGATCCACAACGCACTGGCGCCGCTGCGCCCCGCCTAGGGGGCAAAAAAAACGTCCCCTAGGCCCTTAGTGGACCGGATTGCGGCGCACCCGCCGGGCCAGATCGAGGCGCCGTCGGCTCGCCTCTTCCGCCGCGTGCTCGGCGGCTTTCTCCGGGCTCGGCCATTCGTCGTCGTCGTCCCAGAGCTCGGCGGCCAGTTCGACCGCCTGGTCGATGTCGATCTCGGGCCGCCGAGTGATCAGGCACTCGGCGCAGCGTTCGATCCAGGAGAGCTTCGATGAGGGGGAGGGCTGCATGCTGAGGGCTTCCTTGGGCGGCGACACGGCGCAGCAGCCTGCGCATGCACCGTGCAGACAGACGGACATTCAGGCGGACGGCCGGCCCGAGCAGGGCCGGCCGCCGTCTCACTTCTCGACGTCCTCCGGAGCGTCGGGGCTGACCTTGGGGCGAGACGTCGCCGGAGGCCCACCGCTGGGCGCCGTGCGAACGCCTTGATCCAGCAAGCCTTCCTCCAGGCCTTCACGTTCCTGAATGCGGTCCAGGGCTTCCTTGATGGGTTTGCCGGGGCCGGAGGGGAGGGTCGAATTGGGCATGTCGAGGGCTCCTTAGTGCTGCAGACAGGGGGGCAGCGCCGATGCGCCACCCGTCTTGAAACAGGCAACCGCCGTACCTCTGCGCGCGGCGGCCCGGCGCTGTTCAGTCGTTCAGCGCGTCGCGCTTGCCGACGTTGTCGGCGCCGCCCGCGGTGCGGCCGTCGCCGAGGCTGTTGCCGCTGCCGGCCACGTCGCTGCGCGCCGTGCGGTCCGAGTCGGTACCGGCCGCGCCGGCCGCCGGGCGGGAGGACATGTCGTCATCACTGGCCTGGCCTTCGGCCGGCATGCGCGGCGAACGCTCGCCGGCCGCCGGGCCGCTGTCGGCACGCGCCTGGTTGTAGTCGCGGTCGTCGTCGGCAGCCCCCTCGGCGGGCGCGCGGGTGCTGCGCTGTGTCGCAGTGGCGGCGCTGTCCGAGGCGGGCGCGGGCTGAGATCGGCTCGGGTCGCGGGGTGAGGCAGAAGACGGTTTTTGCATGACGAACTCCAGACAGTGGGCGCGATGGCCGCGCCGGCTCTCCTGGTGTTGCAAGCGTCATTCCCTGGTCGTCGCGTTGGTCCTCAGTGACGCGTGGCCTGCTGGTAGAGGGGCTGCATGGTCCCGCTGGCTTCGTCCTCCCACACCGCCATCTCGATCTCGGCGGCCTCTTCGGGGCTGCCCCACATCTCGGCGTCGGTCCACAAGGCCGCCGCCAAGTGGATGGCCTGGTCGGTTTCCAGCGCGGGGTGCTGGTCGAGGAAACGTTCGGCGCAGCGGCGGATCCAGTCGATTTTCGAAGCTTGCATGGTGCACTCCTGACGGCAGAGACTGAGAACGCTGCAAGGCACGTGCCGGCACGCCCCCGTACCCCGGGGACGTGCACCTGATGTTTTTTTGAGACGAGTTCGGCTCGCAGAAATTACAGGAGAGAGCCGTCGATGCCCGCCGCGACGGAAGTTCTGAGAGGCCGCGGCGCCGGCAGGTGTCGGCAAGCGTGACATATGTCCGCCTTTTTGCGTACCCCGGCATTTCATCCCGGGGCTTGAGGGCACATCCGGGGAAGTCCTCCCGCCGAACTGAGGGGGACCGCTCGTCGGACTGGCCTCCTAACCGTGACCATTCGTAAAGCACAATACGCGCGGGTGCCGTGGAACAGATGCCCGTGCGGTGACAGATGTACCGGTGCGGGAGGCTGGCGACGGAGTGCGGTGGTTGCGGCCTCAGGGCCGCCGACCGAGACGTTGCTGCCCTGCGGCAGCCCGGCAAGCAGGAGGCCCGGCGTTGAGGTCGGGCCGCGTGATGGCAGAGGGGCCGTGAGGGCGTCTTCCTTCATCACGGTGTTTGGGCTTAGTCGTGTCCTCGTGGCCGTGCACCTCGTGCGGCGGCCACAGACAAAAAGCGACCTCCCCGGCGTGGCGCCGAGGGCGGGGGCGCGTACCGATGAGACAGGGCGTCACGAAGGAGAGGTTACTTATGGATCGACGTCAATTCGTCAGGCGGCTCACCGGTGCCGCGGCGACGCTGGGCACCGCATCGTGGGCCACCAACAGTTGGGCGGCAGATGAGGCCGGCCTGTCTGCCAACCACATCACCATCGGCAGCTCGCTGGCGCTGAGCGGCATTCTGGCCGGCGCCGGTGTCGACCACACGGCGGGCATCAAGGGCGCTTTCGCGGCGGTGAACCGCAGCGGCGGCATCCACGGCCGTGAGCTGAAGCTGCAGACCTTGGACGACGGCTATGTGCCGGCGCGCACGGCCGCCAACGTCAAGCAGATGCTCGACGGCGGCCAGGTGTTCTCGATGATGTCCATCATGGGCACCGCCAACAACGCCGCAGTGCTGTCGTTGATCGAGCAGCAGGGCGTGCCCTACGTCGGGCCGATCACCGGGGCCAGCTCGCTGCGCAACCCGAGCCAGCGCTATGTGTTCCACGTGCGGCCGAGCTACCAGGACGAGGTGCTGCGTGTGGTGCCCCAGCTGGTCAGCATGGGCTTGCAAGGCATCGCCGTCGTCTACCTCGACAACCCGTTCGGCAAGGAAGTGCTGGAAGCGACCCAGCGCACCCTGGTCAACAACAAGCTGCAGGCCGTCGGGGCCTTCGCGCTGGCGGTGGACGGCAGCAACGCCGAGCAGATCGCGCAGCAGGTGATCGCGGCCAAGGCGGGCGCCGTGGTGATGGGCACCACCGGCACGTCGACCACCCGACTGGTGTTGGCGCTGCGCGCCAAGGCCGGTGCGTTGCCCCTGCTGGGGGTGTCGGTGGCGGTGGTGTCGTCCGAGCTGCCCAAGCTGGCCGCAGCGGCCCAGGGGTTGGCACAGGTGGTGGTGTTTCCCGACCCGATCAGCGGCAAGTCGGCGGCCGCACGCAGCTACCACGCAGCGATGCGGGCCGCCAAGATCGACAACGTCGGTGCGAGCGGCTTCGAAGGCTGGATCAACGCCCAGCTGGTGATCGAAGGTCTGAAGCGCGCCGGCCGTGATCTGACGCGCGAGAAGCTGCGCGCATCGCTCGCCGGCATCCGGCAACTCGACCTCGGTGACTTCGTGTTGGGCTTCGCCGGCAGCGCGCCGTTCGTGGCGTCCAACAGCATCAAGATCGGCGTGTTCGACGAAGGCGGCCGCATCCGGGCCTGACGCGTCGGCGAGACGCCAGGGCGGCCGGTCTTGCCCGGCTGTCCCGGGTGGCCCTCGGGCTTGGCACGGTGGCAGAGGGGGCCCGGTGACGGTGCTCCCCTCAAAACAAAAGGCAGCGCGACGCGCTGCCTTTTGTTTTGATCGAAAGCCCGGAGGAGACGGATCGAGCCTGGATCGAACCGGGCTCATGCAGGGGCACCTCCAGCGAGGGCTCCCTGCCGCGGGTCAGGTCCTCACATCGAGAACTTGCCCGTGTCCAGTGCCTGCTTCGCCATCAGGAAGGCGGCCGCGTTCCAGCTCTGACCGGCCATGCCCATCGGCTCGAAGGTGCGGCCGTGGAACCACTCGGTGAAGCGCCAGTCGTCGAGGCTGTTGGTCAGCGCCAGCTTGGCCAGCTCCTTGCGGGCGTGGTCCTTCTGGCCGAGGCGGGCCAGCGCCATGGTCCAGAAGCCGCCGATGAAGGGCCAAATGCCGCCGTTGTGGTACTGGTGCGGATGGTTCTGCTTGTGGCGCGCCATGTAGAGGCGCCACAGCTCGTGCTCGGTCGAGATCGGGTGAGTGACGGTGCGGATCGGGTAGGGGTCCGACACGCCGGCACTGCTCAAGGTCTTGACGATCTCATGCGCCATCGAGTCGCCGGCCAGCCCGTACAGCACCGCCAGCACGTTGCCGAACACGTCGCCTTCGTCGCCCGCGAACGACAGGTTCACGAAGCTCAGGTAGAGGCCCGGGTTGCGCTGACCGCGGCGGGCGTAGTGCGCCAGCAGACGGGTGCGGCGGTACTCCGGCAGCTCTTGCTTGAACGGGTGGAAGACGTGGTTGAAGTGGTAGTGCGTCTCTTCGGCATGCGGCAGGTCGTAGAGCTGCTTGACGCGATACCAGAGCGCGTTGGTGTAGAGCACGAAGCCCGAGCGCGGCATGATGTCGGCCCAGTCGCTGGCCTCGTTCTGCTGCAACAGGAAGAAGCGCTGGTGTTCCTGGGCCTGCAGCCATTGGATCGCACGTTGCACCTCGGCTTGCCAACGATCGGCCAGGCCCGGCAACTGGCCGTTGCGGCGGGTGTGGTCGACGGCGATCAACCACCACAACGTGGCGTCGATGCAGCCGAGGTACCAGAAGTCGGCATCCTGGCCGGCGGGGTCGACGTACTTGGGGATCTGCCCGTTGGCCGCTTGCAGCTTGGCCAGCGAGTCGAGGCTGGCGACGGCGCCTTGTTCGAGCGCTTCCACCCCGCTGCCGGCCATCGCCAGCACGCAGATCGCGGCGTCGCGACCGAAGATGCGGGTGTAGCTGCGTGCTTCGGCGGCCTCGGTGCGGCTGGCCGCGAGGATGCCTTGCGGCGTCAAATTGTCTTCGAGCAGCCCCAGCGATTCCTTCGCACAACGGCTCACCAGGCCGGGGCCCGGCATCAGCAGCTGGTGACGCGCGGGACTGGCTTGCACGGCCTCCTGGCCGTCGTCGAGCATCCGTTCGTCTTGTTCCAGCGCCTCTGCTGCTTGCAGGTCAGGGCAGGTCGGGTCCGCGTATTTCATTTGGCTCTCTCTCTCCGGGGCAGCACCGCTGCCACTGCTGGAAGGTATAGCTTGTGTCGGTCAGGCGATGCGGCCTTGTTTTAGGGGGGCCAGGGCACCGCAATAGGGGGGAGTGTAGGGAGGCCCGCGGCGTGATACATCAGGAAGAGGCGTAGTTGCAAGAGCGCCGTGACGGAATCGGCGTGAGGTTCTCACGCAAGCGCCGGGATGTTGTGCGGAGGTGTTGTTTTTCGTTGAGGTGTCATCGAAATGGGGCGGGCGGCGCGGCTTTGAGGCGGCCGGCCAGGACGATGGAGGTGAGGGATGGCGCCGTTGCTTCTGTTGCGGTTGCTTGCCGTACTGTGACGTTTTGCGCAAGCTTTGATGCCTGCGCGCGACAGCAAGGTGGCGGTGCAGCGAGGCGAAACAGACTCGTGAGCGGCGCTCAAAACCGTGGTGGTTCAGATGCGGCCGACGCTCACCCCCATCCCAACCCCACCGCGTCACGCGCCAACACCACCACCGACCGCCCCCTCACCGCATACCGCTCCCCGGGGCGATACAGCGGCCCGGCCGCCGGCTGGCCGTCTTCGCAGGTGGTATCGAGCAGGGCGCTCCACGGCTCGCCATCGATCTCGGGCATCGCGAAGCCGATGTCGTCGTGATGGGCGTTCACCAGCACCAGGAAGTCGTCGTCCTGGATGGGCTCGCCGCGCGCGCCCACATCGGGAATGCCAGCGCCCGAGAGGTACATGCCGAAGCAGCGCGCCTGCTCGTCCTGCCAATGTTCGGCACGCATTTCCTGGCCGTCGGGCGTCAGCCAGAGCACGTCCTTGATGGGCGTGCCCTGGCGCACCTGGCCAGCGAAAAAACCGCGGCGCCGGAAGGTCGGGTGCGAGCGCCGCAAGCGCACCAGACGGCGCACAAAGGTCAGCAAGGCCTCGCGCTCGGGCGTCGGGGCCCAGTCGATCCAGCCGATCTCGTTGTCCTGGCAATAGGCGTTGTTGTTGCCGTGCTGGCTGTGGCCGTACTCATCGCCGGCCAGCAGCATCGGCACACCCTGCGACAGCAGCACGGTGGTCAGGAAGTTGCGTTTCTGGCGGGCTCGCAAAGCCCGGACCTCGCGGTCGTCGCACGGGCCTTCGACGCCGCAGTTCCATGACAGGTTGTTGTCGTTGCCGTCGCGGTTGTCCTCGCCGTTGGCCTCGTTGTGCTTGCCGTTGTAGGAGACCAGGTCGTCCAACGTGAAACCGTCGTGGGCGGTGACGAAGTTGATGCTGGCATGGGGGCGCTTGCCGGCCACCTCGTACAGGTCGCTCGACCCGCTGACACGGCTGGCGATTTCGCCGATCAGCCCGGCATCGCCTTTCCAGTAGGCTCGCACGCCATCGCGGTAGCGGTCGTTCCATTCGGCCCAGCCGGCGGGGAACCGGCCGACCTGGTAACCGTCCTGCCCCAAGTCCCAGGGCTCGGCGATCAGCTTGACTTGGTTGAGCACCGGGTCCTGGCAGATCGCGGTGAAGAAGCTGCTGAGGTGTTCCACCTTGCCGCGAGCGCGTGCCAGGGCCGGGGCGAGGTCAAAACGGAAGCCGTCGACGTGCATGTCCTCGACCCAGTAGCGCAGCGAGTCCATCACCAACTGCAGGCCGCGGGGGTGCACCAGGTTCAAGGTGTTGCCGCAGCCGGTGAAGTCGGCGTAGTAGCGCCGGTCCTCGGGACTGGGTTTGTAGTACGACGCATTGTCCAGACCGCGGAACGACAGCGTGGGCCCCAGATGGTTGCCCTCGCAGCTGTGGTTGTAGACCACGTCGAGCAACACCTCGATCCCGGCGGAGTGCAAGGTCTTGACCATGGTCTTGAACTCCTTGACCTTGCGTGAGGCGCTATAGCGCATCTGCGGCGCGAAGAAGGCCAGCGTGTTGTAGCCCCAGTAGTTGCGCAGTCCCTTCTCGTACAGATGGCGCTCGTCCACGAAGCTGTGCGTGGGCATCAGCTCCACGGTGGTCACGCCCAGGCGTTGCAGATGGTCGATCACCGGCGCGCAGGCGAGGCCGGCATAGGTGCCGCGCAAGGGCCCCGGCACACCGGGGTGGGTCTTGGTGTAGCCGCGCACATGCAACTCGTAGATCACCATGTCGGCCCAGGGTACCTGCGGGCGCCGGTCTTCGCCCCAGGTGAACGCGGTCTCCAGCACGCGCGCCTTGGGCATGAAGGCCGCGCTGTCGCGCTTGTCGAACGACAGGTCCTCTTTCTTGTGGCCGATGGTGTAGCCGTACAGCGCGTCGCTCCAGCGCAACTCACCCACCAGATCGCGCGCGTACGGGTCGATCAACAGCTTGTTGGGATTGAAGCGGTGGCCCTCCTCCGGGCGATACGGCCCGTGAACACGGTAGCCGTACGCGAGCCCGGGACGCGCCTCCGGGAGATAGCAGTGCCAGATGTCGTCGGTGCGCTCGCGCAGCAGGATACGCTGGCGCTCGTGGCGCCCCTCTGCATCGAACAGGCACAGTTCGACGGCGACGGCGTTTTCGGAGAAGACGGCGAAGTTCACGCCTTCGCCGTCCCAGGTGGCACCCCGGGGATAAGGGCGGCCAGGCCAGACGACGGTGAAGAGTTCGTCCCGTTTGCTGCTGCTGGTACTACTGCTGCTCGTGCTCATCGTCGGGCAGCGTTGGATCAGGGCCCGGGGTCGTCGCCCAGGCGACGTTCACCCGCACCCGGCTCGCGGTGGCTGGGCCACCAGCGTTCGAGTTTCTCGGCCGCCCAGTTCTTGCCACCCAGGCCGAAGGCGAGGGCCAGCGCGAGCACGACACCGCCCAGGATGATCAGGAAACTCTGTCGCACGATCACACCGCCGACCGCGATCTGGTCGAGTGCGATCAGCACCACAAAGGTGATGATGGCGTAGCGGGCCAGCGCGCCGAGGAAGTCGGCATCCTTGAGGTCGATGTTGCGGCAGTAGGTGACGACGGCATCGCCGACGAAGCGCGCGAAATAGGTGCCGAAGGCGAGGATCACCAGCGCGACGATGACGTTGGGCACGAACAGCACCACACGTCCCAGCAGGTCGGTGATGTAGGTCAGCCCCAGGCCGTTGAACGCGATGATCAAAGCGGCCAGGATCACCAGCCAATACATCAGCGTGCCGATGACCCGGCTGGTGTCGGTCTCCATGCCACCCTGGCGCAAGAAGCCGTCCATGCCGGCGCGTTCGGTCAGCACGTTGAAGTTCAGCGCCCGCAGCGCCTTCTCGACGGCGAAGCGCACCACCTTGGCGAGCAGCCAGCCGCCGATCAGGACCACGAAGGCCATCAGCAACCGGGGCAAAAACACCCCGATCTGGGCCAGGAAGACCCGCACGGGGTCGAGCAGCACGTCTACGCTTTGCATGGTCGTTGGGCCCTCCAGGGAGCTAGCGGCGTTCGTCGTCAGGGGCGCTCGGCGAGGCCGAGGATGCCTTGCAAGGGAATCGACACCCAGTCCGGCCGGTTGCGCAACTCGTAGCGCAGCTCGTACAACGCCTTCTCGAGTTCAAACAGTTCGAGCAGGCCGCGCACCGACGCAAGCGAGGTGTACAGACCGCTCTCGCGCGCCGTCTCTTCGTAGGACCGCAAGAATGCGGCCCGGCTCTCGGCTTCCCAGGCGCGGGCCAAAGGCGCGAGCCGCTCGAACTGCTCGGGCGTTTCCGCGACGCGCCGCAGGCCTTCCCAGTGGGCGTAGTTGAACGACCGCAACAGGCCGGCGACGTCGCGCAGCGACGAGTGCTTGGCGCGCCGCTCCTCGAAGCTGCGGGCCGGCTCGCCCTCGAAGTCGATGATCACGAAATCGTTCTTCGTCAGCAGCACCTGCCCGAGGTGGTAGTCGCCGTGATAGCGGGTCTTCAGCACCTGCTCTGGCAGCTCACGCAAACAGGACTCGATGCGCGCTGTCACCTGCTCGCGCCGGGCCATCAGGGTCTTGGCCTCGCCGAGGGCGGTCTGCGGCAGGTGCGAGACGTTGGCCTCGAGCAGTTCGAAGGTCTCGCGGGTCTCCTCCAACGCCTGGTGGCGCCAGGTGTCGACGTCTTCGCGTCGCAGCGGCTCGGGGTTGAACGCGGGGTCGTTCGACGGCCGTGCGAACGCCACGTGCAGTTCGGCCGTGCGGCGCCCCAGCGTGTGCATGAGCTCCATATAGGCGCCGTGCACATCGGGCGGCAGCGGCTCGTCGAGTGTGCGGCGCTCGTCCAGGAAGCGCTGCAGGTAGGCGGTGGTGTAGTCCCAGCCGTCGCCCTGGTTGGACACATAGGCCTGTACCAGGGCCAGGGTGCTGATAGTGCCGTTGTGGTCGACGTACTCGAGCGCACCGGCCACCGGCACGCAGTTGGGATACCGCACCACCTCGGTCAGGTAGCGGCCCACCTCGAACTCGAGGTTGACCCCGGGGCGGATGCGGCGATAGCCCTTGAGGAACAGCCGCTCGTCGAGCGTGACGACCGTATTGGTGCTCTGCGCGCTGGGCCGCCCGACGGGCAGCTTGGACAGGTCGGCGCCGGCGATCTCGCCGAAGGCCGAGGTCGGCTTGAAATAGAGCTTGCCGCGCGCGGTCGCCAGCTCCCGCCCGGCGCCGATGGCCGTCACCATGGCGCGGCAGAAGGCCTCGTCGCAGAAGGCATCGGCGAGCACGCCGACATTGGCCTGCTGGCGCACCTTGGCCACCATCGCGGGCACCAGGTTGGGCAGGCGCTCCTCGTCATGGTCTTCCCAGGCGAGCGCCAGCGGCATGAAGTAGCGCGAGCGTTCTTGCGGGCCTTCCAGCTCGAACAGGGGCAGCAACCAGCTGGTGTCGCCCTCGCGCCAGAAGGCGTGGTCGCACAAGGCGGCGCGCTTCACTTCGTCGCCTTTGGTCGCGTACCAGCGCTGCGTCTCGAGGTAGCGCGGCACCGCCTCGTGCTCGAACTGCGCGCGGGTCTTCTCGGCGAGGCCGATGCGCCACGGCACCACCTGGTCGCGGAACAGGCTGTTCCAGCCGTCGAACAGCACCAACACCGGGCGGTCGTCGCGCGGCAGGCGCTCGTCGTGCCACTGCGGCATCTCGGCGTCGACGGTCAGCTTGAACCAGTAGAAGCCGTAGGCGGGCAGCGTGAGCAGGTACGGCAGATCGCCGATCGGCGGGAAGGTGACACGGCCGAGCATCTCGACCGGCACCCGGCCCTTGAAGCGCGCCAGGTCCAACTCGACCGGCTGCGCGGTGCGGCTCATGTTGGCCACGCACAGGATCACGTCGTCGGCGTACTCGCTCAGGTAGGCGAGGATCTTGCGGTTGCCCGGCTTCAAATAGGTGCGCCGGCCGCGGCCGAACGCCTTGCTGGTGTTGCGCACCGCCAGCATACGCCGGGTCCAGTTGAGCAGCGAGCTGGGCGCGCGCGACTGGGCTTCGACGTTCACGGCCTGGAAGCCGTACACCGGGTCCATGATGGGCGGCAGGTAGAGGCGCTGCGGGTCGGCGCGCGAGAAGCCGGCATTGCGGTCGGGGCTCCATTGCATCGGGGTGCGCACGCCGTTGCGGTCGCCGACGAAGACGTTGTCGCCCATGCCGATCTCGTCGCCGTAATAGATGATGGGCGAGCCGGGCATCGACAGCAGCAGGCTGTTCATCAGCTTGACGCGGTCGGGGTCGTTCTCCATCAACGGCGCGAGGCGGCGGCGGATGCCGAGGTTGATGCGGGCGCGAGGGTCGGCGGCGTACGTGTTGTACATGTAGTCGCGTTCCTTGCTCGTCACCATCTCGAGCGTCAGCTCGTCGTGGTTGCGCAGGAAGATCGCCCACTGGCAGGTCTCGGGGATCTCCGGCGTCTGCTGCATGATCTCGATGATCGGGTAGCGATCTTCCTGGGCGATCGACATGTAGATGCGCGGCATCAGCGGGAAGTGGTAGCACATGTGGCACTCGTCGCCGTTGCCGAAGTACTCGCGCACATCCTCGGGCCACTGGTTGGCCTCGGCCAGCAGGAAGCGGTTCTTGTAGCGGGCGTCGATCGCGGCGCGCAGCTGCTTGATGATCTGGTGCGTCTCGGGCAGGTTCTCGTTGTTGGTGCCGTCGCGTTCGATCAGGTACGGAATGGCGTCCAGCCGGAAGCCGTCGACCCCCATGTCGAGCCAGAAGCGCATGGTCCGGAACACCGCCTTCAGCACGTGCGGGTTGTCGAAATTGAGGTCGGGCTGGTGGCTGAAGAAGCGGTGCCAGTAATAGGCCTTGGCCACCGGGTCCCAGGTCCAGTTGGAGGTCTCGGTGTCGGTGAAGATGATGCGCGTGCCCTTGTACTTCTGGTCGTCGTCGCTCCAGACGTAGTAATCGCGCTTGATCGACCCCGGCGGCGCCCGCCGCGCGGCCTGGAACCACGGGTGGGTGTCGGAGGTGTGGTTGATGACCAGCTCGGTGATCACCTTCAGGCCGCGCCGGTGCGCCTCGCGCAGGAAGATGCGGAAGTCGTGGCGCGTGCCGTACATCGGGTGGACGTTGTGATAGTCCGAGATGTCGTAGCCGTCGTCGCGCAGCGGCGAGGGGTAGAAGGGCATCAACCAGATGGTGTTGACGCCCAGCTCCTTGATGTAGTCGAGCTTGGAGGTCAGCCCCTTGAAGTCGCCGATGCCGTCGTCGTTCGAATCGTAGAAGGCCTTGACGTTCACCTGGTAGATGACGGCGTCCTTGTACCAGAGCGCCTCATCGAGATCGGGCGACGCCGAGACGATGTGACCCGGGACTGCACTGTGGGTCGGCGCTGTGTTCATCATGGCCTGCACCTCATTCGAAGTAGTCGAAATCCTTCTCGCTGCGCAGGTGTCGACGAACGCGGAACACGTGGGCCGGAGAGCGTTGGGGATCGAGCATCACGAAGTTGCGCCGCCCGTTCCAGACGAAGCGCTGGCCGCTGAGCAGGTCGTGCATCTGGTAAGGCTTGTCCTCATCGAGCCCCAGCTCGCTCAGGTCGACTTCGACCCAGCCCGATTGGGTGTGGTGCGGGTCCAGGTTCACGACCGTCAGCACCACGTTGTCGACATCTTGCGCACGCTTCGCATACGCGATCAGTTGTTCGTTGTCAGTCGGCAGGAAGCGCAAGCTCCAATCGGATTGGAGCGCACGGTTCTCGCGCCGGATACTGTTGAGTCTGGCAATGAACGTGCCGAGGCTGTCGGGCCGGTCGAGGTCCCAGTGTCGCAACTGATACTTCTCGGAGTGCAGGTACTCCTCGCTGCCATGCTCGCGGGGCAGATGCTCCATCAGCTCGTAGGCCGGGCCATAGATGCCGTAGTTGGCAGACAGCGTGGCGGCCAACACGATGCGCGCCATGAAGGTCGAGCGTTGGCCCGATTGCAGCACCTCGTGCAGGATGTCGGGGGTGTTGGGCCAGACGTTGGGGCGGAAGTACTCGCGGCCCGGTCCCTGCGCCAGCTCGGTGAAGTACTCGATCAGTTCCTGCTTGGTGTTGCGCCAGGTGAAGTAGGTGTACGACTGCGTGTAGCCGAGCTTGGCCAGCCGGTGCATCACCTTGGGCCGCGTGAAGGCCTCGGCCAGAAAGATCACGTCGGGGTGCTCGCGCTTGATCTCCGCGATCGCCCACTCCCAGAACGCGAACGACTTGGTGTGCGGGTTGTCGACACGGAAGACGCGCACGCCTTCGCCGATCCAGTGATCCAGCACGCTCTTGAGTTCGTCCCACAGTCCCGACCAGTCGTCGCTTTCGAAGTTGAACGGATAGATGTCCTGGTACTTCTTCGGCGGGTTCTCGGCGTACTGCACGGTGCCGTCGGGCCGCCAGCGGAACCAGGGCGGGTGTTCCTTCACATACGGATGGTCGGGTGCACATTGGTAGGCGATGTCCATCGCCACCTCCATGCCCAGCTCGCGGGCGGCGGCCACCAGTGCGCGAAAGTCTTCGGGCGTGCCGAGCTCGGGCAGGATGGACTTGTGCCCGCCTTCGGCCGCGCCGATGGCCCAGGGGCTGCCGACGTCGCCCGCCTGGGCCACCAGTGCGTTGTTCTTGCCCTTGCGCTTGTCGCGTCCGATCGGGTGGATGGGCGGGAAGTAGAGCACGTCGAAGCCCAGCCGTGCGACGTACGGCAGGCGCGCCTGCACGTCCTTGAAAGTGCCATGGCGGCCGGCCTCTGGCGAGGTGGACCGGGGGAACAACTCGTACCAGGTGCTGAAGCGGGCCCGCTCGCGGTCGGCGATCACGCTCAGCTCCGGCTCGTAGCGGGTGCACCAGCGGCGATCGGGGTAGCGGCGTGCCAAGGTGGCGAGCCGGTCGTCGAGCGCCAGTGCCTTCAAGGCTTCGGCGTCGTCGGTCTCGGCCTGCTGGCGCAAGCGTGCGGCCCAGTCCTTGACGGCCTTGCGGTCGTCGCCCTTGGCGCGCGGGCAGGTGGCGTCGAGCAGGTCGGCGCCGACCAGTGCCGCGATGCGAATGTCGGCCGGGTCGACCCGACGCTGCAACTCGCGCCGCCACGACTCGAAATGGTCGACCCAGGCGACCACGGTGTAGCAGTAGCGGCCGACGTCGGGCAAGGTGAAGCCGGCGTGCCACTCGTCGTTGACGTCGTGCAGCATCTCGACTTCGTGCACGGTGGTGGTGTCGCCCTCGGCGCGCCATTGCAGCATCACGCGCAGCACGTCGTGGCCGTCGGTGAAGCAGTTCGCTTGCACCTCGAGTGTGTCGCCGCAGACGCGCTTGACCGGAAAACGTCCGCCGTCCACGGAGGGCAGCACTGCGTCGATGACCGCACGCACGCGTCCTTCGCGCGGCTTGCGGCCCGTGGCGGGGGGAGGGGTCTTAGGCATGGACTTCGAGCTTGAAGTAGAGGGTCGACAACGGCGGCAGCGTGAGGCTCAACGAATGGAGCTGACCGTGGGATGGCAGCGGCGCCGATTCGACGCCGCCGAGGTTGCCCCATCCCGAGCCGCCGAATTCCTGCGCATCGCTGTTGAGGATTTCGCGCCACAGGCCGGTCGCCGGCACGCCGACGACATAGTTGGTGCGTGGCAGCGGCGTGAGGTTGGCGACGACCAGCACCGGCGGGCCGCCCTCGGCCGGCTTGCGCAGGAAGGCGAACACGCTGTTTTCGGCGTCGCCGCCGACGATCCATTCGAAGCCTTCCTGCGTGAAGTCGACCTGGTAGAGCGCCGGCTCGGTCCGGTAGACGCGGTTGAGCTGCTTCACGAAGGCCTGCACGCCGGCATGTTCGCCCGCTTGCGCGAGCGCCCAGTCCAGCTCGCCTTCGTGCGCCCATTCGCGCCGCTGGCCGAACTCGCCGCCCATGAACAGCAGCTTTTTGCCGGGGTGCGCCCACATGTAGCCGAACATCGCGCGCAGGTTGGCGAACTGTTGCCAGGCGTCGCCGGGCATCTTGTTGATCAGCGAGCCCTTGCCGTACACCACCTCGTCGTGCGAGAGCGGCAACACGAAGTTCTCGTTGAAGGCATAGACGAGCGAGAAGGTCATCTTGCCGTGGTGGTACTTGCGGTGGACCGGGTCTTCGCGCATGTACGACAGCGTGTCGTGCATCCAGCCCATGTTCCACTTCATCCCGAAGCCGAGGCCGCCGAGATAGTTGGGGCGCGACACCATCGGCCAGGCCGTCGACTCTTCCGCGATCGTCATCGTGTCGGGGTGGTCGCGGTAGGTCGCTTCATTGAGGAACCGCAGGAAGTCGATCGCCTCGATGTTCTCCTTGCCGCCATGGCGGTTCGGGATCCACTCGCCATGTTTGCGGGCGTAGTCGAGATACAGCATCGACGCGACGGCGTCCACACGCAGGCCGTCGATGTGGTAGCGGTCGAGCCAGAACAACGCCGACGAGGTCAGGAAGCTGCGCACCTCGTTGCGGCCGTAGTTGAAGATCGACGAGTTCCACTCCGGATGGAAACCTTGCCGTGGATCGGCGTGTTCGTACAGGTGGGTGCCGTCGAACTGGCTCAAGCCGTGCAGGTCGGCCGGAAAGTGCGAGGGCACCCAGTCGAGGATCACACCGATGCCACGCTGGTGCAGGTGATCCACGAAGTACATGAAGTCCTGCGGTGTGCCATAGCGGGCGGTGGGGGCGAAGTAGCCGGTGGTCTGGTAGCCCCACGAGCCATAGAAGGGGTGCTCGGTGATCGGCATCAGCTCCACGTGCGTGAAACCCAGTTCACACACATAGTCCGCCAACGCGTGCGCCAGCTCCCGGTAGCCGAGGTAGCCGCCGTCCTGGCGGCGCCACGAACCGGCGTGCACTTCATAGATGGCGACCGGCGCGTCCAGGGCGTTCTTTGCGGCACGGCCTGTCATCCATGCCGCATCGCCCCATTCATAGTCGAGGTCCCAGACGCGCGAGCCGGTGGCAGGGGGCAGTTCCGCATACAAGGCGAGCGGGTCGGCCTTGTCGACGGCCGGGCCGCCGAGCCGCGACTGGATGCGGAACTTATAGACCTGCCCACGCTGTGCCTCGGACACCTCGGCTTCCCAGATGCCGCTGCCATCGTGGCGCGGATGCAGGGGATGGGCGTCGGGGTTCCAGCCGTTCCACTCGCCGATCACCGAGACGGCACTCGCGTTCGGCGCCCAGACCCCGAAGTGCGCACCCTGGCCTTTGGACGAGAGCTGACAGCCGAGCCCTTCGTAGAGCCTGCCGTGGGTGCCCTCCCGAAAGAGATAGACATCATGATCGCTCAACACTGTCGGACGGGCTCCGTGGTGGTTCTTGTTGGACGACCGCGGTCCGCCCAGGCTCGATGGGCCTGCAGCAGACTGGGGTGGAAATGGGCTTCCGGCACACGGATTCCCGCTACGGCACGAGGCAATCCGCGTGCCGACAGCGAGGCGCTGCCGGCGAGGACTCACTCAGGGCCCGAACACCTCGACTTCGGCCAGCGACAGCACTTCGGTGCCGCCCAGCCACACGCGCAGGTAGCGACCGGTCAGTCCTGCCGGCAAGTCGACATCGAGTACACGTCCGCCCGGCACCGACGCGAACGGCAGGGCCGTCACGCCGGCGCGCAGGCGTTCCTGCTCGAGGTTGTTGCTGGTGAAGGGGGTCTGCGATACCAGCAGGTAGAAGTTGGACAAGCGTTCGGCACAGCAGTCGACGCGGTTCCACACGCGCACCTGTCGCAGTGCCTGCACGCTGCCCAGGTCCAGCTGCCACCAGGGTTGCGCGGTGCTGTTGGTGTGGGTCACCGTCGCGTCGTGCCAGAAGCCGCTCGGGTTGCCGTCGACCGCGCGCGACGCGAAGGAACTGGCCGCCGTGCTGGACTGGGTGGCCGCCTTGCGCAGCGCAAGGTTGACCGGTCCCTCTTCCACCTGCACCTCGACCAGTGACAACACATTGCCCTCGGGCGTTCCGCCGCCACCACCGCTGCCCGACAGGTCCGGGTCGGAGGTGCGCCGCACCAGCACGCTGCGCCCCTCCACGGCGCTGCCGTGCAACTGCATGATGTCGACGTTGAGGCGGTCGGGGGAGGCCAGCTGGTTCTCGGGGTTGAGCAGCTGGGACGTCCAGACCGGCTGGCCGGCGGCGTCCAGTACCGACACGGTGATGTCGCGCAAACGCGTGCGGCAGTCGTTGGTGCTGGTGCAGGGGCCGGGGCGGTTGAACAAGTTGATCGAGGCGATACGGCGGGTGGAGGGAAACGTCAGTTTCCACCAGGGGTTGGCCTGCTCGAACGCGGTGTGCGTGAATGTGCTGGCCTTGCCGTCGATCGCGGCCGCGGCGGCCGACGCAATGCCGCGATCGCTCGATTGTGTCGCGGTGCCGAGGGCCGCGATGTTGCGCACGTCCTTGCGCACTTCGATCACCGCAGCGGACGACGGCACACCGGCGCTGTCCACGACATGCAGCTGGTAGTGGCCCGGCGGCAGTTGCTGCGGGTTGAACTGGCTCAGCTTCAAGGTCAGCTTGTCGGCGGATTGCGTGAAAGCCACCGGCACGTAACGGAGGTCGGCGCTGTGGCTGTGGGTGACGGCTGCGACGGTGACGAGGGCCACCGACTTGATGCTGCGCGTATCGCCCAGCGTCACGACACTGTCGGCCCCGCTGCCGTGGCCGAAGTACGGAGCCGTCTGCACGATGACCGGCCGGCTGGCCCAGGCCGACGTGCCGTTGGCCAGCTGCTTGAACAGGTAGGGCGGGAAGAACACCTGGGCGTCCTGCGCATAGACGGGGCCCGGCGCGCCGCCGCCTGCGCTCAGCACCGTGCCGTTGGGCAGCAGCGCGGCCAGCGAGTGGTAGAGCCGTTTTTGCCCCGCCGGCGCCCAGGTCGACCAGGTGCCCGTGGTGGGGCTCCAGACCTCGGTGGCGAGTACCGCGCCCGTGTCCAGGTTGCCTTGGGCGGCGCCGCCCGTGACCAGTACGTCGCCGGTGGGCAGCACGACGGCCGTGCCCCAGTTGCGACCATGCGCCATCGGCTTCAAAGCGGTGACGGTGGGCGGGGAGGCATTGAAGTCGACGCTGGTGGCCTGCTTCACCGCCCAGATGCCGTCGCCGTTGTTCAGTTGCCCGCCGCCGGCGAGCAGCAGTTTGCCGGGCCGGTACATGACGGACATGCCGCTGACGCCGAGGCGGTGCCCGGTGACACCGATGGGCACGATGCTGCCGTCGCCTTTCGGGTCGAGCTTCCAGAGCCGGTCGTTGGACACGCCGACCACGCCGAAGTCCGGCGCGACATAGGCGCGCGGATACCACCAGCGGGCGTCTGCTTCGCCGAACAACTCGGCGCTTTTCGCGCCGGGCAGCGGCCGCCAGCCCTCGGCCGGGGTGAACACTTCCGGCATGTCGCCGTACAGGGTCGCCGGTGCCGGCTTTTTGTTGCTGCCGCCGACCGCAAGCACGCGGCTGTCGGGCAGGCGCAGCACGGTGGCGTAGTAGCGGGGTTGGCGTGGCTGTGCGGCACGCGCCAGGTAGAGGTTGCGGTCGGGGTCCCACTGGGTCGTCTTGTAGACGGCGGAGTCGGCGTTGCCGCCCAGCACCAGCAGCAGGCCGTCGGCCCCCAGGGTGCTGGCGCTGCAGAAGCTATCGACTTTGGTCGGGTTGGCCACGGTGCGGTGGGCCGCCTCGGTCAACCCCTGAGCGGGCGTCCAGACGTCGAAGTGCAGCACCTTGGGATGCCAGGTGTCGGGCGGCGCGGTGCCGAAGGTCAACAATCGGCCGTTGGGCAACAAGTTGGCGTGGGCGGCGAGCAGGGGCCAGGGTGTCAGCTTCGACCACATCCCCACCTTCGCGGCATCGGCGGTGGGTGTCAGCGCCCCGACCAGTGCGTCGGTGGGCGGGGTGATGACCGCGGCCAGGGGGCGTGCGCGGTCTGCGCCTTCAAGTGCGCCTGTCATCTCCTGCGTGGCGAGGGCCGGCGGCGGATCGCCTCCGCCTCCGCCGCAGGCCGCCAGGCCGATGGCCGTTGCGATGGTGGTGCCGCGCAGCCATGCAGCGGCGCGCACCCTGTTCAGGTACGTCTTCGAGTCCATGATTCCCTCCGTGAGCCTGCCGCGCCAAGGCACTGCTCACCTCCGTCATCGCGGCACGGACGGAGGTCTGTCGTTCTTGGTTGCACAACAATACGTTTGGATAACGTTTTTGTGGGACCGGCCTGGGAGAAGCGAGGCCCCTCATCGACGGGGACCGCCCGTGATCGGACTGGGCGTGGCGGTTGCTCGTGCGCGCGAGCGCGTTCTGCAGGGTTCTGCACAGGGAGCAGGAGGGCCTCGCGGCTAACGCATACGCGGCTTCGGCGCCTGTGCGTTGGGCGATGCGGCGAGGTGGGGCGACGTGGCCTGGGTCCGGTCTCGCGCGTCGACCGTGGTGCAGCTCGCTTGGATTGCCGCTCTCGCGGAGGAGCAAGGGATCGCAGTGTCGCGTTACGACATGTAGGACGGCACCGACGGCGCGCGGCGGTCCGGCTGACAGTCACAGCCCCCGCTCTCGTCGACATTGAGGTCACCGTGCAAGTGGCACGGCAACCAATGGGGAGAGAACGTCATGTTGAAATGGGCCGTCATTTTTGCTGTGATTGCCCTGGTCGCCGGTGCGCTCGGGTTCAGCGGTATCGCCGCAGGAGCTGCTGGCATTGCCAAGGTGCTGTTCTTTGTTTTCGTGGTGCTGTTCGTGATTGCCTTGCTGGCCGGCTCCACGCTGTTCAACCGCATCCGGCGCTAGGGTGCCGGCGGAGACCCCGATGAGTGAACTTGCCTTGCCGGTCCGCGGCACCACGTCGCCGCGTGCCGACGCCGACCTGGGCGGCACCACCGTGGTCGACGCCGGTTTTGTCGTCCGCTCGCCCGCTGCCATGGTCGCTCTCGTGGGAGCGCGGGTCTCGGAAAGCAGCCTGATCCAGCGGCACGAGCGCGGCGACTTCGGCGACATTCCCGACGCCGACGCGCGGCGCAACTGGCTCGCGCTGGCATCGGGGCGGCCGGTCCGGTCCGTGTACCGGCTCGCCTCCGGCGCACGGATCGAGGTCGTCACGGATCCGCGCGACCAGATGACGCAGTTGAGCCTGCAGGGCGTCGACTAGGCCACCGCGCACGGCGGGCCGCTCGGGTCACGGTGCCAGGGGCGTGCGAGCGGCAAACGCCAAATTTCACCGGAATGGGAGAGCAGCCCACCCCTCGGGGGGATGTGCCGGGGCCTATACATTTCGTAGCATCTGGCGATCGCCCCCTCCCGACTGCCGATGACCACGCCTTCCTCGCTCGCTGCCCCTGCCGGTTCAGTCCTCCACACCTACAAACATCTCAGCCTGGAATGGAACGAGACGCTCGGCGCCTGGACCTGCCCCTTGCCCGAACTCGACACGCAAGCGAGCCTGCGTCTGTTCACCGGCTCGGCTGCCGTGCCGCCCCCGGTGCTGGCGTGTGAGGTCGCGCTGGCCACGCTGGCCCTGATCGACCGCATCGACCTCGATGCCCGCCGGCACCTGGAAAGCGAAGCGGCGGCTCACTTGGGCGAGCTGTACGAACGTGCCGTGACCCTGCACGACTTCGCACCCTGTAGCCTCGACCTCGGAGGCGAGGGCGCGCAGGCCGACCGCTTCGCGCTGACCTACCGCGCACGTTTCGATGTCACCCGCGTCTGGAAGGTGCGCTTCCGCGGACTGGTGCCGTTGCACTGGCGTGTCGAGCAGTCACCACCGGCGGCCGCCGACAGCGCGTCGCCCCTGCCGCGTGTCCGCGGCCAACCCGAGGGCACGGCGCTGGGCGTCGCGTCGGCCCGGCTGCTGCGCCGCTGCCTCAACCGCGTCAACGCCCGGACGTTTCGCCAGCGCTGATCGCCCGGGTTCCGTGCGCCCGGGCGGGCTGGGGCGCACCGAGTTGGGCCACCAGCCGCTCATGCCGCGGCATCAACGCGAGCCGGTGGCGGACAGTGACCGCGCAGCCATGCGGCCGTGTCGTCGAACATCACCCCGGCGGGGGCATGCCCCACGCCGTCGTAGGAGCGCCACACCACGGCTGCCCGACACGCCCGCAGGGCCTGCGCCGCACGCTCCGCGTGCTCGATCGGCAGCACGTCGTCGTCCCGACCATGGGCGATGAACAGCCTCAGCGTCGCCAGGTCGTCGCGCGGCGCAACGGGTTCGAGATGCGACAGCAGCCGCGACGCCAGCAGCGCCAGCCCACGCACCCGCCCGGGGTGCGACAGCGCAAAGGTCGACGCCACCGCGCCGCCCTGGCTGAACCCCAGCAGGTACAACTGACGCAGATCGAAAGGGCAGTGGCGCGGCAGCTGCTCGACGAACTGCAGCAAACGGGTTTGCGCCCACTCCACTTGCTGCAGGTTGATCTCGGCGTCGTCGCGTCGAAAATGAACCGGATACCAGAAGTACCCGCCGCGCGGCATGCGCCGCGGCGCGCGCACCACCACCACGTGCACATGCGACGGAAGCCGTTGCGCCAGAGGCAGCAGGCTGGATTCGTCGGCGCCGGCACCGTGCAGCAAGAGGGCGAGCGGCCGGGCGGCGGCCGGGCCGGGGCAGGCGGGGCGCACACGGTAGTGCAAGGGGTGCTCCCCGGCGCTGCGCAACAGCGGGCTGAAGCCGGGCAGATCGGAACCGCTCATGCCTCTTTTCAGCAGCCCGGGTGCCCAATATCGGCGTCCCGATTGCTGGAGGCGATGCGAAAGCTCTTTTGACTGCAAAAAAGCCACAAGCCGGCCCGCTAGACTGCTCGCCTTCCTCGGCTGCCCCAGTGCCCGCGACGGTGTCGCCTGCGAGACAGCGGGGACGATCGTCCCAGAACAGATCATGAGATGAAGGAGGCACCCATGGCCCGACAGGAACTCTCCGCCGCCGAACAGGCGCTGCGCGAGGCTGCACTCGAATATCACCGCGTGCCCACGCGCGGCAAGATCGCGGTGCTGCCGACCAAACCGCTGTCGAATCAGCGCGATCTTTCGCTCGCCTACTCGCCCGGGGTGGCTTATGCCTGCCTGGCCATCGAGGACGATCCGAGCCTGGCCGCCGAGTACACCTCGCGCGGCAACCTGGTGGGCGTGGTCACCAACGGCACCGCGGTGCTCGGCCTGGGCGACATCGGGCCCTTGGCCGGCAAGCCGGTGATGGAAGGCAAGGGTTGTTTGTTCCGCAAATTCGCCGGCATCGATGTGTTCGACATCGAACTCGCCGAGAAGGACCCGGACAAGCTGGTCGACATCATCGCCGCGCTGGAGCCGACGCTGGGCGGCATCAACTTGGAAGACATCAAGGCGCCCGAGTGCTTCTACATCGAGCGCAAGCTGAAGGAACGCCTCAACATCCCCGTGTTCCATGACGACCAGCACGGCACCGCCATCATCTCGGCCGCCGCGTTGATCAATGGCATGGAGTTGGTGGGCAAGCGCCTGTCGGAGGTCAAGCTCGCGGTGTCCGGCGCCGGCGCTGCGGCCATCGCCTGCGTCGACCTGATGGTGCGCCTGGGCGTCAGCCAAGAGAACGTCTTCATGTGCGACTCGAAGGGCGTGTTGCACCACCAGCGCGAAGACCGCCTCGACGAGTCGAAGCGCCGCTATGTGCAGCGCACCGACGCACGCACCTTGGCCGATGTCGTCAAGGGTGCCGACGTGTTCCTCGGCTGTTCTGCCGCCGGCGTGCTGTCGGCCGAGATGGTGAAGACCATGGCCGAGCGCCCGCTGATCCTCGCGCTCGCCAATCCCGAGCCCGAGATCCGGCCGGAAATCGCCAAGGCCGCCCGGCCCGACTGCATCGTCGCGACCGGCCGTTCCGACTACCCCAACCAGGTCAACAACGTCCTCTGCTTCCCCTACATCTTCCGCGGCGCGCTCGACAGCGGTGCCACCCGCATCACCGAGGAGATGAAGGTCGCATGTGTGCAGGAGATCGCCAACCTGGCCAAGGCCGAGATCAGCAACGAGGTGGCGGCGGCATATCCGGGTGAAGACATGCGCTTCGGCCCGGACTACCTGATCCCCAAGCCCTTCGATTCGCGGCTGATCCTGCGCATCGCCCCGGCAGTCGCCAAGGCCGCCGCGGAGTCGGGCGTCGCGACCCGGCCGATTGCGGATCTCGAGGCCTACCGCGAGTCGCTGATCCGGTTCGTCACCCACACCGGCTTGTTCATGCGGCCGGTGTTCATGGCCGCGCGTCGCGCCTCCAAGCGTATCGTCTATGCCGAAGGCGAGGACGAGCGCACGCTGCGGGCGGTGCAGATCGCGCTCGAGGAGGGGTTGGTCAAGCCGATCCTGATCGGCCGCCCTGGGGTGATCCAGCAGCGCATCGAACGCGCCGGCCTGCGCCTGCGTCCCGGCGTCGACTTCGAGCTGTGCGACCCGGAAGACGATCCGCGCTTCCGGCAGTACTGGGAAACCTATCAGCGTCTGAAGGGCCGCGACGGTGTGACGCCCGAGATGGCCAAGGCTGCGGTGCGCCGCTCCAACACCTTGATCGCTTCGCTGATGGTGCACCTGGGCGACGCCGACGGTCTGTTGTGCGGCCTGGTCGGGCGCTTCGAGCAGCACCTCGATCACCTCCGCGACGTGATCGGCATGCGGCCCGACGTGCGCACCCTGGCCACGCTCAACGCCCTGGTGCTCGACCAGTACACGCTGTTCATCGCCGACACCTTCGTCAACGACGATCCGAGTGCCGAGGAGCTCAGCGAGATCGCGAGCATGGCGGCCGAATCGGTGCGCCATTTCGGGCTGGACCCGCGCGTGGCCTTTTTGTCGCACTCGATGTTCGGTTCGAGCAATCGGCCGTCGGCGCTCAAGATGCGGGCCGCGCGAGACCTGTTCCGCGCCCGCATGCCCGATGTCGAAGCCGATGGCGAGATGCAGGGCGACGCCGCGCTGAACGAGACACTGCGCCGCAGCTTCCTGCCCGAGACGACGTTGACCGGCACCGCCAACGTGCTGATCCTGCCCAACATCGATGCGGCCAACATTCTGTTCAACGTGCTCAAGATGACCGGCAGCCAGGGCATCACGGTCGGTCCCATCCTGCTGGGCACCGCCGCGCCGGCCCACATCCTGACGCCGTCGGCGACCGTGCGCCGGATGGTCAACATGACGGCCCTCACCGCGATGAGCGGCACGCTCAGCGAGATGGGGCGCTGAGGGTTCAGGTTGCCTGTCGACCTGCGTATGCGGCCGCCTCGGGCGGCTCCGGGCCAGCCCCGGGGCGGCCCCAGGCGCCATCCGCGCTTAACAGCTCTCACAGCTTCTTAACCAGTGGTCGTGGGCCGCGGGGCCAGGAAGCAGCTAGACTGCAGGGTTCTACCGTGCGCTTTGGTGCACGTTTTTCCCATCGTTCATACCCGTCACAACCTCATGAACAAAGCAGAACTCGTTGATGCCATCGCCGCGGATGCGGATATTTCCAAGGCTGCGGCCGCCCGCGCACTGGATTCCTTCATCGGCAACGTGAGCAAGGCTCTCGCGAGCGGCGACACGGTGGCGCTGATCGGCTTCGGAAGCTTCTCGGTGACCGAACGCCAAGCCCGCACCGGCCGCAATCCGCGCACCGGCGAGGAAATCACGATCGAGGCGAGCCAAGGCGTGAAATTCAGCGCCGGCGCTTCCCTCAAAGCCGCAGTTCAAAAGAAGTAAGCCCTTCCCCATCGCGCGGCGGCGCACAGGCCTGGCCCTGGCGTCGCCCGCGGAGCACCGAGTTGGCGCTGCGGCCAACTCGTGGTCGCCTCCACCCCTGCCTCTCTGGCTGCCGGCGCGCCCTTACGGGGCCGCGCCCGTCTTGCTGTCGCGGTCCTTCCGCCGACCCGTTTCTCCCCCCGCTTTCGCCTCAAACCGGCCCCGCCCAACCAGTGATGATTTTTCGTTCCCGCTCCGTATGGGGTTGTAGTAAACGCCGCAGACGGCTGTCGCAGCCGCTCGCCCCGCAGTCGTTCCGGCCGCTGCCGCGGAGGCCGTTTTCTTTCGGTGACAAACGTCGCAGGTCGGTCCCCCACGTCTCCCGGTCCAGTGCTGGCGCCAGCGCTGCCCTGCGGCGCCGCAGGGCGCGTCGGTGCTCGACTGTTACCTTTGACAGGGTTGCCCCCCTCGGGCATCACAACCGAGAAGAGTAGGCACGCAGCTTGCTGCCTTACCTCTGCCCCGAGCGTCGTTACTGGGCTGCTTCTGCCTCCTTTCCGACTCTCACCCCTCTTTGGGCAACCCAGGCTCGGGGCACCTTTTTCCGGCAACCGCGAGAGGGCGGTCGAGGAATTGCTGCAAATTTTGCAACCGCTGGTAGTTCTGCGCTGCGCCAGCGGTTGATGTGGTTTCAGGCGTGGGCAGCCGGACGGCTGTGGGAGGACTCGTGGAATTTGTATCTGATCGACATGAGATGCTGGTGGCGGAACTGACCGTGCGCTACGGACAAGGTCAGCAACAAGAGACGGACCAGTACCGAATCCAGATCGGGCCGTTGGGCGATCCGAGTGGCAAGCTGGAAATCGTGTTGAGGAGCCCGACCCTCGGCACGTCGACGCAGAGCGTATTGCCTGCTCGCTACGCCAACGGCTGCGACAGCCTCGCGGTATTGGCGATCAAGGCGTCGATCCAGGGCCTGTTCGGCCAGGAGCGACCGGCGCCTCGCATCGTCGGCCTGCCCGAGTGGTCCGGTGCATCGCTGCAGATCACCCGCGTGCGTCCGCACCTCAGCCAGGTGCTGCGGCGCTACGAGTTGTCCGTCGAGTCGTCGATCACCGCCTGCTTGATGCGCTATCAAGGCAGCATGTTGGCCGCGATGGAAACCTTCGAGCTGTGCCGTGAAGATGCAGATCCGTTGTATGCGCTGACCCGGTTGACGCTGCGCAGCGAAACCGCGCAGGCCCTGGCCGTCAAGCAGGAACTGCCGTCGCGTAGCGAGACGCTGACCGACCCGTCCGTGTTGCGTCCGACGGCGAGCTCGCGGATCGCCGTCGCGCGCTGAAGGTTCCGACTCTACAAGTCCAAAGCGGCCGGCGTTGTGAACGCCGAGCAGTGCTTCTCCAGGTGTGCCCCTTGCTGCCCGGCAGCAAGGGGCATTTTTCATCCATGAACTCCACCGACACTTCCACTCCTCCCGGGGGCGTGCCCCCGACACCCCGTCCCGGCGATGAAGCACCCGCAGGTGCTCCTGGCACCGGCGAGAACGTCTGCCCACAATGCGGCGGCAGCGGACTCGATGCGGGCCGCACCTGCGCGGCCTGCGCAGGCACCGGCAAGGTGACGACGGGCATCGGCGGCGGCTGAGGCCGCGACCGACGCCGCGCCGGCACAGGCGCAAATTCGTCGGTAAATGCTGCTCACCGTCGGGTCGGACGACCGGCTGCTCCAGTCCAGCGCGCGCCTGCAGGGCGCCTTTCGCTGCACCGCAACAACGGAACGCAAGTTGCCGCTTGGCCTGTAGTTCGAAGGTGGCGTTGGAGCAGGGGTCCGGAACCCGTCGGCACAGCGACGGCCAACCAGGGCAGCCCTGCTTCTGCGTTGAAGTTGAAGTCGCTTCGGACTTCTCTCATCCCCTACCCTGTGCGAACCAGGAAAGGAGTGAACAATGCCCAGGATTGAGAAATCCATCGAGGTCGCCGTCCCCGTCCGTACCGCCTACAACCAGTGGACTCAGTTCGAAGACTTCCCCCGCTTCATGCACAACGTGCGCGAAGTCAAGCAACTCGACGACACGCATCTGCGCTGGTCGGTCGAGGTGGGGGGCAAGCCGCTGGAGTGGGAGGCCGAGATCTTCGAGCAGGTGCCTGACCAGCAGATCTCGTGGCGGGCCAACAATGGCACCAAGGCGAGCGCCACGGTGAAGTTCCAGCCCGTGGATCAGAACCGCACCAATATCACCTTGTCCATGGACTACGGCACGCTGGCGGGCAAGAACGTCAAGGAACAGGACCTGAACGCGCGCACCGAAGAGGACCTGCAACGCTTCGCGCAGTTCGTCGAGGAGCGCGGGCAGGAAACCGGTGCCTGGCGAGGCGAGGTGCACCAGGGCCAGGCGCGGGACACCGAGCAACAGCAGCAGGGCGGCAACGGACAAGCCGCGTCCCGGCAGGACCAGGAGCGTGGCCAGGTGCGCGAAGCGGGTGAGCGCGACCAGCAGTACGGCCGCGAACGTGACTACCAGCCGCAGTACGGCCGCGACCAGCAGGGCGGGCAGCAGCAAGGCCGCGAACTGCAGGGGTCGCAAGAGGGGCAGCGCGGCTTCGGGTCGTACTCGCAAGGGGACGGCACACGGCAACAACGCCAGGCCGCCAGCGAAGTCAACGACGCAGCGCAACGCTGGATGGGCAACACCACCCGCGCGATGGCACGCGAAACCGAACGCTTCACCACCGATGTGGTGGGACGCTCGCTAAGTGCCTTCTCCCCGCAGATGACGTTCGGCACTGGGCCCTTCTTCTCCAACTTCTTCAGCACCTTGGAAGGTCCGCTGACGATGATGCGGCGATTCTCCGAAGAGATAGACCGTGAGATGGAGACCTTCATGTGGGGCGCCCCGGGCACCACGCGCCGGGCGTTGGCAGCGCAGAGCGCGCCGCTGTGGTCACCCAGCGTCGATGTACGTGAGCGCGGTGACCAGCTGCTGATCTCGGCCGATCTGCCGGGCGTCAGCAAGGACGATGTGCGCATCGAGATCGCCGACGGTCAACTCACCATCACCGGTGAGCGTCGCGCCGATCGGGAGGAGCGCGACGAGCAAGGTGTACGTCGCATCGAGCGTGTGCGGGGTCGCTTCGTCCGGTCGGTGCCGCTGCCCGAGGGCACGATGGCCGATCGAGCCGAGGCGACGATGAACGACGGCGTGCTCGAGATCACCGTCCCGCGTGCACGCGATGGGGGGCAGCGTCGCATCGAGATCCGTGCCAAGGGCGATAACGGCGGTGAGCGCCGCGGGCAGCGTCAAGAGCGTGACGAAGGCGAAGCCCGCGTGCAGTACCAGCAGCCGCCCTCGCGGTCCTCGCAGCAGCAGCAACCGCCGTCCGCGCGAGGCTGAGCGGCGGCTCGAGCGTCAACGTGAAAGGCAGGGCGCAAGCCCTGCCTTTTTTCATGGAGACGCGCCGGGTCGGCGTGCCTCAGGACAGCGGGTCGACCGCCGGTTTCTCGCGGCGGTGCTCGTTGCGGCGGCCCACCACGGAATCCAGCGCGCGCTGCAGTTTGGCCACCGAACTCCGCAGCGCCTGGTCGACCGTCGGCGCATGGTCGCTCACGGCCACCGGCTCATGACCCGTCACGCGGGCCTCGATCATGCAGCGGATGTCGTTCGGCCCTGTCTTCTCGCTGCCGTTCACGTCGTTCAGGTGAACTTCGACGCGGGTGATCTGTTCGTCGAAGCGCTGCAGCGCCGACGCCACCGTCTGCTCGACGTCCTGGCTCAGCGAGAGGCTTCCATGGATGACATGGTCGGTGTTCAGCTGCACATGCATATTCAATTTCTCTTTTCTGAAAGATGAAGGACACGCCGGGCGCGTGCCCGGCGTGCGGCGGGTTTCAATGGAGCTGGTGTTTCAGGCTCGACAACTCGTCGTGGGCGTGTTGTATGGCACTCCTCAAAGGCTCTGACGTGTCTTGCGCCCGACGGCAGGCGGCCATCGCACGGTCGCCGAGGCGCTCGAGGTCGTCGACCCATTGCGAGATGGTCTGCTCGTCGTTCTGGCTTTGCATCATCTGCATCGCCTCGTGAGAGCGGCGGTCCAACTCGCTGACGCAAGTGCGCAGTTCCGGCGGGATCGGCCCGCCGGCCTGGCACGCCTGCAGTGCTTCGGTCGCGCATTCCTCAACGCGCTGCAAACGCAGCTTCACATCACTCATCTGCATGCTGTACTCCTATGCTGTTGTTGCCGCCAGAGTCCCTGGCGCTGCCTTGGCAGCCCGCCGGCGGCTGTCCGACGACACCACGCGGCGACGCTGCCGTGAGGCGGCGCCGGAGCGAGCAACCAGCGCCGCAGGCGGCGCGTGGCGGGCGCTGCACCGTCAGGGACTCGGAGGGCGGCCCGCCTTGCCATCCATGCATGCGATGTGCCCGCCGCCCAGCCGCGTTCAGCGCATGTTCGGGCCGGGCTCCGCGCCCCGCTGTTGTGCCGGCGTGTTGCCGGACGGGCGCACGGTGTCGAGCGCGCGGTCGACATTGCGGACATAGGCAGGATCGTTGAGGTCGGGCCAGCGGTTCTCATCGAAACCGGTCGACATGTCGAGTTGGTCGCGCGGGACGTTGAGCACCAGGTCCCGGTCGGAAGTCGGAAACGCGAAGGCACGCAACGGCACGGCCAGCAACCGGTCTTGCGGGCTCCATGCCTTGTCGAAGTCGAGCACGGCATACCGAACACGGCCGGTGCCCAGGTTGACGACCACGTCCTCGATTTCGCCGGCATCGCGCCCGGTGGCGTCGTCCACATCCTTGCCGACCAACTGGCTCGCCCGCACCAGCCGTTGGTTCGGCAAGTTCTGCGGGGTAGCTGCCGCGCCGAAATGGCGCTCGATCTCACTGCGATACGTGCGGTCGCCCCAGTTGGGCCATTTTTCCTGATCGAACCCGGGCGCTGCCTTCAGCTTGTCGCGCGGCATGTCGAGCAGCAGTTCGTCCTCACGGCCGACCGGCGAGAACAGCGTGACCGGATAGGCGAACAGCTTGTTGCCCACACCGAGGATGCCGCCGAAGGACAGCACCGCGTAGTGCACCCGTTGGTGGGTCACATCGATGATCAGATCCTTGATTTCACCGAGGTTCTCGCCTCGCGGGTTGTGAACACGCTTGCCGATCAACTGCGAGACCCGTGCATCGCGCGACACCGCACCGGCGCCGAGCGGGGCGGCGCCGGCCCCCCCACCGGGAACAGTGCCTGTTGGACCCGGCGCTGGCGGTGTGGCGGCGGTGCCCTGGGTGGCAGGTGCGGGGGCCGCTCCGGTGGCGCCGGCAGCTCCTGCGGCGCCCGCAGCACCACCGGCGCCGGTTTGGCCTGTCTGCGCCATCTGCCATGCGGTAATTGTTTCGGCACTCGCCCCGCCGGGCAGCCAGAGTGCCTGCGCCAGTGCGGCCGTGGCCAGTAAACGGGGATGCGCAAGGGCAAGCTTCATCTCGACGATTCCTTCCACGCTGGGCTTGTGAGCCGCAGACACACTGCGGGTCTTCTTTGCAGCGGGATGCAAGCGCTGGTCCTGCCGGCTGCGCCCGATGGCCGCTCGGTGAAATCCCCAGTCCGTACGCTGCGTGATGCAGTGCCGGTACCGCATCCATGGCCAGCCCAGGCGCCGGCTTTGTTCCCGTTTGGCCCAGGCCCGGCGCTTGCCCCTGGCGCGCCCGCCATGGTGATCGGGAAGTCTTCGACCCAGAAGCGGCAGGCAGTTGAATCATTGCCCGAGCCTGCCCCCGTCGGCGATTCTCGACCAAACAGGCACCGTCGCTGGTTTCCGCACTGAAGGGATCGACAGTCGGTGGTGCGCACACGATCGCTTCCGTCGACCGTGTGCCGGCCCCTGCACGGGCCGCCAGGCAGAAGCCCGCGCGCGGCGCTCATGAGGCGCACGCGAGACCCGAGCGGCGGCCTGATTACAACGTAAGACACTGGCAGGAGACAAAGTATGAATCGCAAGCCGGGGCTCGGATCGAGCCGCTGGAGGCCCGCCGCTTTGTGGTGTGCCTTGATGGTCTGTGCGCAGGTGCTGCCGGCGCAGGCCACAACGAACGAATCGGTGATGCACCGACGCTGGCAGGCGGGGGAAGACACCTCCGCCACCGCCCCCACCCCCGCCACCACCTTGGCGCAAGCAGGCGAGGGCTCGCCCCCCGCCAGCGGCCTGCAGATCGACAAGAAGCGGCGCTGGTTCGCCCGCGTCGGGGTGTCGGCGCTGAAACTCAACGACAAGTCGGAGAACGTGGAGGACGTGACAGGGCCGGTGCTGCGTTCTTCCGACCACCCGGTCCTGCGCTTCCTCGCACCGGGGGTCGAATCGTTCGGCACCCCGGAGGGGGCGACGGTAGACGTGAAGAACTCGGCCTCGTTGTTCGGCAGCGTGGGCAAGTTCCTCGACGACCACTGGGCGATCGAAGGCCTGGTGCTCGCGGTGCCCTTCAAGCACGACATCTACGGCAAAGGCACCATTGAGCGTCTGGGCAAGGTAGCGACCGTCAAACAGCTGCCACCGACGTTGATCCTGCACCGCTACTTCGGCGAGTACAACGCCCGCTTCCGCCCCTCGCTGGGCATTGGCCTCAACTACACCTATTTCTTCGACGCCGAAGCCACACCGGCGCTGGAAAGCTATACAGGTGGCCCGACGAAGATCAAGATGAAGCCGTCATGGGGCTTGGGCCTGTTCGCCGGTGCGCAATATGCGCTTACCGAAAGGCTGCATATCAAACTTACGCTGGGCTATGTTCGTGTCCGCACGACCGCGACGATGACCACCACCAACACCATGTTGTCCGGAAGTTCACCGGTGTTGCACGACTATCCCTATCCTGTGAACCAGATCCCGACGGACCCGACGTCGCGCCAGGCGATGGACAATCTGGTCGGCCAGGTCGCTGCGAAGCGGGGCGGTGATCTGGGCACTTACGAGCGTGAGCTGAAGAGCGAGCTCAACCCTTATGTTTTGCTGATGAGTGTCGGCTATTCGTTCTGATCGAAGCTGCGGCCCACGCAGCCGCGGCTCGACGGAGACTGAGGAGTGAAGATGTCCGAGACACGCCAGGCGGCCCTGCCGGCGCCCCTGTTGAAGGCAGCACGCAGTCGCTGGGGCCATCTGCTGTTCGTCTTGCCCGGCATGCTGCCCGTGGTGGCGTGGGCGCTGGCGCGGCAGGTCGGGGCTTGGGACCTCTGGGCCTGGTTCACCCCCTTCGTCTATTTCGTGATCATCCCCGTGCTCGACTTCGTCCTCGGCGAAGACCGACACAACCATGATCCGGCCGACGAGAGCGAGTTGGCCCGCGACCCCTACTACCGCTGCCTGCCGCTGTCGTGTCTGCCATTGCAGCTGGGCCTGCTGTTCTGGGGCGCCGCGGTGTGGGCCGAGGCGCCGTTCGGTCTCGCGGGGCAGCTCGGGTGGATCGTCTCGATGGGCTGCGTCGGCGGGGTGCAGGGCATCAATGCCGGGCACGAGCTGATCCACAAGAGCAACGGCGTCGAACGGGCCGCGGGCGGCGTGTTGCTCGCGAGCGTCTTGTACGGGTCGTTCAAGGTCGAACACATCTATGGCCACCACGTCGACGTCGCGACCCCGGACGACAACTCGACGGCACGCCGCGGCGAGTCTGTCTATGCCTTCATCGCGCGCGCCTTGGCGCGCAATGTGGGGCGCGCCTTCGCGCTCGAGCGCCGGCACACCGAGCGGCGTGGCGAGGTGTACCGCTGGGCGCGCAGCGAAGTGTTCGGGTGGATGCTGGTCAGTGCGGCGATGTGCGCGGTATGCGTCGCGATCGTCGGCGGCACTGCGGGTTTCGTCTACTACCTCGGGCAGGCCTTCTTTGCCATTGTGCTGCTCGAAACCATCAACTATGTCGAGCACTACGGCCTGCAGCGGCAGCGCCTGCCCGACGGCCGCTACGAGCGTGTCAACCCGATGCATTCCTGGAATTCCGACTACCTGCTGACCAATCTGCTGCTGTTCCACCTGCAGCGCCATTCCGACCATCACGCGCACGCTACGCGCCGCTACCACCTGCTCAGGCACTTCGACCAAAGTCCCCAGCTGCCCTTCGGCTATGCGACGATGGTGGTGTTGAGCTGGGTGCCGTCGCTGTGGCGTAGCGTGATGCATCCGCGCCTTGATCGCTTTCAAGCCGCGCTGTCTGCTTCGAGGTGAACCTCCATGCGTCCCACCAATTACCTTGTCGGCCCTCCTTTGCGGGCCCGGAAACCCGTCAACGGCTGGCGGCCTGCGCCGGCCAGCCGTGAACCGACTGCGGCGGTCTACGAGTCCGCCGTGACCCTGGTGCGGCTGTTGCTGCGCCACGGCGTCAGCGAAGCCGAGGTGGAAGCAGTCACCGGCATGTCGCTGGAGCGAACGCGGCATCCCGACGCCCGGGTGCCGGTGTCCCAGATCGAGCGCCTGTGGCAGATGGCCGCCGACCGGCTCAACAAGCCGGCCATCGCGCTCGAGCTGCACCACCACTATCCCGAGAACCGGCTGCATTTCGTCGCCCATCTCGGCATGCGCTGCGCCAACATGCGCTCGGCCATCGAGCACTGGCGCAAGTACGCCTTCCTGGTGTCTGAGATCGATGACGTCGACTATGTCGTCGAGGGCGGCACCGCCCGCTTCATCTACAGCTGCCGCGATCCGCGCTATACCGCCCGCTGGTTTGCCGAGCACTTCCTGTCGCTGGCCTTGTGGTTCGCCAAGAGCTTCACCGGCCACACACTCAAGCTCAACGGTGTGCGCTTCATGCATGCGGCGCCGCTCAACCGCATCGCCCACGAGCGGACCTTCCAGGCGCCGATCGAATTCAGTGCGAGCGAGAACAGCATCTCGTTCGATGCGTCCTACCTCGACCTGCCGTTTCGCACCGCCGACAGCTACCTGCATCATTTCCTGGTGGCGAAGGCCGACGAACTCAAGGCGGGGCTCGAGCAGGAGGCCCGGGTCGAGAACCAGGTCGTCGCTGCCATCTCCTTGCTGCTGACACGCGGCGAGGAGGTGACCCTGGACCGCGTGGCCGAACTGCTCAAGCAATCGCCCCGCCGCTTGCGACAGGTACTGGAAGCGGAGGGCCAGCGGTTTCGGGACCTGTTCGACGAGGTTCGCCGGGAAGCCGCGGCGCGGTATCTGGTGCAGGGCATGTCGATTTCCCAGGTCGCGGTGCTGCTCGGGTTCTCGGAGCCGAGCGCGCTGCAACATGCCTTCCGCCGCTGGTACCACACCAGCCCCGGCGACTTCCGGCAGCAGTACGCCCGCTCCGGCGCGTCCCTCGCGGACGTGACACCGTTGCCCGGCCCGGCCGGGATCCCCCGCCGCCTGACCGGCGGGGCGCACACCCAGTCCTGACGCAGGAGGTCGACGGCGCGAGCCGTCGCGTGGCTGCACGGTGGTGCCCACCGCCGTGCACGCCGCGTGTCGAAGCGCACCGTCGTTCCCGCTCCTCCCCCCCGACGCCCCCGGCATCCTGATTGCCAAACAGGTGACACAAAGGCCGGCGCTGCCGGTCGACTCGTCTGTACCTTGTTGTCGAGAAGGGGGTTTTGCATGCCTGCATCCGTACGATGGTCCGAGCACAAGGATCACCATCCGGCAGTTTCTGCCGACGTCGCATCGTCCGGCGATCTGGGCCTGAGCGCCGAAGACGTGGACGTGCTGCAGCGGACGGCCTTCCAGCTGGCCGGCTGGCCCGAGTCTCCCCATCCGGACGGCGCGCTGCGCTGGGTGGCGGCCAACCATCGCTACAACGCGCTGCTGTGGGAAGAGGAAGACCAGGCGCGCCGCACCGACGTGCCCGACGCCGAAATCGTCAAGAACAAGCGCGCCATCGACCGCTACAACCAGCTGCGCAACGATGCGATCGAAGCGATCGACGAGACCATCCTGTCGGCCGTGCAGGATGTCGCGCTGCAGGAAGATGCCTGGATCAACAGCGAGACGGCCGGCTCCATCATCGACCGGCTGTCGATCAACGCCTTGAAGCAGCACCACATGCGTTTGCAGCTGGAGCGCACCGGCGTGTCGCAGTCGCACCGGCTGTCCTGCGCTGCCAAGCTCGAGCGCCTGCAGCAGCAGCGAGAGGACTTGCTGGAGTGTCTGGACCGCTTGCTACGCGGCATGCGCGAAGGTGTTTGCGGCTATCGCATCTACCGTCAGTTCAAGATGTACAACGACCCGTCGCTCAACCCCTATCTGTGCGGCATGAAGGGCAGCAGCCCTGCCACGACCACGACGGGCCAGCCTGCCTTGAACTCATGACGGCGTCCGCACGCGTCGACGTCCTGATCCCCACGCGCAACCGGCGCACGGCGCTGGCCGCCACGCTCGCCGCGCTGATCGGCCAAAGCCACCGCGCATTCGACGTCGTGGTGTCCGACCAGTCGGACGGTGAGGCCGGCTACGAGGGTGGGGAGATCGCGTCCATCGTGCGCCTGCTCGAGGCACGCGGTCATCGTGTCTCGCTGTTGCGCAACCTGCCGCGCCGCGGCCTTGCGCAGCAGCGGCAGTTTTTGCTCGACCAGGCCCATGCGCCCTATGTGCTGTTCATCGATGACGACGTGCTGCTCGAGCCCGAGGTCATCGAGCGCCTGGTCGGCGTGCTGCAGTCCGAGCGCTGCGGTTTCGTTGGCAGCGCGGTGATCGGCCTGTCCTATCGGGACGACGTCCGACCGCACCAGCAGTCGATCGAATTCTGGGACGGCCCGGTGCGGCCCGAGCAGGTGCGCCCCGGCACACCGCAGTGGCAGCGGCACGTGCTGCACAACGCCGCCAACCTGTGGCATGTGCAGCGCGAGCTGGCCCTGGCCCCCGGCGAGACACGGCTCTACAAGCTGGCCTGGGCCGGTGGCTGCGTGATGTACGACACCGCCAAGCTGCGCGAGGTCGGCGGTTTCGGCTTCTGGACCGAGCTGCCCGACGAGCATTGCGGCGAGGACGTGCTGGCGCAGTTGCGCGTGATGGACCGCTACGGCGGCTGCGGCGTATTGCCCTCGGGCGCCTACCACCAGGAACTGCCGACGACCGTACCGCAACGCGAGGTCGACGCGCCGAAGGTGCTCGAGATCGAGACGCCGGCGGTGAGGGTGGCATGAGCGCCGCACGGCCGCCCGAAGGCGCTCGCACCGCAGTGCGCAGCACGGAGGTTGGCACCATCAGCGCCGCACGGCCGCCCGAAGGCGCTCGCACCGCAGTGCGCAGCACGGAGGGTGGCACCATCAGCGCCGCACGGCCGCCCGAAGGCGCTCGCACCGCAGTGCGCAGCACGGAGGTTGGCACCATCAGCGCCGCACGGCCGCCCGAAGGCGCTCGCACCGCAGTGCACCGCAGCACGGAGGTCACCCATGAACGCGCGTAGGCCCAGCGGGCTGTTTTGCGGGCTCGGTGCGCCGGTCGACGACGTGCGCTCGATCGCCGTGTTGCGTGCCAACGCCGTCGGCGATTTCGTGCTCACGTTGCCCGCCCTCGAAGCGCTGCGCAGCGCCTATCCCGATGCCCGCATCACGCTGCTGGGGCGGGCCTGGCATGCGGCCTTTCTCGCCGGGCGCCCGTCGCCGGTCGACGAGGTGGTGGTGGTGCCGCCGACTGCCGGCGTCACCGTCGCGCCGGGCGCGGCCGAAGACCTGCCCGCGCAATCCGCCTTCTTTGCCGAGATGCAGGCTCGCCGCTTCGACATCGCGCTGCAGCTGCACGGCGGCGGGCGCTACAGCAACCCCTTCGTGCGCCGCTTGCAGGCGCGGGTGGACGCCGGCTTTCAGGCAACCGACGCGACACCGCTGATGCGCACCTTGCCCTACCGCGAATCGCATCCCGAGGCCTTGCGCCTGCTCGAGGGCGTGGCCTTGGTGGGGGCCTACGGCTGCGACATCGAACCCCGCCTCATTGCCACGCCGCGCGACCGCGCGGAAGCGCATGCGGCGCTGCCGCCGACCGCCGGCCGTCCGCTGGTGGTGCTGCAACCCGGCGCCAGCGATCCGCGGCGATGTTGGTCACCGGCGCATTTCGCGGCGGTCGGCGACCACTTCGCTCAACTCGGCGCGGACGTCGCCATCAACGGCACCGACGCGGAAGGGGATGCCGTGCAAGCAGTGCTGCAAGGTATGCGGCAGCGCGCGCGGGCCCACGACCTGACCGGGCGTTTGTCGCTGGGTGGCCTGATGGGCTTGCTCGCCCGCGCCCGCCTGCTGGTGTCGAACGACACCGGCCCGGCGCATCTTGCGCGCGCCGTCGGCACGCCCACCACCGTCATCTATTGGATCGGCAACGTCCAGGGCTACGGGCCGCTGAGCAGTGCCCGCCATGCGACCGCCGTGTCGTGGCGGCTGGAGTGCCCGGCTTGCGGGCGCAACTGCCTCGGGGTGGACTGCGGCCACCCCGATTCGTTTGTCGACGACGTTCGGCCCGAGGCCGTCATCGCGCTGGCGCAGCCGCTCTTCGAAGCGCCGCCGCCGCTTGATGCCATGCCGCAGGAGACTCGTCCTGATCCTGCGCATCGTCGTCTGGCCTGACACGCAAGGCCCACGGCAGGGCCAGCAACGGCCAGGCGGCCTCGACGACTTCCGACGGCGTCACCGACGCGGCGTCGCCGCCTTCGCGGATCACACAACGGTGGCGCAGCCGGTCCAGCGGGGCCCAGCGCTTCGGATCGGTGGCAAAGAAGATCACCACGCTGGGCAGTTGCAGCGCGGCGGCGATGTGGGCCACGCCGGTGTCGTTCGAGACCAGCAGCCGCGAGCGCGACAGCAGCGCCGCCAGTGCCCCGACCGACAGGTCGCGCGCCGCGTTGAGGGCGGGCGTGCGCATCTTCGCCTGCACCGCTGCGGCCAGCTCGTGCTCCGAGGCGTCGCCTGTCAGCACGACGCGCCAGCCGTTGTTGGCCAGGGTATCGCCGACGGCCGCGAAGTGCTCCGGCGCCCAGCGCTTGTTCGCCATCCGCGCACCGGGGTGCAGGCAGATGAAGGTGCCTGGCGTCAGCGCTGCCAGGTCGGGGTGGCGCTGCAATTCGGCGAAGTCGGCGGGCAGCAGCGGGAAGGCCGGCTGGTCGTCGCGCACGTCCCCGCCGAGGTGCTGAATCAAGGCCAGGTTGCGGTGGATCTCGTGGAGGCCGTCCGGATAGGGCCAGAAGCTTTCGTTGCCGTCGGCGGCGGTCACGATGCCGGCCCCGGCATGGAAGCCGACGGTGCGCTTCGCGCCGAGCGCCCGCACGATGCCGTTGCTCAGCTCACCACTGCCATGCAACTGCAGCGCGAGGTCGAAGTGGCGCTCGCGCATCTGCTGGACCCAGTCGCAAAACTCGTCCATGGTGCCCCGACGCTCGGGCAGATCGGGGTGGCCGGGGAAGACTTCAAAATCATCCACCCACCCTGCAAGACGTGCGGCAAAGTCTTGCGCCCAGGGCAGGCCGATCAGGGTGATCTGCGCATGCGGGTAGCGTCCCCGCAGTGCGCGCAGTGCGGGTGTCGCACAAACAAGGTCTCCCAGCTTGAGGGCGCGCAGGACACAAATTCTCTCCACCGTTTCGTACATGCACGGTTCTCCGTCTAAATGATGTGAGGCGTTCTTCTTTCACAGCAAGGAGTGTTCCGTGAGCCCATTCAGCTGATACTCAGCCGCCAGCATCGAGCGGTCGATGGCGTCCTGCAGGTGCTGGGGTGGAGGGGGTGCCGAGGCCGCGGCGGGCGGTGGGCGCTGGCCCCGCGAGGGGCGCGACGCGCCTGCCGGCGGCCGCGGAGGGCGGGCGGGCAGCAGGTCGGAGGAATTGGCGGGCAAGACCGTCATGCCGGTCAAAGGCGATGCGGATGGGCGGGCGTTGGATGCGCCGGCCTCCCACACTCGGGTGGGCTTGCCCAAACACAGTATCGGCAGGTCTGCCCGACACTGAAGGGCGGGCTTGCAACACGCCGAAAAATCCGGCGGACCGCCGCTCCCATGGTGGTTTCGTCGTGCCGCGCCGGCCGATCCCCGAAGGACTGCCACCGCCCTCGCGTCGGCCGTGCCACCGGTGTTGCAGCTTGCACGGGGCACGCGTGTGCCGGGCGTGTCGCGGCGCTGGTTCCCGTCTGCTGGCAGCACGGCACCCGGGCATTGCGTAAGCTTCGCATTTCGATGTTTTGCCGGCCTGCGGGCCGCACCGGGCCTTCCATGACTGAATTCAGACGCAGAAGCTTGCTGCTGGCCGCCGTGCTGGCCGTTGCCGCCCTCGGCGGTTGTTCTCGCTCCGGCAGTGGCGACGCCGCCGATGGGCAGCGTTCGGCGGCCGCCGCGCCGGCCGTCAGCCCCGAGGCCGCCTATGGGCTGGCGGCGGGCGGCAGCGGGGTGCAGGTCGGGCAGCTGATGGCGGCCAATACCGTGTATGTGTTCTTCGACCCCCAGTGCCCCCACTGCGCCAGCTTGTGGCAGGCATCGAAGCCCTTGCTGGGCAAGCTCAAGATGGTGTGGGTGCCGGTCGAACTGATGGGGGCCGAATCGGGGAAGTTGGGTGCTGCCATCCTCGCGTCACCCCAGCCGGTCGAGGCCCTGGAGCGTCACGAGTCGTTGGTGAGCCAGCGCGCGCCGCTGACGGCGCCGCCCGCCGACGAAGGTGCGCGCGCCAAGATCGCGGCCAACACCGAGCTGTTCGGGAAGCTCGGCGCCGAGAGTGTGCCGACCTTGTACTTCCGCCATGCCAAGAGCGGGCAGTACGGTTCGCACTCCGGCACCGTGTCGACCGAGCAACTGAAGGCCATGGTCGGTCTTTGAACGCGGGCGGCCGGCCCGCCGCGTGCTTGGCAGCGGTGCGGCCCGTCGGCGTGCGTCGGGCCATGCAAGGAGGACTTCCATGACCCAAAAAATGACCGAGGTCGCAGTGCTCGTCGGCAGCTTGCGCCGTGCGTCGCTGAACCGCAAGCTGGCCCTCGCGTTGCGCGACCTCGCGCCCGAGGGCTTGAAGCTCGACATCGTCGAGATCGGCGACCTGCCGATGTACAACCAGGACCTGGATGAAGCGCCCCCGGAGGCCTGGGTCGCGTTCCGCGAACGCATCGCCCACAGCGACGCGGTGCTGTTCGTCACGCCGGAGTACAACCGGTCGGTGCCAGCCGTCCTCAAGAACGCGATCGACGTCGGCTCGCGCCCCTACGGCCACAGCGTCTGGAACGGCAAGCCGGGCGCGATCGTCTCCGCCTCGCCCGGCGCCATCGGCGGCTTCGGCGCCAACCACCACCTGCGCCAGTCGCTGGTGTTCCTCAACGTGCCCACGCTGCAGCAGCCCGAAGCCTATCTCGGCGGCGCCGACCGACTGTTCGACGAGCAGGGCCGGATTGCCAACCCGGACACCGCGGCTTTCCTCACGGGCTTTCTGCAGGCCTTCGAGCGCTGGGCGAGAACCAACCCGCGGCTGTGATCCTGCCTTCGGCCTGCCGCCTTGTGGCCGTGGGATGCACAGGTATGGGGTTTGCCGCCCATGGTGAAGGGGGTCGGCGGCGACGCCCGCCCTGGGCACAACCGATGGAGACCGCGATGGCGCACGACTTGGTACGCAGCTACGACGATTTTTCAGCCGCCGAGGCGGCGCGCGAGGCCCTGCTGCAGTCGGGCTTCCCGGCTGAAGCGGTGCACCTCACCGTCCGCGACGACGAGGCGGGCCCGGTGGAGGGCAATTTTGTCGCTGGCAACGGCAAGCGCGGGCCGACCGGGTGGATCGACGCCCTCAAGGGCTTCGGGACCGACAAGGACTACACCTACGAGCACAACTTCGCCGACAGTGTGCAACGTGGCGTCTACCTGCTGACGGTCGACGCCGACGACGATCAGCTGCGTTCGCTCGCTGGTGACATCCTCGCGCGTTCGGGAGCGGTCGACGTCAACGAGCGCCTCGGTCGCGCCGCGCGTTGAGACGACGCGACGGCGATCGATGGCCTGAGTTGCCGCGCGCCCGGCCTCAGGCCGACGCGCGGTAGGTGCTGTCGCCGTGCGGGGCGGCCTGGAACTCGGGCAGTTGCTCGGCCCGCTCGGCATGTGCGTGCAGTGCCGGGTGCGCCTCGGCCGGCACGATCCCCGGCAACATACGCTGGGTGAAGGTCCAGGCGACGGCGGTGGTGATGCCGGCCTGGTCGATCCCACCGTCAGCCGCGGCCGACGAGCCCGCGGCGTATTCGGCTTCGAGCGCCGCATAGGCGGCGTGCAACTGGCCGGTGACGCGCGACACCCATGGTGCGTGCGCCTTCTCGGCCGGGCGCAGTTCACGCTCGTAGACGATCTGCACGCTTTTCTCGCAGGCCGCCAGCGCCAGGCCGATGCGGCGCAAGGCAGCGGGGCGTCGGCTCAGGTCGGCCGGCATCAGCGACCGACCCGGCGCAGCCAGGCATTCGGCGTAGTCGAGGATCAGCGTCGAGTCCATCAACACGGTGCCGTCGTCGCAGACCAGTGTCGGCGCCTTGACCACCGGGTTGATCTGCTGGAACTGCTCGAAGGTGCGAAACACCGACAGGCTGCGGTGCTCGAAGGGCACGCCGAGCCGTTGCAGCGAAATGGCGACCCGACGCACATAAGGCGAGTCGAGCATACCGATGAGCAGCATGAGATCTCCTGACGCAACAAGGCCGCCATTGTCGCGCATGGCCGTGACCCACGACGTCGCCGCGCGGCGGCATCAGTGAACACGTGGCGCTAGGCTGCAGCGCTGAAGCCTGAAGGGCTCACGGCGTCGCCTGCAGCGAGCTTTCGCCGCTGCGGGCCCCACCAGCCGGCACACGCAACAGCAGCGCGGCGAGCCCGGCCGCTGCGAGCGCACAGGCGGCGCCGACCGCGAACGCCAGTTGGTACCCCGCATTCAGCGCCACGACCGCGGCAGCACCGGCGCGCGTCAACGCCTCGGTGCGTGCCGAGGCCAGGCTGGCCAGCAAGGCCAGGCCGAGCGCACCGCCCATCATGAAGGACGTGTTGACGACACCCGACGCGATGCCCGACTCGCTCGGGTCCACATCGTTCATGGCCGCGAGCAACACCGGGTTGAAGGCGATGCCGGCCCCGAGCCCGAGCAACAACATGCCGGGCAGCACGTGGACGACAAACTCGCCCGACACCGGCGCGCGGGCGAACAGCAACAACCCGGCGGCCGCCAGCAACAGCCCGCCGACCAACGGTCGACGGATGCCGAAGCGCATCACCAGCCGCGCTGAGCCACCCAGCGAACAGGCGGCCATGATCAGATTGGCCGGCAAGAAGGCGAGGCCCACCTGCAGGGGGCGCAAGCCGAGCACCCGCTGCAGGTACAGCGCCGCGATGAAGAACCACGCGAACATCGCGGCGGCCCACAGCACCCCGACCGCGTTCGCGGTCGCGACATTGCGCAGGCGGAACAGGCCCAAGGGCATCAGCGGCGTGACGACGCGTGCCTCGATGCCGAGGAACAGCACCGCCAGCAGCGCCGCCGCGCCCAGCATGCCGAGGGTCGTGAGCGAGGCCCAGCCCGCCTGGTTGCCGTTCACGACGGCATAGACGGCCAGCATCAGCGAGCCGGTGACGGTGAGGGCGCCCGCGAGGTCGAGCCGGCCCGCCGGGCGCGACATGTCGTTGCCCGGCAGCAAGGCCCAGCACAGCGCAAACACCAGCGCACCGATCGGCAGGTTGACCAGAAACACCCAGTGCCAGCCCAGCACCCCGGTCAGCAGGCCGCCGAGCAGCACACCGATGCTGCCGCCGCCGGCACAGACGAAACCGTAGACGCCCATGGCCTTGGCACGCTCCGCCGGCTCGGTGAACAGCTCCATGATCAGCGAGAGCGAGATCGCCGAGACGACCGCGCCGCCCACACCTTGCGCGGCGCGCGCCGCCACCAGCATCTGCTGCGTATCGGCCAGCCCGCAGGCCAGCGACGCCAGCGTGAACACCGACAGGCCGAGCAGGAACACGCGCCGGTGGCCGTACAGGTCGCCCAGCCGTCCGCCAAGCAGCAAACAACCGCTGAAGGTCAGCAGATAGGCGTTCACGACCCAGACCAGCCCGGTCTCGGTGAAGTGCAAGTCGGCGCCGATGGACGGCAGTGCGACATTCACGATGGTCGTGTCGAGGACGATCATCAAGACGCCGAGACACAACACGGCGAGCGCCCACCAGCGCTTGCGGCCGTCGATTCGGCGGGGGTCTGCGGAAGAGGCGTGCATGGCGACGGGCAAGGTGCTTCAGGGTTGCGTGAGGACCATCCACGATACCCCGAAGCGGTCGGCCACCATGCCGAAACGCGACGCGAAGAATGTCGGCCCGAGCGGCATCTGCACCTGCCCGCCGTCGGCCAGGGCCCCGAACAGCCGCTCGGCCTCCTCCGCGTCCGAGGCCTGGATCGACAGCGAAAAGCCCTGGAAGTTGGGTTGCCCGACACACTGACCGTCCGACGCCATCAGCTCGGTGCTGCCGATGCGCATCGACATGTGCATGACCTTGTCGGGAGGCGCGGTCATTGCGCCGCAGCCCTCTGCCGACGGTGGTGTGTCGCCTTTGGGCGGCGGCGCGTCCTTGAAGCGCAGCAGCGAGGTGATCTCGGCACCGAGCGCGCTGCGATAGAACTCGGCCGCCTCTTCGCAGCGGCCGTCGAAAAACAGATAGGGCTGGACTTGTTGCATGGCGTCTCCTGGGGATTGCAAAGGGGCGGGGCGCGGCCTGCGTCGACGACGAGCGCCGCGGCGGACGGTGGCACGCAAGGCCCATGTACTGTGCGAACGGTCAACTTGTGTACACCGTCCACAAACCATAGCAGACGATCTGGGACCTGTCCACGCCGTTCGGCGAGATGTCGGTTCAGCGAGATTCGTGAGGAGTGTGACGGAGGGGCTGGTGGGCCGAGGGGCCGGGGGTCAGGGCGGCCAGGAACGCCGAGCCGGGGGCTGTCAGGCGAGCCGGCGCCGGTGCTGCCGGTTGCACCGAATCGCCTGGACCGCCGGTGTCGCCGCCAGCTCACGCAGCTGCTGCGGCGTCACCTCGACCACGAACGACCCGCTCAGGTTGTTGCGTCGGGCCTGGTCGGCCAGCCCGAGGCGCTTCAACACCGCTTGCAGCTCGCGCATCGGCCCGGCCAGCGTGGTGCGCACTGCCGGCGTGCGGCGCCGTGACGGCGGCGGCAGCCAGTCGGTGGCGGCGGTGCTGTTCGCACGCGGCGGTGGCGACGGCGGCACCGGCGGGCGTTTGGCTTCGACGATCACCGATGCGCGCGCCACGGTCGTGCCGGGGGCGGCAGCGAACTCGACCAAGGCGGGGTCGCGCAACGGGGTGTCGGGGGAAGGGCGCATGTGGCAAGGGTACCGGGAGCGGGGGCGCCGTTCAAGGCGGCGGCAGGTAGCCGCGGTCGACCGCGTGACCGTAGGCGGACAGCACCGCCAGCTGCCCATGGCCGTAGCGGTGGTCCTGGCCGTTCTCGCCGCGGTCGACCACGCTGCCGATCAGCAACTGCATCAGCGTGTCGCTGCGGTCGCTGCCGGCCAGCGCGTGGAGGTCCGCGCCGGCCTTTTTGGTCGCCGTGGTGCGGCTGAGCAGCAGCGCCATCGCGCCGGCGACGTGAGGCGTCGCCATCGACGTGCCGTTGAGGTGCTCCCACTTCGCCTTGCCGATGCAGGAATAGACCTGCACGCCCGGCGCCGCAAGATCGGGCTTGGCGTACACCAGCGGCAGGTACTTCGGGTCGATCGCGTCCGAGCTTTCCACCACCTGGGTGCGCCCCGCGCTGAAGGCCGCGACGCGGTGCCGCACATCCATCGCGCCGACCGCCAGCGCGAAGTAGTCGTTGCCCGGCGAGCCGCTGGTCTGTGCGCCGTCGTTGCCGATCGCCGCGACCACCGGCACACCGGCCGCGCGCGCGGCGACGATGGCCGCCGTGTAGGTGTCGAACACGCCCGGGTCGAAGGACAGGCCGCCGAGCGACATGTTGATCACGTCGGCGCCGTTGGCGACCGCCCATTCCATGCCCTTCAGAATCTGCTCGTCGGTGCCGCCCGAGCGGCCGAGCACCTTGGCCACCAGCAAACGCGTCTCGGGTGCGACGCCGATCCAGCGGCCGCTGGCGCGCCCACCGGCGATGGTGCCGCAGACGTGCGTGCCGTGGCCGTCGGCGTCCCAGGCGTGCTCCACGCCTTCGCGCACCAGGCCGCTCTTGCTGTCGAACTCGGCGAACTTCGCCACCTTGCCGCGCAGGTCGGGGTGGCTGGCTTCGACGCCGGTGTCGAGCACCGCCACCTTGGTGCCTTGGCCGCGGGCGTTGAAGGCACCCCAGCAGGCCAGCGCGCCGCAGGCCTCCAAACCCCAGGCGTGGGTGACGACCCGCTCCACCTCGGGTGGCAAGGTCTTGGCCCTGAGCCGGGGCGGCAACGGGATATGGCGGTTGGCAAACACCGCGAGCGCCTCGGGCAGCTGCTGGGGCAGTTGCGCCAGATCGTCGCGGTCGATCTCGAGCGCGGCGGCACCCGCCAGTGGCAACGGCCGGGGGCGGCCGGCACTGTCGGAACGCCTGGCCAGCCGGGAGCCGGTCAGGAAGGCCGCGGCCTGCAACGGCTCGATCGCCGCGCTGCCGGCGCGCCGCAGTTCGTCGACGCTGGCGGCGTACTGCGCGGCGGTACGCGCACGGCGCCGCTGCTCGCGTTCCTTGACATGCGGCGGCAGCAGATCGGTGGCGCTGGTGAGGGCGCGCCGCTGCAGCGCCTCTTCGGCTGCTCTGGCCAGCGTTTCCCGCAGCCCCTGCGGTCGTCCCTGCACGATCACGCTGAGCGTGCGCTGGCGATGTTCGTCGAGCAAGCGCTCGACCTGTTGCTTGAGCTTCAAATAAGCCTCCCGGTCTTGCTTCTTGTTGTTGGTCTGCCGAGGTCACCCGGCGTGCCCGCTCGTCAGGCGCTGCGGCCCGACCTCAGGGATTCGGGGTGTCGACCTCACCGAGCGTGAAGTGCCGCAGCCCCAGGTGGTCGAGGGTCACGACGATCGAGGGCGCTGCGGCAGGGCGCCCCGGCGGCGGGCGCAAGCCTTCGAGCTGGGCCCTCAGCTCGCCGACCACCGGGCCGCAGCAACCGGTCTTGCCGAACAGCTCGAAGGTCGCATGGCTGGCCGACAGCTCGGGCAGCCGCACCACCAGCTCCTCCCCCAGCACCTCGGCGGTCAGCTTGAGCGAGTTCTTGCCGCGCGCATGGCCCGCCAGGACCAGGTGGCAGCGCTCGGTGCCGAGCGCGCCGTCGCCCAACTGCAGCTCGCCGCCCAGACGGGTCCGGTCCAGCGTCGCCTCCACGTGCGGACCGGCGGCCTTGCCGAGCGGGGCGCCGCCACCGCGCGCCAGCAAACCCGACACGAAAGCCTGCAGATCCAGGCGCCCGCGGTGCGCCACGCGCGAGATCGGCCAGCCGCCGCGCTCTTCGAACGTGGCCCCGGGGATCTGCGCCGAGGTGAACACCGCCAGAAAGCGGCGCCCGAGGTTGGGGGCGTCGACATAGAGCCCGCCGCGGCTCAGGCCCATCACCGAGTTCGGCCCGAAATGCTCGACAACCACAGCATCGAAGTCGAGCTGGCCGCGCGCGATCGGCATCTTCACGTCGGCGTCGACGATCCAGGCGGCATCGGTGACGAAGGCCCGCAGCACACCTTCGAGTCCGGCCAGTGCGTCCAGCCGCCAAGGGCCGGTGGCGCTGCCGGGCGACACGCTGACGCCTGCCGGCAGACCTTCGGGCAGGCTCACGCGTATGCCCTGCAACTGCACCTCCTCGACGCTCAGCCTCCGCAACTCGAGGCCGCCGGCCGACACCGGGCCGGTCAGCGTCGCCGCCACGTCCTTGAGGGTGGCCTGCGCGATGTCGATCTGTGCGGCACCTTGCGCCAGCCGCAAATGCCGCATCGACAACTGGCCCAGTTGCACGCGCAGCCCGCCGTCGGCACCTGTCTGCACGGCCACGCCGGACAGCTCGACGCGGTTCGCTTCTTGGGGATGGGCGGTGCCGATGCGGATACCCCCCAGCGGTCCTTGGGTCACGGTGATGCTCACGCCCGCTACTTTGCCAGGTTCGCTGCTGGCCATCGGCAACGGTGCGTAGCCGGCCGGCCTGCGCCCCGCGTGCCGCTTGGGTTCGGCCGGCTCGCTGGCCGCGGCCCAGCCGCCGTTTCCTGTGAGAGTCGCCTGCGAAAAATCCGAGGATTGCTGTAACTACCCACAACGCCTTGTAACTCTGTTTGGGCGTGCTGGGCTTTCGAACCTTGCCGTCGTGAGAATGCGGCAGCGCGAGACCCGGTCGGGGCCGGGCAGCGGGGGCTGTACAAGTCCATACACACAGGGAGGGACGATGCTCACATCGCCGGATGGGGAGTGGCTGCTGGGCTGGCGCCGACAGGCCCGCAGGTGGACGGGGCGGGTCGCGCTGGCGGCGGCGGGGGTGGCGTGGACCGCGTCGGCCCAGGGCGCGGGTGAGGTGCGGGGTGAGGTGCGTGTGGCGCACATCTACAGCCAGACCGGGCCGCTCGAGGCCTACGGCCGACAGACCGCGATCGGCTTCAGGCTGGGGCTGGAATACGCCACCGGCGGCACGATGACGGTCGCGAGCAAGCGTCTGGCGGTGGTGGAGCACGACGACAAGGGCCAACCGGAGCTGGGCCGGGCCTTGCTCGCGGCGGCCTACAGCACCGGCAAGGCCGACCTCGCGGTCGGCCCCACCTCGTCGGCGGTGGCGCTGGCGATGCTGCCGGTGGCCGCCGAACACCGCAAGATCCTCATCGTCGAGCCGGCGGCAGCCGATGCCATCACCGGCGAGCGGTGGAACCGCTACGTCTTCCGCACCGGCCGCAACAGCTCGCAAGACGCCATCGCCAATGCGATCGCGCTCGACCGGCCTGGCCTCAAACTGGCCACGCTGGCGCAGGACTCGCCGTTCGGCCGCGACGGCGTGCGTGCCTTCCGCGCCGCCATCCGGCGCGGCCAAGTGGTGCACGAGGAATACCTGCCGGCAAACACCGAGGACTTCACGTCGGCCGCGCAGCGTTTGGCCGAGCGCCTTCAGGATCAGCCGGGCCGCAAGGTGGTATGGGTGCTCTGGGCCGGCACCGGCAACCCCTACTCGATGGCCGACGCCGACCTGCGGCAGCGCGGCATCGAACTCTCGACCGGCGGCAACACCTTCGAGGGCATGCGGCAGTTCAACCGGCTGCCGGGCATGCAGGGCGCCACCCATTACTACTACGCCTTCTCACGCTCGCGGCCCAATCTGTGGCTCGTCAACCAGCACTTCCTGCGCTACCAACAGCCGCCCGACCTGTTCACGGCCGGCGGGTTTGCTGCGGCGATGGCGGTGGTGAGCGCCTTGCAGCGCACCGGCGGCGGCACCGAGGCGCAACAACTGATCCGCGTCATGGAGGGCATGAGCTTCGACACACCCAAAGGCACGATGACCTTGCGCCGCGAAGACCACCAGGCCCTGCAGTCGATGTACCACTTCCGGGTCGCGGCAGGCGCGAGCGCAGGGCAGGTGCCCGATTTGCGCCTGGTGCGCGAGATCCCGGCCGAGGACATCGCGGTGCCGGTGCGCAACCGGCGCTGAGCGCACCGCCTGAGGTGGTTGCCCCCAGCGCCTTCACATGTTGTCCACAGTGTTGTGCACTTGTGGCGGGCCGCTGCGGCGTGGCGGCCCCGCCTGGGCGGCGGGGGATGGAGCGGTCGGCCGGGGTCAGGTGCCCGCCGCGCCATGCGAACGTCGTGCGCTACCCGTCGCATTGGCGCCGCCCGTGTCGTGTCCGGCCGGCGTGCCCGACGGCAGGTCCGGATGGTCGCCACTGCCCCGCAGCGGCCCGTCGGCGTCGGAGCGGACCTCGGGCGACACCCACCCGCCCTCGGGGGCCGGGGTGCTCGAGCCTTGCCGGGCCAGGCGCGGCTCCGGCACGGGGTGGGGCGAGGTGTTGGTGTTGCGCTCGGGCGCGGCCCGCCATGCCTCACGCTTCAGCTCGGCATCGTCGGCGGCGGGCCGGTCGGTTGTCTGCCGGGGGGACTCAGGGGCTTGGGTCATGTGCGTCTCCTGGGCGTCCCGAACAGCGGGCCACCGCTCAGTTGAGGCAGCAAGGCCGATGCCCGGCGGACGTCGGGCGCCCCTCGTGCCGTCGGCGCCGTCACCACTGGTAGGCGACGCCCAGCAGAGCCGACGGTTGGACCTTGTCTTGCACGATGGGGCTGTTCGCCGCGTCGCCGGCGAGACGGCTGACGCCCAAGCGCCCGAGCAGCACCACCTCGGGCGTCACGCGGTAGCGCGCGCCCAGCGTCGCCGAATAATCCCTGACGCCAGACCCGGCGGAATAGACCGCGTAGCCACTGCGGGCCGATTGTTCGGCGGAGACGCCGAACAGGCTTTGCATGTAGCGGTCATCGGCCCAGGTGAACCCGCCGCTGACCTCCGGCACCAGACGGCCGATCGCCGGCAAGGTGTAGCTCAGCTGGACGTCGGCGAGGCGGCCCCCATGGCCGTCGCTGCGCGACACGCCGCGCCAGACGCCGGTCAATCGCCAGCCCTCCAGCCGATAGATGGCGAACAGGCCGTAGGCGGTCGCCGAGTCGATCTCTCCCATACCGCGCAGCGTTTCGCTGCCGGGCGTCGAGCCGCTCGCGTCGCGTTCGCGGCGTCCGGGCTCGCGCCCCATCCCCACGCCCAACGACCACTGCGCGCTTTCGTGGAAGGTGTAGGTCACGAAGGGGCCACGCGGGCCGGGGATGTCGCCCAGGCCGAAGCGCCCGATCGACGTCTTCACGGTGGCGTGCAGCAAGGGTATGGCCGAGGTGGAATGGTCCTCGCTGCCCTGGTAGTCCGGCGTCCAGGTCGCGCCCACGCCCAGCATCACGCTCCAGTTCTTCTGGGTGGCAGGGCTGGTAGCAGGGCTCGGGCGGACCATGGTCTGGGCCGCGCTGGCGAGCGGCAGCAGCACGGCCCCGAGCCAAACGGCGATGGCGGGCGCGCTGAGGCGGGCGAGCGACATGTTCGGTTTCCTTGGGTGACGATGGCATGGAGCGCGGCGCAAAGCGGCACCGCGGCGATGAGGGCGCAGTGTGCGGGTGGCCGTTTAAAGCCCGATTAGGGCCAGCGGGCGGGGCAGGCGCGGTGATGAAGAGGCGAAGGAGGCGCCGGCATCCAGCGTCGCGGTCGTGACGCCGGCGTGGGCGTCACGATCGGCAGGCAGGTTGATCAGCGCCGGGCCGGCGGGCATCGGCACCGCGCCAGCCGCACGCTCACCCCGGTGTCGGCGGTGCCTCCGGCACGCTGTTGCCGGACACGCCGGCTGGCGACGCGCCGGTGCCCTGGCGAGCCCCGAACACCATCTCCGAGAACCAGTTGACCAGCAAGGACGTGTAGGCGCGCTGTGCCACCGTCTCGGACAAACCGTGGTCGGCGCCCTCGATCACCCGGTAGGTGAGCGAGCGGGCATGGATGCTGGCTTCGCGGTAGCTGGCGATGACTGGGTGGGGCACCACGGTGTCGAGTTCGGACTCGACCAGCAGCACGTCACCACGAAAGGCCGCACACGCGCGCAAGGCGCGGTTGTCGGCCGCCTCCACGAAGCTGCGGCGATAGGCGTCGAGGTCCTGGTCCTTGTGCAACTGCAGCTTGGGCACTTCCCAGCCGGTGTCGATGTAGAGCGCCGGCACCCGCAGCGCCAGCCACTTGACCGGGCGCTGGGTGGTCAGGATGGCCGACAGGTAGCCGCCATAGCTGCTGCCGATCACCGCGATCGCCGACGGGTCGACGCCGGGGCGACGGGCCAGCACGTCATAGGCGGCCAGCACGTCGCGCAGGTTGTTCTCGCGCGAGACGGTCTCGCGTTGCGGCTGCGTGCCGGCGTGGCCGCGCAGGTCGAAGGTCAGGCAGATGCAGCCGAGTGCCGCGATCTCGCGCGCCCGGGCCAGGTACTGCTCCTGGCTGCCGCCCCAGCCATGCACGAACAGCACGCCGGGCACCCGGGTGGCGGGGGAGACGAGGGTGCCGGCAATGTGTTCGCCGTCGACCTCGATGTCGAGAGTGTCGTCATGGGTGGGCATAGGGCTCCAACTGCGAGTACTTGGTCAGCGGTCCGACATGCGCGTCGGCGCCGCTGAAATAGACGCAGGCGTCCGGGGGCACGACCGGGTCGACGCCGTAACGCTCGGTGGTCGAGGCGCGCACCACGTCGAGCCCGGGGTCGGCCTGAAACGCACGCAAGGCGGCGATCTCGGCGCCACTCGCGCCGCCGATGCGCCAGGATTGTTCGAGCACCCCCGAGCACCACTGTCCGCGGTCGTCGCGCCCTTGCGCGATGTCGTAGTTGCTGCGCGATGCATACAGGCCCGGAAACGCCGCCAGTGCTGCAGCATGATACCGACGCGCCTGTGCCACTGCGGTCTGCACGGGGTCGGGCAGGCTCAGCTGCAGCAGCGTGTCGAAGTCGCCGCGCACGACGGTCAGGTCGGAGCCGCCATAGACGTCCTCGCCGCTCTGGTTGGGGGTCGAGCGCTGGGTGCCGTAGTAGGTCGCGAGGAGCGGGCCCACGCGCACCTGACCGACGCTGTAGGTGACCACCTGGCTGAGGTTGCGTTCCAGCACCACGCCATGCTGCTGCAGGTCCGCCGGGTCGAGTGCGGCGATCTGCGACGCCAGCTGCGCGCCATCGGCCACCACCGCCTGCCCGATGCCACCGATCCCGCTCGCCTTCTTGACCCGCACCGTGCCGTCCTGCAGCAGGCGCTCGCCGGCGCGGCGCGCATCTTCCGCCGAGAAGGCCGAGTAGCCCGCCAGCACGGCATCGTGCGCCTGGCGGGCGAAGGCCGGCGACCAGCCCGCCGGGGCCGTGGCTTGGGCGTCGGCGAGTGCATGGGTGATGGTCTTCGCGGCGACGAAGGGGAAGGGCACCGCACCGCCGAACAGGTCGTGCTCGTCGTGGATGCCGAGCCGCTCGGCGAACTCGAGACTGGGCAGCGTGTCGCTGGGCACGAAGTACAGCCGGCGCCCGGCGTGGCGCGATGCCTCGAATTCGCCCCCGAAGTCGCACCCCAACAGCGCCGCGAGCGCTTCGGCGAGGGCGAGGTGGGTCGCGCATTCGTGCGCGCGTGGCTCACGATAGGCATTGCAGCGATAGAAGACGACGGTGGCGCGCGCCTCCGCATGGCCGTCCGCGGACGCCTGCCGCGACGGTTTCAGACCCTGCCCCGAATTCATGCCATACCACTCCGACGACGGCCCATCTGCACCGCGGCCCCCGAGGGCCGCGCTCTGCCCGACCGCGGACCCTCGTCGCGGGCCGGGCAGTCTGGTTGCAACAGGCTCCGCAAATTGCGTGCCCTGCGCGCCGCCACCGGCCGTGGCGGCCGCCGCACCCCTACACTGCGCAGACCCATAGACCGCCGACCGACCGTCCGTCCCACCCGAGTGCCATGTCCGTCTCCACGCCGTCCGGCGCTGATCGCCACAGCTTCTTCGACGACGCCCAGGCGTTGCTCATCGGCACCCTGTTCATCTCGCTCGGGGTGGTGATGTTCAACCAGGTCGGTCTGCTGACTGGCGGCACGGCCGGGCTGGCGTTTTTGCTGCACTACGCGACCGGCTGGAGCTTCGGCCAGATGTTCTTCGTGCTCAACCTGCCGTTCTACTGGCTGTCGTGGCGGCACATGGGCCGGCGCTTCACGCTCAAGACCTTCGCAGCGGTCGCGTTGCTGTCGCTGTTTGCCGAGTTCCACCCCGTCGTGCTGCGCTTCGAGCGGCTGCATCCCGGCTATGCCGGCGTGGTCGGCGGGCTGCTGATCGGCACCGGCCTGCTGATGCTGTTCCGGCACCGCGCCAGCCTCGGCGGTGTCGGCATCGTCGCGCTCTACCTGCAGGAAACGCGCGGCTGGCGGGCCGGGAAGGTGCAGATGGTGGTCGACTGCGTCATCGTCGTGCTCGCCCTCGCGGTGGTCGAGCCCGTCTCGGTGGCCTATTCGCTCCTCGGTGCGGTCGCCCTCAACCTGATCCTCGCGGTCAACCACCGGCCCGGCCGCTACGTCGCGATGTGAGGCGTCGGCGGTGGTCAGCTGGCAGGCGTCGCGGCGCCGCACCGCCAGTCCTGGCTTCGCTTGTCGCGCCCCGGCTTCGCTTCGTCGACGCCTGGCGCCGCGGCATGCTCACACCATCGACCTGTCGCCACCCGCCGGGACGCCACGGCCTGCGGGCGGATGTCCGCAACCCACGCAGTCGTTTGCCTGCCGCCCAAGGGATTCCCCGTGAACACGTCGAACCAATACCTCCAGATCCTGCGCGATTGCCTGGCCTTGGCGCAGCTTCCCGACCGCGCCGAGGACATCGTTGCCGGCGCGCCCTTCCACCTGGGGGAGACCGCCTTCACGCTGCAAGCCGACGACGCCGGCGAGTTGGTCACCGTGCAGGCCGAACTCGGCAGCCCGCCGGAGGGGCGTGAACGGGAGGTCTACGAACTGCTGTTGCACAGCAACCTGCTGCTGGCCGGCAGTTTCGGTCCGGTGTTTGCGCTGCGCGTCGACCAGCCGGTGCTGCTGATGGTGCTGACGCTGCCGGTAAGCGCCCTGACGCCCGAGGGGCTGCACCAGTCGCTGGAGCGGGCGGCGGAGGCCGCGACGGTGTGGCGCGTCACGCAGGGGTTCACGCCGTCGGCTGATCCGGCGCCGCGACGTGTCGCAGCGCATCCCCGGCAGTCCTTCGCAGGTTCGCTGGTCTCGCGTTGAGGAGGCGTTCGCGATGAGCTCGCCCATCTCCTCCCGTGCGGCCACACCGCCGCCCACGACCACCACTTCCTCGCGGACCCCCACCACGGCGCCGCACCACCACCACGACACGCATGCTTCTTCCTCGGCGTCCGCCACGCCTTTCAGCGGCACGTCCGTGCGCTCCTTCGCGTCGGCCCCGCCGGGCCTGCGCTCGCGCAAGGCGGCCGGCGGCGTGAACGGCCAGGGCAGCCTGCCGCCGCGCGCCAGCGTGCCGCGGTCGTCCAGCGGCGCTGCGTCCACTGCCAACACGGCCGGCGGGTCCGGCCCCGAGGCCCACCACGCCGATGCCGGCGAAGGCGCTTACGCTCGGCCCGCATCGGCCAGCACGACGCCGCCCGTGACGGCGGCCGGCAAGCTGGCGCCGGAACAGGCGGCCGAGCGCTTGATCGGCACGCTGGCCCAGCAGGGCGGCACGCACCTGGCCTCCCAGGCGGGCGCCTGGCTACGCCAACGCACCGGCTCGGGCACGGCCGCAGAGGCCGGCGGGAGCAGCGAGGCCCTCAACCTGACGTCGACGCTGGTCAGTGGCACGGTGAGCAACGCGCTCAAAAAGCTCGTCGGCGAGCGCATGAAGCAGCACGCGGCCATGAAGCAGAACGCGTCCGACAGCGCCACCGCCGAGCCCACCGGCAACAGTGTCGCCGCGTCGCTCAGGCCCAAGCTGATGGCCGCCGCCAAGGGCATGCTCGCCGGCGTCACGGGCGGGTTGAGCAAGGCGGCCCTGGGCGCCGCACTGACACCCGTGGTGCAGCAGGGGCTCGAAGGCCAAGGCGTGAGCGAAGCCGTGGCGCGCCCACTGGCGACGATGGCGGGCGCGGTGCTGCAAGGGGTGGTGTCCGCCGCGGCAGACACTGCGGCCGATGCCGCCGGCGGCAGCTTGCAACCCCGCCCCTCGGGGGGCGCGGGAGGTCCCCACCAGGGCCACGCGCAAGACGACCTCGCCGCCGCGCTCGGTGGCAAGGCGGCGGAGGCTGTCCTCAACCTCGGCCTGAATTTGCCCAAGGGCCTGCAGGCGACGCTCGGGCAGGTGATGGAGCACGGCAGCCCGCACCAGAAGACCGCGGTGTCGAACGCGACGGCCTGGGCCGGGCTGAACATGTGAGGTGCGGCGAGGCGGCCCTTTCCGGCCCAGGCGCTATCCTGAGGCTCAAGGCCGCCGCTCATGACCGTCACCCTGACCCCGCTCCCCGTGCTCGACGCCGCGCTCGGCGCCGGCTGGTCGGTGCAGCCGCTCAACGCGAGCGGCTTCTGCCGCACCTGGCGTGCGCAGCGCAAAGGCAGCGCGCTGTTCGTCAAGGCGGTGCCGCCCCCGCGAGCCGACGTGCTGGAGGCGGAAGCCGACGGCCTCGCCGCATTGGCAGCGACGGGCGCGGTGCGGGTGCCGGACGTGGCCTACTGCGGGGCCGCGGACGCGTCGGGTGCCGTGGTGCTGGCGCTCGAGTGGCTCGAGCTGCGCCCGGCCGACGCGGGTTTCGGCCCCCGCCTGGGCCGCGCCGTCGCAGCGCTGCATGACGCGCCCTGTCCCGGCGAGGGTCGCTACGGATGGCGGCGCGACAACCGCATCGGCGCCACCCTGCAGTCCAACCGTTGGAGCGAACAAGGCGGCGTGTCGGGCTGGATCGACTTCTGGGGGCGTGAGCGGCTGAACGCTTTGGCCCGCCGCCTCGCCGAGCAGGACGGGTCGGCCGACCTGGTGCGTGCGGTCGCCGCGGTGGTGGCACGGCTGCCGGCCTTTTTCGCCGACGGCTACCAGCCCCGGCCCGCCCTGATCCACGGCGACCTGTGGTCAGGCAACTGGGGCCTGTTGCCCGATGGCACGCCGGTGCTCTACGACCCGGCGGTGTCGTGTTCGGACCCGGAAGCCGAGCTTGCGATGATGGAGCTGTTCGGGCACCCCCCGCCCGGGTTCTGGGAGGCCTATCGGGAGGTCCGCGCGGTGCATGCGGGCTATGCCCAGCGGCGCGGGCTGTACCAGCTCTACCATGTGCTCAACCATGCGCTGATGTTCGGCGGCGGCTATCGGCGGCAAGCCTTGGCACTGGCGCAGCAACTGGTGCAGCAGGTGGGCCGCTGACGCTCGCGTCACACCGTCGAGGCCGCATGCGCTCAACGGTGTCCGCTGGCCGCCTCGACACGCGCCTGCATCTCGGCGTTGCACGGTGCCTTGCGGCCCAGCCGCGCGGCAAGGCGCACCACTTCGCCACACAGCATGTCGACCTCGGTAGGCCGCCCCTGGGCCAGGTCGTCGGCCATGCTCGAACGTGCGTGCGCGTCGATGCGCAACATGGACGCGGCGAGCCGCCGAAACAGCGGCGTCGGCAAGCGCAGCAGCGTCGGCAGCCAGGCCCAGGGCAGCGGCGTGAGCCGCTGCGGTGTGATGCCGGCGGCGCGCATCGCCGAGAGGGCCTCGTCGACCAGGTCGGCGAACAGGCGGCGGTGGTGGCGGTCGAGCAGCTGGGCCCGCAGCGGCAGGCCCGACAGCGCGTTGACCGGATTGTTCAGGTTCAACAGCAGCTTGCCCCACTGCAAGGGGCGCAGGTCGTCGTGCAGCGTCAGCGGCAGGCCGGCCCGCGCGAACCATGCTGGCCATGGCGTCAGGGCCGGTGCGGCCTGTGCGGCGAGCCGTCCCTCGGTGCCCCGGTGGTAGTGGCCGGGGCCGACCTCGGCGATGTTGAACGGCACCATGCCGGGCAGCACCTGCAAGGCCGGCGCCGCTGCGCTGGCGATCTCGGCATTGGCGACACCGTTTTGCATCGACAGCACCGGCGTGCCGGGGGGCAGCCGCTGGCCGAGTTCGAGCGCCGCGTCACGTGTGGCAGGGCTCTTGACGCACAGCAGCACCAGCGACGGCGCAAGGCCGGACGGCACGTGGGGATGCAGGTCGAGCGCGGCGGGTGGCAGGCGATGGTCACCCCCGTCGAGATCGGTCAGGTGCAAACCATGGTCGGCCAGCGCCTGCAACACGCGCGGCCGCCCGACGAAGCTCACCGGCGCGCCGGCGGCTTGCAGGCAGCCGCCCAGGTAGCAGCCGACACTGCCGGCGCCCATGACCAGCAGCGTGCCTGGTGCCTGCCCGATGCGACTCATCGCCGCCGCCACCCGCGGTTGAGAGCTAGGGAGGCGATGGGGCGAGGGCGGCGAAGCATGGGCGTCTGCGGGCAGTTCGTGCCCGCATGCTACGCCGCAGCGAAGGGCACGGCCTGACGAGCGGAAGACGAGCGGCGCGTTGGCCCTGCCGGCGGACCGGCGTCAGGCTCAGTGCGCGAGCAGCGCGCCCAGCCCGCCGGTCACATCGCCGACCCCTTGCAGCTTCTGGTCCAGCCAGGCGCGGTCGATGTGCAGGTGGTCCAGCAGCGCCGGCTCGGCCGCTTCCAGCGCGGCCAGGGCCGGCGTGCCGAGTTCGAGTGCGTCGGCCAGCACCTCGGCCAGGCGCAGCACCGCCGCGAGCAGCGAGAACGGCCGCGCGGCGAGCGGGTCGGAGGCATCGGCGAACGCCTCGACCAGCATCGGCGGGAAGCGCCAGCGGCGCGCCAGCTCGGCGGTGACATCGCTGTGCGTGCAACCAAAACGGTTGATCTCGAGCGACAAGCGGCAGCCCGCCTCGGTCACGTGCGCTTCCTCGTCGGCCACCAGCGTCGGTTCCGACAGCGCGATCAGGATCTGCCCGGTGCGCAGCATCAGGCCGGCGAGGTAGGCCACCTCGCTGTCCAGTTGCAGCCAGCGGCCCAGCAGCTTGGCGTAGCCCGCGGTCGCCAGGCTGTGGCGCCAGAAGCGGGCACGGTCCAGGCCTTGCGCCTGCGGGAAGGCGCCGGCGACACAGGCGCTCATCGCGAGATCGCGCAAGGTGTCGAGGCCGAGCACCGTCGAGGCGTCGGCCAGCGTGGCGACGTCGTTGGCGGGGCGAAAGCGCGCCGAGTTGGCCAGGCGCAGCACCTTGGCGGACAGCGTTGCGTCCTTGGCGATCAATGCGGACAGGTGGCCCACGCTGACGTTCTCGTCGTCGAAGGTGCGCAGCAGCTGGCGCGCCACCTCGGGCATGGTGGGCAGGGCGCGCAGGTTCTCGAAATACCTCTGGGCGGCGGACATCGGCGGTTCTCGGTCGAAAGTGATAGGAGTTTTATCGACGCGACGACACCCACCTCGATGGGGGCATACCCGAGGGGCGTGGGCGGGCCACCCCCGGGTCGACCCTGATCTTGCGCGGCAAAGAGGTGTGGCAGAGGGCACGCTTATGATCGCGCCTCCTGTCATCCTGAAGAACAACAGCGGAGGAAGCGGTCGGTCATGCGGCACTTTCGTATTCTTGTGGCCGGCCTGGCCGTTTGTCTGTCGCTGGCGGCCTGTGTCTCGGCACAGCGCCCACCCACGCCGGCGGAAGAGCTTCAGCAGGCCGCACGGCAGTCGCGCGTTGTCCATCGCGAGACGCAAGCGGCACTGACCGCCAACCTCGCCCAGCGTGTCCAGATGCGAGGCGATCGGCGCCTCGACATCCTGCTGCTGTCGGGCGGCGGACAGCACGGCGCCTACGGCGCCGGCTTCCTGCGCGGCTGGCAGTCCCACCCGACGGCGCCGATGCCGCGCTTCGACCTCGTCACCGGTGTCAGCACCGGCGCCTTGCAGACCGCCTTCGCGTTGCTCGGCAACGAGGCAGACTTGCAGCAGGCCTGCGAGCTCTACCTCAGCGCGGCCGATCGCATCAGCCCCAGCTTCGATTGGTGGTTCTGGCTCAAGTCGACTGGCGGCGTGCTCGACACGTCGCGCTATGTGCGCAGCGTCCACGAGACGCTGTCGCCGGCGCTGGCGCAACGGCTGGGCGCGGAGTTCGCGCAGGGGCGCGAGATCGCGATCGGCACCTCGGATTTCGAGCTGGGAACCGGGCGCGTCTGGCGTGTGTCGCAGGAGATGGCGGCGGCCGAAGGGCTCGCGCGCGTGCACTCGATCTTCATCGCCTCGTCGGCGATCCCGGGGGCCTTCGCCCCGGTGCTGCTCGACGGTCGTGTGCATGCCGACGGCGGCATCGTCTCCAACCTGCTGGTCGCCCCCGACCGTGAGGGCTACGCCTTGCTGGCCGACAGCCTGCGCACGGCGGGCGTGCGCGAGCCGGTCACGGTGCACCTGTGGGTCGTGATGAACCTGTGGACCCACCCCAAGCCGCAGTCGCTCGACCCTGGCAGCGTGCTGGCCATGTCGCGCCGCACGGCCACCATGTTGTTCTGGGCGCAGCAGCCGCAGTTGCTGCAAGGCCTGCGCGACATGGCGCGCAGCGTCAGTGCCGACCACCCGGGGCTGAAGGTGGAGGTGCACGTCACCACCATCCCCTCCGAACTGGCCACCGAGCCGGGGGCCGACAAGCTGTTCGACCGCGCGTGGATGGAGCGGCTGGAGGCGCTGGGCCACGCAAGGGCCTTGAGCGCGACGCCTTGGGACGAACCGTCCAATGTGTACATGCGGCCGTTGCCGGCGGCCTTGCCGGCGGCGCCTGCGTCGGCGCCGGGCACAAACTCCGCGGTATCGCCCTCGGCCTCGCCGCTCTGAAACGCCGGGTTCACGCTCCGTTTCGCCACTCACCCAACCTTTCACATCGACAAGGTCACGCCGTGCGCCGGGCCGCTTCCGGGCGCCGTGTCGGACGGCGCCGATTGCGGTGGTTCGCGACGGCGGTGACACTTCAGGCGTCGCCACTTCCGTCCGGCGCCTGCCGGGTGCTCCCCTGATGCAACATTCGACCGACCACCTGATCGGCCGCGGCGCCCTGTCGCAGCGCTACGCGCGCGGCCGTGAGGCGCGCAAGCAGTGCCCGCGCTCGGCGCTGGCCCACCACGACGGCGGCGGACGCGACCCGATCACCTTGTTGACCGCCTCCGACCCGGGGCGCGTGCCCGAGCTGGTGCCGCTCCGCTATGGCCGCATGGCCGCCAGCCCGCTCGCCTTTTTGCGCGGCGCGGCCGGCCTGATGGCGCACGACTTGGCGCGCGGCCCGCGCTGCCCGGTGTCGCAGCAGTTGTGTGGCGACGCCCATCTCGGCAACTTCGGTTTGTTCGCCAGCCCCGAACGCCGTTTGCTGTTCGGCCTCAACGACTTCGACGAAACCCTGCAGGGCCCGTTCGACTGGGACTTGCGGCGCCTGGCGGCCAGTGTTGTCGTCGCCTGCCGGCAGGGCGGGTTCAAGAAGGGCGCCACCGAAGACATCGTGCGGGCCTTGCTCGACACCTACCACGAGCGCATCGTGGCACTGGCCGAGATGGACACGCTGGACGTTTGGTACACGCAAGACACCGCCGAGACCCTGTTGCGCCTGGGCGGCAGCGACAAGCACGAGCGCGATGCGATCGAAAAGGCGCGCCGCAAAGGCTCGCGCGAACTGGCTGACGAGGCGGTCGAATGGGTCGATGGCCCCAGCGGGCGCGAGATGCGCATCAAGGACGAACCGCCCTGGGTCTACCACCATGCCGCGGCGACCGAACGCGAGATCAGCGCCTTCGAGCACGGCATCGAAGAGTTCTTCACCCAGTACCGCGAATCGCTGATCGAGGACCGCCAGGTGCTGTTCGACCGCTACGAGCTGATGGACGTGGCGGTGCGCGTGCCGGGCGTCGGCAGTGTCGGGCGGCGCTGTTTTGTCGCGCTGTTCGTGGCCGACGGCCACCATCCCTTGTTCCTGCAGATCAAGGAAGCGGCCGACTCGGTGCTGGCGCCCTGGATCGACGGTGAGCCCGAGCTGCACAACGGCCAGCGCATCGTGTTCGGCCAGCGTTTGTGCCAGGCCGCCAGCGACATCTTCCTCGGCTGGGCCACCAGCTCCACCCTCGGCGCGGAGTTCTATGTGCGGCAGCTGCGCGACATGAAGGGCCGCCTCGACTTCGAGACCTTCGACGCCGAAGACCTGCGCGACTATGCCGTGGCGTGCGGCTATTCGCTCGCGCATGCACAGGCCAAGGCCGGCGACCCGGCGGTGATCGCCGGCTATGTCGGCAAGGGCGAGGCATTCGACGACGCGCTGGTGCGCCACGCGTTCGCCTATGCCGAGCAGACCGAGGCCGACCACGCGGCACTGCTCGCCGCCATCAAGGCCGGCCGGATCGAAGCGCGATCGGAACTGGACGGCTGACGATGCGCACGCTGCTCGAGCCCCGCCTGGTCGACCCGAGCGCCGCCGAGCCGGGCCTGGTGGTCGACGTGCGCGACGAGCGCCGCGCGCTGTTGTTCGACCTCGGCGAGATCGGCCGCTTGCCGCCGCGCGTGCTGTTGCGGGTGTCGCATGTGTTCGTCACGCACACCCACATGGATCACTTCGCCGGGTTCGACCATCTGCTGGCGGTCGGGCTGGGCCGCATGCCGCGGCTGGTGCTGTGGGGCGGGCCGAACTTCGTCGACCAGGTGGAGCACAAGCTGCGCGCCTACACCTGGAACGTGGTGCAGCGCTACGAGGTGGCGCTGACCATCGAAGCCCGCGAGGTGTCACCCGACGGCCGGGGCCGGTGTGCCCGCTTCGACAGCCGCACCGCCTTCACGCGCGGCGACGAAGCCGCGTTCACGCTCGACGACGATGTGCTGCACGACGAAGCGACGTTCCGGGTCCGGGCCCGCTTCGTCGACCATGAAATGCCCGTGCTGGCCTACGCTCTCGAGGAGAAGGCACGCGTGCGCGTCGCGCCGGACCGGCTCGCGGCGCTGGGCGTGACCACCGGCCCGTGGCTGCGCGAACTGAAACACGCGGTGTTGACCGGTGCACCCGACGACTTGCCGATCGAGCTGCGCTGGCGCGACCGCGACGGCGAGCACAGCATGGTGCGACCGCTGGCCGAACTGCGCCCGCTGGTGCTCGATGTGGTGGCCGGCCGGCGCATCGGTTATGTCACCGACCTGCGCTGCACCGAGGCCAATGTCGAACAACTGGTGCGCTTGCTGACCGATGTGGACTTGCTGCACATCGAGACGGTGTTTCTCGACGAAGACCGCGCCCATGCGCTGCGCAAAAACCACCTGACGGCGGCGCAAGCCGGCGCCATCGCCCGCCGTTTGCGCGCGCGGGCGTTGGTGCCCTTCCATTTTTCGCCGCGCTACGAGGGGCGTACCGGCGAACTGGTGGCCGAGGCACGCGATGCCTGGGGCGGCAGCGCCGAATGTGAAGCAGAGGTAAAGCAGTTGAAGCCGAGGTAAAGCACGACCACCGATCGACGCGGGCCGACGTTGAAGCAGCACGGCCCACGGTAGGGCCGGCAAGGAGAACCTGATGTCGAAAGCTCGTGCCCTGATCGCCACCGCCGCCCTGGCTGTTGCTGCCCTGGCCGGTGCACCGGCCTACGCCGGGAATGTCTATTGGTCGGTGGGTGTCCACGGGCCGGTCGTGTCCACCTCGGTGTCCAACGCGCGTCCCGTGGTGGTGCACCCGGCGCCGGCTGTCGTGTATGCCCCGCCGCCCGCCGTGGTGCACGTGCGGCACGGGCACGGCCATCACGGTCATGGCCACCGCCATGGCCACGGGCACAGCCACTGGCGTGGGCATGGGGGGCATCACTACCACCATCACCACCACCACCACGGCCACTCGGGGCATGACCGCGGCGACTGGCGTCGGGACCGGCACGATCATCGCTGACGCCGCCGGCGCGCGGCGCGTCAACCTTGTTCGCAGGCGCGCTGCCCCGTCTCGATGTCGAACCGGGTCATCTGCACCATCGCCTGCATGACCCGCTTCGACGGGCCCGCCTCCGCGCTCTGCAGCCTGCCGCCGAGCACGCGCGGCACGATCTGCCACGACACGCCGACCCTGTCCTTGAGGCTGCCGCAGCGTTGCGGCTCACCGCCCGCCGTCAGTTGCGGGCGAGGGCCGGGGGGCCCGTTCCGACGTAGGCCGGAACGCCGTGCGCTCAGCGCAGGCCGAGGATGCCTTCGCGCGTCGACGCGCGCACCCTGGGGCCGATCCACACCTTCATCATCATCGAGAAAAAGCTTTCGCCCTTGATCGGCTCGCTGATCAGTTCGCCGTTCAGGCGGAACTCGGTGGTCTGGTTGGCGGGTGTCCAGTCGATGTTGACGCAATCACCCTTGTTCAGCTCCTTGCGGGTGCCGAAGACGGCGCCGAGTTGAGCCGTCTGCACGATGTTGGCCGCGAACTCCTCCGACGTGGTGTTCTGGCGAATGCGGTCGAGCAGGGCGTTGGCCAGATCGCGCGTCGACAGCACGCGCACGGTGCAGTAGTGGATGCGCTTGGGCCCCTTGACACCGGTTGCGCCGTCGATGGTGGTCTGCTTGGTGGGCAGGTAGAAGCCCACCGCCATCGACTTGGCCGACAGGATGCTCGACATCGCGGCACCGTTCAGCGGCAGCGTCTGTCCCCCGACCACCACGCTCGGGTCGAAGTGCACACCCTCCAGGACCACACCGCCGGCCACCGGCGTCGAGGCAGCGGCAGCGGGCGCCGAGGCGGGTTCGGCGGCGCTGGCGCCGCCGGCGAGAACGAGCAGGGCCGCCGTGCAGGCACGCAGCAAGGGGGCGGAAAAGCGGGAGGTGGACAACATCATCACAAACAGGTTGGAGCAGGCGCGGCACGCCCGGCAGAGAGGCTTTCGAACGTCATGACGATCGAAAGGAACAACTTCTCATTTTAAGTTTTTGGCGTGATACATCTGTTTGCATGTATCGTTCACGCCACAGCCGGGCGTTTGTCGCACGACCGCCGATATGATCCCGGCCCGGCGCTCCGACCTCTTTGGTGAGTGCCCGCATCTGCAAGCCGCCGCTTCGGCGCGCAGTCGCCTCGACGGCGGCCCTGCCTGGTGCGTCTCGTCTGCCGTTCCCACCGCTACACCACATGAAACTCACACGCTCCGTCTTCCTGGCCGCTGTCTCGGCCGGCTTCGTCTCCTTGCCTGCCCACGCCACCGAGAACGGCCAGGTGCGCGCCCTGTTGGGCGGCCCTGCGCAGGAGTTGTCCAGCCCGCAGTTTCCCGGGTGGTATGGCCAGGTGTGGTTGCAGCATTACCGCGCCAACAAGGTGCGCGACGACCAAGGGCGGACCAACGTCGCCACGCTGGGAGGCCAGGCGGTGCGCCTGCAACCCAAGATCGAGGCGACCGTCCTGGTGCCGCGCGTGACGTACATCTCCGAACTGCGGTATCTGGAAGGCCGGGTGGGCGCGTCGGTGTCGCTGCCGATCGTGCACCAGCGCAACAGCATCGACTTCTCGGGCCCGTTGCCACCCGCGGCGCTCGCCGCCGCCGGTGACGCCCGTTCCGGCAGCAAGAGCGGCCTCGGCGACGCCGAAATCTCGACCTTCCTCGACTGGCAGACCGACGACTACCGGCTGGTGGGCAGCCTCGGTGTGGTCGCCCCCACCGGCGCCTACGACAAGGACCGTGCCGTCAACCCGGGCGCTGGCGACTTCTGGACACTGCGGCCCGGCCTGGTCGCCGCCTATGTCTGGGAGAACGGCTTCGAGGTCGGCTCCCGCACCACCTACTCCTTCAACACCCGCAACCGCGACACCGACGTGCGCTCGGGCCAATACCTGCACAGCGACTTCAGCGGCTTGTACCGGCTCAACGACACCACCCGCGTCGGCCTGCAGGGCTTCGTGCTGAAGCAGACCACGCGCGACTCGGGGCCTGGTGTGGCGTCGCACGGCAATGAAGTGCAGAGCCTGGGCCTGGGGCCGCTGGTGGGCTACACGTCGGAAGACGGACGTTGGGCTGCCGAGGTGAAGGTGCTGCGCGAGTTCTCGGTGCGCAACCGGCCTCAAGGCACGATCAGCTACCTGCGTTTGCAGCTCCGCCTCGACTGAACCAGGCCGACCGGTCGTGCGCGACCGGTCGGCCTTCGTCGAACGCTCAAGGCTTGCCGGGCAACAGGCCGAGAGCGAGCGTTTGCCAATGTCCGGTGTCCTCGTGAGTGTGATAATTGCCCATTTGCTTGGAGCGCATGATGCGATTGCTCGTTCTTGCCCTGCTGTGTTCTGCCTTCGCCGGCTGCGCCGTTTACACACCACGCGGCTCCGTCGTGGTCGATCAACCGGCACCCGCCCGCTCGGGCCCGAGCGGCTTCTGCCCGCCCGGGCAGGCGAAGAAGGGCAACTGCTGAAGTGCCCGTTCCGCGGCGGCGCTTCCCTTCCGGGGAGGCCGCCCTGCGCCAGTGAGCGCACGGCCCCCGCCGGCGGCGCAGCGCGTCAGGCGCGCGGGCTCAGCGCGACCGCCGGAAAGTCCACCGGTACTGCCAATGCGACGTTCACGTAGTTCGTGAACAGGTTCAACGCCACGTGCGCCACGATCTCGACGATCTGCTCGTCGTCGTAGCCGGCTTCCCGCAGCGCCTGAACGTCGCGCTCGCTCGCCTGTCCGCGAGCCTCGACGAGCCGCAGCGCAAACCGCAACGCTGCCGCTGTTTTGGGGTCGGCTGACTCGCCGCGTTGGGCGGCCCCCATCTCCTCCCGGGTGGCGCCGGCCTTGCGCCCCAGCGCCGTGTGAGCCGCCAGGCAGTACTCGCAGTCGTTGCGGTTGGCGATGGCGACCGCGAGCTGTTCGCCCAGCACCGGCGGCAGCGTCCCGGTGGCCAGTGCGCCGAAGGCGCTCCACATGCTCTTCAAGGCGGCTGGCGAGTTCGCAACGGCTCGGAACATGTTGGGCGTGGCGCCGAACGCGGCATGGATGGCACGGAGCAGGGCTTGGCGGTCTTCCGACGTGTGGGCGGGGTCGACGAGCGCGATGCGGGACATGAGGTTTCCTTTCGAGGTGCACGGTTGAGACGCGGCGGCCACGTGTGTGCGGGTGCGCCGGTGCCGTCGGGCGCCTCTCAGTCCTTCTGACTGAGCAAGGCGCCCCAGGCACACCGCCAGTGTCGCGACGAACCCTGTACCATCGGGCACTGTTCGTCCCGAAAACGTACCGTATCGTCCAGCCGCCGTGACCGCCCCGTCGCCCCTGCAGATCGACCGCCTGTCCTCCCTGCTCGAACGCTTCCGCGTCCGCGCCCACCTCTTCTACAGCGGGGCGCTGTGTGGCGTGAGCCGGTATGAGGCGCAGCCCGGACGCGGTTTTCTGCACGTGTTGCGGCGTGGCGAGATGGAACTGGCGCACCCGCCCGGCAGTGGCCTGCCGCCCCGTGTCGTGGTGCGCGAGCCGAGCTTGATCTTCTATCCACGTCCAGCCACGCACGACTTCCACAACCCACCGGCCGAAGGCGCCGACTTCACCTGTGCCTCGCTCGATTTCGACGGCGGCGAGCGCAACCCCTTGGTGCAAGGGCTGCCGCCGTTGGTGCTGCTGCCCTTGGCCGACGTCGACGGCCTGGACCAGTCACTGGCGCTGCTGTTTGCGGAAACCGACCGGGTGCGCTGCGGTTCCCGCCTGCTGGCCGATCGCCTGTTCGAGGTCGTGTTGATCCAGTTGCTGCGCTGGCTGCTGGACCACCCGGAGCGGGGCGGGCTGCCGGTGGGGCTGATCACCGGCTTGTCCGAGCCGCGCCTGGCCCGGGCGCTGACGGCCTTGCACGAAACGCCGGGCGAGCCTTGGAGCCTGGCCCGCATGGCGCAGCAGGCCGGCATGTCGCGCAGCGCCTTCGCGGCCACCTTCAAGTCGGTGGTCGGCCAGACGCCGGCCGACTACCTGGCCGGCTGGCGGCTGACGCTCGCGCAGGCCGAGTTGCGCAAGGGGCGGCCGGTCAAGCTGATCGCCCATGAGTTGGGCTATGCCAACGCATCGGCGCTGTCGCGGCTGTTCACGCAGCGGGTGGGCGTGTCGCCGCGGCACTGGCTGGAGCAGCCCGGCGCAGCCCTCGCGTTGCTTCACGCGGCCCCGTCGCGCTGAATCGCGATGGTGCCGCCGGGCAGGCAGGGCGGCCGCCGCGCCTTCAAACGCGCCGCAGTACGCGCATCTGCGCCAGATAGGGCACGTCGCGCGGGTCGACCTCGGCCCGGCTGCCTGGCCCGGTGAACTGGTAGCGGCGTCCGCTCACCGGGCCTTGTGCGCTGAAGCGCAGGCCCACGATGCATTCGAAGACACAGCGCATCGACCGGGGCGCGGGCTGCGAGAGAGACCGAGGCAGGGGCTGCGCTGGCGCCGCGGTGGGTGGGGGGATGCCGGCGGCCAGCGCCCGTCTTCGTCCACAGCAGTTCATTCAAGGTCTCCTCGAGGGTTGGGGTCGGGTTCGGCGGGCGGTGCCAACGCGCTGAGCGAGGCTGGGTCGAACGGCGGTCCGAAGGCGGCCGGCCCGCCGCCCCAGGCCGGCGCCGCGCGCTCGAGCAGAATGGCCGCCGCCGACAACCCCAGCCAGCCGAGCAGGCCTTGGCGCCACCCGACGGCCAGACATGCCGCCGCGGGGGCTGCCACCCACAGGCTGAGGCAGTGGAAACAGTCCAGTGCCTCGCCCAGCCAGCCGTGGCCGGCCCGGCGCCGCAGCCGCACGACGATGCCGCCCGGACCATCCTCGGCGGCCAGCAGGTGGGTCACCCGCCAGACCGCCAAGGCGGCCAAGGCCCAGTCGACCGCCGCGTTCATTGAGGTACCTCCGTGCTCACACTTGCACCGTCAGGCTGTAGAAGCTGAAGGCCCGGTGCGCCCGTCCCTGGTAGCAGTTGGCGATGGTCCGCTTGTAGACCCACAGTTCCAGCTGGTAGCAGCAGGTCAGCGGGAAGGCGTCACGCAAGTCCGGCACGTGCAGCCGCAGGCCACCGCCTCGCCAGACTGGCGCCGTCGCCCCTTGGCCCAGTGCCTCGGGGTAGGTGGGCCCGACTTCATCGGCTGCGGGTGCACCGGACACCGCGATCGGTGTGAGGGTCGCACCGGGCAGCCCGAGCAGCGACACCGGCGGCTCGTCGCTGCCGTACGTGGCCACCAGCGTGTACTGCGACAAATGCCCGTCGAGGTCGTGCGCGACAAAGTCCACGTCCAGCGTGCCGCCCTGCGAGGCGTCGATGTTGGAGCATGGGCCGGCCAGCGCCCCGTCGATGCGCACCGCCACCACCTTGGCCCGCGGCTCGTCCGATGAGGCGCGGTTGTCCAGCCGCAGCACCAGCGAGTTCGCGAGCGGACTGGCATCGTCCTCGCTGCCGCACACCGGCATCACGCGCGGGTTCTGCAGTTCGCCGCCGACCAAGGTGTAGCCGATCAACCGCAGGTGGTAGGGCCCGCCGTCGTAATGGCCGTCGGTGGCCCACCGCATCAGCGTGTGGAAGTTGGTGCCGTACCAGATCCGGGTCGTGCCCCAGCTGCCGGTCGCCGGCGGGTGGGTGTCTTCGTAGTGCGCGCGGCTTTCGATGACGTAGCGTCCGCTGATCGTCTGGAAGGGGAAGTCCACCTCCGGCGACGAGGTGATGTCTTCCCAATAGCGGCGCTTGAAGCCGACGGCCGAGGGCAGGGCCACCGGTGCCCATGGGCCCGCAGCGGACGGCGCCACCTCGAACTCGTAGTAATCGACGTTGGCGGTGTCGCCGAACATGCCCTGCAGCACCACGGTCCCGGCGAAAGGTGCGTCGGCCATCGCCGAGCTCGTTCCCGGAAACGCATAGCCGGCCGGCGATGTCTCAGCGCCGAGGTTGCCGCCGATGTGGTCGGCATCGATGTCGCACACCGACGACAGCACCACACACTCGCCGTCCGGCGGGCAGGGGTTGCAGGGGTCTGCCAGGCAGCAGGCGTCCGCATTGGCGGTCAGCGTCAGGTCCAGTTCGGTGTCGATGTTCCAGCGGGTGCGCCACCAGGGTTCGCTGACGATCAGCCGTTCTTCGTCGCCGCACATCTGCGTGACGCGGAAGGCCAGGTCGGGCCGGCAGTCCCACCAGGGCTCGCGTCGCATCCACGGCCACAGGCTCGACTCGGCGAGGCCGGCCGAGGTCGGCAGGTGCCGCAACAGGCGGTCGCGTAGCGAGGCGACGTGGACGCTGTCGAACGCGGGCGAGGTTTGCGCGCGCAGGGCGAGGGTGTGCGAGGCCGAGGCGGCAGTGCTCGCCAGCGCAAACGCGTTTGACCCGGCCTCGGCGGTGCTCAGCCATTGGTCGAGGCGGGCGAAGTCGGGTTGCGGGCCGGGCGGCGGCAGCGGCGGCAGGCGCGGCTCGAATTCCACCGCACGGCGCACGCGATCGAACAACTCGTGGTCGAGCCGCCAGTCGCGCAGCCGCCACCACCACCACGGCCACCAGCCGCAGCACCAGCGGAACTGCAGCGTGAAGCTGCCACTGGCGTCGGTGGTCGCACAGCCCAGCGACTGGTAGCCGACCCACCACAGCCATCCGTCCACATCGAAGCCACACACCTTGGCGCCGGGCACCGGTCGGCCGTCGGGGCACAACACGCGGCCCCGCACCGTGTAGACGCGGCACCAGCGCAACCAGTGATGCCAATAGACCGCCGGGATGACCCACGGTGCGAGCCGCAAGGTTTCGGTGCCGCGCCAGCGGCGCGCCGGGACTGTCACCGACAAGGTCTGTTGCCCCAGCAACTCTTCCACGCCGGCGTCGTCCGGACCGACCAGCGCGCGCAGGCTCGGCGGCGCCTTGTCGAATCCGAAGCGGGCCTCGCCGTGGCCCTTGGCGTCCAGCTCGACGCGGCGGGTCGCCACCGGGTGCCCCGCGTTGTCGAACAGGGCAACCTGGAGGCCCCGTTCGGGCTTGAAGTCGGCGACGCTCGAGGCGTCGAGCGGCACGCTCAGCTGGTACTTCCGATCTGCAATGTCGACCATGGCTCCCCCTGGATGGTGTGGCACGCCGACAAGCTGCGGCGTGTACCTGGAGGGTAGGAAGCGGGTCGCCCTTCGGCCTCCCTCCGGCGAGGGATGCGGCTGACTTTTGCGGGGGAAGGGTCAGCACGGGGTCTGGGGACCCCGGCGGTGCTGCGGGCGCGGATGCGGCCGTGGCGGGTGGTGTGCGGAGTGTTCCGCTTGTTTGTAGGTGTGCGAGCTTCCGTGCGCCGGCTGCTGCCGGCGCACGCACCTCACTCGGCGACGACCAGGTTGCGGGTGGCCGGGTCGGCGACCACTTCCTTGACCCGCCCGTCGTCACCGAACACCACCTGGAATTCGGCGAACGAGCTGCGCCAGAAGCGCCACACCTTGGCGTCGAGCTGCGGGTTCTCGCTGCTCACCGGGTAGCCGACCGACATCAGCACCTGTTCGCGCGTCATGCCGGGCTGCAGCCGGCCCGCCTCGATGGCCTCGCGCACCTTCTTCGGGTAGCCGTTCAGCTTGGCTTTCGGGTCTTGCGCCGTGACGTAGCGGCTGGCGAAGGTGTTGAGGTCCATCGTGCGGCTGTAGTCGTTGCCGATGGCCTGCTTGCTGCCTTCGATTTCCACCAGCACACGATGGCGGCCGAAGCCGGTGACTTTGACCGGCGTGCCGGCCGGGATCAGCCGTGTGCCGCTCTCGGCGTAGTTGATGTCACTGATCCACTTTCCGTCCGTGCGCATGTTGCAGCACAGGAAGCCTTGGCTCGGCGCGCTGTTCTCCGCTTGCGCCAGGGCGGACGTGAGGGGGGCGGCCAGGGCGGCCAACAAAGCAAGCTGTCTCAGCATCGGAATCTTCTTTCCTTGTGGTCTTGGTTCACGACACGCTCACACCGGCCGCGGCGGCAGTGCTGCTGTGCCACCGGGGAATCCGGTGTGGCGGGCCACTCGAAGCGCTTGCAACGAGGCCTGGGGCCCGAAGGCACCTCTCCGACTCCCGGCGGGACAGCCCGCCGCAACCCTCGTGCAAATGCTCGGCGTGGTTCTACCACGGCTTGGCTCGGCGCCGGCCTGGTTGCGGCTTGCTTGCGAAGCTGCGGTGTGACATTCCCCCGACGCCGGCCGCACAGCGCCGAGGCTCAGGGAACGGCACTTGCACGCCCACGCTGCAGGGGAACCCAGCGCCGGTGCGGCCGCGGGCCGCTGGCCAAGGTTGCGCCGGTGTCGGCCCCACCACGCCGCCAAGAAGGAGCTACACGTGAGATACCTCTTCTCCACCCTGGTCCGCGTCGCTGTCGGCGCCGCCGCGATGTACTACCTCGACCCCGTGCTGGGGCGCCGCCGCAGGGCCCTGTTGCGCGACAAGGCCATTGCGATATCGCATGACGTGCGGGAGGTTGCACATGCGCGAGCCAAGCGCGCCGTCGATCGCGCCCAAGGCCTGGTGGCGGTCACGCGCGCCCGGCTCGACGGTTCGGTGCTGCCCACCAGCGACCGGCAGTTGTGCGAACGCGTTCGCGCGCAGCTGGGTCGCATGGTCAGCCACGCCCGGGCCGTGGATGTGGAGGCTCGCGCAGGGCGCGTCTGCCTGCGCGGCAACATCCTGGCCGCGGAGGTGGACCGCCTGCTGGCGACCGTGTCGTCGATGCCCGGCGTCGAGGCGGTCGACAACCAGCTTTCGGTGCACGAGACCGCCGGCAACATCCCAGACCTCCAAGGGACTGGGCGCCCAGGCCGAGGGGCGGGCACCGGCGCCTTGCGTGGCAACGGGCACGGCGCGCCGTCCTGATCTGCTGCGTTCGCTGGGCCGCATACCGGGTGCGGCCCAGCGCGGCCGGTCACAGCAAGTGGGGCGTCGGCACCCTGGTGGGGCCGGCTTCACGCTGGCGTGCCGTGCCGGCTTGTGCCAGCAGCGCCGCGGCGGCGTCGGGGTCGATCGGTTTCGTCAGGTGGGCATCGAAGCCGGCGGCCAGGGCGCGGCGTCGGTCGTCTTCCTGGCCCCAGCCCGTGGTGGCGACCAGCAGCAGGTCGCGCCCCCAGGCCTCGCGGCGCAGCGCGGCGGCCGCACCGTAACCGTCGAGCTTGGGCATGCCGATGTCGAGGAAGGCCGCCTGTGGCCGCACGCGGGCCGCCAGTTCGACCGCCTGCATCCCATCGTGCGCCACGTGGACCTCATAACCTTCCAGGTCGAGCAGCAGGGCCAGCGTCTTGGCCGCGTCGATGTTGTCATCGGCCACCACCACCCGGGTGCGGGTCGGCGCCGCCACTGCATCGCCACGTGGCGCGCCGGGGGCGCCGGCCGTCGTCACCGGCACGGCGGCGGCGGTCACCGGCAAGCTCAAACGGAAGGTGGCGCCAAGGCCGGGCCCGGGGCTCGACGCATCGAGCGTGCCGCCGTGCAACTCCGCCAAGCCGCGCGACAGCGCCAGCCCGATGCCCAGGCCTCCCTGGGCGCGGTCGAGCGTGCCGGGGGCCTGGTGGAACATCTCGAACAACGACGGCAGCATGTCGGCGCCGATGCCGACACCGTTGTCGATCACGCGGAACTCGACCCGGCCGTCCTGTAGCGCCACCTCGAGCCGGATGGAGCCGCCCGGGTCGGTGTACTTGGCGGCATTGGTCAGCAGGTTGGTCAGCACCTGAGCCACCCGCAGCGGGTCGACATCGAGCTGGGGCGCGTGCTCCGGCATCGACACCGTGAGCGTGTGGCGCTTCGACTCCAGCAGCGGGCGGGCGGTCTCGAGCGCGGCGTCGACCACCGCCTCGATGCCCACATAGGCCTTGCGCAGCGTCAGCTTGCCGCTGGTGATGCGCGAGACGTCGAGCAAGTCGTCGAGCAGCAAGGCCATGGTCTTGGACTGGCGCTGGATCAGGTCGCAGCAAAAGGCGATCTGGTCGGCGCCGAGCGACGGCTTGGACAGCAGGTGTGCGGCGGTGCGGATCGGCGCGATCGGGTTGCGCAGCTCATGCGCCAGCGTCGCGAGGAACTCGTCTTTGCGGCGGTCGGCCTGGCGCAGCGTCTCGACCAGGTATTGCTGTTCGGTGATGTCCCACAGCACACCGGCCATGCGCTCGGCCTGCGCGTCGGTGGGGCCAGCACCGTCGCGCCATTGGGCGCGGCCGGCCACATCGATCCAACGCACCTCGCCGTTGTTGCGCACCACCCGGTGACGCACGTTGTAGCGCCCTTCGCGGTGGCCGGCGCGGGCGTGCGCGAGCGCATCCTGCACCATCGCCACGTCGCCTGGGTGGATGCGTGCCATGCAGGTCGCCAGCGGCGTCACTTCGCCGGAGACATCGAACAACTCGCGTGAACGTTGCGACAGCAGCACCGACTCGCGCTCGAAATCGCAATCGAAGGTGCCCAGCGAAGACGACTCGACGGCGAGCCGGAACCGTTCTTCGCTCTCACGCAACGCGGCCACCGCGCGCACCTGTTCGGTGACCTCGTGTCCCTGGACGAAGATGCCGGTGACGGCGCCATCGGCATCGAACACGGGTTGGTAGACGAAGTCGACAAATGCCTCGGCCAGCGGCCCGTGCGGCTCGCGCTGCACCTGCAGCCGCATCGCGCGGCCCACATACGGCTCGCCGCTGCGGTAGACGCTGTCCAACAGCTGCTCGAAACCTTGCGCGGGCATTTCCGGCAACGCCTCGCGCATCGGCTTGCCGATCAGGCTGCGGTGCCCGATCAGCTGCCGGTAGGCGTGGTTGACCATCTCGAACACGTGGGTCGGCCCGCGCAGCAGCGCCACGAACCCCGGCGCTTGCTCGAACCACAGCTGCAGCGTTTTCGCGGTGGACTCGGCGCGCTCCAGCAACGCGGCCTTCTGTTGCTCGGCCAGCACCCGCTGCGTGGTTTCGACCACGATCGCCAGCACGCCGGCAGGCCGCCCGTCGTCGCCGAACAGCGGGCTGTAGTCCAGATCGAGCCACACGTTCTCGGGCAGCCCCGTGCGGTAGAGCACCAGGGGCTGGTCGCGGAACGACAGCGTTCCGCCTTGCAAGCCGACCTCCATCACGCGTCGGTTGAAATCGGCCACCTCGGGCCAGCCTTCGAGCACTTTGGAGCCGAACAGCTGAGGGTGGCGGCCACCCGCGAACTCGCTGTAGGCGTCGTTGTAGATCATCACCCCGTCCTGGCCCCACAACATCACGATGGGGACGGGCGAGTGCAGCACGACCTCGACGGCGGTGCGCAGGCTGCGCGGCCAGCGCTCGACCGGCCCCAGCGGCGTGTGGCTCCAGTCCCGCTCGAGTAGCAGCCGGCGCATCTCGCCTCCGGCATACGGCCAGGCACGGCTCTCGGTCTCAACACTGCTTGAGGTCATGCCGCATTCTAGGGACAGGCGGCGAGCCGGGCGCAGCCGAGGCGCGCTGGCTGACGAGCCGGCGCTACCGCCGTTTGGTCACCCACTTCACTTCGAGATAGTTGTCGGGGCGGTGCGCCACCTCGACGCCGCGCGCCATGGCCCACGGCATGATCTGGCGGTGCAGCGGCAGGTAGTGCAGGTGCTCGTTGTGCAGCAGGAAGACCTGGCGCACCAGCGCGCGCCGCTTGTCGGTGTCGCCTTCGCGGCTGCTGGCCGCCGCCAACGCATCGAGTGCATCGTTGCGGAAGTTGCCGCGGTTGTATTCGCCCACGCCCTTCTCGCCGCGGTTGCGGTAGAGCGGCGTGAAGGTGGTTTCGGCGTCGGTGATCGAGCCGCCCCAGCCGAACAGGTAGAGCGAGGTGTCGAGCTTCTCGAGCTTGGGAAAGTAGGTCGACTTGGGCATCGCGTTGACGCGCACCTTGACGCCGATGCGCGCCCACATCGACGCCAGCGTCTGGCAGATGCGTTCGTCGTTGATGTAGCGGTTGTTGGGGCAGTCCATCGTGACCTCGAAGCCTTGCGCATAGCCGGCCTCGCCGAGCAGCCGGCGCGCGGCCGCCGGGTCGTAGGGCAGGCGCTTTTCGATCTCGGGGTCGTGGTGGTGCGCCAGCGGCGACGGCACCACCGCGCCGGTGGGCGCCGCGAGGCCGTTCATCAGCTTGGTGCGCAGCGTCTCGATGTCGATCGCCTGATAGAGCGCGCGGCGCACTCGCAGGTCCTTGAAGGGGTTCTTGCCCTTCACGCTCGAATACAGCAGCTCGTCGCGCCCTTGATCCAGGCCGATGAAGATGACACGTTGCTCAGGTCCCTCGACCACCCGCACGCCGGCCGCCCGGCGCAAACGCTCCACGTCGCCCGGCGGCGGGTCCTGCACGATATCGATCTGGCCCGACATCAGCGCCGCCACCCGTGTCGCGTCGCTGCTGATCGGGGTGTACACCACCTCCTGGATGTTGCCCTCCATCGGACCCCAGTAGTTGGGGTTGCGCTTGAGCACCGTGCGCACATCGGGCTGCCGGCTGACCAGCATGTAGGGCCCGGTGCCGTTGGCGTGGAAGGTGGTGTACAGCTCCTGCTTGCTGGAAAAGTCCTGCGGCTGGGTCGCCTTGTGTTCTTCGCACCAGCCGCGGCTCATGATGAAGACGGACCCCAGGTGGTCGAGGAAGATCGGGTTGATCTGCTGCAGCCGGAACTCCACGGTCAAGTCGTCGACCTTGTGCGGCTCGCCCACCGCCGTCGCATAAGACGCGATCTGCGACGTCTTCTGCTGTGCGCGCCGCACGGAAAACACCACGTCGTCGGCCGTGAACGGCCGGCCGTCATGGAATTTCACGCCGGGGCGCAGCTTGAGCCGCCACAGCAGGGGCTCGACCTGCGTCCATTGGGTGGCCAGCCCCGGCACGAAGCGCAGTTGCTTGTCGCGCTCCACCAGAAACTCGTAGATCTGGTGGTTGAAGTTGTTGGTGACGTTCTCGTTTTGAGCGTGCGGGTCCGTCGTCAGGGGGTCGCCGGCGGTGGCCCAACGTAAGGTTTGCGCTGACGCGCTGCAGGCCGCCACGGCGAGCAACGACGCCGCCAGGCGCGACCAGAACGGGGAATGAAGCTTCATGGGCTGAGTCTCCCGGGGGGTGGTGAGCGGTGGCGGGGACAGGCAAGGTTTGTGCCGCGTTGTGCCTCTGCCGGCCGCAACCGTCCGGGGTTCGTGAGCCTGAGCGCCGCTCCCAGCGGAGGTGGCCGCTCCCTTCACCGTCGTTTCCGGCGCCATGGCGCGGTAACAACGTCCCCCCAATCTGGGTGTTCGGGCGCGCGCTCCCGCGTGCGAGACTTGCGGTTTACGAATGAATGGCCGAGCGTCCCATCGCCGGCCACAGAACAATGGGAGGGGTGATGCCCCGTGGGTCGCCAACGGCGTCGGCCGTGCTCGACACGATCGCGCACGCGCTCGGCGTGACGTTTACTTCAGACACCCGGCTCTTCGAACTGCACGGCAACGGCGCGGTGGATGGCTTGCTGGTGGAGTCCTGGGTCGCTGACGAGGCCCTGTCGGACACCTTCGAATACCGCGTGACGGCGCTCAGTCCGGACGCGCATCTGCCCCTCGACCAGTTGCTCGGGCAGCGCGCCGTGCTGCATGTCTCGCTGCCCGACGGTAGCCGTGCCACCCGCTCGGGCATCGTGATGCAGGCGGGCACCTTGCAGTCCGATGGCGGCTTGGCCCGTTATCAATTGGTCATCCGCCCGTGGCTCGCGGTGCTGAAACTTCAGCAGCGCAGCCAGAGTTTCATCGACAAGACGGTGGTCGAGATCGTCGAGTCGATCTTCGCTGCGCACAGCGGTGTCGCCGCTTGGCGATGGTCCGACGAGGTCAGCAGCGAGCTGGCGCAGGTGCCGCCGCGCCACTATTGCAACCAGTTCCGCGAAACCGATTACGACTTCATCCGCCGCATCCTGGCCGAAGAGGGCATCGGCTGGTGCTACGAAGAGGACGAAGCGGCGCCGCATGGCCACCGCGTCTTGTTCTTCTCCGACAGCGCCCGCCTTCCGGAGGACCCGAGCAGCCAGCGCGACGGCGGCATCCGTTTCCACCGTGCCAGCAGCCAGGAAGACAGCGACGCGGTGCAGCGCTTCACGCAGGGGCACCGCTTGGCGCCCGCCGCATTGACCCTGCACGCCTGGCACTACGACGCCAAGGCCGGGCGCAGCGTCAGCGTGCCCACGCTGGGCGCCGTGGGCGGCGAGTACGCGCCGCACCTGGAGAGCTATGACCCGAGCGGCGGCGTCGACCATCACAACGGCGTCACCGCGCTGGCCAGCGAGCACTACAGCCGCCGGCTGCTCGAAGCGCACGAGGCGCGACGCCAGCGGTTTGTGGGTGACAGCACGGTTCGCAGCCTGCGTCCGGGCACCCAGTTCGTGCTGCGCGACGCGCCACTCACAGAGGGGGAAGCGACCCGCTACACCGTCACGGCGGTGCGGCAAGCCGGCATCAACAACCTGCCGAAGGACCTGAACGAGCGTGTTGCGGCACGGCTGGGCCGCTGCGAGCTAGCGCTCGACGGCGTGGAGCTGTCGGACACCTTGCGTGCGCAAGCACAGGCCAGCGGGTATGCCAACGAGTTCGAGTGTCTGCCGGCACAGCGCCCCTGGCGCCCGATGCGGGTGGACGACACCGGCGCGAGGCTGAACCCCAAGCCCACGGTGCACGGGCCGCAAAGCGCCATCGTGGTGGGGGCCGAGGGCAGCCCCCTGCCGCAAGGCGCCGACGAGATCTACACCGACCGGCTCGGGCGCGTGCGCGTCCAGTTCCACTGGCAGGCGGGTGGCAGCGCCGGTGCGGGCAGTAGCGCCCACAGCATCTGGGTGCGGGTGGCGCAGCGGTATGCCGGCGCTGGCATGGGTGCCCAGTTCGTACCGCGCATCGGCCAGGAAGTGCTGGTGCATTTCGAAGAGCTGGACATCGATCGCCCGGTGGTGCTGGCGGCCTTCTACAACGGCCGTGGCGAAGGCGGCGTGCCGGCGACGCCGGGCGGTGCCGCGGCCGAGACCGACACCAGCGTGTTCGGCCAGTCCAACGACCACGGCCCGAGCGGCCAGGGCAATCTGGCCGGTGCTCAAGGCCCGGCCTGGCACGGCGCGGCCGCGGCCGAAGACCACCAGCGCAATGCCGCGGCACTGAGCGGCGTGAAGAGCAAGGAATTCGGCGGCGAGGGTCACAACCAACTGGTCTTCGACGACAGCGACGGGCAGTTGCGGGTGCAGGCGGGCAACACGCAGTACGCGACCTGGCTCAACCTCGGGCACCTGCTGCACCAGGCGGACAACCATCGCGGCAGTTTCCGGGGCACGGGTTTCGAATTGCGCAGCGATGCCTATGGGGCATTGCGAGGTGGACGCGGCGTGTTGCTGAGCAGCTTCGGCACGCCGGCAACGGTGCCGGCCGGCGACGACGCGCCGGGCATGGCACTGGCGAAGCAGGCCCTGCAGTTGTCGCACACCTTGAGCGACGCGGCCAAGACACACCAGACGGTGCAGCAGGCGGGGCATGTGGGCACGCAGAAAGCCAACAGCAGCGCGCTGGACGCCGAGGCCGCGCCGCTGAAGGCGCTGCACACCGCATTAAGCGGCATGGTGGCGCAACACGGTTATGACGTCGCGCTCGATGACGCCGCGCAGAAGCAAACCCGCGCGGCACAGGACAAGCTGCCGCACACGACCGACCCGGTGGTGGCCGTCGCGGCCAAGGCCGGGCTGGGCTTGAGCGCCGGGCAGGACGTGCAAGTGGCCGCCGGTGAAGCGGTGCACTCGGCCAGCGGGCAAGACACGCATGTGGCGGCGGGCGGCCAAGCGCGTTTACACACGGGTCAGGCCATCGGCATGCTGGCGGGCAGCGTCAAGGTGGGCCAAGGCGCAGCGGGCACGGGCCTGACCGTGGTCGCGGCGCAAGGCGACCTCGACGTCCAGGCGCAAGCCGGCACGCTGCAGGTGGCGGCTCAACAGCAGATCGACATCAAGAGCCAGAACGCCCACATCGACTGGGCGTCGGCGAAGAAGATCACGCTGGCCACGGCCGGTGGGGCGAGCATCACGATCGATGGGAACGGCATCGTCACGCAGTGCCCGGGGAAGATCACGGTGCATGCGGGGAAGAAGAGTTTCGCGGGGCCGGGACAAGAGCCGTACCCCATGCCTCAGTTGCCCAACTTCCTGTGTATCGAGTGTCTACTCGGTGCACTGAAAAGCGGCTCACCTCTCGCAAAAGTCTGACGAGCCGATGTACTTCGCTTTTGAAAAGACAACGCGGGCGAGCATTCTCGATGTAATGCTGCCCCGTCTTTCCGCCGAGACAGGCAACGGCAGCTCGTGGTGGGCGCTAGTCGACCTTGCCTTCGACCATGGCGGGGTCCGACTGCAGTGGCACCGGGAGAGCGTCTCGCTGTACCAAACTGGCGCACTTGCGCAGCTTCACCCGGTTTCGCCAACACTGATGAAGCTCGGCTTGGTGGCCGAAGAGGCCAAGAGTGACCTGACCACACTGGCCTTGCACTGCGGCGCGCGTCCGATGCTCAGCTTTGTGCAAGTTCCTGGGCCCATCGAAGACCTTGTCGCCGCTTGGCAGGCTTGCATCTATCCGGCCACCGACGACGGCCAGAAGTTTCTTTTGCGCCTCGCCGATACACGCGTGATTCCGACGTTGCCGCTTGCGCTGTCTCCAGCCCACTGGGCCCGTGTGGTACAGCCGCTGGTCGAGTGGCAGGCACCCGGTCGGGACGGTTTGATCTACCCTGTGCCCCTCGCCGCCAAGTCGTTTAGTGGCATGGCGAGCGACACGGAGATCACACTCGCCGACGTCGAGGTGGATCGCCTGATTCACCATGCGATGCCAGACACACTCATCGAAGCGATGCGAGAACACTGCCCCGACCTGCTGCCAGCCACTGGGCATGGGGCCTTCTATCGTGAGGTGAGTCGTGCACACGATGTCGCCGCCCGTTGCGGCGTGCAAGCCTTCCCTGATCTGGTCGCACTTGCCGTCGCCTGCGTTCTGCAACCCGGCTTGGTGGATGATGAGCGCCTTGTTGCTAGGCTCACCGACGGTACTTGGCGGCCAGGAGAGCTGAACGACAAGTTGATGGAACTGATGCCGGAGGAGACGGCGTGAGGCGAGCTACTTTCTTAGGGCAAAGCGAGGAACGCGCAGTGTGCGTCATTGCTGGAACCGTGCTTCTGTGCACCCACCTCCAATCGCCGCAGATCAGCAGTCAGTCGGTAGTGGGGGATTCGCGGTGAAGCGCCCATCAATTGCTGCCAGAGTGGCGCCTTTGGTCTGCATAGGAAGCCTTGCCATGGCAACAACGGCCTGCGGAGGGAAGGACAGGGTAAGCCTCAGCTACCTTGGAGTGAACCATACCGAGAAGTCGATTGTCTCGGTCGTGGTCAATGGAGAAGGCGGTGTTCTCAACATCCCTGCAAAGGGTGGCGGCGGAGGCCAGGTTTGCTGCGTCACTTTGCCCCGTAAGTGGCGACCCGGCTTGAAGGTCACGATCAAATGGCGAGAGGACGGTGAGTTCAAGCGCGATGCGCAGGGCCAAATCGTGAAGGAAGACGGGGTGCCGGTCATCGACGACACCCCTTGGAAGACGCGGACCGTCGAGGTTCCCGAATACAGCGAAAAAGACCTCGAACATTTCGATATCCACTTCTTGCCGGGCGACAAGGTGTTCGTGAAGGCCAGTTTCTCGTACCCCGAACATCCCGACTATCAACCTGCCTATCCTCAGCGCAAACCAACGGCCGCACCATGACGACTGCCAGTCCTGCACCTTTTCCCAACGGTGGCCTTCGGCAACTTTCCGCGAAAGAACAGCTCCAGCGGCTGAAGGCGCTGAGCTGCTCCGTCCCTCAGGACAACAAGCCGAAATGCTCCGGCCAGGTATTCGCCGGCATTTTCTTTGACGGGACCGGCAATAACATGCAGGTCGACTACTACGATCAACCCGCCGAAAAGCGCAAGCACAGCAACGTCGTAAAGTTGTTCCAGACCCACCGGGACAACCCAAGCGATGGGTACATCCGCATCTATGTGCCGGGGGTGGGCACCCCCTTCCCGGAGATCGGAGACGGCGGCGGCGCATTAGGCTCAGCAAATTCGTTCCGGGGCGAGGACCGGATCATTTGGGGCCTGCTACAGCTGATCAATGCGCCCCACCGGTTCGTTACGAAGAACCCTCTCATCCCCAACGCGCAGGCTGACACGATCGTCGGCAACGTCGCGTCCAGTTTCACTCCTCCGAGTCTGCGCCGTTTGGTTCTGCGAACCTGGCAAGAGAAGCTGGCGGCGGCCTTGGAGGGCAAAAAGCCGAGGGTGGAGCAGATCAACGTCTCCGTGTTTGGATTTTCGCGGGGTGCCGCCGAAGCCCGTGTATTCGTGAACTGGTTGTTCGAAGTCTGCGAACAGAAAAACGGCGGTTGGACCTTGGCCGGGATCCCCCTGCGGGTGATGTTCCTCGGCATCTGGGACACGGTGGCGTCCGTGGGGCTTCCCAGCCTGCTGGACGGCCTACCCTGGGAGGGCCATCAGTCGTGGGCGGATCAGGCCTTGCAGATTCATCCCGCCGTGGAGCAGTGCCTCCACTTTGTTGCAGGGCACGAAGTGCGTGCGTGCTTTCCGCTCGATTCCGCTTGCGTGAAGAGCAAGTACCCCGCCAACGTTCGAGAGGTCCTCTACCCGGGGGCTCACTCGGATGTAGGAGGAGGATATGCTCCCGGTGCCCTCGGAGTCTCACATCAGCAGAACGACTTCCTTGCGATCATTCCGGGTGTGCGCATGTACCACGAAGCTCGGAAAGCCGGAGTTCCTCTCGAACCGTTCGCCAGGCTCGATCGCTATCTCCAACAGAGCCTCACTCCCTCAGACTCGGTCGTGCGCAGCTTCAATGCGTATCTTGCTGACGCGAAGGTGGGTAACAGTTCCGTTGACGACATGCACCGCCGGCACATGTCGCTCTACTTTAGCCATCGCTTCAAGCAGCGACACAAGTTCTTCTCTCGGAATCCCTACAACGCCGCTGCACCGAATGACCAACGATTCCTAAAGACGACGCAGAACAGCTTTATCGAGCGATTGGCGCATTTGTCCCAAGGCGACCCCATGGATCCCGACTTTGATGCCAAGCGCGCCGCTGCACTTCACAAGGCGATGCTCAAGGCCGCCGGCTTATCAAGAACCACCGCGGACAAGTACCTGCACGAGGTGGCCGAGCGCGTCGACCCTGCCTCTGTAACGCCTGCGATGGAGGAATTCTTCGACCGCTACATCCACGACTCCATGGCTGGCTTCATTTCACAGAAGATGAACGAGTACGCCCTGAACGGGATAGGGATCACCAAGTTCCGCGAGGTGTACAAGGGCAACGACGAGTGACGGTAGTGAGCTTGCCAGCGATGTTGATGGGGAAGTTGGCAACCGCGGCCGGATCAGCCTCTTGATCGTAAGTCTCGACAAAGGTGCGTGACGCTTCAAGGCGCAGGATCGCCGTCGGCGTCTGCAGACGATGACGTTTCAGACCCGAGGGTCGGCTCTATGACTTCTGTCGCAATGCGCACGCATTCATTGAAGGAAGGGTGCCGGCCGATTGAATCGATTCGGTCGAAGTCCGCTCTCAATACGTCGCTTGCTTCTCGCAGCCCCTGCAGGAACGCGGCGCCGTGTCGCCGCATGAACGGAGCAGCGTGTTCGATGGCCTTCGGCTCCGCCACCGCCACAGCGCACAAATCGAAAAGGTCGCGCGCCTTTACGTGGTCACCGCGGTGCCACATCTTCTTCGCGATGATCTCTCCGCAGGTTTCCAGGCGGAGCGGCCTGCCGGCGTGCTGGACGACATCGAAGGGATCGGCGGTGAGCGACTGGCCCACCACCACATCGATCTCACCTGCAGGCAGGAAAAGCTTGATGTACTCGGCGTGCTCTTCGTAGTCGGCGGTGATCGCTTCGGCGGCGTCGCTCAACCGGGGGCTCACGTAGCCGAGATACTGAGGATCAGGGACGAACAGATCGATGTCTTTGCTTTGCCGGTGGCCAAGGCGAAGCATCAACACGGTACCCCCGCCAAACGTCCACAAGGGGTTACGTGTCTCACGTTCCAAGTGGTTCATGAGCGCGAGCGCATGTGGAAAGAGCTCGGTCCACGGGCCGGGCCGAGACAAGTCCGGCTTGCTCATCCCCAGATGTCCCGACGGCTGCCAAGTTTGCGAGCCATCGAGCGCATGTTGGCCCAGATCTGCGCTCTCTCGACGCCACACTCGGCATTCAGCTCGTCCACCACTCGGGACAACAGGATGACCGATGCATCCTCAAGCAGTGCGTTCAGATGAGGCACGAACTCTGAAGGCACCTGCCCAGTTAGCAACGACGCCTTCAGCACGTCCGGCGGTAGATCGTCTCGATAGCTGACGCTGGCCGTGCGAGACGCAAGGATCGAGGCAGGGGTTTTCTCTCGTGCGCTTTCAGGCGGCTGGGGCCGAGCAGGACTGATGTTGATCGACAGGCCGAGCACCTCGAGCAGGCGTGCGGTGCGAGTCAGGCTCAGGTCCTTGATGGAGCCGTTTTCGATCTGGTTGATCGTGGCGCGCGACAAACCACTGAGCTGGGCGAGACGGGTCTGCGTCAGCCCCATGTCGGAGCGACGAGACCGAACAGCGCGACTGACTTCGACAAGCGGCAGCATCGGCCAAGAGTACCGAAGCGCGGGTGAGTAGTCAAATATATTCGACAACGGCGCGAGGCGCGGACAAACGCGACGCGTCACGGCTCAGCCGTCAATACAGCGTCTCACGCTGCCGCTTCGGCAGCGCCGCGTCATAGGCCGCCCCGTCGATGCTCGCGTCGCTCAGCACTTCGAGCACCTGTCCCGGCGTCGGCACGCTCTCGCGAACCACCTGCCGATCCGGCTCCCACAGCTGCGAGCGCATCACCGCGCGGCCGCACTGGAAGAACACCTTCGTCACATGCACCACCAGCACCGAGCGGGGCAGCTTGTCCTGCACCGCGTGACGGGCCAGCAACCCTGGGTGCGTCGAGATGCGCCCGCGGCCCAGCACGCGCAGCGTCTCGCGGTGGCCCGGCAGCAAAAACAGCAGCGACACGCGCGGGTCGTGCACCACGTTGCGCAGGCTGTCGATGCGGTTGTTGCCGCGCCGGTCGGGCAGCAGCAGCGTGTGGGCGTCGGCCACCTCGACAAAGCCGGGCGCGTCACCGCGCGGCGATGCGTCCGGTCCGTCGGGCCCTACGGTGCAGAGCACCGCGAACGGGGAGGCTTCGATGAAGGGCCGGTAGAGCGGGTGGACATGATCGGCCTCTTTCTTGACCGAGGCCTCGTTGGGGAGACCGTAGAGCGCGCGTAACGCCTCCACGTCGCAGAGGTCGTGTGCCGTGTCATGCCAAAGAGCCGTCATCGTAGCCTCCAATGGGTCGGGGTCGGACGGTGTGGTGTGCGGCCCCGCCACGGTGGCGGCCGTTCCGTCCCGGTGGTCGACACGTGCCGGTGCTCGAGATCGCGCAGCGCCTTGGCCTGTTGTCGGTGCGCCGACTGTACCTCGGCACTGCAGGGCGTCGTCATCGCGGCGAGCCGTTGTCTCCGCCGTGACGATCCATGATGGAATGGTGCGCAGCCCACCGGAGCCTCCAGATGACACCGTTCACAAGCAAGGACGTCGCGGCCAAGTTCGACACGTATCCACTGCAGGTGCGACGCAAGATGCTGGCGCTGCGCGAACTGGTGTTCCGCACGGCTCGGCAGACGCCGGGTGTCGGGGAGATCCAGGAGACCCTGAAATGGGGCGAGCCGGCCTATGTCACGCCGAACAAGGCCGGCAGCACGGTGCGCATGGATTGGAAAGCCAAGGCGCCGGGGCGGTACGCGATGTACTTCCATTGCCAAACCGATCTGGTCGAGACGTTCCGCCGGCTGTTCCCGGCAGACTTCCGGTTCGAGGGCAACCGGGCCCTGGTGTTCGACCTCGAGCAAGAGCTGAAGAGCGATGCGCTCGCGTTCTGCATCGCCGCCTCGCTCACGTATCACCTGCAGAAGCGGCAGGCCGCGCCTGGAGGGCAGGGTAGCGTCAGGCCCGCGTGACGGTGGCAGGGCGGGGGCAGGAGGCGGCGTCCAAAGCCGCCGAGCGAGCGGTCGGGCGTTAGGTGCGACCCGACCTGGGAGTGGCGGGGGCCGACGTCCGCTCGAACAGCTCCCCGACTTCCACGTCGAAGAACTCGCACAGCTTGTCTATCGTCTCCAACTCCACGCGGGCCGCCGTCTCGTGATACAGCAGCGTAATCGTGTTTCGATGCAGCCCGGTCTGGCGAGCGACGTCCAAGATCTTGAGCTTGCGCTCACCCATCAGCCGGGAAAGATGACACTTGATCACGCCCTACTCCTGGGCTTAAAGTCATCCTGAACGACAAAAAGACTTGACATAGGGTTTGACGGCGGGAAAATGTCATCCTGCATGAAAAAACGCGCGGCAGTGCGACGTGAGGCCGCTGCATTGTGACGGACTTTGGGGAGGACCGCGAAGTGGTCGAGACTGCGTCTGCCTTTACGGCGCCGTGCGCGCCGTGCTCTCTCTTGCGCCCCAGTACGTCGACTGCCTCCCCTATCGGTCTCGCACCCGCCCCTCATCCCGACAACACGTTCTGGTTCCACACCACGCTCGACGCCCGGCTGACCGCCGCGCGTCAACGCGAGTGGTACCAGCTGATGCAGCGGCGCCTCGGCGTGCTGGGCCTTGCCGTGGCCAGCCACCGATCGGTGTCGGTGGTGCTGGGCGTGCGCGAGCGGGTGGTGCGCGCGCACCGACACCATGTCTTGTCGTGGCTGATCGAACAGCCCACGGTGTGGGCCGTGCAACTGGGCGAGCTGTCGCCCCTGGCCGACGCATTGGTGCGAGGGCTGCCGGCGCACCCGGTGGTGGACGTGACGTGTGTGGCCGGTGTGCCGCGCTGCCGGCTGGAGGGCTATGCGCAGCAGACGCTGCGTGCGGTGGTGCGCAAGGCGCTGGCCGAACGGGAGGCAAAGCGCTTGCAAGGATGGGCCGGCTGAGTTGACAGGTCCCCGGGGAAGCACTGCTCGCCGTCGGTAGCATCGATGAGGTGCCCGACACAGGAGACCCCGTGACCCACGACACCACCTTCTACGACAGCCTGACCCCGTACTACCACCTGATCCACCAGGACTGGAACGCCAGCATCGAACGCCAGGGCGAGCAACTGGGGTCGTTGATCGACAGCCGCTGGCCCGGCGGTCGCAAGGTGCTCGACGTCTCGTGCGGTATCGGCACGCAGGCGCTCGCACTGGCGCGGCGAGGCTACCAGGTGGTGGCCTCCGATCTGTCGCCACGCGAAGTCGAACGTGCGCGCGCCGAGGCCCAAGCCCGGGGGCTCTCGATACCGTTCTCGGTCGCCGACATGCGCCAAGCCCATGCACATCACGGCAGTGGGTTCGACGTCGTGGTCTGCGCCGACAACTCCTTGCCTCACTTGCTGACCGACGCCGAGATCCTGCTCGCATTGCAGCAGATGCACGCCTGCTTGCGCCCGGGTGGCGGCTGTTTGATCACGGTGCGCGATTACGACGCCGAGCCACGCGGGGTCAACATCGTCAAGCCTTATGGCGTGCGGGTCGAAGGTGAGCGCCGCTACCTGCTGTTCCAGGTGTGGGACTTCGACGGCGCGTATTGCGACATCACCTTCTTCTTCGTCGAGGAAGACACGCGGACCCAAGCGGTGCAGACCCACGCGATGCGCTCGCGCTACTACGCGATCTCGACCGGGCGGCTGGAACAGTTGATGGTGGAAGCCGGCTTTGAGCAGGTCGTTCGACTGGATGGCGTGTTCTATCAGCCGGTGCTGATCGGCCGGTGCAATGGCTTGAGTCCTATGGACCGGCAGGCGGCCTGATGCCAATACGTCGGGTGCCGACGCTCATCTGCGCCGTTAGCGCCGAAATATTGGAAGTGCAACATCCTGGCGGCAATGCCCGGGACTGCCCCGACCCGTTGCGACAAACCGAGGCTGTCGTGGCCTTGCCATCGGGCGCCTTCCGTCTCGGCGGGGAGTTAGGGGCCGGTTGATGGACCATCGCCTCGAACGGCCGCGAACATGGTCTGGGGTTCCTCCACGGTGACACGGTCAGGTAACGCACGAATTAGGAACTGAATGACGGCGTCATCGAGCGTTGGTCTCCACATTGGGACGGCCTCAAGGTACGTACCGTCGAGCTTGACCATTCTGTAGGTCCGCCGGCCACACCGCCCGTACACCAGAAGGCGCTGAAGTTCCGAGAGCGCGATAGATATGCCACCACGCGAGTCGGCTGGACGAGCTATGAAGAGGCGGCCGCCTGCGATGGAGAGGGTGGGTGGTCCCAGCGGACCGAACTTGCGAAGTTGGACCAGGCGAAATGTCGCCGGGATCGACGCGAGCGCCACGTACACGGCGGCAGACGCCAGCGAGAGCCTTCCGAGAAGCAGCAACACAGCGAGGACAACGAGCAGTGAGGCGGCGAGCGCTAGCTCAAGCCGAAGCGGTGGCGGCTGATAGATGCCGTCGGACGATTCAACAATGCGTTGTACGTGGAAGCTCATCGGATGAGGCCCTTGACGTTGCACATGAGCGGCAGCTTCGGACTTGCCGGAAGACGTCCGTTTGGTACTAACGCTCCAGCGGCCGATATTCACTACGGACCTGTTTGCCGTTCTTGAAGATGAGTACATCGTAGCCAGACGGACACGTCGGCGAGAAACCGCACGGCCCGGGCACCTCGGGTCCACGCTCGAACAGGAGTTCTCCAGAGAACCATTGCGCCTTGACGGGCGCGACCTGGCCTGGAAACAAGATCGACAGCGGAATCTCTTTGCCTGACCGGCAATTCGCAGCGCGCAGCGACACCAGGCGCAGTTCCTTGTCTGCAATTTGCCAGACCGCCGAGTAGCCGCGCCAGATTGCGCTGCACCGTTCCGACGGCAATTGAGACTCGATGCGTCGCCACAACGCGGGGTCGCCTTCCTGTGCCGCATCCAGCGGAGTGGAGTACGTATATTTGTTGACCCCGTCCATCACTACGAGGTCGGGACCCTGCTGGGTGGCGAAGGCTCCCTTCATTGCGATGGCAAGAAGAAGGCTAATAAGTACGCGCATTTTTGGGGGGCTGGGTGATCGGGAGTCATTGACGGCACCTGCCCAGCTGACAGCTGCCGGCATCAGCACCGCTGGGTGGCCAAAGATCGATAGTGCTCGCGCAACTGCGATGCGAATCATGTGCAAGAAAGGTGTGCGGAAAGGCGGCCCGATGGTAAGCGCTCCTCCCGAGGCTTGCGATGCGGCGAACGCCTGTTCACTGACGCGACCATCCCCTTTTGTCCTCGGAACGGCGGCGGCGACCCGGACCGGCATGTCCTTGCGCCCGCGGTGACGACGGGCAGGGCGGGTTGTTGGCGCACCTTGCATCGGCGCTGGCCGACCCATCCGGGCCGGGCGACGGCGACACCGGGGTGGGTGGTGTGGCGGCTGGATATTGCACTGCCTGAAAGCGAGCGCTCGCGGCGTGTGCGAGGCGCCCCGAGCGTGGCGATTGTTTGGGCGTGAACAAAACCACGAAGCCGGGCCGAGGCTGCCGCTCCACCCCCTGAATGCAGGCCGTCCGTGTACGAGCAAGGCACGCCACGAGAACCTACGACGTCGGTCGGCGGCACCGCGGTCAAACATGCGCGGGCATGTGGTGCAGGTCGACGAAGTGCGCCTCCTGCCCATCCCTCGATTCGAGGAGTGGCGCGGGGTGTTCTATCAGACAGTGCTGGTGGCCCGGCGCGACGGCTGAGGGCGACGCCCGGGCCGTCCCTCGCAGACAACGGACGCGCGCAGTCCTCTTGCCTCACAAGGCGCACTGAGGGTGGTGGCGGAACGAGATACGGCATTGGACCTAGGTCTCATATTCCGCTGCTGACCTGCGTGCCAAGATGACACATCGGCCTTGCCGCGGCGACCGTCGCGTCAACCCTGCTTCTTTTCAATTGTGGGAGGTCACCGACATGAGTCGACGGTCCTGGTACATCTTGGCCTTATCCACGATGCTAGTCTTCAATGCCAAGGCGCAGCAGCAGCAGTTTGTCCATCCGGCCCGAGGACAGACGCCGGCGCAGCAGAAGAGCGACGAGGCGGCCTGCCAAGGCTGGGCCATCGAGCAGAGTGGCTTCGATCCTGCGCGGCCGCCTCCAGCCGCTGCGGTCGCCCAGCAGCCGACGACTCCCACCGGAACGACCCCCGGTGCCGGCGCGCGCGGCGCGATGAGAGGCGCCGTGGTCGGCGAGATGGTCGGCGACGACGCCGGCGCCGGCGCGGCAGCGGGCGCTGTAGCGGCACGCGGGCAAAGCAGGCGACAGAACGCCGCATCGAACACCACTGGCGTGAGCCCCACCCAAACGACGCCCGGCGCCGGCGCGCGTGGCGCGGCGAGGGGCGCGGTGGTCGGCGAGATGGTTGGGGACGATGCCGGCGCCGGCGCGGCGGCGGGCGCTGTCGCAGCACGCGGACAAAGCAGGCGACAGAACACGGCCACCGCTCAAACGGATGCCCAGCAGCAAGCCGCCCTGCAACAGCAGCAGCAGTCGTTTGCAAAAGCCCGTGCCGCGTGCCTCGAAGGCAAGGGATACGCCGTCAAGTGACGCAAGGCCCGGCAGTCCCTCATGGCTGACGGCTGCCGATGCAGCTTGGACGAGCGGGCCTCAACGGCCCTGGGTCTCAGGTCATCGACGCTGCCCCTTGCGCTGATACACCGCCCCTCGTCGGCGCCTATCGTAAGAGGGGTTCCCGTTCTTAAAGCTCTACTGCCGGACCACCTTCGTTCAGCTGCCCGCGGTCCTGTCCCTCCCTGAACTGCCTTGGAGTAGCGATCATGCTGAAAGGACTTTCCGCCATCGTGACCGGGTCGACCAGCGGTATCGGGCTGGGCATCGCCGAGGCGCTGGCCCGCGACGGGGCGAAGGTCATGCTGAACGGCTTCGGCGAGGCCAGCCAGATCGAACGGCAACGCGCGCAACTGCAGGCCGAGACCGGCGTTCAGATCGCCTACTCGGCCGCCGACATGGCGCAGCCCGAGCAGATCCGACGTATGGTGGTCGAGGCCGAGCAGCTGTTCGGTGCGGTGGACATCCTGGTCAACAACGCCGGCATCCAGTTCATTGCGCCGGTCGAGGAGTTCCCGGACGAGAAGTGGGCTCAGATCCTGGCCATCAACCTGACCTCGAACTTCCATGCGATCAAGGCGGCACTGCCCGGCATGAAGCGCCGCAATCGCGGCCGCATCATCAACATCGCGTCGGCGCACGGCCTGATCGCCTCACCCTTCAAATCGGCCTATGTCGCCGCCAAGCACGGCACGCTGGGCCTGACGAAGACCGTCGCGCTCGAAGTGGCCGAGACCGGCATCACCTGCAACGCGATCTGCCCGGGCTATGTGCGCACGCCGCTGGTGGAGGGCCAGATCAAGGAGCAGGCGCGGGCGCACCGCATGTCGGAGCAGCAGGTGATTGAAGCCGTCATCCTCGCTTCGCAACCGAACAAGCGCTTTGTCTCGTTGCAGGAACTCGCCGACCTGGTGTTGTTCCTGTGCTCGGACAGCGCCATCTCGATCACCGGCGCAGCCCTTCCGATGGATGGAGGCTGGACCGCACGCTGACATTCCGTCGCGCGGGCATGTTTGCGCCCCTGCACCCATCACCAGCCGAGGGCACCTATGGGGAAAACCGTCAAGGCAGCCGATTTCATCGATCACGTCGCCGATGGCGCGACGCTGATGATCGGAGGTTTCATGGGCGTGGGCTCGCCGCGCCGCCTGATTGATGAGCTGGTCCGGCAAGGCAAGAAGGAGTTGACCGTGATCGCCAACGACAGCGCGCGCCCTGGCGTCGCGATCGGCAAGCTCATCTCGGCACGCCTGGTTCGTCGTCTCGTCGTCAGCCATATCGGCACCAACCCAGAGACACAGCGGCAGATGATGGACGGCGTGCTCGAGGTCGAACTGGTGCCGCAGGGCACGCTCGCCGAGCGGATCAGGGCCGGTGGCTACGGGCTGGGCGGTGTGCTGACGCCGACCGGCGTCGGCACCATCGTGGAGCAGGGCAAACGCACGCTCGAGATCGAGGGTCGGGTCTTCCTGCTCGAGATGCCGCTGCGGGCCCAGTACGCACTGGTGTGCGCACGAAGGGCCGATCACATCGGCAACCTCGTCTACGCCTTGACCGCCCGCAACCTCAACCCTCTGATGGCGATGGCCGCAGACACGGTGGTGGCAGAACCGCAAGAGATCGTCCCGGTCGGCGTGATCGCACCCGATGACGTCATGACCCCTGCCGTGCTCGTGGATCGTCTCGTCGCCCGGGAGCCCGTCCATGGATGAGAAAAGGCTGATCGCCGCACGTGTCGCGCTCGAACTGCGCCCCGGCTATCTCGTGAACCTGGGCATCGGTCTGCCGACGCTGGTGGCCTCGATGGTGCCGCCCGGGGCCCAGATCTTCTTCCAGTCCGAGAACGGCATCGTCGGCATGCAAGCCGTCACCGAAGAGGGCCTCGAGGCCGAAGATCTCACCGACGCGGGCGGCAATTCGATCAGCGCGTTGCCGGGCTCGGCAACCTTCGACAGCGCCATGTCGTTCGGCCTGATCCGTGGCGGGCATCTGGACGTCACCGTGCTCGGCGGCTTGCAGGTCGACAAGACCGGAAGACTGGCCAACTGGATGGTGCCCGGCAGCATGGTGCCGGGCATGGGAGGTGCGATGGATCTCGTCACGGGCGCCCGCCGTGTCATCGTGGCCATGACGCATACCGTCAAGGGCAAGCCGAAGATCGTCGAGCAGTGCACCTTGCCGCTGACCTCCGCCCGTTGCGTGGACCTCATCGTGACCGAGCTGGCGGTGATGGAGCCGACGGCGAGCGGCCTGGTCCTGAAGGAACTGGCGCCGGGTGTCGAGCTGGCCGCGGTTCAGAACGTGACCGGCACACGGTTGATCGTCTCGGAGCCGATAGCGCGGATGCCCGTCTAGGCCGTCAATGGGCTGGCCCGCCGCACCGAAGACCATTGCCACACCCTCGGACTCGGTGCAGGCGACAGGCGGGCGGACGGACGACGCTCAGGAGGAGCGCAGGCAGGGCCGCCTGCCCCCGACCACAGTGGCAGCGCCGAGTGGGCACGCCTACCGTGAGATGTCAGGCCGCAACGGCCGTTCTACAGGAGAACCTATGCTGTCCATGTCATCCTTCCTTACCTCGCTTGCAATGGGTGTGGTGTGCGTGTCGGCCGCGCCGCTGACCGTGAGCGCCGCGCCGTCCGACACCGGTCTCAAGGTCGTCGGCCTGCAGGCCAGCGTCACCGGGACGGTCTCTGCTGTGGAGGCAGAGCAGCGCACCGTCACCTTGAAGGGGCCGCAAGGCCAGGAACGAACCTTTGGTGTCGATGATTCGGTGGCGCTGGACCGTGTGAAGGTAGGCGACCTGATTCGCCTGGACTACCAGCGCGCCGTGGCCGTGGCCTTGCGCAAAGGTGGAGACGGCATCCGCGAACAGGTGGAAGCGGAAGCCGAGGCACGGACTCAGCAGGACGGCAAGCCCGGCCTGCAGGCCAACAAGCGCACGACGGTGGTGACCAACGTGCTGGCAGTCGATCAACACGAGCAAACGGTGCGGCTGCAAGGGCCGCAAGGCCGCGTGGCCGACTTCAGGGTGAAGGACAAGGCAACCCTGGCAGACGTGAAGGTGGGCGACCAGGTGGTGGCCGTGGTTCACGAAGCCGTGGCGGTGAGGATGAAAGCCGCGACGCAGCGGTGACCCGGCGGCTTGCCGGAGAGGCACTGCGGCCCCGGCATCCGCCGAGCGTCGGTCCAAAAGCGTAAGGGGCGACGCCGGCGCGATGGAGGACTGTGGGCGAACGGGCGGCGATCGGCGGTCGGGCTTGCGCCGTCCGCCTGATGTTGCATAGACTGCCGCAGCCCATCCTCCTCTCCCATCGCCGCATGCACGACCTGGATCACCGACTGCCGTCCTTCGAGGCCGCCTTGGCACAACTGCCTCCGGCGCCCGTCCACGGCGCCGAGTCCGACGAGCCGTTCTGGGACGCGGTCTCCGATCTCTACAAGACCTCGACCGCGCTCACCAACCTCGAAAACGGCTACTGGGGTGTGATGGCCGAGCCGGTCAAAGAGATGCTGGGCTACTGGATCGACCGCGTGAACTTCGAGAACACGCTGTGGCTGCGAGAGCGCTGGCCCGAGGTGCTCGAACGTCTGCGCCACACCGTGGCCAAGGCGCTCGGTTGCGAGCCGGGCGAGATCGTGCTGACCCGGGGCGCCACCGAAGCGATGCTGGCGCTGATCGGCGGCTACAACCGGCTGCAGCCCGGCGACACCGTGCTCTACAGCGACCTCGACTATCCGGCGATGCGCAGCGCGATGGAGTGGTTGCGCCAGCGCCGCGGCGTGGTGCCGGTGAGCCTCGCGATGCCGGAGCCGGCCACACGGCAGAGCGTGCTGGACGCTTATGCCGAGGCGCTGCGGCAGCATCCCAACACACGTCTGGTGCTGCTGACCCACCTCACCCACGGTACCGGGTTGGTGCTGCCGGTGCGCGAGCTGGCGGCCCTGGCGCAATCGGCCGGTGCCGAGGTGATCGTCGACGCGGCCCATTCCTGGGGGCAACTGGACTTCGACGCGTCCAGCCTCGGCGTGCCGTACGCCGCGTTCAACCTGCACAAATGGATAGGCGCGCCGCTGGGCTGCGGTTGCTTGTACATCCGCCGCGACAGCCTCGCGGCCATCGATCCTTACTTCGGCGACCGCGACTTTCCCGACACCGACATCCGCTCGCGCATCCACACCGGCTCGCCGAGCTTCGCCGCGTGGCTGACGATTCCCGCCGCGCTGCAATTGCACCGGCGCATCAGCGCACGGGCCAAAGAGGCACGGCTGCGCGCGCTGCGCAACCACTGGGTAGAGCAGGTGCGCGACTGGCCGGGGCTAGAGATCCTGACGCCCAACGATCCACGCATGGTGGGCGGCATCACGTCGTTTCGACTGCGCGGTCGCGGCAGTCCGGCCGAGGCCGACGCAGTGGTGGCCGCCTTGCGGGACCGGCACGGCGTGCTCACGGTGCGGCGTGCCGGGCCGGTGCGCGGCGACGTGGTGCGGGTGACGCCGGCCATCTACACGAGGCGGGAAGACCTGGACCGTCTCGTCGAAGGCCTGCGGGAACTGTGTCGCTGAACAGCGCGCCAGGCGGTCCCGGGCAGGCCGGCGTCGGCAGCCGGTGCGGCACTGACGGGGGGATGCGTCGCCAGGTGGCGCGCAAGCCGTGTGAGAAATGGATCGGCCCGCATGACGCGCAAGGCGTCGAGACGGGCCGACAGGTGCTGCCGCGGCAGCTCAGAACGTGGCGATCAGGCGCGCCTTCTTCATCACTTCAGGGGCGACGTCTTCGACCGCGACGATGGTCATCGACGCCGGCGCGGCGCTGGTCTTGGCCGACGACGGCTCCAGCGTGGCATTGACGGAGGACGGCAGCGAGTACATCGCACCGGTCACCGGGTCGATCGCCAGCATGCCGATCAGGCCGCCGACCAGGATGTTGCCGAAGTACCAGCCGTTGACAGTGCCCGTCAGCGTCACTTCCTTCGGGGCATAGCCTTCCTTCTGCACCCGCACCACATAGCTTTCCGACTTGAAGTAGCCAGCGCCGCGGTTGAGCGTGACCGTCGCCGGCGTCGTGCCGCTGTGCACTTGGATACCCGCGCGGTTGAGGACGACGATGTTGGCACCAGCGGGTTCGCTGGAGATCGTGACGGACTGGGTGCTGCCCGAGAAAATGCTGGCGCAACCGCTGAGCACCAGGGCGGCGGCGATGATGACGGCGTGCTTCATGACGCTCCTCCTCGTTAAAAAAACGCGAGGCTAGCAAACGAAACAAAATGAAACAGGGCGGATTTCACATCAGCCCTGCTTGCACGCACGCCGTGGCGCCGGCCCTTTGCATCATGTGACTTCTTGCCAGTCGCCCGCACGGTGCGCCTGCACTTCATGCGGATGCGGGAGGCTCACGCTTGCTGCTGTCGGCCGTCGCCACGGAGGTCCGGGTGTTCACGAAGATGCGTCCAAAGTGCGACGCGAGATCGAAGAAGTCGATCGAGCCGAGCCGGCCGTGGATGCTCACGAGAGGGTGCTCGGGGGACATGGCGATGGGCGGTGAGGGCAGGGGGACGGACCAACAATGGTGACCGTGGACGCGACGGGACCAAACCCGACGTGCCCTGCTTCACGTTGCCGGTCGGCGACGGCGCTCCAGCCCGTGCGACGAGGGACGTACCATAGGAAGGTCGTCCGCCGCGGCCTGTTACGAAAGGAAATCCGTGTCCGCTCCCCCCGTGCCGTCTGACCGGCCAAATCCTCCGCATCCGCCGGTGGCCGTCGGGCGTCCGGCAGAGGAACGGCTGCGCTTGCTCGTCGAGGGGGCGGTGGACTACGCGATCTTCCTGCTCGACAACGACGGCATCGTTTCGTCGTGGAATGTCGGCGCCGAGAAGATCAAGGGCTACAGGGCCGACGAAATCATCGGCCGCCCGTTCACCGTGTTCTATCCCGACGAAGCCAACGCCAGGCAGTGGCCCCAGGAAGAACTGAGGCGCGCGCGGCGCGACGGCCGCTTCGAAGACGAGGGTTGGCGGGTGCGCAAGGACGGCACGCGCTTCTGGGCCAATGTCGTCATCACGGCGCTGCGCAACGAGCAGGGCGAGGTGGACGGCTTCGCCAAGATCACGCGCGACCTGACCGAGCGGCGGCGCAACGAAGAGGCGCTGCGGCTGAGCGAGGAGCGTTTTCGGCTGCTGGTCGACGGGGTCCGCGACCACGCGATCTACATGCTCGACCCCTCAGGCCACATTCAGAGCTGGAACGCCGGCGCACAAGCGATCAAGGGCTACAGCGCCGCCGATGTGATCGGGCGCCATGTCTCGCTTTTCTACACCGCCGAAGATCGTTTGCTGGGCCAGCCGGAGCAAGAGCTGGCGCAGGCGCTGAAGTACGGCCGCACCACCGACGAAGGTTGGCGTGTGCGCAAGGACGGCAGTGTCTTCTGGGCGCTCGTGACGGTCAGCTCGGTGTACGACGAAGAAGGCCACTTGCGCGGCTTTGCCAAGGTGACGCGCGACATGACCGAGCGCCGCCGCCTGGCCGAACTCGAACATTCGGCGCGCCGCATCAGCCAGTTCCTTGCCATCCTGGGCCACGAGTTGCGCAACCCGCTGGCGCCGATCCGCAATGCCGTCAGCATCATGCAGATCGCGCCGGAGTTTCCCGCCAAGCTGCGCGGCAGCCGCGACATCGTCGACCGCCAGTTGAGCCATTTGACGCGCCTGGTCGACGACCTGCTGGACGTCGGGCGCATCACCACCGGCAAGATCAGCCTGAAGCGCCAGCGGATCGGCTTTCGGGAGGTGGTGCAACGCAGCGTCGAGGCGACGCGCCCGCTGCTGGCCGAGCGCGGCCACGAGCTGTCGGTGAAGCTGCCGCCGCAGGCCGTGATGGTGTGGGGCGACGACACCCGCTTGGTGCAGGTGCTGCAGAACTTGTTGTCGAACGCTGCCAAGTACACCGACCCGGGCGGCCGCGTGTCGGTGCGGGTGGACGTCGAGGACGGCTTCGTGGTGGCCAGCGTCAGCGACAACGGCCGTGGCATCGCACCCGACGCGCTGCAGCGCATCTTCGACCTGTTTGTCCAGGAAGACAGCGACGGCGAAGGCGCCAGCGGTGACGGCGGCCTGGGCATCGGCTTGACCCTGGCGCGTACGCTGATCGAAATGCACGGCGGCACCTTGCGCGCCGAAAGCGAAGGACGCGGGCGCGGCAGCCGCTTCACGGTGCGCTTGCCGACCGCGCTCGACGACCAGGCCGACAGCCCCGGCGCGGCGGGCGAACAGCCCGGCACGCCGGGCCGGCGGGTGCTGGTGGTCGACGACAACCGCGACTCGGCCGACACCATGGCGGCCTTGCTGGTCGCGATGGGCCATGACGCACGCGCGGTGCACGATGGCAAGGCGGCGGTGATCGTCGCGGCCGAGTTCCAGCCGCAGGTGGTGCTGCTCGACCTCAACCTGCCGGGCGACAGTGGCTTCAACGTGCTGCACCGGTTGCGCGCCGAGCCCAAGGTCGCGCCGGCCCGTATCGTCGCGATGACCGGCTACGGGCAGGAGAGCGACCGCATCCGCACCGCCGAGGCCGGCTTCGACGCCCACTTGACCAAGCCGGTCGGGTGGGAGCAGTTGCAGGCGGTGTTGGAGTAGCCCGTCTTCAGACGGCCTCGGCCCGGGCCCTTGCCCGTCGTGCCGCCAAGGGCGCGGCGAGCGAGAACAGTCCTGCCGACAGTGCCGCGACACCCGCCAGCACCCACACCAGGTGCACCGGCTGCGTCAGCGCTGCGAGGATCAGCGAGGCGACCCACGGACCGGCGGCCTTGGCGATCAGGGCCGGCCCGGCCATCGCGCCATTGACGGCGCCATAGTGTTCGCGGCCATACAGCTGCACCGGGATGGCCCCCCGCACGATGGTCATGATGCCGTTGCCTGCACCGTAGAGCAGGGCGAACAGCAGGAAGCCGCCCTGCTGCGTCGTGAGCGCGGCCAGCAGCAGCAGCGAGGCCGGCAGCAAGCTCATCGCGACCAAGCCGACCCGTGACGGGCTGGCCTTGGCCAGAAAGGCATATTCGAGCAGCCGTCCTGCCACCTGCATCGGGCCGATCATCGCGCCGATCCACGCCGCTTGTTGCAGGCTCATGCCCTTCAGGTGCAGCAGGGGGATCAGGTGCACCGACAGCGCCGAGAACACCAGCGAGCTGCCGGTGAAGGCCAGGCACAGCAGGTAGAACGATGGGTCGCGGTAGACGGTTCGTAACGCTGGCGGCCGGGAGCGTTGCGCCGGCACCGCCTCGCTGCGCGCGGGCGGCCCCGGCAGCACACGCGCGTGCAGCGGCAAACACACCAACAACTGCAGGGCCGCCAGCACCCACAGCGTGCCTTGCCATCCGAAGCGCTCGATCAGGGCTTGGGTCAAAGGCCAGAACACGGTGCTGGCAAAGCCGCCGAACAGGGTCACGCCGGTGATGGCCTTGCGGTGACCGTCGCGAAAGGCCTGTACCAGCACCGCAAACGCCGGGTCGTACAAGGTGGCGGCCATCGACACACCGAGGACCGCCCAGACCAGGTAGAGCTGGGGCAGCGTCTGGACCTGGGTCAGGGCCGCGAGCCCGCCCGCCGCCAACAGCGAGCCGCCCGACATCAGGCGGCGCCCGCCGTGGCGGTCGATCAGCCCGCCGACCGCGGACGACGCAAGGCCGGCGATCAGCAGCGCGACCGAGAAGGCCCCGACGACCGTCGTCTTTTCGGCGCCCACCGCGGCCGCCAGATCGTCGGCCAGCAGCGCAAAGGCATAGAAGATGGAGCCCCAGGAAATGATCTGCGTGACGCCGAGGGCCATCACGAGGCGGGGGCCGGGCGTGCCGGCGCGGGTATCGGTCATCGGGCGATCCCGCCCGCCAGGTGGCGGGCAGGAGGAGGGAGGTGGGAGTGAGACGGAATGGCTGCGGCATCCGGCGCCGCGCGGTAGTGTGCCGGGCTCGGCGACGCGGTGCAACGCGCGGCGTGGCGCCGCCGCGTCGCGCACCACGGCGCCTCGTCGGCCGCGACTGTTACAACTTTTCGCGTTCCGCCGTGTCGATTTTCCGGTGCGAGGATCGTCGTGTGGATGAAGCAACTGCTTCCGACCCACCCCTCAAGGAGAAACACGATGCGATTCATGGTCCTGATCAAGGCGGATGCCAACACCGAAGCCGGCGTGATGCCCAGCGAGCAACTGCTGGCCGAGATGGGCAAGTTCAACGAAGAGCTGGTGAAGGCCGGCGTGATGCTGGCCGGCGAGGGTTTGCACCCGAGTGCCAAGGGCGCCAGGGTGCGGTTTTCGGGCGATCGCCGCACCGTCGTCGACGGGCCGTTTGCCGACACCAAGGAGTTGCTGGCCGGCTACTGGCTGTGGCAGGTGAAGTCCAAGGAAGAAGCGATCGAATGGGTCAAGCGCTGCCCCAACCCGACCGGCACCGAAAGCGAGATCGAGATCCGCCAGGTGTTCGAAGCCGCCGATTTCGGCGAGGCCTTCACGCCGGAGCTGCGCGAGCAGGAGGACCGGTTGCGAGCCGAAGTGGCGGCCCAGGCCGCCGCAGGCGGCAAGGGTGCGGTGCCCGCCGTGCCGCCGGCGCGCGGCGCAATCCCCTATCTGGTGGTGCAGGGGGCCGATCAGGCGATCGGCTACTACCAGCAGGTATTCGGCGCCGAACTGGTGATGCGGCTCGACGCGCCGGACGGCAAGGTGCTGCACTCCGAGATGAAGGTGGGGCCGGCCAGCTTCATGGTGACGGAAGAGCGGGCCGACTATCAGTCGCCCGGCCCGAAGGCCCTGGGCGGCTCGGCCGTCTCGGTCTCGGTGTTCGTGCCGGATGTCGATGCGACGGTCGCGAAAGCGGTGGCCGCCGGCGCGCAGGTGACGATGCCGGTGCAGGACCAGTTCTGGGGCGACCGCTGTGGCCACCTGGTCGACCCGTTTGGGCACAAGTGGTTCGTCTCGACGCATTTGGAAGAGCCGTCGCCCGACGAAGTCCGGCGTCGGGTGCAGGCCTTGTTCGCCCAGGGCGCGTGCTGACAGGGGCAGGAGGGCGGCCGACGGGCATCGGGATTGCCGCGGTGTGACAGGGCCCGCGCGGTTTGCGAGGCCCACTCGCCGCGACAGGAGACGTCATGACACAAGTTCGCAACACCCCGTCCTCGCAACCGGGCGGCAGCAGCCAGGGCTCGCGCCTCGGCAGCCAGGTCGGCTCGCAGGCCCAACGTACCGGCCTGGCCGACGGCCAGGAGCCGGGCGGGCTGGAGCATCAGCCCGACACCCGCGACCGCGGCAGCCTGCCCTCGAGCCAGGGCCTGGCCGGCGCGCACGGCGACGACGCGCCGACCGACCGCGACATGCACCAGGACCTCGCGGGCCAGCCGCGCCGGACGCCTGACCTGCAGCGCCGTGGCAGCGGCGACGACGGCTTCAAGTGACGCCGCCGTCGGCATGAAAAAAGGGAGCGGCCAGGCCGCTCCCTTTCTTATCTGGGGCTCGTTTCGGCCCCATCATCGGCTCATCGCCGCATCACAACCCTCACTGGGCGACTAGCGGGTAGCGTGGCGGCACCACACGCTTGGGCTTCAGGGCCTGCTGCCGCGCAACGGCTGCGGGCGGTTCGCGCTTGCTGACCACCGCTTCGACGTCCTGCGCATACCGGATGGTGGAGGCCGCGACCGCGTCGCTGTTCAGGTCGAGTGCGTCGAGGTTCAGGTTGGTGAGGTCGTCACACGCCTGGTGGTAGCACTTGTCGTACGCCACGTTGGCCTCGCCGCCCCACAGCGCCGCCTCTTCGGGCGTCTTGATGCCCTCGGCGCCCGAGAACAGCCCGCCTGCCGGGATGCCGTTGTCGATGAACGCGCCGTAGTCCGAGCGACCGTCGAAGTCGGTGCCTTTGAACGGCTTGTTGCGCTGGTTGTAGAAGGCTTCGAAGTCCTTCTCAATCACTTCGGAACCGCCGGGACCCTCGGGTTCCCCTTCCTCGTCGGAGTTGTCGCCGTCGTAGATGAAGAACGCCGGATTGGGCGACGCGATCATGTCGAAGTTGAGGTACAGCGCGATCTTCGCCTTCTCTTCGGCGCTCAACTGGCTGACGTAGTAGGTCGACCCCACCAGGCCCGATTCTTCGCCGCCCCACAGCGCAAATCGCAGCTTGTTCTTCGGCTGCGTCTTGGCCAGGTACAGCGCGGTTTCGATGATGGCCGCCGAGCCCGAACCGTTGTCGTTGATGCCAGGGCCGTCCTCGACCGAGTCGAGGTGGGCACCGACCATCACGACCTTGTTCGCATCGCCGGTGGTCGTTTCAGCGAGCAGGTTGTGCGAGACGATGGTCTGACGCAGCACGTCGGTCCTCAGGCGCAGTTGCAGGCCGGAGACGGCCGCGAGTTGCGTGCCGAGCGTCTGCGAGATGCCCACCACCGGGATGTTGCCGGTGAAGTCGTCGCCGAGCGTGGCGCTGTCCAACGGGGCGTCGACATTGTTGTAGATCACCGCACCGACAGCCCCTGCCTTGATGGCGTTGTTCGCCTTCTGGGCAAACGGGCAAATACCGCGCTGGATCAGCGCGATGCGGCCTGCGGTGAAGCCGGCGAAATCGCTCTCCTCGCAGCCGTTGACATTGCCGGCAGGCGCTTGCACAGCGGCGGTGACGTCGCCGCTGCCCGAGTACTCCAGGGTGTGGTGGACCACCGGGCCGGTCGGGGTGGGCGCAGTGCGCTCCACTACGCTGGCCGAGCGCTCGGTGGAGGTGGTCAACGGAAAGGCTTGGCGCCACACCTTGTAGCCCGCTCCACGGAACAGGCCTTCGGCATAGTCGAGCGACAACTCGTAGCCCATCGTGCCCGATGCGCGCGTGTTGTTGTTCGCCTTGGCGATCTCGTCGAGCTTCTGCAGATGCTTGAGCACCCCTTCGCGGGTGACACATTCCATCAATTTGTCGGGCGTATCGTTCGCGCGATCTGCACAGGACTTCGGCTCTTCCGGCGGATCGTCGTCGTCGTCATCACCGCCGCCGCAACCGGCCAGCGTCAGCGCCAGCACGGACACGGACGTGGCCAGCAGCGTTCTCATGTTGAGTGAGGGGTACTCGTTCAGCTTCAACATTCAAGCTCCATTCGATAGGGAGATGGGTGGACCGTCGGCCGCCTTGTGGGCGGGCCGCATCGGAAGGCCAGTATCCGTACCGTGCGTAGGTGTTCCCTTGTCAAAGGGTAACCGGCTGGAATCCTGACCCTTCCTCCTTTAGTACGCGGCTTCATTGACACTTTTGCCTGGGCCGGCACTTGGGCAGCGTGTGCTACGGATACCCGCTGCAACAGTCTGAACACCGGCTACAGTCCAGTGGAAACTGAACCAGGAAGGAGTGCGTGATGAGCCTCATGACCCGCAGGCAGCTGTGTGCCGCGTCCCTCTCAGCCGTCTTGTGTTCGGCCCTGCCGGCCGGGGCTGCGTTGCCGGTCGGCGCCGCCGCGCCCGACTTCACCACCGAGGCCGCTTTGGCGGGCCAGCCGTTCAAGTTCAGCCTGGCGGATGCGCTGAAGAAGGGCCCGGTGGTCTTGTACTTCTACCCCAAGGCCTTCACGAGCGGCTGCACCGTCGAAGCGCATGCTTTTGCCGAGGCGACGCCGCGCTTCCAGGCGGCCGGCGCGACCGTGATCGGCATGTCCAACGACGACATCGAGACCTTGAAGAAGTTTTCCGTCGAAGCGTGCCGCGACAAGTTCGCGGTGGCCGCCGACCGCAGCGGGCAGATCATGAAGCGTTATGACGCAGCGCTGGGCCTCAAGCCCGACCTGGCCGACCGTGTTTCTTACGTGATCAGCCCGCAGGGCAAGATCCTCTATGTCTACGCCAGCCTCAACCCCGACGGCCATGTGCAGAACACGCTGAAGGCCGTCGAAGCCTGGAAGCGCGAAGCCGCGCGCTAGCGTCGCGCGCAGGCCGCCGGGACGCTCAGCGGCCCCGGCGTCCGCGCGACAGCGCCGTCAACACGCAGCAACCGAGCAGCAGCAGCAAGCCGCTGGCGGGCTCCGGCACCGGCGCGAGCGTGCCGACGGTATCGGTCCACAGAAAGCCGCCGGTCGAGACGGTGAACTGGCCGTTCAGCGCGTACTCGGTTGCGTTGGTCCTCAGGAAGAAGGAGTGCGACGACTCACCGCTCCCCACACCGATGGCGCCCATCTGGGGCGGAATGAACTGGAAGACCACCCCGTCCTGGTCAGAGCGAAAGGCGCTCGACAGGGGGACATCGCCGGGAAGGTCGGAGCGCCAGTCGACGCCGGTCAAGAGCGAACGCGCGAAGCCATCGGCGATGGCCTGGTTGACCTTCAGGATGGGGTCTGACTCGACGCTGGCGTCGACCGAGATCGTCCAGTAGAAATCGAGCGTGCCGAGCAGATCGCTGCGGACCACGCGCGATTCGACGGTGCCCGTCATCGGGCGGTATTCGGACGGGGTCCAGCCGAAGGGATCGACGGTGGGCACCGAATAGTCGAAGCGCGCCACATGGCTGTCGAGCAGCGTGCCCTCCAGCGTGGGGTCGTCGAGGATCGAGACGCCCTGCGTGACGGCGTCGGTGCCGTCGTCAGGGAACGGAACCGCCTGCACGGGGCCCATCAATGCGGCACCGAGTGCCAGGCCCGCGAGGGTGTGGAACAAAAATCGGACTGCGTTCATCGACGTTCCTTCCCGTGTACAAGATCGACGCTGGGCGCGTGCGTGACAGGGCGGGCGACGTGCATCGAAAACGCCTGTAGCACGCGGTCGAAACTGGCTGGGGACACAGCGTAGCGGCCTGCCGACGTGCCCGACCCCCTGAAATGGGGGGGCCGACGCAAGACCCCTTGCATCGCGGCCACGGCAGCCCATCGACGCACATGACGTTACCGTTGGCCGCTATCCCTGTCCCTAGAGTAGGTGTTGCACTTTCCAAAAGGGGTCTCCATGCGTCCACTGGCCATTGCCTGCCTGTTGTCTGCCTTCGGTGCCACCACTGCCCACGCTGGCGTTGCGTTGCAGCCCGTCGAGGTCTCGACGAGCGCCGGTTGGGTGTTCGATGTCGAGCACCTGATCGACCAGACCGGTTTGAACACCACCTACGTGTCCGGCGTGGACGACTTCGATGCTTTCGTCTCGACCAAGCCATCGGCCGTGCATTGTTTCGGCGACTGCGTCTGGGCCACGCAGAACACGCACTCCGCCACGCTCGATTTCGACCTCGGCACGCTGGCCAGCGTCGAGTCGCTCGCGCTGTGGAATCTCGGCGCCGACGACCCGTCCTCGCTCAAGACGTTCGAGCTGGTGCTGTCGCGCGATGCCGGGTTCAGCGACGCCACGTCGGTCGGCACCTTCACCGCCGCCAACGACCTCGGCGACTCCTTCACGACCTTCGTGCAGGTGTTCGACTTCGAACCGACCTTCGCGGCTTATGCCCGCATCAACGTGATCGAGAGCTGGTCGCCCGATTCGTTCGGCGTCGGGTTCAACGAAGTGGTGTTCAACGCTACGCCCGTTCCCGAGCCGAGCACGTTCGCGCTGACCGGCACGGCCTTGCTGCTGGGCGCGGTCGTGCGGCGCAAGTACGGGAAGGGCCAACGCCGCACGCTGCCCGCCGCGGCCTGAACCTGCGCGCATCCGGGGCCGCGCCGCGTTCCCGCGCTCCACGGCACCGGTCACCCGCCGCCTGGGCGCGTCCTTTGCCGAGGCCCGCATGCACCACGCCCGTCCGAGTCGCACCGCCCTGCAGGCCGCCACGCAGCGCGCCAAGCACCAGGTGTTCGACGATGATCCCAAGGTGTTCGTCGATCCCGTCTCGGTGCAGATCCTGGGCCCCGGCGTTGCATCCCGGCTGCGCACCTCGCAGCTGAACAGCAAGGTGTGGCGGCGCATACGCGGCGACGTGGTGGCGCGCAGCCGCATCACCGAAGAGGCACTCGACGAGGCGGTGCAACGGGGCGTGCGCCAGTATGTGGTGCTGGGCGCCGGGCTCGACACTTTCGCCTATCGCAACCCCTATCCGGCCTCGGCGTTGCGCGTGTTCGAAGTCGACCATCCGGCCACCCAGGCGTGGAAACGCCAGTTGCTGGCCGACGCGCGCATCCCGATTCCCGAGTCGTTGACCTTCACGCCGGTCGATTTCGAAGCGCAGGCCTGGGCCGACGCCCTGCAGGCCGCCGGCTTCCGGGCCGACCAGCCGGTGTTCTTCTCCTGGCTCGGCGTGACGATGTATCTGACGCCGGCCGCCGTGAGGGCGACGTTGCGCTGGATCGTCAGCCACGCCGCGCCGGGCAGCGGCGTGGTGTTCGACCACCTCGTGCCGTTCTCGTCCTTGCGGCCGGTGGAGCGCTGGACGCGCCGTCTGGTCGGGTTGCGCTGCGCACTGTTGGGTGAGCCCTGGCGTTCGTGTTTCGACCCCCGGCAACTGGCGCAGGAACTGCTCGCGATCGGCTATGCCGAGGCCGAGGCCTTGACGGCGCTCGAGATCAACCCGCGGCTGTTCCGCGACCGCGGCGACGACCTCAAGTACAGCCGCATGGTGGCCCTCATCAAGGCGCAGGTCTGAGCGGTCAGCGGGGCGAAGAAAGGCCTCCGGGTGCGGCGCCGCGCGCCATCAGGTAGCCGCGTGCGGCCTCGCGTGCCTGCTGCAGCGCGGCGTTGAGCCGCTCGCACTCGGCGGGCTGCAAGGCAGCGCCACCGCGGCACGAGAGGTCGGCATGCAGGGCCAGCTCGTACAAGGCGCGCATGCCCAGCGAGCCGGCCACGCCCTTGAGGCTGTGGGCGGCGATGTGCTGGGCCGAGGGCTCCTGCGACGGCGCCACCGCGTCGTCTTCGTACAGTTCGACGAAACGCTGTAGGGCACGCTGGAAGACAGCGGGGCTGTCGCCGCAGCCGCGCACGCCGGCGTCGACGTCGAGCACCTGCGGGCCGGCTTCGATGGTCTCGCTCCACCGCATGGCACCCGTGGTCAGGTCGGCCTCGCGCCGCGGGCCGCCCCAGCGGTGCAAGGTGCGCAGCAGCATGGCCGTGTCGATGGGTTTGGCCAGGTGGTCGTCCATGCCCGCGGCCAGCGACCGCTCGCGGTCGCCGGCCATCGCATGCGCCGTCATCGCGATGATCGGCAGGAAGGCGAAAGGCCCGCCCAGCGCGCGAATGCGACGTGTCGCCTCGTAGCCGTCCATGCCGGGCATCTGCAGGTCCATCAGCACCGCGTCGAAGGCCTCGCGCTGGACCGCCTCGATCGCTTCGGCACCGCTTTCCACCGTCTGCAGTTGCACGCCGGCGCGCCGCAGCAGCTCGATGGCCAGCTCGCGGTTGAGCGGGTTGTCTTCGGCCAGCAGCACCTTCATGCCGTGCAGGGCCGGCCCCGGCAACCGGCCCGGGGCGGTGCCGCTGCGCGGCGCGGGCGCGTCGAGGGCTTCGTGCAGCCGCAGCGGCAACACCGGCTTGGGCAGCGAGGCCTGGACCGCCAGCGCCGCCACCTCGCGCCGCAGCGTCGCGTACTCATGCGGTCGGTAGGTCAGCAGCACGCGCACCGGCGGCGCGGAGCGCGCACCTTCCGACGCCAGCTCGAGCCCGGCACGCTGTTGCAGACCGGCGTCGATCAAGAGCACCAGCGGGCCCGTGCCGACACCGGCGCCCTGGCGCCACAGCGCCCGGGCCTCGTCGGCACTGGCAGCCGCCAGTGCCCGGTGGCCCAGTCCCTGCACCAGGCGGGTCAGCGCGTCGCGCGCGACCGGGTCGTCGTCGACCACCAGCACCGTCCAACCTGCCGACGCGCGCGGCGCGACCAGCGGCGGCGGCGGGGGCTCCAGGCGTGCGGCCGGCAGATCGAACCAGAAGGTCGAACCGCCGCCCGGCGTCGACCGCACCCCGATCGTGCCGCCCATCAGCTCGAGCAGGCGTCGGCAGATCACGAGGCCCAGGCCGGTGCCGCCGAAGCGCCGCGTGATCGAGGTGTCGGCCTGGCTGAAGGGTTGGAACAATCGCTGTTGCTGCGCCGGGTCCAGCCCGATGCCGGTGTCTTCGACCTCGAAGCGCAAGCGCGGGTGGGTGCCGTCGTCGTCCTGACAGATCGACGCCCGCACCACCACACGGCCGCTGGGCGTGAACTTGATCGCATTGGCGATCAGGTTGACCAGCACCTGGGCCAGCCGGTGCGGGTCGCCGAGCAGCTCGCAGGGCAGCGACACCGGCAGGTCGAACACCAGCTCCAGGCCTTTCTCGCCGGCCTGCAGCGCCACCACGTCGGCCACCCGTTCGAGCACTTCGTGCAGCGAGAAGCGGGCTTGTTCGACCGCCAGCTTGCCGGCCTCGATCTTCGAGAAGTCGAGGATGTCGTTGAGCACGCCGAGCAGGTTGCGCGCGGCCGCGTTGGCCTTCGCGACGTGCTGCTGTTCGCGCGCCGGCAGCTCGCCCTGCAGGGCCAGCTCCGTCATGCCGATGATGGCGTTCATCGGCGTGCGGATCTCGTGGCTCATGTTGGCCAGGAACTCGCTCTTGAGCCGGTTGGCCTCTTCGGCCGCCGCACGGGCCCGGTCGATGGCTTCGGTGGCGCGGTGCTGTTCGGTCACGTCGAAGGTGGCGCCGACCACTCGCAAGGTGCGCCCGCGCGGTGTGCGCAGGTGGCGCAGCATCATGCGCACCGTGCGCACCTCGCCGTCGGCGCGGAGGATGCGGTGTTCGTCCACGTCCACCGGTTCGCCGCTCAGCGTGCGCGCCGCCATCGCCCGCACCCGGTCACGGTCGTCGGGGTGCAGCCGGTCTTCCCAGGTGGTGGGGGTGGGCCGGAAACGGGCCGGGTCTTCTCCGTAGAGCCGATACAACGCCTCGTTCCACTCGGTGGTGCCCGTCAGCACGTCGACGGTCCAGATGCCCAGGCCCGACGCGGTGACCGCCAGCTGCAGCCGGTTGGCCATCTCTTCGGCACGTTGTGCGGTGCTGCGTTCTTCGGTGACGTCGAGGTCGAGGCCGATTGCCTGCACCAGCTGGCCGTTGGCGTCGCGTTCGTTGCGGCCGACACAACGGATCTGCCGCACGCCCAAGCGCGGGTGCTGGATCGCGTACTCCATGTCGAAGGTGTCGCAGGCGGGATCGGCGAGGTAGCTGCGCCAGCGCTGCACCACGTCGGCGGCATGGTCGGATGCGAGGCTGTTCTCCCAGGCCTGCGGGTCGCCGTTGAGGTCGTGGCCGTACAGCTCGGCTCCTCGCGGGTCCCATTCCAGTGTGCCGCGCCGCGCGTCGTAGGCCCAGACGGACGCGCGCACGGCCGACAGTGCCACCGTCAGGCGTGCGTTGGCTTGCTTGAGCGCCTCTTGCGCCTGCAGGTCCACCGCCGGCGGCTCGCGCGTGGCGAGCTGGCGCAAACGGTCGAGCCAGAGAGGCCGGTGGGTCAGGCAGCGGGCCAGCTGCCGCACGCGCTGCCACGGGCGCGACGCAGGGGGAGGCGGGGAGTACGACATGGAGCAACAGGTGGCGTCGTCGCCAAATTACCACGCCCGAGCGCGCACGCCGAGCTGGTCTCTACCGAGGGCAAGGCGCCGAGTGTGGCGTGCGTCACGGATCCGGCCGCGGGCGTCCGGCGGTGTGCGCCGCGCCGGTACGGTCCCTGGGTCTTGATGGCGCCCCGGGTTCATGCAAACGTCATGCGAGGGTCATGGCCACGTCACCCGTGCTGCCTACGCTGGCGGCACCTTGGACTGGAGATCGTGATGAGGGACCTGCCGTCGCCGACCTTGCCGTTTTCGGAGATACGCTTGCCTCGGGGGTCACTTCACCCGCGCCCTGCTGCAGCTGTTGTCGATACCGCGCCGCCGCTGGCCCCTGTGGCCGCGCTCCAGGTGGCCTGGGCGCGCCACGCGGACGACATCCTCGCGGCCCAACGCCTGAGGTACCAGATCTTCGCCGAGGAGATGGGGGCCCGGCTGGCCCCGCCGCGCGGAGCGCCGGCCGGGCACGACGTCGACATGTTCGACGCGCACTGCGAGCACCTGCTGGTGCGCGCCGGCGGTGAACACGGCCCGGTGGTCGGCACCTATCGCGTGCTGACACCCGATGCAGCACGCCGCGTCGGCGGGCTGTACAGCGAGACCGAGTTCGACCTCACGCGGTTGCGGCCGCTGCGCCCGCGCATGGTCGAACTGGGCCGTTCCTGTGTGCACCCCGACTACCGCTCGGGCGGTGCCATCCTGGCCTTGTGGGGCGCGTTGGCCGAGTTCATGTTCCGCAACCGGCTCGACACGATGATCGGCTGCGCCAGCATCAGCATGCGTGACGGCGGCCATGTGGCGGCCAGCCTGTGGGAGCGGCTGCGCCAGAGCCACCTGGCGCCGATCGAATGGCGCGTGCGCCCGCGCCTGCCGTTGCCGGTGCACGAGCTGCGCCGTGACCTCGACGTCGAACCGCCGGCGCTGATCAAGGGTTATTTGCGTTGCGGCGCCAAGATCCTGGGCGCACCGGCCTGGGACCCTGACTTCAACACCGCCGACCTGCCGATGCTGATGCGCATCGACGATCTGCCGCCGCGCTACCGGCGCCACTTTCTGGGCGGCGGCTGATCCGGCAGCAGGGCGCCCCTTGGGGCGCCGGCCCGGTTACTCGCCTTCGCCGAACTTGTCGTCGATCAGCGCGACGAGGGCGGACATCGCCGCCTCTTCGTCCGGGCCGTCGATCTCGATCTCGACCTCAGTGCCGATACCGGCGGCCAGCATCATGACGCCCATGATGCTCTTGGCGTTGACGCGCCGGCCGTTGCGGCTCATGAAGACCTCGCTCTTGAACGATGCGGCGAGCTTGGTGAGCTTGGCCGAAGCGCGGGCGTGCAGCCCGAGCTTATTGCTGATGGTGATGGTCTGCTTGATCATGTCCCGGACGATAACCGACGCTTTGTGACTGATTCTGGGGCTTGCTGGTGGTCACCTGCATCACGCCCTGCGACGCCCCGGCGACGGCGCGGGCGACGAGGGTGTCCAGCGGCTCGTTCTGGTAGCACAGACTGCGCCACAGCATCGGCACATTGACACCTGCCACCACCTTGACGGTCACGCCGTCGCCGAGCCGCTGCGCGACGTTGCAAGGCGTGGCGCCGAACACGTCGGTCAGGATCAGGGCCTCGGGATTCTTGACGCGGGCGAGCAGCACGCGCGCCTGGGCTTCGATGTCTTCGAGCGGCAGGTTGGGGGCGACGTCGAGCGCTTCGACCGCTGCCGCACAGTCCGGAAAGGTGTGCGCCGCGCAAGCCTTCAAGGCGCTGGCGAGGGGGGCGTGGGCAATGATCAGGATGCCGGACATAACAAGAATCGTGGATTATCTGCCCAGATGCTCGCCGTGTACCGCGCCAACTGAAACAGTGTGGCGCCGATCACGATGCAGATAGGCGGCAGTGCAGCACAGCGCGTACCCGCCCGAAGGACCGCGCAAGGCCGTGCGTGCGACAAAGCCGCGCCGGCGCAGAGGCGCAGAGCCGAGCACAGGCTGCAACGCGGTGTCGACGCGAGGCGGCTGCATGCGTCACGGCAGGCGCAGGCCGCTGAAAAAGCTGTCCAGCGCCTCGTCTGACAACCGCGTGCCCACCACGCTCGCCTGGTAGACATGCGTGCCTTTGGCGAAGAAGGCCGCGTGCTGCGCGAGTGCGCTGCCGTCGGCGCGCCGGCCGGCCACGGCGATGCGCAAGGCTTGCGGATTGGGGGTCATGCCCGCCACCCCGGCCGGCCCCAGCACCGTTTCCTGGCCGCCGAGGTTGCCCACCGCGGCCGCGCGCAACTCGTTCAAGGCCGGTGTGACACGGGCCGGGTCGCCCAGGTCGACATGCGTCACACCGAAGGTCATGCCGCTGGTGCTGCAGCTGAACATCGACATGCGCCCCGTCGCCCCGCCGAGCGGCACCTCGCGCGCATGGCTGAGCGGCTTGCACGGAAACAGCGCCTCGAGGCCGGTGTTCTCGGGGCGCACCTGGCGCCAATCCAGGCCGGGGCTGCAGGCCACCAGGGCCGCGGCGGCGGCGGCGATCAGGGCAGGGCCGGGGGCGGGCAAAGGTCGGTTCATCGGCAGGATTATCGACAGCGCCCTCACAATCGGGTCGAGTGCCGCAGGGGAACCCCACGTGGCGAGGGGCCCGGGCGGCACACGAACACGACAAGGAGAGCACATGGCCGATTTCGTATTGGTGCAGGGCGCCTGGCATGGTGCCTGGTGTTGGAAGCGGGTGTTGCCGGCCTTGTGGCAGGCCGGTCACCGCGCCTTCCCCGTCAGCCTGACAGGCGTGGGCGAGCGGGCCCATCTGGTGGGCACACCGATCACGCTGCAGACGCACATCGACGATGTCGTCAACGTCATCGAGGCCGAAGAACTGCAGCGGGCGGTGCTGGTAGGCCACAGCTACGCCGGCATGGTGATCACCGGGGTCGCCGACCGCCTGGCCGAGCGCATCGCACATTTGGTCTACCTCGACGCGGTGGTGCCGGCGCCCGGCGAGAGCTGGGCCAGCGGCCACAGCGCCGAAACCCAGGCGGCGCGCCGCAAGGCGATCGCCGAGCAGGGCACGCTGCCGGCCGGCGACCCGGCCGCCTTCGGTCTGACGGGTGAGGATGCCGCCTGGGTGGCGCGGCGTTTGACGCCACAGCCCGGCGGCGTTTACGACAGCGCCTTGTCCTTCGACGCGCAACGTGTCTGGGCGCTGCCCAAGACCTTCATCGACTGCACCGACCCGGCCTTGCCCACCATCGCGGCGTCGCGGCAGAAAGTGCGCCGCGAGCCGGGTTGGCGGGTGGTCGAGATCGCGACCGGGCACGACGCGATGATCAGCGCACCCGAGCCCTTGCTGCAGGCGCTGTTGGCGCTCGTCTGAGGCCGGCGCCCGGCGCGCGGGTCAGAGCGCGCCGAATACCTTGCGCAAGATCGCGCTGCCGGTGCCGATCGGGTCGCGCCGGATCTGCCGCTCTTCCTCGGCGATCATGAAAAACAGGCCGTCGAGCGCCTTGCCCGTGACATACGGCTCGATGCGGACGTCGGACGACACCAGGCCGAAGGCGGCGGCACGGTCGACCAGCTTGTTGTAGCGGCGCGCCAGCCCGACCTTGTCGGTGGTGGCCGCGACGATGGGCAAGAAGCGCTGGCCCAGCGGCTCACGCGTCTTGCCCGAGAAGAATTCGGTGACGGAGGTGTCCGAGCCGCGCAGGATCTGCTTGGCATCGCTGACGCTCATTTGCTTCACCGCGCCGACCAACAGTGACCTGGCTTCGGGCACCGCGGCCTCGGCGGCCCGGTTCATCGCCGTCTCGAGTTCGTCGAGGCGCTGCGCCTGGCCGATGCTGCGCAGCAGGTCTGCGGCATCTTGCAGATGCTCGGGCAGCGGGATGCGAACTTTCGGGTTGCCGAGGAATCCATCGGTGCGTCCCAGCAGGTTCACGGCGGTGACGGCGCCGCGCTCGAGCGCGGTTTTCAGGCCCAGGGTGGCGTCGCGCTCGCTGAGGTCGGAGAGCGACAAGGCCCAGGTCGAGGCGGGCGCGCCGAGCAGCGTGCTGGCGGCCAGGACGCCCAGGCGCCCCGTAAACTTGCGACGATCCACGGAGAACTCCATGAAAAAAGCACATTATCTAGCCGCGCTGGTGGCGGCCCTGGCCATCGGCGTCGGCGGTTATCTGGCGGTGGGCCGCACCGAAACCGCGCCTGCGGTCGACTATGTGTTGCTGGACGGCAAGCGGGAGAACTTCGCGGACCTCAAGGGCAAGGTCGTGCTCGTCAACTTCTGGGCCACCAGCTGTACCACCTGCGTCAAGGAAATGCCGGAGATGGTGCACACCTACGAGAAGTACCACGGGCGTGGCCTCGACTTCGTTGCGGTGGCGATGAGCTACGACCCGCCGGCTTATGTCGCCAACTTCGCTGAAACGCGCAAGCTGCCGTTCAAGGTGGCGATCGACAACACCGGTGAAGTCGCCAAGCGTTTCGGCGACATCCGACTGACGCCGACCACGTTCCTGCTAAACAAGCGCGGCGAGGTGGTCAAGCGGTATCTCGGCGAGCCCGATTTCGCCGCGCTGCACCAATTGGTGGAGCAGTTGCTCGCCGAAGGCTGAGGGCGCCACTCAGCCGCGGGCCCGCACCCCCACCACCGCGGCGCCGACAATCAGCGCGGCGGCCAGCCCGGTCGACCAGGTGAGCGGACGCCCGGTCACCAGCAGCAGCAAACTGGTCGACGCCAGCGGCGTCAGGTAGCTGAGGATGCCGATGGTGCGCGGGTCGCCGGTCTTCAGCGCCTTGTCCCAGAGGAAAAACGCGGCGCCCAGCGGCCCCAGCCCCATCACGGCCACCAGGCCCCATTCGCGGGCGGACAGCGTGACCGCCGGCTCCAGCAGCGCGTGGCACAGCAGCGACAGCAAACCCGACACCAGGCCGAACAGCCCGATCGCCGAGGTCGGGAAGGCCGGCACCCGTTTGGTCATCAGCGAGTAGCTGGCCCACATGAAGGCGGCCGCGAGCGCCGGCAGATAGCCCCAGGACCACTGGCCCGACAGCGACCGGCCGCCGACGATGGCGACCGCCGCACCGGCAAAGCCGGCCGCCGCCGCGAGCAGGTGCAGCGGTCGCAGGCGCAGGCCGGGCAGGAACAACGGTGCCAGCACGACGATCAGCAGCGGCCACAAATAGTTGACCAGGTTGGCCTCGACCGGCGGCGCATGGCGCAACGCGATGAACAGCAGGAAGTGGTAGCCGAACAGGCCGTACAGGCCCATCGCCAGCGTCCTGGCCGGCACCCGCCACTCTCGCCAGCGCGGCCAGGCGGGCAGGCTGCCGATCAGCAGCGACAGCCCCGTCAGCAAGAACGGCGGCACGCCCGACAGCGCGACGCCGAGCGTGGCGAGCGAGGCCCACAGCGCGATGGCGCCCAGCGCGTAGAGGTGGGAGGCGAGGGGAGGGGGGACCAGGGTCGAGGACATGGCTGGCAGCATAGGGCCGGCTGCCCGGGCGACTCGTCGCGCAACGCCGGCGTGTCGTCGCGTAATACCGAACTTGCGATGCCGAACTTGCGGCTGGCTCAGCGAGCGGCGTCGGCGCGTCGCAGCGCCGCGGTCAGCGCCGACGGTGACCGGTAGCCGCAGCGCTCGGCGATCTGCTGCACCTGCCAGCCTTGTGCCCGCAAGCGGCGCGCCTGTTGCAGCCGCCGCTGGCGCAGGTAGGCCATCGGCGCCCAGCCGGTTTCCTCGACACAGCGGGCGGCGAACTGCGAAGGGCTGAGGCAGACCTGGAGCGCCATCTGCGCCACCGACAAGGGCTCGCCCAGCCGGGCGTCCAGCCACAGATCGAGCGCGGCCCAGTCGATCGCACGCCGCGTCGCCGTCGGCGCAGCGCTGCCGTGGGCCGTCACGGTGGCCAGCAGCAAGGCCGCGGCCGCCGGCTGAGGCAGTCCACCTTCGGCGCCCTGCGCGGCCAGGAAGCGCAGCAGGTGCAGGGTCGACGGGGCGGTGTCGACCACGCGGCCGGCCAAGGGTGCCAGCCCTGCGTGGTCTTCCGGGCCATCGACGACAAAACAGCGGCTGCCGGCGCTCGACCAGAAGTCGTGGCGGTCACCGGGGGCGATGACGGCCAGGCGACCGCTGCTGACACAGGCACCACGGCCTTCGATCTCGAGCTCGAGCCGCCCCTGCCAGCCCCACAGCAGCTGGTAATGGTCGTGGCTGTGGCTGCCGGGCGACGGGCCGTAGTGGCGCAGGCTCAGATGGGGTGAATGCATACAAGGAAGGATGGCGGCAAGGCATGCAGGGCGAGCGCGGAGCCCACGTCCCGACGCAAGTGTAGGCCGGCGCGTGCGCGCCCGGCGGGACAGCATCAAGGGGCGAGGCGGTCGGCGATCTCGGCCGGGTCCGGCAGTTCGGCGGTGCGCCAGACCAGGCGTGCCTGGCGGTCGAACAGGTAGACCTGCGTCATGTGTGCATCGCGCTCCGGCTCGCCGGGGTTGAAGGCGGCCATCAGCTGCGAGGCGTCGAGCTGGCGGGGCACGGCGGCCCGCCACAGCACGTCGTCGGCGCCATGGCGCTGCCGCCAGGCGGCCAGGGCGGCCGGCGTGTCGCCCAGGGGGTCGAGGCTGAGCGACAGCAGCCGGGCCTCTCGTGCGGCCGGCCGTGCCTGCAGTCGTGCTTGCGCCTGCGCGAACAATGCGCCCTGCACCGGGCAGATGGCGGAGCAGCCGGTGAACATGAATTGCACCGCGGTCGCGCGGCCTTGCAGCAGCGTGCGCAGGCCCACCGGCCGGCCATCGTCGAGCCACAAGCCGACATCGGGAGCCGGCTGTGGTGGCACGACCGGGCCGATGCGGCCATGCGCACGGACCGCCGCGGGCAGGCCGCACAACAGGGTGGCCAGCCACGCGAGGCAGCGTCGGCGGCTCTCCCGCGCGATGGGATCGAACACGTTGGGCGGCGAGCTCATGGCAAGGTGTTGACACTGACACCCGGCCGGGTGAGGAAGGCCCACAGCGCGCGGCACTCCACGGCGCTGAGTTGGTAGCGCGGCATCGCCCTTTGCAGCGTGACATGGGCCGGGTCGATGCCCGCGCGCAGCGCCTCGCACAAGCTCTGCTCCGTGTATGACGAGGGCGGGCCGGTGCGTCGCACGCGTGGCTGCAACAGCTCGGTACGGCCGAGGGGCCGTGCCGCCCGCCCGGGCTCGAAGCTGCGCCCGGCGGGGGCAGCGTGGCAGTTGGCGCAGACCAGCGTGGCGGGCGGTAGCCATCCGCTGTGGCCGGCGATGCGACCCTGCAGGGGTGACAGGCCGTGGAACAAGGCGGCGCCCTGGTTCACCAGGCCCCCCGGTTCGCTCGCTTGCACGGGCGCGTACAGCCCGAGCGCCAGCAGCCCACCCAGCACCGGGCGGCGCCGCTCGCGCAGCCGCGATGGCCTGGTCACCGCGCCGCTCGCTTGCCCGACGCCGCAGGCGCGAGGCGCAGCAAATGCCCGATGCTCGGAACGCCCCGCACATCGAGTGCGAACAACCAGTAGTCGCCGGGCGGTGCCACGCCCGGGTCGGCGGGCAGCGTCAAGGTGTAGCCCTGGGCGCCATCGTCACGGCGCACGTCGCGGCCGACGGGACGCAACACCATGCGCCGCTGGTCGTTGTTGATCGAGTGGGTGACGATCGACAGGCGGACGAGCGCGAAGCCGGCGGTCGGGCCGCTGGTGGTGACGGGGATAGCCTGGCCGTATTGGACTTGCGCCGGCGCTTCGACGATGGCGGGGCGGGCCGCAACGGCGGTGCCGTCGGCATTGAGCAGATAAGGCGGGGTGAGGATTTCCGCGTTGCGGTGGTTGACGGCGCACGGACCGCACAGCCCGCCGCCGCCCACGAACACACGCCCGTCTTGCAGCAGGATCGCGACGCTGTGGTAGTTGCGCGGCGTGCCCATCGGCGCCAGCCGGGTGAAGACTTCGCTCACCGGGTTCCACAGTTCGGGCACCAGCACCGACGCATCGTCGGTGAACACCCGGGGCGCCGCCAGGCCACCGATCAGCAGCACTTCGCCGTTGGGCAGCACGACGCTGTTGTGCATGCCGCGCGCGTAGGCCATCGGCGCCACACGCCGCACCGACAGGCTGTTGCCGTCGTAGGCGACCACCTGCGCGGAGGCGGTGGCGGCGGCGTTCTCGTACGCCGGGGCGCCGCCGGCCTTCAAGATATGTCCGGTGTCGAACGCCGCGGCCGTGCCGTTGATGCTGTAGGCGTCGTCGCCGCGTGGGCCGGCCGGGGTCACCTGGCCGTCCCCGGACACGTCGATCCAGTGCATCTCGGCGCTCGGCCCCACCTGTAGCACCCGGCCGCCGGCCATCGTGAACAACCAGAAATGGTTGTCGCTGCGGTAGATGCCGCCGGGGTCGGGGCCCAGCATCGGCTCGGCCTTGACGCCGGGCAGGGGGCGCCAGCCGCCCTCGGCGGTCCACAACTCCCCGTCCTTGCCGCCGCGCACACCGCTCCACGACCCGCCCACCGTCAACACGCTGCCGTTGCCCAGCAAGGTGCTCGCGTGATACCCGCGCCCGAGGTTCATCGTCGCGCCCGCCGTCCAGGTGGCGTTGGTGGGGTCGTAGAGGCTGGTGCGTGCGCTGCTGCTGCCGCCGTTCACCAGCAGTCGCCCGTCGGCAAGACGTGCGGTGCCGGGGCAGAACATGTCGTGTGCGGTCTCGGTGACCTTGCGTTCGGTGGCCGTCATCGTCGCCGGGTCGAACACGGCGGTCAGCGTGTAGCCCTGGTCACCGCCGAAGTTGAGGCGGTCGTAGGACGCCCAGGTGAGCAGCTTGCCGTCGGGCAGATGGGCGGCGGCCACCGGCACGATCGAGAAGTCGACCAGTGGGCTCCACTGCGAAGGCCGGCTGGGCGCGGCCAGGGTCCATTGCTGGTGGGTCGCGTCGGTGCATTCGACCTGCGCCACAGCCGCCCCTTCGGGCGCGGCCGCCGGGTCCACCGCCAGGCATTTGTCACTGTGCGCCGCGCGCAGTCGATAGGCCCCTCGCTGGGCCTGTAGGCGCCAACGCTGGGCCGTGCCGCTGTCGCAGGGCTCCTGCACGAGCTTGGCGCCGGCCTCGGTCGAGGCGTCGGGCACCCGCAGGCACAAGCCGCTGTGCTCGACCACCAGATGATGGCCGTCGTCCACGGGCCGCAACTGCCAGCGCTGGTGTGCGCCAGCGGCGCCGTTGCAGGACGACTGCACGATCCCGGCGCCTGCCTGGCTGGCGCTGTTCTGCACCGTCAGGCACAGGCCGCTGTGGCGTCCCACCAGGGCGGCCCGGGCGTCGGGCGCCAGGACGCCGCCATCGAACATGAACACCTGGTTGGGCTGGCTGCCACAGGGCCATTGGATCAGCGGTGTCTCGTCCCAACGTGTCCCGCGCAGCACGTCAGCGCACTGCCCGCTGTGTCGGGCCCGCAGCCGGACGCCGCCGTTCTGCGGCAACAGCTTCCACAACTGGTGCCCGCGGTTCCGGCAGCGCGATTGCACCAGCGCCGCGCCGCGCGCACCGCTTTCCCGGTAGACGCTGAGACATTGCCCGGTGGCCCGCAGCACCACCCGGTAGAACCCGTCCTCGAAGTGCTCGAGGGTCCACTGATCCTGTGGGCTGCCCTCGCACGGCGACTGCACCACGCGGCTGTCTTCCGAGGTGGCGTCGTCGAGGATGCGCAGGCATTTCGCACTGTGGGTGGCCGCGACCGGGGCGTACCCCTGGAGGACCTGCCCGGCACTGGCGCCGCTGGACAGCAGCCCCGTCGCCACGCTGCCAACCGCCCACCAGATTCGGAAGATGTTCATGGAGGCCTCGCACCTGTGGAGTGAACGCTGAACGTGGCTATCAGGGAGGGAGGGCCGGGCCCGCCGAGACATCCTGTAGCACAGGAAACCTAGAACGGCGTTGCGAGCTTTACAACGGGCAGCCGGAACACATCCCTCAGCCAAGGGGGACCGCGGTTAGCACACGCAAAACAGGCATGAATGTCAGGAGGCGGCAGGATGAACGGAAGGGCGATTTGCCCTCTTCCGCCGTTCATCGGGTTAGAAGCGTGCGCATACAAACGCTACGAGCCGCATCTTGCTTTGAACACGCAGGCACTCGACGTCAGTCGGAGCTATCTCCCCGGCGCCGTCGTGTCGGAGCGTGACAACCCCTGCCGCCACCTGACACACGCGTGCCGGTTTCTGTCTCAAACAGACACACGAGGTAACTTCGTGGGGCTTTCGAGGACGCCGGTGGAGCCTGCAGAGGCGCAGGATCCGGTCGCTTGTGCTGGCGTGGCGCGACGCGAGAGCGGGCTTATTCGGGGCCCAGGTCGTCCGACAGCCAGCGATGCGCGAGCGCGTAGCGGATGATGTCGGTGCGGCCTCGCAGCTGCAGCTTCTCGACCGCGGCCGCCTTGTAGAACTCGACCGTCTTGACGCTGATGCCGAGCCGTTCCGCGATTTCCTTGTTGCTCTGGCCCCACGCGATCATGCGCAGCACCTGCTCTTCGCGTTCGGTCAGATCGGGCTTGGTGCGGCCCGTTGGGCCGGCGCCGGTGCCGCCGCGGCCGAGTGCGTGGGCCACCAGGGCGCCGGCCACCGCGGGGTCGATGTAGGTACCGCCGCCGGCCACGGTGCGGATCGCCCCGAGCAGCGCGCCCGCCGGCGACTTCTTGACGACGTAGCCGGTCGCACCCGCCCGCAGCAACCGCCGCAGATAGCCCTGGTCACCGTGCCGCGTCAGCGCCAGCACCCGCACGGCCGGGCAGGACTGCCGCACCTGCTGGGCAGCGTCGGCTCCGCTCAGGTCGGGCATCGAGACGTCGAGCACCACCACGTCGGGCTGGTGGCGTTGCGCCAGTTGCACCGCTTCGCGGCCATAGCCGGCCTCGGCCACGACCGCCATGTCGGGCTCGGCATTGATGAGCAGCGCCAAGCCCTCGCGCAAGATCGCGTGGTCATCGGCCAGCAGGATGCGCAGCGGGCTCACCGGGCGCCACCGCGGTCGGTGGTGTCGGCGCTGACGGTGGCCGCCGCGAGTGTGAGGTAGACAGTGCAGCCGCACCCGGGCGCCGACTCGATCTCGGCCCGTCCGCCGGCCAGTGCCGCGCGTTCGGACATGTTCAGCAGCCCGAGGCGCCCGCGAGCGCGTGAGCCTTGCCGCACGCTGGCCGGGTCGAAGCCGCGCCCGTTGTCTTCGACGATCGCCCGCAACACGCCGCCGCGGAACTCGACGATGACACTGGCTCGCGTCGCTTGCGCGTGTCTGATCACATTGGTCAGCGCTTCCTGCACGACGCGGAACACGGTGGTCTCGCTGGTGGCGGCAAAGCGGCGCCCGTCCAGCCCGGCGGTGTGCAGTTCGAGTGCCAGGCCGGCACTCGGGGCCAGGTCGTCGACCAGCGTTTGCAGCGCGTCGTGCAGCCCGAGGTCGTCGAGCACCAAGGGGCGCAATCGATGCGAGAGCTGGTCGATCGCGTCGTCGAGGCGGCGCACGTCACGCTGTACGCGCGCCAGGCTGGGACGCAAAGCCGGCGGGCAGGCATCGCTGCGCAGCAGCGCATCCAGGTCGAGTTGCAGCGCGGTGACATGCTGTCCCAGCGTGTCGTGCAGTTCGCGCGCAAAGTGCCGGCGCTCTTGTTCTTGTGTCTCGACGATGCGGTCGAGCCATTGCCGCGGGGCGCCGTCCCCGGGGAGCGCAGTGTCGAGAGAGACGGCCGTCATGCTCTATTCCTCATGGTCGTCCGCGCAGGGCGGCCTGCCGTGGCAGCACGACAGAATCGCCCAAGCACTGGCAGCACTGGTCGCATTTCGCTTGAGGCGCTCGATCCTACGCGCGGCCCCCCGCGCGTCGATCATGACCCTGTCGGCAGCGAAACGCGGGTTCACATCCGCTCGCGCACGGTGCAGATCAGCGGGCGTCGGGCGTTCCTCGGCGTGCTCGAATGCATCGAGGTCGAGGGGTTTGCGCCGCTGCGGTCCGGAGTCATCGTGGAGCAGGGGCAGCTGCTGGCGGCGCGCGGCGGAAAGCACGGTGCGGGTGCAGGCGGTGAGCATCTCGCACGCCGTGGGTAGCGAGGAAGGAAGCAGCAATGGAGTGCGGGACACCCGGGGAAGTCAGACCCGACCTCCGGGAATATCCCGGGTGCCAGCGCCGCCCGGCGCAGGCGCTCCCCGGCCCCGCTCAGCCGATCGCGACCCCTGCCTGATGCGCCTGCTGGTCGGCGTGGTAGCTCGAGCGCACCAGCGCGCCGACGGCCGCATGCGAGAAGCCCATTTCGTAGGCGCGCGCTTCGAACATCTTGAAAGTGTCCGGGTGCACGTAACGCCGCACGGGCAGGTGGTGGCCGCTCGGCGCCAGGTACTGGCCGATGGTCAGCATGTCGATGTCGTGCTCGCGCATGTCGCGCATCACCTGCAGGATCTCGTCGTCGGTCTCGCCCAGGCCTACCATGATGCCGCTCTTGGTCGGGACGTCGGGCGCAAACTCTTTGAAGCGCTTCAGCAGCGTCAACGAGAACTGGTAGTCGGAGCCGGGCCGCGCTTCCTTGTAGAGGCGCGGCACGGTTTCGAGGTTGTGGTTCATCACGTCCGGCGGGGCAGCCTTCAGGATGTCCAGCGCCCGGTCCATGCGACCGCGGAAGTCCGGCGTGAGGATCTCGATGCGGGTCTCGGGCGACAGTTCGCGCGTCTTGCGGATGCACTCGACGAAGTGCGCCGCACCGCCGTCGCGCAGGTCGTCGCGGTCGACGCTGGTGATCACGACGTACTTGAGCTTCAGCGCGGCGATGGTCTTGGCCAGGTTGAGCGGCTCGTCGGCGTCGAGCGGATCGGGCCGACCGTGACCGACGTCACAGAACGGACAGCGCCGGGTGCACTTGTCGCCCATGATCATGAAGGTGGCCGTGCCCTTGCCGAAGCATTCGCCGATGTTGGGGCAGGACGCCTCTTCGCACACCGTGTGCAGCTTGTGCTCGCGCAGGATCTGCTTGATCTCGTAGAAGCGGGTGCTCGGCGAGCCCGCCTTGACGCGGATCCAGTCGGGCTTCTTCAGTTGCTCCGCGGCCACCACCTTGATCGGGATGCGCGCGGTCTTGGCTTGGGCTTTTTGCTTGGCGGTCGCGTCATAAGAGGCCGCGTCTTGGGCCTCGTGGACGACGTTGGGGGTGGACATGCAGGCTCTCCAGGCTCGCCCGGGGCGTCAGGGGCTGAAGTGTGCCGCGAGCCGCTCACCCAGGTGTGCTGCCGCGGTGCCCCAGTCGGTCGAGACGCCAAGTGTAGCCAAGTCCACCGTTTGCAGCCCGGCGTAGCCGCAAGGGTTGATGCCGCCAAAGGGCGTCAGATCCATCGCCACATTCAGCGCCACGCCGTGGTAGGTGCAATGGCGGCTGATCTTGATGCCGAGCGCGGCAATTTTGCCGAGCCCGGCGAAGGGGTCGGGGCGCGGGCCGGTGAGGCTGGCGTGGCCGAAGGGGTCGGCCAGCCGCACATAAATGCCCGGCGCGCCCGCCACCCGGTGGCCGGTGACGCCGTAGCGCTCCAGGGTCTGCAGCACCGCCTGTTCCAGCCGGAAGACGTATTCCTTCACGTAAATACCGAGTCGTCGCAGGTCGACCAGTGGGTAAGCGACCACTTGACCCGGGCCGTGGTACGTCACCTGCCCGCCCCGGTTGGTGGCCACCACCGGGATGTCCCGCGCATCGAGCACGTGAGCGGCCTGGCCGGCCAGGCCCAGCGTGTAGACGGGCGGGTGTTCACCCAGCCACAGTTCGTCGGGCGTGTCCGGCGTGCGCGCCTCGGTGAAGTCGCGCATCGCCTGGTAGGTGGCCGGGTAGTCGACAAGGCCGAGGATACGTGTTTGCATGTTTGGCGCTCGATGAGCAAACAGTCTATCGTCGGGGCGAGCCCCGGCGGGGTACGCGGCAGCGCCGCGAAGGAGCGAGCATGCGAGTGATGCGCAACCTGATCCGTCTGACGGCCGGCTTGGTGCTGTTGGCCTGCAGTGCGACGGCAGCCGCGGGCGTGAACGCGCCGCCGGCCGGCACGGCCGGGGGGAATGCCGCCGGTCAGCAGGCCTCGAGCGAGCGGCGCGATATCGAGGCGGCGCTGGCGGTGTACCAGGCCGGGCGCCTGCCCGAGGCCGAGCAGATGTTCCGGGCGCTGGCCCGCAAAGGCAATGCCGTGGGGCGCTACAACCTCGCGATGATGCATGTGCTCGACGAAGCCGCCCGCCCGGACAAGCACGAGGCGGTGGCCCTGCTGAAACAGTCGGCGGCGCAAGGATTCATCCGCTCGGAGTACGCGCTCGGGCAGGTCTACGAGCTGGGCGTGGCGGGGCCGCCCGACCAGGCGCATGCGGTGGTGTGGTACCAGCGCGCCGCGCAGCATGGGCATGTCGATGCGCAGGTGTCGCTGGGCACCGCCTACTACCTCGGGCGCGGCATCGCGCGCGACCTGGGCCAGGCCGCGCAGTGGTACCGGCAAGCCGCCCAGGCGGGCGACGTCGGCGCGCAATACCTGATCGCCTCCATGTACGAAACCGGCCTCGGCGTCGAGCAAGACCTGAGGATCGCGCGCTACTGGTACGACGCGGCCGCGCGCAACGGCGACGAGGCCGCACCGCACAAGGTGAAGGAACTGGACAACCGCCTGCGCGACAGGTCGCTGTGAGCGCCGGCGCGGGTCAGAGCACCACCTTGACCATCGGGTGCGACGACAGCGCCCGGTACAGTTCGTCGAGCTGCTGCCGGCTGGTGGCGGTGATCGTGATGGTCAGGCCCAGGTAGTTGGCGCCCTTGCTCGGCCGCATCTCGATGGTCGAGGCGTCGAAGCTCGGGTCGAAGCGCTGCGCGACCTCGGCGATCGCCTGGGCGAAGCCGTCCACGTTGGCGCCCATCACCTTGATCGGGAACTGGCTGGGGTATTCGATGAGCGACTGCTCGGGAGGGATCGGTTTCATATCGACTGTTCCGCTTTGGCCCGCTGGTAGGCCTCGTACAAGCGGGCATAGATGGGGCCGGGTTTGCCTTTTCCAGCCCCATGGCCCACGGGCTCGCCGTCGAGGCGGGTGACGGGCAGCACCTCTTTGGCGGCGGACGACAGCAGGATCTCGTCGGCGGCGTTCACTTCGGTCTCGGCGATCGGGCGCAGGTTGAAGCCGATGCCCAGCTCTTCACACAGTTCGGCGATGAGGCTGTAGCGTATGCCTTCCAGCACATGCTCGCTCTTCGGGGCCCCGAGCACCGCCCCTTCGTGCACGATCCAGACGTTGCTGGCGGAAGCCTCGGTGAGGCAGCCGTCGCGGAACAATATCGTCTCGGCGACACCGGCGTCGGCGGCGATCTGGCGCGCCAACACGTTGCCCAGCAATGAGGTCGACTTGATATCGCCCCGCTGCCACCGGAAGTCGCGGGCACTGACGCAGGCCACCCCCTGGCGGCGCTGCTCAGCGCTGACCGGCTTCAGGGTGCTGACCATCATGAACACCGTCGGTTCCACACCTTCGGGCATCACATGGTCGCGCAGCGCGACACCCCGCGTGACCTGCAAATACACCAGCTGGTCGGGTGCGTCGGCCCGCTCGGCATGCTCCTCCACCAGGCGCCGGATGCGCTCCAGCCACTCGGTCTCGGTGTGCGGATTGCGGATGCGCACCTTCGACAAGGACCGCTCCAGCCGCGACAGGTGCTGCTGGAAGCGGAACAGCCGCTTGCCGTAGACCGGTATCACCTCGTAGACGCCGTCACCGAAGATGAAACCGCGATCGAGCACCGAGATTTTCGCGTCGCACAGGCGGGCGTATTCCCCGTTGAGGTAGCACAGGCTGTCGGGCAGGGCTTGCATCGTCGCCTCCTCTGCGGGCGCCAGGTCGCCCACAGCGCGGAGGTTACTTGATCCAGAGCCGAATAGCATCCCAGGCACGGCCGAAAAACCCGCTCTGCTCGACCGGCTCCAGCACCACCAGCGGCGCCTCGGCGATCAGCGTGCTGCCGTTGGTGACCTTCAGCTTGCCGACCGCCTGGCCCTTGGTCAGCGGCGCGATCAGCGGGTCCACCCGCTCGATCTGGGTTTTGATCTTGTCAGCATCGCCCTTGGCGACCGTGACGAACACCGCCCTCGGGCTGCCCAGCTTGACCTCGGCGGCTGCGCCTTTCCACACCTGCGGCGTCGCCACCGGTTTGTTGGCCTCGAACACCTTCAGCGTGTCGAAGGCCTGATAGCCCCAGTTCAGCAGCTTCTGGCTCTCGTTCGCGCGCGCCTCCATCGAGGTGGTGTTGAGCACCACGCTCAGCAGCCGGCGTTTGCCGTTCGGATAGTCGCGCTGCGCCGACGCCACCAGGCAGTAGCCGGCCAGCGCGGTGTGGCCAGTTTTCATGCCGTCGACGGTGGGGTCGCGCCGCAACAGCAAATTGCGGTTGGGCTGCGTGATGTTGTTGAACTTGAACTCGCGGATCGAATAGAGCGAATAGAAGTCCGGGAAGTCCTTGATGATGTTGGCGGCGATGATGGAGAGGTCGCGCGCCGTGCTGGTGTGGCCCGGCTCGGTCATGCCGGTGACGTTCTTGAACGTCGTGCGCTTCAGGCCCATGCGCTGGGCCTCGCGGTTCATCAACTGCACGAAGGTTTCGACGCTGCCGGCCACCCCTTCTGCAAGTGCGACCGACGCATCGTTGCCCGACTGCACGATCATGCCCTTGAGCAGGTCGTCCACCGACACCTGCATGCGCGGCTCGACGAACATCACCGAGGCGCCGCCCTTGCGCTCGTCCCAGGCGCGGGTCGAGATCGGCAGCAGCTGATCGCGCGTGATCTTCTTGTCGCGGATGGCGCCGAAGACCACATAGGCGGTCATCAGCTTGGTCAGCGACGCGGGGTCGGACGGCGTGTCCGGGTCGCGAGCCGCCAGCACCTGCTGGCTGGTCATGTCCAGCAGCAGATACGACTTGGCCGCCACCTCGGGCGGTTGCAGCGGTTGGGCCTGCACCACGGCAGACGAAAGGCTGACGGCAACAGCCAGGCAGACAGCAAATACTCGTTTCATGAAGTCCAGTCGTTGGTCGTCGGGAGGCTGCGCCCCTCAGGCGAGGGCGCGTGTCACCAGATTCTTCAGCAAAGGCAGTTGTCCATGGAAAAAATGGCCTACGCCGGGGATCACCACGACGGGCAGGTGCTGCGGGCGGGCCCAGTCCAGCGTGGCGGACAGCGGCACGACGTCGTCCTGCTCGCCGTGGATCACCAGCGTGTGCTCGGGCACGGCCGCCACCTCGAAGTTGCCGGTGGCCGGGCCGACCAGCACCAGCCGGCGCACCCGCTCGTGGCCGATGCGCGCAGCAGCTTGCGACGCGACATAGGCGCCGAACGAGAAGCCGGCCAGCGCCAGGGCCTCGCCGTCGCGCTGGTGCCGGGCGACCGCGGTCAGCATGTCGTCGATCTCGCCGCGCCCGGCATCCCAAACACCTTGCGATGCGCCGATGCCACGGAAGTTGAATCGCACCGCTCGCCAGCCGCTCGCGACGAAGGCGCGCGCCAGCGTTTGCACGACCTTGTTGTCCATCGTGCCGCCATGCAGCGGATGGGGGTGGGCGATGACCACCAGCCCTTGTTCAGGGCCCACCGGGGCGTCGACAGCACATTCGAGCGTGCCGGCCGGGCCTTCGATGCGCTCGCGCAGTGTCTGCGAATTCATCGGGTTCAGCGGCCCACGTCGGGAGGCAGCAACAGGCGCTCGACGACCTGGCCCTGCTTGAGGTGCGAGTCGACGATTTCGTCGATGTCGTCCTGGTTGACGAAGGTGTACCAGGTGCCTTCCGGGTACACCACCGCCACCGGCCCGCCGGCGCAGCGGTCGAGGCAGCCCGCCTTGTTGACCCGGACCTTGCCCGGCCCGGCCAGGCGCTCGGCCTTGACGCGCGCCTTGCAGTGGTCGAAGGCCTGCTGGGCCTGGTGGTCGGCGCAGCAGGCTTCACCGTTGTCGCGCTTGTTGAGGCAGAAGAAGATGTGGCGCTCGTAATAGCTCATGCGCCGATTCTAGGCCGCCGCACCTTGTCCTTGCGGCGCTGGGGCAGGCGCTTTTGGCGCTGTGTGGGGGCCTGGGGGCCGCGGCTGAACAGACGTGCGGCGAAGTACGCCAGCGTCACATAGGGCCAGAGCCAGCCGATCCATTGGGCCAGCCCGTGGAAACGGATGAAGCGCCCCTGCTCCCAGCCCTGCAGGCTGGAGGCGAAGTAGGGATCGGCGGGTGCCAAGTTGACCAGCGCCATCGAGGTGGCGATCAACCCCAGCCCCAGCGCCGCGGCGACGCGCGGGGGCAAGAAGGCCAGCACCAGCGCCACCGCGACCCCGACCAGCCAACCCACCTCCGACGCCACCGCGACCCACGCGAACGCGTGGTCCGGGCCGAAGCCGAGCGCTGTCGACAGCGTCGTGGCCGCCGCACCGAGCAAGGCGGCACCGAGCACCAGCAGGCTGCGCCGCCAGGTGGGGGGTGTGATGGTGTAGGCGAGCAAGCAGGGGGCGAGCAGGCCCATCGCGATGGTGGCGAGTTCCAGCTCCGGCGTGAGCGGCTGACGGCCCGGCGCGGGCAGGTCGAGGGCCCAGGCCTCGTAGGGCGTGTCGCGCAGCAGGTCCTGCAAGGCTTCGTGCAGACGCTCCCCGACATGGCCCAGCGCCAGGGGTACCGGTGCCGGAAATAGCAGGGCCACCGGCCACAGCAGCAGCAGCGCCAGGCCGCCGCCGCTCTGCGGCACGAACCAGCGGTCGCGCAAGGTCTGCCAGCGTCCGAGCCAGCCGAGGGCGGCGACCAGCACCGCGAGCAGGGCGCCCGCCAGGGTGCCGAGCGTGTTGAGCGCGAAGTCGACGTTGGACGGCACCCGCGACGGCAGGAAGTTCTGCAGCATCTCGAGCCCGGCCGACAGCCCGGCACCCAGCAGCACGGCGACCAGCAGCGCAAGGATGCGGTGCCACCCGGTGCGCATCAAGGCGCCGCACCACAGCCCGCCGAGCGGCATGTAGCCGAGCAGGTTGGACACCAGGTCGAAGCCGGTCCACCAGCGCGGCCACGGTAGCGTCCAGAACGCCCACGGGCTCACGCCGGGCGCCTGCCACTCGGAAAACGGGTAGAGGCTGGCGTAGACGACCAGCGCGGCGTAGGCCAACGCCAGTGGCACCAGCGAGCTGCGATGGCGGCTCATGGGGGCGATCAGAAGGGTTTGACGACCACCAGCAGCACCACCAGCAGCAAGGCCACCACCGGGGCCTCGTTGAACCAGCGGTACCAGGTGTGGCTGCGGCGGTTGTTCAACTGCTCGAATTCGCGCAGCAACCGCCGGCAGACGTGGTGGTAGCCGACCAGCCCGATCACCAGCGCCAGTTTCGCGTGCAGCCAGCCGTTGCCGCTGCCCCGGCCGATGCCGTAGTACAGCCACAGCCACAGCCCGAAGCCGAGCGCGGGTACCATCAGCAGGGTCATGAAGCGGTAGAGCTTGTGGGCCATCAGCAGCAACCGCTCGCGTTCCGCGTGGCTGTCCTGCGGCACCATGGCCAGGTTGACAAAGATGCGCGGCAGGTAGAACAGGCCGGCGAACCAGCTGGTGACGAAGACGATGTGGAGGGCTTTGATCCAGAGCATCGCGCGATGATAGCCAGCGGGTTGGCAGCGGTTGGCAGCAACCCCCCGGGCGGGCGTCGCGCGGTGCAGGGTACGTGCCCGCGGTGCAAGCAAACGTCTGATACGTTAAGCGACGCAACCGGATGCCAACCGCCATCGGGCCGCCCAAAAGAAAGAGCCCCAGTCCGAGGGACTGGGGCCGCAAAGCCTTAACGCTGTCATCACGGTAAGGCACCTGCTCAGGGAGGAAAAGCAGGGAATGAACGCCTTGCGACGTATCATTCACATGTAACTTTACCAGAACACAGCTGTCATTTCACTGACACGTACCCCCGCGTGAGGCATGGAAAACGCTAGTATTTCGCTAGTATTTGGTGTTTCCAGCGCTTGTTACAGGACTTTTTCCCTTGAGTTTTCCTGCCGCCTTCCCTTCGTCGCGGCCGCGCCGTCTGCGCCGCGACGACCACACACGCCGCCTGGTGCGCGAGAGCCGGCTGAGCGCCGACGACCTGATCTACCCGGTGTTCGTCCTCGACGGCCAGGGCCAGGTGCAAGACGTGGCCTCGATGCCGGGCGTGCAACGCCTGAGCCTCGACCGTCTCTACCCGGTCGCCGAAGAATGCCTGACCCTCGGCATCCCGGTGTTGGCGCTGTTCCCGGTGATTGACCCCGCGCTGAAGACCGAAGACGGCCGCGAAGCCTGTAACCCCGAGGGCCTGGTGCCGCGTGTGGTGCAGGGCCTCAAGCAGCGCTTTCCTGAACTGGGCCTGTTGACCGACGTGGCGCTGGACCCCTACACCACTCACGGGCAGGACGGGCTGATCGACGACACCGGCTACATCCTGAACGACGAGACGGTCGAGGTGCTGAAGCGTCAGGCCTTGACCCAGGCCGCGGCGGGCGTCGACATCGTGGCGCCGAGCGACATGATGGACGGCCGTATCGGCGCCATTCGCGGAGCGCTGGAGGCGAGCGGCTCGATCCACACACGCATCATGGCCTATAGCGCCAAGTACGCCAGCGCCTTCTATGGGCCTTTCCGCGACGCGGTGGGCTCCAAGGCCCAACTCGGCAAGAGCAACAAAAAGGTCTACCAGATGGACCCGGGCAACTCGGACGAGGCCTTGCGCGAGGTCGCGATGGACATTGCCGAGGGGGCCGACATGGTCATGGTCAAGCCCGGCATGCCCTACCTGGACATCGTGCGGCGCGTGAAAGACGAGTTCCGGGTCCCCACTTTTGCTTATCAGGTGAGCGGCGAATACGCGATGTTGAAGGCGGCGGCGGCCAACGGCTGGCTCGACCACGACGCGGTGATGATGGAGTCTTTGCTCGCCTTCAAGCGCGCCGGCGCCGATGGCGTGCTGACCTATTTCGCGATCGAGGCCGCCCGGGCGCTGCGTTCCTGAGTCGCGATGCGTGTCTTCCATGTCAACTCGAAGTTCACCGAACTCGAAGCGCTCCCCGAGTCGCTGCCCGCGCAGGGTTATCTCTGGATTGCCATCTCGCGTCGACAGTTCGAAGTCAACCTCGCGCTGCTGCAGCCGCTGCTGATCGCCTGGACTGGCGGGCCGCTGGTCGACCTGCACATTTCCGACCTGCTCAACAACCAGCTGCCTTCGCACTTCGACTACACCTCGTGGTACGACCTGCTGGTGTTTCGGCGCCTCGCCGCGGGGGCGGGCACGAGCGCGCTGTTCCTCGACGAGCAGCAGGGCTCGCTCAGCTCGGCCCAGCAGGCCTTGCAGTCGATCGACACCAGCCCGGTCGGCTTCGCCATCTTCGACCGCGTGCTGATTTCGGTGCACCCGGTGGACTGCCAGGTGCATGAGTTTTTCATCGGCCGCTTGACCCAGATGAGCCAGAGCAGCGGCGAAGGACGCGCCGAGGCGCGCAGCGAGGGCCGCGGGGCCTCCTCGCGCCTGCCCACGTCGCCCGACGACCAGATGCTGCGCATGGTCAACCACATCGTCGACGGTTATCTCGAACTGCGCCGCTTGCTGACCCGGCAGCTCGGCTACCTGCAACATGAACTGCTGAGCCCGCGCGGCACCTTCCGCAGCTGGCAGGTGCTGCTGGACTCTCGCAACACGCTGCACGCGCTGGAAGACATCTGCGAAGACCAGCGCAGTGCGGTGCAGGAGTGGATCGACACCTTCGAAGAGTGGCCGGCCACGACCGACAAGCGGGTCGTACGCGAGCGCGAGTTGCTGCGGGTGCGGTCGCGCGACGTGCTCGAGCACATCGAGCGGGTGTTGCAGCACGTGCGGCGGCTCGAGTCGTCGGCCGAAACGGCGGTGCAGATGCATTTTTCGGCGCAGAGCCACCGCACCAACGCCATCATGCGCACCTTGACCGTGTTGACCGCCGTGTTCCTGCCGCTCAACCTGATCACCGGCATCTTCGGCATGAACTTCGACGCGCTGCCCTTGATCCACTCGACCACCGGCGTGTGGGTCGCCTTCGGCATCATGCTGGCGGTGGGCCTCGGACTGGGCGCGTTCTTCTGGCGCAAGCGCTACCTGGGCTCGACGCACTGATCCGCGGTCCCCTCGGGCGGACGCACTTGCCGCTGCCGTGCGTGCGTGTCGGACCCGCAAGCGGCTGCGACCCGTCCCCGCCTGCGCCTCAAACCTCGGGCCGGTCCCAGCCGTCGGGCACCACGAACCAGCGCTCGCACTCTTGCCACGCCTGCTCGCGCCGCGCCACCCGGGCGTACAGCTGTGCACTCGGCCAGCGGCGGGCGCCGCGAGGTGGCGCCTCGGCCCACCGACGCGCCACTTCTGCGGCCAGTGCTTCACGACGGATCGGGGTGGACGTGCCCGGCACGCGCGCCGGCACCATCCAGCGCGCCCGGGGCAAAGGCAGGTAGTGGCCGTCGGGCAGGTCGTTCAATCGCCTCCATTCGATCCAGCGCCCCTGCAAGTGGTCGGGCGCGAGCAGGTCACAGAGCGGCACCGGGCGGTCGTGGCGGTAGAACATCCAGCCGCGGGTGTAGGCCTGCGGCCGCCAGGCGCGGTCGTCCCAGGGCGGGGGCGGCGTGTGTCTCAGCTGGCGTTCGAACAGCTTGGCCAGCTTGCCGGGCAGGGTTTCGGCGCGGTCGGGGCCGACAAAATCGGCGGCCATTGCGGTTGGGCCGGTCGCGGTGCAGAGGAAGAACTTGACCGCCAACTCCCAGTGCCAGGCTTGCCCGGTGTCGTCCTCGAGCAGAAAGTCGATCTCGCCGATGGTGGTGTCGTCCAGCCCGCATCGTTCCCCAGCGGGGCGGCGCAAGGGCAGGTTGGCGGCCACCAGACGATGGACCGGTCCATGCCGCAAATAGAACTCGAGCAGCCGTTCGGCATGGCGGCCGAGCGGTTGGCGCGTTGCCCCGGCCTGCAGCTCGAACGCGTCTCGCGGCCCGCCCTCGCGAGCGCGCAGGCCTGCCAGCCAGGCCTCGATGGCAGCCCGCTGGTGCGGCTCGAAGCGCTGCACCGGGGCATCGATGCGACCTTCGGCCAGCAACGGGGGCGACAGCAGCAGCCAGCGCAAGTCGTCCAGCACGGCGTCGCCCTCACGGCACACCATGTCGGGCAGCGTCACGACGGGCATGGGCAGGCGGTGCTGTCAGCCTGTCGAAGCCGTCGCAGTGTCCTTGGCCAGGCACAGGTCTTCCCATGCCTTGGCCTTGTCGGGCAGGTTGCGCAGCAGATAGGCCGGGTGGTAGGTGACGATGACCGGCACGCCGTGATAACGGTGCACGCGGCCCCGCAGCCTGCCGATCGGCTCGCTCGTCTGCAGCAGTGACTGCACCGCAAAACGGCCCATCGCGAGGATGATCTTGGGCTGCACCAGTTCCACCTGCCGTTGCAGATAGGGCTCGCACTGGGCCACTTCTTCGGGCTCGGGGTTGCGGTTGTGCGGCGGCCGGCACTTCAGCACGTTGGCGATGAACACCTGCTGCTGGGGCCCGGCCTCCTGGCGCGTCAGGCCCACGGCCCGCAGCATGTTGTCGAGCAGCTTGCCGGCCTGGCCGACGAAGGGCTCGCCCTTGAGGTCTTCCTGCTCCCCCGGCGCTTCGCCGACGACCATCCAGTCGGCCTGCGGGTGGCCGACGCCGAACACCGTGTTGCGCCGGCTGCTGCACAGCTTGCACGCCGTGCAGCCTGCGACGGCGTCGCGCAGCGCGGTCCAGTCCATTTGCTCCACACCGCTCGGGCGGCGCGCCGTCGGCACGAGCGGTGCGGTGGGGCCTGGCCGCCTCGGCCCGCCCCCGCCCAAACCCCGGTCCTGCCGTTCGGCGAGCGCGTCGAGTTGGGGTTCGAGTGCGGCCAGCACGTCGATCGGCTGCGGATCGGGCATGGGCGGCGCGGCTGCCACGTCTTCTTCGGCATGTGGCGAGGCGGGCGGCGGTGCCGCCTTGTGGAGCCTCACCTCGGACGCAAAGCTTGCGGCCTCGGCTGCCTCCGGCGCAACGTCGTCGCGCCGGGGTTCCCACGGCACGATCCCCATCTCCTTGAGCATCGCTCGCTGGCGGTCGTCCCAACTCATAGGCCCAAGCTCATCACGATGGCGTCTTCGCGGCGCCCGGCGGCGGCGGGGTAGTAGCCGCGGCGCAGGCCCACGCTGCGAAAGCCGTAACGGTCATAGACCGCCCTTGCGCGCAGGTTGCTCACGCGCACCTCCAGCCACAGCTGGTGCGCGCCGCGTTCGCTGCGAGCCAGGTCGCACAGCGCGTCGAGCAGGCGCAGCGCATGCCCTTGCCGCTGGAAAGAGGGTGTCACGGTCAGGTTCAGCAGATGCATTTCATCGACCCCCGCCATGGCGACGAAGTAGCCGATCAGGGTCCCGTCGTCGCGCATCAGCAACTGCGCGTCGTAGCCGGCATGCAGCGAGTCGATGAAGTTGCCGCGCGTCCAGGGGAACTCGTAGGCGGCCTGTTCGACCGGCAGGACCTCGCGCAACGAGGCCACGGTCATCGGCACGAATTGCGGCGAAGGCGCTGGGACAGGCAACACGCTCACTGAGCCACCTCCCCCTGCGCCGATTTCTGCGCCTCACGCTCTGCGGTGGTTTGCGCGACCTTGTCGCGGATGTACAGCGGCAGGGCCTCGGCGGCGTCGACCGCTTCGCCCCGTGCCCATGCCGCCTGCGCCAGTGCCAGCAGCGCGCCGGCGTCGGGCACGGCGTCGGGCAGCAATTGCCACGGCCCGGTCGCGAGGCTGGCCCGGTGCACCTCGGCGGCATTGCCGGCCACGGCGGGCGTGCCCTCTCGGGCGAGCTGTTCTGCCAGCGCCGGCGCGCTGTACAAGGCCGGCGGGCGTTGCGTGTGCCAGCGGCTGCCGTCGTGGCGGTAGTGCGCCGCGTAGATTTCATTCATGCGGGCGTCGAGCGTCGCCCACACGTCGGTGCAACCGTGGTGTTGCCGCGCGGCCTCGGCGACCACCAGCAGCGTGTCGATCGGCAGCACCGGCTTGCCGGCGCCGAAGGCCAGGCCCTGCGTGACCGAGCAGGCCGTGCGCAGCCCGGTGAAGGCGCCCGGGCCGCGCCCGAAGGCGATCGCATCGACCTGTTGCAGGCCGACGCCCGCTTCCTCAAGCAGCGCCAGCAGCGCGGGCAGCAGCCGGGCCGACGCCTGCGCGCCGCCGTGGTCGACGCGGCTCAGCACCCGCGTGCCGACCGCGACGCCGAGATACATGGTTTCGGTGGCGGTTTCGAGCGCGAGCAGGACAGGGGCGGGGGACGACACGGGAGGCAGGCCAAACGGGGTCAGGGATACACCCCGGCAGTTTAGCGGGGGTGCCGACCCGGGCCCCGCAGAGGGCCACTCGATAATGCCGGCATGCGTTTGTCTTGCTCTTGGTTCAAGGGCGGCGGCTGGCTGGCCGTCGCCTTGTGGATGTGTCTGCCGGCACGGGCCGATGTGATGCCCCCTGCCGCCCCGTTGCCGGCCGAGGTCGCCGCCGCACTGCAGCGGGCCGGGGTGCCGGCCGACGCGGTGGCGGTGCAGGTGATCGAGGTCGGTGCGACGCAGCCGCGCTTGTCTCACCGTGCCGCCGCCACGATGAGCCCGGCCTCGGTGATGAAGCTCGTCACCACCTATGCCGCGCTCGACCTGCTCGGCCCTGCCTACACGTGGCGCACGCCGGTCTACGTCGAAGGCGACGTGCGAGACGGCGTGCTGCACGGCAACCTCTACCTGAAGGGGCAGGGCGATCCCCAGCTGGTGATGGAACGCCTGTGGCTGCTGCTGCGGCGGGTGCAGCAGCTGGGCATCACCGAGATCGCCGGCGACATCGTGCTCGACCGTGTCGCCTTCGATGTGGCCGAGCGCGACCCCGGCCGTTTCGACGGCGAGCCGCTGCGCCCCTACAACGTGCTGCCGGACGCGCTGCTGGTCAACTACAAGGCGCTCACGCTGACCTTCACGCCCGAGCCGGCACGTGGCATCGCCCGCATTTCGGCCGACCCGCCGCTGGCCGGCGTCGAGGTCGACCGGCGCGTGCCGCTCGACCACACCGCGCCCTGCGCCGACTGGCAGCCTGCGCTGCGCGCCGACCTGGGTGGCTTGCAGCGCCTGACGTTTCGCGGCGCCTACGCCTTGGCCTGTGGCGAGCGACGCTGGTCGATCGCCTATGCCGACCCGAAAAGTTTCAACGCGCGTGCCGTCGAAGCCTTGTGGCGTGGGCTCGGGGGCGGCTTGCGCGGGCTGGTGCGCGACGGCGTGGCGCCGCGTGACACGGCGCCGCTGTTCGAGAGCGAGTCGCCGCCATTGGCCGAGGTGGTCCGCGACGTCAACAAGTTCAGCCACAACACCATGGCGCGGCAGCTGTTCCTGACCTTGGCGCTCGAGCGACGCGGCCTGGGGACCGACGCCGACGCGCGGGCGGTGGTGGCGCAGTGGGTGCAGGCCAAATGGGGTGCCGTGCCGGAGCTGGTGCTGGACAACGGTGCCGGTCTGTCGCGCGACGAGCGCCTGAGCGCCGCGTTTCTCGCGCGTTTGCTGCAGTCGGCCTGGGCCGCGCCGGTGATGCCGGAACTGCTCGGCTCGCTGCCCATCACCGGCGTGGACGGCACCTTGCGCCGCTCCGGCGCCCAGGCAGTGGGCCGGGCCCATCTGAAGACGGGCACCCTGCGCGATGTGGCCAGTCTGGCCGGCTATGTGTTGGCCGACAGCGGCCAACGTTATGTGCTGGTGGCGCTGATCAACCACCCGAATGCAACGGCGGCGCGCCCCGCGCTCGACGCCTTGATCGACTGGACCGCCAAGGACCTTCCATGAACCTCGCATTGGCCGACGGCCTGGGCTATGCCGCCGCCGTCCTCACGACGGCTTCGTTCGTGCCCCAGGCCCTGCTGACCTTCCGCACCCGTGACGTCAGCGGCATTTCGCTGAGCATGTACAGCGCCTTCACGCTCGGCATCGCCTTGTGGCTGGCCTACGGCCTGCTGCTGGGCGCCTGGCCGCTCATCATCGCCAACGTGATCACACTTTCGCTGGCGGGCGCCATCCTCGTGATGAAGATCCGCTACCGCGCGTCGCCCCTGGGGCCGGGCAGGCCCACGGCACGTTGAGCCGTGGCGCCGCCGGGACTCGGCGTCAGAAGGGCTGGCGGTCGGCCTGACTGCGGGCGAGGTCGCCGAGCAAACGGTGCATCACGGGCGTCAGGTAACGGCCCGACGAGAAGATGTAGTTGGCGTTGTCGACATTGGGGTCGACGTCGGGCTTGAGCGTCCCGGTGTTGCAGAGCTTGGGGCTCGCCAGTCCGTCGACGCAGGCGGCGTCGGTGCGGTTGTCGAAGTTGTAGCGCTCGTCGTCCACCGCCTCCTTGACCCGGTTGTTGGCCAGGATCAAGGCGATCTTGCGCTGGTCGCCGCTCAGGCCGGCGCGCAGACCTTCGTTGAAGGCCGTGCTCAGCTGCTCCAGCCCATTGAAGACGTCGGCGCCCGTCGCGCTGCGCGCCTCGGGCGTGTCGCTCTGGTCGGTCACGTCCATCACGATGATGCGCGCACCCTTCTCGGTCCAGGCGAGCAGCTGGGCGGCCAGCGCCTTGCCGCGGCTGTTGGCCTGGGCCTTCACAGCATCGAGCGTCGCGGCGGTGGTGCCGTACTGGTTGTACAGCTCCCAGACGTCGTTGGCGCCCACCTGCACCAGGATCATGTCGTTGGCCTGCACCCCGCCGGCGGCGTCGAGCTGGGTCGCCACGTCGGCCACCTTGCTGCCCTCTTTGGCCAGCGCGCGGGCGCGCGTGTCGGGGGCTGCTCCGGCCTCCGGGCATTCTGCGAAGCGGAAGCCGTATTCGAAAGCGACGTACTGCGTCCACAGCCAGTAGCCGTCGCAGTTCGGCACCGAGGCGCCGGCGGCGTCGGTCCTGAGCGCGTTGATCGTGTACTTGGCGCCGGTGGTCGCGTCGATGTAGCTGTATTCGTCCCCGATCGAGAGAATGCGCTGCGGCTCGAAGGGTTGGTAGACGTCGCCGCCGCAGGCGGTCAGGACGGCCGCGACACAGGTGATCGCGGCGAGCTTGAGACGGGACGGCCAGCTGGAAGAGCGCAGGGACATGAAGACTCCGTTGAAGAAATGAGAGCGGCGCGGCGCGGTGCGGTACGGACCGGGCCCGCGCTCAGGACGCTGCCGCGCGCACCAGGCGGTCGCGCACGCCGTCCCATTCGGGGGCCGGCGGCGGACTCTCGACCCACACCAGTTCCGCGCCTTCGGCGTCGAACTCGCGCAGCGCGGCAAACAGCTGCTGCGCCGCCTGGGCCGCGTCGTCGGGCATACGTCGATGCAGCATGCCTCGCGGTGCGCGCACGGTTCGGGAATATAGCGCCAGCCGCGGTGGGCTCTCGCCCAGCACCTGGAGCGCGGTCTGCAGGATGTCAGCGCTCATCAACCGCACCTTGGCCCGCGGCGCGTAGTGGGCCTCGAGCGTACCCGAGGCGCGCGGCGCGGCGTCGTCGCGGTCGAGCAGGGGCTCGCCGAGGGCCGCCTCAATCTCGGCGCGGGTGATCATGCCGGGCCGCAACAGCACCGCGTGTCCGCGCGAACAGTCGACGATGGTCGATTCGATGCCCACCTCGCACGGGCCGCCGTCGAGCACCAGCACGTCGTCGCCGAACTCTTCGGCGACGTGCTGGGCGGTGGTCGGACTGACCCGGCCGAAGACGTTGGCGCTCGGCCCCGCGAGGCCCAGCACACCTTGCTGGGCGCAGGCTTCGAGCAGGGCCCGGGCGACCGGATGGGCCGGGCAGCGCAGCCCGATGGTGTCCTGGCCGCCCGCCGCCGCAGCAGCCGCCTCGCCGCGCCGCGGCACGATGACGGTGAGCGGCCCCGGCCAGAACGATTGCATCAGCTTCTGGGCCGCCGGCGGCACGGCGCTCGCGAGCGTCAGACAGGCCTCGGCGTTGGGCACGTGCACGATCAAGGGATGGTTCGCCGGCCGCCCTTTGGCCTCGAAGATACGCCGCACGGCCGCGTCGTCGCCGGCATTGGCACCGAGGCCGTAGACGGTTTCGGTGGGGAAGGCGACCAGCCGGCCGGCGCACAGCGCCTGCACCGCCTCCTGGAGTTGTTTGGGGTCTTGACCGTCGAGGATGCGTGCCACGTGAGTCCGCTTGAGGGTGGGAAGGGTCAGAGGCCGGGCAGGCCGAGCAGCTCGGCGCAGCGTTGTGCGACTTCGCGCACTTGCGAGGCCGAGGCGCCAGTGATGTTGAGGTGGCCCATCTTGCGGCCCGGACGTGCCGAGCGCTTGCCGTAGAGGTGCAAATGTGTGCCCGGCAGCGCGAGGACGGCCTCCCACGGCGGCTCGGTCTCGGCCTGGCCGTCGCGGAACCACAAGTCGCCCAGCAGGTTCAGCATGATCGCCGGCGAATGCAAGCGGGGCGCCACCAGGGGCAGGCCCGCCATCGCGCGCACCTGCAGCTCGAACTGCGAGACGTCGCAGGCGTCGAGCGTGTAATGGCCCGAGTTGTGCGGACGCGGCGCCATTTCGTTGGCGACCAGCGAGCCGTCGCGGAGCACGAAAAACTCGACGCACAGCACGCCGACATAGCCGAGGGTGGCGGCGATCGTCTCGGCGGCGCCGATCGCGCGTGCCTGCAGTTCGGCGGTCAGATCGGGGGCCGGCACCGTCGTGACGGCGAGGATGCCGTCGCGGTGCAGGTTCTGCTGCAGTGGAAAGTGCACCAGCTCGCCCTGCACGTTGCGGGCGACGATCACGCTGACCTCGAACGCCAGGTCGAGGCGTTGTTCGAGCACGCAGGGCACGCGGCCGAGTTCGTCCCAAGCTGCTTGCAGGGCGGCCGGGCTCGCCACCCGCACCTGGCCCTTGCCGTCGTAGCCGAGGCGGGCGGTCTTCAGGATGCCGGGCAGCAGGCCGGGGTCGACCGCCTGCAGCTGCGCGTCGGTCTCGATCACCGCGAACGGTGCGCAAGGCACGCCGCAATCGCGAAAGTGTTGCTTCTCGCGCGCACGGTCCTGGCACACCGCGACCGCCTCGGCTGCGGGCGCGACCGGCAGCTGTTCGGCCAGCCGCGCCAGCGCGGGCGCCGGCACGTTCTCGAATTCGGTCGTGACCGCATCGCAGCTGGCGGCCAGCGTCGCCAGGCCCTGGGCGTCGAGGTAGTCGGTCTGCACCTGCTGGTGCGCGATGCTGCCGGCGGGGCTGTCGCTGTCGGGGTCGAGCACGACGGTGCGATAGCCGAGCTGCTGTGCCGCATGCGCGAACATGCGCCCCAGCTGGCCGCCGCCGAGCACGCCCAGCGTGCCGCCGGGGAGGATGGGGCCGGACGGTTTCATGGCTGCCCCGGCAGCGGCGACAGTGTCATCGCGCGTGCCGCCTCGGTCTGCCGTTGGCGGAAGGCCTCGAGCCGTTGGCGCAAGGCAGCGTCTTCGTTGGCCAGCATCGCGACCGCGAACAGCGCGGCATTGGCGGCGCCGGCGACACCGATCGCGAAGGTGGCCACCGGGATGCCCTTGGGCATCTGCACGATCGAGTGCAGCGAGTCGACACCCTGCAGGTGTTTGCTGGGCACCGGCACGCCGAGCACCGGCACCGGCGTTTTGGCGGCCAACATGCCGGGCAGGTGGGCGGCCCCGCCGGCGCCGGCGATGATGGCCTTCAGGCCGCGCGTGCCGGCGGTTTCGGCATAGCGGAACATGTCATCGGGCATGCGGTGCGCGGAGACAACCTGAGCCTCATACGGCACGCCGAAGTCGGCGAGAATCTGTGCAGCGTTTTGCATGACGTCCCAATCACTGTTGGACCCCATGACCACGCCGACGAGGGGCGACTGAGTCAACTGAGCGCTCCGGTGCGGAAAAGCCCGATTTTAGGCGGGGCTTGAGTCGGGCCGACGCGACCTCATTTGAGGACCCAAGGATTTCGTCCATGATCGACATCACACTCCAGAACTTTGAAACCGAGGTCTTGCAGGCCTCGATGACGCGGCCGGTGCTGCTCGACATCTGGGCGCCATGGTGCGGGCCCTGCCGCACCCTCGGTCCGATGCTCGAAAAGCTCGAAACCGAATACGCCGGCCGCTTCGTGCTGGCCAAGCTCAATTCGGACGACCAGCCCGAAATCGCCGGGCAGTTGTCGGCCATGTTCGGCGTGCGCAGCATTCCGTTTTGCGTGATGTTCCGCGAAGGCCAGCCGGTCGACGGTTTTGTCGGCGCCTTGCCGCAGTCGCAGATCCAGCAGTTTCTCGACAAGCATGTGCCGCCGGAAGTGGAAGGGGCGGCCGACGACCTGGCGAGCGATGAAGCGGAACTGTTGGCTGAAGACGGCGACAGCGAGCGGGCCCTCGAGCGTTTGCAGGAGGCCATCGCGATCGACCCGGCCAACGACGCGGCCCGGCTCGACTACGTGAAGCTGCTGCTCGAGGCGGGCCGCGCGAGCGATGCGCGGCTGGCCTATGAGCCGGTGGCGAGCAAGGCACTGGTCGACACGCGGGTCGCCGCCTTCGGGCTGTGGCTGGACGCCTGCGAAAAGGCGACGTCGGCCCGCTCGATCGATGCCCTGGAGGCCGCCATTGCCGCCAACAAGCGCGACTTCGATGCCCGCTTCGAGCTGGCCCAGATCCATTTCGCGGCGCAACGCTGGACCGAAGCGATGGACGCGCTGCTCGAGATCGTGATGCGCGACAAGAAGTGGAACGACGAATTGGCCCGCAAGGCCTACGTCGCGATCCTCGAACTGATGGCCAAGCCGGCCGCGGCGCCGGCCGATGCACCGGCCAAGGGCGCGCTGGAGGTGGCCGGCAAGGCGGTCGTGGCGCCGTCCGACCCGGTGCTCGACCAGTACCGCCGCAAGCTCAGCATGGCGCTGTTCTGAGCCCCCGGCCCCGGCCGACCTGCAGCCCGCAGCGGCAGGCAGGTCGGCGACCGGCGCCTGCTCAGGCGGCCGTCAGTCGCGTCAGCGCTTCCTGGTATTTCGCCGCCGTCTTCTCGATCACCTCGCGCGGCAGGGCTGGCGCCGGCGCCTGCTTGTTCCAGGGGCGGCCTTCCACCACCGCCTGTTCCAGCCAGTCGCGCACGAACTGCTTGTCGTAGCTCGGCGGGTTGATGCCGACCCGGTAGCCCTCCACCGGCCAGAAGCGCGACGAATCGGGCGTCAGCACCTCGTCCATCAGCGTCAGCTCGCCGTTCTGGTCGAGGCCGAACTCGAACTTGGTGTCGGCGATGATGATGCCCTTGGTCAACGCGTCATCGGCGGCGGTTCGATAGAGCTGGATCGACACCTCGCGGATGCGGCCCGCCAGTTCGGCGCCGACGATCTGGCTCATCCGGTCGAACGAGATGTTCTCGTCGTGGTCGCCCATCTCGGCCTTGGTGGCCGGCGTGAAGATCGGCTCCGGCAACTTGCTCGCGTTTTGCAGGCCGGCCGGCAGCCGGACGCCGCAGACCTGGCCATTCTCCTGATATTCCTTCCACCCGCTGCCGGCCAGGTAGCCGCGCACCACGGCCTCCACGGGCAGCGGCTTGAGGCGCTTGACCAGCATCGCGCGGCCCCGCACCTGCTCGACTTCGTCGGCCGCGACCACCGTCTCGGGCGCTTCGCCGGTCAGGTGGTTCGGCACGATGCCGGCCAGCCGCTCGAACCAGAACAGCGCCATGCGGGTCAGCAACTCGCCCTTGCCCGGGATCGGTTCGCCCATCACCACGTCGAAGGCCGACAGCCGGTCGCTCGCGATCATCAGGATGCGGTCCGCGCCGACCGCGTAGTTGTCGCGCACCTTGCCGCGGGCAAGCAGCGGCAGCGAACGGATCGACGAGTTGAGCAGGGCAGCGGTCACGGGCAGGTCTCCAGCAGACGACAACAACAAACAACAACGACAAAAACAAAAAAGCCCGCTGCGAGAGCGGGCTGGGTGTGCCGGCCGCCGCAGCGGTGCCGGGGCTCAGGCCACCTGGCGGTACTGCACCACCTGGGCCAGTTCACCCGAGGCATACCGCTTGGCCACTTCGGGCAGCGGGATGGCCTTGATTTTACCGGCCTGGCCTTCGCAGCCGAATTCGACGTAGCGCTGCTTGCAGATCAGCTTGGCGGCTTCGCGCGCCGGCTTCAGGTATTCGCGCGGGTCGAACTTGCCGGGGTTCTCGACGAAGAACTTGCGGATCGCAGCGGTCATCGCCAGGCGGATGTCGGTGTCGATGTTGACCTTGCGCACGCCGTATTTGATGGCTTCCTGGATCTCTTCGACCGGCACGCCGTAGGTTTCCTTCATGTCGCCGCCGTACTTGCGGATCTCCGCCAGCAGGTCTTGCGGCACGCTCGACGAACCGTGCATCACCAGATGGGTGTTGGGAATGCGGGCGTGGATTTCCTTGATGCGGCTGATCGCGAGGATGTCGCCGGTGGGCTTGCGGGTGAACTTGTAGGCGCCGTGGCTGGTGCCGATCGCGATCGCCAGCGCGTCGAGCTGGGTCTGCTTGACGAAGTCGGCGGCCTGCTCCGGGTCGGTCAGCAGTTGATCCATCGTCATCGTCGCGTCGGTGCCGTGGCCGTCTTCCTTGTCGCCCTTCATGGTCTCGAGCGAGCCCAGGCAGCCCAGTTCACCTTCGACCGTCACGCCCAGCGCGTGGGCCAGGTCGACCACCTTCTTGGTGACCTCGACGTTGTACTCGTAGCTGGCGATGGTCTTGCCGTCGGCCTGCAGCGAGCCGTCCATCATCACCGAGCTGAAGCCGAGGTCGATCGCGCCTTTGCAGATGTCGGGCGACTGGCCGTGGTCCTGGTGCATCACGACCGGGATGTGCGGATAAGACTCGACCGCGGCCTGTATCAGGTGTTTCAAAAACCCTTCACCTGCGTATTTCCGGGCGCCGGCGGACGCCTGCATGATGACCGGGGCGCCGACTTCATCGGCGGCGCTCATGATCGCCTGGACCTGTTCCAGGTTGTTGACGTTGAAGGCTGGGATGCCGTAGCCGTTTTCGGCGGCGTGGTCCAGCAATTGGCGCATCGAGACGAGTGGCATGTTGAGGCCCCTGGGAGTTGACAACCGGTGCTGCGCCTCAGGTCGCCCCTGTTCTTGTGGAGAGGGGGCGGCCGTGAAACCGCGAGGTAATTGGCGGGATTCTAGCGGGGCCGCCAGACAGCTTGGTGACCGTTCGAATCTCAAGGCCCGGGCCGGATGGCAGATTCCCCCAGACCGGGGGGTGTTCGCGCGAGAAAAGAAACCGTGCGTATTCGCGGCACAACGCAACGGTCGGCGTATCGCTTCGATGACAAAACGAAAACGGGATCGAGATGCAAGGTTGAACTTTTGGCTACACGGCGCAGGCCCGGCTTTCCCTAGATTGCGCGCATCTCAGTCTGGACCTTCATCCCATCGTCCCTCATGCCTTGCAATCTCCGTACTCCCGCTCCCGCGCTGGCCGCGCTCGCCCTCCTGCCCGCCCTCGCCTGGGGCCAGGTGACCGTCAAGCCGGACGGCCAGTGGCGCCACTTGTTCGGCCTGGCCGGCAGCCATGCCTCGGGCAACACCGACAGTTCCAGCCTCAACCTGTCGGGCGACAGCGTGCGCGCGACCGAGGTCGACCGGCTCAGCTTGCTGGCTCGCGCCTTGTATGCGCGCAATGAGGGCACCACTTCGGCCAACCGCGGCGTGTTGGCCGGCGATTACAACCGCGACTTCTCGCGCTACTGGTTCGGATTCGGGCGGGGCGAGTTCGTGCGCGACCGGCCGGCCAACCTGGCCCGGCGCTTTGCGGCGTCAGCCGGTGTGGGCCATCACTTGATCCGCGACGACAACGGCTTCTGGGATGTGTCGGTCGGTCTCGGCTACACGCGCGACCGGTTTGTCGACCCGGTCGAGATCAAGGGCCGGGTGCGCGATACCTACAGCCGTCCGGAACTGGTGCTGGCGGAAGAGTCAAACCTGCGATTGACGCAGACCACCTCGTGGCGCCAGAAGCTGGCGGTGTTGCCGAATCTCGAGGAGACCGGGACCTACCGCGCCGAATTCGACTCGGCCATCGCGGTCGCGGTGACGCAGCGCCTCAGCCTCACGGCCGGGTTCGCCTACCGCTACAACAGCGACCCGGGCGAGGGCGTCCGGCGCGGCGACAGCCTGGTCACGACCGGCGTGTCGCTGCGCATGGACTGAAGCGCTGCCGAGGCGCCGGGCTCAGCCGCCGACGCGGCAGACCTTCAACATGTTGGTGCCGCCCGGGTAGCCCATCGGCTCGCCGCAGGTGATGGCGTAGATGTCACCCGGCTTCAGCACGCCGTGCTCGACCAGCAGCGACTCGGCCTTGGCCAGCGCGGTATCGCGATCGGCGTAGGTGGGCATCAGGATGGGCCGCACGTTGCGGTAGAGCGCCATCTTGCGCTGGGACAAGGGCTGCGAGGTGAGCCCGTAGATCGGCACGTGGATCTTGTGCCGGCTCATCCACAGCGCGGTGGAGCCCGACTCGGTCAGCGCGAGGATGGCCTTGCAGCCCAGGTGGTGCGCGGTGAACAGGGCGCCCATGGCGATCGACTGATCGATGCGCCCAAAGTGCTTGTTTTTGAAGTCGGCGTCGAGCGAGATCTCTTCGGCCCGTTCGGCTTCCAGCGCGATCAGCGCCATGTGCTCGATGGTCTCGACCGGGTATTTGCCGGCGGCCGTTTCGGCGCTCAGCATCACGGCGTCGGTGCCGTCGAGCACGGCGTTGGCGACGTCGCTCACCTCGGCGCGGGTGGGCACTGGGTTGACGATCATCGACTCCATCATCTGCGTCGCGGTGATGACCACCTTGTCCATCTCGCGCGCCATCTTGATCATGCGCTTTTGCAGCGCCGGCACCGCGGCGTTGCCGACTTCCACCGCCAGGTCGCCGCGCGCCACCATGATGCCGTCGCTCGCCTTCAGGATGGCTTCGAGCACCGGAATCGCTTCGCTGCGCTCGATCTTGGCGATCAGGTGCGGCTTGTGGCGCCACGGCTCGCCGGCGACGTTGGCCAGCTGGCGCGCCATCTCCATGTCGGTGGCGTTCTTCGGAAAGGACACCGCCAGGTACTCGCACTGGAAGCTCATCGCGGTCTTGATGTCTTCCATGTCCTTGGCGGTCAGCGCCGGCGCCGTCAGGCCGCCGCCCTGCTTGTTGATGCCCTTGTTGTTCGACAGCTCGCCGCCGATCTTCACGAAGGTGTGCACTTCCTCGCCTTGCACACGATCGACCGTCAGCACGATCAGGCCGTCGTTGAGCAGCAGCGTGTCGCCGGGCTTCACGTCGCGCGGCAAGGCCTTGTAATCGAGGCCCACACGTTCGTTGTTGCCGAATTCGGTCAGCCCGGCGTCGAGGATGAACGGCTGGCCCGGCTCCAGAAAGGTCTTGCCGCCTTCGAACTTGCCGACGCGGATCTTCGGGCCCTGCAAGTCGGCCATGATCGCGACCTGTTTGCCCGCGCGCTGTGCCGCTTCACGCACCAGGTTGGCGCGGTCGATGTGGTCCTGCGCCTTGCCGTGCGAGAAGTTGAGCCGCACCACGTCGACACCCGCGTGGATCATGCGTTCGAGGATTTCGGGGGTGGACGAGGCGGGGCCGAGAGTGGCGACGATCTTGGTAGCGCGCGACATGGGGAACTGTCTCCGTTATCGGGTTCGTAACTTTGTTCCAATTATCCGCCTCATTTTGCCCGCTGGAGTTACATCCCCATGGCAGAGGCCGGTTCTTTTCGCTCTCGTCGCGTCGCACTGTGGCCATTCGACGACGTTACAGCCGAGCAAACGACGCACCCTGAAAAGAGCGAGCCCTGCCGGCCGCGCGGGCGGGCAGGGCTCGTGAGGCGCGTGGGCGGAACTCAGCCCGCAGCGCGCTTTTGCAGGATCTCGAAGGCCGGCAGCGTCTTGCCTTCCAGCACTTCCAGGAAGGCGCCGCCACCGGTCGAGATGTAGCCGACCTGCTGTTCGATGCCGTACTTGGCGATCGCCGCCAGCGTGTCACCGCCGCCAGCGATCGAGAAGGCGCTCGATTCGGCGATGGCACGGGCGATCGCCTCGGTGCCGCCGGCAAACGCGTCGAACTCGAACACGCCGACCGGGCCGTTCCAGACCACGGTGCCGGCGGCTTTCAGCTGGTCGGCCAGCAATTTGGCGGTTTGCGGACCGATGTCGAGGATCATCTCGTCAGCCGCCACGGCGTTGGCCGCCTTAACCGTCGCCGGCGCGTCGGCCTTGAATTCCTTGGCCACCACCACGTCGACCGGGATCGGCACGGCGGCGCCGCGCGCCTTCATCGCCTCGATCACGGCCTTGGCCTGGTCGACCAGGTCGGGCTCGGCGAGCGACTTGCCGATCGGCAGGCCGGCGGCCAGCATGAAGGTGTTGGCGATGCCGCCGCCGACGATCAGCTGGTCGACGTTCTTCGACAGCGATTGCAAGATGGTCAGCTTGGTCGACACCTTGGAGCCGGCCACGATCGCCACCAGCGGACGCTTCGGATTGTTCAGCGCCTTGGTGATCGCGTCGATCTCGGCGGCCAGCAGCGGGCCGGCACAGGCGATCTTGGCAAACTGCGCGATGCCGTAGGTCGAGGCCTCGGCGCGGTGCGCGGTGCCGAACGCGTCGTGCACGAAGATGTCGCACAGCGTCGCCATCTTGCGCGCCAGCGCTTCGTCGTTCTTCTTCTCGCCCTTGTTGACGCGGCAGTTCTCCAGCAGCACCACCTGGCCCGGCTGCACCTGCACACCATCGACCCAGCCGGACATCAGCGGCACCTCGCGGCCCAGCAGCTCGCCCAGCCGGCGCGCCACCGGGGCCAGCGAGTCTTCGGGCTTGAACTCGCCTTCGGTCGGGCGGCCCAGGTGCGAGGTCACCATCACCGCCGCGCCGGCGTCGAGCGCGGCTTTGATGCAGGGGACGGAGGCGCGCACCCGGGTGTCTTCGGTGATGTTGCCGGCGTCGTCTTGCGGGACGTTCAGGTCGGCGCGGATGAACACCCGCTGGCCCTGCACCTTGCCTTGGGCGATCAGATCGGTAAAACGCAGTACGTTCATGGTCCTCGTTCTCTAGGGTCTCGGAAGGGGGGACCGGCGCCGGTGGCATGCGGCCTGCGGCGGGTCGACAACTGCGCATTGTGCCGCGGCTGCAGGACGCTCCCTGCGCGGCTTGGTTACGGCTCGCGGCGGCCGCGCCGCCCTACCAGCCGAGCGCGACGCGCAGCGGCAGGAACACCGCCATGCCGACGAGGATGGTGCCGAGCATGCCCCGGCGCCAGAAGTAATAGACCGTCCCCGCAGCGATGGCGGGCAGCCGGGCGTCCTGCCAGGTGGAGATCAGCGCGCCCTGGGTCATCAACACCTCCGGCGCGATGACGGCCGAAAGTGCCGCGAGCGGCGCATACCGCAGGCCTCGCTTGAGCCAGGCCGGCAGGGGCAGTTCGCGCTCGGGCAGCAGGAAAAAGCCGCGCGTGACCACGGTGATCAACGTCAGGCCTAGGATGGCCAACAGCGTTTCCCAGTCGCTCACCGCGGCGTCTCCTCGTGGCGGCGTGCCTGGCGCTGGGCCTGTTCGGCGGCTTCGACGGCCAGGCCGACCGCGATGGCGGCAGCGATCGCGACCAGGATGTTCAGGCGCAGCGGCAAGGCGTAGGCCGCGACCGCGGCCGCCGCGGCGGTGCCGGCCGCCAGCCAGGTGGCCTTGTCCTGCAGCAGCGAGCAGGTGATGCCGAGCAGCGCCAGCACGCCGGCAAAGCCAAGGCCCCATTCCACCGGAATCGCGTGGGCCAGGGCGATGCCGAGCATCGACGCAGCTTGCCAGGCAAACCAGTTCATCGCGACGCCGCCCCAGAAATAGGGCTCGTGTTCCGCGACCGGCTCCGGTGTCGGAAAGCGTTTCATGAACATCACATAGTTCAGGTCACCGCTGAAGTAACCGAACATGCCGCGTTTCCAGCGCGGAAAGCGCGTGAAATAGGGCCGCCACATCGCGCTGAAGATCACGAAGCGCAGGTTGACGCAGGCGGCCGTGGCCCACACCACCCAGATCGGCGCACCGGCGGCGATCAGGGGCACGGCGGTCAGCTGGGCGCTGCCGGCGAACACCAGCAGCGACATCGTCACGGCGAGCGGCACCGACAAGCCGCTCTTGACCATCGCCACGCCGGTCACCAGGCCCCAGGCGGCGATGCCGAACGAGACGTGGAGCATCTCGTGCGCTCCACGGCGGAACTCGGGATGGCGGGCGGTGGTGCGGATGAACGAGTGAAGCGACATGCAGGCGGGCGACGTGAGCCCGCCATTGTCACTGTTGTGGATTACATCCGCCTGAGCGGGCGGAGGGGGGCGCCCGCCCGAACCCGAGCGAGGCTCAGAAGCGGTAACCGACGCCGACGCCGATCAGCGGCGGGTTGACCTTGAAGGTCATGCGCGCGTGTGCACCACCGGGTGGCGAGGGCACCACCCGGCCACACGGTTCCGCGGTGTCAGCCGCCGAGGCCCAGCCGGCGGCAGATCTCGGTGGTCGCCCCAGCCTGGTTCATCGTATAGAAGTGCAGCCCGGGCACACCTTGCGCACGAAGGCGCTCGCACAGCTGCGTCACGACGTCGAGGCCGAAGGCCTGGATCGAGGCCTTGTCGTCGCCGTAGCCTTGCAACCGGGTGCGGATCCAGCGCGGGATCTCGGCGCCGCAGGCGTCGGAAAAGCGCATCAGCTGCGACGAGTTGGTGATCGGCATGATGCCGGCCACGACCGGGATGTCGACGCCCGCCTTGCGCACGTCGTCGACAAACCGGAAGTAGGCGTCGGCATTGAAGAAGTACTGCGTGATGGCGATGTCCGCACCGGCCTGCACTTTGGCGATGAAGGCCTGCAGGTCGGCTTCTGCCGAGCGCGACTGCGGGTGCACCTCGGGGTAGGCCGCCACTTCGATGTGGAAGTGGGTGCCGGTTTCGGCCCGAATGAAGGCGACCAGGTCGCTGGCGTAGCGGAACTCGCCGAAGCCCCCGTAGCCGGACGGCAGGTCGCCGCGCAGGGCCACGATGCGCCGGATGCCCTCGTCCTTGAACTGCTGCAGCTTCTCGCGAATGCTGTCCTTGCTGGCGCCGATGCACGAGAAATGCGGCGCCGCATCGCAGCCTTCGGCGAGGATGGAGCGCACGGTCTGCAAAGTGCCGTCCTGCGTCGAGCCGCCGGCCCCGTAGGTGACCGAGCAGTACTCAGGGCGCAGCGCATACAGCTTCTGCCGCACCGCGCTCAGCTTGTCGACGCCGTCGGGCGTCTTGGGCGGGAAGAACTCGAGGCTGATCGGCAGGCCTGATGAAAGGTTGCTCATGAGGTGTCCTCAGTCGTTCGGCGCTGCATGCAGCGCCCAGACAAAAAATTCGCGGTTGCCGTCGCCGCCTTGGATCGGGCTGTCGAAATAGTCGCGCACCTGCCAGCCGTTGGCAATGCAGGCGGCGCGTACGCGCTGTTCCACCACCGGGTAGAGCGTCGTGTCCTTGACCAGGCCGCCCTTGCCGACATGCTCCGGGCCGACCTCGAACTGCGGCTTCACCAGCAGCAGTGCGCTGGCACCGAGGTCCAGCCACGCCGCCAGCGACGGCAGCACGCGGGTCAGCGGGATGAAGGACAAGTCGGCCACGATCAGGTCGAAGCGCCGGCCCGCATGGTCGAGCGCAAAGCGGGACCCGCCCAGTTCCTTGGCGTTGATGCCTTCGTAGCACACCACCCGCTCGTCGTCGCGCAGTCGCGCGTGCAGCTGGCCGTGACCCACGTCGATGCCGACCACCCGTGCCGCACCGTGCTGCAGCAGCACGTCGGTAAACCCGCCCGTGCTCTGCCCCACGTCGAGGCAGCAACGCCCCCGCACGTCGAGCCCGGTGCGCGCCAACGCGCCTTCGAGCTTGAGCCCGCCCCGCGAGACAAACCGCAGCTCGGCATCGTCGGTCACCTGCAGCACGCTGCCTTCCGGCAGGTCTTCACCCGCCTTGCGGACGACGGCCCATCCCCGCGGCCCCCGCCAAGAGACCGCTGCCCGCTCGATCAGCCGCTGCGCAGCCGAGCGAGTGGGCGCAAGCCCTTGGGTGACAAGCATTTGGTCAGCGCGCATCGATCGATGAACGAAGTGATGATTCCCGCAAGCAGCGCAACACACGCAGCCCTGACTGAAAGTCAGCGGCTGCGTGCCCGCCGTTGCACGACCCCAGTACGTGCAAATCGCGGGGAGCGGCGGTGCAGCAGGTCGCAGGGCTAGGCGCGAAGCACAGCCATACCGGAAGGTATGGCGAGCATTCGCAACGACGCCCTGCGGCCTGAGGCGCCGCCGAGCCCCGTGATTTTTAGTAGCGGTAGGTGTCGGGTTTGTACGGGCCTTGCTTCTGCACGCCGATGTACGCCGCCTGGTCTTCGGTCAGCTGGGTCAGCTGCGCGTTCAGCTTCTTCAGCTGCAAACGGGCGACCTTTTCGTCGAGGTGCTTGGGCAGCACGTAGACCTTGCCTGCCGCGTAGTAGTCGGGCCGCGTGAACAGCTCGATCTGCGCAATCGTCTGGTTGGCGAAGCTCGACGACATCACATAGCTCGGGTGACCCGTGCCGCAGCCCAAATTCACCAGCCGGCCCTTGGCCAGCAGGATGATGCGCTTGCCATCGGGGAAGATCACGTGATCGACCTGCGGCTTGATCTCTTCCCACTGGTACTGCTCGAGCGACGCGACCTCGATCTCGTTGTCGAAGTGGCCGATGTTGCAGACGATGGCCTGGTCCTTCATGCGGACCATGTGGTCGTGCGTGATGACACTCTTGTTGCCGGTCGCGGTGACGAAGATGTCGGCCTTGTCGGCGGCATATTCCATCGTCACGACACGGTAGCCTTCCATCGCGGCCTGCAGCGCGCAGATGGGGTCGATCTCGGTCACCCACACCTGGGCCGACAGCGCGCGCAGCGCCTGGGCCGAGCCCTTGCCCACGTCGCCATAACCGGCGACCACGGCGATCTTGCCGGCCACCATCACGTCGGTGGCGCGCTTGATGCCGTCCACCAGCGACTCGCGGCAGCCATAGAGGTTGTCGAACTTGCTCTTGGTGACGCTGTCGTTGACGTTGATGGCACGGAACATCAGCGTGCCCTTGGCCGACATCTCGTTCAGACGGTGCACGCCGGTGGTCGTCTCTTCGGTCACGCCGATGATTTCGGCGCTCTTGCGGCTGTACCAGGTGGGGTCTTGCGCCAGCTTGGCCTTGATGGCCGCGAACAGCTCACGCTCTTCTTCGCTGGTCGGGTTGGCGATCAGCGACGCGTCTTTCTCGGCGCGCTTGCCGAGGTGCATCAGCAGCGTCGCGTCGCCGCCGTCGTCGAGGATCATGTTGGGGCCTTCGCCCGGCGTGCCCTTGGCGCCGAAGTCGAAGATGCGGTGGGTGTAGTCCCAATAGTCTTTCAGCGACTCGCCCTTGTAGGCGAACACCGGGGTGCCGGCGGCCACCAGGGCGGCGGCGGCGTGGTCTTGCGTCGAGAAGATGTTGCACGACGCCCAACGGACCTGCGCGCCCAGCGCCTGCAGCGTTTCGACCAGCACCGCGGTCTGGATGGTCATGTGCAGCGAACCGGTGATGCGCGCGCCTTTCAGCGGTTGCTGGGCCGCGAATTCTTCGCGGATGGCCATCAGGCCGGGCATCTCGGTTTCGGCGATCTTGATTTCTTTGCGGCCCCAGGCGGCCTGAGAAAAGTCGGCGATCGCGCAATCGACGCCTTGGTGCTCGGTGTGCAGGGGTTTGACGACAGCGTTCATTCGTTTCTCCAGGATGGAAAAACCGCTGTGTGCTGAAGCAAGGTGCGGCGCAACGCCGGTGGTCGCTCGCGATGGTCGCGCCTCACCCGACAGAACACATACGGGTGAGCGCAGTTGCAAAGACGAAGTTCCGAGCCTGGGGCCGGGCGGCCTTGCAACGCTCCTCGGAAGCCTGCAATTGTAGACACGGTTGAACGGCGTTGCCAGGGTTTCGGCCCGCCGGGCGGCTATTGCGCGCCCAAAACCGGTACGATTCCGCTTCGCGCCGCCCGGCGCCCGCGGCGTCTCGCCGCTTAAGAGCTGAAGTGAGTGGATGCTATCGCATCTAAGTCCGGCTCGTCTGGAGTATTCGTTCGTGTCCTTCGCATCCGAAACGCGGCGCCGCCGCACCTTCGCCATCATTTCCCACCCCGACGCGGGCAAGACCACGCTGACGGAAAAGCTGTTGCTGTTCTCAGGCGCGATCCACATCGCCGGTTCGGTCAAGGCCCGCAAGGCCTCGCGCCACGCGACTTCTGACTGGATGGAGATCGAAAAGCAGCGCGGCATCTCGGTGGCCAGCTCGGTGATGCAGATGCTCTACCGCGAGCATGTCGTCAACCTGCTCGACACCCCGGGCCACAAGGACTTCTCGGAAGACACCTACCGGGTGCTGACGGCGGTCGACTCGGCGCTGATGGTGATCGACGCGGCCAACGGTGTCGAGGCGCAGACCAAACGTCTGATCGAGGTGTGCCGCCAGCGTGACACGCCCATCATCACCTTCGTCAACAAGATGGACCGCGAGGGCCGCGACCCGATCTCGCTGCTTGACGAGATCGAAGCCGAGCTGGGCATGCCCTGCGTGCCGATGACCTGGCCGGTGGGGCAGGGCAAGGCTTTTGGCGGCATCGTCAACCTGCGCCAGCGCAACATGCGCTTGTTCAAGGCGGGTGCCGACCGGGTGACCGACGACGAGGTGGTGCCGCTGTCGGAAGCCGACACGCTGCGACAGCGCTTCGGGCACGACTTCGAGCTGGCCGAACAGAACATCGAGCTGCTCACCGAAGCCGCGCCGGCCTTCGACCTGCAAGCCTTTCTGGCGGCCAAGCAGACGCCGGTGTTCTTCGGCTCGGCTGTCAACAACTTCGGCGTGCAGGAGGTGCTGGACGCGCTGGTCGACCTGGCGCCGTCGCCGGCACCGCGGCAAACCACGACACGGGTCGTCGAGCCCGACGAAGAACAGTTCTCGGGCGTGGTCTTCAAGGTGCAGGCCAACATGGACCCGTCGCACCGCGACCGCATCGCCTTCGTGCGGGTCTATTCGGGTCGCTACGCGCAAGGCATGAAGCTCAAGGTGCAGCGCACCGGCAAGGAGCTGCGCCCGACCAGCGTCGTGACCTTTCTGTCGCAGCGACGCGAGGCGGTCGACGAGGCCTATGCGGGCGACATCATCGGTTTCACGACGCATGGTGGCGTGCAGCTGGGCGACACCATCACTGAAGGCGAGTCGCTGCAGTACACCGGTTTGCCCTTCTTCGCGCCTGAGCTGTTCCAGGCGGTGGAGTTGGCCAACCCGATGAAGAGCAAGCAGCTGCAGGCCGGATTGATGCAGCTGGGCGAAGAGGGGGCGATCCAGGTGTTCCGCCCGCAGGAAGGGGGCGCGATGTTGCTCGGCGCGGTTGGCCAGCTGCAGTTCGAAGTGGTGCAGCACCGGCTCAAGGCCGAGTACAGCGTCGACGTGCGGCTGATGGCGTCGCGCTTCGTCGGCGCGCGCTGGATCACCGCCGACTCTGCCGACGAGCTGAAGAAGTTCACCGACGCCAACGCCAGCAAGCTCGCACTCGACGCCGCCGACACGCTGGCCTACCTGATGACGTCTCCCTACGATCTGCGGCTGACCCAGGAGCGGTTCCCGAAGATCCATTTCCATCCGCTGCGCGAGCACGCCGGGCTGGTGTTGCAAAAGGCCGCCTGAGTTGTTCTTGCGTCCCTTGAGCGACTGGCCGCTCGAACGCCGCCGCGCGGTGCGCGGCCTGTTCACCGACATCGACGACACGCTGACCACCGAAGGTGTGTTGACGCGCGAGGCCGAGGCGGCGCTCGGCGCCTTGCGCGACGCCGGCATCACGGTGGTGGCCATCACCGGCCGGCCCATGGGCTGGTCGCAGCCCTTCGTGCGGCAGTGGCCGGTCGCCGCCATCGTGCCCGAGAACGGGGCGATGGCGTTGTTGCCCGACGGCCGGCAGTGGTTTGTGCAAGACGAGGCGGTGCGGCGCGCCAACGCCGAGCGGCTGGCGGTGGTGGCCCGGCGGGTGCTGGCGGACGTGCCGGGCGCCTGCCTGGCCCGCGACAGTGCCGGGCGGGTCACCGATATCGCCGTCGATCACAGCGAGTTCGCGCACCTGCCACCCGAGCGCATCGAGCAGGTGGTGGCGCTGATGCGCGAGGCCGGCATGGTGGCGACCGTCAGCTCCATCCACATCAACGGTTGGTTCGGGGAGCACGACAAATGGCGCGGCGCGGTCTGGATCGCGCGCGAGTTGCTGGGCATCGACCTGGGCGCCGACCTCGACCGTTGGGCCTATGTGGGCGACTCGACCAACGACCAGGTGATGTTCGAGCGGTTCGACAACAGCGTGGGGGTCGCCAACATCGCCCGCTTCCTGCCGCAGCTGACCCACCGGCCGCGGTATGTGACGCGCGGCGAGCGGGGGGCAGGGTTCGCGGAGGTGGCCGAGGCGCTGCTAGCGGCGCGCGACTGAGCTGCGGCAGCGCTCGCTCGTCGTCAGGCCGCCAGGATGGTCGTGCAGCAGCGGCCCTTGCCGGCGCGTTTGGCTTCGTACATCGCCAGGTCGGCCTGATGCAGCAGCGCGCGCGCATCGATCACGCGACCGCAGTCGGCATGCCAGCCGACGATGCCGATGCTGGCCGACACGGCCACTCGACAGCCTTCGACACGCCGGATGGCTTCGATGTCTTGCAGCACCGCCTGCGCCACCCGGGCCGCGCCGCCGGCCTCGGCTTCCTCGAGGATGAGCACGAACTCGTCGCCGCCCAGGCGACCCACCGTGTCGCAATCCCGCACGTTGTGCTTGAAGCGGCGCGCCACCTCGATCAGCAAGCTGTCGCCCACCGCGTGCCCGTGTTCGTCGTTGACGGCCTTGAAGCCGTCGAGATCGGCGAACACGAGGGCGAGGCCCGAATGGGTGCGAACGGCACGCGCGATGGCCTGTTCGAGGCGGTCTTCGACCAGGCGCCGGTTGGCGATGCCGGTCAGCGCGTCGTGCGTGGCGGCATTGCTCAACTCGGCCGCCTCGCGCATCAGCCGGCGTGTTTCGACCAGCTGTTGTGCGAGGTTCCGATGCGCCTCGGCGAGGGCGCGGTAGCTGCGCCACCAGCCGAGCCCGGCGTACACGGCGGCCGAGCAGAGCAGGGTGGCGAGTGCGAACAGCGCGACTCGGTAGCGGTGCAGTTCCTTCAGCCGGTCGCGAAAGACGTCGTTGATCTGCGCTTCGACCGCCTCGACCGTGGCCGCGGTCGGTGCCTGGAGGGCAGCGGCGGCAGCCCGGTGGGTTTGCTGTTCATGCAGCAACACCGAACGCGCATGGAGTTGCAGCAATTCGCTGGACGCCGACATGTCGGGCAGCGAGTCGGCCGATTGCAGCACCGCTTGCAGGTGGGCGAGGGAGGTGTCGAGCCCGTCGTGCGACGAGCTGTCGGCGTGCGAGAGGAAGCGGAGCAATTCCAGTGTCAGGGCACGCGCTGCGTCGAGTGCGGCAAAGGCGTCGCGGCGTGCCGTCGGCACATCGCGTTGCCGCCGCAGTTCCTCGGTCAGCTGTTCGAGTTGCGTCGGGATGAAGCGCAGCGAGTTCAGCAGGATGGCGTGTTCGGACTTGATGCTCTCGGCGGCTTCGGCCTTGTTCGACAGCGCTTCGCGCAACGCCGCGAGTGACGGCGCCTCGCGGGCGACGCCCAGCGAGACGGCGGCCTCGCCGACGACATCGCGCGCCCGGGTGACCGCGTGCCCCGCGTCCGCCAAGGCGTCGTAGTTGGCCGCGGTCCCGGTCTGGACCTTGAGAATCTGCACCGTCCAGCGCGTGTCGGCCTGTCGCAAGGCCGCCACGTCGCTCAAGGCCTGGCGATGCCGCTCGACAAAGGCTGAATAGGACGTCTGCTGCAGGACGGCCAGTGCGGACACCGCGGCGGTGGCCGCCAGCACCGCCAGCCACAAGAGGCCGGCGCGGCGTAAGGCGCCGGTCATGCCGCGACCCCCTGCCGGGTGACACGGACGCGCGAGGCGGCATGGCACAGGGCTGCTGCTGCTGCTGCCCCCCGCGCATGCCGGCGTCTCGACCGTCCGTTCCGTTTTTCCACTGCTGGCTCCTCTGTCCGGCTCCCCACGAGCCGGTGCGCCCGTCGCGCATGGCGCTCGGGCTGGCTTCGGTCTTATCGGCGATGGACGGGGGGACTTGAGCCTGCGTTTAGGGGGGCTGCGGCCAAGAAAAAACCGCCGGGGTTCGCACCCAGGCGGTTTTTCCGTTGTGGCGCCGGCCGGCTGGCCTTCACATGGCTGGCGCCATGTGAGCCTTGCCGCAAGGCGTCAGGGCCGCTGCGCGGCCGCGGGCCTTACAGGCCCGCCGCTGCACGCAGCGCTTCCGCCTTGTCTGTGGCTTCCCAGCTGAACTCGGGTTCTTCGCGGCCGAAGTGGCCGTAGGCCGCCGTCTTGGAGTAGATCGGGCGCAGCAGGTCGAGCATCTGGATGATGCCCTTCGGGCGCAGGTCGAAGTGCTCGCGCACCAGGGCGGCGATCTTGTCGTCGGGCAGCTTGCCGGTGCCTTCGGTGTAGACCGTGATGTTCATCGGCTGGGCGACGCCGATGGCGTAGGCCACCTGGATCTGACACTGGCGCGCCAGGCCGGCTGCGACGATGTTCTTGGCGACGTAACGCGCCGCGTAGGCGGCCGAACGATCGACCTTGGACGGATCCTTGCCCGAGAACGCGCCGCCACCGTGCGGGCAGGCGCCGCCGTAGGTGTCGACGATGATCTTGCGGCCGGTCAGGCCGCAATCGCCTTGCGGCCCGCCGATCACGAAGCGGCCGGTCGGGTTGACCAGGTAGCGGGTTTCCTTGATCCACTCCTTGGGCAGCACCGGCTTGATGATCTCTTCGACCACCGCTTCGATGAACTGCGGCGTCATCTTGGTGCCGTCGCTCATCTCGGGCGCGTGCTGGGTCGACAGCACCACGGTGTCGATGCTGTGCGGGCGGCCGTTGACATAGCGCATCGTCACCTGGCTCTTGGCGTCGGGGCGCAGCCAGGGCAGGCGGCCGTCCTTGCGCAGCTGGGCCTGGCGCTCGACGAGGCGGTGGGCGTAGTAGATCGGTGCCGGCATCAGCTCGGGCGTTTCGTCACAGGCGTAGCCGAACATCAGGCCCTGGTCGCCGGCGCCCATGTTCAGATGGTCGTCGGACGCGTGATCCACGCCTTGCGCGATGTCGTTGCTCTGCTTGTCGTAGGCGACCAGCACCGCACAGCCCTTGTAGTCGATGCCGTACTCGGTGTTGTCGTAGCCGATGCGCTTGATCGTGTCGCGTGCGACCTGGATGTAGTCGACGTGCGCGTTGGTCGTGATTTCGCCGGCCAGCACCACCAGGCCGGTATTGCACAGCGTTTCGGCGGCGACGCGCGAGCGGGGGTCCTGCTCGAAGATGGCGTCGAGGATCGCGTCAGAGATCTGATCGGCGACCTTGTCGGGGTGTCCCTCGGACACGGATTCGGAAGTAAAGAGAAAATCGTTCGCCACTGTATGACTCCATCTGATGATTGAACCCTGGGCGCGTTGCCGGCTCAAGCTACCTGGAGGAGCGGCGAACGCTTTAGCGGTATTTCTGGACCTTGGTCCGGCAGGCGCTCGCTATGCTTCGCTCCTGCGTCGCCCCGCAAGTTGTTCCTTAAACCGGCGACCGAATGATTATAGAAACATGCAGACCTTGTTTCGTTTCCTTTCTCACTGGCCCTTGGGGCTTTTGCACGCAATTGGTTTCTTTCTCGGCTGGGCCACCTGGTGGGCCTCGCCCACCTATCGCCGGCGCTTCCGCGAGAACGTTGCTCAGTCGGGTTTGCCATGGTCGGCGGTGCGTCCCGCCGTGGGCGCGGCTGGCAAGATGGTGATGGAACTGCCCTGGTTGTGGTTCCGGCCGGCAGACCGCCCGCTGGGTGACAAAGTGCGCTGGCTCAACAGCGAGCTGATCGAGGAAGCCAAGCGGCAAGGGCGCGGGGTGATATTTCTGACGCCGCACTTGGGCTGCTTCGAAGTGACCGCGCAGTCGTATGCCGAGTTGTTCACGGAGCCGGGCAAGCCGATCACCGTGCTGTACCGCCCGGCGCGCAAGGCGGCGATCCGTCCGATCGTCGAGACCGCGCGCCGGCGGCCGGGGTTGGCGGCCGCGCCGGCCAGCCTGGCCGGCGTGCGCCAGATGATCCGGGCGTTGCGGCAGGGCCAGGCGGTCGGGCTGCTGCCCGACCAGGTGCCGCCCGAGGGGCTGGGCGTGTGGGCGCCGTTCCTGGGTCGCCCGGCCTACACGATGACGCTGGCGTCGCGGCTCGCCCAGCAGACCGGCGCCGCGGTGCTGCTGGTCTGGGGCGAGCGGCTGCCGCGCGGGCGCGGCTACGTGGTGCGTGTGGACGCCCTGGAGCCGGCGTTGCCGGAAGGCGGCGCCGATCAAGCACAATCGGCCGCCGCTCTCATCAACCGCGCGATGGAAAGACTCATCCTCCAGTGCCCCGAGCAGTACCTCTGGGGCTATCACCGCTACAAGGAACCGCGCCACGACACAGCCCTCTCGGGCGGGGCGACGTGAACATGACCGCGCGTCTGTTGATCGGGCTGTTGTGGTTGCTGCACTGGCTGCCGCTGGCATGGCTGGCCGCGTTCGGCCGCGGCCTGGGCCGGCTGCTGTACCGGCTGGCCGGCTCGCGCCGGCGTATCGCCTTGCGCAACATCGAGCTGTGTTTGCCGGCGTTGTCGCCCGCCGAGCGCGAGGCGTTGGCGCGGGAGCATTTCCAGTGGCTGACGCGCAGTCTGCTCGAGCGTTCGCTGCTCTGGTACGCGAGCGAAGCGCGGTTGCGCCGCTTGATTCACATCGAAGGTGATGTCGGGCTGGCCGACCGGGCGGAGCGGCCGGTGATGTGGCTGGTGCCGCATTTCATGGGGCTGGATGTCGCCGGCACCGCGGTGCAACTCCATGTGGGCAAGACCGCCACGTCGATCTATCAGGCGCAGAGCAACAAGGTGTTCGACGCGGCGATCCGCAAGGGCCGCAGGCGCTTCGGGCAGGCCGACATCTTTTCGCGCCAGGAGTCGTCCAAGCCGCTGATCCGCTGCATCCGGCAGGGTCAGCCCTTCTTCAACCTGCCCGACATGGACTTCGGCCGGCAGGACGCGGCCTTCATCCCTTTCTTCGGCGTGCCGGCCGCCACGCTGCTGGCACCCTCGCGCATGGCGCGCGCGCTCGACATGGTGGTGCAGCCGGTAGTGACCGAGATCCTGCCGGGCGGGCGCGGTTACCGCGTGCGCTTTCTGCCGCCCTGGACCGACTTTCCGACCGACGACCCCCATGCGGATGCACTGGCGATGAACCGCTGGATCGAGTCCGAAATCAGGGCCAACCCGGCGCAATACCTGTGGGTGCACAAGCGCTTCAAGACCCGGCCGGACGGCGAAGCGCCCTTGTACTGACGCACGTCGCCCGCCAGGGCGGCGGATAATCCGCCCCATGAAGCTGCGCTTTACCAAGATGCAGGGGGCCGGCAACGACTTCGTCGTGCTCGATGCCACCCGCCAGCCCCTGACCCTGACGCCCGAGCAATACCGGCGCCTCGCCGACCGCCGTTTCGGCGTCGGCGCCGACCAGATCTTGATCGTCGGACCGGCGCCGGCGCCCGACGTCGATTTCAGCTACCGCATCGTCAACGCCGACGGCGGTGAAGTCGAGCAATGCGGCAACGGCGCACGCTGCTTCGCGAAATTCGTGCGCGACCAGGGGCTGAGCGAGAAAAGCGCGATCCGCGTCAGCACCCACAGCGGTGTCATCGAGCCCCGCTTGCAGCCCGACGGCCGGGTCACCGTGAACATGGGGGCGCCAGTGTTCGAGCCGGCGCGCATCCCGTTCGACGCTGCCGGCCTGGCGGCGCAGCCGCAGGGCGACCACGCACAGTGGCCGGTCGAGGTGGCGGGCCAGACCGTGCCACTGGCCGTGGCGTCGATGGGCAACCCGCATGCGGTGCTGCGGGTCGACGATGTCGACCGTGCGCCGGTGCACGAACTGGGGCCGAAGCTCGAGTCGCATACGCGCTTTCCGCGCCGCGTGAATGTCGGCTTCCTGCAGGTCGTTTCGCGCTCGCAGGTCCGCTTGCGCGTCTATGAGCGCGGTGCCGGCGAGACGCTCGCCTGCGGCACTGGCGCCTGCGCTGCGGTGGTGCTGGGCATCCGGCTCGGCTGGCTCGACCCGTGGGTCGAGGTCGAAACCCGCGGCGGCCGGCTCGGCATCGAGTGGCAAGGTGCGGGTCACCCGGTCTGGATGACCGGGCCCGCCGTCACCGTCTTCGAAGGCGAAATCGAGATCTAGCGCACGCACGGCCGTGCAGGCCGAGCCCCTGACCCATACCCCCCTACACCATGAGCATCCAAGGCATCACCGAAGACGACATCGCCAACTATCTGGCGCACACCCCCGGCTTTTTCGAGCGCCACGCCGAGTTGCTGGCCAGCGTGCAACTCACCAGCCCGCACGGCCAGCGTGCCGTGTCGCTGCAGGAGCGGCAGATGGAAATGCTGCGCGAAAAGATCAAGGGCCTGGAGTTCAAGCTGGTCGAGATGATCCGCCACGGCCAGGAGAACGTGGCGATTGCCGACAAGCTGCACCGCTGGACCCGGGCCTTGATGCTGGCGGCCGACCCGGCCGATGTCCCGGCCTTGATGGTCGAGGAGTTGAAGAACCAGTTCCTGATTCCGCAGGCGGCGGTGCGCGTGTGGCACGTGCGGCCCGAATACGCCGAGCGGCCGTTCGCGCAGGGCGTGAAGGAGGACACCAAGACCTTCGTCACCAGCCTGACGATGCCGTATTGCGGCGTCAACTCCGGCTTCGAGCCGGTGTCGTGGCTCGACGACTCGGCCACCGTGATGTCGCTGGCGCTGATCCCGCTGCGCCACGGCCTGTCGACCCCGGCGTTCGGCCTGCTGGTGCTCGGTTCGCCCGATCCGACGCGCTACACCGCCGACATGGGCACCGAGTTTTTGATGCGGGTGGGAGAGATCGCCAGCGCCGGGGTGGCCCGCTTGTTGCCGCCGCAAGCCTGAGGAGGCCCGGGTGGACGCGCAGATCGAGCGCTATCTGGAGCACCTGCGCGTGGAGCGCCGCATGGCGCCGTTGACGCTCGAAGCCTATGCGCGCGACCTCGTTTGCCTCGACCGCCTGGCGGGCGAGGCAGGGCTGGCGCTGCCGCAGGTACAGCCGCACCACGTGCGGCGCTGGTCGGCGACGTTGCACGGCGAGGGGCGATCGGGCCGCACGCTGGCCCGCGTGCTGAGCGCCTGGCGCGGGTTGTTCCGCTGGCTGGGCCGGCAAGGCGGCCTGACGCACAACCCGGTGGAAGGGGTGCGCGCACCCAAGGCGCCCAAGCCGCTACCGAAGGCTTTGTCGGTCGACCAGTCGATGCAGTTGGCCGACTTGCAGCGCACCGACACCGATCCGGTGCTGGAAGCGCGCGACCGCTGCCTGGTGGAGCTGTTGTACGGCTGCGGCCTGCGCATCAGCGAACTGGTGGGGCTGGACGTGCAGGCCAGTGGCGTCGCACGCGGCTGGATCGACCTGACCGCGGGCGAGGCCCAGGTGCTGGGCAAGGGCGGCAAACGCCGCTCGGTGCCGATCGGCGCGGCGGCGCAACAGGCGCTGGCGGCGTGGCTGGTCATCCGGCCGGGCCTGGTCAAGCAGGACGCGGCGCCGCTGTTCCTGGGCCGACGCGGGACGCGCTTGACCGCCGAGCAGATCCGCTCACGGCTGAAGCAACGGGCGATCGAGGCCGGCGTGCCGACGCATGTCCATCCCCACATGCTGCGCCACTCGTTCGCATCGCACCTGCTGCAGTCCAGCGGTGACCTGCGCGCGGTGCAGGAGTTGCTGGGCCATGCCAACATCTCGACGACACAGGTCTACACCAAGCTCGACTTCCAGCACCTGGCCAAGGTCTACGACGCGGCCCATCCGCGCGCCAAGCGCTCCAACAACCGTTGATCCGAACCGGCCGCCCGAGGCCCGCTTGAGACCTATCGCATCCGCAACCCGACAACACCCCATCGCCACACGCGGGCCGGCTCAGGCCGCGTGTGCAGCGGTGGTCGTTCTTCTGCCCCATCCGATTCCAGCAGGCCCTCATCCATGAAAGTCATCACACTGCGCGAAGGCAAGGAGCGTTCGCTGCTGCGCCGCCATCCCTGGGTGTTCCAGGGCAGCATCGCCAAGGGCAAGGCCGACCCGGGCGAAACCGTACGGGTGGTCGCCAGCGACGGGCGTTTTTTGGCCTGGGCCGCGTACAGCCCCACCTCGATGATCCGCGTGCGGGCCTGGAGCTTCGACGAAGCCGAGCGCATCGACGACGGCTTTTTCGAGCGCCGCATCCGCCGCGCGCTCGCAGTGCGCAGTCGCTTGCCCGTCGCCAGCGACGCGGTGCGCTTGATCCACGGCGAGGCCGATGGCTTGCCAGGCCTGATCGTCGACCGCTACGGCGACACGCTGAGCGCCCAGTTCCTGTCGACCGGCACCGAGCACTGGAAAGCCACCATCGCCGAGCAGTTGCTGCAGGCGACCGGGCTGACCCGGTTGTACGAGCGATCCGACTCGGGCGTGCGCGGCCTCGAAGGGTTGGAGCCGGTCACCGGCTGGCTGCGCGGCGGTGGGGCGACCGAGCTGACGATCCAGGAACACGACTGGCGGCTGACGCTGGACGTGGCCGAAGGCCACAAGACCGGCTTCTATCTGGACCAGCGCGACAACCGCAAGCTGTTCGCCGACACGGTGCGCCACCTGGGTTTGCAGCGGGTGTTGAACTGCTATTGCTACACGGGCGGCTTCAGCGTCGCCGCGCTGGCTGGCGGGGCGCAGCAGGTGGTCAGCGTGGACTCGTCCGGCCCGGCGCTGGCGCGTGCGCAGGCGCACGTGGAACTGAACGGTTTCGAGACCGGTCGCCACGAAGCGCTGGACGCCGACGTCAACGAGACGTTGCGGCGCTGCCTGAAGGAAGGGCGCACGTTCGACGCCATCGTGCTCGACCCGCCCAAGTTCGCGCCGACCGCCGCGCACGCCGAGCGCGCCGCGCGCGCCTACAAGGACATCAACCGGCTGGCGTTCAAGCTGTTGGAGCCCGGCGGCGCGCTGTTCACCTTCTCGTGCTCGGGCGGCATCGGGGCCGAGTTGTTCCACAAGATCGTCGCGGGCGCCGGCCTGGACGCCGGCGTCGACGGATTGATTTATGCGCGTCTCGGCGCCGCGCCGGACCACCCGATGACCATCACCTTCCCGGAAGGGGAATACCTGAAAGGCCTGGTGGTGCTGAAAGGGGCTGCCTGACGCGTCGAGGCGCGGTGGGCCGGCCTGACAGGCAGGCGTGCCGCAACCGCCACGACGGGCCTGAGCGGCGCCTTGGCGCGCCGTTCAGGCGAGCAGGCGCTCGCCCTTGAACAAATCGGCCACCGATTCGCGTTCGCGCACCAGTTGCGCCTCGGTGCCGCGCACCATCACCTCGGCGGCGCGGCCGCGGGTGTTGTAGTTGCTGGCCATGCTCATCGAGTAGGCCCCGGCCGACAGCACCGCCAGGCGGTCGCCCGCCTGCACTGCCAGCGCACGGTCGCGGCCCAGCCAGTCGCCCGATTCGCAGACCGGCCCGACCACGTCGTAGGTGACCGGCGTCTCGTCGCGCTGGCGCAGCGGGTCGATGCGCATGTAGGCCTGGTACATCGCGGGACGCATCAGGTCGTTCATCGCCGCGTCGACGACGCAGAAGTTCTTCGCTTCGCCGGGCTTCAGGTACAGCACCTCGGTCAGCAACACGCCGGCGTTGCCGACCAGCGAACGACCCGGCTCCATCAGCACCTTGCGATGCCCGTGGCCGCGCGCGTCGATGCGCTGCAGCAGGCTGCCGATCAGCACGTCGGCCGCCGGCGGTTGCTCGTCGGTGTAGCGGATGCCGAGGCCGCCGCCGAGGTCGAGGTGTTGCAGCGTGAGGCCGGTGGCCTCGATCGCTTCGACCAGGTCGAGGACACGGTCGAGCGCGTCGAGGTAGGGGCCGGGTGTCGTGATCTGCGAGCCGATATGGCAGTCGATGCCGGCCGCCGCGAGGCCCGGCAACTCGGCCGCGCGGCGGTAGGCGGCGAGGGCGCCGTCGTGCGCGATGCCGAACTTGTTGCCCTTCAGGCCGGTGGAGATGTAGGGATGGGTGTTGGCGTCGACGTCGGGGTTGACGCGCAGGCTGATGTGGGCGGTGCGGCCTTCGGCCACCGCGACCTGCGACAGCACCTCGAGCTCGGCCTCGCTCTCGACGTTGAAGCACAGCACGCCGGCGTCCAGCGCACGGCGCATTTCGGCGCGCGTCTTGCCGACGCCGGAGAACACCACCTTGCCCGGATCGGCGCCGGCGGCCAGCACCCGTTCGAGTTCGCCGCCGGAGACGATGTCGAAACCGCAGCCGGCGCGCGCGAAGGTCTGCAGCACCGCCAGGTTGGCATTGGCCTTCATCGCATAGCAGATCAGGTGATCCCGCCCGGCGAAGCCGCGCTGGTAGGGCGCGAGGGCCGCCAGCATCGCGGCCTGTGAATAGACATACAGCGGCGTGCCATGGCGCCCCGCCAGCTCGTCGAGCGAACAGTCTTCGAGAAACAGCTCCTTGCCGCGATAGGCAAGGAACGGGGAGCCAGGCAGGGTCATCGAGAAGCAGGCGTGGAAGGCGCGGGCGCGGAGGCCGCGGGGGGCGCAGCGGCAGAGGCCGCGCTGGCGCGGCTGGCCGGGCCTTGCGGCGCCGCGGCGCTGGGCAGGTAGAGCGGCCCCTTCTGGCCGCAGGCGGAGAGGCCGGCGATGAAGGCAGTGGCGAGGCCGGCGGCTAGAATCAGGGCCCTATTGGACATCCAGCGATTCTACTGGCGATGACGCTCCAACCCACGCCCCTCAGCGACTCCGAATACCACAGCAAGTCACACGCGGTGCTCGCCGCCGTGGAGGCGCGGGTCGACCAGCTGCTGCAGGACGACGTGGTCGACATCGACACCCAGCGCACCGGCGGCCTGCTCGAGCTGAGCTTTCCGAACGGCAGCAAGATCATCCTGAACACCCAGCCGCCGCTGCACGAGATCTGGATGGCCGCGCGTTCGGGTGGCTTCCACTACAAGTATGTGGACGGCCGCTGGCTCGACACGCGCACCGCCCAGGAGTTTTTCGAAGCCCTGTCGGCCTGCGCGACCGAGCAGGCCGGGCGGCCGCTGAGCTTCACGGCGCCGGCCTGAACGGGCGCCGGGCGGGCGCGGCACGCACCCGCGGGCAGATCGGTGGACGGCGGGGCCGGTCAGGCCGCCGCGCCCCGGGTCGTGCTCAATCGCGGAACAGGTCGAGGATGCTGCGACGCTCGTCCTCGCTGGCCGCCGCGGGCGCCCGCTCTTCCAGGCCCACGCTTGCCACGCCGGCGCCGCGCGTGAACTCGTCGTAGAACCACTCGCCGCCGATGTTCACGACACCCTCGGGCGGCGTCGGCTCCTGCACCGGCACGTTCTTGAGCGCGTGCTGCATGTAGTCGATCCAGATCGGCAGCGCCAGGCCGCCGCCGGTTTCGCGGTTGCCCAGCTTGCGCGGCGTGTCGTAGCCGATCCACACCACACTCACCAAACTGGGTTGGTAGCCGGCGAACCAGGCGTCCATCGAGTCGTTGGTGGTGCCGGTCTTGCCGTAGATGTCGGGGCGCTTCAGGGTGGCCTGCGCGCGCGCGGCCGTGCCCGAGCGCGTCACCTCCTGCATGATGCTGGTCATCACGAAGGCGTTGCGCGGGTCGATGGTGCGCATCGACGGGTCGAGTTGCGGTGGCTTGGTGTCGACCAGCACCCGGCCCTTGGTGTCGGTCACGCGCGTGACCAGGTAGGGGTTGACGCGGTAGCCCCCGTTGGCGAACACGGCATAGCCGGTGGCCATCTGCAGCGGTGTCACCGAGCCGGCGCCGAGCGCCATCGTCAGGTAGGCCGGGTGTTTTGCAGCCTCGAAGCCGAAGTTGGTGATCCACTGCTGCGCGTAGCTCGGGCCGATCGACTGCAGCACCCGGATCGACACCATGTTCTTCGATTTCGCCAGGCCGCGGCGCAGCGACATCGGCCCGTCGAAGGTGCCGTCGTAGTTCTTCGGCTCCCACGGCTGGCTGCCGGTGGTGCCGGCGTTGAAGAACAAGGGCGCGTCGTTGACCACCGTCGCCGGCGTGAAGCCCTTCTCGAGCGCGGCCGAGTAGATGAAGGGCTTGAAGCTGGAGCCGGGTTGCCGCCACGCCTGCGTGACGTGGTTGAACTTGTTCTTGGCGTAATCGAAGCCGCCCACCAGCGTGCGGATCGCGCCGGTGTTCGAATCGAGGGCGACCATCGCGCCTTCGACTTCGGGCAGCTGCGTGATCGACCACTCGCCCTTCGCGTCCTGCACCAGCCGGATGACGGCGCCGGGGCGGATCTGCACCTTGGGGTTGGCCTTGTCCGACAGGCCCGATTGCACCGGCCTCAGGCCGGCGCCGGTGATGGTCACGTCGTCGCCGTTCTGCAGCACCGCGACCACCTTCTTCGGGCTCACCTCGACCGCCACCGCGGCTCGCAGCTCGTCGTTGTCGGGGTGGTCGACCAGCGCCTCGGCGATGCGGGCGTCCATCTCCTTGGGCTCCTTGGGCAGGTTCAGATAGCCCTCGGGGCCGCGGTACACCTGGCGCCGCTCGTAATCGAGGATGCCGCGGCGCAAGGCGCGGTAGGCCACCATCTGGTCGCTCGACTGGATCGTGGTGTAGACGTTCAGGCCGCGGGTGTAGGCCTCGGCGCCGTACTGGTTGTGGATCAGCATCCGCGCCGTTTCGGCCACGTACTCGGCATGCAGCGGCACCGCGGTCGGCTGCCGGTAGCGCAGCACTTCGGCGCGCGCGGCATCGTGCTGCTCCTGCGTGATGAAGCCGTTGGCCAGCATCCGCCCGATGATGTACTGCTGCCGTTGCGTCGCGCGCGGGCGGTTGACGATCGGGTTGTAGGCGGCCGGTGCCTTGGGCAGGCCGGCCAGCATGGCGGCCTCGGCGATCGTCAGGTCCTGCAGGCTCTTGCCGAAGTAGATCTCGCTGGCCGCCGCGAAACCATAGGCCCGCTGCCCCAGGTAGATCTGGTTCATGTAGAGCTCGAGGATCTGGTCCTTGTTCAGCAAGCTCTCGATCTTCAGCGCCAGCAGGATCTCGTAGATCTTGCGCGTGAACGTCTTCTCGGTGGACAGATAGAAGTTGCGCGCCACCTGCATCGTGATGGTCGATGCACCCTGCCGGCCCACCTCCATGAAGTTGGCGATGCCGGCGCGTAGCACGCCGACGTAGTCGACACCGCGGTGCTCGTAGAAGCGGGCATCCTCGATCGCCAGCACGGCCTGCTGCATCACCTTCGGGATCTGCTGGATCGGCACGAACTTGCGGCGCTCCTCGCCGAACTCGCCGATCAGCACGCTGTCGGCGGAGTACACGCGCATCGGCAGCTTGGGACGGTAGTCCATCAAGCCGCTCAGTTCCGGGAGGTTGGGGTAGGCGATCGACAAGGCGATCGCCACCGTCATCAGTGTCCCCAACACGCCGGCCACCAGGAGCCCGAGGATCCAGGCCGCGCCCTTGTAGATCCAACGGGCTGCCGGAGCAATCGAAGTGCCCGCCGCGGGTGCTCGGTCGGTGCGCTCTGAGTCTGTCATGTGTTTCCTAACGAGTCGGGCGCATTATAGAAATGGGCCCCGAACACGGGTCAGTCGTATCGAATGCACCAAGACGCCTTCTGTTTCAATGCTCGCCAGTGACCCCGGGTTTGCCCGAAACCCCCCTGTTTTCGGGGTCGGTTTTGCAGGCAGAAGAAGCAGCCAAACCGTGAAAAAGTCTTTGTTGCTCAAAGGGTTTACTGCTAGCATTGAAGTAACTTATTAACACTCCGGCGCACTCTCTTGCGCGGTGGGGGACTCGTGAGCTTTCTTGACATTTTGTTAGGCCGCAAGCATTCGCCGCTTGTCGGGCTCGATATCAGCTCGTCCAGCGTGAAGCTCGTCGAGTTGAACCAAAACGCCGCGGGCGAGTACGTCGTCGAACGGTTTGCTACAGAAAGTTTCGAGAAGGGCTGGATCGCTGACGGCCAGATCGAGAAGTTCGACGAAGTGGCCGACGCCGTTCGGCGCGTTGTCGTGAAGAGCGGCACGCGCACCAAACACGTCGCGATGGCGATGCCGCAATCGGCCGTCATCACGAAGAAGATCATGCTGCCGGCGGGCCTGCGCGAGGAAGAGCTGGAGGTCCAGGTCGAGTCCGAGGCCAACCAGTACATCCCGTTCTCGCTCGACGAAGTCAGCCTCGATTTTTGCGTGGTCGGGCCGAGCCCGACCTCTGCCGGCGACGTCGAAGTGCTGATCGCCGCGTCACGCAAGGACCGGGTGCAGGATCGCCAGGGCCTGGCCGAAGCTGCCGGACTCAAGCCGGTGGTGCTCGACATCGAATCCTATGCGTCACGCTTGGCAGTGGGCCGCCTGGTCACCACGCTGCCGAACGAGGGCAAGGATTCGCTCGTGGCCTTGTTCGAAATCGGCGCCGAGACCACCAGCCTGAAGGTGTTGCGCGACGACGAGCTGCTGTACGACCGCGACCAGGCCTTCGGCGGCTCGCAGCTCACCCAGCTGATCTCGCGTCAATACGGTTTCTCGTTCGAGGAAGCCGAGCAGAAGAAGCTCGGCGGCGACCTGCCCGAAGACTACGAGCAGTTCATCCTCAATCCGTTTGTCGACAGCCTGTCCCAAGAGATCGGCCGTGCCCTGCAGTACTTCTTCACCAGCACGCCGCACCACAAGGTGCACTACGTGATGCTGGCCGGCGGTAGCGCCGCGCTGCCAGGGCTGAAGGAGCGTGTCACCGAGCAAACGGGCTTTGCCTCGATGGTGGTCAACCCCTTCGAAGGCATGAAGCTGGGCTCCAGCGTGCGCGAAAGCAAGCTGCGCCGTGAGGCGCCTTCGTATCTGACAGCCTGCGGACTCGCGATGCGGAGGTTCCTGCAATGATTTTGATCAACCTGCTCCCTCACCGGGAGGAAAGGCGCCGCCGGCGCAAGCAGGCCTTTTTCGCGGCGCTCGGCGTCTCTGCGTGTGCCGGCTTGCTGGTGGTGGCCGGGTGGTATCTGGTGTTGCAGTCGCTGATGGATCAGCAGCGCGAGCGCAACGGCGAGCTGACCCGCGAGATCGCGGTGCTCGACAACCAGATCAAGGACATCGCCGAGTTGCGCGCCGAGATCGACAGCCTGAAGGCGCGCCAGAAGGCGGTCGAGGACCTGCAGACCGACCGCAACATGCCGGTGCACCTGCTCAACGAACTGGTTCGCCAGACGCCCGAGGGCGTGTACCTGACCAGCATCAGGCAAGACGGCGACAACGTCACCTTGACCGGCGTCGCGCAGACCAACGAGCGCGTCTCGGAGTTGCTGCGCAACACCGCCAACAGCTCGGGGTGGCTGGAGCGGCCCGAGCTGCTGGAGATCAAGGCGAACACCCCCTCGCGGGACAAACTGGATCCGAAACGGCTGTTCGATTTCTCGATGCGGGTCGCATTGAAGCGGCCCCAAGCGCCGGATGCGAAAGACGGTGCGCCGGTTCCGGCGGGCGCGGCTTCGGCCCCGCGGAAGTCGTCGTGAAGGGAGGCGACAGATGGCCAAACAGTCTTTCAATCTAGACCTGAGTGAACTGTCGAGCGGAATCGCATCGCAGTTCCGCGGTCTCGACACCAACGAGCCGGGGCAATGGCCCATCCTGCCGAAGGCGCTGGCATGGTTCGTCGCCGCTGTCGCGATGGTCGTGCTCGGCTGGTTCTTGTTGCTGTCGGATGAATCCGACCTGCTCGAAGCCGAGCGCAACAAAGAGCCGCAGCTGAAGCAGACCTACCGCGACAAGCTGGCCCAGGCGGTCAACCTCGAAGAGCTGCGCAAGCAGCGGCTGCAGGTGCAGGAATACGTGACGCAGCTCGAGAAGCAACTGCCCGGCAAGGCCGAGATGGACGCGCTGCTGTCCGACATCAACCAGGCCGGCCTTGGGCGCGGTCTGCAGTTCGAGCTGTTCAAGCCCGGACAAGTGGTCGTCAAGGACTATTACGCCGAGCTGCCCATTTCGGTGAAGGTGTCGGGCCGCTACCACGACATCGGCGCTTTCACTGCCGACGTCGCGAACCTGTCGCGTATCGTCACGCTGCACAGCCTGAACATCAGTGCGGTTGCCAAGGACGCCAGCGGCGCACTCGGCATGGAAGCTACCGCCCGCACCTACCGCTACCTCGACCAGGCCGAACTGGAGGAGCAGCGTGCGCAGCAGCAGGCCGAAGCCGCCAAGGGCAAGGGCAAGGGCAAAGCGAAGGCGGGCGCCAAGGGTCAGGGAGGCAAGAAGTGAGTCGTTCGCGATCAATCCTAGGCGTCGCACTGGTGGCAGCCTTGCTGCTGACCGGGTGCGAAGGGGATCAGGAAGAGATCAAGGCATGGATGGAGCAGCAAAAGCGCGAAGTCAAGCCGAGCGTCAAGCCCATCGATCCGCCCAAGAAATTCGACCCGCAACCGTATGCGGCGCTGGACGGCGTCGAGCCGTTCAGCAACCAGAAGCTGACTGTGGCGCTGAAGCAGGAAGCCCAGCGCACCAGCGTCTTGCTGGCGGGTGAGCAGAACCGCCGCAAGGAGCCGCTGGAAGCCTACCCGCTCGACAGCATGTCGATGGTGGGCAGCGTGGCGAAGCAGGGCAGGCAGTTCGCATTGCTCAAGGTGGACGCATTGCTGTATCAGGTCAAGGTGGGCGACTACCTGGGTCAGAACTTCGGCAAGGTCACGAAAATTACCGAGACGGAGGTCGCTCTCCGGGAGATCGTTCAGGACGCTGCCGGTGAGTGGACCGAGCGCATCAGCAGCCTCCAGCTTCAGGAGAAGGCCCAATGAACAAGATGATTGAGAATTCGATGGTCACCAGGCCTTTGCGCGTCGCCGCGCTCGGGCTGTCTTTGCTGGTTTCGCCTGTGCTCGCCTGGGCCCAGAACGCGATCCAGTCGATCAACACGACCCAGCAAGCCGGTGCGGAAGTGGTCCGCATCGAACTCTCGCAGCCGCTGAGCAGCGTGCCGGCGGGTTTCACGATTCAGGCGCCGCCGCGCATCGCGATCGACCTGCCCGGGGTCACCAACGCCATCGGCCGTTCTTCGCTCGACATCAACCAGGGCAATCTGCGCTCGGCCAACATCGCGCAGGCCGGTGAGCGGACCCGCCTGGTGCTCAACCTGAAGCAGCCTGCCAACTACACGGCGCAACTGCAAGGCAAGGCGCTGCTGCTCGTGCTCGACACGTCGAACAAGGCGACCAGCACCAGCAGCAACGTGTCGTCGGTCAACCAAAAAGAGCCGGTGCACTTTGCCGAGAGCCTCAACCGCGAACAGATGGCGCTGCGCGACGTCGACTTCCGGCGTGGCCAGGACAACGCCGGCCGCGTGGTCGTCGAACTGCCCAACAATCAGGTTGGCGTCGACATCCGCCAGCAGGGCCAGAGCCTGGTGGTCGAATTCCTGCGCTCGTCGCTGCCCGACAACCTGCGTCGCCGTTTCGACGTGACCGACTTCGGCACCCCGGTGCAGAGCATCACGACGTCGCAAAGCGGCGACCGTGTGCGCATGGTGGTCGAGCCGCGCGGCAATTGGGAGCACAGCGCTTATCAGACCGACACGCAGTTCGTGCTCGAAGTGCGCCACCAGAAACAAGACCCGAACAAGCTGGTGCAAGGCCCGGGCTACCAGGGTGAGAAGCTGTCGCTGAACTTCCAGAACATCGAGGTTCGAGCGCTGCTGCAGGTGATTGCCGACTTCACCAACTTCAACGTGGTGACCAGCGACACCGTCACCGGCAACGTGACGCTGCGCCTGAAAGACGTGCCTTGGGACCAGGCGCTGGACATCATCCTGCAGGCCAAGGGCCTGGGCATGCGCAAGTCCGGCAACGTGCTGTGGATCGCGCCCAAGGACGAGATCGCCGCGAAGGAAAAGCTCGACCTGGAAGCCAAGGCCCAGGTGACGCAGCTGGAGCCCCTGCGGACGCAATCGTTCCAGCTCAACTACACCAAGGCTGAAGAAGTCACCAAGGGGCTCATGGGCCAGGGGGCGGGCACGACGACCAAGCCCATCCTGACCCAGCGCGGCTCGGTGATCTTCGAGACCCGCACCAACCAGATCTTCGTGACCGACATCCCGTCCAAGCTCGAAGAGATCCAGGACCTGATCCGCAAGATCGACATCCCGGTGCGCCAGGTGATGATCGAAGCCCGCATCGTCGAGGCGAGCGACACCTTTGGTCGCCAGCTGGGTGTGAAGCTCGGTGCGTCCGATCTGCGCGGTATCAATGGCGGCACGCCGGGCTGGGGTGTCGGCGGCAGCAACCGTGTGGCCGTGACCGGCAACTACCTGGGTGTGGGTGAACAGACCCGCCAGGCGGAAATCACCGGCGAGAGCTACATCCCCAACACCTACTTTGTGAACCTGCCGGCGACCAGCATCGGTGGTCAAAACCCGGCGAGCTTCGCGCTGTCGTTGTTCAGCTCCACGGCCAACCGCTTCCTGAACCTGGAACTGTCGGCCCTGGAAGCCGACGGCAAGGGCAAGATCGTGTCGAGCCCGCGGGTCATCACGGCCGACCAGGTGAAGGCGCTGATCGAGCAGGGTACCGAGCTGCCGTACCAGGTTGCGACCTCCAGCGGCGCGACCGCGATCGCCTTCCGCAAGGCCAACCTGAAGCTCGAAGTGACGCCGCAAATCACGCCCGAGGGCGGCATCATCCTCGACGTCGACATCAACAAGGACAGCGTCGGCCAGACCACGCCCGCCGGTATCGCGATCGACACCAAGCACGTCAAGACCCAGGTGTTGGTGGAGAATGGCGGCACCGTCGTGATTGGTGGCATCTTCGAGCAGATCGAACGCGAAGAGGAAAGCAAGGTGCCGCTGTTGGGTGACGTGCCGGTGCTCGGTTATTTGTTCAAGACCCGGGGCCGCACTGCCGAGAAGACCGAGTTGTTGGTGTTCCTGACGCCGCGCGTGATTTCCGACCGGTCGGCGGCACGTTGAATCTCTTCAAGATCAAACAGTGTTGAGGGTGGGTAAATGAATCTTTGGAAATTGACAGCGATTGCAGCGGTGACCTGTGCGCTGGCTGCCTGCGGCGGCGGCGGTGGTAGTTCGGGCACCAGTGTGTTCGACAGCGAGGGCAGCGGTAACACGGGCGGCAATACCGGCGGCAATACGGGTGGAAATACCGGTGGCGACACCGGCGGCGGCGACGGCGGCGGCCCTATCTCTGACGTCAGCAATGGCGCGCCGAGCCAGAAGTCCATCTCGATCTCGGTTGAAAAATACGCGCTCAACTGGTCGGTAGACGGTGACGAAACGGACGTGACTATTCGCGTCACCGACACGGCCGGAAACCCTGTGCCGGCGGGGACCGTGGTGCAGTTCTCCACCGAGGGCGGTCAGATTCAGAAGTCGTGCACGTTGTCCGGCGTCTCCGAAGGTGAGTCCGAAATCTCGTCCTGCACCGTCAAATTTGCGACCCAGAACCGGCGTCCCGCAGACAACAGGGTCACGATCCTAGCGTGGCTGCAAGGTGAAGAAGCGTACGTCGACGCCAACTCAAACGGGAAGTACGACAACGGCGAGCCGTTTTGGGACGGCGGGCGTTTGTTCCGGGACGACAACCTGACGTTGGAGTACGAGCCGATTTTGGACGAGTTGAATGTATCCGACACGATTGTGGGAGGCTCGGTAGGCATCGGTACGAAAGCATGTGTGGTGCCAGAAGGGCATGACGACTATCTGAACTTCCTGTCGACCCCGCTCTCTGTCCCGGGGACTTGCGACGGCGTGTGGGGTAAGACGCTGATCCGGACGTGGACCTACCTGCCGCTGTCCGATCCTCGCGTTCTCGGGATCGATGTTCCGACGACTTTGCCCCCCGGTTTGGCCCCCGGTACTTATGTGCGAGTGTTCAGCGGAACCGGAGACGGCGCAGTGGCGGCTCCCAGCGGCACGACCGTGGAGCTCAGGGATGCGTCCAGCGGTTGCACGGTCAGCGTGTCCCCGTCAAAGGTGCCACAGGTTGTCTTGGAGCCGACATATCACCTGGTCACTTTCAGCGGAGCGACCTGCACGAGCGGAGCAGAGGTGACGGCAGTTGCGAAGTTCAACGACTACGAAACGACCGTTCAGGTGACCAAGCCCTGACGGCGAGCACCTGACGTCCGTCACTCGATGTCATGATCCCGCCACTGCGGTCTCCAGCTGACCTGACACCCCCCGTCGCGTTGGTCGGCATGCCGGGCAGCGGCAAATCCACGGTCGGACGGCAGCTAGCGAGGCGCCTCGGCGCCCGCTTCATCGATACGGATGCTGTCATCGAAGAGCGGATCGGCGAGCCGATCCGCTCTTTTTTCGACCGGCATGGCGAGGCCGCCTTCCGGGACATCGAGGCGGCTGTGCTCGACGAAAGCAGCCAAATGCCGGGTGCCGTGCTGTCTACCGGTGGTGGAGCCGTCGTGCGCGAGCCCAACCGCCGCCTGCTGCACGAGCGCTGCACGGTGGTCTACCTGATGTCCACCCCCGACGAGCTGTTCCGCCGGCTCCGCCACGACACCCAACGCCCCTTGCTGCAGGTCGCCAATCCGCTGGCGAAACTGCAGGAGCTGTACGCCGCGCGCGACCCGCTCTATCGCGAGGCAGCGCACTTCACGGTCGAGACCGGGCGCCCGTCGGTCGCCACGCTGGTCAACATGATCCTGATGCAGCTCGAGCTGGCCGGCGTGCTGCATCCCGACGTCGTCCCTTCCGCCGTGAAGCCCCACGACCCGCGCTGACCGCGCCCGCCTGTCAGTCGGCAGGGCAAGGGGAAGCCCTTACACTCCTGCCCATGCACACGCCTCTCGCAACGGTCCCCATCGAGCTGGGCGACCGCAGCTACCCGATCCAGATCGGCGCCGGCCTGCTCGGCGACGCAGCCACCTACCGTGACCTGCCGTCCGGCCGCTGGGGGGTCATCGTGACCAACCAGACCGTCGCGCCGCTCTACGCCGAACGCCTGGTGCAAGCCCTGTCCGCCCGCTATGCCCGTGTGCTCACGGTGGCGCTGCCCGACGGTGAAGTGCACAAAGACTGGGACACCCTCAACCTCATCTTCGACCGCCTGCTCGAAGAAGGCTGCGACCGCAAGACCGTGCTGTTCGCGCTCGGCGGCGGTGTGATCGGCGACATGACCGGTTTCGCGGCCGCCTGCTACATGCGCGGTGTGCCCTTCGTGCAGGTGCCGACCACGCTGCTCGCGCAAGTCGATTCCTCGGTCGGCGGCAAGACCGCCATCAACCACCCACGCGGCAAGAACATGATCGGCGCCTTCTACCAGCCACTGCTGGTGGTGGCCGACCTCGACACGCTCGACACGCTGCCAGAGCGGGAGCTGTCTGCCGGCCTCGCCGAGGTGATCAAGTACGGTCCGATCGCCGACCCCGAGTTCCTCGACTGGATCGAAGCCAACCTGCCGGCCCTGCGCGCCCGCGACAAGGCCGCACTCACCCACGCGGTGCGCCGCTCGTGCGAGATCAAGGCCTGGGTGGTCGGGCAGGACGAGCGCGAGAGCGGGCTGCGCGCCATCCTCAACTTCGGCCACACCTTCGGCCACGCCATCGAGGCCGGGCTCGGCTATGGCGAGTGGCTGCACGGCGAGGCGGTCGGTTGCGGCATGGTGATGGCGGCGGCCCTGTCGGCCCGTCTCGGGCTGGTGCCTCCCGCGTTTGTCGAGCGGTTGTCGCGCATCGTCGACGCGGCGGGCCTGCCGGTGGCAGGGCCCCGTCAGCTGTCGGCCGCCCAATACCTCGACCTGATGCGGGTGGACAAAAAGTCCGAGGCCGGCGAGATCCGCTTTGTCGTCATCGAAGCCCTGGGCCGCGCCGGCATGCGGGCCGCACCGGATGACGTGGTGGCCGAGGTGATCGAGGCCCACACCGCCCGCTGACGGCCGGCCGCGATGCTTGCGCCTTACGCCAGCCGGCCCGAGCAGACCCGCGGCCGGCGCCATCCGGAAACCGCCGCACCCACCCGCAACGATTTCCAGCGCGATCGCGACCGCATCGTCCACAGCACCGCCTTCCGACGCCTGGTCTACAAGACCCAGGTGTTCTTGAACCACGAGGGCGACCTGTTCCGCACCCGGTTGACCCACACACTGGAGGTCGCCCAACTGGGCCGCTCCATCGCCCGCACGCTCGGCTTGCACGAGGATCTGGTCGAAGCCATCGCGCTGGCCCACGACCTCGGGCACACGCCCTTCGGCCACGCCGGCCAGGACGCGCTGCACGACTGCATGCGCCAGCACGGTGGCTTCGAGCACAACCTGCAAAGCCTGCGGGTGGTCGACGCGCTGGAAGAACGGTACCCGGATTTCGACGGCCTCAACCTGACGTTCGAGACACGAGAGGGCATCCTCAAGCACTGCTCGCGTGAAAACGCGGCCGGTCTGGGCGAGGTCGGGCAGCGCTTTCTCGAGCGCACCCAGCCCAGCCTCGAGGCCCAGCTGTGCAACCTCGCCGACGAGATCGCCTACAACGCGCATGACATCGACGACGGCGTGCGCTCCGGGCTGCTCAGCGTCGAACAGCTCGAGGAAGTGGAGCTGTTCGACCGCTACCGCCGCGAGGCCTGCCGCGACCACCCGGGCCTGACCGGCCGGCGGCTGCTGTTCGAGGCCATCCGCCGCATGCTCTCGGAGCAGGTCTACGACGTCATCGGCACCACCCGCGCTGCCTTGCAGGCGCATCAGCCCGAGAGCGCCGATGCCGCACGCCAGCTGCAGCCGCTGGTGCTGTTCAGCGCCAGCATGGCCGGCGAAGGCCAGGTGTTGAAGTGGTTCCTGCGTGTCAACCTCTACCGCCATCCGCAGGTCGTCGACACCACCAACCGCGGCAAGCAGGTGGTGCGCGACCTGTTCGCCGCCTACGTAGCCGCGCCCGAGGAAATGCCCGAGGCCTACGCGCGAGCGGCCGACCTGCACCGCGCGGTCGCCGATTACATCGCCGGCATGACGGACCGCTACGCCATCCGCGAGCACGAGCGCCTGACCGGCCAGCGACTGTTCTGAGCTGAGCGGCGGGCCGCCTAAAATGGGGCCAGATCAATTCTGCGCCCCCTGCCGTGGCCCGCCTCCCCCGATTGTCCGTCGCCGGACTGCCGCACCACATCGTCCAACAGGCGCATCACGGGCTGACCGTGTTCGACACCGACGCGGACTATCAAGCGTACCTTGATGCCCTAAGAGAGTCGGCGCTCACCTATGGCGTCGCGATCCACGCCTACGTCTTGCTGCCGACCGGGGTGCAGATCCTTGGCACCCCCGCCGATCCGCAGGCGCTGAGCCGGATGATGCAAGCCCTCGGACGCCGCTACGTCGGCTGGCACAACCGCAGCCGTGGGCGGTCCGGCACCTTGTGGGAGGGGCGGTTCCGCGCCACGGTGCTGGAGGCCGAAACCTATCTGCTCCCCGCCATGGTCTTCATCGACACCGCGCCAGCTCGCGCCCAGCCCCCGGCCGAGCCGGCGGAGTGGCGCTGGTCGAGTCGCGCCCATCACGTGGGGCGACGCTCCGAGCCCTTTTTGACGTCTCATCGTCTGTACTGGTCGCTCGGCAACACCCCGTTCGACCGGGAAGCCCGTTACCAGGCCCTGCTCGAAACGGGCCTGGGCGCTTCGATGATCCGGAAGATCACCGACGCAAGCTGGAAAGGCTGGGTGCTGGGATCGGCGGGCTTCACGGCCCAGCTCGCCGCGCAAGTACCACGGCCGCTGCAGCCCCGTCCGCGTGGGAGGCCGAAGAAGGTCGACAAACCTGTCCCCAATTAATTCCCGCACTCCCTTAGTGCAGCGCTTAATTGGTGTCTGACCCCTTTTAATATGTCTTGACTTGTAAACAGCCTCCGTTATCCTGCGGCCATCCCTAACGATGAGACGGAGTGCGCCATGGAAAAGGCCGCCCTGGGGGTTGCGTCCCCTGAAGAAATCCAGTCGCTGGCCGAGCAGGGCCTGTACGACCCCGCCAACGAGAAAGACGCCTGCGGTGTCGGTTTTGTGGCGCATATCAAGGGCCAGAAGGCGCACAGCATCGTCGAGCAGGGCCTGAAGATCCTCGAGAACCTCGACCATCGCGGCGCGGTCGGCGCCGACAAGCTGATGGGCGACGGCGCCGGCATCCTGTTGCAGATCCCCGACGAGTACTTCCGCGCCGAAATGGCCGCGCAGGGCATCGAGCTGCCGCCCCCGGGCGAGTACGGCGTGGGCATGATCTTCCTGCCCAAGGAACATGCGTCGCGCCTGGCCTGCGAGCAGGAGCTGGAGCGTGCGGTGAAGGCCGAAGGCCAGGTGCTGCTGGGCTGGCGCGACGTGCCGGTGGACCGCGAGATGCCGATGTCGCCCACCGTGCGCGAAAAAGAGCCGGTGATCCGCCAGATCTTCATCGGCCGCGGCCCCGACATCATCGTCCCCGACGCGCTCGAGCGTAAGCTCTACGTGATCCGCAAGACGGCCTCCAGCGCCATCCAGCGCCTCAAGCTCACGCACAGCCGTGAGTACTACGTGCCCAGCATGAGCTGCCGCACGATCATCTACAAGGGCCTGCTGTTGGCCGACCAGGTCGGCAAGTACTTCAAGGACCTGCAAGACCCGCGTGTCGTGTCCGCGCTCGCGCTGGTGCACCAGCGCTTCTCGACCAACACCTTCCCCGAGTGGCCCCTGGCCCACCCGTACCGCATGGTCGCGCACAACGGCGAGATCAACACGGTCAAGGGCAACTTCAACTGGATGCGCGCGCGCGAAGGCGTGATGAAGTCGCCGGTGCTGGGTGACGACCTGCAGAAGCTCTACCCGATCAGCTTCGAAGGCCAGTCCGACACCGCCACCTTCGACAACGCGCTCGAGTTGCTGACCATGTCGGGCTACCCGCTCGCGCAGGCCGCGATGATGATGATCCCCGAGGCCTGGGAGCAGCACAGCACGATGGACGGCCGCCGCCGTGCCTTCTATGAATACCATGCCGCGATGCTGGAGCCGTGGGACGGCCCGGCGGCGATGGTGTTCACCGACGGCCGCCAGATCGGCGCCACGCTGGACCGCAACGGCCTGCGCCCGGCGCGCTACATCGTCACCGACGACGACCTGGTTGTGATGGCGTCGGAGTCGGGCGTGCTGCCGATCCCCGAGAACAAGATCGTCAAGAAATGGCGTCTGCAGCCGGGCAAGATGTTCCTGATCGACTTCGAGCAGGGCCGCATCGTCGACGACGAAGAGCTGAAGAATCTGTTCGCGTCGGCGAAGCCCTACCGCCAGTGGATCGAGAACGTCCGCATCCGCCTCGACACGATCGAGCTCACCGGTGGCCCGCAGAGCTTCACCGAGTCGCTGCTCGACCGCCAGCAGGCCTTCGGCTACACCCAGGAAGACCTCAAGTTCCTGATGAGCCCGATGGCCCAGGCCGGCGAGGAAGGCATCGGCTCGATGGGCAACGACTCGCCGCTGGCGGTGCTGTCGTCCAAGGACAAGCCGCTGTACAACTACTTCAAGCAGCTGTTCGCCCAGGTCACCAACCCGCCGATCGACCCGATCCGCGAAGCGATCGTGATGTCGCTGGTGTCCTTCATCGGCCCCAAGCCCAACCTGCTGGACATCAACGCGGTCAACCCGCCGATGCGCCTCGAGGTGTCGCAGCCCATCCTGGACTTCGACGACATGGCGCGTTTGCGCGAGATCGAGAAGCACACCGGCGGCAAGTTCAAGAGCTATGAGCTGAACATCACCTATCCGCTGGCCTGGGGCCACGAAGGGGTGGAGGCCAAGCTCGCATCGCTGTGCGCCGAGGCGGTGGACGCGATCAAGAGCGGCCACAACATCCTGATCATCACCGACCGGCTGATGGACCGCGCCAACGTCGCGATCCCGGCGCTGCTGGCGCTGTCGGCGATCCACCAGCACCTGGTGCGTGAAGGCCTGCGCACGACCGCCGGCCTGGTGGTCGAGACCGGCTCCGCGCGCGAAGTGCATCACTTCGGCGTGCTGGCGGGCTATGGCGCCGAGGCGGTGCACCCGTACCTGGCGATGGAAACGCTGGCCGCGATGCACCGCGAGCTGCCGGGCGAGTTGAGCGCCGAGAAGGCGATCTACAACTACGTCAAGGCGATCGGCAAGGGTTTGTCGAAGATCATGTCCAAGATGGGCATCTCGACCTACATGTCGTATTGCGGCGCCCAGATCTTCGAGGCCATCGGCCTGGACCGCCAGCTGATCGACAAATACTTCCGCGGCACGGCCTCGCAGGTCGGCGGCGTGGGGGTGTTCGAGGTCGCCGAAGAAGCCATCCGCATGCACCGCGCCGCCTTCGGCGACGACCCGGTGCTGCAGACCATGCTCGACGCCGGCGGCGAATACGCCTGGCGTATGCGCGGCGAAGAGCACATGTGGACGCCCGACGCGATCGCCAAGCTGCAGCACAGCGCACGCGCCAACAAGTTCGAGACCTACAAGGAATACGCGCAGATCATCAACGACCAGTCGCGCCGCCACATGACGCTGCGCGGGTTGTTCGAGTTCAAGGTCGACCCGGCCCGTGCCATTCCGGTCGAAGAGGTCGAACCGGCGGCCGAAATCGTCAAGCGCTTCGCCACCGGCGCGATGTCGCTCGGCTCGATCTCGACCGAGGCGCACTCGACGCTGGCGATCGCGATGAACCGCATCGGCGGCAAGTCCAACACCGGCGAAGGCGGCGAAGACCCGGCGCGTTATCGCAACGAGCTGAAGGGCATCCCCATCACCGCGGGCACCAAGGTGTCGGACGTGGTCGGCGACAAGGTCATCGAGGCCGACTACGAGCTGAAAGAGGGCGACTCGCTGCGCTCCAAGATCAAGCAGGTGGCGTCGGGCCGCTTCGGTGTCACCACCGAATACCTGGTGTCGGCCGACCAGATCCAGATCAAGATGGCGCAGGGTGCCAAGCCCGGCGAAGGCGGCCAGCTGCCCGGCGGCAAGGTATCCGACTACATCGGCTTCCTGCGCTACTCGGTGCCGGGTGTCGGCCTGATCTCGCCGCCCCCGCACCACGACATCTATTCGATCGAGGACCTGGCTCAGCTGATCCACGACCTGAAGAACGTCAACCCGCGCGCCGGCGTGTCGGTCAAGCTGGTCTCGGAAGTGGGCGTGGGCACCATCGCCACCGGCGTCGCCAAGGCCAAGGCTGACCACATCGTGATCGCCGGCCATGACGGCGGCACCGGCGCCTCGCCCTGGTCGTCGATCAAGCATGCCGGCACGCCCTGGGAACTGGGCCTGGCCGAGACCCAGCAGACGCTGCTGCTGAACCGCTTGCGCTCGCGGGTGCGGGTGCAGGCCGATGGCCAGATGAAGACCGGCCGCGACGTCGTCATCGGTGCGCTGCTGGGCGCCGACGAGTTCGGCTTTGCGACCGCCCCGCTGGTCGTCGAGGGCTGCATCATGATGCGCAAGTGCCACCTGAACACCTGCCCGGTGGGCGTGGCCACGCAAGACCCGGTGCTGCGCAAGAAATTCCAGGGCAAGCCCGAGCACGTCGTCAACTTCTTCTTCTTCATCGCCGAGGAAGCGCGCCAGATCATGGCGCAGCTGGGCATCCGCAAGTTCGACGACCTGATCGGCCGTGCCGACCTGCTCGACACCAAGAAGGGCATCGAGCACTGGAAGGCCAAGGGCCTGGACTTCAGCCGCGTGTTCCACCTGCCGCCGGTGCCGGCCGAGGTGCCGCGCCTGCATGTCGAGAACCAGGACCACGGTCTAGAGCGTGCGCTCGACGTCAAGCTGATCGAGAAGTCGCGTGCCGCGCTCGAAAAGGGCGAGAAGGTGCAGTTCATCGAGACCGCGCGCAACGTCAACCGCACCGTCGGCGCGATGCTGTCGGGCGAGCTGATCAAGCGGCACCCCGAAGGCCTGCCCGACGACACGCTGCGCATCCAGATGGAGGGCACCGGCGGGCAGAGCTTCGGCGCCTTCCTGGCCAAGGGCATCACGCTGTACCTGATCGGCGACGCCAACGACTACACCGGCAAGGGCTTGTCGGGCGGCCGTGTGGTGGTGCGCCCGAGCATCGACTTCCGCGGCGAGGCGACCCACAACATCATCGTCGGCAACACGGTGCTGTATGGCGCGACCAGTGGTGAGGCGTTCTTCCGCGGCGTTGCGGGTGAGCGTTTCGCGGTGCGTCTGTCGGGCGCCACGGCAGTGGTCGAAGGCACCGGTGACCATGGCTGCGAGTACATGACCGGCGGCACGGCGGTGGTGCTGGGCAAGACCGGCCGCAACTTCGCGGCCGGCATGTCGGGTGGCATCGCCTACGTCTATGACGAAGACGGCCGCTTCGCCGAGCGCTGCAACACCGCGATGGTGGCGCTCGACAAGGTCGTGCCCGCCAAGGAGCAGGAAGCCGGCGTCGACCCCGCCATCTGGCACCAGGGGCAGACCGACGAGACGCTGCTGCGCAAGCTGGTCGAAGACCACCACCGCTGGACCGGCTCGCTGCGGGCACGCGAGATCCTCGACCGCTGGAGCGAAGCGCGTGGGCGTTTCGTCAAGGTGTTCCCGCACGAGTACAAGCGCGCACTGGGCGAGATCAATGCCCGCAAGGAAGCCGACGTGACGATCGCGAAGGCCAAGGGGTCGGACAAGGCCGCTGCCAAGACCAAGGCCAAGGCCTGATCAGGTGACGAGCTAGGAGTTCAAGAAAATGGGAAAAGTCACTGGCTTCATGGAGTACGAGCGTGTCGAAGAGGCCTATGAGCCGCCGACCGCACGACTGAAGCACTACAAAGAGTTCGTCATCGGGCTGAAGGAAGAAGACGCCCGGGTGCAGGGCGCGCGCTGCATGGACTGCGGCATTCCGTTCTGCAACAGCGGCTGTCCGGTCAACAACATCATCCCGGACTTCAACGACCTGGTGTACCGCAACGAATGGCGCATCGCCATCGAAGTGCTGCACTCGACCAACAACTTCCCCGAGTTCACTGGGCGCATCTGCCCGGCGCCGTGCGAGGCCGCCTGCACGCTGAACTTCAATGACGAAGCGGTGGGCATCAAGTCGATCGAGCGCGCCATCATCGACCGCGCCTGGTCCGAGGGCTGGGTGGCGCCGCAGCCGCCCAAGTTCAAGACCGGCAAGAAGGTCGCGGTGGTCGGCTCGGGCCCCGCCGGCATGGCCGCCGCCCAGCAGCTGGCCCGCGCCGGCCACGACGTGACGGTGTTCGAGAAGAACGACCGGGTCGGCGGCCTGCTGCGCTACGGCATTCCCGACTTCAAGATGGAGAAGCTGCACATCGACCGTCGCGTCAAGCAGATGGAAGCCGAAGGTGTGCAGTTCCGCACCGGCGTGATGGTGGGCCGGCTGCCGGAAGGCTCCAAGGTCACCAACTGGGCCAAGGAGAGCATCACCCCGGAACAGCTGACGAGCGAGTTCGACGCGGTGTTGCTGGCCGGCGGTGCCGAGCAGCCCCGCGACCTGCCGGCCCCCGGCCGTGACCTGCAAGGCATCCATTTCGCGATGGAGTTCCTGCCCCAGCAGAACAAGGTCAACGCCGGCGACAAGGTCAAGGACCAGATCCGCGCCGAGGGCAAGCACGTCATCGTGATCGGTGGCGGCGACACCGGCTCCGACTGTGTGGGCACGTCCAATCGCCACGGGGCCAAGAGCGTCACGCAGTTCGAGCTGATGCCGATGCCGCCCGAAGAAGAGAACAAGACGCTGACCTGGCCGTACTGGCCGTACAAGCTGCGCACCTCGTCCAGCCATGAAGAAGGCTGCGAGCGCGAATTCGCGATCGCCACCAAGGAGTTCCTGGGCGAGAACGGCAAGGTCACCGGCATCAAGACGGCCCGCGTCGAGTGGAAAGACGGCAAGATGGTCGAGGTGCCGGGCTCCGAGCAGGTGCTCAAGGCCGACCTGGTGTTGCTCGCGATGGGCTTCGTCAGCCCGGTGGCGTCCGTGCTCGAAGGCTTCGGTGTCGACCAGGACGCGCGGGGCAATGCGCGTGCAAGCACCGACTTCCTCGGCGGCTACCAGACCAGCGTGCCCAAGGTGTTTGCCGCCGGCGACGTGCGGCGTGGCCAGTCGCTCGTGGTGTGGGCGATCCGCGAAGGCCGCCAGGCTGCACGCTCGATCGACGAGTACCTGATGGGCGCCAGCGACCTGCCGCGCTGAACGCCCGGAGCGAGTTCCGAAAAGCCGCTATCGGGCGGCTTTTCTTGTTTTTGCCGCTCCGACCGTGGGGTAGGTACAACAATTGCTACCGCACCGGGCCGTCCCAACGGGGGGTTTGTCCGGGTTGGTAGCGGTGTTTTCCCCTATCATCGCAAAGCCGGTGGTTCAAGACGCCGGCTCTTTTTTTGCCCCAGCCTGCTGATGTCGCCTCCATTTGCCCTTCAAACGCCTGCCACGCCGCTCGTCGAGCTGCGGGGCGTCAGCTTTGGTTATGGCGACCGCCGGGTGCTCGACGAGGTCAGCCTGACAGTGCCGCGCGGCAAGGTGGTGGCCTTGATGGGCACCTCGGGCGGCGGCAAGACGACCGTGCTGCGGCTGATCGGCCGGCAGGTGACGCCGCAGTCGGGCCAGGTGCTGTTCGACGGCGAGGACATCGGCCCGATGGACCGGGAGCAGCTCTACGCGGCACGTCGCCGCATGGGCATGCTGTTCCAGTTCGGCGCCTTGTTCACCGATTTGTCGGTGTTCGACAACGTCGCCTTTCCGCTGCGCGAGCACACCGATCTGAGCGCCACGATGATCCGTGACTTGGTGTTGATGAAGCTCAACGCTGTCGGCCTGCGCGGGGCGCGCGACCTGATGCCCAGTGAAATCTCCGGCGGCATGGCACGCCGGGTCGCCCTGGCGCGCGCGATTGCGCTCGACCCCGACCTGATCATGTACGACGAGCCCTTTGCGGGGCTCGATCCCATCTCGATGGGGGTGGCGGCGCGGCTGATCCGCGACCTCAACAGCGCGCTGGGGGTCACGAGCATCGTCGTGTCTCACGATGTCGACGAGACGTTCCTGATTGCCGACCACGTCGTGTTCCTCGCCAACGGTCGCATCGCGGCCCAAGGCACGCCGAGTGAAATGCGCGCCTCGTCCGACCCGCTGGTGCGCCAGTTCGTCGATGCACAGGCCGATGGGCCGGTGCGCTTCCATTACCCGGCCAAGAGCGTGCTGGACGACTTCCGGATGGGCCGCTGATGCTGGGTTTTCTGCATCCCGAGCGTGTGGGCGCCGCCGTGCGCGGCAAGCTGGCCGACGTCGGCTATTCGGCCCGTTTGCTGATGCGGCTTGTGATGTCGTTCGGCAAGGCCTTCGCCCGCGGCCGGCTGATCGTCGACCAGCTGCATTTCCTCGGCAACTACTCGCTGGCCATCATCACCGTCTCGGGCCTGTTCGTCGGCTTCGTGCTGGGCTTGCAGGGCTATTACACCTTGCAGCGCTATGGCGCCGAGCAGGCGCTCGGCCTGCTGGTGGCGCTGTCGCTGGTGCGCGAGCTGGGGCCGGTGGTGGCGGCCTTGCTGTTTGCCGGCCGCGCCGGCACCTCGCTGACCGCCGAGATCGGCCTGATGAAGGCGGGCGAGCAGCTGGCGGCCATGGAAATGATGGCGGTGGACCCGTTGCAGCGAGTGCTGGCGCCGCGCTTCTGGGCCGGGCTGATCGCGATGCCCTTGCTCGCCGCGGTGTTCAGCGCTGTCGGCATCATCGGCGGCTGGGTCGTTGGCGTGCTGATGATCGGCGTCGACCCGGGCGAGTTCTGGTCGCAGATGCAGAGCGGCGTCAACGTCTGGCGGGATGTCGGCAACGGCATCATCAAGAGTGTGGTGTTCGGCGTCGCGGTGACGTTCATCGCGCTGCTGCAGGGCTACGAGAGCAAGCCGACGCCCGAGGGGGTGTCGCGCGCGACCACCCGCACGGTGGTGATGGCGTCGCTGACCGTGCTCGCGCTCGACTTCGTGTTGACGGCGCTGATGTTCTCGATTTAACCAATGAATGAAGACAAGGCGGGCGCCGTAGGCGCTGGCCGAGGAGTGGGCGATGCAGAAGTCTCGTCATGATTTGTGGGTCGGCTTGTTCGTGCTGTTCGGCGCGGCGGCTATTCTGTTTCTGGCCTTGCAGTCGGCCAACCTGCTCAGCGTGTCGTTCGAGGAGACCTACCAGGTCGACGCACGTTTCGACAACATCGGCGGCCTCAAGCCGCGCGCGCCGGTACGCAGCGCCGGTGTGGTGGTGGGCCGCGTCGAATCGATCACCTTCGACGACAAGACCTACCAGGCGCGCGTGCGCCTCGCGCTCGAGAGCCGCTATGCCTTCCCCAAGGACAGCTCGGCCAAGATCCTGACCTCCGGGCTGCTCGGCGAGCAGTACCTGGGCCTGGAGCCGGGTGCCGAAACGACCAACCTGGCACCGGGCGACGTCATCTCGCAAACCCAGTCGGCCGTCGTGCTCGAGAACCTGATCGGCCAGTTCCTCTACAACAAGGCGGCAGAGCCCCCGGCGGCACCGGCCGCAGGAGGCGCGAAGCCATGAGGCGCCGCGAACAACGGCCATCCCGTGCGCTGCCCTGGCTGTGCACCGTGGTGCTCGCGGCCACGCTGGCAGGCTGCGCGCAAAATCCGAAGGACCCGCTCGAGCCGCTGAACCGCAAGGTCTACGCGTTCAACGAAGCCGTCGACAAGGCGGTCCTGAAGCCGGTGGCCACCGTGTACCGGGACACGCTGCCGCAGCCGGTGCGCACGGGCGTCACCAACTTCTTCTCCAACCTGGGCGACGCCTGGTCGGCGGTGAACGGCTTCTTGCAATTGAAGCTCGAGACCGGCCTGATGAACACGATGCGCTTCGGCGTCAACACCTTCTTCGGCCTCGGCGGCCTGCTCGACATCGCCACCGAAGCCGGCATCGAAGCGCAGGACGAAGACTTCGGCCAGACCCTCGGGCGCTGGGGTATCGGCGCCGGGCCGTATCTGGTGCTGCCGCTGCTCGGGCCGTCCACCTTGCGCGACACCGCCGCGCTGCCGGTCGACATGCAGGCGGCCGGCTATGTGTTTCGCAACGACGCCACCACCGCCTACAGCCTGGCCGGCTTGCGCATCGTGAACACGCGCGCCAACCTGCTCGGCGCCACCAGCATGCTCGAGGACGCGGCGCTCGATCGCTATCTGTTCCTGCGCGACGCCTATCTGCAGCGGCGTCAGAGCCTGGTGTATGACGGCGACCCACCCGAGGCCGAAGAGGCCGAAGAGGACGCCGACACGCCTGCCGAGGCGAGCGATGCCGGCGCGGCTGCTGCCGATGCCAAGACACCGGTGCCGGCCAGCCCGCAGGTGCCTGCGTCGGCGCCGGAGCGCTGACGCAGCTACAGTTTCAACTCGACACCGCGCCTGCGCATTCCGAAACAGCGCCGGAGCGAACCAATTGCCGCTGCCAGGGTCAGACTGCGGTGGCAAGTGCAGACCGGGGTGGCCCGGCAAGAAAGGAAAGCAATGATCCGCAGAAGTTTTGTCGCCGCCTGTGCCGGTCTCTGGCTCGCGTTGTCCGCACCGGCGGTGTTGGCCCAGACGGCCGCTGGTGCCGGCGGCACCAGCACGCCGGACGGCCTGGTCAGCACCATCTCCAACGAAGTGATGGACGCGGCGCGCGAGGACAAGGCCATCCAGGCGGGTGACGTGCAACGTGTCATCGCGCTGGTCGACAGCAAGATCATGCCGCACGTGAACTTCGAGCGCATGACGGCCTCCGCCGTCGGCCGCTACTGGCGCCAGGCCACGGCCGAGCAAAAGCAGCGCCTGCAGGAAGAATTCAAGCAGTTGCTGGTGCGCACCTATGCCGGCGCCCTGGCCCAGGTGAAGGACCAGCGTGTGCACATGAAGCCCATGCGCGCCGCCGCCGATGCGGCCGAAGTGATCGTGCGCACCGAAGTGCGCGGCCGCGGCGAGCCGGTCCAGATGGACTACCGCCTCGAAAAGACCGCCGGCGGCTGGAAGATCTACGACGTCAACGTGCTTGGCGTGTGGCTGGTCGAGAACTACCGCAACAGCTTCGCGCAAGAGATCAGCGCAGGCGGCATCGACGGCTTGATCACCAAGCTGACCGAGCGCAACAAGGCGGCCGGCGGCCGCAGCTGACGAGGTGTAGTCGCGATGCTGCTGCTGCCGGCGACCCTGACGGCCCGCGAGGCCAACGACACCTTGCGCATGTTGCAGCAGGGCTTGCGGGCGCAAACGGGCGACACGCTGTTGGTCGATGCGTCCGGCCTGCAGCACTTCGACTCGGCCGCGCTCGCGGTGTTGCTCGAATGCCAGCGGCTGGCCTCGGCGTGGGGGAAACGTTTCGAAGTGCGCCAGCTGCCGACACAGCTGGCCAACCTGGCTGGCCTCTACGGCATCGACGAGTTGCTGCCATTGGCTGCGGCGCCGGAGGTTCCCGTCGTGGCCTGACACGGCGGCCGCCCCGCGCCGAGAGCACGTCCCCGCGGCGCACAAGACAAAGGGCTCTTGCGAGCCCTTTTGTTTTTCCGCAGCGGCCGCAAGCCGGCGCTACTCGGAGTGTGCGTAGCGCTTGGCCCGCAGGTTGCGCTTGATCTCCTGCAGCATCGGCCGCAGGTGCTCGCCCAGGCGCAGTGCCACACCGGTGGTCAGGATGTCGATGATCATCAGGTGCAGCAGCCGCGACACCATCGGGCTGTAGCGGTCGTAGTCTTCCGGGTGGTCGGCCGCCAGCAGGATTTGCGCATGCTGGGTCAGCGGCGAGCCGCTGGCCGTGATCACGATGGTCGTCGCGCCTTTCTTGCGCGCGATCTCGGCTGCGTCGAGCAAGTCGCGGCTGCGGCCCGAATTCGAGATGATGACCAGGCAGTCGCCCGGCTGCAGCATGGTGGCGCTCATCACCTGCACGTGGCCGTCGCTGTAGGCCACCGCGTTGACGCCGAGACGGAAAAACTTGTGCTGCGCATCCTGCGCCACGATGCCCGAATTGCCCACACCGTAGAACTCGATGCGGCGGCCGTTCTTGCCGGCCTCGGCGAGCGCGGTCATCGCACGGTCGAAGGTGTGGTCGGCCGCATCGTTGCGGAACTTGAGCAGCGCCGAGACGGTGTTGTCGATCACCTTGACGATGATGTCCGACGGCTTGTCGTCGAGGTCGACCGAACGGTGCACGAACGGCACTCCTTCGTTGACGCTGCCGGCCAGCTTGAGCTTGAAGTCGGCCAGGCCGTCGTAGCCGACGCTGCGGCAAAAGCGCACCACCGTGGGCTTGCTGACGTGGGCCCGCTCGGCCAGTTCGGCCACCGGCAGACTGGCGAAGCTGCGCGGGTCGGCCAACACGAGCTTGGCGACACGTTGCTCGGCCGGTGGCAGTGCGGGTATCGACGCCTTGATGCGGTCCAGCATGATCTCTCCTCAGCGCCCGGTGCCGGGGCGGCTGCTGCTGTGGTGGCAGGTGGTCGTCATCATTGCTCTTCCGACCAGGTGTAGCCGTCGCGCGCGACCAAGGCGCTCGCCGCCGGCGGGCCCCAGGTGCCGGCCGGGTAGGTGCGCAGCCCGTCGCCACCGTCACGCTGCCAGGTCTCCAGGATCGGCTCGACCCAGCGCCAGGCCTGCTCCTGTTCGTCGGAACGGACGAACAGGTTCAAACGCCCGGCAATCGCGTCGAGCAACAAGCGCTCGTAGGCACCGACCCGCTCGCTCGGGAACGCCTTGTCGAAGTCGAGATCGAGGAACACCGGCGACAGCGCCTCTTGCTGGCCGGTGCCCTTGGCCGCCAGCAGGTGCAGCTCGAGCCCGTCCTCGGGCTGCAGCTTGATCACCAGCTTGTTCGACAGTGCCGAGCCGGCCGGAAAGATGTTGTGCGGCGTGGGGCGGAAGTTCACGACGATCTCGGCGTCGCGGGCGGCCAGCCGCTTGCCGGTGCGCAGGTAGAAGGGCACCCCGGCCCAACGCCAGTTCTGCACCTCGGTGCGCAGCGCGACGAAGGTTTCGGTGCTGCTGCCGCGCGGCACCTTGGTTTCTTCGAGATAGGCGGCCGCGGCCTTGCCGTCGACCGTGCCGCTGCGGTACTGGCCGCGCACCACCTCGCGCCGCACGCTCTCGGGCGTGAAGGGCTTCAGCGAGCGCAGCACCTTGAGTTTCTCATCGCGGATGGCGTCGGCGTCGGCACTCGAGGGCGGCTCCATCGCGATCATCGTCAGCAGCTGCAGCGCATGGTTCTGCACCATGTCGCGCAACGCGCCGGTGCGGTCGTAGAAATCGCCTCGCGTGCCCACGCCGATGCTTTCGGCCAGCGTGATCTGGATGTTGGCGATGTTCTCGCGGCGCCACAGCGGCTCGAACAGCACGTTGCCGAAGCGCAGCGCCATCAGGTTCTGCACCGACGGCTTGCCGAGGTAATGGTCGATGCGGAAGGCCTGGTTCTCGTCGAACACCGAACGCACCACCCGGTTGATCTGCTGCGCGCTCTGCAGGTCGTGCCCCAGCGGCTTCTCGAGCACCACGCGGATGCGCGGCGTGTTGAGACCGGCGTGGCCCAGTTGCTCGCAGATGACCGGGAACAAATGCGGGCTGGTGGCGAGGTACAGCACCACTGTGTCGGCCTGGCGCTCGTCGACCCAGGCCTTCAGGCGCTGGTAATGCTCGGGCTGCGACAGGTCCATGCGGCGGTAGAACAGCATCTCGGCAAACCGAGAGAACTCTTCGTCACTCGGCCGCTTCGGCGTGTCGACCTCCTGGAAGCGCTCCTTGAGCCACTCGCGGTACTGCTCGTCGGACTGGTCGTCGCGGGCGACTGCCAGCACCCGGCCTCCTTCGGGCAGCTTGCCGTGACGAAAGGCTTGGAACAGCGCCGGCATCAGTTTGCGCCAGGTGAGATCGCCGGTGCCGCCGAAGAAGACGAGGTCGAAGGACATGGTGAATCGGTAACCGCTGGAAAAAGCCGAGGGCGCCCGATGCCGGCAATAGAGCGCAGCGCACAGGCGGCGAGCGTGTAATAAAGTTTCAGTCGATGATGCCGAGAATCCCACCGATCGTCAACCGCGCCACGGGCGTCAGCCTTGATTTTCGGCTTGGTTTTCGGGTCGGGTTACGAAAAGGTTACGGGGTAACCTTGTTACTATGCACAATCGGCTCGCCGCCCGACCTTTGCGTCGACCGTGGCCCCCGACGCGGCACGGGCCGCGGCGAGAGGCCGGCGGCGGCGCCACAATTCGTCATATGCCTAGCCATCCCGGACACAGCATGAGTTCCCTCGACGCCCTCAAGCAGTACACCACGGTTGTCGCCGACACCGGCAACTTCAAGCAGCTTGCGCAGTTCGCCCCGCGCGACGCCACGACCAACCCCTCGTTGATCCTGAAGGCGGTGCAACAGCCGGAATACCAGCCGCTGCTGAAGGAAACCGCCGCCGAGCATGCCGGCGAGCCGATGGACCAGATCGTCGACTGCATGCTGGTGCGTTTCGGGCTCGAGATCCTCAAGGTGGTGCCGGGGCGCGTGTCGACCGAGGTGGATGCCCGCCTGAGCTTCGACACCGCCGCGACCATCGCCCGCGCCGAACGCATCATGCGTCTCTACGAGGAGGCCGGGGTCGGACGCGACCGGGTCCTGATCAAGATCGCCGCGACCTGGGAAGGCATCCAGGCGGCCCGCGCGCTCGAGCACCAGGGCATCCGCTGCAACCTGACGCTGCTGTTCGCCTTCTGCCAGGCGGTGGCCTGCGGCGAGGCCGGCGTCCAGCTCATCTCGCCCTTCGTCGGCCGCATCTACGACTGGTACAAGAAGTCGGCTGGCAGCAGCTGGGACGAGCAGGCCAACGGGGGCGCGAACGATCCGGGCGTCAAGTCCGTCGCCCAGATCTACCACTACTACAAGCACTTCGGCATCGAGACCGAAGTGATGGGCGCGAGCTTCCGTAACGTCGGCCAGATCATCGCGCTGGCCGGCTGCGACCTGCTGACCATCAGCCCCGAGCTGCTGGCGCAGCTGCAAGCCAGCGACGCGCCGGTCGAGCGGCGGCTCGACCCCGCCCAGGCGAAACAAGCGGCCATCAAATTCGTCAGCTACAACGAGGCGGCCTTCCGCTATGCGCTCAACGAAGACGCGATGGCGACCGACAAACTGGCCGAAGGCATCCGCGCCTTCGCGGCCGATGCGGTCAAGCTCGAAGCGATGATCCAGGCGCTTTGAGCGCTGCTTCGCTCGGGTCGGGCCGCTGACCCGGCCCACATCCGACGTGTCGCCGCGCGCCTCGGCCGAGGTTCAGGCGGCGGCCGTCTGCCTCCTCTCCGACCGGAAAGACACTGAGATGCACACTGCACCCCGCTGCGACCGGACCACCGCCTGGGCGGCGCTCCAAGGCCACTACCAGGCCCACGGCCGCGACTTCGACCTGCGTGAGGCGTTCGCGCGCGACCCGGGGCGCTTCGACTCGCTGAGTTTCGAAGCGCCCGGGCTGTTCGCCGACCTGTCGAAAAACCACCTCGACCTTGCCACGCTGAAACTGCTGTGCGAGCTCGCGCGCGAATGCCGGCTGGAGCAGCGCCGCGACGCCTTGCTCGCAGGCGAGCCGTTCAACCACACCGAAGGTCGCGCGGTGCTGCATACCGCGCTGCGCGCGCCCAAGGGCACAGGGCCGTTCAGCGACGAGGTGCACGAGGTGCTGACCCGCATGCTCAACTTCGTCGAGGAAGTGCGCGACACGGCGAACAGCGGCATCAAGCACATCGTCAACATCGGCATCGGCGGCTCCGACCTCGGCCCGCAGATGGTGGTGCCGGCGCTGGACGCCTTCGTGCACCCGGGCCTCACCTTCCATTTCGTCTCCAATGTCGACGGCCACGACATCGCACCGGTGCTGCGTCGGCTGAAGCCCGCCGAGACGCTGTTCATCATCGCGTCGAAGACCTTCACGACGCAGGAAACCATGGCCAACGCGCAAGTCGCGAAGGCGTGGTTTTTGCAGCATGGTGGCACCGACACGCGGCGCCACTTCGTCGCCACGACCACAAACGTCAAGGCGGCAGCCGAGTTCGGCATCGACACCACCTTCGGATTCTGGGACTGGGTGGGCGGCCGCTATTCGTTGTGGTCGGCGATCGGGCTGCCGATCGCGCTGGCCATCGGCGCCGAACATTTCCGCGAATTGCTGGCGGGCGCCCATGCGATGGACCGCCACTTCGCCACCACCCCGGTCGAGCGGAACCTGCCGGCACTGCTCGGCCTGCTCGACGTCTGGTACCGCAATTTCCACCGCTACACCAGCCGCAGCGTCGCCCCCTACCACCAGGGGCTGAAACGGCTGCCGGCCTATCTGCAGCAGCTGGAGATGGAAAGCAACGGCAAGTGTGTCGACCTCGCCGGCGAGCCGCTGCCTTACGCGACGTCGCCGGTGGTCTGGGGCGAGCCGGGCACCAACGGCCAGCATGCCTATTTCCAGATGCTGCACCAGGGCACCGACGTGATTCCGGTCGAGTTCATCCTGGTCAAGCAACCGACCCATCCGTATGCCGACCTGCACACCAAGCTGCTCGCCAACGGGCTTGCGCAGGCGCAGGCGTTGATGCTCGGCAAGAGCAGCGAGCAGGCGGCGCAGGAGAAGGCACCGACGGCATCGGCCGACCTGGACCGGCAGACTCTGGCGAAACACCGCACCTTCCCCGGTAACCGCCCGAGCACCACGCTGCTGCTCGATCAACTCACCCCCGGCAGTCTCGGCGCGCTGATCGCGCTCTACGAGCATCGCGTCTTCACCAGCGGTGCCTTGTGGGGCATCAACAGCTTCGACCAGTGGGGCGTGGAGTTGGGCAAGGCCTTGTGCAATGACCTGCTGCCCCGGCTGAGCTCGGGCAACGTCGACGGTCTGGACGGCTCCACTGCAGGTCTGCTGAAGCGGGTGACGGCATGAGCGCAGCGACGACTCCAGCCGCAGAGGGCGCCCGCGCGGTCGTGTTCGATTTCGGCGGTGTGGTGTTCCGCTGGCGGCCGTTCGAGCTGCTGCAGCAGATCCTGCCGCACCGGGTGCCGGATGAGGGTGCTGCGCGCCAACTGGCCGCGCAGATCTTCCAGTCGTTCGATCTGGGCAGCGACTGGGCCCGGTTCGACCGCGGCACGGTGAGCGAAACCGAACTGGTCGAGCACATCTCGGTGCGCACCGGCCTGCCGCCGCGCGATGTGCGTGCCGTGGTCGACGCGATCCCGCTGCACCTGGAAGCCCAGGCGCCGACGGTCGCCTTGATGCAGCGGCTCAAGGAGCGTGGCCACCGCCTGTGCTACCTCTCCAACATGCCCGCGCCCTATGCCGACCACCTCGAACGCAGCCATGCCTTCTTCGACTGGTTCGACGGCGGCATCTTCTCGGCCCGCGTGCAGCTGATCAAACCCGAGCCCGAGATCTTTGCCGAGGCCGCACGCCGATTCGCTGTCGTGCCGCAGGACAGTGTGTTCATCGACGACCATGCCGGCAATGTGCAGGCGGCGCGTGCGCTCGGCTGGCAGGCGATCCAGTTCGTCGATGCCGCGCAGTGCGAAGCCGAGCTGCGCGCGGGCGGCTGGCTGTAGCGGCAGCAGGCGCGCTCGGCGCCGCAACCGAAACCTCGGCCCTGTTCTTCTCTCGCACGAACAAACCCGTGCCCTTGCGCAATGCAAGCGGGCACGGCATGAACATGACCGGCAGGGCAGGGGCATGTCTGTCTGCCCTGCCGGGCCTCTGGCCGGCCCCCGTCGACCTCGACGGCGCTGTGCAATGGTGGTCCTTGCACATTGAGGCATGACAAACAGATGCGCCGTTGGCCTTAAGGGAAATCCTGACGGGCCAATCCTCATCACGCTCATCAAGTAAAGCAAGCCGGCCAGCCCGGGCACAGGCTTGCAAGCGCAGGCGTCACGCCCCTGGCGTTTGACCGCCAGCCGCTGGCTCTACATCTCCACAACTCCATCACGATCGCGGCCGATTCCCTATCGGGGAGTATCAATTCGGTGCGGGTTCCGTCGAAACCGCAATGGCAATGGCCCGCCAGCCCGCGGCCATGTCCCTGACATGCCTCGGTTTGGCATCTGCCGCTGCGAGATGCCACCCTGCTTACCGAAGAAGCCGCCGTGATTCGACCCACCCGCGATCTGTTCGCATCATTCGCCCCCTTGCTGATCGGCGCCACGGCAGCCATCGCCCTGCTCGTCTCGACGGCCGGAGGACTCGTCGCCATCGCGCTGTCGGTGGGGCTTACGGTCGCCGGCGCCGCCGCGACGCGGCACCTGGTGGGCGCCGAGCGTCAGAAAGCGCAAGAGCTCGCCGCCTACGTCTTGGGGCACGAGCAGTTCGCTGCGGCCGTGTCGCCGGTATGGGCCTCGCACATCGAGACCTCACGGGCCCAGATGGAGTCCGCGGTCGGCAGCCTCGCACAGCGTTTTGCCGGCATCGTGCAGCGGCTCGATCAAACGGTGCAGGTGTCCGACGTGTCGGCTGCGTCGACGGCCGGTCGCGGAGACGCCGTGATGACCGTGTTCGCGCGCAGCGAAGCCGCGCTCGGGGATGTCCTGCAGTCGCTGCAATCGGCGATGAACAGCAAGGCCGAACTGCTCACCGAGGTGCAGGCGCTCGCCGGCTTCATCGACGAGCTGCAACGGATGGCGACCGATGTCGCGCAGATCGCTCAGCAGACCAATCTGCTGGCGATCAACGCCGCCATCGAGGCCGCACATGCCGGTGAGGCGGGCCGTGGCTTCTCGGTGCTGGCGCAGGAAGTGCGCAAGCTGTCGGCGCAATCGGGGCAGACCGGTAGCCACATCGCCGAGAAGATCAAGAGCATCAGCGCGGCCATCGTCGCGACCCGCGAAAGCGCCGAGCACGCCGCGCAGCGCGAGGGTGAGACGGTGCTGCAGTCGCGTCGGACGATCGGCGAGGTGCTGGAGCAGTTCCGCGGTGTCACCGATGGGCTCGTCACGTCGAGCGAGCAGATCAAGCAGGAGAGCCTGGGCATCAAGGCCGAGGTGTCGGAAGCACTGGTGCAGCTGCAGTTCCAGGACCGCCTGAGCCAGATCCTGAGCCATGTGAAAACGAGCATCGAGCAGCTGCCGAGTGAACTCGAGGCGCAGCACGCCGCGTCCGTGTCGCAGGGCGCGCTGCGCGCCCCCGATGCGCAAGCCCTGCTCACCGCACTCGAGAGCAGCTACGCGATGGCCGACGAACGCGAGCGCCATCACGGCAACATACCCGCCGCCGCGCCCACGCCGGCCGAAGAAGTGACATTTTTCTAAGTAGGAACCACCGTGACGAAAAAGACCATCATGATCGTTGACGACTCGGCTTCGCTTCGGCAAGTCGTGAGCATCGCATTGAAGGGTGCGGGCTACGACGTGATCGAGGGCGACAACGGCAAGACCGCGCTGGCCAAGCTCACCGGCCAGCGTGTGCACCTGATCGTCAGCGACGTCAACATGCCCGAGATGGACGGCATCACCTTCGTGAAGGCCGTCAAACAGCTGCCGGCCTACAAGTTCACGCCCGTCGTGATGTTGACCACCGAGTCGGCCGACGACAAGAAGCGGGAAGGGCAGCTGGCGGGGGCGAAAGCCTGGATGACCAAGCCGTTCCGGCCCGAGCAGTTGCTGGGCGTGGTCCAGAAGCTGGTGCTGCCTTGAAGCACGCGACCGTGGCTTCCTGCCCTTGCGCTTGCTGATCCTGATTCGATCCGCGTCGGAGTCCTCCTTCCATGTCCCATGACCCCCACAGCGCCGAACCGGTGGTGTCGCTGCGCCTCGAAGGCGAGCTGACGATCTACCGCGCCGTCGAGCTGAAGCAAGCCCTCTTCGATCTGCTCAAGCGCGCGACCCACGTCGAACTGGACCTGTCCGGCGTGACCGAGATCGACACCTGCGGTGTGCAACTGCTGATCGCGTTGAAGCAGCAGGCCGTCGCGCTGCATCGCGAACTGCGCCTGGTGGGCCACACCCCTTGTGTCGTCGAGGCCTTCGGCCTGCTCGACCTGACCGCGTACTTCGGCGATCCGCTGTTGGCGCAGACCGAACCGCGAGGAGCCGCGCGATGAACATCGACCAGGCGCTGCCGACCTTCGTTGCCGAGAGCCGCGAACTGCTGCAGGAGATGGAGCAGGCCCTGCTGCTCATCGCCTCGGACGGGCCGAGCCCCGACCACGTCAACGCCATCTTCCGCGCGGCCCACACCGTCAAAGGTTCGGCCGGTCTCTTCGGTTTGGACGACATCGTCGATTTCACGCACGTGGTCGAGGGTGTGCTCGACCAGGTCCGCGCCGGCAAGCTCGAGATGTCGGCTGAGATGGTGACGCGGATGCTGGCGTGCGGCGATCACATCGCGATGCTGATCGAGGCGGTGGCGGCCGGCGACCGCAACGGCAACGCCGAGCGCCGCGCCCTCGGCGCACCGTTGCTGGCCCAGTTGCAAGCCGGGCTGGGCAATGACGGCCCGGCGGCGCCCCTGTCCGATGCGGCACCGGCGCAGCGCACCACCGGCAGGCCCGACCACTGGCACATCTCGCTGCGCTTCGGCCGCGACGTGCTGCGCCACGGGCTCGACCCGCTGTCTTTCATCCGCTATCTCGGCACGCTCGGCCGCATCGAGGCTATCGCCACCGTCGCCGATGCCTTGCCGCCGGCCGAGGAGCTGGACCCGGAGAGCTGCTACCTCGGCTTCGAAATCGCCTTCAGCAGCGCCACCGCCGACAAGGCCGCCATCGAGTCGGTCTTCGAGTTCCTGCTGGAAGACTGCGAGCTGCGCATCCTGCCCCCGAACAGCCGCGTCGAACAGTACCTCGAGTTGATCAGCCAGCTGCCCGAGCAGCCCGCCCGGCTCGGCGACATCCTGGTGCGCTGCGGCTCGGTGACGCTGCACGAACTGGACGAAGCCTTGCAACGCCAGGCGCAGCTCGAAGCGCCGCAGCAGCAACGCCTCGGCGAGATCCTGGTCGAGCAGGGCGCCGCGCCGGTCGAGGTGGTGGAGGCGGCGCTGTCGCGCCAGAAGCAGATCAAGGAAAACAAGACGCTCGAGACCCAGACCGTGCGGGTCGACGCGGCCAAGCTTGACATCCTGATCAACCAGGTCGGAGAGCTGATCATCGCCGCGGCCGGCGCCAACATGGCGGCGCGGCGCCACGGCAATGCGGAACTGCAGGAACGCAACGCCACCCTGATGAGCTTGATCGAAGACATGCGCGACAGCGCGCTGTCTTTGCGCATGGTGAAGATCGGCGGCACGTTCAACCGCTTCCAACGGGTGGTGCACGACGTCGCGCGCGAACTCGGCAAGGACATCGGCTTGTCGATCAGCGGCGAGGACACCGAACTCGACAAGACACTGGTCGAGAAGATCGGCGACCCGCTGACGCATTTGGTGCGCAATGCGATGGACCATGGCATCGAGGCCCCTGAGCTGCGCCTCGAGCGCCACAAGCCGGCGCGCGGCACCGTCAGCCTCAACGCCTTCCACGATTCCGGCTCGATCGTCATCGAGGTCAGCGACGACGGCCGCGGCCTCGACCGTGAGCGCATCCTCGCCAAAGGTATCGAGCGCGGCCTGGTCGAGGCCGGCAGGAGCCTGAGCGATGCCGAGGTCTACGCCCTGATCTTCGAGGCCGGTTTCTCGACCGCCGAGCGGGTCACCAACCTGTCCGGGCGTGGTGTCGGCATGGACGTGGTCAAGCGCAACATCGAAGCGCTGCGCGGCAGCGTACACGTCGCCAGTCGCCCGGGCCACGGCACGACGGTGTCGGTGCGGCTGCCGCTCACCCTGGCCATCATCAACGGCTTCCAGGTCGCCGTCGGCAAGTCGGTGTTCGTGCTGCCGCTGGAGATGGTGGACGAGTGCATCGAGTACACGGTCGACGGCGAGCACGACTACACCAACCTGCGCGGCGAGGTGCTGCCCTTCATTCGGCTGGCCGAGCTGTTCGGCTTGCCACAGACGCCCTGCGCACGGCGCAACATCGTGGTGGTCAAGCACGCCTCCCAGCGCTTCGGCATCGTCGTCGACACCTTGCTGGGGCAGGCCCAGACGGTGATCAAGCCGATGGCCAAGATGTTCGGCCAGGTTCAGGGCGTCAGCGGCTCCAGCATCCTCGGCAGCGGCGAGGTGGCGCTGATTCTCGACGTGCCGGCGCTGATGGCGCAGACCCAACAACAAAGGTGGCAGGCGCAGACCGAAGTCGTTTGACGCCATCACGCCACCTCCCCACTTTCACTTTCCGGCCCAAGCTCCCAAAGGAAACCCCATGCTCAGCAACCTCAAGATCGGTGTGCGACTCACGGCCGCCTTCCTGGTCGTCGCCGCTGCGAGCGCCATCGTCGGCGCGGTCGGCATCAGCAACGCCGCCAAGCTCAACGAAAAGGCCGACCACATGTACTCGACGGAGCTGATGGGCCTGTCGTACATCAAGGAAGCCAACGTCCAACTCATCTACATCGGCCGCATGCGAGCCAGCTACCAACTCGCGACGACGCAGGAGGAGCGCGCCAAGCAGCTCGAGGGGATCAAAAAGACCTCGGCCCTGCTGAAGGAGAACATCGAGAAGGCCAAGCCGCTGTTCGACACCGAACGCGCCAAGCAGATCTTCGCCAGCTTCGCAGCCACGTGGGAGCAGTACGAGCGTGAACTGCATACGGTGCTGACCGCCGTCGGTGAACGCAAGCTGCAGGAACGTGATGAAGCGATGGCCAAACAGGTCGAGTCCCTCCTGAGCAAGGCCAGCGCGATGGACGAACTGATGTCCGAGCTCGGCAAGCGCAAGGAAGACCGGGCCAAGCAGGCGGCGGAAGACGCGATCGCGCTGTACGAGCAGAGCCGCACACTGATGATCGGCACCATCCTGGCGGCGCTCACCGGCGGCATCCTGTTGGGCGTGCTCATCAGCCGCGGCATCAGCAAGCCGCTGAACAAGGCGGTCGATGTGGCCAACCGGCTGGCCGACGGCGACCTGACCGTGAAGATCGACGCCACATCGAAGGACGAGACCGGCCAGCTGCTGCAGGCGATGCAGCACATGGTGGCGCGGCTGTCGCAGGTGGTGACCGAGGTCAATGGCAGCGCCGAGGCGCTGGCGGGTGCATCCGAAGAGGTGAGCGCGACGGCGCAAGCGCTGTCGCAGGCGGCCAGCGAGCAGGCCGCGGGCGTGGAGGAGACCAGCGCGTCGATCGAGCAGATGACCGCATCGATTGCTCAGAACACCGAAAACGCCAAGGTCACCGACGGCATGGCCACCAAGGCGGCTTCCGAGGCCGGTGAGGGCGGCGAGGCGGTGAATGCGACGGTCAGCGCGATGAAGCAGATCGCGCAGAAGATCGGCATCATCGACGACATCGCCTACCAGACCAATCTGCTGGCGCTGAACGCGGCGATCGAAGCCGCACGTGCCGGCGAGCACGGCAAGGGCTTCGCGGTGGTGGCGGCCGAGGTGCGCAAGCTGGCCGAACGCAGCCAGGTGGCGGCGCAAGAGATCGGCACCGTGGCCTCCAGCAGCGTGGAGCTGGCCGAGAAGGCCGGCCAGCTGCTCGACGAGATCGTGCCGACCATCCGCAAGACCTCCGAGCTGGTGCAGGAGATCACCGCGGCGTCGCAGGAACAGTCGTCGGGTGTTGGCCAGATCAACGCCGCGGTCAGCCAGCTGAGCCAGACCACGCAGCAGAACGCGTCCAGCTCGGAGGAGCTGGCCGCCACGGCCGAGGAGATGAGCAGCCAGGCCCAGCAGCTGCAGCAGACCATGGGCTTCTTCCGACTGAGCGCGACGCCGGTGGCGATGGTCGCCGCGTCGGCTCGCAGGCCCGAGGCGACGGCACCGAAAGCCAAGCTCAAGAACCGGCCTGCAGGCGCGGCAGCCGCGCCTCGCCTGTCCGGCGCCATGGCCTTCGCCGGCGAGCCCGACGAGTCGCAATTCGGCAAGTTCTGATCGGCACCCCGTCTACCCCAGGAGTTCCCAGATGACGGACCTTATCGCGACGCAGCGCAGCGCTGCCAGCGTCTCTCCCACCGTGGCCGAGCCGGCCCAGTACCTCACCTTCATGCTGGGCGGCGAGGCGTTCGCCATCGGCATTCTGTCGATCAAGGAGATCATCGAATACCAGGGTCTGACGACCGTGCCGATGATGCCCGAGTGCGTGCGCGGCGTGATCAACCTGCGCGGCGCCGTGGTGCCGGTGATCGATCTGCAGGCGCGCCTGGGCCGCCGCAGCTCCGAGGTGACCAAGCGCACCTGCATCGTCATCGTCGAGGTGCAAGGCGAGGACGAGCGCCAAGTGGTGGGCGTGGTGGTGGATGTGGTCAACGAGGTGCTCGAGATCGCGCCGGCCGACATCGAGCCAGCACCGACCTTCGGCGCCCGCATCCGCACCGACTTCATCGCCGGCATGGGCAAGGTGCGCGGCAAGTTCGTGATCCTGCTCGACGTCGACACGGTGCTGGCCATTGCCGACGAACTGATCGGGCGCGCCGGCGCGGCACATGAGCCGGCCGTCGCCCTGACCTGAACCATCACGGGTCGGCCCAGTTCTGCCCCGTACTACTCGAAGTAGATTCCCATGTTCAACAATCTCAAAGTCGCCACCCGCCTGGCGATCGGCTTCGGCCTCGTGATCGCCCTGCTGGCGCTCATGTCCTTCCTCGGCCTGACCAAGTTGGAAGCGATCAACCACGGCCTGGAGATCGTCGTGAAGGATCGGGTGCCCAAGGTGATCGAGGCGACCGAGATCACGCGCAACACCGTCGACAACGGGCGCGCGCTGCCCAGCATCCTGCTGGCGAGCAGCGATGCCGAAGTCGAACAACTCAAGCGAGGCATCGAGCGCAATCGCTCGCGCGACGAAGAACTCATCGCCGAGCTCGAAAAGACGGTGAAGAGCGAGCGCGGGCTGGCGCTGCTGAAGGAGATCCTCGCGAAGCAAGGCGTGATGGAACGGAAGTACGACCCGTTCTTCTCCCTCGCCAAAACGGACCGGACGAAGGCGGCGGAGTATCTGAGGACCGAAGTGCTGCCCGCGAACACGGCGTTCGAACATGCGCTGCACGAGTTGGTGGTGTTGCAGATCGAACAGATGGACGCCCAAGCCAAGGTGGCGGCGGCGAGCTACGAGGAAACGCGCAAGCTGCTCCTGATGCTGGCCGTCGCCGCGATCCTGATCGCCGCCGGTGCCGGCTACCTGATCAGCCGCAGCCTGCTGCGCGTGCTGGGCGGTGAGCCGGCCTATGCGGCCGACGTGCTGCGCCGCGTGGCCGACGGTGAGATCGACATCGACGTCAAGACGACCGGCAACGGCCAAGATAACCTGCTGGGCGCCGTGCAGCAGATGGTGACGCGGCTGCGGATGGTGATCGACGGGCAGCGCCGTGCGCTCGACGCGGCCAACCAGGGCGATTTCAGCGTGCGCATGGAACTGCGCGACCTGCGCGGCTTTCAGCATGAAATGGGCGACGGCCTGAACCGGCTGATGGCGACCACCGGCGACAGCCTCGACGATGTGCGCCGCGTGATGCGCGCGATGGCCGAGGGCGACCTGACACAGACGATCGACCAGCACTACGAAGGTGCTTTCGGCGAGATGAAGGCGCATATCAACGAGTGTGTCGCGCGGCTGTCGCAGGTGGTGACCGAGGTCAATGGCAGCGCCGAGGCGCTGGCGGGCGCATCCGAAGAGGTGAGCGCGACGGCGCAATCGCTGTCGCAGGCGGCCAGCGAGCAGGCCGCCGGCGTGGAGGAGACCAGCGCGTCGATCGAGCAGATGACCGCGTCGATCGCACAGAACACCGAAAACGCCAAGGTCACCGACGGCATGGCCACCAAGGCGGCTTCCGAGGCCGGTGAGGGCGGCGAGGCGGTGAATGCGACGGTCAGCGCGATGAAGCAGATCGCGCAGAAGATCGGCATCATCGACGACATCGCCTACCAGACCAATCTGCTGGCGCTGAACGCGGCGATCGAAGCCGCACGTGCCGGCGAGCACGGCAAGGGCTTCGCGGTGGTGGCGGCCGAGGTGCGCAAGCTGGCCGAACGCAGCCAGGTGGCGGCGCAAGAGATCGGCACCGTGGCCTCCAGCAGCGTGGAACTGGCCGAGAAGGCCGGCCAGCTGCTCGACGAGATCGTGCCGACCATCCGCAAGACCTCGGAGCTGGTGCAGGAGATCACCGCGGCGTCGCAGGAACAGTCGTCGGGTGTCGGGCAGATCAACGCCGCGGTCAGCCAGCTGAGCCAGACCACGCAGCAGAACGCGTCCAGCTCCGAGGAGCTGGCCGCCACGGCCGAGGAGATGAGCAGCCAGGCCCAACAGCTGCAGCAGACCATGGGCTTCTTCAAGCTGGCGGCCGTTTCGGGCAGCCGTGCGCCGCACGCCTCGGCCGCCGCACCGAGCAAATCGGCGGTGGCACGAGCGGGGGCGCAGCGGAACAGGGTGGTGGCGCCCGCGCCCCACCGCGTCGTCTCCCACAACCCCGGCCTCAACGGCGCACATGCGCTGGATGAAGGCTCGTTTGCCAACTTCTGACGGCCGCGCCTGATGTACCCGACGCTCACGGACAAGGAGTTCGGCTGCTTCCAGCGTTTCATCTTCGAATCGGCCGGCATCCACATGTCGTCCGCGAAGAAGACGCTGGTGGCCGGCCGGTTGGCCAAGCGCGTGAAGGCGCGGAGCCTCGACAGCTTCGCTGCCTACTTCAGCTTCCTGACCAGCGGCGACGCCGGCGACGAGGTTCAGACGGCAATCGACCTGCTGACCACCAACGAAACCTATTTCTTTCGGGAGCCGAAGCACTTCGAGTTGCTGCGCAGCGTCGCGATGGAAGCGGCGGCCCAGTCCCGCCCGCTGCACGTCTGGAGCGCTGCCAGTTCCAGCGGGGAAGAGGCGTACAGCATGGCGATGGTGCTGGCCGACACGATGCCCAACCTGCCGTGGGAGGTGTTCGGTTCCGACATCAGCCAGCGCGTGTTGCAGCGCGCACGCACCGGACACTACCCGATGGAGCGGGCGCGCCAGGTGCCGGAGCCTTACCTGAAGCGGTTCTGCCTCAAGGGCTTCGGAGAACAAGACGGCACCCTGCTGGTGCAGCGCGGGCTGCGTAGCAAGGTGAAGTTCGGCCAGGTGAACCTGAACACCGCGCTGCCGCAGATCGGCATGTTCGATGTGATCTTCCTGCGCAACGTAATGATCTACTTCAACGGCGAGACCAAGCGGCAGGTGGTGGCACGCGTGGCGTCGGTGTTGAAGCCCGGCGGCTATTTGTGCATCGGTCACTCGGAGAGCTTGAACGACCTGCAAACCGGGCTGCAAGCCGTCGTGCCCTCGATCTACCGCAAGCCCGGCCATGCCTAATTCGCGACCTGCTTTGAAAGACGTCACGGTACAGCCCGGTGAGGTCTTCATCGCAACGGCCCCGCAGCGCGCCCGGACGCTGCTCGGCTCGTGTGTCGCCGTCACCCTGTGGCATCCGCTCCGGCGCATCGGCGCGATGTCGCACTTTTTGCTGCCCCGGCGTGCCACACCCCGGGGCGCCGAGCTGGACGGCCGCTACGGCGACGAGGCGCTGGATTGGATGGTCCGCGAGCTGTCACGCCGCGGCGTCGTGCCGCGGGAGTGCGAGGCGAAGCTGTTCGGCGGCGGCAGCATGTTCCCCCGGCATGCAGGGCCGATGTCGGCGGACATCGGGCGCAACAACGGCGAGGCGGCGCGATTGCTGCTCGCCGAGCGCGGCATCGCGATCGTCTCCGAGGACTTGTTCGGCGTGGGCCACCGGCAGATCGTGTTCGATCTTTCCGACGGCTCCGTCTGGAGCCGCCGTGCTCCGGTCTCGAAAGGCGCGCGATGAGCCAGCGTATCAAGGTCATGGTGGTGGACGACTCGGCCGTCGTGCGGCAGGTGCTCACGCAGGTGCTCGGCTCGGCGCCGGACATTGAAGTCACCCATGCCGTGGCCGATCCGCTGCTGGCGATGCAGCGCATGAAGCTGCAGCGGCCGGACGTGATCGTGCTCGACGTGGAGATGCCCCGCATGGACGGCATCACCTTCCTGCGTTTGCTGATGCAGGAGCAGCCGCTCCCGGTGGTGATTTGCTCCACGCTCACCGAGGCCGGCGCGCGCACCACCGTCGAAGCGATGGCGGCCGGCGCCTTCGCCACCGTGGCCAAGCCCAAGCTGGGCCTGAAGCAGTTTCTGCAGGACGCGTCGCAAGATCTCGTGGCGACGGTGCGCGCCGCCGCGCGGGCCAACGTGTCACGCCTGGTGCGTCGGCCGCAGGCGCCGGTGGTGGTGGTCGAGAAGCACAACGCCGACGTGATCCTGCCGGCCAGCCATCAGCGCGCGATGACCGAGACCACCGAGCGTGTGGTCGCCATCGGCACCTCCACCGGCGGCACCCAGGCGCTGGAGGAAGTGCTGACGGCACTGCCTGCCACCGCGCCCGGGATCGTCGTGGTGCAGCACATGCCCGAGAAATTCACGGCCGCCTTCGCGCAGCGCCTGGACAGCCTCAGCCGGGTGGAGGTGAAAGAGGCGGAGACCGGCGACCGGGTGTTGCCGGGCCGCGCGCTGATCGCCCCCGGCGGCCGGCACATGGTGCTCAGGCGCAGCGGTGCCCAGTACAGGGTGGAGGTGCTCGACGGCCCCCTGGTCAACCGGCATCGCCCCTCGGTCGACGTGCTGTTCCGTTCGGTCGCCCGCTGCGCCGGGGCCAATGCCCTGGGGGTCATCATGACCGGCATGGGCGACGACGGCGCGGCGGGTCTGCTCGAGATGCGACAGGCGGGCGCGCGCACCCTGGCGCAGGACGAAGCCAGCTGTGTGGTGTTCGGGATGCCCAAGGAGGCCATCCGCCGCGGTGCAGTCGAGAGAACCGTGCCGCTGGGCGCGGTGGCGCAGGAGTTGATGCGGTAGGGGACGCTAAGCGCCGACGGCCGCCAGCCGCCACAGCGACGTGACTTCTTTTGACCGCGCCGCATGCAGCGGGTCGGACGTGTCGGTCGCGCGGGGGTGGCGCGGCCGTATATCCAGCCTGGCGACGACCCGCAAGCCGGCTCGCTCGAAGGCGGCCAGCAACTCCTCGCGCGAGCGCAGGCCGAGGTGCTCGGCGAGATCGGACAGCACCAGCCAGGCTTCGCCGCCGGGCGCGAGATGCGCCGCTGCGCCGTCGAGGAAACCGCGCAGCATGCGGCCATCCGGATCGTAGACCGCATGCTCCAGCGGCGAACTCGGCCGCGCCGGCACCCACGGCGGGTTGCACACCAGCAGGTGGGCGCGTCCGTCGGGGAACAGATCGGCCTGCACCAGTTCGACGCGGGCGGCGAGGCCCAGCCGTTCGAGGTTGTCGCGGGCGCAGGCGAGGGCGCGCGGGTCCTGGTCGGTCGCGACCACGCGCGCGACACCACGGCGCGCCAGCACCGCGGCCAGCACACCGGTGCCGGTGCCGATGTCGAAGGCCAGGTCGCCGGCCGGCAAGGGCGCGCGGGCCACCAGGTCGACGTACTCGCCGCGCACCGGCGAGAACACGCCGTAGTGCGGATGGATACGGCCGCGCAAGGCGGGAATCTCGACGCCCTTCTTGCGCCACTCGTGCGCCCCGATCAAGCCCAGCAGTTCCCGCAGCGACGCGACATAGGCTTCTTGCGCCGGGCCGTAGGCTTCCAGGCAGGCCTGCTGGACGTCCGGCGCCCGGCGCAAGGGGATGCTGTGGTCAGCGTCGAAGGGGATCAGCAACATGCCGAGCGTGCGGGCGCGTTGCGCCTGTGCCTGGCGATGCAGGTGGAAGGCCTCGGTCGGCGTCGCGGCCGCCTTGCGGGGTTTGCGGTCGGCGCGGCGCGCCAGCGCCTGCAGCAGCTGGCGGGCGTTCTGGAAGTCGCCCCGCCACAGCAGGGCCGTGCCTTCGCAGGCGTGGCGGTAGGCCGCGTCGGCGGTCATGCGGTCGTCGGCCAACACCACCCGCTTGGGCGGGGGCACCCCGGCTTCCGAGCGCCAGCGTGCCGACCCGGTTTGCTCGCCGTCGGTCCAGTGCAGCAACGCAGGCTCGCTCATCAAGACGACTTTCCGGTCAGCCCGCGCAAGGCCTGCAGGCTCGCCTCGCGTGCCTGTTCGACCAGGCTCGCCCGCCAGTCGTCGGTGTCGACGAAGAAGGCGTCGTGCAGCTGGCGTTTGATTGTGGCCGCCTGCGCAGGCGGTGTTTCGGGGTGGTTGTCGAGCCAGTGCTCGGCCCGCACTGCGTTGAGCATGTCTTGCAACGGCACCGTGCCGTACTCGAGCGCGATGCCGGTATAGCGCGCTTGCGGGCATTCCTCGAACGCCGAGATCCACAGGGCCCCGGTCAGCATCGCCGAGGTCGACGTGCCTTCATAGGTGGACGTCACCGCAGGCCCCCACCAGGCGCGGGTGCGGGCGAGGGCCTCGGTGTCCTCGTGCGACGCGAAGATACGCTCGCCGTAGCCCACCGGCCCGAGGCCGGTGTGCAGGTCGACCCAGGCCAGGTCTTGCGTGTGGCGGTTGTGCTCGCGCAGCACGTGCCGCAGGGTCTGGTTGCTCCAGCTCGGGTTGTGGCCACCGAAGAACATGCCGTCTTCGTGCGTGTACTGCCCGCGCGAGACGGCCGACTGAAAGGCCGCCATGCCGTGCTCGGCCGCATAGGCCGCGAGTCGTTGCTCGACCTCGGGTGAGGGCGGCCACTCGCGCGGCACCAGGAATGCGTGCAGGCTGTCGTAGTCGTCGTTGCGCGGCAGCGGTGCCGAGAAGTCGATGAAGTTGCGGTTGAGGTCGATGTTCTCGTGCGTGACCCGGCGTGCCCATGAAAAGCCATAAGGGTTGAGCGCGTGCAGATACAGCACCGCCACGCCGCTCTCGCGCACCGCCGCATGCCACTCGGCATCGCGTAGCATCGCGACCTGGATACCGGAGCCGGCATAACCTTCGACGCCGTGGCAGCCGCTGCTCAGGATGAACACCTGGCGCGCGTCGGGCGGGCCTTCGCGGCAGACGTCGAGCGCCAACACCTCGCCGTCGCGGCCCAGCATCGGGTGCACGTGCTGCTCGACATCGAGCCGATGGTCTTCACACGCGCGCCAGAACTTCTGGCGCGCTTGCGCATAGCTCTGGGAAAAAGGGGAGTCGTCGCCGGCTGCCATGGCGTCGCCTGGCGCCGTCATCGGGGGGTGTTGAGCCATGCCTCGGCCAGGCGCACCCACAACGTCGCGCCGAGCGGGATCAAATCGTCGTTGAAGTCGTAGCTCGGGTTGTGCAGCATGCACGGCCCCATGCCGTGGCCGCCCTCGCGGTGGGCGCCATCGCCGTTGCCGATCACAAAATAGGCGCCCGGTTTCTCCTGCAGGAAGTAGCTGAAGTCCTCGGCGCCCATGGTCGGTTCGAACTCGAGCACGTTGTCGGCGCCCACCACGTCGGCCATCACACGGCGCACGAACGCGCTCTCTTGGGCATGGTTGATGGTGGGCGGGTAGTTGCGCGAGAACTCGAACTCGCATTCGCAACCGAAGGCGGCGGCGGTGTGGGTCGCGATCTCCTGCATGCGGCGCTCGATCATGTCGAGCACGTCGAGCGTGAAGGTGCGCACCGTGCCCTGGATCTCGCAGCTGTCGGGCACGACGTTGGTGGCCTCGCCCGTGTGGATCATCGTCACCGAGATCACGCCGGCGTCGATCGGTCGCTTGTTGCGTGTGATCACGGTCTGGAAGGCCTGCACCATCTGGCACGCCACCGGCACCGGGTCGATGCCGTTGTGCGGCATCGCCGCATGCGCGCCCTTGCCGCGGATCACGATGCGGAACTCGTTGCTCGACGCGAAGCAGGGGCCGTTGTTGATCGCGAACTGACCCACCGCAAGGCCCGGCCAGTTGTGCATGCCGAACACCGCCTCCATCGGAAAACGGTCGAACAGGCCTTCGCGGATCATCTCGCGCGCGCCGCCGCCGCCTTCTTCGGCCGGCTGGAAGATCAAATAGACGGTACCGTCGAACGAGCGGTGCTGCGCCAGGTGCCGGGCGGCCGCCAGCAAGATGGCGGTGTGGCCGTCGTGGCCGCAGGCGTGCATCTTGCCGGGGTGTCGGCTCGCGTGGGCGAAGTGGTTGTGCTCGGTGACCGGCAGCGCGTCGATGTCGGCGCGCAGGCCGATCGCGCGCGGGGAGTCACCGTGCTTCACGACGCCCACCAGGCCGGTCTTGGCCAGGCCGCGGTGCACCGGGATGCCCCAGTCGTTCAAGGCGCGTGCGATCACGTCGGAGGTCCGCTGCTCCTCGAAGCACAGCTCGGGGTGCGCATGGAGATCACGCCGCAGCGCCGCGACGCTGCCGCTGTGGGCCAGGATGGATTCGATCAACTGCATCGGGTGGACTCCGGGGGAGGGCCGCGAGGACGGGCAGGCAAACGGCCGGGGAGGCGCTCGAACATGCCGCGGCGGCAGGGACACGGCCAGTTTAGCCCTGCTTGCAGCAGCGCGCCAACGCCGCACGAGCCGGCCCGGCCCGCCCATGGAAGAATGGCGCTGTCGCGCGAGTCCATCGCCCCGTTCACCGCCGAGTCCGACCCATGTTTGTGCCCATCGTTCCCGCCGTCGACCGGCCCTCGCTCGCCGGTCATCGCACCGTGCGAGCCGCCTGTCCCCACGACTGCCCCGACACCTGCGCCATCCGCGTCACCGTGGAAGACGGCCGGGCGGTGAAAGTGCAGGGCGATCCGGACCATCCCCCGACGCACGGTGCGTTGTGTCAGAAGGTGTCTCGATACCCCGAGCGCACCTACCATGCCGAACGCCTGCTGCATCCGCTGCGCCGCGTCGGCCCCAAGGGCAGTGGCCGCTTCGAGCGGGTCAGCTGGGACGAGGCGCTGGACGACATCGCGGCACGTTTGAGTGCGATCGCCGCACGCAACCCGGAGGCGATCCTGCCGTACAGCTACGCCGGCACGATGGGGCTGGTGCAGGGGGAAAGCATCGCGGCGCGATTTTTCCATGCGCTCGGCGCTTCCCGGCTCGACCGCACCATCTGCGCGAGCGCCGGCAGCGAGGCGCTGACGCTCAGCTACGGCGGCAAGGTCGGCATGCACGTCGAGCACTTCGCCGAGAGCCGGCTGATCCTGCTGTGGGGCACCAATTCGATCGCGTCCAACCTGCACTTCTGGACGCTGGTCCAGCAGGCCAAGCGCGCCGGCGCCAAACTGGTGTGCATCGACCCCCGCAGGACCGACACCGCCGACAAATGCCATCAGCACATCGCGCTGCTGCCCGGCACCGACGGCGCCCTCGCGCTCGGTTTGATCCACGAGCTGGTGTGCCACGACTGGCTGGATCACGACTACATCGAGCGCCATACGGCCGATTGGCCTGCGTTGCGCGCGCGTGCGCTGCAGTGGCCGCCGCACCGGGTGGCCGAGGTCTGCGGCATCGACGCCGAGACGGTGCGGCAGCTGGCGCGCGACTACGCGACCACACGCCCGGCCGCCATCCGCCTCAACTACGGCATGCAGCGGGTGCGTGGTGGCGGCAATGCCGTGCGCCTGATCGCCGCGCTGCCCTGCCTGACCGGCGCCTGGCGCCACCGCGCCGGCGGGCTGCTGCTGTCGGCCTCCGGCTGGTTCCCGGTCGACCGCGCCGCGCTGCAGCGACCCGACCTGCTGGCCGGGCGCCAGCCCCGCACGCTCAACATGAGCACCATCGGCGACGACCTGCTGCGCGACGCTGCGCCGGCTTTCGGCCCCAAGGTCGAGGCGCTGATCGTCTACAACAGCAACCCGGTCGCGGTGGCCCCCGAGTCAGCCAAGGTGGTGCAGGGCTTCCGGCGCGAAGACCTGTTCACGGTCGTGCTGGAACACTTCCAGACCGACACCGCCGACCATGCCGACTACGTGCTGCCGGCCACCACGCAGCTCGAACACCTGGACGTGCACACCAGCTACGGCCACACCTATGCCCTGCTGAACGAGCCGGCGGTGGCGCCGCTGGGTGAGGCCAAGCCCAACACGCAGATCTTTCGAGAGCTGGCGGCGCGCATGGGTCTCGACCACCCTTGCCTGCAGGACAGCGACGAAGCGGTGGCGGCGCAAGCCTTTGCGCGCGACGTCGATCTCGGCGCGCTGCGCGAACGCGGCTGGGTCAAGTTGCCGCTGCCCGAGGCCCCGTTCGCCAACGGCGGCTTCCTGACCCCGTCGGGCCGTTGTGAGCTGGACGCCGGCGCCAGCCCCGATTACCTGCCCAACTACGAGTCGGCGGCGTCCGACCCGCAGCTGGCGGCGCGCTACCCGCTCGCGATGATCTCGCCGCCGGCGCGCAACTTCCTCAATTCGACTTTCGTGAACGTGCAGAGCCTGCGCGACATCGAAGGCGAGCCGCTGCTGGAGATCCACCCCGAAGACGCTGCCGCACGCCGCATCGCCGACGGGCAACCGGTGCGCGTGTTCAACGACCGCGGTGTGCACCGCTGCACCGCGCGGGTGTCGACGCGGGCACGGCCGGGTGTGGTCAACGGCCTGGGCATCTGGTGGCGGAAGTTCGGCGTCGACGGCACCAACGTCAACCAGCTGACGCACCAGCGCCTGACCGACATCGGCCGCGCGCCCTGCTTCTACGACGTGCTGGTCGAGGTGGCGCCCGACGCGCCCGCAGGCGGAGTCTGAACGATGCGCGCTGGAGGTCGTTTTGCACTGCTGGCCGCCGCTGCTGCGGCCGCCTTGCTGGGAGCGGGCCTGGCGGGCTGCGGCACGGTGGGCTATGTCGCGCAGTCGGTGCGCGGCCAATGGTCGATGCTGCACGAGGCGCGGCCCGTGCCCGAGTGGCTGGCCCAGCGCGACACGCCGCCGACCTTGCGCACGCGGCTTGCGGTGAGCCAGCGCATGCGCGACTTCGCGGTGTCGGAATTGAAGCTGCCCGACAACGGCAGCTACCGGCGCTATGCCGACCTGGGCCGCAACGCAGCGGTCTGGAACGTCGTCGCGGCGCCCGAACTCGGCCTGACGCTCAAGACCTGGTGCTTCCCGGTGGTCGGCTGCGTGGGCTACCGGGGCTACTTCGACCGCCAGCGCGCCGAGGCCGAGGCCCAGACCTTGCGCGCCCAGGGCTACGAGGTGAGCGTTTATGGTGTGCCCGCGTACTCGACGCTGGGCTGGTTCGACGACCCGCTGCTCAACACCTTCATCCACTACCCCGAAGGCGAGCTGGCGCGCTTGATCTTCCATGAGCTGGCGCACCAGGTCGCCTATGCGAAGGGCGACACCACCTTCAACGAGTCGTTTGCCACCGCGGTCGAACGGCTGGGCGGGCAGCGTTGGCTGCGCGAGCATGCCAGCGCCGAGGCGCGCGCCGAATACGAGCGCTACGACGCACGTCGGCAGGACTTCCGGGCGCTGACGCTGCGCTATCGGCAGCGCTTGCTGGAGCTCTATACGAGCCCCTTGTCGGCCGAGGACAAGCGCGCGCGCAAGGCCGAGCTGTACCGCGAGATGCGCGCCGAACATCAGGAACTCAAGCGCAGCCGCTGGGACGGCTACGCCGGCTACGACGGCTGGTTCGAGCGGGCCAACAATGCCTCGCTCGGCGTGCTCGCCGCCTACAACGAACTGGTGCCGGCGTTCGAGCGCTTGTTCGAGGCGCAGGGACGCGACTTCGAGCGCTTTTATGACGAGGTGAAACGCCTGGCGGATGCGCCACGCGACGAACGCCGCAAGGCTTTGGGCGCGCCGGCCGTGGCGCAGACCCCGCGATGACACCGCCGCTTTGCGATCAGATCGTTATCCGCTTGCTGGGTTCGGAAGGCGGCGGCCACCGGGCGCAAGGCGGCGCCCGGTGCAACTGCCTTATTTGAGCGATTCGATCAGGTCGATGTAGTCCTGCATTGCCTGTTCGTTGGACTTGCCCTTGAGCGCATTCCACGCGTCCCATTTGGCGCGGCCGACGAAGTCGGTCATGCCAGGGCGGTCGCCTTCGACGTCGCCGCTGCTCGCCTGTTTGAAGAGCGCATAGATCTTCAGCAAGGTCATGTTGTCGGGTTTTTCGGGCAGGGACTTCGATTCGGCCACGGCTTGGTCGAAGCGCGCTTTCAGGTCGGACACGTGCTAACTCCTTGAATGGGGGACGGCGCTCGGGGGATCGGGCGCGACGCGGCATCCTAGCGCCTTCTGTTGCCATTGCCGTTGATGCAAGCGACTTGTTGCACGGGTTGCCACGTCTGTCTACGCACAAGCCCGCACTCGCAGGCCTGTCGGGCGTCGCTACACTCCGCCCTCGTGGAAACCAAGTGGCTCGAAGACTTCGTCAGCCTGGCCGAGACGCGCAGCTTCTCGCGCTCGGCGCAATTGCGTCATGTGACGCAGCCGGCGTTCTCGCGCCGTATCCAGGCGCTCGAAGGCTGGGTCGGCCTCGACCTGGTCGACCGATCGTCGTACCCGACCCGGCTCACGCCGGCGGGCGAGACCTTTCTCGCGCAGGCGCTCGAAATCCTGGGCAGCCTGCAGGCGACCCGCAACATGATGCGCGGCCACCGCTCGGCCGGGCAGGACATGATCGAGTTCGCCGTGCCGCACACGTTGGCGTTCACTTTCTTTCCGCATTGGGTCACCAGTCTGCGCAAGAGCTTCGGCGCCGTGAAGAGCCGGCTGATCGCGCTCAACGTACACGATGCCGTGATGCGTCTGGCCGAAGGCAGTTGCGACCTGCTGATCGCTTATCACCATGCATCGCAGCCGCTGCAGTTGAACCCGGAGCGCTACGAGATGCTCAGCCTGGGCCAGGAAACCTTGGCGCCTTATGCCAAGGCGGGGCCCGACGGCCAGCCGATGTTCAGGCTCCCCGGGCGGCAGGGAGAGCGGGTGCCGTTCCTCAGCTACGCCTCGGGGGCGTATCTCGGCCGCCTGGTCGACCTGATCATCAAACGCTCCCCGATGCCGCTCAGTCTCGAATCGATCTACGAAACCGACATGGCCGAAGGCTTGAAGGCGATGGCACTGGAAGGCCACGGCCTTGCCTTCCTGCCAGCCAGTTCGGTCAAGAAGGAACTGCGCGCCAAACGCCTGGTGCTGGCGGCGCCGGCCGGGTCGTTCGAAGTCACGATGGACGTGCGCGTCTACCGCGAGCGCCCCGAAGCGGCCAAGCATGTCCGTCCCGGCGTGCAGGCGCTGTGGGACTACCTGCGCGAAACACGTCACGCTTGAGCGGCTCTCGTGGCGTGCTGCGGCCGGACCGACACGGCCGCTGTCCATAATCCTGTACCGCAGCGTCGGACATCAACCGGGCGTTGCATCCAGGGCCGTTTGCGGCCCACGGGCGACCGGTCCGGCCTGGCCCTTTACAACCTATCCAACGACAGTGCGGGGCCTGGCCCCGGAGGAATGCGAGCATGGGCTTCGGCCTGCTGGCGTCGGTCATCATCGCGGTGGCCGGGGCCTGGGTGTTGTGGCGGCTGCAGCAGGTGGCACTGCTGCGCTGGCCGACCGGCGTGGAACGCCGGCCGGCGCCGTTGCGTCCCCACCGTGCGGTCGACGATGCGCTGGCGCCGTTCGAAGCCGAGTTGACCCGCTTGGGCTTCGTCTTCTCGCACGCGGCCGATGTCCGCGCCACACCCCGTGGGCTGGGGCCGTGGCAGCCGCTGCGGATCTGGCGCCATCGCCAGCTGCCGATGCTGGCCCAGCTCGAGCCCCCGCCCGATCCGGCTCGCCCCAATTTGCCGCGCTTGTCGTTGTTCGGACAGGTGCACGAGGGGCTGGTGGTCGCCACCACCAACCAGCCCGGCGCGCCGTTCCCGGCCGAGCCGCGCTGGCTCCGGCTGGCGGGCGATGCCTATGTCTCGGTCACCGCGCAATATGAGGACCAGTGGGCCTCGATGCAGGCCGAGGGCCTGCCTGATTTCCTGCCGTGGGGTGATGCGGCCGAGATCGAGGCGCGCTTGGCCGAGCACGAAAACCGTGTGCTCGAGATGTGGCGAAGCGAGGGCTGGTGCCGTTTGGATGGCGACATGCAGTGCGTGTCGCCGCGGCGGCTGCCCGCCGTGCTGATGCGCCAACTGGCGGCGCTGCGGCGCTTCGAGGCGGCCTTGCGGGAGGCCGAACCGAACGCCGCAGGCCTGAAGCGCAATACACCGCTGGAACGCGCGGTCGCGATGTTCGTCGCGGCCAAGGCGCGTCCGAAGGCAGCGGCCATCGCACCGCTGCAATGGGCCTTGTTCGGTGGCGGCGTGCTGCTGGGACTGCTGTGCGTTGCGCTGACCTGGGGGGCCTCGCACGCGTGGATGCTGCTGGCCGTGCTCGCCCTGCACCACGGAGCCCGCTATGCCACGTTGTGGACCTTCGGTCTGCACCGCACCCGGGTGTCGATGTCGCCACTGGGCGGCCCCGGCCTGGACCCGGCCAGCCGAGCTGGCCCGCGCCGCCGCGCGCTGCTGGCACTCGCCGGGCCGGGCCCCGGCCTGTTGGTCGGCGCCGTCCTGTGGGCGCTCGTCGACGACGGCTCGGCGCTGCAGCAGCTGGCCTGGTGGCTGTTGATCGTCAACGGCTTGTGCTGGCTGCCCCTGCCGTCGCTCGCCGGCGCTCACCTGCTCGCCGCGGTGCTGCCGTCGCGCCGCGCTCGGTGGCGCTGGGCCGTCGAAGTCGCCGCCACGGCTGGCTTGTTCGGCTGGTGCTGGGCGGTGGGCCTGCCGGTCGGCGCGGCGCTGGCGATCGTGGCGACGGCAGCGCTGCTGCGCTGGCCCGCCATGTGGTGGCAGCTGCGCTTGCAGCGCGCCGTGTACCTCGCCGCGCGTCGGGCGCAGCCGACCGACGCCGGTGCGCTCGCCCGTCTTGCCTTCCAGCAGCTCGAGCGTGCGCTGCCGACGCGGGTGCCGCTGGCTTGGCGCCTGCCTTGCGTCGACCGCTTGCTCACGGCGCTCAAACGCCGGCCTCGGCTACCGCGCGGTCGGGCCTGGGCGTTGGCGGCCGCCTATCTGGCGCTGCTGCTGCCGTTGTGCGTATTGGCGCCGTCATTGCGCAGTGCTGCCGAGGCGGGCCTGCTGGACGGGGCACGGCGGGCGTCGGGTGCCGACAGCCTGGACCGAGACATCGCACCACAAGACATCACGCAACTGGCGCTGCGCCTCGACCGGCGCCCCGGTGTACAAGGCGCGTCCGAGCCGGCGTTGGCCGCCCTGGCGCAGCGCAGCGGCGCAGAACTGCCGGCCGACGTGCGCGCGCTCTACAGCGCCCGTGACGGGCTCGACCTTGGCGCCTCGCTGACCCTGCTGCCCGTCGCCGACGTGCAGCCGCTGCGCCACAACCGGCCTCGGCTCGGCGGGCAGCTGACCCAGCGCCTGCGCGAACTGCGCCCGGGACAGCCGGCACACCTCGACGCCATGTGTGCGCCCGGCACACCGGGCACCTGCCCTCAACGCCTGGCGCAGGTGTTGTCGTGGCTGCAACTGGGCAGCGTGCAGGGACGGCCGCTGCTGCTGTATCCACAACGTACGGCCGAACGTTGGCGGCTGGTGTCGCTCGACACCGAGCAGGGTCGCTTGCTCGAGGAGCCCGACGTGCGGCAGCTGCTGACGGCCGAGTACGTCGCCGCACGGGCGGCCTCGAGCGCCCAGACCGGCGCGGCCGAGCCGCGTTGAACCGCTGCTTGGAGAACGCGTCGGTAGGCGCCGTGTGGCCGTGTGGCCGTGTGGCCGTGTGGCCGCCGAAATTCTGCTCATCCTCAAGCTCACGCCGCAGGATCTGCGCCCGATCCTGTAAAAAGTGGCAGGAAACGCCAAAACCTCCCTCGTCAGTGGCACTGCAATCGCAGAGACTGCCGACGCGCCCGCCACCGCGGGACGCGCAGCAAGGTTCCCGCTAGGAGCAGGGGCCGACTCCCGCCCGGCGATGGCAGGCAGCGGGGGCATCGATGGGTTGTGGGTGAGGGAGTACTTCCATGTTCAAGAGTGCATGGTCGCGTGCGATCGGCGTGTCTGTTTGGATCGGCAGCGTGGTGATGCTGCACAGTGCGCCGGCCCACGCCGGGCCGGTCATCGAGCGCATCCGCGCGAGCGGGAAGGTGCAGATCGCTCACCGCGAATCGTCGGTCCCGTTCTCCTACCTCGACGCTGACCGCAAGCCGGTTGGTTACGCCGTCGACATCTGTTTGCGGCTGGTGGAGGCGGTGCGCAAGAAGCTCGAGTTGAAGGCGCTGGAGCCGGCCTTCGTGATGGCGACGCCGGCCAACCGGGTGCAGCTGGTCGCCGAAGGCAAGGCCGACCTCGAATGCGGTTCGACCACCAACAACGCCGAACGCCGCAAGACCGTGGCTTTCACCGTGCCCCACTACATCACCGGGGCCCGTTACCTGGTGCGCGCCGACAGCCAGATCGAAGACCTGCCGCAGTTCGAAGGCAAGCGTTTGGTGTCGACCAAGGGCACCACGCCGTTGAAGGCGGTGGATCAGGCCAACCAGGAACGCATGATGCGCATTTCCTTGCTCGAAGCGCCCGACCATGCCAAGGCGGTCGAGATGGTCGAGAAGGGCGAAGCCGACGGTTTCGCGATGGACGACGTGCTGCTTTACGGGCTGGCCGCCAGCCGCCCCGATCCGAGCAAGCTGAAGGTGGTCGGCAAGTTCCTGACCATCGAGCCGCTGGCCATCATGCTGTCGCGCGACGACGCCGAATTCAAGAAGATCATCGACGACGAAATGAAGCGGCTGATCCAGAGCCGCGAGTTGCACACCGTCTACGAGCGCTGGTTCCAGCGGCCCATCCCGCCGCGCAACGTCACGCTCAACCTGCCGATGAACTACCTGCTGCGCGACTTCTGGCGGTACCCGACCGACCAGGTCCCGTTCTGAGGCGGGCGCGGCCGACGACCGTAGCGAGCGTGAGGCGCACGCCCCGGGCCGGCCCTGCCGGCCCTGCGTGAACTGCCGCTCGGCCGGCAGTCGCCGGGAACCAAAGCAGGGCATTACATGGGGCAACAACGGGCGCGGTAGCGCTTCACGGCGGTGCAGAACGCGCCCGGCCGACGGCCCCGCGCGGTGGCGTGTGGTGTAGGCTCGCGCTCACTGCAGCTCTCCAGGCCGCGCCGGCATTGGGTAATTACCCTTAGCATTCATGCGAAACTTGCATAGGGTCTCCTGCAAACAGCATTGGCCTCCCAATTGCTATACCCCTACAGTTCGCGCCGATATTGACCTTGCCGTCTTGTGGTCTCATGGATGTCCTGCTTGCCCTGCCGACGGGTCGGCGCCACTTATGCGCCTCTCGTCCGCGGCTCCTCCTGCCACGGCCGACCCCGCTGCCGGTGGCACTCGCGGCGCATTTGGCCACCGCCTGCGGGGCCGATGACCGGGGCCACGTCGCATCGCCTGCCGTTTCAGCGGAAAGTGCGTAGCGCCGCGGTCGGCGCGGTCCCTAAAATCCCGTTCCTCCGGTGACCTTTCCGGTCATTGCTCAAACCCTTAGGAGCCTTTATGAAGAAGCCTCTGCTCGTCCTGGCCGCAGCCCTGCTGGCCGCAGGCGCGGCGCAAGCCGACACGCTGAAGAAGATCAAGGAGACCGGCAAGGTCGTGATGGGAGTGCGCGACTCCTCGGGCGTGCTGTCCTATACCGTGGGCGGCGGCAAGTACGCAGGTTTCCATGTGAACCTGTGCGAGACCATCATCAACAACATCCGCCGCGACCTGAAGCTCGAGACGCTGAGCGTCGAGTACATCCCGGTCACGTCGCAGAACCGCATCCCGCTGGTGCAGAACGGCACCGTCGACATCGAGTGCGGCTCGACCACCAACAACCAGGCGCGCCAGCAACAGGTCGCCTTCGCGCTGACCACCTTCGTCACCGAGGTGCGCATGGCGGTGAATGCGAAGTCGGGCATCGACTCCATCGCCAAGCTGAACGGCAAGACGGTGGTCACCACCACCGGGACCACCTCGGTGCAGCATCTGCGCAAGCACGAGCGCGCCGCCGGCCTCGACTTCAAGGAGGTCTTCGGCAAGGACCACGCCGACTCCTTCCTGATCCTCGAATCGGGCCGCGCCGACGCCTTCGTGATGGACGACTACATCCTGGCCGGCAACATCGCCAACTCGAAGAACCCGGCCGACTTCAAGGTGGCCGGTGAAGCGCTGTCGGTCGAGCCGATCGCGATCATGTTCCGCAAGGACGACCCGGCCTTCAAGAAGGCGGTCGACGACCAGATCCGCGCGATGATGAAGAGCGGCGACTTCGAGAAGATGTACAAGAAGTGGTTCCAGTCGCCGATCCCGCCGCGCAACACCAACCCCAACGTGCCGATGGGCGCGGCGTTGAAGGCGGCGATCGCCAACCCCAACGACAACCCGATGGAAAGCTACGCCAAGAAGTAAGGCGTCGCCGGAGCGTGACCCGCCCGCTCCCTGTGGGTGGGTCATTTTTTTGCCTCCGCAGCCGGGCGCCTGAAGCGGGCGCCCCGGCGTTGTTCTCTCGAACTTTCACACGCATCCTCCGGCCTGTCACCGACACGCCCGGGGAGGAGAAGACGGATGGATTTGCAATCCAAGTGGCAGATCTTCATGCAGGACCGCGGCGACGGCGTCACCTACGTCGACTGGGTGCTGTCCGCCTGGGGGTGGACGCTGAGCATCGCCGCCTGTGCCTGGGTGCTGGCGCTGCTGGTGGGCTTTCTGATCGGCACGCTGCGCACGGTGCCGAGCAAGCCGCTGCAATGGTTCAGCAACGCGTGGGTCGAGCTGTTCCGCAACATTCCGCTGCTGGTCCAGATCTTCCTGTGGTACCAAGTGTTGCCGTCGATGTTCCCGGCGTTGCAGCAGGTGCCGGTGTTCGCCTTGGTGGTGTTGGCGCTGGGCCTGTTCACGTCGGCGCGGGTCGCCGAGCAGGTGCGGGCCGGCATCCAGTCGCTGCCGCGCGGCCAGTTCATGGCCGGCTCGGCCATCGGCCTGACACGCCCCCAAACCTATCGCTACGTCATCCTGCCGATGGCGTCTCGCATCGTCCTGCCGCCGCTCACCAGCGAGGCGATGAACATCATCAAGAACTCGTCGGTGGCCTTTGCGGCCGGCATCGCCGAGCTGGCCTTGTATGCCCAGCAGGCCGGTGTGGAGCTGTCGATGGAGGTCGAGGTCTACCTGGTGGTGTCGGTGCTGTATGCGGTGTCGGCCTTCGGCGTCAACCGCGCGATGGCGTTCATTGAAGCGCGCGTGCGGGTGCCCGGCTACGTCGGAGGGTCGAAGTGATGAATCTCGACCTGTCCTTCTACAACTGGGAACTGATCAGCAACTTCGTCCAGAAGGGCTTTTTCTTCAGCATCCAGCTGACGCTGGTGGCGATGATCGGCGGCATCGTGCTCGGCACGCTGCTGGCGATGATGCGGCTGTCGGGCATCAAGCCGCTGGAGTGGATCGCGACGATCTACGTCAACGGCCTGCGCTCGATCCCGCTGGTGATGGTGATCCTGTGGTTCTTCCTGCTGGTGCCCTTCGTGCTCGGCCGGCCGGTCGGGGCCGAGGCGTCGGCCTTCATCACCTTCACCCTGTTCGAGGCGGCCTACTACTCCGAGATCATGCGCGCCGGCATCCAGTCGATTCCGCGCGGGCAGGTGTTCGCTGGCCAGGCCATCGGCCTGAGCTATGGGCAGAACATGCGCTTCGTGATCTTGCCGCAGGCCTTCCGCAACATGCTGCCGGTGCTGCTGACGCAGACCATCATCCTGTTCCAGGACACCTCGCTCGTCTACGTGATCGGCGCCTACGACTTGTTCAAGGGTTTCGAGACCGCAGGCAAGAACCTGGGCCGCCCCATCGAGGCCTACCTGGCTGCCGCGGTGGTCTACTTCGTGATCTGCTTCGCGCTGTCCCAGCTGGTGAAACGCCTGCAGAAGAAAATTGCGATCGTCCGCTGAGCCTGGTCGGCTCGTGGCGGCTTTGAATCTGGAGACGACAACATGTCGGCAATGATCGAAATCAAGAACGTCAGCAAGTGGTACGGTTCGTTCCAGGTGCTGACCGATTGCACCACCAGCGTCCAGAAGGGCGAGGTCGTCGTGGTGTGCGGGCCGTCGGGCTCGGGCAAGTCCACGCTGATCAAGACGGTGAACGCACTCGAGCCGTTCCAGAAGGGCGACATCCTGGTCGAGGGGGTGTCGGTGGGCAACCCCAAGACCGATCTGCCCAAGCTGCGCTCGCGGGTGGGCATGGTGTTCCAGCACTTCGAGCTGTTCCCGCACCTGAGCGTGACCGAAAACCTGACGCTGGCGCAGATGAAGGTGCTGGGCCGCAGCAAGAGCGACGCGATCGCGCGGGGCCTGAAATATCTCGAGCGCGTGGGCCTGTCGGCGCACAAGGACAAGTTCCCCGGCCAGCTCTCCGGCGGTCAGCAGCAGCGCGTCGCGATTGCCCGCGCGCTCAGCATGGACCCGATCGTGATGCTGTTCGACGAGCCCACCTCGGCCCTCGACCCTGAGATGGTCGGCGAAGTGCTCGACGTGATGGTGCAACTGGCCCAGGAAGGCATGACCATGATGTGCGTGACCCACGAAATGGGCTTCGCGCGCAAGGTCAGCCACCGCGTCATCTTCATGGACCAGGGCAAGATCATCGAGGACTGCCGCAAGGAAGAATTCTTCGGCAACCCCGACGCGCGCTCGCCGCGCGCGAAAGACTTTTTGTCGAAGATCCTGCAGCACTGATCAAGGGTGCACGGGACGCGCGAGGGGCCTGAAAAGGCCCTTTTCGCTTTCTGTGGCCGTTGTCGTTTTGGCGCTGACGATCAGCTCTTCTGCGGGCTGCGACAGCTTTCTTGTGGGCTCATCCTGCCGGCGCGGGTCTTCTCTTTGCGCCGCGCCGTTTTTCAAGTGCCGCCTGGACGTTCTGCAACTGCTTCTCGTGCAGCGGCGCTGCCTTTCTCAGTGCAGAGAGGTCGATCGCCTCCAGCACTTCGATCTGGTGGTCCCGAAGCAGGTTGCGTCCGGGCCTGCTATGAGCCAGCGTGTAGATACCTTGTAGGCGGTGCCCGAGGCGCTCTGGCTGTTCTTGGTCGTTGGCGGCGAGTTGCAGAAGCGCCGCTTTGGCCACCTCGATCGCCCATCGTGCCTGGGTCAGCACATGCGGTCCCTTGTCTTGGAGAAGGCCCGCGGCATTCTGAACCCGTGACTCTAGAACGTCGAACGGATCCATGACCCGGAATTGAGTGCCGTTGTGCCACTTCACACGCACGCTCCCGGCGATGACCCGCTTGGTGAACTCGGAAGACTTTCTGAGTCCGCTGACCGTGTAGAGCAGGCGAAGGACGTCGATGTTCCGCTCCTTCCCGCCTGCGGTCGGCAGGCGAAGCTGGGCAACGATGGCACCGCGCGACGCCGGCGCAGGCTGACGACATTTTGCCCGGAGCAACAGGGCAAGCTCGTGTGCTCGAGCCGCGGTACCGAGAACATCTCCATCGTTGGAGATCACGGCCCCCTCGGCCCGAATGCCGAAGCGGTCCATCCAAAAGGCGAGGGCTTATCCCCCCACCAGAATCATGTCCGGTCCCAAATTGGACAGAAAACAGTCGATCGTCTGAGGGTCGAGCGGCGCCTCGTCAAGAGCGAGCTTGGGCTTCGTCCCCATGCTCTTCAATACGGGGACCCTACCAACTTGGCGGCTTTCGCTTTGCCGCCTGCAAACCAGCTCATTTGATCGTTCGAGGCTCGCCGGGCTGTGACCGCTTCGAGGTCCTGACTTTGCTGCGCGCGCTTGAACGACCAGAGCTCTTGTTCACTCGCTGGAGACAATGACGCCGAGCTCGCCTGGTGACTGCGCAGCATCTCTACGACGTCCGTCACCGTCAGGCCGGCTGCCTCGACGGCTGCCCCAAGTCGCGCCCAGTGCTCCACCTGTTGCGCGGCGGACCGGGATACCACTTCGCCGTGTGCCCGGGCCCGTTCAAACAGCTCGGTGTGGATGCGGATGGACTTGGAAGACATAAGCACTGTGGCAATTTGCATCAGATTACCACCGCTCAGTCTCCCATGCTGAACGAGCCCACCGCCGGCCCACCGCGCCGTCTGATCGCACCGCGGGGTACTGACACATGCAAGGGCGCGCGTTGCGGCGCGGTTGCGCCGTCAGCGGGGCGGGCGCCTGCTCGCGGACCCGACGCTGGGCAACCGCACTGCGAGCACCGCGTTCAGTACTCCCAGAACATGCGTTGCAGCTCCTTGGCGTCGCGTGTCTTGGTCAAGGCCAGCGCCGCCAGGATCTTTGCCTTCTGCGGGTTCAGGTCGTGCGCGACCACCCAGTCGTAGCGGTCGTCCGGCTGCTCGGAGTTGCGCAGCACGAAGCCGTCGCCCACCCGGGAGGAGCGCACGATGTGCAGGCCCTGCGAGCGCAGCGCCTTCAGCATGTCCACCGCGTAGTTCGGCACCGAGCCGTTGCCGGTGCCCGCGTGCACGATGGCCTGCGCGCCGGCCTTGGCCGCGGCCTGGTACAACTCGGGGCTCATGCTGCCTGAGCCGTAGACGATGTGGACGGCGGGCAGGGCGGTGACGGCGTCGATGTCGAACTCCGACGCGGTGGTGTGCCGCTTCACCGGCGACCTGAACCAGAAGGTCTTGCCTTCGACCACCATGCCCAGCGGTCCCCACTGGCTGTAGAAGGCGTTGGTCTGGATGTTGACCCGCTTGGTGACATCGCGGCCGGAGTGGATCTGGTCGTTCATCACCACCAGCGTGCCCTTGCCGCGTGCCTCGGGGCTGCCCGCCACCACCACCGCGTTGTAGAGGTTGAGCATGCCGTCGGCCGACATCGAGGTGCCGGGGCGCATCGAGCCGACCAGCACGATGGGCTTGTCGGTCTTGACGACCAGGTTCAGGAAGAATGAGGTCTCTTCCAGCGTGTCGGTGCCGTGGGTGATCACGATGCCGTCCAAGGCCGGGTTCTTCGCCAGTGACGAGACGCGCCGCGCCAACTCGACCAGTTGTTCATTGGTGAAGCTTTCAGACGCGATCTGGAACGCCTGCTCGCCGCGCACCTGCGCCACCTGGGCCAGCTCGGGAATGCCCGCGATCAGCTTGTCGACCGGCACCTTGGCCGCCTGGTAGGTGGCGCTGTTCGTGGCCGATGCGCCGGCCCCTGCGATGGTGCCGCCGGTGGCGACGATCACCACCTGCGGCTTGCGGGCGGCCTGTGCCCACAGCGCGCCGCTGCCGAGCGCCAGCGCGACGGACAGCAGGGATTGCGAGAGGATCTGCACGAGTCTTGGGGTCATGGTGTCTCCTGTTGTTGTGGATCTGCATGCCCTGCTGCATCCGAGCAGGGCAAGGGCCGGCATTCTAGAAATGCGCGCGCAGGCCGTCATTGCCGCTTTTGGCAGGCGGCATGCACAAGATTCATAACCTGTGCGAGGGCTGAAACCTGCGGACGGAGCGGGGTGATGGCGGCTCGCCCGCGTGCACAACGCGGTACCGCGCCCACCCGGCGTGCCGCTCGCGGCGAGGGTGAACTACAGCAGGTTGCGGATCTGCGCCTGCGCCTGCAGCAGGGCGGGCAGGCAGCGCTCTTGCAATTCGGTCACCGACATGCGGGCGGCATGCACGCTGACGTTGATCGCGGCAACCGTGTCTCCGCGCAGGTTCTTCAGCGGCACCGACAGCGTACGCAGGCCGGGCTCCAGCTCCTGGTCGACCGTGGCATAGCCGAGGGCCCGCGCCCGCGCGATCTCGACGCGCAGGCGTTCCTTGCTCGTCACGGTGTGGCTGGTCAACGGATGCAAGGTCTGATGTTCGAGCCAGGCGTCGACACGCTCCGGCGGCAGCGCGGCCAGCAGCACCCGGCCGTTGGCGGTGCAATAGGCCGGCACCCGAGTGCCGGGCGCCAGGTGGGTGGACACGAGCCGGCCGGCGGTGGTGGCCGCCACACAGATCACATCGTTGGCGTCGAGCACACCGGCCGCGGACGCTTCCTGCAGGGTCTGCGCGAGCTTGTGCAGCTGAGGGTGGACGATGCGCGGCAGCCGGGCCGAGTGCATGTACGACTGGCCCAGCCGCAGCACCTTGGGCGCCAGCGAGAACATGCGGCCGTCGTATGACACATAGCCAAGCTGGGTCAGGGTCAGCAGGTAGCGCCGCGCGGCGGCACGCGTGAGCCCGGTGCGCGTGGCCACCTCGGTCATCGACAGCCGGGACTGGGGCTGATCGAAGGCTTCGATGACCGCCAGGCCCTTTTCGAGCCCGGCGATGAAATCGCGCTTTTGTATCGTGAAAGACGTGTTGTGCGCATCCATCGTGACCGACCACCTCATGCTGCGGTTTGCCGTGTGCGAGCGGAAACATCCGCATCCGGCGGTTTGCGCCGCCAGGCGCACAAACCGCGTGTCGCGGCGGGCAATATAGCCGAGTTTCGGGCAATCGTTCGCTTGACACACAAATGTGCGGGATGCGAACGGTGCCGGCTTTGACAAGCGCTTTCACGCTCGCCCTAGGGCCGGCGGCTCGTGACGGGGCCCGCCGCTGCGCTGTCCTGGGCCCGCCAAGTTCTGCCGAACGCCCAGCCGCGTTCCTCGCTGTCGCACACCGGACTGGCCGTGGGCCCGGATGCCGCCGATCATCAGAGTAGTGCCGTCCGGCACGTCGGCTAGCGCCGGGCGCGCTGACGTGGGAATCTTGCGCACCTGATCTGTCCTATCGGGCCAGACGGGCGATGAGCGTGTTCGGACATGCACAAGAGTTCGCGTACCGAACGCGGGTTGAAGATGAGAACCAGCGAAGGCAGTGCAGCGTGATCCCCAACCCTTCCGTGGAGCAAGAGGGCCCCGAGCCGGGCGAAACAGCGGGCGACGCTGGTGAGCGCCCTGAGCCGGGCGACAGCTATGTGCAGTCGTTTGCGCGCGGCTTGTCGGTGGTGCGCAGCTTCAGCGCCGCGGCACCGGCGCAGACCATCACCGAAGTGGCCCAGCGCGCTGGCCTCACCCGTGCCGGGGCGCGGCGCATTCTGCACACGATGCAGCATCTGGGCTATGTCGAGACCGAAGGCCGGTTGTTCCGGCTGACGCCCAAGATCCTCGACCTCGGCTTCGCCTATCTCAGTTCGCTGCCGCTGTGGAACCTCGCGCAGCCGGTGATGGAAGATCTGGTGCAAGACGTCAAGGAATCGTGTTCGGCAGCGGTCCTGGACGGCCCGGACATCGTCTACGTGTTGCGGGTGCCGACCCACAAGATCATGGCGATCAACCTCGGGGTCGGCAGCCGACTGCCGGCCTATTGCACCTCGATGGGCCGGGTGCTGCTGGCCGGCCTGTCGCCCGAGCGGCTCGACGCCTGCCTCGCGCGCAGCGAGTTGAAGCCGCGCACCTCGAAGACGCTGACCGACCCCGAGCGGCTGCGTGAGGCGGTGGCGCAGGTGGGTCAACAGGGCTGGGCGCTGGTGGCCGAAGAACTGGAAGAAGGGCTGGTGTCGCTCGCGGCGCCGATCCGCGGCCGGCATGGCGAGGTGGCCGCGGCGATCAACATCAGCGGTCAGTCTCGTCACACCCCACCCGACGTGATGCTGGAGCGGTTTCTGCCGAAGTTGCTCGATGCGGCCGCCCGTATCAGCGGCATGATCGGCTACCAGCCCTGACGCACGAGCAGCAGGTCTGGCGGCCCCGGGGGGCTCATGCAGAGCCGCCGAGACGCCGCCCGATCGCACCCGCGCATTGCCGCAGGGCTTGCGCGATCGGCCCTTCCCAGCGCGTGTCGAAAGTGCCTGACGGCCCAATTGCGGTGACGGCCAGCACCATCGCGCCGGTGTGGTCGAACACGGGCGCCGACATCGCGCTGATGCCCTCGATCACCGCGCCTTCCGAACGGCTCATGCGGTGCGCGCGGACCTCGTCGAGTTGCGGCGCGAACGCCTCCCAGGTGGGCAGGGCGGATGCGACCGGCGCTACCGCGCCGGCACGCTCGCGTTCCCACGCTTCGCGCCGTCGCTCTTCGTCGAGCACGGCACGCACCTTGTCGGTGGGCAGATAGGCGGCAAACAAGCGCCCCGAGGCGGTGTCGGTCACCGATACGACGGTGCCATGCCGCATGTTGACATGCACGGGCGTCGGCGATTCCTCCAGCCGCACCACCGTCGGCCCGCGCGTGCCCCACACGGCGATGGCCACGCTGTGCCCGATCTGCTGTGCAAGGTCGGCGATCAAGGGTGTCGCGACGCGCACCGGGTCGGCCTGCTGCAGGCTGATCAAACCGAGTTGCAGGGCCAGCGGACCGAGCCCATAGTGGCCGCTGAGGCGGTCCTGTTCGATCAGGCCCAGCTTGCCGAAACTCACCAGATAGGGGTGGGCTTTGGCGGGGGCCATGCCGGCGGCGCGGGCCAGGTCCTTCAGTGCCATCGCCCGGCCCTGGTGCGCCAGGGCCAGCAGCAGCTGGCCGCCGACCTCGATGCTCTGGATGCCGCGCCGGTCCTTGTCGTGCTTGTCGTCTTCCACTGGATGCTTTGGGTTGTCGCGGTTCGTGGTTTTCCCTCACGCGGGCCTGCAGGCGGCACGGCATTAGACATTAGCAAATGGATTTACTAAGATCAACCTAGCGTTTGTTTTCGTCGAACGGTTTTGCTTTTGTCTAATTGCCGGGCGGCCATCTGGCCCCCGGCGCCCGCATCTTCGCCACCTCGACCTCGCAGGCTCATCATGACCGTCACGCCCCTGTCCTACCAGAGCGGGTTCGGCAACGAGTTCGCCACCGAAGCGTTGCCGGGCGCGCTGCCCCAAGGCCGCAACAGTCCGCAGCGCGCGCCCTACGACCTCTACCCCGAGCTGATCTCGGGCACCGCCTTCACGGCGCCGCGTACCGTCAATCGGCGCAGCTGGCTCTACCGCTGCCGCCCCTCGGTGGTGGCAGGCCGCTACCGCGCGTATGCGCGACCGTGGTGGCGCAGCGGGGCCGGCGCCGGTGCCGGTGGGCCGGTGGCGCCCGAGCCGCTGCGCTGGCACCCGTTTCCCATCCCCGACGAGCCGCTGGATTTCATCGACGGCCTGCGCACGCTCGTGGCCAACGGCGATGTCGAGATGCAGACCGGCATGGCGGCGCATGTCTACCTCGCCAACCGCTCGATGCAAGGTCGCGCGCTTGTCAATGCCGACGGTGAGATGCTGCTGGTGCCGCAGCAGGGGCGCTTGTTCATCACGACCGAGCTGGGCGTGCTCGACGTGAAGCCCGGCGAGATCGTGGTGGTGCCGCGCGGCATCGTGTTCAAGGTCGACCTGCCGGACGGGCCGTCGCGCGGCTATGTCTGCGAGAACTACGGCGCCTTCTTCCGGCTGCCCGAGCTGGGCCCGATCGGCTCCAACGGCCTGGCCAATGCGCGCGATTTCCAGACCCCGGTGGCGGCCTACGAACGCGGCGAGGTGAGCTACGAGCTGGTCAAGAAGTTCGGCGGCGCGTTGTGGTCGGCGCCGATGTCGCACAGCCCCTTCAACGTGGTGGCCTGGCACGGCAACCTGGCGCCGTACAAGTACGACACGGCCAATTTCATGACGATAGGCTCGATCAGCCACGACCATCCCGATCCGTCGATCTTCACGGTGCTGACCTCGCCCTCGGACACACCCGGCACGGCCAACTGCGACTTCGTGATCTTCCCGCCGCGCTGGCTGGTGGCCGAAGACACGTTCCGCCCGCCCTGGTACCACCGCAACCTGATGAGCGAGTTCATGGGGCTGGTCTATGGCCAGTACGACGCCAAGCCCGAAGGCTTCAAGCCGGGGGGGGCGTCGCTGCACAACTGCATGGTGCCGCACGGGCCCGACACCGAGGCCTTCGAAAAGGCCAGCCAGGCCGAACTGCAGCCGCACAAGCTCGAGCACACACTGGCCTTCATGTTCGAGAGCCGCTGGCGGTTCGTGCCGACCGACTACGCGCTGACGGGCGGAGCGCTCGACACCAACTACGCGGAATGCTGGCAGGGCCTGGCACAGCGTTTCAAGGAGATATGAGGATGTACACCCTCGACGAAACCCACGACCCGGACCGCACCAGCTGGGTCGGCAGCGCCAACGCGCCGGACACCGACTTCCCGATCCAGAACCTGCCGATCGGCGTGTTCCGTCGGCGCGGCAGCGCCGAACGCTGGCGCCCCGGCGTGGCGATCGGCGACCAAGTGGTGGATCTGTTCGCCGCGCGCGACGCGCAGCTGTTGCCGGCGGACGTCGCGGCATCGCTTGCCGGCTGCGAGCACGGCGAACTGAACACCTTCATGGCACGCGGTGCGCCGGCACGTGCCTTCTTGCGGCGCGCCTTGTCGGAGGCGCTGCGCAGCGGCAGCCCGGAGCAGGCCGCGCTGTCGCCATGCCTCGTGCCGCAGGCCGAGATCGAGCATGCGCTGCCCTGCCGCATCGGCGACTACACCGACTTCTACACCGGCATTCACCACGCCACCGCCGTCGGCAAGCTGTTCCGTCCCGACAACCCGCTGCTGCCCAACTACAAGTGGGTGCCGATTGGCTACCACGGCCGCTCGTCGTCGATCGGCGTCAGTGGCCAGCAGTTCCGGCGCCCGGTCGGCCAGACCAAGGGGGCCGGCGAGGTGCCGGAGTTCGGCCCGTCCCGGCGGCTCGACTACGAGCTGGAGGTGGGCGCACTGGTGGGCTGCGGCAACGAGCCGGGCGAGGCGATCGAGATCGAGCGGGCCGAATCGCATCTGTTCGGGCTGGTGCTGCTGAACGACTGGTCCGCGCGCGACCTGCAGGCCTGGGAGTACCAACCGCTCGGGCCCTTCCTGGCCAAGAACTTCGCCACCACGATCTCGCCCTGGATCGTCACGATGGAGGCGCTGGCGCCGTTCCGCAGCGCCTGGACCCGCGACGTCGCCGACCCCCAACCCTTGCCCTATCTCGACAGTGCCGACAACCGCCGCCAGGGCGCGGTGGACCTGAGGCTCGAGGTGTGGCTGCAGACGGCGGCGATGCGCGAGGCCGGGTTGCCGCCCGAGCGCCTGATGGCGTCCAACTTCCGCGACGCCTACTGGACCCTCGCGCAAATGGTGGCCCACCACAGCGTCAACGGCTGCAACCTGATGCCGGGCGACCTGCTCGGCTCGGGCACGCAGTCCGGGCCCGGCGAAGGCGAGGGCGGTTCGCTGCTGGAACTGTCGCGCGGCGGCCAGACGCCGGTGCGGTTGTCGAACGGAGAAACACGCACCTTCCTGGCCGACGGGGATACTGTGCTGCTGCGGGCGCGCTGCGAGCGCGACGGCTTTCGGCGCATCGGCTTTGGCGACTGCGCCGGCACGGTGCTGCCAGCCCGCGTGCGCTGACGACCAGACGAGGGAGACACACGCGTATGAAGACGAGGCTCATCCGACGAGGCTGCGCACTGTTGCTGCTGCTGCTCGCCGCGGGCCTGATGGGGTCGGCCCAGGCCCAGCAGGTCACGCTCAAGGTGCACCACTTCTGGAACCCGCAGGCCATGCCGCCCACGCGCATCCTCAAGCCCTGGTGCGACCGCATCGCGGCCGAGTCGAACCAGCGCCTGAAGTGCCAGGTGTTCCCCGCGATGCAGCTCGGCGGCACACCGGCCCAACTGATCGACCAAGCCAAGGACGGTGTGGTCGACATCGTGTTCACGTTGCCCGGCTACACGGCCGGGCGCTTCCCGGTGATGGAGGTGTTCGAGCTGCCCTTCATGACCCACTCGGCCGAAGCAGGTGCCCGGGCCGCCTGGGACTTCCATGCGAAGTACGCCCAGAGAGAATTCGGCGGGCTGAAGCCGCTGCTGTTCAGCCTGCACGACGAAGGTTATCTGCACACGCGCGACAAGCCGGTCAAGACCCTGGCCGACCTGAAAGGCCTGAAGCTGCGCGCACCGACGCGCATGACCAACAAGCTGCTCGCCACCTTGGGTGCGACCCCGGTGGCGATGCCGCTGCCCGCCGTCGCCGAGGCGGTCAACAAGGGCGTGATCGACGGCTTCCTGCTGCCCTGGGAGGTCATGCCTTCGGTCAAGTTGCAGGAGATGGTGAAGTTCCATGCCGAAACCGATCCGGCCCGTCCGGCCTTGTACTCCGCCTTGTTCGTGCTGGCGATGAACGCCGCCAAATACCAGAGCCTGCCGCCCGACCTGAAGGCGGTGATCGACCGCAACAGCGGCGCTGGCCTGTCGGCCCAAGCCGGCAAGGCCTGGGACGAGAGCCAGGCGGTGGGGCGCCTGCCGGCCGTCGAGCGTGGCAACCGCTTGCACACGATCCCTGCGACAGAGATCGATCAGTGGATCGAGGCGTCGGCGCCGCTGTACGCCGAGTGGGTGGCCGGCATGAACAAGCTGGGTCTGCCGGGCCAGCAGATGCTGCAGGACGCGCGCGATCTGCTGGCGAAGTACAAGAAGTGACGGGTGGGCTGAACCGGGCAGGGCGATGGCGGCCTTGATGCACCGCACGGCCCTGGTGTTCGCACTCGCCGGTGGTGGGGCCGCTTGCGCGGTGGCCTTGCTCACCACGGCGAGCATCGTCGGGCGGGTGGGGTGGTCGGCGCCGATCGCCGGCGACGTCGAGCTGACGCAGTTCGGCACCGCGCTGTGCATCTCGTTGTGCCTGCCGTGGTGCCAGCTGCGTAGTGCCAACATCATCGTCGACTTCTTCACCGCGCGCGCCAGCTCACGGGTGCAACGGCGTCTCGACGCCCTCGGGGCGCTGCTGCTGTCGGTCATGATGGCCCTGCTCGCGTGGCGCACGGCGGCGGGTGCGGTCGCGGTGCGGGAGGCCCACGAGACCTCGATGATCCTCGGCCTGCCGATGTGGGCCGTCTATGCCGTGCTCGCACCTGGCTTCGCGCTCACCGTGGTGGTGGCGTTGCGGCAGGCGTGGGCGGCGTGGCGGGGGCAGACGTGGCCCGAGGTGAGCGCATGAGCCGCCGCCCGGCCGCCCGAAGGGGCTCGCACCGCAGTGCGCAGCACGGAGGTTGTTGATGAGTGGCGGTGCGATCGGTGTTGTCATGTTGGCCGCCATGCTCGCCCTGATGGCGCTGCGCGTGCCGATCGCCGCGGCGATGTTCATCCCCGGTGCGGCGGGGTATTGGGCGATGACCAGCGACCTCGCGCTGCTCAACATGCTCAAAGGCTCCGCCGTCGCGCGGCTGACCGTGTACGACCTGTCGGTGATCCCGCTGTTTCTGCTGATGGGGCAGTTCGCCACTCAGGGCGGTCTGTCGCGCGCCTTGTTCGACGCGGCGGCGGCCTGGGTCGGCCACATCCGCGGCGGTCTGGCGATGGCGGCCATCCTCGCGGCCACCGCCTTCGGGGCCGTCTGCGGTTCGTCGGTGGCCACCTCGGCGACGATCGCGCAGGTGGCCTATCCCGAGATGAAGGCGCACGGTTATGCGGGCCGACTGTCCACGGGTGTGCTGGCCACCGGCGGGTCGCTGGGCATCCTGATTCCGCCGTCGGTGCCGCTGGTGGTGTATGCCATCCTGACCGAGCAGAACATCGCCAAGCTGTTCGCCGCGGCGCTGGTGCCCGGGCTGATCGCCGCGTTCGGCTACCTGGGCGTGATCGCGGTGTACTGCCGCGTACGCCCCGGGCTGGCGCCCCCGTCGGCACCGCTGCCGTGGGCGCAACGGTGGCGCGCGCTGGTCCACGTGTGGCCGATCGCCGGGGTGTTCGCCGTCGTGTTCGGCGGCATCTACGGTGGCTGGTTCACGCCCACCGAGGGTGCGTCGATCGGCGCCTTCGCGACCTTGGGTGTCGGCATCGCCCGGCGTGAGCTGGGCTGGCGAGGCCTGCGGCGGGCCTTCCTCGGTACCGCCGAAACGTCGGCGATGGTCTTCATGATCTTCCTCGGCGCCGACATGATGAACACCGCGCTGGCGCTGACGCAGATGCCGGCCGAACTGGCAGCCTGGGTGGCGGCGCTGCCGGTGGCGCCGCTCGTCATCGTGGCCTGCGTGCTGGCGTTCTACGTCGCGCTGGGCAGCGTGATGGACGAGCTGTCGATGGTGCTGCTGACCATCCCGGTGCTGTTTCCCGCCGTGATGGGGTTGGAGCTGTGGGGGCTCGGCCCGCAGGACAAGGCGATCTGGTTCGGCATCCTGGTGTTGACGGTGGTGCAGATCGGGTTGGTCGCGCCCCCGGTCGGGCTCAACGTCTATGTCGTCAACAGCGTCTGCCAGGACGTGCCGATGGGCGAGACCTACCGCGGTGTGCTGCCCTTCATCGCCAGCGACCTGGCGCGCGTGACGCTGCTGCTGTTCGTGCCCGCACTGAGCCTGGGCCTGGTCGGGTGGTGGTTCTGACGCAAGGGCCCTGGTGTCAGGCCCTGCCGGGGCGCGGGGTCAAGGCGCGACGCGAAAACCCTCGTCGACGATGGCCCGTGTCAAGGTGTCGCGCGACTGTGTGCTGTCGACCTCGACCTTACCTTGCGCCAGATCGACCTGGACGCGGGCCTCGGGGTCGACCTGTTTCAGGGCTTGCGTGACAACCCGCACGCAGTGGTCGCAGCTCATGCCGCTGACCTGGAAGCTCTGGTTCATTGTGTCTCCTTCACATCTTCGTGAACGCAGTATCGCGACGCGCGACTCGCATCGCTCGGGGCCCTGAGAAGGCCCCGCGCTGCGCTAGACATCCACCGGCAACGGCGCCGGCGGCTTGATCTCTTCCATGCAGATCATCGAGCGCACGTCGTCCACGCCGGGCACCTGCATCAGCCGGTCGGTCAGGAACTGCGACAGCGACTTGAGGTCGCGCGCGACCACCTTCATCAGGTAGTCGTGGTCGCCCGAGACGCAGTGGCATTCGATGATCTCGGGGAAAGAGCGCAGCACCTGCTCCAACTCGCGCACGCGGCCGAAGTGCTCGCGGTCGATGTTGAGGTTGACGTAGGCCATCACCGCGTAGCCGAGCGACTCGCGGGTGACCTGCGCGGTGTAGCCGCGGATCACACCCCGTTCCTCCAGCGCGCGCACCCGCCGTAAACACTGGGGCGGCGACAGGTGCACCCGCTGCGACAGGTCGACGTTGGAGGCCCGGCCGTCCTGCTGCAGCACTTGCAGGATGCGGCGGTCCAGCGCGTCCAGATGCATTTCGGTCATCGCGTTTCCTTCGTCAAGATGCAAGATTATTTCGTTAAGAGCTGATCTTGCAAAACAAGTGGAAGCCAAATTTCGTCCGGGTGCGCCTACAGTGTGTCGATTCCCACAAACTCAGTAGAGGGCACCGATGAGCCACACGACCCCCGTCTGCGCCTCGGGCGCGATCGCGCTGGAAGACCGCTATGGCGCACACAACTACCACCCGCTGCCGGTGGTGCTGGTGCGCGGCGAAGGTGTCCATCTCTGGGACGAGCAGGGCCGGCGCTATCTGGACATGATGTCGGCCTATTCCGCCGTCAGCTTCGGCCACAGCCGGCCCGAGCTGGTGCAGGTGCTGGTCGAACAGGCACAGCGGCTCGCGATCACCTCGCGCGCCTATCACACCGACCGGCTCGGCCCGTTTCTCGAAAAGCTGTGCCAGCTGACCGGGCTCGACCGGGCGCTGCCGATGAACACCGGCGCCGAGGCGGTCGAAACCGCGATCAAGGCGGTGCGCAAATGGGGCTACAAGGTCAAGGGTGTGGCCGAAGGGCAGGCGCAGATCATCGTGCCGGCCGGCAACTTCGCCGGCCGCACCACCACCATCGTCGGCTTCTCGAGCGAAGCGCAGTACCGCGACGGCTTCGGCCCGTTCGCGCCGGGCTTCGTGCAGGTCCCCTATGGCGACATCGCCGCGCTCGAGCACGCCATCACGCCGCAGACGGTGGCGTTTTTCGTCGAGCCCATCCAGGGGGAGGCCGGCATCATCGTGCCGCCGGCCGGTTATCTGCGCGCGGCGCGCGAGCTGTGTGACCGCCACCGCGTGCTGCTGGTGTGCGACGAAGTGCAGACCGGCCTTGGGCGCACCGGCCGCATCCTCGCCTGCCATCACGAAGGTGTGCAGCCCGATGCGGTGACGCTCGGTAAGGCACTGGGCGGCGGCTTGCTGCCGGTGTCGGCCTTCGTCGCGCGGGCCGACGTGATGGCCCAGTTCACCCCGGGCGACCATGGCAGCACCTTCGGCGGCAACCCGCTCAGCGCGGCGGTGGGTCTGGCGGCCTTGCAGCTGCTGGAACGCGAGCGGCTGTCGGAGCAGGCCGAACGGCAGGGGCAGTATCTGCGCGAGCGGCTGCTGGCGCTGGGCCATCCGGCCATCACCGATGTGCGCGGCAAGGGCCTGCTGGTCGGCGTCGAGATCGACCGCCGCTATGCCAGTGCGCGGGCGGTCTGCGAAGCGCTGATGCACGAAGGTGTGTTGAGCAAGGACACCCACGACACCGTGGTGCGCCTGGCGCCACCGCTGGTGGTGACGGCCGCGCAGATCGACGAGGCGGTCGAGGCACTGCAGCGCGCCTTGCGTTCGGTCGAGCCCGAGCGGCGCCTGGCGGCCTGAGGGGCGCCTTCGCGCGGCGGCTTCCCTTGCTGCACGCGCGTGGCGCCGGTGTCAGGCGTCGGGCTCCTTCGCCGGCGGCGCCGGCTCGAACGGCGCCGTCTCGCATTCCCAGAACACCCGCGCTCGGCACGCCGCGCAGACGCGCGGATCGAGCTGTTGGAAGATGGCGGCGATGGCCGAGCGCTTGTCGGGGAAGATGTGGTCGCGCCCGAGCTGCTCGATGAAGCCGGTGCGCTCCCACATCTGCACCACCGCCGGGCGCGGCCGGTGGAAATAGAGGTCGCCGCCGGCGGCCCGGCGTGCCCTCAGCTCGGTCTCCCACACCTCGGCGCCGGCCACGTCGATGAAGTTCATGCTCTTGCTCATCACCAGCAGATGGCGCGGCGCGTCGGGCTGCGCGCGCAAGCCGTGCAAGGTGTCGGCCACGTGCTGCGCCGCGCCGAAATAGACCGAGCCCTCCATGCGCAGCAACTTCAGTTGCGGACACTCGGGCAGCGCGTCGGGGTTGCCGTCGACCACCGCGAAATGCCGCTCGGGCGCCATTGTGTCGAAGCCCATCGTGCGCATCGCCGGCTTGGAGGTGCGGTACAGGTAGCTGACCAGCGACAAGATGGTGCCGAACAGGATCGCGGTTTCCAGCCGCACCGTCAGTGTCGCGACGAAGGTGGCGAGCGCGATGTAGAACTCGGTGCGGTCGGTGCTTGCCAGGCGTTGCCAGCGGCCGAGGTCGAGCAGGCTCCAGGCCACCAGCAGCAGCAGGCCGCCGATGCCGGCGAGCGGGATGTAGGCCACCAGCGGCGCGGCCACCGCCAGCAGGCCCAGCAGCAGCACCGCCGAGAACACCGACGCGAGCGGTGTGCGGGCACCGGCCTCGAGATTGGGCAGCGAGCGGTTCAGCGACCCGCACGCGACGTACGACGAAAACAAGCCGCCCACCAGATTGGCCAGCCCCTGACCCAGGAACTCGCGGTTGGGGTCGAGCCGTTGCCCCGAGCGGGCCGCAACGAATTTGGCGATCGAGATCGATTGGCCCAGGGCCACGATGGTCAGCGCGAAGGCCAGGCCCACCAGTTCGGGCAGCAGCTGCCAGTCGACGTCGGGCACGTGGAAGGGCGGCCAGGCCGAGCTGAGACGGCCCACCGACTGCACCCGCCAGGGACCGCCTTGGTGGTTCAACAGCGCGGCGAGCAGCGTCGCGCACGCCAGGCCGATCAGCATCGCCGGCCAGCGCGGCCGCAGCCGTCGCACCGCCAACGTCGCCGCGACGCAGACGGCACCGACCGACAGCGCCCCGAGATGGGTGTCGTCCCAGTGGCGTGCCAGGTAGGCCAGCACGGCGGCCGCCTGGCTCCCGGCGTCGCGGCCCATGCCGAGCATGTCCTTGAGCGCGTGCACGGCGATCAACATCCCGGCGCCCGCGGTGAAGCCCAGCAAGGCGGCCGGCGAGATGAAGTTGGCGATGGCCCCGAGCCGCAGCACGGCGATCGACGTTTGCAGCAGGCCGACCAGCAAGGTCATCGCGAGGGCCAGCTCGATGTAGCGGGCACTGCCGGGCACGGCCAGCGGCGACAACATCGCGAACAGGGCCAGCGAGATGGCGTTGGTGGGGCCCGTGGCGACATGCCAGCTGGAACCGAACAAGGCCGCCACCGCGCACGGCAGGATGGCGGCGTACAGACCATATTGCGGCGGCAGCCCGGCCAGCGTCGCGAAGGCCACGCCCTGGGGCAGCACCAGCAGTGCGCCGAGCAGTCCGGCCATCGCGTCGGCGCGCAGCGTCGCGGGACTCACCTGGCGCACCCACTCGCCCCACCACCGGGTTGGCAGGGACGGGGCGGAAACGGGGGTGGCAGGCAAGGTGGTGGTGGGAGCAGAAACGAACGGCAGTCGATGATAGCGGCGGCCCGCTGCAGTAAGCTGCCCGCCTTCGGGCACTGCGAGCGAGACACGAGATGGCGATGAACGGTGTGAAGGTCTGCGTCTATGGCGCGGGGGCGATCGGCGGCTTTATCGGTGCCCGGTTGGCCGCACGTGGCGCGGCGGTCAGTGCCATCGCGCGGGGCGCCAATGCCGAAGCCTTGCGACAGCATGGTTGGCGGTTGCAGACGGCCGCCGGCCTCGAGCAGGCGCCGGTGCAGGCGGTGGCCGAAGACGCGGCGCAACTCGGGCCGCAAGACCTGGTCGTGGTGGCCGTCAAAGGCCATGCCTTGGCGAGCGTGGCGCGCGGCATCGCCCCATTGCTCGCCGCACACACCGTGGTGCTGATGGCGATGAACGGCGTGCCCTGGTGGTTCTTCGACCACTTCGGCGGGCCTTGCGCCGGCGTGCGGCTGGAGGCTGTCGACCCGGGCGGCCACATCCGCGCGGCCCTGCCCACCGAACACGTGATCGGCTGCGTGGTGCACGCCACGTGCTCGATGCCGGCGCCCGGCCTGGTGCACCACGGCTTCGGGCAGCGGTTGATCGTCGGCGAGCCGGCCGGCGGCATCAGCGCACGGCTGGAGGCGCTGGCGGGCCTGCTGCGCAATGCCGGCTTCGAGGTCGAGGTGTCGAGCTGCATCCAGCAGGACATTTGGTACAAGCTGTGGGGCAACATGACGATGAACCCCATCTCGGCCCTGACCGGTGCGACCTGCGACCTGATCCTCGGCGACGCGCTGGTGCGGCGCTACTGCCTCGAGATGATGGCCGAAGCGCGGCGTGTGGGGGAGCGCATCGGCTGCCGCATCGAGCAAAGCGGGGAAGACCGCCTTGCGGTGGCTGGCAAGCTGGGGGCCTTCAAGACCTCGATGCTGCAGGATGTGGAAGCCGGCCGCCCGATCGAACTCGACCCGCTGCTCACGGTGGTGCACGAGATCGCCGCCCGGCTCGGCGAGCCCACGCCGCAACTCGACGCCCTGCTCGGGCTGGTGCGCTTGCAGGCGCGTGTGCGAGGCTTGTACCCGCCCTCGTGAAGAGGCGTGCCGCAGGTGCGCACCCGTTGCAACTGCCGCCCTTGTTTCCCCCACCGCACGCTCTGGAACACGGGTTGCTGCCCATCCAGCAAGAGGGTTCGCTGGGCAACGATCTGATGATGAAAGGACGTGCGATGAACGAGCAAGGATGGACTTCCTCACAAGGGCGGGGCCAGCCGCAAACGGGTGGCATGCACGACGGCCGCCACGACCGCAGGATGGACCAAGACGCCGAGCGCCAGCCGCAGAGCAGCTTCGGGCAAGGCGGCATGGAGGCCTCGTGGATGGCCACCTCGTCGCCACCGGGGGCCGGCCCCGGACCGATGACCGACGAGGCGGGGGCAGTGGGCCACTATGGGCCCGGCTACAGCGACCCGCGCCGCCACTTCGGCGGTGGCTCCGTGACCGAGCAGCACCACGATCATTACGACCCCGATTACCACCAGTGGCGCAACGAGCAGATGCGGTTGCTGGACGACGACTACCAGGCATGGCGCCGAGAGCGCGACCAGCGTCACTTCAGTGAGTTCGACGAGTGGCGCCGGGCCCGCCGCGCAGGCATGACCGGCGGCGACGCGGCCGGCGAGCGCCCCCGCCCCGAAGGTGCGATCGGCCCGCGGGGCGGCGGCGTTTCGATCACCGGCGAGGGCATGAGCCCGAGCCAGTCGGGCAGCGCCGACCTCAGCAGCAACTGAGGCCTCGCCACCTTGCGCCCCGGCGTCCGAAGGGCCGGCCAGGCCCGCCCTTCGGACAACGGGCCGCCGCAGGCGCATCGATCATGCGCCGTGCCCTGACCCTGGTCGCGGCGAGCGGCAGCGGGGTCTTCCAGGCCCTGCGTCCGTCGGCCGCGCCTCTCCCACATGTCCTTCACGGCGTCGCAGACCCGCTGATGCTTGCAGGCAGTAGCGCTTCCTGTTCAAATCGGTTTATTGCAGGTTTTTGCAAGATTATGCGGGGTTGTTATGTCGACCGGTCCGTTGGAATGTCAGCGCGATGCGGCTTTGTGCGTCCACACGCAACGGCAGGTGTTGTGGAGCCAGGCGCAGTTCCTGGCCTTGGGCCTGCTGATGGGCTGCTGGGCGTGCAGCCTGCCGGCGCTCAAGCAGCGCTTCGGCTATGACGCGCAGCAGCTGAGCCTGGTGCTGTTGTCGCTCGCCGCCGGTTCGGTGCTCGCCTTTCTGGGCTGCGCGCGCGTCTTGCAAGCGGTCGGCACGGCCGTGTTCACCCGCACCACGGGCGTCCTGGCCGCCTATGCCCTGGTGGGCACGCAACTGGTGAGCGAGTCGGAGTCGTTGGCGCTGGTGGCCTTCGTGTTCGGCTGGGCCAGCGCCGGCTTCGACGTCGCGATCAATGCCACCGCGGTGGCCATCGAGCGCAAGGCCGGCCGCGCGGTGATGTCGAAGTTGCACGCGATGTTCAGCAGCGGCGGTGTGGTTGCGGCCGGCGTCGCGGCGCCGCTGCTGCAGCAGCACCTGGACCCGCTCTGGCTGGCTGTGCCCGCCGCGCTGTTGCTGTCTGCGTTGGCGCTCGCCGGGCCCGCGGATGCCGCTGGCGACCCGGTGCCAGCCCCCGCTCTCGGTGCCGTGGCCGGCACCGACACGCGTGTCCCTCGCAGCCGTCTGGTCTGGCGCCTCGGCGCCGCGGCGCTGCTGTGTCTGCTGTGCGAAGGCACGATGTACGACTGGTCGGCGGTCTACATGACACACGTCTTTGCGGCCTCGCCCGCGCTGGCGGTGGCGGGCTTCGGGCTGTTTTCGGCAGCGATGGCGTTCGGGCGTTTCACGGGCGACACGCTGCGCGACCGTCGCGGTGGTGCCGCCGTCCTGGGGCCAGGCTGTTGGCTCGCCGCCGCCGGCGCCGGCCTGGCCGTGCTCGCGCCGCATGGGGGCTGGGCGCTGCTCGGTTTCGTGCTGGTGGGCCTGGGCCTCTCCAATGTCATTCCCATCGTGTTCGCGATGGCGGGGCGCGCCGGGCCGGGCACGGCGGAGGGGGCGATTGCCTTCGTCTCCGGCATCGGGTTTGTCGGTTTTCTGGTGGGCCCGCCGCTGGTGGGCCTGTGGGCCAGCGTGTTCTCGTTCGACACGGCGCTGCTGATCGTGCTGGCCGCCTGCGTCGGGGTCGCAGGGCTGGTGGCGCCGGCGCGCGCGCACCGCGGAGCCGGGCGATGAGCGGCCACGCGCGGGAGGAGTGGCTGGCCGACGAGCGGCGCGGCCGCATCCGTGAGCTGCTGGCCTTGCAGGGCAAGGTGCGGGCGCAGCACCTGGTTCAGCTGTTCGGCGTGTCGGAGGACACCATCCGCCGCGACCTCACCGACATGGCCGAGCAGGGCTTGCTGCGGCGGGTGCATGGCGGCGCGCTGCCGCTGACGGCGGCCAGCGTGGGGGGCAGCTGGCAGGAGCGGGTCGGACGCGACGCCGCAGAGAAGCAGGCGCTGGTGGCGGCGGTGCTGCGCGAGTTGCGCGGCGGCGAACGCATCTTTCTCGACAGCGGCACCACCAACGCCCTGTTGGCGCGACAGCTGCCACGCGCGCTGCCGTTCACCGTGGTCACCACCAGCCCCGAGGCGGCCCTGGCCTTGTGCGACCACGAACGCTGCGACGTCATCGTGCCCGGAGGTCGGTTGCACCGGCGCACCGCGTCGTTCTGCGGTGCCGAGGCGGTGCGGATGGTCGAAGCGATGTATGCCGATGTGTGCCTGTTGGGCGTGTGCGCCGTGAGCGCCGATGGGGGCCTGACGTGCGAGGAGTTCGACGAGATGGCCGTCAAACAGGCCATGTTGCGGCGTGCCGAGCGCCGCCTCGCGCTTGTGAGCACCGGCAAGCTGGGGGCGCGGTTGCCGTGGCAGGTGGCGGATGTCGGTGTCATCACCCGGCTGTTCACCACCGCGGACGAAACCGAGCCGGCGCTGCAGGCGATCGGCCGCCTCGGCGTGCCGGTCAGCTGCGTCGAGATGGGCTGACAGATGGGCTGACAGATGGGCTGACAGATGGGCTGACAGCGGGCCGCCCACCCGGCGGCAGGGGGCCGTCAGTCGTCGGTGCGGCCGCCGGTCAGCAGGTGTCGCAGCTTGGTCAGCAGCACGTTGACGGTGACCGGCTTGCCGAGATGGGCGTCGAAGCCGGCCCGCAAGGCGCGGTTGACGTCGGCCGGGCGACCGAAACCACTCACCGCGATGATGCAGCTGCCGCCGTAGCGCGCCGACGCACGCAGCCGCTGCACCAGCTGGTAGCCGTCCATGTCGGGCATCGCGATGTCGGAGACGATCGCGTCGAAGTGCTCGCGCTCGCAGAGGTCGAGCGCTTCGGCCGCGCTGCCGGCCGTGTGTACCCTCAGCCCCTCCAGTGTCAGCAACTGCCGCAGCGCCTGGGCGGCCGCGCGTTCGTCGTCCACCAGCAGCACCTGCAAGCCGTGTAGCTGGTGCGCCGCGTCGCTGGCGGTGGCGGCCGTGACGGCGCGGTCGTCGTCGTGCAGTGGGAAGTGCACGACAAATCGGGCGCCTTTACCGGGGCCTTCAGAGTGAGCGGCGACGCTGCCGCCATGCAGGCCGACCAGGTGCTTGACCAGGGCGAGGCCGATGCCCAGCCCGCCTTCGCGCCGTATGCTGCGCGATTCAGCCTGCTGGAACATGTCGAACACCTTGGGCAGGAACTCGGCCTCGATGCCCTTGCCGGTGTCGGTCACCTCCAGCTTGGCCTGACCTTCTTCGGTCTCGAGGCGCAGTGTGACCGTGCCGCCGCGCGGCGTGAACTTGATGGCATTGCTGGCCAGATTCCAGACCACTTGCTCGACCCGCACCGGGTCGGCATGCAGCACCACCGGCTCGTCGGGCAACTCGAGTCGCAGGTCGAGCTTCTTGCGTGCGGCATCGGCTTCCACCGCCTTGCCGATACGCCGCACGATGGCGACGCAATCGACCCGGCTCAGCCGAAGGGTGAGCTTGCCGGTGTTCAAACGCGACAGGTCGAGCAGGTCGTCGATGATCTGCGCCTGGCTCAGCACGGTGCGATGGATGGTCTCGGCGGCCTGCACCACGCTGGGCACGGCCCGGGCCTCCGGCAGCCGCGTCAGCAGCTCGGCATTCATCTGGATCAGGTTCAGCGGGTTCTTCAGCTCGTGCGACATGATGGCCAGGAACTCGTCCTTCGACTCGCTCTCGGCCTGGGCGCGGGCGCGGCCCTCGCTCTCGTTGCGCAGCTGCGTGGCGTGCCGGCTCTCCTGGCGCTTGGTGCCGGTCGTGTCGCGCGCGATCTTGCCGTAGCCCCGCAGGATGCCGTCGGTGTACAGCGGGCTGGTGATGCCGCTGCAGAAGACGCGGGTACCGTCGCGGCGCAAATGCCAGCGGTCGTCCTCGGCGCGGCCGTCGTCCCGGGCGCGCTGCATCTCGTCGTGGAGCATTTCTTCCTGGCGCTCCTCGGGGATGTAGAGAAAGCCCGCCTTGCGCCCGAGGACCTGGGTATCGGTGTAGCCGAAGATGCGCTCCGCGCCGGCATTCCAGGTCATGACCTTGCCTTCGAGGTCGAGCGTGATGATGGCGTAGTCCTTGGTGCTCTCGGTGAGCAAACGGATGCGCTCTTCGGCGAGGCGGCGTGTGGTGATGTCGATGAAGGTCAGCACCGCACCGTCGATGCGATCTTCTATCGTCCGGTAGGGCAGGACGCGGGCCAGGTACCACTTGCCCTCGTCGCTCGACACTTCACGCTCGATCAGCCGCAACGACTGGAAGGCTTCGGCGGCATCGTCGGCCAGGGTTTCGTAGCGCAAGCGGTGGCGGATGTCGAGCAGCGAGCGGCCGACGTCGGCCGGGATCAGGCTGAAGATCTCGGAGGCCCGCGGCGTGAAGCGCTTGATCAGCATGGCCCGGTCGATGAAGACGGTGGCGATGTCGGTGGAGCTGATCAGGTTCTGCAGGTCGTCGTTGATCTTGCTGGTTTCCTCGACCTTGGTCTTGAGCTCGAGGTTGACCGTCGTCAGCTCTTCGTTGATCGACTGCAGCTCTTCCTTGCTGGTTTCGAGTTCCTCGGTGGTGGAGCGTAGCTCCTCGTTGATGGCCTGCAACTCCTCGTTCGACGCCTTCAACTCTTCGGTGGAGGTCTCCGATTGCTCGATGGTGTTCTGCAGCTGCTGCTTGGTGTGCTTCAGCTCCTCTTCGAGCTGTACCACCAGCGGGTCGCGGCCGTCTCCTTCGGGCCGCGGCTCGGTCCCCATCGTGTCTTCGACCTCGGCGAACAACACCAGCACCAGCTGCACGGCGAAGTCGGGCTCGTGCACCGGCCGCACCGTCATGTTGACGTAGCGGTGCTTGTCGTCTTGGTCGATCTTGACGCGTCGGGCTTCGACGCTCTTGCCCGATTGCAGTGCCTGGTACAGGGCCGTGCGCAATTCGAGTCGGAGTTCGGGGCGCACCAGCGTCAGCAGCTGGTGCGATGGCGCCCCGCCGGTGTGCCGCAGAAAACGCCCGGCTTGTTCGGACAGGTGCACGATGTTGCCCTCGGCGTCGATCAACACGCTGGGCGGCGCGTGCTGTTCCGCGAGCCGTTGGTGCACCTCGGCGTAGCTGACTTTGCGCTTTTCGGCCGTGCCGCCGTGGCTGGTCAGCGGCTTGGCTTCGAAGGCGGTGAGGGGCAGGCTGCTGCTGTAGTGCGAGGTGTGGGGGACAGCGAGGGCACGGTAGATGCGGTTCTTCTTGTCCACGGGCGTGAACAGTTGCGGCGCTGCGTCCGCCGATTCAGAACTGCCGAGAAACAAAAAACCGCCGGGACGCAGGGCGAAATGAAACATCTCCAGGATCTGCGGATGCGTCTCGCGGTCCAGGTAGATCAGCAGGTTGCGGCAGCTGATGAAATCGAGCTTGGAGAACGGCGGGTCGCGCAAGATGTTGTGCACCGCGAACAACACCTTCTCGCGGACCTCCTTGCGGATGCGGTACTGGTTGCCTTCCTTGAGGAAGAACTGCCGCAACCGGGTCGGCGACACATCGGTGGCGATGGCGTCGGAATAGGCGGCCGCGCGGGCCACCGCGATGGCGTTTTCGTCGATGTCGGTGGCGAACAGCTGGATGTCGGGCGCGTTGGCGATCGCCGTAGCCTGCTCGTACATCAGCATCGCGAGCGAATAGGCTTCTTCGCCGGTCGAGCATCCGGCCACCCACGCCCGTATCGGCGAGGACGGGGTGCGCGCCGAGAACAGCGCCGGCAGCACCTCGCGTTCGATCGAGTCGAAGGCGTCGCGGTCGCGGAAGAAGTTGGTGACGCCGATCAGCAGGTCTTTGAGCAGCGCCCGCGCCTCGTCCGGCTGGCTCTGCAGATAGCCGCGGTAGGCGGGCAGGTCTGGCAGGGCATTCACCTGCAGCCGCCGCTCGAGGCGGCGCAGCAAGGTCGCGCGCTTGTAGTGGCGGAAATCGTGACCGGTGCGTGACCGCACCATCAACATCACGTCCCGCAGTGCCGCTTCGGCCTCTTTCAGTGCGTCGAGCGTGGCTGGGGGTTGCACCCGGATCTCGTCCTGCTCGGTGACGGGCAGGCGGATGTTGCGCGCATTGCGCCAGATGTCGAGCAGCTTGGCGGGGAGTTCGGCCACCGGCAACACCCAATCCACCGCGCCGGTGGCGATCGCCGAGCGGGGCATGCCGTCGAACTCGGCCTCTTCGGGCTGCTGCGCGAGAGTCACGCCGCCTTGCTCCTTCAAGCGCGCCACGCCGCCCGCGCCATCCGAGCCGCTGCCGGACAGCACGACGCCAAAGGAGCGATCGCCGTGTGCGGCTGCCAGGCTGCGGAAGAACAGGTCGATCGAGATCTGGCGCCCGCGCGGCCGTTGGAGGTCGGTGACGCGCAGGTAGCTGCCGTTCATCGCCAGCTGTTTGCTGGGCGGGATGACGTACACATGGTTGCGCTCGATGCTGCGGGGCTCCTCGACGCACACCACGGTCATCTGCGTGACCTGGCGCAGCACCTCCTGGAGGTGGCTCTCGTGGTCCGGCGACAGGTGCAAGATGACGACGAAGGCCATCCCCGCGTCCGAGGGCATGTGTTCGAAGAATTGCCGCAGCGCCGTCAGGCCGCCGGCGGAGGCGCCGAGGCCGACAACCGGGAAGTCGATGGGACTGCGGGTCGGCTCCGACGGTTCGCGTTCACGCTGGGATGCAAGATTCATGTGGCGTCTGGGAGGCTCCGGGCCGCCCTCGCCGTCGTCCCGCAAGGTCGAGCGGGCACGCTGAGCGAGTTGGGCACGGAACGTGGTGGGGCGCGGTATATGGACGAAGCTCCTGTCGCCTTTGCACGGCCCCCCCGCTGCGCGCGGCTGTTATTTTCGATGGCTTCAAAGTAGTTCGCAGTGTAAGGCGGCCGACGACGGGTGGCGACCTCGGCGCCGCAGCTTGTTCTCACGCGGCCGACAGGGCCTTGCGCACGCCTGCCCGCAGAGGCAGGATGGGGGAACAGCAGCACAGGCCATCGGGGCTCGGCTGCGAAGAATCACAACACAGCGTGTGCTGCCGGCCTGCAGCCCCGTTGTGTGGAGGCAAGATGCGTATCTTGGTGGTCGACGATTGCGAAGAAGGCGCCGCGATGCTCGCGACGCTGCTGGGGCTGTTTGCCCATCAGGTCGAGACGGCGGGCGACGCCGAAGCGGCGTTGCGCGTGGCGGCCGACTTCGACCCCGATTGTGTGGTGCTCGACCTGGCCTTGCCCGGGCTCAGCGGTCTCGACCTGGCGCGGCAGCTGCGCACCGAGGGGGCGCCCGGGCGGCCGGTGCTCATCGCGCTGTCGGGGTGGTCGAGCCCGGAAGACGTGGCCGCATCGGCGGCGGCTGGCTGCCACCACCATCTTGCCAAGCCGCTGGATTTCGAGCTGTTGTGCGAGCTGCTGCGGCGGGCCGACCCGCTCGGCGCCGATGCGCCGGCGGCGCGGCCCATCGCTGCAGTGGCGCAGGGCGGGGCGCCCCCTTCCGCGCCCCGACGCGCCTTCCGTGCGCCGCCCGCGCGGCATTGAGCGCCGGTACAGCGGCGTGTCTTTCCAGCGGGCAGATGCCAGAGCCCCTGCCCGCCGTGGCTGTCGACCGCGCTACGGCAGGCGGTGCTCCTTCACGCTGTCCCAGGTGATCTGAGCGATGTCGAGTCGGTCGCGGTTGCGATAGACCAGATGTCCGCCACGGACCGAATACAGCGCCACCTTGGCCCCGCCGGCGCAGCTGGCGTATTCGTCTTTGAAGCTGCTGCGCGTCAATTCGGTCCGGACGGGAGCGCCGGTGCAGCCGTTCAGGCGCGCCCAACGCTCCAGGTTGCCCTGCGCACCGACCCAGTCGCGGCTGGCGCTGTAGCGCACGATCAGGTCGGACAGGCCATGGATTTCGGTGACGCTGATGGGGCGCGGCAGGGCGCCGGTGTCCGTCAACAGGTACAACGAGGAGCAGCCCACCGCCGCGATCGCGTCGCTCGCTTCGGCCGCCAGCCGTTGGGCCATCGCGCAGCCATTGGAAATGCCGCTGGCGTAGATGCGGCGCGGGTCGACGACGGGGTGGTCGACCTGCAGCCGCGCGATCAGCGCGCGGATGAAGCCGACGTCATCGACCGCCTCGTCGAGGGCCCGGCCGCAGCAGCTGCCAAACCGGCCCGCGCCGGCGTTCCAGGCGTTGTAGAGGCCGTCGGGGTAGACGGTGACGACGCCCTGGTCTTGCCCGACACGATCCAGTCCCGAGACCGCGCGTTCGTCCTGGCCGTTGGAGGTGTAGCCGTGCAGGCCGATCACCACCGGGCAGTCGCGCACGCAGGTGGCGGGCTGCACCACGTCATAGCGGCGGAGCGTGCCGTTGTGCATCAGGGTATAGCTGACGGCCGGGGTGGCGGCCTGCCTCTCGGCCCGCTCGGGTGAGCCGGCGTCGGCCGAAGTGTCGAGCCGGATTTGCGGCTGGTCGGCGTGGGGTGCGGTGGACGATTGTTGGGGTGCCACCGGCGCTGTGGCCGGGCCCACGTCGCTCCCGCCGCCTCCGCAGGCGGCCACCATCAGGACGGTGAGGGTGCAGGTCGCGCTGATGGGGTAACCGCGGCGCTGCGCATTTCGGTGCGATCCCCTTCGGGCGGCCGAGCGGCGGCTCATGGCCGTGGTGCTGAGTCTTCTGCTGGTGTGGGTCGTAAGCCGCGGCCAGCCTTCGTCTTCGGCTTTCATGTGCATGTCTCCTACCGGGTCTGCCTGGCTTGTGGGCATCCCCGCGGCCTCCGCCGGACCAGGCATCCGGGGGAAGCCGCACGCCGCGACCCTGGGCAGGGCCCAGGCGCGAACAGGGATGCGACAGGTCTGGGCCCAGCTTGGTCGGCATGTTGGGAGGAGGGTGTCGCGTGGGTGACACGGGTCGGTGCTTCCTGGAGGTGCGTGGTGACGCGGTCGCAGCCGACGGGGATGTGCTGACCGGTTCCGGCGAGGCGCCGCGGACGAGAAAGCAGGGGAGGGTGGGATCGCGAGATGGCCGGGCGGACCGGCGCTCACCGGTTGCGGCCTTGTGTTCTCATCACGGGCCGGTGCTTGGCCAGCAAGAAGTCATCGACGACTGGAGTTGTCGAGGAACGCGGCACTTTGGTGCGCCGACCGCCAACCCGCATGAAGACTTGGTAGGCCGTGCAGGGCTCGAACCTGCGACCAAAGGATTATGAGTCCTCTGCTCTAACCGACTGAGCTAACGGCCCTTCGCCTGCAGACCGCGCCGGCCCATGGATGAGCGGCCGCCTTGCAGCAAACGCGTGATTGTAGGCGGTCCTACTGCTACTTCTGGCTGAGCGCGTTGGAGACAAGCCGGGCCGTGATGTCGACGATCTGGATCATCCGGTCGTAGGCCATGCGCGTCGGCCCGATCACGCCCAGCGTGCCGACCACCTCGCCGTTGACCTCGTACGGCGCCGACACCACCGACAGCTCCTCGAACGGCACGAACTGGCTCTCGCCGCCGATGTAGATGCGCACGCCTTCGGCGCGGCTGGACACCTCGAGCAAGCGCATCAGCTGCGTCTTCTGCTCGAACAGGTCGAACAGCTTGCGCAGCGAGCTGAGGTCGTTGGAGAAATCCTGCACCTGCAACAGGTTGCGCTCGCCGGACACCACCACCTGTTCGGTGTTCTCGGCCATCGCATCGGAGCCGGCCTGCACCGCCGCCTGCATCAGCGCGGCGATCTCGGCACGCAGGTCGTCGACCTCGGTCTTCAGGCGCTGGCGCACCTCTTCCAGCGTCAGCCCGGCGTAGTGGGTGTTGAGGAAGTTGGTGGCTTCGATCAGCTGCGACTGGGTGTAGTCGTGCTCGGTGAAGATCACCCGGTTCTGCACGTCACCGTCGGGCGACACCAAAATCACCAACACACGCCGGTCGGACAGGCGCAAGAACTCGATGTGGCGGAACACCGACGGCTGGCGTGGCGAGGTCACCACGCCGACGAATTGCGACAGATTGGACAGCAGCTGCGCCGCGTTGGCGATCACCCGCTTGGGCTGGTCGGGCTGCAGCGGCTCGGCGACCTCCAGCGGGGCGCCGGCGTGCAGTTCGCGCGAGCGGGCCGTCAGCATCGTGTCGACGAACAGGCGGTAACCCCTGGGGGTGGGCACACGGCCGGCCGAGGTGTGAGGGCTGGCGATCAGGCCCAGCTCTTCGAGGTCGGCCATCACGTTGCGGATCGTCGCGGGCGAAAGTTCCAGGCCCGAGGCCTTGGACAACGTGCGGGAACCCACCGGCTGGCCGTCCGCGATATAGCGTTCGACCAGCGTCTTCAGCAGCATCCTCGATCGATCGTCCAGCATGCGAACGATTGTAGGCGGGTGGGCTCCAGGCAGACTAGGTGCATTCCTCACGGCGCCACCGCAGCGGCAGGCCCGCGACCCCTTGCCACAGGCGGTGGACCTCGGGCCGCCAGACACGGGAAATAAGAACTGCTGTGGTGTAATCCCGCCATGCAGTCGCGCTTCCGTCACGTCGCCCTGATCGGCAAGTACCAGGCTCACGGCATCGAACCCGTGCTGGAAGAGATCGCGCACTACATCTCGCGCCAGGGTGCCGAAGTGACGCTGGACCGCGACACTGCGCAGAACACCGGCATGACGCTCTACCCGACGCTCGACGTCGCCGGTATCGGCAAAGCCTGTGACCTCGCGGTGGTGGTCGGCGGCGACGGCACCATGCTGCACATCGCACGTGAACTCGCCCGTTACGGCGTCCCGCTGATCGGCATCAACCAGGGGCGGCTCGGCTTCATCACCGATGTCCCGGTGCACCAGGTGTGCGAGGCGCTCGGGCCGATGCTGCAAGGCGACTACGAAGAAGAGCACCGCACCATGCTGGAAGGCCAGGTGGTGCGCGACGGCGAAGTCATCTTCGACAGCATCGCGATGAACGACGTTGTGGTCAGCCGCGGCGCGACCGCCAGCATGGTCGAGTTGCGCATCGACGTGGGCGACCAGTTCGTCGCCAACTTCCGGGCTGATGGTCTGATCCTCGCGTCGCCCACGGGCTCGACCGCCTACGCCTTGTCGGCCGGCGGGCCCATCCTGCACCCGGGTATCAAGGGCTGGGTGCTGGTGCCGATCGCACCGCACACGCTGTCGAACCGGCCCATCGTGCTGCCCGACGCCGGCCAGGTGACGATCGAGATCGTCGCCGGACGCGACGCGAGTGCCAATTTCGATATGCAGAGCCTGGCCAGCCTGTGGCATGGCGACCGCATCCGCGTCGGCCGGTCGGCCTATCAAGTGCGCTTCCTGCACCCGCGCGGTTGGAGTTATTACGCGACCTTGCGCAAAAAATTGCACTGGAACGAAGGGGTGGGGGGCTGACATGCTGCGGCGTATCGCCTTGCGTGATTTCGTCATCGTGACCGAGCTCGACGTCGAACTCGGCGCCGGCTTTTCGGTGCTGACCGGCGAAACCGGCGCCGGCAAGTCCATCCTGATCGACGCCTTGCAGCTGGCGCTGGGCAGCCGGGGGGACGCCGGTGTCGTGCGCGAAGGCGCGCAGCGCGCGGACATCACCGCCGCCTTCGACCCGCCGGCCAGCCTGGCTGCCTGGCTCGAGGAAGCCGGCTTCGACGCCGGCGACGAGCTGCTGTTGCGCCGGACCATCGACGTGCAGGGCAAGAGCCGCGCGTGGATCAACGGCAGCCCGGCCACCATCGCCCAGCTCAAGGCGGCCGGCGAGCACCTGGTCGACATCCACGGCCAGCACGCGTGGCAGAGCCTGACGCGCAGCGACGCGGTGCGCGCGCTGCTCGATGCCTATGCCGGCATCGACCTCAAGCCGCTGGCGGCCGCCTGGCAGGCCTGGCGCGACGCCCAGCAGCGGCTCGACGACGCGCGCACCGGCCAGGCCGACCTGGAGCGTGAGCGCGAACGGCTGAGCTGGCAGATCGGCGAGGTCGACAAGCTGGCCCCCGGCGCCGACGAGTGGGACGAGTTGAACGCCGAGCACAAGCGCTTGAGCCATGCCCAGGCCCTGCTCGACGCCGTGCAGGGCGCGCTCGAGGCCGTCAGCGAAGCCGAGGGCAGCGCCGACGAACTGACCGGCCGGGCGGTCGAGAAGCTGCAGACGGTGTCCGAGTACGACACCACGCTGCATGGCGTGGTCGAGGTCCTGCAAAGCGCCCAGGCGCAGCTGCAAGACGCCTCGCACAGCCTGCACGGCTATTTGCGCCATGCCGAGCTCGACCCGCAGCGATTGCAAGAGCTGGACGAGCGGCTGGCGGCCTGGATCGGCTTGTCGCGGCGCTACCGGCGACTGCCGGAAGAGCTGCCGGCGGTGCTCGAGGGCTGGCGCGACGAATTGGGCCGGCTCGACGCCGCCAGCGACCTCGACGGCCTGGAACGCGCTGAAGCCGCGGCCCGCAAACAGTACGACGAGGCGGCGCGGGTCGTCTCGGCGGCGCGGCGTGGCGCAGCGCCGCGACTGTCGACCGCGGTGACCCAGGCGATGCAGTCGCTGGGCATGGCGGGCGGCCGCTTCGAGGTGGGGCTGGCGCCCTTGCCGGCGCCGCAGTCGTTCGGGCGCGAAGCGGTCGAGTTCCTGGTGGCCGGCCATGAGGGCAGTACACCGCGGCCGCTCGGCAAGGTGGCGTCCGGTGGCGAGTTGTCGCGCATTTCGCTGGCGATTGCGGTCACCACCAGCCGGCTCGGCGAGGCCGGCACGCTGATCTTCGACGAGATCGACACCGGTGTCGGCGGCGCGGTCGCCGAGACCGTGGGCCGCTTGATGAAACAGCTGGGCCGCGACCGTCAGGTGCTGGCCGTGACCCATTTGCCCCAGGTGGCGGCGTGCGCCGACCAGCATCTGCTGGTCAGCAAGGCCACCAGCGGCGGCGTGACCACCAGCGGCGTGGTGCCCGTCACCGGCGAGCAGCGCGTGGCCGAAGTGGCCCGCATGCTCGGCGGCCAGCAGCTGTCAGGCACCAGCTTCGCGCACGCACAAGAACTGATCGACGTGGCCACCGCGGCCGCGGCGGTTGCCCCGCCACCGGCAGCGGCCGGGGCGCCGGTGGGTCGTGGGAGGAAGCGCTCATGAGCGCCGCACCCGGAGCTTCCTGGCGTGAAGTCGTACTGATCACCGGCATCTCGGGCTCAGGCAAGTCGGTCGCGCTGCATGCGCTGGAAGACGCCGGCTATTTCTGCGTCGACAACCTGCCGCCCGAGCTGATCGAGAGTTTCGTGGCGCTGCAGCATTCCCGCTCGACGGCTCGCCTGGCCATCGCGGCCGATGTGCGCAGCGCCCGCTCGCTGCCGCATTTGCTGCCGGCGATGGAAAAGCTGCGGGAGGCGGGCGTCACGGTGCGTGCGGTGTTCCTCGATGCCTCCACCGACACGCTGGTGCGACGCTTTTCCGAAACGCGCCGTCGCCACCCGCTGTCGGACGCCGAGATGGCCGAGGGCGACGCGCACCGCGCGCTGATCGAGGCGATCGAGCTGGAGCGCGAGCTGCTGTCCGATCTGCGCATCACCTCGAGCGTGGTCGACACCAGCGAGTTGCGCGCCGCGCAGCTGCGCAGCTGGATCAAGAACCTGGTGCAGGCACCGGCCGCCAAGCTGACCCTGGTGTTCGAATCGTTCGCGTTCAAGCATGGGGTGCCCCTCGACGCGGACTATGTGTTCGACGTGCGGGTGCTGCCCAATCCCTATTACGTACGCGAGCTGCGCCCGCAAACCGGCCGCGACACCGACGTGATCGGCTACCTCGAAGCCCAGCCCGAGGTGCCCGAGATGGTGGCGCAGATCGAGGCCTTCATCCGCCGCTGGCTGCCGGCCTTCGAACAGGATCAGCGCAACTACCTGACGGTTGCCATCGGTTGCACCGGGGGGCAGCATCGTTCGGTCTACTGTGTCGAACAACTCGCCCAGCGCTTCCAGGCCCGCGGCACCACCCTGATACGCCATCGTGAACTCGATGCACGCGACGCCGCTGCATGACTGACCCCACCACCACCTTCTCGCTGCCCTTGTTTCCGCTGCAGTCGGTGCTGTTCCCCGACGGCCTGCTCGGACTGAAGGTGTTCGAGGCCCGGTATCTCGACATGCTGAGCGCCTGCCTGCGTGAACAGCGCCCGTTCGGCGTGGTCTTGCTCAAGCGCGGGCACGAGGTCAAGCAGGGCGGCGAGGCGGTCGAGTTCGAATCGGTGGGCTGCATGGCCGAGCTGATCGAGGTCGACAGCGCGCAGCCGGGCATCCTGCACGCGCGCTGCCGCGGCACCCAGCGGTTCATCTCGCACGAGGTGCAGCAGAACGCCGACGGGCTCTGGACGGCCCAGGTCGAGCCGATCGACGGCGATGCGGCGCTGCTGCCGGCCGAGGAGCTGGTCGGCACGGCCGCGGCGCTGGCGCGTGTGATCCAGACCATGAAACAAAAGGGCCCGGTGCCTTTTCTCGAGCCCTACCGCTTCGAAGACGCGGGCTGGATCGCCAACCGCTGGTGCGAGATCCTGCCGATCCCGCTGGCGGCGCGGCAGAAGTTGATGGAGCTGCAGGACCCGCTGGTGCGGCTGCAACTGGTCGACCAGTTCCTGCGGCAAAAGCGCATCCTCGACACCTGAGTGGGCGGGTGCCCCCGGGAAGTTCGGGCGGGCAGGGCCTGCCTCTAACACCCTGCGGCCAGCAGCTTGCGCAGCGGTGCCGGCAGTCCCAGGTCGGGCAGGCGCGCATACGGCACCCATTGCCCGCCCTCCCAGCCCGGCCGCTGCGCCACCCGGATCTGCACCGGGTGCAGCACCCAATCGAAGTGCGTCAGCGTGTGCTCGATGGTGGGCCGTGGTGTGGCTGCCCCTTCCAGCGCGGCGGTCGCCTCGTGCAAGGCCGCCAGGCTCGGGTACTCGGGCAGGCTGTACAGCCCCGCCCAGACGCCGGTGGCCGGCCGCTGCGTCAGCCAGACGCTGTCTTCGTGTTGCAGCCACAGCCACCAGTTTTCACGACGGCTGCGCTTGAGCTTGCGCGTCTTCACCGGATAGACCTCCGGCTGCCCCTGCGCGCGAGCCTGGCACAGCGCGTGTGCCGGGCACAGCAAACAGCTGGGGGAGCGGGCCAGGCAGACCGTTGCGCCGAGGTCCATCAGGCCCTGTGTGTAGGGGCCCATGTCGTCGCCGTCGGGCAGCAGCTGTTCGGCCATCGACCACAGTTCGCGCTCGTGTCGCGGCACCGCCAGGTCGGCGCCGTAGGCCAGCACCCGGGTCAGCACCCGCTTGACGTTGCCGTCGAGGATGGCGGCGCGCTCGTCGAAACAGAAGGCGGCGATGGCCGCGGCCGTCGAGCGGCCGATGCCGGGGAGTTCGACCAGTTCCACCGCACGCTGCGGAAAGCGGCCGCCGTGCTGGTCGCGCACCACCTGCGCGCAGCGGTGCAGGTTGCGCGCGCGGCTGTAGTAGCCGAGGCCGCTCCAGGCGGCCAGCACGTCGTCGAGCGAGGCGTTGGCCAGCGCCACCACATCCGGGAAGCGCTGCAGGAAGCGGTCGTAGTAGCCGAGCACCGTGCTCACCTGCGTCTGCTGCAGCATGATTTCGGACAGCCAGACCCGATAGGGGTCGCGGGTCTGTTGCCAGGGCAGGCGGTGCCGGCCGTGCTGCCGCTGCCAGGCTACCAGCCGGGTCGCGAACTCGGCGCGTGTCGTCTCGAACTCAAGCACGGATGAATCGGTATCAGGAAGGGGCATCGGCATGGAGGGGGCCGCCGCGGGGGCGGCGCACCGTGGAGGCGACGCTCAACGCCCGCCGGTGGCGCCCGCGAGGGGGCGATCGGCGGCGATGTCGGCGGGCAGCTCGGAGACCGGCAGCGGGCCCTTGGCGACCGCCTCGATGCTGTGTAGCAACTGCGCCAGCCGGCTTTGCAGTTCGCGCAGCCGTTCTTCCTGGGCCTCGACTTCCTGGATGCGCAGTTCCAGCTCGTTGCTGGCCGTCTGCACACGTTCCAGCGACTCGCGGCGGCGCTTGAAATTGCGGCGCCGGTCGCGCAGCTGCGAGTCGATCTGCGCCGACGCAGTCTTGTTCCACAGTTCGAGCTCGCCGCTGGCGCCTTCGAACACCACCCGCAGCTTGGACACCAGCATGCGGCGGAACTGCTCCATGAAGCGGTTCTGGGACAGCCGCAACGCATGCGTCAGGCCCAGGTACTGCATGTAGTTGCGCTCGATCAGGTCGAGGTCGCGCACGAAGCGCGCGAGGTCGGGCGGCTTGGGTGCGGCCAGGCCGAAGCCGAACTCGGTGTTGAGTTTGTCGAACGACGCGCTCAGCATGTCGTGGATCTCGCCACCCTTGGCCTGCGCGTCGTTGAGCCGCCGGCGCAAGGCGGCGCACATGTCGGCGAAGGCGCGCTTGGCGCCGAGGTTGAGGATGGCGCTGCGCAGCTTGTCCTGCAGCACCTCGGTCGACTCTCGCACCACGTCGCTGCTGATCGTCAGCAGCGCTTCTTTCAGCATGCGGGTGTGCACCGAGCGCATCGCCTGCACACGGCCGATGCACTGCTCGAACTCGGCGCTTTCGTTGCCCACCCGCTTGAGCATCACGCCGACCATGTTGCTGTTTTTGCCGCGCAGGCCGCGCAGCTCGAGCAACTGCTCGGACATCTGGCGGCGGCGGTCCGACAAACGTCGTCCGACCTGGCTCTCGATCTGGCCGGCGCCGTCGAGCGCCGCCTGCATCAACACCTCGCGCCGCTGCGGCAGCAACTGGTGGCCCAACGCGTCTTCGAGCGCCAGGATGCGGCTGGCGCGCAGGTCGTCGGCGTCGCCCGCGACGCGCCCGGTCAGCGCCAGCTTGGCCGAGATCGGGAACACGCGGGTTTCAGGGATCTCCAGCGTCTGGGCGGTTTGCGCGCGCTGGCGTGCGATGTGGATTTCAGTTTCGGCGTGCGGGCTGAGCGCGTCGCTGAGCGTGTCGATCTTGTTCAGCGCCACATAGCGCGCCAGCGCCTGGCCGCACAGGTGATCGCGCCAGATCGCCAGATCGGACTTGGTGACGCCGGTGTCGGCCGCGAGGATGAACACCGTCGCGTGGGCCGACGGCAGCAGGCTGACGGTCAGCTCGGGTTCCGCGCCGATCGCGTTCAGCCCCGGCGTGTCGAGCACCACCAGGCCCCGCTTCAGCAGCGGGTGGGGGTAGTTGATGATGGCGTGGCGCCAGGCTGGCACATCGACCAGGCCGTCCGCGTCGCGCGGCGGGTTGTCCTGTGGGCGGGCGTCGTCCCAGAAGCCGAGCGCACGGGCCTGCTCGACCGGCACCTTTTTGGTCTGCATCACCTGCAGCAGCTCCTCGGCCAGCAGGTCGGGGCGCTTGACGTTGAGCGTCACCTGTTTCCAGGCCTGCGCGTGCCCGCGCAATTCGCCCAGCGACTGGTTGTGCAGCCGGGTGTCGATGTCGAGCAACCGCAGGGACGGTGTTTCGTCCTCGTCGTAGCTCAGCTCCACCGGGCACATCGTCGTGCGCCCCGGGGTGGCGGGCAGGATGCGGCGGCCGGTGTCGGCGAAAAAGATCGCGTTGATCAGCTCGGACTTGCCGCGCGAGAACTCGGCCACGAACGCCACCACCAGCTTTTCGCCGGCCAGACGCTGGGTCAGACCGTCCAGCAGTTCGGACGCCGGCTGGTCGAGCAGGTCGTGGTCGAACAGAAAACGTGACAGTTCGCGCAGCCGCGACTCAAGGCTGGTGCGCCACGCGCTCAGCGCGTCGAGCTTGTTCGCAAAAGACGGGGCCATGGGAAGACGCTCGACAAGGAAGGAGCCACAACAAGGAAACCCGAGGATGGTAGCCCAAGGGGCCTCGGTCAAGGCGGGGCGCCCCGGGTGTGGCCCCCGCGCCGCGTTTCTATTGCGCAAGTCCCGCGGGTGTTACTCGCTGTCACCCGTGGCGCCGGCGACTTGTGCACAGCGTCGTTCAGCGCTTCTGACAGTGGGGGCAAAAGAAGGTCGACCGCTGCCCCTGCTGGATGCGGCGCACCGGCGTGGCGCAGACCCGGCAGGGCTGGCCCTCGCGGTCGTAGACCTGCGCTTCCAGCTGGAAGGCGCCATTGTGGCCGTGCGCATCGCGGAAATCGCGCAGCGTCGACCCGCCGGCCTGCAAGGCGCGCTGCAGTGTGCTGCGCACCGCGACCACCAGCCGCTCGCAGCGCCCCGGCCCGACGCGCCCGGCCGGGGTGCGGGGGTCGATGCCGGCGCGGAACAACGCCTCCGACGCATAGATGTTGCCGACCCCCACCACGATGTCGCCCGCCAGCAGGGCCTGCTTGACCGGCACCCGCCGGCCTTGCAGCCGGGCGTGCAGGTGGGCGGCCGTGAAGGCCGGGTCGAAGGGTTCGACGCCGAGGGTGCTCAACAGCTTGCGCGCCGGATCGGCCAGCAGCGACGGCGACCAGACCACCGCACCGAAGCGGCGCGGGTCGTGCAGCCGCAGCACGCCGCGGTCGGTGCCGAGGTCGAAGTGGTCGTGCACGCCGGGCGCGTCGGCCGGGACGCCAAAGCTCAGCGAGCCCGACATGCCCAGGTGCAGCAGCAGCCCGCCCTGGTCGAGCGGCAGCCACAGGTATTTGCCGCGTCGGCTGACCTCGCCGACGGTCTGGCCGACCAGGCTTCCAGGTTCACAGCCGAGCGGCCAGCGCAGCGGTTTGCCCAGGCGAACCGACTCGACCGTGGCCCCCAAGATGCGCCCGGCGAAACTTTGCCGGGTGACTTCAACTTCCGGTAACTCAGGCATCGGGGAATTATCCGGCCCTTCGTAGAATCAGATGGCCGTAGGCGCCGCCTTACGCGTCCGGTCTCCAGGAGTTGTCAGATCATGCCGCTTGCCGTTCCCTCGTTTCGCCTGCTGTCGGTGACGGCGTGTCTTGCCGGTGCGCTGACCGGCTACACCCTGCCAGCCGGCGCCGCCGAACAGGCCTCAGCCGTTGCGCCGTCCGGCCCGGCCCAGACCATGTCGCGCCTGACGGCGCCGCTGCTCGAGCAGCTGCTGGTCGGCGAAATGGAGCTGCGCTCGGGCAACGCCGGCGCGGCCTATGAGATCCTGCTGGACGCCGCCCGCAAGACCGGCGAGGAGCGCTTGTTCCGCCGGGTCGTCGAAATCGCCTTGCAGGGGCGCGCCGGCGACCAGGCCCTGGCGGCCGCGCAGGCGTGGCGCACTGCGGTGCCGAAGTCGATCGAAGCGCATCGTTTTGCCGCCCAGCTGCTGGTCGGCCTGAACCGCACCGCGGAGGCGCTGGATCCGCTGCGCGCGCTGCTCGCCAACACCCCGGCGGCGGACCGACCGGCCACCATCGTGCTGCTGCCACGCTTGTTCGCACGCGCCTCCGACACCGCGACGCTGGCCGGCGTGATGGAGCAGGCGCTGCAACCGTATGCCAGCATTCCCGAGACGCGCGGCGCGGTGCTGGTCGCCAACGGCCGCATGCGGCTGTTGGCCAATGACCCGCAGCGGGCCCGCGCGCTGGCAGAGGAGGCCCACCGGCTCGACCCGACGGCCGAAGCGCCGGCCATCCTGGCGCTGGAACTGCTGCAGACGCAGCCGGCCGCCGAACCCCTGTTGCTCAGCCACTTCAAGGCCAAGCCGCAAAGCGGTGCCTTGCGGCTGGCCTATGTGCGCTCGCTCGTGAACCAGCAGCGCTATGCCGAAGCGGTGACACAGCTCGAGCAGGCCACCCAGGCCCAGCCGGCCCTGGCACCGGCCTGGCTCAGCCTGGGCGCCTTGCGCCTCGAACTGAAGCAGCCGCGGGACGCCGAGGTGGCCTTGCGCCGCTATGTCGAGCTGAGCGCGCCGCAGGCCGCCGCCGCCAAGCAGGCAGCGGCCAGCCAGCCGGGCGCCGATACGGACGACGACAGCGACGAGGGTGAGGCGCAGGTCACGCTGGTGTCGCCCGCCGAGGGGTTGACGCAGGCCTATCTGCTGTTGGCCCAGGCGGCCGAAGACCAGCGCGACTACCTGCAGGCCGAGCTGTGGCTGGCCAAGATCGACAGCACGCAGAACGCGCTCAGCGTGCAGGCCCGGCGTGCCGCCCTGCTGGCCAAGCAGGGCCGCCAGCGCGAGGCACGCGAAATGATCCGCGCCACGCCGGAGCGCACGCCCGAGGAAGGGCGGGCCAAGCTGCTGGCCGAGTCGCAACTGCTGCGGGACCTCAAAAACTGGCAGGACTCGTACCAGGTGCTGGCCACCGCCAACGAGCGTTTTCCCGACGACGCCGACCTGCTGTACGAGCAGGCCATGATGGCCGAGAAGCTGCAACGCCTCGACGAGATGGAGCGTTTGCTGCGGCGCGTGATCGCCTTGAAGCCCGATCACTTCCACGCCTACAACGCGCTGGGCTATACGCTGGCCGATCGCAACGTGCGGCTGACCGAGGCGCGCGAGCTGGTGCGCAAGGCGCTCGAGCTGGCCCCGAACGAGCCGTTCATCATCGACAGCCTCGGGTGGATCGAATACCGGCTGGGGCGTCGCGAGGAGGCTTTGCAGCATTTGCAGCGCGCCTATCAGGCCCGCCCCGACACCGAGATCGCCGCCCATCTGGGTGAAGTGCTGTGGGCGCTGGGGCGTCGCGACGAGGCGCGCAAGGTCTGGCGGGAAGGGCGCGAGCGCGACGGCGCCAACGACGTGTTGAAAGAAACGCTGGCGCGTCTGAGGGTCAGCCTGTGACGCGCTGGCCTGCCGGCGCGGCCGCTGCGTGGCGGGGACGTCTCGGCAGTGTGCTGGCGAGTGCGCTGCTGGTGGCCGGTTGCGCGACTCGTCAGCCCAGCGCAGAACATGACGGGATGTCCGTGGCGGCGTCGGGCCGGCTCGCGGTGCGTGTCGAAGGTGCGGCGCCCGGTGGTCGGCCACGCGCGTCGAACGCCGTGTTCGAGTTGATCGGCGACGCCCGGCGCGGCGAGCTGCGACTGTCGAGCCCCCTGGGCAGTTTGCTGGCGGTCGCGCATTGGAGCCCCGATGAGGCGGTGTTGCGCGCCGAGGGCCAGACCCGGCGTTATGCGTCGCTCGACGACCTGACGCGCGAGATGGTCGGTGAGGCGCTGCCGGTGGCCGCGCTGTTCGACTGGCTGCGCGGCCAGCCCTGGAAAGAGGCGGGCAGCGAGCCGTTGCCCAACGGCGATCCCGGCTTCGTGCAACTCGGCTGGCAGGTGCAGTTGCGCCAGGCCGGCGAGGGCCTCATCACGGCGGTCAAGACCGAGCCGCCGGTGGTGACGGTGCGTGCCAAGCTCGACCCGTCCTGACCGGAGCCGCCCTTGCTGAAGGTGTTGTACGACGTGCCGGCGCCGGCCAAGCTGAATTTGTTCCTGCACATCGTGGGCCGGCGAGACGACGGCTACCACCTGCTGCAGTCGGTGTTCGTGCCGATCGACTGGTGCGACCAACTGCATTTCGAACGGCGTGACGACGGCCGCATCGCACGCCACGACCTGGGGCCGGCCTTACCCGAGGAGGATCTCTGCATACGGGCCGCGCGCGCCTTGCAGGCCGCCAGCGGCACCAGCCTTGGTGTCGACATTTCGATACGCAAGGAAGTGCCGTGGGGTGCCGGAATGGGCGGCGGCAGCTCCGATGCGGCGAGCACGCTGCTGGCGCTCAACCGGCTGTGGGGCTTGCACTGGCCGCGCTCGCAGCTGATGCCGCTGGCGGTCCGCCTGGGGGCGGACGTGCCGTTCTTCCTGGGCGACGGGCCGGCCTGGGTCGAGGGCATCGGCGAACGGCTGACGCCGCTGCAACTGACCCCCGAGCGCTACTACGTCGTGAAACCTTCCACGAGCCTGCCGACACAGTCGATATTTGCGAGTGACCTCTTGGTACGCGACACAAAAGCTGCTATAGTTGCGGACTTTCTTGCACAGCACAGAGCTGAACAAGGCAAGTACTTGATGAACCTGAGCAAGGGCGCCGGAGATGGCAGCTCGGCAGGTGGTTCAGGGGCCCCGGGTTTTGGGGCCAACGACATGCAAGCAGCGGCACAAGCGCTGTGCAGCGAGGTCGGTCAAGCTTGTCAGCTGCTGGAGCGGGCTTACGGCAACAGCCGGATGACGGGTTCGGGCAGCGCGGTGTTCGCGCGCCTGGGGCCGGTGTCAGGGAGTTTGTCGGCCCACCGCGGATCGGGTGATGTCAGTGCGAGAATGAGTGTTCAGGCCGGCGTCGACGCGGGCCACCCGCCAGAAGCCTTGGTGCTTCCGAAGGGTTGGCAAGGTCGGATGTGCCGCAGTCTCGAGGCTCACCCGCTGAAGGGGTGGGCGGCGGACTGAAAACGGCAAGTGGATTGAACACGGCAAGTTAAAGGCTGGCGCCGCGGTATCTGCCGCAGCGAGGGCCGGTGTAGGGGAGTCGCCAAGTCGGTTAAGGCATCGGATTTTGATTCCGACATTCGAGGGTTCGAATCCTTCCTCCCCTGCCAAACCATCCCGGAACCTCTGGAGTGCACCCTGTGCAGGGTGAGGCTCCAGAGGTTCCCTAGTTTCCGGCGATGCCCGTGCCGCTGTGGGTTCCGTCTCGAGCGTGACGGCCCGCAAGAAGAACTGCGGGAACGCCACGCTCGCTGCACTGTCGTCACTGCACTATCTTTTGGGGCCTGACGGAGAGGAAGATGCTGTCTGATACCTTGCTGTTCACCGGCAACGCCAACCCTTCGCTCTCGCAAGAGATCGCGAACCACCTCGGGCTCACGCTAGGTCAGGCCGCCGTCGGTCGCTTCTCCGATGGCGAGGTGACGGTCGAGATCCAGCAGAACGTGCGCGGTCGCGACGTCTTCGTGGTGCAGCCCACCTGCGCACCGACCAACGAGCACCTGATGGAGTTGTGCATCATGACCGACGCGCTCAAGCGTGCGTCGGCTCGCCGCATCACCGCCGTCATCCCCTATTTCGGCTACGCCCGCCAGGACCGCCGTCCGCGTTCGACGCGGGTGCCGATCAGCGCGAAGGTGGTGGCCAACATGCTCGAAGTGGTTGGCACCAACCGGGTGCTGACGATGGACCTGCACGCCGACCAGATCCAGGGCTTCTTCGACATTCCCGTCGACAACATCTACGCCTCGCCGGTGCTGCTGTCCGACCTGAAGTCGCGCAACTATGACGACCTGGTCGTCGTGTCGCCCGACGTGGGCGGCGTGGTGCGCGCCCGGGCACTGGCCAAGCAGCTCGGCTGCGACCTGGCCATCATCGACAAGCGGCGCCCCAAGGCCAACGTGTCCGAAGTGATGCACGTGATCGGCGAAATCGAAGGCCGCAACTGCGTGATCATGGACGACATGATCGACACCGCCGGTACGCTGGTGAAGGCGGCCGAAGTGCTCAAGGAGCGCGGCGCCAAGTCGGTCTACGCCTATTGCACCCACCCGGTGTTCTCCGGCCCGGCGCTCGAGCGCATCAAGAGCTCGCAGCTCGACGAGGTGGTGATCACCAACACGATTCCGCTGTCCGAGGCCGCCAAGCCGATCGGCAAGATCCGCCAGCTCTCGGTTGCTTTCCTGTTCGCCGAAACCATCCGTCGCATTTCGGACGGCGAGTCGGTGACGTCTTTGTTCTCGGAGCAGAACAACAACTTCTGAGCCGGGAACAAAACGGACGGCTGCGGCCGTCCGGCTGTGGGCCGCCGGTGCCGCGAGGCACGCCAGGGCGGCCCGTTTCGCGTCTGGTCGCGGACGCTTACGTTGATTGGAGAGATGAATGAAATTCGTCGCATTTGAGCGCCAACTGCAGGGGACCGGAGCGAGCCGCCGCCTGCGTCGCGCTGACAAGGTGCCCGGTATCGTCTACGGCGCCGGCGAGCCCAAGCTCATCGAGCTGGACCACAACGCGCTGTTCCACGCGCTGAAGAAGGAAGCCTTCCACTCGTCCATCCTCGAGATGGAACTGAGCGGCAACGTCGAGAAGGTGTTGCTGCGCGACGTGCAGATGCACGCCTGGAAGCAGCAAGTCCTGCACGTTGACTTCCAGCGGATCGACCCGAAGACGAAGATCGTCAAGAAGGTGCCGCTGCACTTCATCAACGAAGAGAATTCCCCGGCCGTCAAGACCGACAAGTGCTTGATCAGCCACGTCGCCACCGAACTGGAAATCCAGTGCCTGGCCTCCCAGCTGCCCGAGTTCCTCGAAGTCGACCTGGGCAACATGGCCAAGGGCCAATCGCTGCACGTCAACGACCTGAAGCTGCCCAAGGGCGTCAAGGTGGTGACGCACGGCCGTCCCAACCCCGCCATCGCGAGCGTCGTGGTGCCGGTCGAAGAGACGGTGGCCGAGGTGGCTGCGCCCGCGCCGGCACCGGCACCCGCCAAGGGCAAGGGCAAGAAGTAATTCGGCCCGCCTGTCTGCCGCACGAAGCCCCGCCATGCGGGGCTTTTTTATTGCTTCTTCCCCCAAATGCGGGGCTGTGGGATCCGGAGGCCTGGCGGCCGCCGGCCGCAGGCCCCCCTGATAATCGCCCCATGATTCGATTGTTCGTGGGCCTCGGCAATCCCGGGCCCGAATATGAAGCGACGCGGCACAACGCCGGGTTCTGGTGGATCGATGCCGTTGCCCGCAAGCTCGGTGCGACGCTGCATGCCGACCGCAGCTACCACGGGCTGGTGGCGCGGGTGAACCGGCCGATGCCCGGCGTCGAGGGCCCGGTGTGGCTGCTCGAGCCGCAGACCTACATGAACCGCTCCGGCAAGTCGGTGGCCGCTCTCGCCCGGTTCTTCAAGATCGCGTCGCAGGAGATCCTGGTCGCGCACGACGAACTCGACCTGCCGCCAGGCGAGACGAAGATCAAGCTGGGCGGGGGGCACGCCGGCCACAACGGTTTGAAAGACATCCACGCCCATCTCGGTAGCGCCGACTACTGGCGTTTGCGATTGGGCATCGGGCACCCGGGCGTGAAGGCCGAGGTGCCGGACTATGTGTTGCGCAAGCCGTCGCCGGAACACCGCGAGGCGCTCGAAAAAGCCATCGACCGCACCGTGCCGGCGCTGGACGCCTTGTTGCGCGGCGAGATGGAAAGCGCGTTGCGGCAGATCCACGCGAAGCCGCCTCGCCCCAAGCCCCCCAAACCCGACCCGCTGCCGCCCTCATGACCCTCAGGCCCCTGCCGCCGCTGCCATTGCTGCTGCCGATCCTGCTGTGGTTCCCCCTTGCGGCCCCGGCCGCCGGTACCACCGTCTACCGCTGCGGCAACAGCTACTCGGAGCAGCCTTGCGAGCAGGGGCGGGTGGTGCCGCTGGTGGAAGGGCCCAGCGAGGCCCAGCGGGCGCAAGCTCAGCAGAACGGGGAGCGCGACGCGCAGCTGGCTGAGGAACTGCAGCGGCGGCGCCTGCACCATGAGGCCCAGCCGGTGGCCTCCGGTGGCATCCGCTTTGTGCCGCGCACGGAAGAGGCCTCGAGCGGCGACGGTAAGCCGTCGGACAAGCAGAAGCGTAAACAAAAGCGCGGCAAGCGCCGGGAAGCTGCCGGTAGACAGAGCGATGACGACTTCGAGGCCATCGTGCCGGGCGCGGCGGGCAAGACGCGACATTGAGGTGCGCGGCACCTCGTCAAGCCGGCTGCGGAGCCCGCCGGCGCTTCAGTCCAGCACCACGGCCATCAGGTAGTGCTTGTTTCCCTCGCAGTTGCTGCGGGTGTTGGCGCAGAAGTGCAGCACGGGATAGGTGACCAGCAGCGTGCCGCTAGACGACAGCGCCAGGTTGTCGGCACTGAGGCCCGAATGTCCGGCATCCACCGAGATCCGTTTTTCTGGGCTCCAGCCGCGCCCGGGGGTATAGACGATGGCCGCCCGCTCCGAGGTGGCGTAGCGGACGTAGGCCACCGCCAAATGCCCGCCCGACCCCTCTTTCACGGCCATGTCCGGCACCAGGGAGCCTCGCTCAGGGCTGTCGACGGACACCGGCTCTCCGTTCACGCTCAGGGGCTGTGCGGCGCTCCAGGCCCATGGTTGATCCTTGACGGCGGGCAGCGTCGCCGAGCTGACCCACAGGCGGGGTTCTTCATGCTGATACCACAGCACTTGCAACTCGCCTCCGGCGCCGACGCTGGCCCACGCCTTGCGCACGTCCGGCCCGGCCGGATTGAGCACCGCGTCCTGCAGCCGCGTCGACCCATAGCGCGAGTCGATCACACGGACGTGCAAACCGCATCGCGCGGCCGCGTTTTTCTGGCCCCACAGCACCAGGCTCACCCGGCCCTTCTTGTAGACCGCCGGGGCGACCGGGCAGTCGTTCGTGGCCGCGCCGACCGGCTGGCTGCCGAACGCCATCCGGTCCGTCAGTGACAGGTCTGCCGTCTGCATTTCATAAGGCCAGGACGTGCTGGCGCCGAAGCGCCCCCACCACACCATCGTCATTTCGTCGGTGGTGCTGGCGCTGAAATAGGGGGTGTCGGCCGCGCCCTGTTCGTCTCGCAAGACGACCGGCGTGTCCGCTTGGCCATCGGTGCCGAAGCGGGCGACCGTGAGCTGCCAACCCGCCAAGGGGGTGCGGGGCGCTACACGCGCGATGTATTGCGTTCCCTCGGCGTCGATCACCGACAGGCTACGGTTCAAGCTGATGCCCGGCAGCTCGTAGGTGGGTGCGGCCTGCAGCGCGGTGCCGATCTGCGGCCCCATCGGGCGGGCCGACTTGAACTTCCGGTTGGTGCCCGACACTTCGGCCACCGCTGCCACCCAGCCTTGTGGATTGGCGTACCAGCGCCCGCCCCCCACCGCTTCGTTGAACTGCTCTGGCGCCAGCCACTCGCCGTTCCCGGTGCGAGAGACCACAAAGTCGTACCGACTCGCGCCGGTGCTTCGATCGTAGGCATTGACACCTCGGCGTACCACCGCCCGCCCGTCGTCTGCAAGAAAAGCTTGCAGATCGACCGGCATCGGGTCCGCGCCTCCCAGTGTCGCCTGATCGATCGTCGCAATCTGAACGGTGCCGGGTGCTGTCCATACGACCCAAGGGCCACTCTTGGTGAGCCCTACCTGTTCCGAGGGGCCGGGGGCCACCGGCTGTGGCGATCCACCGCCATCCCCGCCTCCGCCCCCGCCACAGCCGGCGAGTGCAACGACGGCAAACAGGGCGGCGAGTCGCGTCGAAGAACGGGAAGACATCGGGTGAGCCAAGACAGCAAGCATGTGAATCTCGTTGGGGGTCAATGGAGGGCGAGGTGTTGCCGGGGCGGCAATGTAGCAACAAGCATTACCGCGCGTATTCACCCGTGTTGGGGATTGCCCCGCTTGTCGCGCTCGAGCCGTGAGGCTCAGCGACCGAGGGTGGGCGCCCGGGGGGCGACGCCGCGCACGGCCGGGCAGGCGCACATCGCCGGTGAAGGCAACCGTGCAAGAAGAGTTCGGGGGGGAGGGGCAGCGAGCGCCTGCCTGTAGAAGAAGGCGGCGCGGGCCCGGGCAGCGGTCCTGCCTAGCGGGCGCTCGAGTTCAAGGCGGTTGTGTCCGTGGTGGCGGCTGCGGCCTGCCCCTCGGCCGGGGCGGCGCTGCCGCCGGCGCGCCCCTGCAGCCGTTCATACTTCATCATCAGCTGCTCGCGGGTCTCGATGTGCTCGGGATGGATCGGAATGCAGCTCACCGGGCAGACCTGCACGCACTGCGGCTCGTCGAAGTGGCCGACACACTCGGTACAGCGCTTGGGATCGATGACGTAGAACTCCGCGCCCATCGAGATGGCCTGATTCGGGCACTCGGGCTCGCACACATCGCAATTGATGCATTCGTCAGTGATCATCAAGGCCATGGCGGCACGTCCTCAGGCGCCCTGTTTCACGCGATCTTGCAGGCGCCGAAGTACGGAGGGTGCCACGAACTTGGAGACATCGCCGCCGAGCATGGCAATCTCGCGCACAAAAGTGCCGGAAACGAACTGGTACTGGTCGGACGGCGTCAGGAAGACCGTTTCGACGTCGGGCATCAGCTGCCGGTTCATGCCGGCCATCTGGAACTCGTACTCGAAGTCGCTGACCGCCCTCAGCCCCCGCACCACGACGCGGCCTTGCTGTCCCACGACGAAATCGCGCAACAGGCCGCTGAACGCCATCACCTCGACGTTCGGATAGGGCCGGGCTTCCTCGCGGGCGATCTCCAGCCGCTCTTCGAGCGAAAACATGGTGCGCTTGTGGTGCCCCGCTGCGACGGCGACGATAAGCCGGTCGAACAGCGTGCTGCCCCGCCGCATCAGGTCTTCGTGGCCAAGCGTCATCGGGTCGAACGTGCCGGGGTAGACGGCGGTGCGCGGGCTGCTGCTGCTGCTGCTGGTCATGCGAGTCCTCCTCCTGAACCCATGTTGGGCTGTCAGTTTAGCCAGTGGCGCGGACCTGCAGCAAACTGAAATGCACGGCGCCGGCGCGCGCATGCCGGTAAAGCGTCAGTCCGAGCGGCTCGAAACGCGCAGGGTCGGGGGCCGCATCGGCTTCCAGGTAGAGCCAGCCTTCCGGGCGCACCAGCCGCACGGCTGCCTGCCGTGCGGCCTCGAACACCTGCGCCGAGAACGGCGGGTCGAGCAGCACCAGATCGAAACGCGCCGGCGCGGCGCTGCGCATCCACCGCAAGGCGTCGGCCGTTTCCACCCGCACGGTGTCGGCCTTCAGCCGCGCCTGCACGTCCTTCAGGCGCCGCACCAGCTCGGGGTCGCTGTCGAGCAGCACCACCTCCGCCGCACCGCGTGAGGCCGCTTCGAAACCGAGTGCGCCGGTGCCGGCAAAGGCGTCCAGGCAGCGCCATCCGGTCAGGTCCTGGCCGAGCCAGTTGAACAAGGTCTCGCGCACCCGGTCCAGTGTCGGCCGCAAGCCCGGTTTGTCGAGCACGGCCAGCTTGGTGCGCTTCCATTGCCCGCCGATGATGCGGACTTCGCGGGGCAGGGGCGGGCGGGCGGGGGGCATGGCGGAGGTGCTGGGTGGCGAGGGCGCTGCATTGTAGGCGGGCCCCGGCGCGACCTTGTCTCGGGGAGGCCCATGGCACGCTTCCTTAGAATCGGGCGCCACATTCCGAGCGCCTATGTTCAGTTTCTTCAAGAAAAAGCCTGCTCCCACCCCTGCGCCGTCCGCGGAGCCAACGCCTGCCGCCCCGGCCGCCGAAGTACCGCCCCCAGCAACTGCCCCCGAGCCTGCGCCTGCTCCGGCTTCGTCGTCCTTCTTCGGCTTTTTCAAGCGTTCTGCGCCGGCGCCCGCGCCCGTCGAGGCGCCCGTGGCGCCACCGGCCCCCCCTGCGCTGGCGCCCGCCGAAGCACCGGCGCCCGCACCTCTGGCGACACCTGCGCCTGTCATTGCCCCTGTACCCGCCCCTGTACCCGCCCCTGCGCCTGTACCAGCGCCCGTACCTGTGGCCGAGCGCAGCAGGCCGCAAGCGCCCCTCACCCCCCCGGCTGCGGCTGCGCCGGTTCCAGCCCCTGTCCCAGCGCCGGTGGTTCCCGAACCCTCCCCCGAGGAGGCGGCCGAAGCCGAGGCCCCGTCGGCCGAGTCGCGCCGATCATGGCTGGACAAGCTCAAGGCCGGGCTGCGCAAGACCGGCAGCAGCATCACGCAGGTGTTCACCGGCACGCAGATCGACGACGCCCTTTACGAAGAGCTGGAAGAAGCGCTGCTGTTGGCCGACACCGGCGTGAAGGCGACCGAGTTCTTGCTGAAGGACCTGAAACGGCGCGTCAAGGACGCGAAGGCGACCGAACCCGCCGTGGTCAAGACCCTGCTCGCGGATGCCATCGCCGAGCTGCTCGCGCCGCTCGAAAAACCGCTGGTGGTCGGGGAGCACACGCCGACCGTGATGATGGTCGTGGGCGTCAATGGCGCCGGCAAGACCACCAGCATCGGCAAGCTGACCCGCCATCTCGCCGAGGCGCAGCAGAAGGTGTTGCTCGCCGCGGCCGACACCTTCCGTGCCGCAGCGCGCGAGCAGCTGGCCATCTGGGCCGACCGCAACCAGGTGGAGATCGTCAGCCAGGAAGGCGGCGACCCGGCCGCCGTCACCTTCGACGCCGTCAGTGCGGGCAAGGCACGCGAGTGCGACGTCGTGATCGCCGACACCGCCGGCCGGCTGCCGACGCAGCTGCACCTGATGGAAGAGTTGCGCAAGATCCGTCGGGTGATCGCCAAGGCCGACAGCACCGCCCCGCACGAGGTGCTGCTGGTGGTCGACGGCAACACCGGGCAGAACGCCCTGGCCCAGGTGAAGGCTTTCGATGAGACGTTGCAGCTCACCGGGCTGATCGTCACCAAGCTGGACGGCACGGCCAAGGGCGGTGTGCTGGCGGCGATTGCGCGCGAGCGCCCGATCCCGGTGTACTTCATCGGCGTCGGCGAGAAGCTCGAAGATCTGCAGACCTTCGACGCACGCGAGTTCGCCCAGGCGCTGCTGGCCTGAGCCGGGCGGGAACCCGGCGGGCGCCCGACGGCCTGAAAGCAGGCCGTCGCATGGCGCTTGCGTGACGGACCTCGGGCCGCAGCACGCCCTGCAACGGGAGCACCGCAGCAGGACACCGCGGCGTGTGGCTGCTGGCCAAAGAAGCGGCTCAGCGTCTCTGGCAGGAAGATCGGAAGCGGCTCAGCGCCGCGGAGGCGGTGCTTTGGCACCGCTGGAGCCGAGCGGCATGGGGGCCGAATCGAGGTCGTCGAACCAGGTCGAACTGGGCGGCTCTTCGAAGTCGATTGCGTCGTACGCAGCGTCGCGTGCGGCCAGATCGTCCGCCGCGCGCTCGTGTGCGGCCACCACGTCGGCAGGTGGCCGGCTCGTGCCGGTGGCCGACGACGCTTGCGGCAGCAGGCCCAATGCCGCCTCGCCGTGCAGCAACTCGTCGCGCGCCGCGGTGCTCGACGGAATCTTGTTCTCGAACCAGACGTGCAAGGGGATACCCGCTGCGTCGAGCACCCGGTCCATGCGGGCGTGGCGCTTGCGGGTGCGTTCGCTTTCAAGCTCGGTGGGCTGCCTCACTTCGACGATCGCCACCACTTGCGAATCACCGTCGCACACCACCAGGTCGGCGCACAACTGGCCCACCCGTCGCAACCATTCGGCATACGAGTGCCGCGTCGGCACTTTCAGGAAGCGCGCCAGCGGCACCTGCGCGAACACCAGGTGGTCGGGCAAGGCCTTGCGCACCACACCGTAGGCTTGGCGCTCGGCAGCGGTGAGGATGCGGGTGGGCTGCGGTGTCCACGCCATCAAAGTGTCCAACGCCTCGGTGCGGCGGGGCTTGCCGCGTGGGGCCGCAGGCTGAGGGCGATGGGTCCACCACCAGGTGAACAGGGCCACCGCGGCCAGGGCCAGGACGATAAGGACAGCTTGTTGCATCGTCGGTGTGTGTGAGCTTGGCGTCGGACCTTACCGGCGCCGCGGCCGCCGGTCAACCGAGGCGCTCGCCAGGGGGGCGCAGCGCCGGTGCGGCCGGCGTGGTGGCGGAAGCGGCGGGTCAGCAGGCGGTTCAGCGCCCGAGGGGCGGCATGCCTTTCATGCCCCCCATGCGCTTCATCATCTTCATCAGTCCGCCGCCCTTCATCTTTTTCATCATGCCCTGCATCTGCTCGAACTGGTTGAGCAGCCGGTTCACTTCCTGCACCTGCACGCCGGCCCCCGCGGCGATGCGGCGCTTGCGGCTGGCCTTGATCAGTTCGGGCTTGCGCCGCTCCAGCGCGGTCATCGAATTGATGATGCCCTCCATGCGCCGCACCTCACGCTCGGCGCGGTCCATGTCGGCCTGGCCGGCCTTCGCGGCGATCTGGCTGGGCAGCTTGTCGAGCAGGCCCGACAGGCCGCCCATCTTCTTCATCTGGGAAATCTGCGAGAGGAAGTCGTTCAAGTCGAAGCCTTCGCCCGACTTGACCTTCTGCGCCAGCTTTTCGGCGGCCTGAAGGTCGACCCCCTTCTGCACCTCCTCGACCAGCGCGACGATGTCGCCCATGCCCAGCACACGGCCGGCATGGCGGTCGGCATCGAACACCTCCAGCCCGTCGATTTTCTCAGACACGCCGGCGAACTTGATCGGCGCGCCCGTGATCTGCTTCACGGAAAGTGCCGCGCCACCGCGGGAGTCGCCGTCGAGCTTGGTCAGCACGATGCCGGTCAGGGGCAGCGCTTCCTTGAAGGCGCGCGCGGTGTTGATCGCGTCCTGGCCCTGCATCGCGTCGACGACGAACAGCGTTTCGATCGGCTTGAGCGTTGCGTGCAAGTCGCGGATCTCGGCCATCATCGCCTCGTCGATGGCGAGCCGGCCGGCCGTGTCGACCAGCAGCACATCCATATAGTGGCGGCGTGCGTGATCCACGGCGGCGCGGGCGATGTCGAGCGGCTTGTCGGTCGGGCTCGACGGGAACCATTCCGCGCCAGCCGCCTTGGTCACCGTCTTCAGCTGCTCGATGGCGGCCGGGCGGTAGACGTCGGCCGACACCGTGAGCACCTTCTTGCGGCGTTTTTCGACCAGGTGCTTGGCCAGCTTCGCGGTCGTGGTGGTCTTGCCGGCGCCCTGCAGGCCTGCCATCAGGATCACCGCCGGTGGCTGGGTGGCGAGGTCGAGGTCGCTGACGCCTTCGCCCATCGTCGCGGCGAGTTCGCGATGGACCACGCCCACCAGCGCCTGCCCGGGCGACAACGAGCCCACCACTTCCTGGCCCAGGGCCTTGTCCTTGACGCGGGCGATGAAGTCACGCACGACGGGTAGCGCAACGTCGGCTTCGAGCAGCGCCATGCGAACTTCGCGCAGCATGTCCTGCACATTGCTTTCGGTGATGCGGGCTTGGCCGCGCATCTGTTTCACCAGCCGGGACAGGCGGTCGGAAAGGGTAGAGGCCATGAGGTGTGCGAGGCTGGAGCGGGCTCCAGAACGAAGCGCCGCGAAAGTACACTGTGCGGATGATTCTAGCTTCCGGGCCATGGGGCACCCTGTTGACCCAGTCCTTGTTCACCATCGCCGCCAGCGTGGCCGCCTTGCTCGCCTATGGCGTGGCGGCCGCCCAGGGCGGGCGTGCGGGTGAGCGCCGGCATTTCGCCCTGGTGCTCGGCTGGCTGGTGCATGGCCTGGCGATCGTGCTCGACACCTCCAATTTCGGCATCGCCGAAACGGGCGCTCGCTTCGGGTTCGCACCCGCCTTGTCGACCATGTCGTGGCTGGTGCTTGCGGTCTATGCGATCGAGAGCCGCTTCGTGCCCTTGCCCGGGGTGCGCCGCGCCCTCGCGCTGGTGGGCCTGACCTCGGTGGCGCTGGCGCTGTTCTTCCCTGGCGAGGTGAAGGCCCATGTCACTTCACCCTGGATACCTTTGCACTGGGTGCTGGGCATCGCGTCGTACGGCTTGTTCGGGGCGGCCGTGCTGCACGCCACGCTGCTGTCCAACGCCGAACGCCAGATGCGGGCCAAGCGCGCAGTGGATCAACCCACACCGCTGGGCATGCCGCTGCTGCGGCTCGAGAAGCTGACCTTCCGCTTCGTCGCGGCGGGTTTTGCCGTGCTGTCCGCAGCGCTGTTGCTCGGTTGGTGGTCGGCCGAGCCGTGGCGCTGGGACCACAAGAGCGTGTTCTCGGTGCTCGGGTGGGCGGTGTTCGCGGCACTGCTCGTGGGCCGCAGAGCCTTCGGCTGGCGCGGCCGTATGGCCACACGCTGGCTCTATACCGGTGCCGGGCTGCTGCTGCTCGCCTATGTCGGCTCGCGCTTCGTGCTCGAAGTGCTGCTGTCGAGGCCTCCCGCGGCGGCCTGAGCGAGGGGTCCTGGCACATGAAATACCTCGTCCTGTTGCTCGTCATCGTGGTCGTGCTGTGGCTGGCCCGCACGGCCCGGCCGCCGAAGCCGCGGCAGGGTTCGAACGCCTCGCAGCAACCGCCGCAGTCCACGTCTTCGCCTGCCCCTCGGCCGATCGTCGCGTGTCGGCACTGCGGCGTGCACCTGCCGATCGACGAAGCACTGCCCGGCCCGGCGGGGCACTACTGTTGCGAGGCGCATCGCCAGGCGGGCGCCAGCACATCCGACCGGGCGGCGTGATGGGCTACCAACGCCCGGCGGTTGCGCACCGTCCTCACCTGGGCTTCGCCCCGACCGGCAAGACCTCGATGCAGCGTGTGCCGAACCGCACGGGTGGCGCGCGCAAGGAGGACCGATGAGCCGCCGTCCGACCAAGGCACGCAAGACCGACAACCGCCGCACGGCGCATCCCTCCGAGGGCAATGCCCAGGCGGCCGAATCGTGGTTCGCCGCGCTCGGCGTGGCGCCGGACACCGGCTTCGGCGACGACCGCGGCGAAGGCAAGGAGTCACGCTACACCGGCTGGACGCCGCCGAGCGGCAGCGATTCGCGCTTTCTGTCGCGCCAGGCCCGGCGGCTGCTGGGCGCCACACTGCCGTCGTTCCAGCGCATCTACCGCACCTTTCTCGGCGCCCGGGCCGCCGTCGGCCTGCTGCTGCTGGCCACCCAGTTCGCGTCGCTGTTGAGCAGCAACAGCGGGCGGGCGGTCTGGCCGGTGGCGATCTACATCGGCTATGCCGTCGCCGCGTTCGCAACCTGGTGGCTGGCGCGCTCGCGCCCGGAGGTCGACGAGACGCTGCCGTCCAACCGTTTGCTGCGCCGCCAGTGGATGGCGAGCATCGGCGCCGACCTGATCGTGTTCGGCACGCTGCACCTGCTGACCTCGAACGCCAACATCAACTTCGTGCCCTTGCTGGTCCTGCCGGTGCTGATGGCGGGCGTGCTGACGCCACGCCTGTCGGCCCTTGCCGTGGCAGCGGCGGTGACCTTGCTGCTGCTCGGCGAGGCGTGGCTCAACGCGCTGCACGGCGGCCAGGTGACCGTGCTGATGACGCAGGCCGGGCTGGTCGGCACCGGCTTTTTCGTCGTCACCATCCTGGCCGGGGAACTGGCCGGACGGCTGGCCCGCGAAGAGCTGGCGGCGCGCGGCAGCATGGAGCTGGCGCGGCAGCAGGCGCAGCTGAACCGGCTGGTGATCGAGGAGATGCAAGACGGTGTGCTGGTGGTGGACCGGCGCGGCCGGGTGCGCGCCGCCAACCCTGCGGCACGGCGCCTGATCGCCGATGAAGGGCTGGTGCGGCCGGCGCCTTTCCATCTGCACAGCCACCCCGTCTGGGCCCCCTTGGCCCAGGCCGCCCAGCGTGCCTTCGTCGAAGCCAAGTGGCCGGCCGCCGGCCGCGAGCTGACCTTGCAGTTCGCCTCCGGGCAGAACCGTGCGTTGCGCGTGCGCATGCGCTTCACCAAGCGGCGCCAGCCCGATCATTCCGAGGAGCTGTGCGTGATCCTGCTCGAAGACCTGCGCGACGTGCAGGCGCGCATGCGGCAGGAGAAGCTGGCCGCGATGGGCCGCATTTCGGCCGGCATCGCGCATGAGATTCGCAACCCGCTGTCGGCCATCGCCCAGGCCAACGGGCTGATGTCGGAGGACGCCACCACACCGGCGCAGCGGCAGCTGACGCAAATGGTGGCTGACAACGTCGAGCGCCTGAAGCGCATCATCGACGACGTGATGGAAGTGGCTCCCGGCGGCCCGCCGACACAGGCCGACGTGGTCGACATCACCGAGCTGGTCGGCGCCACCTGCGCCGAATGGGCTCGCACCGCGCGCCTCGCGCTCGACGAGCGCAGCGCCTTGCGCCTGATGCTGCCCAGCCAGCCGCTCGGCGCAGCCTTCGACCCCGAGCATCTGCGCCGCGTGCTGGTCAACCTGCTGGACAATGGCTACCGGCATGCGTCGGGCACCCCGGGGTGTGTCGAGGTGCGACTGACCGCCGAGAGCCAGATCCTGACCTTGTCGGTGGCGAGCGACGGGGCGCCGATACCGCCCGATGTCGAGCGTTACCTGTTCGAGCCCTTCTTCTCGACGCGCAGCCGCGGCACCGGCCTGGGCTTGTATATTTGCAAGGAGTTGTGCGAGCGCTACGGCGCCACCATCGACTACCGCCTGCGGGGCACGCAGCACGTCGCGCGCAACGAGTTCTTCGTGGTGATGCGCCTCGAGCCGCTTCGCGCCGCCGAAGCCCCCCTTGCCAGCCTCAACCTCGCCCGATGATGTCCGCCTCCCACTACAGCCTGCTGGTCGTCGACGACGAACCCGATCTGCGCACCCTGTACGAGCTGACGCTGCTGCGCGAAGGCTACGACGTCGAAACGGCCGCCACCGTCGAGGACGCCTGGTCGCGCTTGCGCGACCGCACCTACAGCGCGGTGATCACCGACATGCGTCTGCCCGACGGCACCGGGCTCGACCTGCTGCGCCGCCTGGAAGAGAGCGGGCGGCGCGAAAAGACCGTGATGATCACGGCCTTCGGCTCGCCCGAAAACGCGGTCGAGGCGCTCAAGGCCGGTGCCTACGACTACCTCACCAAACCAGTCGACCTGAAGCAGTTCCGCGCCGTCATCGCCTCCGCCCTTGGGCGCCCGAGTGCGGCGCCCCAGCCGGGGGGCGCGGCCAGCTCGGCGGTGCCGGTGCCGGCGCCGGCGGCGACCCGCGGCAGCGTGCGGTCGGCTGCACCGGCGGTGGTGGTGACGGGGGGCTCGGGCACCATCGACCGCATGGCGGGCAGCTCCGCCGCGATCCAGTACGTGCGCGGCATGATCGAGAAGGTGGCGCGCAGCATGGCGCCGGTGCTGGTGCAGGGCGAGTCCGGTACCGGCAAGGAACTGGTGGCCCGCTCGATCCACGAAGTGAGCGGGCGTCGCGCACAACCCTTCATCGCGGTCAACTGCGGTGCCATCCCGGAGCAACTGCTCGAGGCCGAGTTCTTCGGCTACCGCAAGGGCGCCTTCACCGGTGCCAACGAGGACCGCGAAGGTTTCTTCCAGGCCGCGCGGGGCGGCACGCTGTTCCTCGACGAGATCGGCGACCTGCCGCTGTCGATGCAATCCAAGCTGCTGCGGGTGATTCAGGAGCGCGCGGTGCGCCCGGTGGGTGCGGTGGCCGAGACGCCGGTGGACGTGCGCATCGTCAGCGCCACCCACAAGGACCTGGCGACCGAGGTGCAGGGCGGGCGCTTCCGGCAAGACTTGTTCTACCGTCTGAACGTGATCCAGATCCGCGTACCGGCGCTGCGAGAGCGGCTGGACGACCTGCCGCAAATCTGCGAGCGCCTGCTGGATCGGATCGCGCAGGACGCCGATGTCTGGCCGCCGCCGCGCTTGACGCCGGCCGCGCTGATGCACCTGACCCGTTACGCCTTTCCGGGCAACGTTCGCGAACTCGAGAACCTGCTGCACCGCGCGGTGGCCTTGTCCGGCGGTGAGTGGATCGACCAGGCCGACCTGGCGCTCCCGGACACCGTGTTCGCCGACACGGCCGTGTCGGACGCCGACCTCACGCTGTTGCCGGTCGGCTCTGCGCCGGCCGATACACCGGCGCTGGCCCCGGTGCCCGCCGCGGTGCCCGAGGCCCCCGCCGCCCCGGCGGCCGTGCCCTTGCCGAACGACCTGGCGGCCTACCTCGATGCCGTCGAGCGCGACATCCTGATCCGCGCACTGGAGCGCCACCGCTTCAACCGCACGGCAGCCGGCGCCAGCCTGGGCCTGTCGCTGCGCCAGATGCGCTACCGCATGGCGCGGCTCGGCGTGCTGGTCGCCGAGCACGGCGTTGCGGTGGAGCCCGACGAGAGCTGAGGCGGCACCGCCGCGCGCACCGTGACCCACCCGACGAGTCCTGCTGCCATGCCGCAGCCTGGCGACTGGCAACAGGGCTGGTGGCGCCACGCGCGCCGGGTCGCCTCACCGAACTTTGGTCCGCGCCCTCTCGCGGCGGCGATCGACCTCGTGGTGATCCACTCGATCAGCCTGCCCCCCGGGCGATACGGTGGGCCCGAGATCGAGCAGTTGTTCACGAACCGGCTCGATTGGAACGCCCATCCGTACTTCGAGCAGATCCGCGGCATCGAGGTGTCGTCTCACTTCGTGATCCGGCGAGACGGAGAACTGATCCAGTTCGTTTCCTGCGACGACCGTGCCTGGCATGCCGGGCGTTCGACGTTTCAGGGGCGTGAGAACTGCAACGACTACTCCATCGGCGTCGAACTCGAAGGGCTCGAGGACCATCCCTTCACCGGCCCGCAGTACGTGGCCCTGGTGTCCTTGCTGACCGCCTTGCGCGACCACTATCCGATCGAACACGTGGCAGGTCATGAGCACATCGCACCGGGCCGCAAACGCGACCCCGGCAGCGCCTTCGACTGGTCAGCGCTGGTGCTGTCGCTGGCCTGGCCGACACGTTGTTTTCCCTTCCTGCCGCAGACCGATGGCGACAGGGGCATCGATACCGAGCAAGCGCCTCCCCGGGGCTGAGCCGACCCAACCGTGATGCGGTGCTGCGGCCTCTTTCGGCCCGCAGCACCAGTGCTGCCGCGGGTCAGCTCTGCCAACACAAGCAGTGGTGCGGGTTGCGGCGGCAAGGCGCTGCTGCACGGTATCTCGCATACCAAAAACGGCGCCTGCGTCAATAGTTGCAATCCGCACGTGTACGCTATTACTAGCGGACTACAGTGTCTGGGGCCACTAGATGTAGTGTTGGTGTTATGCTCGCGGCCTCGAACACAAGCCTGCACAAAAGCCTGCACACAGGCGTGCACACAAGACGCGACACGCGGTGTGTGCACGTAGGCAGCGCAAGCATCCACACACATACGGCCCTCGAACGCACCGCCGGCGTCCATCGCCCGCGTCGCGTCTCGACGTTCCCGCCATCGTTTGAGTCAGTACAGAAGGGGTATTCATGCAGACCATCACCACCAGCGCCGATCCACAGCTTGCAACCCATACCGCCGGCAGCCCCCGTCCTGCGACGGCGGGCGCGAGTGCCTACGCGGGCTATCAGATCATTCGTCGCAATGGCGCGGTGGTGTCCTTCGAACCCAACAAGATCGCCGTCGCACTGATGAAGGCGTTTCTGGCGGTGCACGGCACGCAAGGTGCTGCGTCGGCGAGCGTGCGCGAAACCGTCGACGGCCTGACCGAAGCGGTGGTGCGCGCCTTGCTACGCTCCCGCCCGGGTGGTGGCACCTTCCATATTGAAGATGTTCAAGACCACGTCGAGCTGGCGCTGATGCGCGGTGGCCACCACGAGATCGCGCGTGCCTACGTGCTGTACCGGGAGCGTCGGTCGCAGGAGCGCGCGAAGCAGGGCGAGCAGCAGCGCGCGGTCGCTGCCGAGCCCACGCTGACCGTGCTCGACAACGGCCACCGCGTGCCGCTCGACATCGCCCGTCTGCAGGCCCTGATCGAATCGGCCTGTGCCGAGCTCGGCGCCGACGTCAAGCCCGACCCGATCTTTTCCGAGACCAAGCGCAACCTCTACGACGGCGTGCCGATGGAAGAGGTGCACAAGGCGTCCATCCTGGCCGCCCGCACGCTGATCGAGAAAGACCCGGGCTATACCCATGCCACCGCACGTCTGCTGCTGCACACGATCCGCAAGGAGATCCTCGGCGAGGAGGTGATGCACGCCGAGATGCACCAGCGTTACGCGGAGTATTTCCCCACTTTTGTGAAGCAGGGCGTCGACGCCGAACTGCTCGACGAGAAGCTGCTGCAGTTCGACCTGAAGAAGCTCGGCGGCGCGCTCAAGGCCGACCGCGACCTGCAGTTCGACTACCTCGGCCTGCAGACGCTGTACGACCGCTACTTCCTGCACATCGACGGCCACCGCATCGAGCTGCCGCAGGCATTTTTCATGCGCGTCGCGATGGGCCTGGCGCTCAACGAGATCGACCGTGAAGCCCGCGCGATCGAGTTCTATGAAGTGCTGTCGAGCTTCGATTTCATGTCGAGCACGCCGACGCTGTTCAATGCCGGCACCCGCCGCTCGCAGCTGTCGAGCTGCTACCTGACCACCGTGCCCGACGACCTCGACGGCATCTACGAGGCCATCAAGGAAAACGCGCTGCTGTCGAAGTTCGCCGGCGGCCTGGGCAACGACTGGACCCGTGTGCGCGCGCTGGGCTCGCACATCAAGGGCACCAACGGCAAGAGCCAGGGTGTGGTGCCGTTCCTGAAGGTGGTCAACGACACCGCGGTGGCGGTCAACCAGGGCGGCAAGCGCAAGGGCGCGGTGTGCGCCTATCTGGAAAGCTGGCACCTCGACGTCGAGGAGTTCCTGGAGCTGCGCAAGAACACCGGTGACGACCGCCGGCGCACCCACGACATGAACACGGCCAACTGGATCCCCGACCTGTTCATGCGCCGCGTGATGGAAAACGGCGAGTGGACGCTGTTCTCGCCCGCCACCTGCCCGGACCTGCACGACAAGTTCGGCCGCGACTTCGAAGCCGCCTATACCCGCTACGAAGAGAAGGTCGCGCGCGGCGAGCTGAAGCTGTTCAAGAAGGTGCGCGCGGTCGACCTGTGGCGCCGCATGCTGTCGATGCTGTTCGAAACCGGCCACCCCTGGATCACCTTCAAGGACGCCTGCAACGTGCGCTCGCCCCAGCAGCACGTGGGCGTGGTGCACTCGTCCAACCTGTGCACCGAGATCACGCTGAACACCAACGACCAAGAGATCGCGGTGTGCAACCTCGGCTCGGTGAACCTGGCGCGCCATCTGAAGGACGGCGGCGTCGACCACGAGAAGCTGAAGAAGACGGTGGCGACGGCGATGCGCATGCTCGACAACGTCATCGACATCAACTATTACGCGGTCAAGAAGGCGCGCGACTCCAACATGCGCCACCGCCCGGTGGGCCTCGGCGTGATGGCCTTCCAGGACAGCCTCTACCAACTGCGCATCCCCTACGCCAGCCAGGAGGCGGTCGAGTTCGCCGACCGCTCGATGGAAGCGCTGTGCTACTACGCCTACTGGGCCTCGACCGAGCTGGCTGCCGAGCGCGGCCGCTACTCGAGCTACAAGGGGTCGCTGTGGGACCGCGGCATCCTGCCGATCGACTCGCTCGACCTGCTCGCCGAGCAGCGTGGCGGGTACGTCGAGGTCGACCGCAGCAAGACGATGGACTGGGACGCGCTGCGCGAGCGCATCGGCCAGTACGGCATGCGCAATTCCAACTGCGTCGCGATCGCGCCGACCGCCACGATTTCCAACATCGTCGGCGTCGACGCGTCGATCGAGCCCTGCTTCGGCAACCTGTCGGTCAAGTCCAACCTGTCGGGCGAGTTCACGGTCATCAACGAGTACCTGGTGCGTGACCTGAAGCGCCTGGGGCTGTGGGACGACGTGATGGTGATGGACCTGAAGCACTTCGACGGTTCGCTGCGCCGCATCGACCGCGTGCCCGAGGAGCTGAAGCGGCTCTACTCGACCGCGTTCGAGGTCGAGCCGGTGTGGCTGGTCGAGGCCGCCGCGCGCCGCCAGAAGTGGATCGACCAGGCCCAGTCGCTCAACATCTACATGGCCGGTGCCTCGGGCAAGAAGCTCGACGAAACCTACAAGCTGGCGTGGACGCGCGGCCTGAAGACCACCTACTACCTGCGCACCGTCGGCGCGACGCACGCCGAGAAATCGACCGTCAAGGCGGGGCAGCTGAACTCGGTGCCGACGCAAGGCGGCGGTGGCCTGTCGGCCCTCGACACCGCGGCTGCTGCAGCCCACTCGCAAGTGGCCGCGGCGAGCAGCGAGCCCGCGACCGACGTGAAGTTCTGCGCGATCGACGACCCGACTTGCGAGGCCTGCCAATGAGCTGCTGATGGGTCAGGGCCGCGGGGGCAACCCTGCGGCCCATGCACCTGCGATGCCACCGAGAGTGCATGCAACGCAGGTCACCGACTCATCCGAGCGCTCGACGACAAGCACGGGTCGTCATGCACATCGTGGCTCGACACACAGCACTCGAAGCGATGCACGACCGCAACAGGTTCGTCGCTCGAATGTCAAGAAGTGCTTGGTGTTTGAACACAACACTCTCATAATTCACCGCTACAGGATGTCCACCATGTTGGTCTGGGAAGAAGAAGTCACTCCCTCGAGAAATCAGTCGACGAGCACCGCGCAAAATCTTTCCAGTGCAGCGCGGGCCATGCCCCCGTCACCCCAACATTCGGTGTCCTCTCCCATCCCCTCCCTCTCTACCGGTGTTGCCACCCACATCGGCAACAGCACCTCCACGGCGCATGTCCCGGCAGCGGCCAGCTCGGTGCAGTCCACCAGCGTGCGGCGCGTCAACGTCGCCGACAAGCGCATCATCAACGGCCAGACCGACGTCAACCAGCTGGTGCCGTTCAAGTACAAGTGGGCGTGGGAGAAGTACCTCGCCACGTGCGCCAACCACTGGATGCCGCAAGAGGTGAACATGTCGCGCGACATCGCGACCTGGAAGGACCCCAACGGCCTGACCGAAGACGAGCGCCGCATCATCAAGCGCAACCTCGGCTTCTTCGTCACCGCCGACTCGCTCGCCGCCAACAACATCGTGCTGGGCACCTACCGGCACGTGACCGCTCCCGAGTGCCGCCAGTTCCTGCTGCGCCAGGCCTTCGAAGAGGCGATCCACACGCACGCCTACCAGTACATCGTCGAGTCGCTCGGGCTGGACGAGAGCGAGATCTTCAACGCCTACCATGAGGTGGCGTCGATCCGGGACAAGGACGAGTTCCTGATCCCGTTCATCGACCAGATCATGGACCCGCACTTCCACACCGGCACGCCCGAAAACGACCAGAAGCTGCTGAAGTCGTTGATCGTTTTTGCATGCCTGATGGAAGGCCTGTTCTTCTACGTCGGCTTCACGCAGATCCTCGCGCTCGGCCGGCAGAACAAGATGACCGGGGCGGCCGAGCAGTACCAGTACATCCTCCGTGACGAGTCGATGCACTGCAACTTCGGTATCGACCTGATCAACCAGATCAAGCTCGAGAACCCGCACCTGTGGACGCCCGAGCTCCGGGCCGAGATCAAGGGCCTGTTCCTGAAGGCGGTCGAGCTGGAGTACCGCTATGCCGAGGACACCATGCCTCGCGGCGTGCTCGGCCTGAATGCTTCGATGTTCAAGGGCTATCTGCGCTACATCGCGAATCGGCGCGCAACGCAGATCGGCCTCGAGGAGCTCTTCCCGAACGAGGAAAACCCGTTCCCGTGGATGAGCGAAATGATCGACCTGAAGAAAGAGCGCAATTTCTTCGAGACGCGCGTCATCGAGTACCAGTCCGGTGGCGCGCTCTCTTGGGATTGAAGCCCGGGCACGAACGCTGCTCTCCAGGTCATGATGAAGAGATCAAGATTCGCAGTCAGTGAACAGCGGACTCCGGCTGCCGCCAAGCGGCAGTCGCTGGGCCCCAAGAAGCCGCAGGCACTGGCTGCCACCCCATTCACCGTACCAGGGCGTCTCTCCAAGACAGTCCAACGGGCGGTGAATCGCTGCGCTGTATCGAGCGGCGCAGTGCTCTTTGCAACTTGATCAAGGAGAATCGATATGGCAACTGCAAAGAAAGCCGCCGCGAAGAAGGCGGCTCCCGCGAAGAAAGCTGCTGCGAAGAAGGCAGCGCCGGCCAAGAAGGCGGCACCGGCGAAGAAGGCCGCACCCGCCAAGAAGGCGGCCGTGAAGAAGGTGGCAGCCAAGAAGGCAGCACCGGCCAAGAAGGTTGCTGCGAAGAAGGCAGCGCCGGCCAAGAAGGCGGCACCGGCCAAGAAGGTTGCAGCGAAGAAGGCCGCACCGGCCAAGAAGGCTGCCGCCAAGAAGGCTGCGCCGGCCAAGAAGGCCGCCAGCAAGACGACGGCCAAGAAGGCTGTCGCCAAGAAGCCGGCTGCGAAGAAGGCTGCTGCCAAGAAAGCCGCGAAGAAGCCTGCTGCGAAGAAGGCGGCTGCTGCCGCACCTGCTGCTGCGCCTGCTGCGAAACCGGCGGCTCCCGCCGCGAAGACGACTCTCAGCCCGCAGGCGGCTTGGCCTTTCCCGACGGGCGCGAAGCCCTGAGTCGCCTTCGAGGCTGTACTCCAAGCCCGGCCTCGGCCGGGTTTTTTCTTTTGGGCCACGGCCCCGTCAAGAGCGTGTGATGGACCCCGTCCTGCCTGCCTATCTGCGCCGCTCGCGCCGCGGCCTGGAGATCGACGTCAGCGTGGTGCCCAATGCGAGCCGCACCCAATGTGTCGGGCTGCACGACGGCGCCTTGAGGGTCCGGCTGCAGGCTCCGCCGGTGGACGGCAAGGCCAACGAAGCGCTGCTGCGCTGGGTCGCCGAGCGCCTGGGCCTGCCGCGGGGCCAGGTCGAACTGCTGAGGGGGCAGACGAGCCGGCGCAAGACAGTGCTGGCCTGCTGCCCCGATGACGAGGCGCTGGCCAACGCGATGCAGCGGCTCGCACCCGAGGGGTAGTGGTGCCTTGTCGGCGCGCCGTGGGTCCACACGGGCCTGCGGCGACGTGGCGGTGTGGACGTGGCGGTCGGTGTGGCGGTCGGCGTGGCTGGGGGGCGGCACTTTTGGCCCGAGCACCCCCTCGAAGCCCTCGCTCTATTTATATATATACATATATAGAGAAGGGCGTGGGCCCGCGGTCGCGCGCGGCCATCGGCGGTGACGATCCGCCGGCGTGATGGATCAGCGGCAGCGGGCTCCACGTGATCGATCGGCGATCGATCGCGGGCGCGCGGCAGGGACAGCAGGCGGCGCCGCCGGCACCCCCATCAGGTCAGGCCCAGTGCGGCGAGGTCCAGCGTGTGGTTCTGCGGCCCGTTGCTCGCGATCTTGATTGCCCCGACCCGGTTGCCCAGCTCGGCGCAACGTGCCAGGTCCCAGCCTCGTTCCAGACCATAGAGCAGCGCCCCGCGGAAGGCGTCGCCGCAGCCGGTGGGATCGACCACCGAAGTGGCCGGCACGCCCGGCACACGCTGCGACTGGCCCTGCGTCCACACGTCGCAGCCTTCGGCCCCCAGCGTCACGATGATGCCCTTCAGATGCGAGCGCGACAGCTCTTGCAGGCTCTGGCCGGTGCGCTCGCACAGCAGCTTGCCTTCGTAGTCGTTGACGGTGACCCAGGTGGCGAGCGAGACGAAGCGGCGCAGCTCGTCGCCGTTGAACATCGGCAGCCCCTGGCCAGGGTCGAAGATGAAGGGGATGCGCGCATCCGCGAGTTGCTCGGCGTGCTGCAGCATCGCATCGCGCCCGTCGGGCGCGACGATGGCGACCTGGATGTCGGGCCGGGGCTGTACCAGTGTCTCGTGCGCGTACTGCATCGCGCCGGGGTGGAAGGCGGTGATCTGGTTGTTTTCGGCGTCGGTCATGATGATGGCCTGGGCCGTGTAGGTGTGGCTGACGGTGCGCACGAACTCGGTCGACAGGCCCAGGCCGCGCAGCCGTTCCAGGTAGTCGTGCCCGTCGGCCCCGAGCGCGGCCATCACCAGCGGCTCGCCGCCGAGCAGCTTCAGCGTGTAGGCGATGTTGCCCGCACAGCCCCCGAACTCGCGCCGCAAGGTGGGCACCAGGAACGACACGTTCAGGATGTGGATCTGCTCCGGCAGGATCTGCTCCCGGAAGCGGCCGTGGAAGGCGGTGATGGTGTCGAATGCGAGCGAACCGCAGATCAAAGCCGACATGGATGCTCCTTGGGGCAGTGGTTGTTGCCCGTGCGTCAGGGGTAGAAGGCTTCGACCGTGAACCCGGCGACGCGATGCCCCGGGGTCGAGAGGTCGAGCGTGAGCGTGACTTCGGCCCCGGCGTCGATGCTGTCGCCGACGCCGAAGTCGCGCGGAGCCAAGGCGCGGCGGGCGACGAGGTCGCCGTTGCCGTCGCTGAGGGTGAGGTCGATGTGAGGCAGTGCCAGCGCCACCGGTCCACGGTTGCGCAGCAGCACGCTGAGGCGGTAGGCGTCGGGGCCGCTACCGCGGGCCAGGCTGCTGCTGTCGACCACCACGTCGTCGATGCGGCGCAGCGGTCCGACCGTGCAACCGGCGACACGGCACAACTGCACCAGCGTCGGCCGCAGGGCCGGGCGGTACACCGCCAGCCAGTCGCGCCACTGCAGCGCGATTTGCAGCACCAGCGTGAGGCCGAGCAGCAGCGCAAACAGCGACAGCCCGAGGCGCATGCGCGGGGACTGCCAATGCGCCTCGCGTTCGGCTTTGCGCAGGAACTCGGGTGCGTTCGGGTCCTCCGGCGGGCGTCGCGCGGCAGCCGCCTTTTTGGATCGGGCCGGCTTGTGCGACTTCTTCCGCGCGTTGCCGAGGGTCTTGGGCTGCCAGGCGGGGGCGCCGGCAGCCACCGCTTCCGACTCGAGCTCGAGCGCTTCGTGCGTGCTGTCGAAGCGGGCGTCCGCAAAGCCATCGTCGAGGTCGCCGGGTTGCACCGAGCCATAGGTGCTGCGGTCGAGGAAGCTGGAGTCGAGCACCTCGTAGGCGGTCGGTGCGACGTTGTCGTCGATCTCGGCGGCGATCTCGGCCGGCGACGGTGCGTTGCGCGCGAATGCGGCTGCGGCTGCAGCGGCTGCCGCGACCGGGGCGGTTGGGGCGGTCGGGCCGGGCGGGGGCGGCAGGGGGGCCGGCGCCGTCGGCGGCGCCTCCTGTGCGATCTCGAGCGGCTCCGGCACCACGGACGGGGGCGGTTCGCTGAGGGTGCTCTGGAAGGCCGGGTACTCGCTGTCGACCGCCTCCGGCCGCCCGGGCAGCGGCATCGGCTGCGACGGCGTGCCTTCACGATCGAGGTCGAACAGCCCCTCGATGGCGTTGAAGACTTCGTTGCAGCGGCCACAGCGGACCCAACCCTCGGACACCTTGAGCTGGTCTTGCACCACCCGGAAGGTGGTGTTGCAGGCGGGGCAGCGGGTGGCCAGGCTCATCGCGCGAATGATGCCATCAGCATGGGCACCGCCCGCGTCACACCGTGTCGCCCAGGCGTGCCGTCATCAGGATCCAGCCGTCCTCGCGGTCGCTCACCTCGAGCCGGCACATCGCGGCATAGGCCTGCTGCAATTCCTCGGCCTGCCGCTCGAGGATGCCGGCCAGCACCAGATGTCCTGCGGGCGCGACGTGGCCGGTCAGGAGCGGCGCGAGCAGCTTCAGCGGCGACGCCAGGATGTTGGCCAGCACCAGCGGATAGCGGCCGGTGGCCCGGTCGGGCAGCCCGGCGTTCAGTTGCACGCCGTTGGCCGCGGCGTTGGCAAGCGTGGACTCGACCGCAGCCGGGTCGATGTCGACCGCATCGATGTCGCGGGCCCCGTGCAGCGCGGCGCCGATGGCCAGGATGCCCGAGCCGCAGCCGTAGTCGAGCACCCGCTGCCATTGCGCCTGCGTGCTGGCCGGCTGGCGCGCGATCCAGCGCAAGCACATCCGGGTGGTCGGATGGGTGCCGGTGCCGAAGGCGAGGCCGGGGTCGAGGCGGATCACGCGGGTCGCCTGCGCGGGCGGCTGGTGCCAGCTCGGCACGATCCAGAACTCGGGCGTGATCTCGACCGGCGCGAACTGCGATTGTGTCAATCGCACCCAGTCCTGCTCTTCGACGGCCTGGATGGCCACCACGTGGACGTCGCCCGCCCACTCCTGCGCGAGCAGCAGCGTGGCGGCTTCGGTGGCGGCGGGTTCGTCGGGGAACAAGGCCTTCAGCGTCGAGCGGTCCCAACCGCCGCGTGGTGCCGGCATGCCGGGCTCGCCGAACAGTGCATGTTCGGCCTCGGTGTCCGCATCGGCGTCCTCCACCGACACCGACAAGGCTTCCAGCTCCATCAAGGCGTCGGAGACGGTGTCGACATCGGCCTCGCGGGCCAGCAGGACGAGTTCGAACATGACGGCGGGCTCCGGTCAGCGCTTGTGCTGGCTCATCCAGCCTTCCAGATAGTGGATGCTGGTGCCACCCTCGACAAACTTGGCGTCGACCACCAGTTCGCGGTGCAACGGGATGTTGGTCAGGATGCCCTCGACCAGCGTCTCTGACAGTGCGATGCTCATGCGCGCCAGCGCCTGTTCCCGCGTGTCGCCGTGCACGATGATCTTGCCGATCATCGAGTCGTAGTTGGGCGGCACGAAGTAGTTGGTGTAGACGTGCGAATCGACGCGCACGCCGGGGCCGCCCGGCGCGTGCCACATCGTGATGCGGCCCGGCGAGGGCGTGAACTTGTACGGGTCCTCGGCGTTGATGCGGCACTCGATGGCGTGGCCCTTCATCGTGATGTGGCGCTGTGCGAACGGCAGCTTCTCGCCGGCCGCCACACGGATCTGCATCTGCACGATGTCGATGCCGGTCACCAGCTCCGTCACCGGGTGTTCGACCTGCACCCGGGTGTTCATCTCGATGAAATAAAACTCGCCGTTTTCGTACAGGAACTCGAAGGTGCCGGCACCGCGGTAGCCGATCTTCTTGCAGGCGTCCGCACAGCGTGCGCCGATGCGTTCGATGATGCGCCTGGGAATGCCCGGCGCCGGCGCTTCCTCGATGATCTTCTGGTGGCGGCGCTGCATCGAGCAGTCGCGCTCGCCCAGGTAGACCGCATTGCGGTGCTGGTCGGCCAGCACCTGGATCTCGACGTGGCGCGGGTTCTCGAGGAACTTCTCCATGTAGACCGACGGATTGCCGAAGGCCGCCCCGGCCTCGGCGCGCGTGGTCTGCACCGCGTGGATCAGCGCGGCCTCGGTGTGCACCACCCGCATGCCGCGGCCACCGCCGCCGCCGGCGGCCTTGATGATGACCGGGTAGCCGACGGCGCGCGCGATCTTGATGATCTCTTTCGGGTCCTCCGGCAGGGCGCCTTCGGAGCCCGGCACGCAGGGCACGCCGGCCTTGATCATCGCGTTCTTGGCCGACACCTTGTCGCCCATCAGTCGGATCGATTCGGGCGACGGGCCGATGAAGGCGAAGCCGCTCTTCTCGACACGCTCGGCGAAGTCGGCGTTTTCCGACAGGAAGCCGTAGCCGGGGTGGATCGCCTCGGCGTCGGTCACCTCGGCGGCCGAGATGATGGCCGGCATGTTGAGGTAGCTCTGTGCCGACGGCGCGGGGCCGATGCACACCGCTTCGTCGGCCAGCTTCACATACTTGGCGTCGCGGTCGGCCTCGGAATAGACCACCACGGATTTGATGCCCATCTCACGGCAGGCGCGCTGGATGCGCAGCGCGATCTCGCCCCGGTTGGCTATGAGTATCTTTTTAAACATCGTGCTCGGCTCGATCGCCGCGCGCAGGGCGCGCGGCGCATTTCGCGGTGGCCAGCGGGCGCGCGTCGTCGCGCATCCGGGCCTCGTGTCGCCGCCGCGGGTGGCAGCGACGGGAGGTCGTGACGGCTGGGAACGATCTCACTCGATCACGAACAGCGGCTGCCCGTACTCCACCGCCTGCCCGTTCTCGCACAGGATCTTGGTGACCGTGCCCGACTTGTCGGCTTCGATCTCGTTCATGATCTTCATCGCTTCGATGATGCAGATGGCCTCGCCTTCCTTGACCTGCTGGCCGAGCTCCGCGAAGGGCTTGGCGCCCGGGCTGGAGGCACGGTAGAAAGTGCCGACCATCGGCGACTTGACCACATGGCCGCTGAATTCCGCCGGCGCGGGTGCAGGCGCCGCAGCGGCACCGGCGACAGCCGGAGCGGGCGCCGGCGCGGGCTGCACTGGCGCCTGCGCCACCGGCGCGGCGGCCACTGGGCCGGCCGCAGCGTGGCCATCCGACTTCACGATGCGCACCTTGCCGTCGGCTTCGGTGATCTCCAGCTCCGAGATGTTCGACTCGGACACCAGGTCGATCAGTGTTTTCAGCTTGCGTAGGTCCATGGTGCTCTCCAACGCGGCGCAGGCCGCTGTTTTTCAGGTGGAACACGTCCCGAGGGCCGGTTCCTCTTTCTTTATGTGTGTCTACGGCGGGAAGTGGACGGGATTATCCTTGGCCCGGTGGGGCCAGGCGCTCGAGCGCGTAGAGCAGCGCCAGCCGGTAGCCGGTGGCCCCCAGGCCGCAGATCACGCCGTCGGCAAGTTCCGAGAAATAGGAGTGGCGGCGAAAGTCCTCACGCTTGTGAACGTTGGACAAATGCACCTCGACGAAGGGCAGCGCCACCGCCGCCAGGGCGTCCCGCAACGCCACGCTGGTATGCGTGTAGCCGCCCGGGTTGATGACGATGTAGCGGGTGCCATCGTCGCGCGCGGCTTGCACGCGGTCGATCAGGGCGCCTTCGTGATTGCTCTGGAAGCTGTTCAGCTTGACGCCTCGATCTGCAGCGATCTTCATCAGATCTGCATCGATTTCTGCCAGCGTGGTCGAACCATAGACCTCCGGCTCGCGGGTGCCGAGCAGGTTGAGGTTCGGGCCATGCAGGACAAGAATGGTCATCGGCGTTGAGGGTTGAACGGCACCCTCGAATTGAGAAGCCGTGACTTTACGCGCAAATCGGAGCAAATGTCGAGAAATTGTTTCCGGACCGTCGCGCTGGCGTGGCGCCCGGTCAACTCCCTCTTGCCCAGCCGGCCAACTCGTCGTAATGGGTCTCGCCGAGCTTGCGGTGGGCCACGTCGCCGTCCACGCCGAAGGCAACCGTGAAGGGCAAGCCCCCTTGGGCGTTGCCCAGCGAGCGCGACCAGGTCACGCCGGCGTACCCGGCGATCGCCACCGGAAAACTCACCTGCACACGCCGCGCCAGAAACTCGCGTACCTGCGGGGCGTTGTCAACCGCCATGCCGACGACCTGCCACCCGCGGGCGCGGAATTCGCGGAAGAAGCGGTCGACTTGCGGCATCTCGCGCACGCAGGGGGCGCACCAGGTGGCCCAAAAGTTGAGCAGCAGCGGGCCGCCCCGGTAGTCGGCGAGCGACAGAAACTCGCCCTCGGGTGTCTCGAAGCGCGCGTCCCACAGACCGTCGTGGGGTTGCGCCCGCCCCGCCAGCTGCCACCACGCGAGCCCGGCCCCGGCGGCCGCCGCGGCCGCGCCTGCGCTCACCAGCAGAGCCCGGCGTTTCACGGCGTTTCCTCGAGCAAGGCGCGCACGGCCGCCGTGCTGCCGCGCTCGGCGCGCCCGCGTGCGTCGGCCTTGACCGCGCCGCGCAGGTCATCGCGGTCGTAGATCACCAGGTGCACCAACACGCGCATGCCCAGTTCGGGGCTCGCCTCCGACATCGTCAGCACATCGACCGTGTCGCCGCGGAAGCCGACCACGCTGCCGGCGTCGTAGTCGACCCGCTTGCCGATCAGCAGGATCTCGGCCGATTTCGGGTCGTCGCAGAAGAGGTTGAGCCAGACGTCGTTGAGCCGCGTCGCGGTGCCGTTCCACACCGCACCGGTCAGATGGGGCTGGAACTCGGCCAGGCGCTCCATCCAGCGCAAGGCGATCCGCCGCAGCGCCGCCAGCTCGCCCGGCTGCGTGTCGCCGCAAAAGATCTCGATGTATGCGCGCACTTCTTCCTCGACCAGCTCATTGCTGGGCAGGTCCAGGTTGCCGAGGCCGCGCTTGTTGAGGACTTTGACAGCCTTGCGCTTGGCCGGGCCGTACTCCATGCCTTCCTCGACGATCAGCCGGGCGGCGGTGGCGGCAATCTCGGACGCGAGCGCGGAAGCGGAGTTGGAGGCCATGAGGGTAAAAGGAAGCAGAGGGCCCGTCGGGCCCGAACAGGCCATTCTAGGAGTGCCGGGACCGCCTTGCGGCGCAGCCCGCCCTGGAGCGCTGCCGGCGCAAGGGCTCAGGGCAGCTGCACGGCGCGCATGCGGGCGAGCACGGTGGCGGCGCGTCCGCGCACGTAGGCCGAGCCGGGCCGCTTCTCGAAGCGTTTCGGCGCCGGCAACATCACCGCGAGCCGCGCCGCCTGGGCCGGCGACAGCTCCGCCGCGCCGATCCTGAAATAGTGCCGCGCCGCTGCCTCGGCGCCGAACACACCCTCGCCCCACTCGACGTGGTTGAGGTAGATCTCGAGGATGCGCTGCTTGCCGAGCAATGCTTCGAGCATGAAAGTGATCACGAACTCCTGCCCCTTGCGCAGAAAACTGCGGTCGGACGACAGAAACAGGTTCTTGGCCAACTGCTGGGTGATGGTGGAGCCGCCCACCACACGCGCCTGCCGCATCTTCACCGGCCGGTCGGGCGTGCGCGCGGCGCGCTGCAAAAGCCGTTGGTTGTACTTGTCGGCGCGCTCCTGCGCCTTCAGGTTGCGCTCCCACGCCTTCTCGAGCGCCTCCCACTCGACCCCTTCATGGTCGGCGAAGCCGGCATCTTCGGAGGCGATCACCGCGCGTTTCAGGTGGTCCGAGATCTGGTCGTAGTCGCGCCATTCCTGGCGCCACGGCAGCCGGTGCTGCACCTTCATGATGCGCCAGGCTTCCGAGCGTTCGAAGGTGGTCGACTGCGGGTCGACCACCGCCATCAAGGCGACGCGCGCCAGGAAGTAGAGCTGCAGCGCGATCGCCGACAGCAGACACAACGTCAGCCAGCGGCCGACCAGACGGAGCAAACGCTTTCCCATCGCGGGCCGCTCAGACCTCGCCACGCCGCAGCGCGGCCAGCACTTCGGTGGTCTCGGGGCGCACGCCGCGCCACAGCGCGAAGGCGTCGGCCGCCTGTTCAACCAGCATGCCCAGCCCATCGCGCCCGCTGGCACCGTGTTCGGCCGCCCACTCGAGGAAACCGGCGGCCGCCGGGCCATACATCATGTCGTAGGCGAGTGCGCCGGGGCCGAGCACGCGCCCCGCCACCGGCACGCCGCCGCCTTGCAGGCTGCTCGCGGTCGCGTTCAGCACCAGTGCGTAGCCGCTGCCGCAGTCCTCGAGCCCACTCGCCTGCAGCGTCACGTCGCGTTCGGCCGCCCAGGCGGCATGGGTTTGCACCAGCGCCTGCGCCTTGTGCAGCGTGCGGTTGGCGACCACGACACGGCGCGGCCGCAGGTCGATCAGCGGTGCCAACACGCCGGCGGCCGCGCCGCCCGCGCCGATCAGCAGCAGGTCGCGCCCCGCCAGGTCGACGCCGGCGTTGTGCCGCAGGTCGGCCACCAGGCCGCTGCCGTCGGTGTTGTCGGCGAACCAGCCGCCCTGCGGCTCGAAACACAACACGTTGGCCGCCTGCGCCAGACGTGCGCGTTCGCTGACCCGGTGGGCCGCGCGGCAGGCCTCGAACTTGAACGGCACTGTCACGTTGCAACCCTTGGCACCGCTGGCCGCGAAGGCGCGCAGCGTGGTCTCGAAGCGGTCGAGGGGCACCAGCAAGCGCTCGTAGGTCAGCGCCTGGCCGGTCTGTGCCGCGAAGCGGGCGTGGATGTCGGGCGACTTGCTGTGTTCGACCGGATTCCCGGCCACGGCATAGCGGTCCATCGTGTTCAGTTGGTGGTCAGCGTGGTCTCGAGCGCAGCGTCACGCGTGAAACGAAAGCGCGACACGACGACGATCTGGTCGGCCTTGGCGCGCATCGCTGGCGAGAAGGCGCCGAACGGGCCGGCGGCCTCGACGATCGCGATCGCCCGTCGGTCGAGCACCGGCGAGTCGGAGTGCTGCACGATCTCGGTGTCGACCACCTGGCCGTGGGCGTCCACGGTCACGATCATCGTCAACTCGCCATACAGCTTCTTGCCCTGGTGTTCCGGGAAATTGCGTGTGCCGCGGTCTTCGATCTTGCGACGCAGCTGGTCGTAATAGATCGCGTAGACCTCTTCACGCGTGCTGGGGCTGATGTAGCGGCGCTTGGGGCGCGCGTTTTCTTCGTTGATGCGCTTTTCGATCTCGGCCAGCATGCGCAGCAGCTGACGGCGGCGCTCTTCCTGGGCTTTGTGCTCGGGCGTGCCCTGGTCCCGTTGCGGGTCGGGCGGCGGCAGGGCGGCCAGCTCGCGCTTGAGCTGTGTCAGCAGCCGGTTCTGCTGCTCCTGCAAGGCCTCGACCTGCTTGCGCGCGTCTTCCATCGCATCGCCGGTGGCGGTCAACGCGGACGGCGGCAGGGGCGACGTGGCGCGGCCTTTTTCGGCCTCGCCGCCGCCGGCCAGATTGGCCTGCGCGATCGCCTGCGCCTTCACCGGGGCCTCGTTCGACCGGGCATTGACCAGCACCACCTCGAGCGGTGTGTCCTCGAACATCCGGTTGAAGCCCTCCGGGTCGACGAAGCGAGCCGTCAGCAACACGGCATGCACGCTGATCGAAATCGCCAGCGCGATCTGCAGGGTGGAGAACTTCTTCATCAAGGGTCAGGCAGCCGAGGGGGGGGTGTTGTCGCCGGCGGTATTGTCGCCTTGTTGCGCGTCGCCGTCGTTCACGTCGATGGCCAGCGCCAGCGGGCCGGCGGCGGGTTCCAGCTCTTCGGTTTCATCCTCGGCCGCCGGCGCCGCGGCGGCGCTGGTGTCGTCGAGGCGTTCGATGACGCTGGCGTAGACGTCCAGCGTCAGCTCGTCGACCGAGGCGATGCGCACCTTGACACGGGCACCGCGTGCCAGCTTTTCGGCGCCCACAGCACGGAACACCAGCGGCAGCGTCTCGGCGCGCACCAGCCCCTCCTTGAGCACCGCGGCGGTGAGTTCGGTGACGCTGTTCTGCTCCAGGTAGCGCAAGGTCCAGTAGCGCTCGATGCCCGACTGGAAGTCGTTGTAGGCCGTATAGGCAGCATCGAAGCCCGAGATCACAGAGAACAGCTCGGCGTCCTTGGGCTTGAAGGGCGCCACCAACGCGGCCGTACGGCCATGGCGTGCGCAAGCGATGATCTGCCACTGGTTGACCAGGTCGACATAACGCCGCAACGGCGAGGTGGCCCAGGTGTATTGCTTCACGCCCATGCCGGCATGCGGCATCGGCTTGGTGCTCATGCGCACCTTGACCCCCGGCAGCAAACTGGCCTGGCCGCGGTAGATGCCCGGCACGCCCATCTCCGCGATCCAGCCGCCCCAGGTGCTGTTGGCGAGGATCATCGCCTCGGCGACGATCAGGTCGAGCGGCTCGCCGCGCTTGCGCACGCCGATCAGCACGGTCTCGTGGCCGCTCGGCTCCTGGTCGTCGTTGCCGACCAGCTTGAAGCTGTAGTCGGGCCGGGTGAACACCTCGGGCTTGCCGCGCACCACTTCGCGCTGCGCCTTCAGATGCTTGGCCAGGCGGTAGGCAAACCGCAGCTCGTCTGCGAACGGGAAGGCCGCGTCGGCCTCGCCGGCCAGCGCCGCTTCGGTGACGATGCCGTCGAGCTTGTCGTGCCGCAGGTTGGCAGCGATCGGCACCCGCTCGAGCCGCGTCTCGCTCGCCTTGATCTCGAGCGTGGCCTCGTCCATCGTCACGTAGAGCGAAACCGCCGGGCATTCGCGGCCTTCTTGCAGCGTGTAGGCCTGCACCACCTCGTCCGGCAACATGGTGATCTTGTAGCCGGGCATGTAGACGGTGGAGTAGCGCGAGCGGGCCAGCTGGTCGAGCGGCGTGCCGGGCGTGATGGCGAGGCCAGGTGCGGCAATGTGGATGCCGAACACGATGGTGCCCGAGCCCAAGCCTTGTACCGACAGCGCGTCGTCGATTTCGGTCGTCGCCGAGTCGTCGATGCTGAAGGCCGACACCGTGGCGAGCGGCAGCTCGTCCTTGACCGGCGGGGCGCTGAACGCCGGGAAGGCGTAACCCTTGGGGAAGTGCTCGAACAAAAAGCGCCGCCAGTGGAACTGGTAGGGGCTGTCGATCGCGCCGGCCTTGGTCAACAGATCCAGCGGCGCGGTCTGCGACTGCTTGGCGGCTTCGACCACCGCCTTGTACTCGAGCGCGTTCTTGTCGGGCTTGAACAGGATGCGGTAGAGCTGCTCGCGGATCGGCGGCGGGCACTGGCCGTCCACCAGTTCACCGGCCCAGGCTTCGATCTGGGCCTGCTGCTGCTTTTTGCGCTCGATGCCCAGCAAGGCGGCCTTGACGATCTCTTCGGGCGCCTTCTTGAAGCGGCCCTTGCCGACGCGCCGGAAATAGTGCGGTGCCTCGAACAGCCGCACCAAGGTGGCGACCTGGTGCACCACGCCGGCCTTGGCGTCGAAATAGTCGCGGGCGATGTCGGCGAAGCCGAATTCCTCGGCCGGCGCGAACTCCCACGCCAGGTCGAGGTCGATCTCGGCGGCCAACGGTTGGGCCTGCGCCAGCAGCTGGGCCGGCTGCGGCTGCTCGAATTTCAGCAGCACGTTGGCGGTTTTGACTTTGACGCGCTTGCCGGAATCCAGCTCGATCTGCACCGAACTGTCGGTCTCGGACATCACGCGGCCGGCGAGAAATTTTCCGGCTTCTTCGAAGAGGGCGAACATGCCCGGATTGTCGCCGGAGTTCGGGTGGGGCGGTCGCCGCCGCCGCGTCAGACGATCCGGAGGAAGCGCAACACCGTGTCCAGATGGGACGGAAAGTCCGACAGCGCGTGGTCGCCGCCTTCCAGCACCTGCAGCTGCGCCCCTTGGTAGCGGGCCGCCATCTCGCGCCAGTCGAGCACTTCGTCGCCTTTGGCGATCAGCGCGAAATAGCGATCGAGCCGGGTCAGGCGCGCCGGCGTCAAGACCTGCAATTCCTTCACATATTCCGGTTTGAAGTAGAAGCGCTCGCTGCTGTGCCAGGCTTGCTGCTCGCCGATGTGGCGGGTGAGATCACGGGCCGGATCGACGGCCGGATTCAACAGCACGGCCGGGCAGCCGAGCCGCTCGGCCAGCACGGTCGCGTAGAAGCCGCCGAGCGAGCTGCCGACGATGGCCGTGCCCTCGATGGGCCAGCCGACCAGCCCGGCGAGCAGCTCGTCGATGGCCTGGGCCGGCGAGGGCGGCAATTGGGGGCACCACCAGTGCAGCGGCTGGCCCTGGACTTGCAAGCTGTGCACACGCTCGGCCATCAGACGTGCCTTGGTCGACAAGGGCGACGAGCGGAAGCCGTGCAGATAGAGCAAATGGGTGGTGGTCAAAGTGCGCAATGAGGGTTGACGAGGGCCCCCGAAGTAGGGGGAAACGAGGGGGCCCCGCGGATCGGGGGAACAAAGGGGGGAAAGCGGCAGTCTAGCGGGCTTGCGGATCGTGTCGTACCGCACGGGGTCGCGAGGCAAGCGAGAGTAGGGGGTCGGCGACATGCGCCACGGCGCCATGCCGTTCCTATACTGCCCCGCAATGGTGGTGCTTGGGTCACCGCCTCAGCGAGAGGGATCATTCCGTGAACGAGTTTCTGATGCGCCGGCCCGCAATTTGGGGCCTGTCGGCCCTGCTGACCCTGTCCGGGTGCGCCACCATCGTGACGCCGCCCGCCGCCGCACCGGCTCCCGTTCATCCGCCCGCGCCGACCGACGCCCCCGCGGGGCCGCGACCGGCGCCGGCACCTCTGAGCCGCACCGACAGTTCGGGCTTGCGCCCGTTCACCGATGTGGTTCGCGGCGCGACGCCCAGCGAGGGATATTTCACGCTCTGGCGCAAGGACGAGAGGGTCTGGCTGGAGGTGCCCGAGGCCCAGTTCGACAAGCCGTTCCTGCTGTCGATCAACGTGCACAGTTCGGTCGGCGAACGGGGTCTCTACGCAAGCCAGATGGGCAACAGCTGGGTCGCCGCCTTCCGGCGCATCGGCAACCAGATGCAGCTGGTGGCGCGTAACGTCGGCTTCCGCGGCGACGGCAACGTGGCGATCGAACGGGCACTGGCGCAGGGCTTCTCCGACAGCCTGCTGGGCTCGACGCCGGTGGTCAGTGCCGAGCATCCGGAGCGCAAGTCGGTGCTGGTCGACGCGAGCTTTCTGCTGGGCGACATCTCCGGCTATTCGAGCCAGATCGAGGCGGCTTTCCGGTTGCCCTACAGTTTCGATCGCAACAACTCGTTCTTCGAACGCAGCTGGGCCAGCGATGGCATGACCACCTTGAACGTGCGCATGCATTTCTCGACGCCGCGCATGCCCGGCGGCGGGGCCACGCCGCCCACCACGACGCCCGACCCGCGCAGCTTCTTCGTCGGTTTCGTCTACAACTTCATGCGCCTGCCCGAAGAGCCGATGCGCCCGCGGCGCGCCGACCCGCGGCTGGGCCATTTCACCGACGCCTACACCGATCTCTCGACCGACCTGAAGTCGAACCCGCGCGTTCACCATGTGAACCGCTGGCGGCTCGAGAAGAAAGACCCGGCGGCCGCGCTGTCGGAGCCCAAGGCGCCGATCGTGTTCTGGCTCGACAAGAACATTCCGACCCGCTACCGCGCCGCGGTCGAAGCCGGCGTGCTGGAGTGGAACAAGGCGTTCGAGCGCATCGGCTTCCTGAACGCCATCGTCGTGCGTCAGCAGCCTGACAACGCCGATTGGGACACGCTGGATTCGCGCCATGCGTCGATCCGCTGGTACGTGGGTGCCGACGCCGGTTATGCCCGTGGCCCGCACCATTCGGACCCGCGCACCGGTGAGATCCTCGACGCCGACATCTCGATGGCCGACGTGTTCAGCCGCAGCGCCAGGCGCTTCTTCATCGAAGAGAAGGCGCTGACCCGCGAGCGCCCGGCGGAGACCCATGCGACGCACCCGCACTCTCACGACCGTCACGAGGACTGCAGCTACGCCTTCGAGAGCGCCGCCGAAATGGACTTCGTGCTCGACACGCTCGAGGCGCGCGGCGAACTGTCGCCCGACAGCCCCGAGGCCGAAGCCTTCGTGCAGTCGGTCATCAAGGACACGATCATGCACGAGGTCGGTCACACGCTGGGCCTCAAGCACAACTTCAAGGCCTCGACGGCGATGAAGCGCGAGTTGCTGAGCGACCATCAGTACACCCGGTCCAACGGCGTGTCGGGCTCGGTGATGGACTACAACGCCTTCAACCTCGCGCTCAAGGGTGAGCAGCAAGGGGCCTACAACAACAGCACGCTGGGCCCTTACGACTACTGGGCCATCGAGTACGCCTACAAGCCGGTGGTGGCCGACCAGGAGTCGGCCGAGCTGGGCCGCATCGCGGCGCGCAGCACGGAACCGGCGCTGGTGTATGCCGATGACTACGATGCCGGCGGCTTCGGCGGCTTCGAAGGTATCGACCCGCTGGCCAATCGCTTCGACCTGGGCGACGACCCGCTGGCCTACGCCGAGAAGCGCTTGAAGCTGTCGCAGGAGTTGTGGCAGCGCACGCAGAGCGGCGTGCCTCAGTACGAGGACGATCCGCTGCGCCAGCGCCGTCTGCTGATGACCGGCTTCCGCCAGGTCAACCGCAGCGCCGAGCTGGCCAGCAAGTACATCGGTGGCATGGTGCAGTTGCGCGACCTGCCGGGCACGACCAAGCGGCGCACCTACACGCCGGTCGATCCCGCCAAGCAGCGCCAGGCCCTGCAACTGCTGGCCCGCGGCATCTTCAGCGCCGACAGCTTCCGCTTCCGGCCCGAGTTCCTGAGCAGCTTGCCGCCCGACTATCTCGACCGTGAGAGTGTCGGCCCGGTGAGCGTGCCGAACGCGGTGCTCAATGTGCAGAGCGCGGCACTCGACCGACTGCTGAGCGCGGGCGTGGCGACACGTTTGCTGGACCTGCCCAACTACTTGGGCGCCGCGGCGAAACAGGCGATCTCCCTGCAGGAGGTCTACCGCACGCTGCAAGAGGCCGTGTGGAGCGAGACGCGTCAGAACACCGAGATCGATCGGGTGCGCCGCAACCTGCAGCGCGAGCATCTGAAGCGTGTCGTCGGTCTGCTGACGCGCGGCGCGGCCGGCCTGCCGGCGGACGCCCTCAGCCTGATGCGCTTCAACGCCGTGCAGTTGCAGGAGCAACTGCGCCAGGCCGCCGGCAACCGCAATCTGTCGGTCGAGACGCAGGCCCACCTGCAAGACAGCCTGGCGATGTTGAGTGAGGCACTGCGCGCCTCGATGTCGCGCGGCTGATCGGGTTCTTCACTAGGCGCATACGCGCCTAGTGTTTGTTTCCGGCGCGTAAGCGCGGGCGGGTCTGCCCGCCGCGCCCACAACACCTCAGCCGGCGGTGCGTTGCCGCAGGGCCTGCAGCAGCTTGTCGTGCACGCCGCCGAAGCTGCCGTTGCTCATGCACAGCACATGGTCGCCGGCACGCGCGGCCCCGACCACCCGTTGCACCAGCGCGTCGATGCTGTCGTCGACAGTCACGCGTGCCCCCATCGGCGCCAGCGCTTCGGCCGCATCCCAGCCGAGCCCACCACTGTGGCAGAAGGCCAGGTCGGCCTGTTCGAGCGACCATGGCAGCTGCGACTTCATCGTGCCCAGCTTCATCGTGTTGGACCGCGGCTCGAACACGGCCAGGATGCGAGCGGTGCCCACCTTGCGGCGCAAGCCGTCGACGGTGGTGCGGATGGCGGTCGGGTGGTGGGCGAAATCGTCGTAGACCTTCACGCCCGCGGCTTCACCGCGCAACTCGAGCCGCCGCTTGACGTTGCCGAACGACGCCAGTGCGCGGGCCGCCACGTCGGGCGCCACGCCCACATGCTCCGCCGCCGCGATCGCGGCCAAGGCGTTGAGCAGGTTGTGTTCGCCCAGCAGGTCCCAGCTCACGTGCGCCACTCGCTGGCCAGCCTTGTGCACTTCGAAGTCGTGCGGCTCACCGACCGCGCTCCACCCCGCCGGCACACCGAACGCCACCGTCTCGCTCCAGCAGCCGCGCGCCAGCACACGCTGCAGGCTTTCTTCGCGGCCGTTCACGACCAGCCGCCCGCTGGCCGGCACGGTGCGCACCAGGTGGTGGAACTGTTTTTCGATCGACGCGAGGTCCTCGAAGATGTCGGCGTGGTCGAACTCGAGGTTGTTGAGGATGGCGGTGCGCGGCCGGTAGTGCACGAACTTGCTGCGCTTGTCGAAGAAGGCCGTGTCGTATTCGTCGGCTTCGATCACGAAGGGGGCGCCGCGCCCCAGGCGGGCCGAGACGCCGAAGTTCTGCGGCACGCCGCCGACCAGGAAGCCGGGCTGCAGGCCGGCTTGCTCGACCACCCAGGCGAGCATTGAGGTGGTGGTGGTCTTGCCGTGGGTGCCCGCCACCGCCATCACATGGCGGCCTTGCAGCACATGTTCGGCCAGCCATTGCGGCCCGCTGGTGTAGGGCACGCCGGCTTCGAGCAAGGCTTCCATCAACGCATTGCCGCGCGACACGACGTTGCCCACCACCCAGATGTCGGGTTTCAGCTTCAGCTGGTCGGGGTCGTAGCCTTCGATCAGGTCGATGCCGAGCGCGCGCAACTGGTCGCTCATCGGAGGGTAGACACCGGCGTCGCAGCCGGTGACACGATGGCCCGCCTCGCGGGCGAGTGCGGCCAGCCCTCCCATGAAGGTGCCGCAGATGCCGAGGATGTGGATGTGCATCGGGGGATTCTAGAAGCGGAGCAGGCCCCTGCCTGGCAAAGCCGCCAGGCGCGGCCGTCGCAGAAGCCGTTGTGCCTGTGCGTTGCGGTCGTGGCACTCCTGCACAACGGCGGGCGGTCGACGTAGCGGTGCGAGGTGAAGGGGGTCGCTCGAGGCGCGGGGGCGGGTGCTGACAGTGCAAGGCGGCTACGCCCCGGGTTTCTCCTCGGGTTTGGGTATTTGAAAGCGCTTTCACGACTGCTATCCTGCGACCTTCTTTCGCAAGTCAAACAAATGTCGCTGCTCAAATTCCCATCCGGCTTCCTGTGGGGAGCCGCCACGTCCTCGTATCAGGTCGAGGGCGCCCACGACGAGGACGGGCGCAGCCCGTCGATCTGGGACACGTTCTCCCGCCAGCCCGGCCGCGTGCGCGAAGCGCACAACGGCGATGTGGCCTGCGACTCCTATCACCGCATCGACGAGGACGTGGCCCTGCTCAAGGCGCTGGGCGCCAAGACCTACCGTTTCTCGGTGGCCTGGCCGCGGGTGGTGCCGACCGGCCGCGGGGCGGTCAATGAAAAGGGGCTCGATTACTACCGCCGGCTCGTCGACGCGCTCATCGCCGCGGACATCGAGCCCATGCTCACGCTGTACCACTGGGATCTGCCGCAGTGTTTGCAGGACCAGGGGGGCTGGCAGGTGCGCCAGACGGCACACGACTTCGTCGCCTATGCCGAGGCGGTGTTCAAGGCGCTGGCGGGGCGGGTGCGCTTGTGGATCACGATGAACGAGCCGTGGTGTATCGCCAACCTGTCGCACCAGATGGGCGAGCACGCGCCGGGGCTGCGCGATCACCAGGCGGCGGTGTCGGCCGCGCACCACGTGTTGCTGGCCCATGGCCTCGCGGTGCGCAAGTTCCGCGAACTGGGGCTGCCGGGCGAGATCGGCATGGCCCCTAACGTCGATTGGCGCGAGCCGTACTCGCAGCGCCAGGAAGACCTGGACGCCTGCCGTCGCGGGCTCGAATGGTTCAACAACTGGTATCTCGACCCGATCTACCGGGGCCACTATCCCGAGGAGATGCTGCAGCGCTATGCCGCGCTCGGCGTCGAACCGCCGGTGGAGTCGGGCGACATGGAGATCATCTCCAGCAAAACCGACTTCCTCGGCATCAACTACTACACCGGCAGCTACACCCGGGCCCACGACACGCCCACCCCGCTACAGCGCACGGGCGATGTCACCCAGGAGCTGGCGGCCTTGCTCAACGTCGGCTCGGTCGACGTCACCGGCTTCAAGCACACCGATATCGGTTGGGCCCACTTTCCCGAAGGTTTTTATCGGGTGTTGTTGTGGCTGCGCGATCGCTACGGCAACCCACCGGTCTACATCACCGAAAACGGCGCCTGCTACAACGACGAGCCGGACGCCGACGGCCGGGTGCGCGACGGACGGCGCATCGCCTACTACGAGCACCACCTGATCGCGCTGCACCGCGCGATCCGTTCGGGTTGCAACCTGAAGGGCTACACGGCCTGGTCGCTGCTCGACAACTTCGAGTGGGCCTGGGGCTACACGATGCGGTTCGGCCTCGTTCACGTCGATTTCAAGACCTTGAAACGCACACCCAAGGACAGCTTCCACTGGCTCAAACAGGTCTATGAAGCCAACGCGTTGAGGCCGGGGGAGGCGGGCCGGCTGGCGCACTGAGGGCGCTCCGGCTCGACATGGACGGCAAAACGGGGCCTGAAGGCCCCGCGCTGGATCGGTTTCTGCGGCGCGGTCGCGCTTGTGCCGTGGCGCCTCAGGCCGCCCAGGCCTTGCGCGCCGCCGCCACGGTGGCGTCGAGGTCGGCGCGGCTGTGCGCTGCGCTGACGAAGCCGGCCTCGTAGAGGGCCGGGGCGAGGTAGACGCCTTGCTCGAGCATCGCGTGAAAGAAGCGGTTGAAGCGCTCCTTGTCGGTGCTCATCACCTGGCTGTAGTGCTGCGGCAGATCGGATGCGAAGAAGAAGCCGAACATGCCGCCCTCGCTGTCGCCCACGAAGGGCACACGGGCGTCCCGTGCCGCCGCCGCCAGCCCCTCGACCAGCGAGCGGGTGTTGGCGGTCAGGGCGTCGAAAAAGCCCGGCTTCTGGATTTCGCGCAGCGTCGCCAGGCCACAGGCCGTCGCCACCGGGTTGCCCGACAAGGTGCCCGCCTGGTAGACCGCGCCGACCGGTGCCAGCTGCTGCATGATGTCGCGCGGCCCGCCGAAGGCCGCCAGGGGCATGCCGCCGCCGATGACCTTGCCGAACACGCTCAGGTCCGGCACGAAACCGGGCAGCGCGACGGCATACAAGCCCTGGGCGCTGCGCAGGCCGACGCGGAAGCCAGTCATCACTTCGTCGAACACCAACAAGGCGCCGTGCTGTGTGCACAGCTCGCGCAGCCGCCGCATGAAGGGCAGGCTGGCGCGCACGAAGTTCATGTTGCCGGCGATCGGCTCGATCATTGCGCAGGCCAGCCGCGCGCCGTGCTGCGCGAAAGCTGCTTCGAGCTGCTCGAGGTTGTTGTACTCGAGCACCAGCGTGTGCTGCACCACCTCCGGCGGCACGCCGGCGCTGGTCGGGTTGCCGAAGGTGGCGAGCCCCGACCCGGCCTTGACCAGCAGGGCGTCGGCGTGGCCGTGGTAGCAGCCCTCGAACTTGATCAGCATCGGCCGGCCGGTGGCGCCGCGCGCGAGGCGGATCGCGCTCATCGCCGCTTCGGTGCCGGAGCTGACCAGCCGCACCTGCTGCATCGAGGGCACCAGCTTGAGGATTTCTTCGGCGAGTTCGATCTCGCGCTCGGTCGGTGCCCCGAACGACAGGCCTTCGGTGACGGCGCGCTGCACCGCTTCGAGCACGGCCGGGTGGCCGTGGCCGAGAATCATCGGGCCCCAGGAGCCGATGTAGTCGATGTAGCGCCGGCCCTCGGCGTCGTACAGGTAGGCACCTTCGGCGCGCGTGATGAAACGCGGCGTGCCGCCGACCGCCCGGAAGGCGCGCACGGGCGAGTTCACGCCGCCCGGGATGACGCGCTGCGCGCGTTCGAACAGGGCGGCGTTAGTGGACATGTCGCGGGTCGTGGGAGGTCTCGAGATCGGAGCCGGCCGGCAGTTCTTCGCCCTCTTCGGCGGGCGGCTGCGCCCAGAAGAAGCGGTCGGGAACCACCGAGCCCATGCCGGGGCGGAAGCCGGCGTCAAGTGTCTGGTCGAGGAAGGCCAGCGCCTCCGCGGTGGCCATGTGCAATTCGGCGCCGTTGGCCAGCATCGCCGCCAGGGCGGCCGCCAGCGTGTCGCCGGCGCCGACGAAGGAGGTGTCGAAGCGCTCGAACTTCTCGCCGGTGATCGGGCCCTCGGCCGAGGCGAGCACGTTGTCGACGTACTGGTCGGGCAGTTGCACGCCGGTCACGAGCACGAAGCGGGCGCCGTGCTCGGCGGCGGCGCCGGCGAGTTCACGGGCCGACGCCGGGCGGTCGGCCTCCCAGTCGGGCAGCAGGAAATCGGTCAGCGTCTTGTGGTTGCCCACCAGCACCTCGGTCTGGGGCAGCACCAGTTCCCGGAACGCCTCGTGGTAGGCCTCGTGGTCGGCTTCTTCCATCCACGACAGGTTGGGCAGGTAGGACACCAGCGGGACGTCAGGGTAGTCGCTCAGCACCTCTGCAACAGCACTGACCCCCTCGGCACTCCCGAGAAACCCCACTTTCCAGGCCGAAATCGCGGCATCTTCGAGGATGCTGCGGGCTTGTTCGACGATCGCGTCTTCATCGATGGCCTGGTGGTCGAACACCTCGGCGGTGTCACGCAGCAGCACCGCGGTGACGACCGGCAGCGCATGGGCGCCCATTGCCGAGATCGTTGCGACGTCGCCGCCCAGCCCTCCGGCGCCGCTCGGATCGTTTGCGTTGAAGGTCATCACGCAGGCCGGCCCTGTCATGTCCTGCGGGTCGTCTTGGGTGATATCGGGAGAGTTGGGATCGGTGGTCATGAGCAGCCGGTTCGGCGGGTGGCGCGGTTACAAAGTCTACGTGAACAATCACGTGTAAGTTCGCACAGACCCTCGTAGTTTGGTGTCTTCGGAAGGCTACAATGACTCGCATCATTGTAGTGAAACTGATACAAAGTGAGTGTGTCTCGAACTTGGATGTGCCTGATCTGCGGATGGATCTACGACGAGGCCGCAGGCGACCCGGAACATGGTATCGCGCCGGGGACTGCCTGGGCAGATGTCCCAATGAATTGGACCTGCCCTGAGTGCGGCGCCCGCAAGGAAGACTTCGAGATGGTGCAGATTTAATCGTAATTGAGCTACGAAAAGTCGTTGAGGAGAGGGCTGAGTGAGCGACAACGCTATGCAGGTGGATGCCGCCACCAAGGTACTGGTCATCGATGACAGCAACACCATCCGCCGCAGCGCGGAAATCTTCCTGAAGCAGGGGGGCTACGAGGTGGTGCTGGCTGAAGATGGCTTCGATGCCCTTGCCAAGGTCAACGACCATGAGCCGCAGCTGATCTTTTGCGATATTTTGATGCCCCGTCTCGACGGCTACCAGACCTGCGCCATCATCAAGCGCAATCCCAAGTTCGCGCAAGTGCCGGTGATCATGCTGTCCTCGAAGGACGGCCTGTTCGACAAGGCACGCGGCCGCATGGTGGGCTCCGAAGACTACCTGACCAAGCCGTTCACGAAAGACCAGCTGCTCCAGGCCGTGGAGCAGTACAGCCGGGTGGCTTGAGCACCGGGCGCCAAGGGCGCCCCGTACTCCCAGATTCCGCACGCAGCCTGCGTGCGCACACGTTGAAGTTCATGAGAGGCCGCCGGCGGCGGCACCGAGCGAGGAAAGCGCCATGCCAGTCAAGAAGATCCTGTTGGTCGATGACTCCAAGACCGAACTGCACCACCTGTCCGAATTGCTGACCAAGAAGGGTTACAGCGTTCGCACCGCCGAGAACGGCGAGGAGGCGATGCGCCGGTTGGGAGAAGAGAAGCCCGACCTGATCCTGATGGACGTCGTGATGCCGGGCCAAAACGGCTTCCAGCTCACCCGCGCGATCACCCGCGATCCGAACTTTGCCGACGTTCCCGTCATCATGTGCACCAGCAAGAACCAGGAAACCGACAAGGTCTGGGGCATGCGTCAAGGCGCGCGCGATTACGTCGTGAAGCCGGTCGACGCGGATGAACTGATCTCCAAGATCCGCGCGTTCGACTGACCGGGCCCACGCGAGGCGCACCACCGCGTCTCCGGCGCGAGATCACACAGGCACACAGGCGAGAAGAATGGCGAAAAAAGAGGCGCTACGGGAGTTGCAAAGCCGGCTGGCAGAACGTCTGCAGGCAGCCCGCACCGAAGCGCGTACCGCGAACTGGCTGGCGGTCGAGGCGGCCGGGCACGGCTTCCTGCTGCCGCTGTCGGACGCAGGCGAGATCTTTCCCTTCGGGGCTTACATCGGGGTGCCGCACACGGCGCCGTGGTTCATCGGCGTTGCCAATCTGCGCGGTGGACTGCACGGCGTGGTCGATCTGGCCGGTTTCCTCGGCTTTCGCAATACCGCCGCCGGTGTTGCCCCCAGCGACAGCGTGAGGGATCAGGCCCGTCTGGTGGCCTTCAACCCGATGCTCGAAGTCAATTGCGCACTGCTCGTCGAGCGTTTGTCGGGGCTGCGCAGCAAGGAACAACTGCAGCCCGACACTGACGAGCTGCATGGCAAGCCCGCGTTCGTCGGCGGTCGTTACCGCGACGCACAAGGGCGCAAATGGCAGGAACTGAGCCTGGGCGCGCTGGCCGCGGACGAGGCCTTTTTGAAGATTGTGGGCTGAGGCCCAGGGACGAGAAGCTAGAGGGAAATATGGGGTTCATCAACAAGTTTAAAGGTTCGGGCAGGAAGTCCTCGGCGGGCCACTCGGCCGACGCTTACGATGAGGTCTCCCCCCGGCTCGACGATCTGCCGTTGCCGGGGCCGGATGGCGCCATCGCCATCGACCGGGGCGCCGCATCGACCGTGACGCAGCAGGATTCCTCGATCATCTCGGAGGCGGCGCCTTCGGAGATGCCCGGCGAGTTCGCCGAGACGCGCATGCAGGCTGGCGGCGACCTCGGTCCGCGCGTGTCGGTGCCGCTGATCGGGCATTTGCCACTGGGTCAGCAGCAGCGTCTGCTGGGCGGTATGACCGTGACCGGTCTGGTCGGCCTGGTGCTGGTGACGGTGTTGTCGCAGAACGCGGCCAACAAGGTGGCCGACCAGGTGCGAGCCTCCGGTCAGGCGCTGATGCAGTCGCAGCGGCTGGCGAAGTCGGTGTCGCAGGCGCTGGTGGGCAGCCCGCAGGCCTTCCCCGAAGTGAAGGAAAGCACCTCGGTGCTGGTGCGCGACGTGCTCGGCCTGAATGGCGAGGGCCAAGGCGAAACCGCGCACCTGGCCGCTTCGACCGACGTGCGCACGGCCCTCGAGCCGTTGATGCCGATCGTCAAGCGCGCTGAGAAGAACGCCAACACGGTGATGTCGCAGCAGCAGATCCTGACCCAGGTGGGACAGGCGCTGCGCGCAATCAACCGTCAGTCGTCCGACCTGCTCGAAATCGCCGAGACGATCGCCTCCCTCAAGCTGCAGCAGAACGCCACGCCGGCCGAAATCTCGGCTGCCGGTCAGCTGGTGATGTTGACGCAGCGTATCGGTAAGTCGGCCAACGAATTCCTGACGATGGAAGGCGTGAGCCCCGAGGCGGTGTTCCTGCTGGGCAAGGACTTGAACTCCTTCCGCGAGATCGCGCAAGGCCTGTCCGAAGGCAGCCCCGAGCTGCGCCTGCCGGGCACCAAGGACGAACAGACCAAGGAACGCCTGACCGCGCTGCTGGAGCTCTATGAGCAGACCCGCACGCAAGCCGGCGCCATCCTGGGCAATCTGCAGGGCCTGGTGTCGGCCCGTGAAGCGCAGGCCGCCATCATTGCCGACAGCGAGCCGCTGCGTAAGGGCCTCGAAGACGTGCAGGAGCGCCTGTCCAACGAGGCCGGTTTCGGGGGACTGAGCATCGCCTTGCTGGTGGCGTCGATCGCGCTGGCCCTGTTGGGCATCGGTGGTCTCGCCTACGTCTACCTGCAAGACCAGCGTCAGCGTGCGTTGACCGCCGAACAGCAGCGTCTGGAAGCCGAACGTCAGGAACAGGAAGCCAAGCGCGTCAACGACGCCAACCAGGCCGCTATTCTTCGTCTGATGAACGAACTGCAGACGGTGGCCGAGGGCGATTTGACGCAGCAAGCAACCGTGACCGAGGACATCACCGGCGCCATCGCCGACTCGGTGAACTACACGGTGGAAGAGCTGCGCACGCTGGTGTCGCAGGTGCAGGGCACGGTGTCGCGCGTGACCGAAACCACGCAGCAGGTCGAGGCTACCTCGACCGAACTGCTGGCCGCGTCGACCGAGCAGCTGCGCGAGATCCGCGACACCGGCGAGTCGGTGCTGCAGATGGCGAGCCGAATCAACGACGTGTCGAACCAAGCGCAACAATCGGCGCAGGTGGCGCGCCAGTCGCTGGACGCTGCGGAATCGGGTCTGGAAGCGGTGCAGAACGCCATCGGCGGTATGAACGCGATCCGCGACCAGATTCAGGAAACCTCCAAGCGGATCAAGCGTCTGGGCGAGTCGTCGCAGGAGATCGGTGAGATCACCGAGCTGATTTCCGACATTACCGAACAGACCAACGTGCTGGCCCTGAACGCCGCCATCCAGGCCGCGTCCGCCGGTGAAGCAGGTCGTGGCTTCTCGGTGGTGGCCGAGGAAGTGCAGCGTCTGGCTGAACGCTCCGCTGACGCGACGCGCCAGATCGCCGCACTCGTGAAGACCATTCAGACCGACACGCAAGACGCGGTGGCCGCTATGGAGCGCTCCACGCAGGGTGTGGTCGAAGGGGCGAAGCTGTCCGATGCGGCCGGTACCGCGCTGGGTGAGATCGACAAGGTGTCGCGCCAGCTGGCAGACCTGATTGGACAGATTTCGACGCAAGCGTCCCGCGAGGCCGAATCGGCCAGCGTGGTGGCTGGCAACATCCAGCACATCTTCGCGGTGACCGAGCAGACCGGTGAGGGCACGCGTTCGACAGCGCAGTTGGTGCGCGAGTTGTCGAAGAGCGCGGAAGAACTCAAACAGTCGGTGTCTCGATTCAAGATCGGCTGAGGCCGCGAACGGACGAAGGGGCGGCACTGCCGCCCCTGCTTGCAATTGGACAACGTATTTCGGGTTGTACTTCCCGATGAATCCGGACGGGGCACTGGATGGACAGTAACCGCGACACGATGACGAGCGATGACCTGAGCGCCCTGGCATGGGTGCAGGAAGAGCTGCGCAAGTCGCTCGAAGCAGCGCACAAGGCGCTGCGTCGATTTCTCAAAGAGTCGGAGGGCGTCGTGGGCTCCGACGTCGACGACGTCGACCCGGCCGTGCTGCGCACCGCGCGGCAGCAGCTGCACCAGGGTGTCGGCGCGCTCGAACTGGTCGGCATGCCGGCCGCCGCCACGGTGCTGCGCGCGTCGGAAGCCGCGGTGCAGCGCTTTGTTCAGAAGCCCCAGAAGCTGAACGGTGCCGCGGTCGAAACCATAGAGAAGGCCTCGTTCGCGCTGCTCGACTACCTCGCGCGCGTGCTGGCGGGTCGCCAGGTGTCCGCAGTGGCCCTGTTCCCGCAGTACCGCGCCGTGCAAGAGCTGGTGGGTGCTGACCGGGTGCATCCGGCCGACCTGTGGACCGTCGATTGGCAATGGCTCGAGCTGCCCTCCGCGCCCGATGTGGCGGCCCGCGAGCCCGACCAGGGCACTCGCGCCGAGCTGGAGCGCATGCTGCTGAACGTGATGCGCAGCCCGGCCCCCGGCCCGGCAGCCGCGCGGCTGAGCGACCTGTGCGGCGGGTTGGGCGCGAGCGCGACCAATCCGCAGGTGTCGACCTTCTGGAAACTCGCTTCCGCGTTCTTCCAGGGGCAGGCCAAGGGCCTGCTGAAGCCCGATGTCTACAGCAAGCGCGTGGCGTCGCGCATCCTGGCGCAGTTCAGCATGCTCGAGCGCGGCGAATCGGCGGTGTCCGAGCGGCTGGCGCAGGACCTGCTGTTTTTCTGCGCCCAGTGCAACCTGCCCGATGCCTCGGTGGCGCCGCGGCTTGCGTCGGTGCGCGCCGCGTACGGCCTCGGTGGCGACCAGGCGATCAACTACGAGGTCGCTCAACTGGGCCGCTTCGACCCGGGGCTGCTGGTGCAGGCACGCAAGCGTGTCGCCGCGGCCAAGGACTCCTGGTCGGCCGTGGCAGGTGGCGAGATGCACCGCCTGCCCAGCCTGAACGAGCAGTTCAGCCTGGTGGGCGACTCGCTGCGCAAGATCTACCCAGCCGGCGAAGCGCTGGCCGACGCACTGCAACACGCGGTGCAACAAACGGTCGAGAGCAACGCGAGCCCGGTGCCGCCGCTGGCGATGGAAGTCGCCACCAGCGTGCTCTACCTCGAAGCCTCGCTGGAAGACGTCGACTTCGACCATCCCGAGCAAGAGGCGCGCACCAGCCGCCTGGCCCAGCGTATCGACGCGGTGCGCAGCGGCCAGCCGCCCGAGCCCCTCGAGCCCTGGATGGAAGACCTGTACCGCCGGGTCTCCGACCGCCAGACCATGGGCAGCGTGGTGCAGGAACTGCGCAGCTCTTTGACGGACGCCGAAAAGAACATCGACCTGTTCTTCCGCAATCCCACCGACCGCAGCCTGCTGCTCAGCGTGCCCAACCAACTCGCCGCGATGCGCGGCGTGTTGTCGGTGCTGGGCCTCGACCAGGCCTCGCAAGCGGTGCTGAAGATGCGCGAAGTGGTCGACGACCTGATCGCCACCGAAGCCGACCCGGCGCGTGCCGCCGAGGCCGGCACCTTCGACAAGCTGGCCGGCAACCTGGGGGCGCTCGGCTTTTTGATCGACATGCTCAGCTACCAGCCGCAGATGGCCAAGCAGCTGTTCGTGTTCGACGCCCAGCGCAACGAGCTGAAGCCCGTCATGGGCCGCACCGGCACCACCGCGCCGGCTGCCGAGGTCGAAGAGGCCCCGGCCGGCCTGACGCTGCTCGAGCCGCGTTTGATCGAGCAGGCCCAGACGCTGGCCGAAGTGGCGGTGCGCGAGGACGTCCCGCTCGAGGCCGTGTCGGCCGAACTCACCAAGCTGTCGCAGGAAGCCATCGTGGCCGACCAGCCCGCCCTGGTGGCGTCGCTGTCGTCCGCGCAAGAGGCGGTGCAGCAAGTCGAACTGGGCCAGGCCGACGCGCAGGACGCGCGCGAGCAGGTGGCGCAGGCGATGGCCGACTTCGTCTCGACCGCCTCCGAAGCGATCACGCTGGCGCCGCCCGAGCCTGCGTCGGCGGCAGCGCCTGCGCCGCGCCTCGACACCACCCCTGCGACCAGCTCCGGTCTCGAGGAAGACGACGAGATGCGCAGCATCTTCCTGGAGGAAGCCCAGGAGGTGATGACCCACGCCGGCGAGGCGCTCGACCGCCTGGTCGAGTCGCCCGACGACATCGAGCAGCTCACCGTGGTGCGCCGCTCCTTCCACACGCTCAAGGGCAGCTCGCGGATGGTCGGGCTGAACGACTTCGGCGAAGCCGGTTGGGCCTGCGAGCAGCTCTACAACATGTGGCTGGCCGAGCAACGCCCGGCCAACGACGATCTGCGCGAGCTGACCGGCGAGGTGCTGCAATACCTGGCCGATTGGGTCGGTGAAATTGCCGAGCGCATTCCGCCCAGCCACCACAGCGGGCCAGTGCGCGCCGTGGCCGATGCCCTGCGCATCGAAGGCCGCCGTATTCCGCTGGATGCTGCAGCACCGCCCGCCGCGGTGGTCTCCGCACCCCCGGTGGCCGAACCGGCCGCGCCGGCAGCGATCGCTGCCGAGGCCGCCGCCGAGCCGGCTGCAACGGAAGAGACCCCGGCGCTGCCTGAAATCAGCGACCTCGAGCTCGACCTGGCTGCCTTCGAAGGCGGCGCGGCCTTGGTGCCGCCGAGCGAAGGCCAGAGCGCCCCGGTGGACGCCCGCGAACTGCCGGCCGACGTGCCGGCTGCGGAGGTCGAAGAGCTGTCGCTCGACGCCTTCGAGGGCTTCGAGTCCGCACCTGCCGAGGCGCCGCAAGACCTCGCCCAGCCCACTGTGGCCGATGCGAACCTGGGCGAACTGCCGGCACTCGACATCGATTTCGATCTCGAACTCGACCTTCCGGGCGCCGAAGAACCGGCGGTCGAAGCCGCCGGCGGCGAGCCGGCCGAGGAAGACGTCGCCGCCACGGCCGAAAACGTCGTGGCGCTGCCTTTCGCCGCTGCCCCCGCCGAAGAGCAGGCCGCGCAGGAGCCGGTCAACGACCAGGTCAAGGTGGTCGGCCCGCTGCGCATCAGCATTCCGCTGTTCAACATCTACCTGACCGAAGCCGACGAACTGTCGCGCCGTCTGACCACCGAAGTGGCCGAATGGGCGATGGAGCTGCACCGTCCGGTCGGCGAAACGCCGGTGGCACTGGCGCACTCGCTGGCCGGCAGTTCCGCCACCGTCGGCTTCACCGACCTGTCCCAGCTCGCCCGCCGGCTGGAGCACGCGCTGATGCGCTCGCAAGCGCTCGGCAGCGGCTCGACCGACGAGGCGCGCCTGTTCGTCGATGTGGCCGAGGAAATCCGCCACCTGCTGCACCAGTTCGCCGCCGGCTTCCTGAAAGAGCCGACCCCGGCTTTGCTCGAACGCCTCGCTGCGCACGAGATCGAGTCGGCCCGGTTGCTCGAGGAAATGAACGCGCGGCTCGACGGTGACACCGCGACCACCAGCGGCGACTTCGAAGAGACGCCGGTCGTCGCCGAGCCGGTCGAGGCCGAAGCGCCGGCCCAGCCCGACCTCGAACCCCAGCACGACGACGCGCCGCTGGCAGCCGAAACCATCGAGCCGGCGCCCGCACAGCCCGAGGCGGTCGAGGTCGAGATCGACCTCGCCGCGACACCGGTGGCCGAGGGAACCCCGGCCGAGCCCGCGCCGGTGCTCGAGGCCCGCGAGCCCGAGCCGATGCCGCCTGTGGTGCCCGAGACGCTGCCTGCGATGGCTGACCTCGGCCTGGGCCGTACCGAATTGAAGGAGCTCTCGAGCCTCGACGCCGCCGCGCCGACGCCGACCCACGTCACCGGCCTGCCCGGCGGGCTCGACATCGACGACGACATCGACCAAGTCGACGCGGTCGACGCAGACCTGTTCCCGATCTTCGAAGAGGAAGCCCAGGAACTGCTGCCCCAGCTCGCCAACGAGATGCGTGATTGGCTGCGCCAGCCCGAGGAGCTGAAGCACGCCAACGCCTGCATGCGCACGCTGCACACCTTCAAGGGTGGCGCCCGCCTGGCGGGTGCGATGCGTCTGGGCGAAATGGCGCACCGTCTCGAAACCGGGATCGAGCGCCTGCTGGTCAGCGGCGACGTGAGCGTGGCCGACATCGAGCCGCTGGAAGCACGGGTCGACGCCTTGTCGGCGGTGTTCGACGCACTGCGTGCGAACGACGCGCAGGCCTACGCCGATGCCACCGCCAACGTGCAGGATCGCCTGCATGCCGCGGCTGCCGCTGCCCCGACGCCCGCGCCGATCGAAGCCCCCGCGGCACCGGCGCTCGAGTCGGTGCCGCCGGCCCGGCCGCCTGAGGCTGCCGAGGCGCCGCGCCCGGCCGCAACACCGGCCGCCCTGAGCAGCGCCGGGGCCGAGATCGACTGGTCGCGCTTTGCGGCCACTTCCTCGGTCCGCAACGCCCCGGCAGCGCGCGCGGCAGGCACGACCGGCCAAGCGGCCGTGCGCGTGCGCGCCCAGTTGCTCGACCGTATGGTGAACCAGGCCGGCGAGGTGAGCATCACCCGCGCGCGCCTCGAGTCGGAAGTGGCGCAGATCAAGGGCTCGCTCGGCGATCTGACCGACAACCTGGAGCGCTTGCGCCAGCAGTTGCGCGACATCGAGCTGCAGGCCGAGACCCAGATGGCGTCGCGCATGGAGGCCGCCAAGGCCGAAGGCAACAGTTTCGACCCGCTCGAATTCGACCGTTTCACCCGCTTCCAGGAACTGACCCGGATGATGGCCGAGTCGGTCAACGACGTGGCGACCGTGCAGCGCACGCTCCAGCGCACGCTCGAGACCGCGGAAGACGAACTCGCCGCCCAGGCCCGCCTGACCCGGGAACTGCAGGACGACCTGCTGCGCACCCGCATGGTGGAGTTCGAGGGGTTGTCGGAGCGTCTGTACCGCGTCGTGCGCATGGCTGCCAAAGAAACCGGCAAGCAGGTGCGCCTCGACATCGTCGGCGGCTCGATCGAAGTCGACCGCGGTGTGCTGGAGCGGATGACCGGCGCCTTCGAACACCTGCTGCGCAACTGCATCACGCACGGCATCGAAGCACCGCAGGTGCGCACCGAAGCCGGCAAGGAGCCGGTGGGCAACATCGTCGTGGCCGTCCACCAGGAAGGCAACGAGGTGTCGATCGAGTTCCGCGACGACGGCGCCGGCCTGAATCTCGACAAGATCCGGCAACGGGCGGTCGCGATGGGCCTGCAGGCGGCCGATGCGCAGCCGAGCGATGCCGATCTGGCCAACCTGATCTTCACCCCCGGCTTCTCGACCGCCGAAACGGTCACCGAGCTGGCAGGGCGGGGCGTCGGCATGGACGTGGTGCGTTCCGACGTCAACGCGATGGGCGGTCGCATCGAGACGGCCACCAGCGCCGGTCAGGGCACCAGTTTCAAGCTGGTGCTGCCGCTGACCACCGCGGTGACGCAGATCGTGATGCTGCGCGTCGGCACGCTGACCGTCGGGGTGCCGTCCAACCTGGTCGAGATCGTCCGCCGCAGCCCGGCCGACGAAGTGCACCGCAGCTACGAGTCCGGCGTCTACACGATGGCCGGCCAGCCGATGCCGTTCTTCTGGCTCGGCGCCTTGCTGCAGTCCAGTGGCCGCGGCACCGACTTCGGCCGCACGGCCGCGATCGTGGTGGTGCGCAGCGCGCAACAACGGGTGGCGCTGCACGTGGACGAAGTGCTCGGCAACCATGAAGTGGTGGTCAAGAACCTCGGCCCGCAGCTGTCTCGCCTGCCCGGCCTCGCCGGCATGACCTTGCTGGCCTCCGGTGCCGTGTCGCTGATCTACAACCCGGTTGCGCTCGCCACGGTGTATGGCGACGCGGCGCGAGCGCTCACTCACTCGGCACTGCGTGCCGGGGAAAGCGGGCAGCCCGCGCTGCCGGTCCAGCCGCTGCAGCCGGAGGTGCCGGTCACGCCGCTGGTGCTGGTGGTCGACGACTCCCTCACGGTGCGCCGGGTCACGCAGCGTCTGCTGTCGCGCGAAGGCTATCGGGTGTCGCTGGCGAAGGACGGTCTGGAAGCGCTCGAGCGCCTCGCGGAAGAGCGCCCGGCCGTGGTCCTCAGCGACATCGAAATGCCTCGCATGGACGGTTTCGACCTGGCCCGCAATATCCGTGGCGACGCGCGCCTGGCCCACCTGCCGGTGATCATGATCACCTCGCGGATCGCCCAGAAACACCGCGACTATGCGGCGGAATTGGGGGTGAACCACTATTTGGGCAAGCCTTACAGCGAAGAGGAACTGCTGGGACTGATCGCTCGGTACACTGCCGACATGGCGACCGCCGACGCGAACACTTGACGACCGGCTCGCCGGTACGCTGGCGAGCACCCGCCGCCCCGATCCAGGCCGAGGCCGCGCGCCGCCGTTGAACGGCGAGCGTCGCGCCCCGGCCGCAGCGCCGCCGCGGCGATGCCGAGGTCCCTCGGCATCGCCGGTGGCCGGCCTGCCGTGTCCGTGCTAAGGTCGCCTCGACATGTCGAACGCCAGACATTGCCTATGCCCAACGCCATTGATCACCTCGCCGCACTGACGGGCTACCGTGACCGGGATCTCCTCGATGTGACCCTGGCTCATGCCCTGATGGACCTGCTCCAGCCCTGCGGCGTGTCCGTGCACAAGTTGGTCGGCGAAACCGGGCAACAGCGCTGGCTTCTACGGGCCCGGCTCGACGAAGGGCAGGTGACCGCGGTGTCCGACCCCCCCTGGGTGGCGTTCGAAGACCTGCCGGCCAAGGCCAGCGTGGCGCTGCGCTGCGAATGTATCGATACGCAAAATATTGTGGTCGGAGCCGGCGCCGACGGCCGCACCTTGACGCTGTTTCCGATGCTCGCCGAGGGCGACGCCATCGGCGTGGTCGAGGTCGACAGCGCCGAGGCGCTGCCCGAGGCCAACCAGCGCATGGTCAACAGCATCCTGCGCATCTACCGCAACTTCCACGGCTTGCTCGATTACAGCGAGCGAGACACGCTGACCGGCTTGCTCAACCGCAAGACCTTCGACGAGGCCTTTCTCAAGACGGCACATGCCCAGGGCGCGCCGTCCGGGGAAGGCGAGCGGCGCAACGAACCGGTGCGCAGCACGCACTGGCTGGGCGTGGTTGACATCGACCACTTCAAGCAGGTCAACGACCGCTTCGGTCACTTGATCGGCGACGAGGTGCTGCTGCTGGTGGCGCGCATCCTGCGCAGCACCTTCCGCTTCCAGGACCGGCTCTACCGCTTCGGCGGTGAGGAGTTCGTGGTGTTGCTGCGCTGCTCCAACGAAGCCGACGCTGAAAACGCATTCGAGCGCTTGCGCCTGAACATGGAAAGCTATGGCTTTCCGCAGGTCGGCACCGTGACGGCCAGCATCGGCTTCACCGAGGTGCTGCCAGGCGATGGGCCCAGCGCGGCCTTCGAACGTGCCGACCAGGCCGTCTATTACGCCAAGCAGCACGGCCGCAACCAGGTGTGCGGGCACGGCGACCTGGTGCGCCGGGGCCTGCTCAAGGACTCGACCAAGGTCGGCGACATCGAGCTGTTCTGAGGCTGCCACGCCGCCTAGCTGCGGCGCAACACAGGGCCACCCGGGGTGCTCGCCCACCTCACTTGCTGACCGACTTCACCCCGGCATACCGCTGCAGCGTGCGCTGCCGCGCGTCTTCGTGCGAAACGATGGGCTCCGGATAGTCCTGCCCTAAGGTCACGCCCGCCGCGGCGAGCTCGACCGGCCGCGCCAGCCACGGGGCATGGATGGCCGCATCGGGCAGCTTGGCGAGTTGCGGCAGGTAGCGGCGGATGAACTTGCCCTCGGCATCGAACTTCTGGCTCTGGCTGACCGGGTTGAAGATGCGGAAATAGGGCTGCGCATCGCAGCCCGTGGACGCGGCCCACTGCCACCCGCCGTTGTTGGCCGCCAGGTCGTAGTCGTTCAGTTGCAGCGCGAAATAGCGCTCGCCGCGCCGCCAGTCCACGCCGAGGTCCTTGCAGAGGAAGCTGGCGGTCACCATGCGCAGCCGGTTGTGCATGTAGCCCGTCTGGTTCAACTGCGCCATCGCGGCGTCCACCAGCGGATAGCCGGTGCGTCCCTCACACCAGGCCGCGAACAGCTTGTCGGCGTGTTTGCCGTGCTCCCAGCGGATGGCGTCGTACTCCGGCTTGAAGCTGTGCGTCACGACCCGCGGGTGATGGTGCAGCACCTGGTGATAGAAGTCGCGCCAGACCAGCTCCGACAGCCACACCTCGGCTCCCCGCGAGCCGGCGCGCGCACGGTCCCAAGCCAGCCGGGCCAGGTGACGCACCGACGCCGTGCCGAAGCGCAGATGCACCGAAAGGTAACTGGGGCCTTTCAGCGCCGGGAAGTTGCGGCTGTCCTCGTAGCGATCGATGCGGTCGAGGAAGTCGTCCAGCAAGGCCTCGGCGCCCTGCGCGCCTGGGGGCATTTGCAGTTCATGCAGGTTGGTGGGCGCAAAGCCCAGCTCGGCGAGCATGGGCACCGGCCGTTGCAACTCGGGCGGACGCGGCGCGAGTGCGTCGGCATAGCGTTCGGTCGGGTAGGCCCGCAGGTAGTAGCCGTCGAGCTTGCGCAGCCAGGCGGTCTTGTAGGGTGTGAAGACGCTGTAGCTGCCGCCCGCCGCGGTCAGCACCTCGTCAGCCTCGAACACCACCTGATCCTTGGACGTGTGCAGCATGATGCCGAGGTCGGCCAGGCGTCCCAACACCTGCGCGTCGCGCGCCTTGGCGGCGGGCTCGTAGTCGTGGTTGGCATAGACCGCCTGCACGTGCAAGGTGTCGGCCAGCGCGGGCAGCACGTCGACCGCGCGGCCGTGCAGCACGATCAGGCCGCCGCCCGGTTGCGCGGTGGTGGCGCGCAGCGTCGCATCGAGCTCGACCAAGGCATCTCGGATGAACTCGACACGCCGGTCGGCGCGCGGCAGCGGGTCGAGGATCTCGGTGTCGAAGACAAACACGCACCAGACGCGGCGTGCGGCCTTCAAGGCATGGTAAAGGGCCGCGTGATCGTGCAGCCGCAGGTCCCGTCGGAACCACACCAAGGCCGAGTCAAGGACTTTCTCCATCGGGCCGATCTTCTCAGAGGAATAGAATCGCTGCATGGCCGCCGATCCCGCCAGCATCAACCTCACCAACCAGTTCCTGATCGCCATGCCCGGCATGGCCGACGACACCTTCTCGGGTGCCGTCGTCTATCTGTGCGAGCACACGGAGCGTGGGGCGCTGGGGTTGGTCATCAACAAGCCCATCGACATCAAGTTGCGCAACCTGTTCGAGAAGGTCGACCTGACGCTCGACCGGGCCGACCTGGCCGATGCCCCGGTCTTCTTCGGAGGGCCGGTGCAGACCGAGCGTGGCTTCGTGCTGCACGAGACTGTCGGCGAGCACTACAACTCCTCGCTGCCCATCCCCGGTGGCCTCGAGATGACGACCAGCAAGGACGTGCTCGAGGCCCTGGCCAACGGTGCCGGCCCCAAGCGCGTGCTGGTCACGCTCGGCTACAGCGGGTGGACCGCCGGCCAACTCGAAGACGAGATCGCGCGCAACGGCTGGATCACCGTCGCCGCCGAGCCCCATGTCATTTTCGATACCCCCGTCGAACACCGCTATGAGCGCGCCCTGTCGCTGCTGGGCATCCATCCCAGCATGTTGACGCAGGAGGCCGGACACGCATGAGCGCGGCGCTGGGCCGCCCCGAGCGCGCGTCGCCTCTTGGCGGGGCCGCCCGTCACCGTCCTAGGGTGCGGCAATGAGCGCCTCGCCCGAGGCTGCCACCCCCCTTCGCCATTTCGTCTATCTCGCTTTCGACTTCGGCCTCAAGCGGGTCGGCGCAGCGGCGGGCAACAGTTTCACGCGCAACCCGCAACCGCTGCGCACCATCGCGGCCGAGGGCGACGCCCGCTTCACGGCGATCGGCAAGCTGATCGCCGAGTGGCAACCCGATGCCCTCGTGATCGGCGTGCCATTCCACCCCGACGGCGCGGCCCACGAGAACACCGTGCGCGCCCGTCGGTTCGGCCGGCAACTGCATGGGCGCTTCCGGCTGCCGGTGCACGAGGTCGACGAGCGCTACACGACCACCGAGGCGAAATCGATGGGGGCGCGCGACGCCGACGCCGCGTCGGCCTGCTTGATCCTTGAACAATTCCTCCGGGAGAACCCGTCGCCATGACGACATTGCACCTCGATGCCGAAGCGCTCTACCTCGACCTGCAGGCCGGCGTGCGCCCGCTGCTGCGCCACGACGCTGCTCTGGTCGGCATCTGGTCGGGTGGCGCGTGGCTGGCCGAGCGCCTGCAGCGCGACCTCGGGCTGCCCGGCGAACACGGCGTGATCTCCAGCGCCTTGCATCGCGACGACTTCGAGTCGCGCGGCCTGGCCGGCGGCGGCGACCACACCCGGCTGCCGTTCGACGTGCGCGACCGTCACGTCCTGCTGATCGACGACGTGCTCTACACCGGGCGCACCACCCGCGCGGTGATCAACGAGCTGTTCGACTTCGGCCGCCCGGCGAGCGTCACGCTCGCGGTGCTGGTCGACCGCGGCGGCCGCGAGCTGCCGATCCAACCTTCGTTCTCGGCGGCGCGCGTGTCGCTGCCGCACACCCAGCGGCTGTCGCTGGTCCGCGACGAGCAGGGCCGCTTCAGCTTTGACATCAAGTCCGTCCAGCCCTGAAGAGGACGCCATGCTGTACAAGCGCAACCCCCAGCTCAACCAGCACGGCGAGCTGATCCACCTGCTGTCGATCGAAGGGCTGCCCCGCGCGGTGCTCCATCACATCCTCGACACCGCCGAAACCTTTCTGAGCGTCAACGATCGCGAAGTGAAGAAGGTGCCGCTGCTGCGCGGCAAGAGCGTGTTCAACCTGTTCTTCGAGAACAGCACCCGCACCCGCACCACCTTCGAAATCGCCGCCAAGCGGCTCAGCGCCGACGTCATCAACCTCGACATCGCCCGCTCGTCCACCGCCAAGGGCGAAAGCCTGCTCGACACCATCGCCAACCTGAGCGCGATGCATGCCGACATGTTCGTGGTGCGGCACAGCGAATCGGGCGCGCCCTACCTGATCGCCCAGCATTGCGCGCCGCATGTGCACGTGGTCAACGCCGGCGACGGCCGCCATGCGCATCCGACGCAAGGCCTGCTGGACATGTACACGATCCGGCACTACAAGCGCGACTTCACCAATCTCACCGTGGCCATCGTCGGCGACATCGTGCACTCGCGCGTGGCCCGCTCCGACATCCATGCACTGACCACGCTGGGCGTGCCCGAGGTGCGGGTGGTCGGCCCCAAGACGCTGGTGCCTGGCGACCTGAAAGAGATGGGCGTGCGGGTGTGCCACGACATGAAGGAAGGCATCCGCGATGCCGACGTCGTGATCATGCTGCGGCTGCAGAACGAGCGCATGAGCGGCGCCTTGCTGCCGTCGGCCGGCGAGTTCTTCAAGAACTTCGGCCTCACGCCCGAGAAGCTCGCCCTGGCCAAGCCCGACGCCATCGTGATGCACCCCGGCCCGATCAACCGCGGCGTCGAGATCGACTCTGCCGTGGCGGACGGCAAGCAGAGCGTGATCCTGCCTCAGGTGACCTTCGGCATCGCGGTGCGCATGGCCGTGATGTCCATCATCGCCGGCAACGAGGCTTGAGGACGGGAAAGAGACAGCACTCATCATGAAGATCCTGATCCAGAATGGCCGCCTGGTCGACCCCGCCAGCCGCAGCGACACCCTGGCCGACGTGGCGATCGCCGCCGGCCGCATCGTGACCATCGGCAGCGTCAGCCCCGACTTTCAGCCGGATCGCACGCTCGACGCCACCGGGCTGGTGGTCGCCCCCGGCCTGGTCGACCTGGCCGCCCGGCTGCGCGAGCCCGGCTACGAGCACGAAGGCATGCTCGAAAGCGAGATGGCCGCGGCGGTGGCCGGCGGTGTCACCAGCCTGGTCTGCCCGCCGGACACCGACCCCGCGCTCGACGAACCGGGCCTGGTGGAGATGCTCAAGTTCCGCGCGCGCAACCTCAACCAGTCGCGCCTCTATCCGCTCGGTGCCCTGACGCGTGGACTGAAGGGCGAGGTGCTGACCGAGATGGCCGAGTTGACCGAAGCCGGCTGCGTCGGCTTTTCGCAGGCCGAGATCGCGCTCGAGAACACCCAGATCCTGATGCGCGCACTGCAGTACGCGGCCACCTTCGGCTACACCGTCTGGCTGCGCCCGCAGGACCCGCATTTGGGCAAGGGCGTCGCCGCGAGCGGTGCTGTGGCGACCCGGCTGGGTCTGTCCGGCGTGCCGGTCAGCGCCGAGACCATCGCCTTGCACACCATCTTCGAGCTGGTGCGCACCACCGGTGCCCGCGTCCATCTGTGCCGGCTCAGCAGTGCCGCCGGGCTGGCCCTGGTGCGCGCCGCCAAGGCCGAAGGCCTGCCGATCACCTGCGACGTCAGCATCAACCATCTGCACCTGACCGATGTCGACATCGGCTATTTCAATGCCGACATGCGGCTGACGCCGCCGCTGCGCCAGCAGCGCGACCGTGACGCGATCCGCGCCGGCCTGGCGGACGGCACCATCGACGCGCTGGTGAGCGACCACACCCCGGTCGACGACGACGCCAAGACCTTGCCGTTCGGTGAAGCCGAGCCCGGGGCGACCGGCCTCGAGCTGCTGCTCAAGCTGGCGCTGAAGTGGGGCGAGGAGAGCCGCGTCGATCTGCTGCGCACGCTCGCCGTCATCACGCACGAGCCGGTGCGTGTGATCGGTGACGCGCTCGGCTCGCTGGCGTCCAGCACCGGCCGGCTGGTCGAAGGCGGGGTTGCCGACGTCTGCGTGTTCGACCCCGGTGCGCGCTGGAAGGTCGAGGCCGCGGCCTTGCGCAGCCAGGGCCGCCACACGCCCTTCACCGGCTACGAGCTGCCCGGGCGGGTGCGCTATACGGTGGTGGCCGGGCAGGTCGCCTTCGACGCTCCCGAGCCGGGCGCCGCTTGAAGCCGTTGCGTGTGGTGGGGCAGGCGGCGCTGGTCGCCTGGCGGCTGGGGCGCGTGATCGTGCACGCCGGCCGGGGGCTGCGCATCGTCAGCGTCGGCTGGCGCCACCTTGACGTCGACCAACGGCGTGAACGTATCGCGACATGGTCGCAGCAGTTGCTGCGGCTGGCGGGTGTGCAGCTGCACATCGAGGGCCATCCGCTGCCCGGCGCCAAGCTGTACGTCGCCAACCATGTCTCTTGGCTCGACATCGTGGCCATCAACGCCGTGTCACCGGCCCAGTTCGTCTCCAAGGCCGAAGTCAAACACTGGCCGCTGCTGAACCGCCTCGTGTCCGCAGCCGACACGCTGTACCTGGAGCGAGAGCGCCGCCGCGACGCCTTGCGCGTGGTCCACCAAGTGGCAGAGGCGCTGCAGGCCGGCGGCACAGTGGCCGTGTTTCCCGAGGGCACGACCAGCGACGGACGCGGCCTGCTGCCCTTCCATGCCAACTTGCTGCAGGCCGCCATCGTCACTGGCACGCCGGTGCAGCCCATCGCGCTGCGCTACAGCGACGCACGCCACCCGGTCAGTCCGGCGGCCGCTTATATCGGCAACATGACCTTGCTGGTGTCGTTGTGGCGGGTGTTGACGGCCGAGCGGCTGAACGTGCGCGTCAGCCTGCTGTCGCCCGAGCCGAGTCAGGGGGCCGACCGGCGCGCGCTCGGCGAGCGCGTGCGTCAGCAGATCCTGCAACGGCTCGAAGCAGGCTGAACCTCATCAAGGCAGTTCAGCCTGGCGAGCCGCGGGTCCCTCAGCCTCAGGCCTTGCCCTGGTTGGCCACGGCGGCCGCGGCCTTCGCGGCGGCTTCGGCGTCACCCAGGTAGTAGTGCTTGATCGGCTTCAGGTTGGCGTCCAGTTCGTAGACGAGCGGAATGCCGTTGGGAATGTTGACGCCGACGATCTCGTTGTCGGAGATGTTGTCGAGGTACTTCACCAGTGCACGGATGCTGTTGCCGTGCGCTGCGATCACGATGCGCTTGCCGGCCTTCAGCGCCGGCGCGATCGAGTCGTTCCAGAACGGCATCACGCGCTCGACCGTGTCTTTCAGGCATTCGGTCAGCGGAATGTCTTCGGGCTTCAGCTTGGCGTAGCGCACGTCCTGGCGCTGGCCGCGCGGGTCGTTCGCGTCCAGCGCGGGCGGCGGCGTGTCGTAGCTGCGGCGCCAGATCAGCACCTGCTCGTCGCCGTACTGCTTGGCCATGTCGGCCTTGTTCAGGCCTTGCAGCGCGCCGTAGTGGCGCTCGTTCAAACGCCACGAGTGCACCACCGGCAGCCAGGTGCGGTCCATCTGGTCCAGCGTGTGCCACAGGGTCCAGATGGCGCGCTTCAGCACCGAGGTGTAGGCGACGTCGAAGTCGTAGCCTTCGGCCTTCAACAAACGGCCGGCCTGTTTGGCCTGCTCGACGCCGGTGGGCGTCAGATCGACATCGGTCCAACCGGTGAAGCGGTTCTCGAGATTCCAGGTGGATTCACCGTGACGAATGAGCACGAGCTTGTACATGCGGGCAGCCTCCAGGCAAGCGAGTGTGTATGGTCTTGGATGCGCCCGGCGGGACGCAAAGCCCGCAATTCTATAATCCGCGCCCGTTACAGACCTCCTCCAACCGAGGGCCACCTCAAGTGAAATTCCTGATCGACAACTGGTACCTCCTCCTCGCGGCCTTCGTGTCCGGCGGGCTGCTCGTCTGGCCGATGGTCACGCGCGGTGCGCGCGGTGGCGGTGTCAGCCCTGCCCAGGCGGTGCACATGATCAACCGTGAAAAGGCGGTCGTGATCGACATCAGCGAGCCCAAGGAATACGCCGCCGGCCATGTCGCCGGGGCCCGCAACGTGCCGCTCGGCAGCCTCGCCGCCGGTGCCAAGGACCTGCCGTCCAACAAATCCCTGCCGCTGATCCTGGTTTGCTCGAACGGCGCACGCGCTGGCAAGGCTGTCGCTACGCTGCAGAAACTGGGCTATCAGACGGTCGTGCCGCTCGCAGGCGGTCTGGCCGCGTGGCGCGAGGCCAACCTCCCGATCCAGAAATCGGCGTCGTGACGCCCGCTGCTGGCGCTGCTGGTGGCCCCATCTCTCAGTTGAAGGACCGTGCATGCAACCCGTGAAGATGTACACGACCCTGGTGTGTCCGTACTGCCAGCGTGCCAAGATGCTGCTCAAGCAACGCGGCGTCGGCGAGATCGATGAGATCCGTGTCGACCTGCATCCGGCCGAGCGCGACAAGATGATCGAAATCACCGGTCGCCGCACCGTGCCGCAGATCTTCATCGGCGACACCCACGTCGGCGGTTGCGATGACCTGATCGCACTCGACCAGCGCGGCGGCCTGATGCCGCTGTTGAACGGTAACGCCGCTTCGGCCTGATACAACCCGCAGCGAGCCGCGAAGCGGCTCGTAGATAATGCGTGATGCAGCCCGCACCACTTTCGGTTGCGGGCTTTTCGTTTGAGGAAGACGACTATCATGGCCGACCAAGACAAAACCCCGGTGTTCCAGATCCAGCGCATCTACGTCAAGGATCTGTCGCTCGAGCAGCCCAATTCGCCGCAGATCCTGCTCGAGCAAGAGCAGCCCCAGGTGGACATCAACCTGGGCCTCGAAGCCCAACCGATCACCGACGGGATCTTCGAAGTCGCGGTGGTCGCCACCGTGCACACCAAGCTCAAGGACAAGACGCTGTTCCTGGTCGAGGCCAAGCAGGCCGGCATCTTCGAGATCCGCAACATTCCCGAAGAGCAGCTCAACCCCATCATCGGCATCGCCTGCCCGCAGATCGTCTATCCGTACCTGCGTGCCGTGGTGGCCGACATGATCTCGCGCGCCGGCTTCCCGCCCGTGCACCTGGCCGAAGTGAACTTCCAGGCCATGTACGAAGCGCAGCAACAGCAGCAACAGGCCCAGGGCGCCAACGGCGGCTCGCCCATCATCACCAAGGCCTGAGGACCGTCGCCGTCCCGATGAACATCACCGTTCTGGGGGCCGGCGCCTGGGGCACGGCGCTCGCACTCAGCGCAGCGCCGCGCCACCCGACGCTGCTGTGGGCGCGCGATGCCGTGCAGGCCGAGCGCATGCGCGCCGAGCGCCGCAACACCCGCTACCTGCCCGAGGTCGCGTTGCCGGCCTCGCTGCAGGTCGGCAGCGATCTGCAGGCCGCGCTGGCTCATGCGCGCGACGGTCTCATCGTCGTGGCGACACCGATGGCTGCATTGCGGTCCACCTTGTCACAGCTGCCCGACCGCGCCCGCATCTGTTGGCTCTGCAAGGGTTTCGAGGCGGGCACCGGACTGCTCGGACACGAGGTCGCACGTGAAGTGCGGCCCGAAGCCCATGTGGGCGTGCTGTCCGGCCCCAGCTTCGCGCTCGAGGTCGCGCGCGGGCAGCCCACCGCACTGGTGGCGGCCAGCGTCGAGGCCGGGCTGCGGCAGGCGGCGGTCGACGCCTTCCACAGCGACACCTTGCGCATCTACACCTCCACCGACCCGGTCGGCGTGGAGGTGGGAGGTGCGGTCAAGAACGTGCTGGCCATCGCCACCGGCATCGCCGATGGCATGGAGGCCGGCTTGAACGGACGCGCCGCCTTGATCACCCGCGGCCTGGCCGAAATCACCCGCTTGGGCGTCGCGCTCGACGCCCGCGCCGAAACCTTCATGGGCCTGAGCGGGCTCGGCGATCTGGTGCTCACCGCCACCGGTGCGTTGTCGCGCAACCGGCAGGTTGGGTTGAAGCTGGCCGAGGGCAAAGCTTTGCCGGACATCCTGCACGAACTGGGGCATGTGGCCGAGGGCGTCTACAGCGCCGCCACGGTGCTGCAGCGCGCCCAGGCGCGCGGCGTCGAGATGCCGATCACCGAGGCGGTGGTGGGGGTCATCGAGGGCCGTTGGTCGCCGCGTCAGGCACTCGAACAACTGATGGGCCGGAACGCGCGCGCCGAATGGTGAGCCGGCCCCGGCCATCGTAGCAGTACCACGATCATCATGAAACGTCGCGAGATCCTGAAGGGCGCCGCTGCCGTCGGCGCTGGCTTGCCCCTGTGCGGCCCGGCTGCAGCGCAGGCGTGGCCCGCCCGGCCGATCAAGCTGGTGGTGCCGTTTCCGCCCGGCAGCTCTCCCGACCTGATCGCGCGGCTGATCGCGGAACCTCTGGCCGCTGCACTCGGCCAGCCAGTGCTGGTCGACAACCGCGCCGGTGCCGGCGGCAACCTTGGCACCGGCGCGGTGGCCAGGGCGACACCCGACGGCTACACGCTGTTGTTCACCATCCAGGGCCCGCTCGTCACGGCGCCCTTGCTGAACCCGCGGCTGCCTTACGACCCCTACACCCAGCTCGCGCCGGTCAGCCTGGTGGCCACCAGCCCGAATGTGCTGGTGGTGACGCCCGAGCTGGGCAGTGCGACGCTGGCGGACTTCGTGCGCCTGGCCAAGGAGCGCCGCGGCGCACTGAACTATGGATCGGTCGGCAATGGCAGCGCCTCGCATCTGGCGATGGAATCGTTCAAGGCGCGCGCCGGCATCGACCTGCGCCATGTGCCGTTCCAGGGCTTTCCGCAGATCGTCAATGCGATGCTGTCCGGCGAAGTGCAGGCTGCGTTCATGGTGCCGGGCATCGCGATGGGGCAGGTGCGCGCCGGCAAACTGAAGGCGCTGGGCGTGACCACGCTCGGACGCAGCAGTGCGCTGCCGGAAATGCCCACCTTCGTCGAGCAAGGTTATGCCGGCTTCGAAGCGGTGTCGTGGCAGGCGGTGCTGGCGCCGGCCGGTACGCCGCCGGCGATCCTCCAGCGGGTCAGCGCCGAGCTGGTGCGCATCGTCAAGAGCAACGAGGTGCGCAGCAAGATCCTCGGCCACTACTTCAGTGCCGTGGGCACTGCGCCCGAGGCGCTCGTGACGCTGATGAAGGCCGAGCGCGACCGCTGGGGCAAGGTGATCAAGGCCGCGGGCGTGCAGCCCGAGTGAAGGGCCGTACGGCCTCTCAGGCGCCGCCGGCGTAGCCGTTCTGGCGCCAGGCCTCGAACACCGCCACCGCGACCGTGTTGGACAAGTTCAGGCTGCGCTGACCGGCGCGCATCGGCAGGCGCACCCGCTGCGGCGCCGGGAAGCTGTCGCGCAGCTCGCTCGCCAGGCCGCGCGTTTCCGAGCCGAACACCAGCCAGTCGCCGGGCTGCCACGCCACCTCGGCGAACGGCCGGCTGCCGCGGGTCGTGAAGGCGAAGATCCGCGCCGGATCGGGCGCTTGGGTTTGCAAAAAACGCTGCCAGTCGGCGTGCCGCTGCACCGATGCGTACTCGTGGTAGTCGAGCCCGGCGCGGCGCATCAGCCGGTCCTCCATCGAGAACCCGAGCGGCTCGATCAGGTGCAGCTCGCAGCCGGTGTTGGCCGCCAGCCGGATCACGTTGCCGGTGTTGGGGGGGATTTCGGGTTCGACCAGGACGATGCGGAACATGCGTCGCGATTATGGTCGAGCGGCGTGCGGCTCAGCACCCACACCTGCACGCCCGCTGCGCCAGCCTCGAGCAGGGTGTGTGCCATCTCGCGTGCCGTGGCGCCGGTCGTCATCACGTCGTCGACCAGGGCCACGTGGCGGCCGTGCAGCCTGGCTCGCCCGTGCGAGCCAACGTGGAACGCGCGCCTGACGTTGGCGGTGCGTTCGGACGGCGACAGCAGCAACTGGGACGCCGTGTCGCGCCGGCGCAGCAGCAGGTCGGGCCGCGCCGGCACGCCGAGCCTGGGGGCCAGCCAGCGCGCCACCTCCCACGCCTGGTTGTAGCCGCGCTGCCTCAGCCGCTGCTGTGACAGCGGGGTCGGCACGATGAGGTCGGCCGTCGGGCGCGGCGCCGCAGCCGGCCTCTGCAACGCGTCCAGCAGTCGCAGCCCGAGCGGGGCGACGAGGTCGAGGGCCGCGTCGAACTTGAGGGCCGCCACCAGGTGTTGCCAGGGGTAGCGATGCTCGAACGCCGTGACCGTGTGGGCGTAGGGCGGCGGTGCCTTCAGGCAGGCGCCGCAGAGCAGGCCCGCGTCCGGCACCTGCACTGCACAGCGGCAGCAGCGCGGCCGCGGCTGCCCATAGCGTGCAATGCATGCGGTGCAGATGCGCTCGGTCTGCCAGCTGCGGCAGACGGCGCACGAGGTCGGCCAGCGGTCGAGCCAGCGGCGCAGGGCGTGGGGCAGGCAAGCGGGCATGGCCGGTTTATATACTGCTCGACATGCCTGCCCCGTCTGCCCCAGCCCCCCTCGCGATCGACGCTGCGGCCGTCTCGGCCTGGCACCGCATCGCGCCGTCCAGCCCGGCGTGGCTGCACGGCGAGGTGGCGCGGCGCATGGCCGACCGCCTCGCCATCGTCCGCAAACAGCCGCAGCAGGTGCTCGACTGGTGGAGCGGTCAGGGCGCCTCGATCGAGTTGCTGCGCGCGCAATATCCGCAGGCCAGCATCGTCGCCGTCGAGCCGACCGCCGCCCGTGCCGCATCGCTGTCGCAAGCGCGTCGTGCGCCATGGTGGTCGCTGGCACGTTGGAGCGGCGCAGCGGCTGCCGTGGTCGACGAGGCAGGCCTCGACCCGGCCCGGCCAGCCGACCTGCTGTGGGCCAACATGATGTTGCACTGGGCCGTGGACCCGGTCGAACAGATGCAGCGCTGGCAGCGGGCACTCGGCGCGGACGGCTTCCTGATGTTCTCGTGCTTCGGCCCGGACACTTTGCGCGAACTGCGCGCGCTGTATGCCGAGCGCGGCTGGGGCCCGCCCAATACCGCCTTCACCGACATGCACGACCTGGGCGACATGCTGGTACACGCCGGCTTTGCCGATCCGGTGATGGACATGGAGTACCTGACGCTCAGCTGGGAGTCGCCGGCGGCGATGCTCGGCGAGTTGCGCACCCTCGGGCGCAACGCCCACCCGGCACGTTATCCCGGCTTGCGCACGCCGGCCTGGAAGGCCGAACTGCTGCGGGCCTTGCAGGCCGGGTCAGAAGAGCGCCCCGCGATGCGTTTCGAAATCATCTATGGCCACGCCTTCAAGGCCCCGCCGCGCGCCAAGGTCGGTGAAGAAACGCGGGTCTCGCTGGCCGACATGCGCAGCATGGTGCGCAGCGGCAAGGCCCGCGACTGATCGTCGGGCTCGGTGTCGCGCCGGTGCCCGTGCGTCGCGGCGGCCGGCCGTTGTAGCCCCTTGCCGCGACGCCGGGTTGATCTGGATCACTTCGGTTGTGACCGTTCTTTGCGCTGAGCTAAAATCCGTGGGTTTGGTTGGGTAGGTTCCGCGGCCGTGGCGGCGGCAGCCCTCCCGGCGCGCCTTTCGGGCGCTTACATGGTCGGATTTGTCGGTCGAGTCGGCCTGCACCGCGCGCAACACCGCGTCGCCCTGCAGATCCGTCGCGATCGACGGCTCCCGGCGGGCGGCAACGCCCGAGGGCGCTACGGCGATGGAGCGTCCCGAGCGGGCGGGCGGGTCGGCAGCACGGCGCGACGGGCTGGAGCGCAACAAGGTCGAGGCCGTGTGCAGGTGTAGAGCAACTGACAAGTTGCGGCGCAACTGGCAAGGCCTCGGCCTCGGTCCCGGTGACAGGATCCAGTAGCAACCATGGCGATCGCCGCTCCCCCCATGTCCCTGCCCCGCCCGCGACGGCTGGGCAAAGTGGTGTGTCGCGGTGACGCCTGGGGCGTGGAGTGGGTGCTCAAGCGCAACTGCTCGCTCTCGCCGGCGCAGTTGGGGCTCGTGTACGCCTCGCTGTGTGTGCTGTCCCTCGTCATTGCTTCGTGCTTCTGGGCATTGGGCGCCAGGTGGGTGATGCCTTTTGCCTGGGTCGAGTTGATCGGGCTCGGGGCGGCGCTGCTGGCCTATGCGCGCCATGCCGGCGACAGCGAACGGATCGCGCTGCAGGACGGCCGCCTGCGGGTGGAGCGCCACGATGGCAGCCGCGAGGTCTGCGTCGAGTTCCAGCAGGCGTGGGTGCGGGTCGAGCCGCAGCGGGGCGACGACGCGCTGGTCTTGCTGTCAGGGCAGGGGCGGCAGGTCGAAGTGGGTCGGCATCTGCGGCCCGAGTTGCGGCGGAACCTGGCTGAAGAATTGCGCACCGCGTTGTGCGGCAGGGCCCTGGCATGACGGGGCTCGGACGCCGGTACGGCGATGGTGATCGAGAGTTTGAAACTGAAGTGACCACGATGAAGACCATGAAAGCTCTTTGGCACAAAGTGGGGCAGGCGAGCCTCGGTGTGGGCGCGGCACTGGCCACGACGTGCGCGATGGCGGTCAGCGATCTGCCCGGCGGTCCGGCCGTGCGTCAGTTGGACATGCATCCGCCGGTCACGCGGATCGCCGAGGAGCAGCAGTTCCTGCACTACATGATGCTGTGGATCTGCGGCGCCATCTTCATCGTGGTGTTCGGCGTGATGTTCTATTCGGTGCTGAAGCACCGCAAGTCCAAGGGCGCCAAGTCGGCCAACTTCCACGAGAGCGTGAAGGTCGAAATCGCCTGGACCATCGTGCCCTTCGTCATCGTGATCCTGATGGCGCTGCCCGCCACCAAGGCCGTGGTGGCGATGAAAGACACCACCAACGCCGACGTGACCATCAAGGCCACCGGCTACCAGTGGAAATGGGGCTACGACTACCTCAAGGGTGAAGGCGAAGGCATTTCCTTCCTGGCCACCCTCGACGGCGCGCAGCGCGAGGCTTCGGACGCCGGCAAGCCGGTCGGCGACGACTACCTGCTGAAGGTCGACAACCCGGTGGTGGTGCCGGTCAACAAGAAGATCCGCATCGTGACCACCGCCAACGACGTCATCCACGCCTGGATGATCCCGGCCTTCGGCGTCAAGCAGGACGCGATCCCCGGCTTCGTGCGCGACACCTGGTTCCGTGCCGACAAGGTGGGCGATTACTACGGCCAGTGCGCCGAGCTGTGCGGCAAGGAGCACGCCTACATGCCCATCCACGTCAAGGTGGTCACCGACCAGGAGTACGCCGCCTGGGTCGACACCAAGAAGAAGGAAATGGCCGCCAAGCAGGACGACCCGGCCAAGGTCTGGACGCTGCCCGACCTGGTGGCCCGCGGCGAGAAGGTCTACAACGCCAACTGCGCGGCCTGCCACAAGGCCGACGGTACCGGCGCCGGCCCGATCAAGGCCCTGGCCGGCTCGCCCGTGGTGCAGGACGCCGACAAGTCCAAGCAGATCCATATCGTGTTGAACGGCGCTGCCAACGGTGCGATGCCTGCCTGGAAGCAGCTGTCCGACACCGAAATCGCCGCCGTGGTGACCTACACCAAGAACGCGTGGACCAACAAGACCGGACAGCTGGTGCAGCCGTCCGAGATCGTGGCCGCCCGCCAGTGACGCTGCGCGACTGACACCTCGCAGACAAGACGCGCAAGCAGTATTCGAAAGGAAGAACTTACATGAGTGCAGTTCTCGATCCCCACGGTCACGCTGCGGGCGACCATGGCCACGATCACGCACACGACCATCCGCACGGCTGGCGCCGGTGGGTGTTCGCCACCAACCACAAAGACATCGGCACCCTCTACCTGCTGTTCAGCTTCACGATGCTGATGGTGGGCGGCATCCTGGCGTTGCTGATCCGCGCTGAGCTGTTCCAGCCCGGCCTGCAGATCGTCAACCCCGAGCTGTTCAACCAGTTCACGACCATGCACGGTCTGATCATGGTGTTCGGCGCGATCATGCCGGCCTTCGTCGGCTTCGCGAACTGGATGATCCCGCTGCAGATCGGCGCGTCCGACATGGCGTTCGCGCGCATGAACAACTTCAGCTTCTGGCTGATGATTCCGGCGGCGATCATGCTGGTGGCGTCGTTCTTCATGCCCGGCGGCGCACCGGCTGCCGGCTGGACGCTGTATGCGCCACTGACGCTGCAGATGGGCCCGTCGATGGACGCCGGCATCTTCGCGATGCACATCCTCGGCGCCAGCTCGATCATGGGCTCGATCAACATCATCGTGACCATCCTCAACATGCGCGCCCCCGGGATGACGCTGATGAAGATGCCGATGTTCTGCTGGACCTGGCTGATCACCGCCTACCTGCTGATCGCGGTGATGCCGGTGCTCGCCGGCGCCATCACGATGACGCTGACCGACCGCCATTTCGAGACCAGCTTCTTCAACCCGGCCGGCGGCGGCGACCCGATCATGTACCAGCACATCTTCTGGTTCTTCGGGCACCCCGAGGTCTACATCATGATCCTGCCGGCCTTCGGCATCATCAGCCACATCGTGCCGGCCTTCGCGCGCAAGCGTCTGTTCGGCTACACCTCGATGGTGTATGCGACCGGCTCGATCGCGATCCTGTCGTTCATCGTCTGGGCGCACCATATGTTCGCCACCGGCATGCCGGTGACGGGCCAGCTGTTCTTCATGTACGCCACGATGCTGATCGCGGTGCCCACCGGCGTGAAGATCTTCAACTGGATCGCGACGATGTGGCGCGGATCGATGACCTTCGAAACCCCGATGCTGTTCGCGGTGGGCTTCATCTTCGTGTTCACGATGGGTGGCTTCACCGGGCTGATCCTGTCGGTCGCGCCGATCGACATCCAGCTGCAGGACACCTACTACGTGGTGGCGCACTTCCACTACGTGCTGGTGGCGGGCTCGCTCTATGCGCTGTTTGCCGGCTTCTACTACTGGGCGCCCAAGTGGACCGGCGTGATGTATTCCGAGACGCGCGGCAAGATCCATTTCTGGGGCTCGCTGATCACCTTTAACATCACCTTCTTCCCGATGCACTTCCTGGGTCTGGCCGGCATGCCGCGTCGTTATGCCGACTACCCGATGCAGTTCGCTGACTTCAACGCGCTGGCGACGGTGGGCGCCTTCGGCTTCGGTCTGATGCAGGTGTACTTCTTCGTCTTCGTGGTGCTGCCTGCGATGGCCGGCAAGGGCCAGAAGGCCCCGACCCAGCCGTGGGAAGGCGCCGAGGGGCTGGAGTGGGAAGTGCCGTCGCCAGCGCCGTTCCACACCTTCGAAACGCCGCCGCAGCTCAATGCCAGCGCCACCAAGGTGATCAACCTGGGCAAGCAGCTCAACCTGCACAAGGCGGCGGAGTGACACGATGACACCCGAGCAACAGAAGAAGCAGAACCTGCGACTGGCGCTGATCCTGGCGACCATCGTGGCGGCCTTCTTCATCGGGTTCATCGTGCGGATGGTCTATTTCGGCGGTTGAGCCAGCAGCAGCATCAAGCAGGGCGCTCCAGCGGATGAACTCGTCCACCCCCTCGTCCCGCCAGGCACGCATGCGCCGCGACAACCGGCGCATGGTCGGCAAGCTGGTGGTGGTCACGGCGCTGATGTTCGGCTTCGGTTATGCGCTGGTGCCGATGTACAAGGCGATCTGCGACGCGCTGGGCATCAACGTGCTTTCGCTCAGCGAGCGTTTGCTGCCCGGCATGTCGCACAAGGCCTCGCCCAACACGCAGGTCGACGTCTCGCGCAGCATCACGGTCGAGTTCGACACCAACGTGCGTGGCCCGTGGGACTTCAAGCCCGCGGTGCGCTCGCTGACGGTGCACCCGGGCCAGATGACCACGGTGATGTACGAGTTCAAGAACGTGCAGAACCGGGCCATGGCGGCCCAGGCCATCCCGAGCTACGCGCCCAAGCAAGCGATGGCGCACTTCAACAAGCTGGAGTGCTTCTGCTTCAACGAATACCTGCTAAAGCCGGGTGAGTCGAAACAGTGGCCGGTGGTCTTCGTGATCGACCCCAAGCTGCCCAAGGACGTCACCACCATCACCTTGTCCTACACCTTCTTCGAGGTGGGCGGCAAGGTGCCGCCGGCGCCGGGCGGCCACGCGTCGACGGTGCGCCAGGCGGTGGAGCCAGCGGTATGAACGAGCCGCGACGTCCCGAAGGTGACCTGCGCGCTGCGGTGCGGCGCAAGGGCAGTTTCTGGCAGTCGATGCGGGCGGTGGCGTGGTCGTTCTTCGGGGTGCGCAAGTCGTCGGAGCATGAAAAAGACCTCGGTCAGCTCAATCCGGTCCATGTGATCGTCGCCGGGCTGGTGGCCGCAGCGCTGTTCGTGATCGCCCTGGTGCTGCTGGTGCGCTGGGTGATCGGCAGCGGCGTGGCGGCCGGATGAGCGACCACAGCGAACGAGTGAACGGCAGGGCAGGCCCGCTTCGGACAACAACAGCAATCAGGACAGCAGAGTCAGGTTCATAGGAGAAAACATGTCGGCAGCGACGCATCACGGCACCACGGCGCCTCACTACTTCGTGCCCGGGCCTTCCCGGCACCCGGCCATGGCCGCTTTCGGCCTGTTCTTCGTGATCCTCGGCGCAGGCCAGTGGGTCAACGGGCAGCAGTGGGGCGCCTACGCCCTGCTGTTCGGCCTGCTGTGGTGGGCCACCATCTTGTTCCAATGGTTCCGCGACTCCATCCGGGAGAGCGAGGGCGGCCTCTACAGCGACCGCATCGACGTGTCCTACCGCTGGAGCATGGCCTGGTTCATCTTTTCGGAGGTGATGTTCTTCGGCGCCTTCTTCGGCGCGTTGTTCTGGGCTCGCACCTTCACGCTGCCGTCCCTGGGCGACATCGAGCACCAGATCCTGTGGCCCGACTTCAAGGCCCTGTGGCCCACCCAGATGCCCGGCGTGACCGCCTCGCCGGCCGGCATCGTCGAGCCCTTCCAGACCATCGGCCCGTGGCCCATCCCCACCATCAACACGGCCCTGCTGCTCACCTCGGGCGTCACGCTGACCGCCGCCCACCATGCGCTGCGCGAAAACCACCGCGGCCGCGCCATCTTCTTCATGTGGTTCACGGTGCTGTTGGGCATCGTGTTCCTCGGCTTCCAGGGTTACGAGTACGCGCACGCCTATCAGGACCTGAACCTGAAGCTCAGCTCGGGGATCTTCGGCTCGACCTTCTTCATGCTCACCGGCTTCCACGGCTTCCACGTGTTCGTCGGCATGCTGATGCTGCTGTTCATCACGCTGCGGCTGATGAAGGGCCATTTCACGCCGGAGCGTCACTTCGGCTTCGAGGGCGCCGCCTGGTACTGGCACTTCGTCGACGTGGTGTGGCTGGGCCTGTACGTCGTGGTCTACTGGATCTGACGGGACTGATGCGGGGGCCGCGTCTGCGCGCGCCGGCCCTGCCGCATCACCACCATCACCACCACCACCACCGTCTCTCCAAAACAAAAACGCCGCTCGACGCGGCGTTTTTGTTTCGATGTGCGCAATCAGCGCCGCCGGCCTGTCGTCACCGGATCACCGGCAGCCCCGTCGGCTGTATCCACCCCATCTTGTAGCTGATCAGGATGCAGACGAACAGCACGATGGAGAATCCGACCCGCAGCGCTAGCGCTCGCACCATGTTGTTGGTCTTGGGCTTGCCGTCGCGGCCATCGCGCATCATGAACACCAGGGCCGAGACGAGGCTGCCGATGATGAACAGGAAGGCAATGCCGATCAGGATTTTCATGGCGCTCATTATCCACGCCACCCCCGGCGTGCCGGCGTGTGGCTGAAGTGATGACATCACCGCGCCCATGGCGGGCCTGGGTCGTGCTGGGCGCCACGCTGGTCGGCATGGCGGTCACGGCCTCGCTCGGCCGCTGGCAGCTCGACCGCGCGGCCCAGAAAGAGGCGCTGAAGGCGGCGCACGAGCGCCAGGCGCACCTCGGCCCGCTGGGGTTGAACGACCGGCAGCCCGGCGAACTGGCCGACGGGGTGGAACATTACCGCCCAGCCGTCGCCCGGGGGCACTGGTTGGCCGACCGTACCGTGTTCCTCGACAACCGGCAGATGGGCGGACGCCCCGGCTTCTATGTGGTCACGCCGCTGCGGCTGAGCGGGCGCCCCGATGCGGTGCTGGTGCAACGCGGCTGGGTGGCGCGTGACCTGGTGGACCGCACGCGCTTGCCGGCGGTGCCGACGCCGCCCGGCGAGGTGGAAGTGCGAGGCCACATCGCCCCGCCCCCTGCCAAGCTATATGAGTTTTCGGCGGTCGGTGGCGGCGCCATTCGGCAGAATCTCGACTTGCGCGCATTCCAACAAGAAATCGGCGTGCCGCTGTGGCCGATCTCCCTCGTCCAGGCGGCATCCGCCGCAAACGGCACCGTGCCCGACGACGGGCTGCTGCGCGACTGGCCCCGTCCCGCCGTGGACGTTCACAAGCACTATGGTTATGCGTTCCAGTGGTTCGCCCTGTGTGCGCTGATGGCAGGTCTGTATGTCTGGTTCCAACTCCTCCGTCCCCGTCTCCGCCGCGTCCGCTGAGCGCCTGGCCGCGGAGCCGGTGAGCTTCACCGTGCACAGCGTGCCGACGCCGCGACTCGATGACGACGCCCGGCGCACCCGCACCGGCCGCATCAAGATGCTGCTGGTGCTGCTGGTGTGCGCGGCGCCCGTCATCGCGTCCTACTTCACCTATTACGTGATCCGGCCACAGGGCCGCATCAACTACGGCGAGCTGATCGAACCGCAGCGCACGCTGCCGGCGCTGGCCTTGCGCACGCTCGATGGCGCCCCCGTGGACGCTCAAACGCTGAAGCACCAGTGGCTGCTGGTGGTGGTCGCGCCCGCGGGTTGCGACGCCGGCTGCGAACGCCGCCTCTACCTGCAGCGCCAACTGCGCGAGACGCTGGGACGCGACCGCGACCGGCTCGACAAGCTGTGGTTCGTGACCGACCAGGCGGCGGTGCGGCCCGAACTGTTGCGGGGCATCGAAGGCGCGCAGGTGCTGCGGGTCGGGCGCGATGCGCTGACCGGCTGGCTGGCGCCGGCCCCGGGTCATGCCCTCGAAGACCACCTCTATCTGGTCGACCCGATGGGCAATTGGATGATGCGCTTCCCCGCCGAGGCCGACCCCGCGAAGATCAAGCGCGACCTGACCAAGCTGCTGCGCGCGTCGCAGAGCTGGGACCAGGCCGGGCGCTGAGGGCCGAGGCGATGGAGACTCAGCCGCTTTACAACCTGTCGCCCGTGCTGCGCATGGCCTTGCTGGGCATCGTGCTGGCGCTCGGCCCGCTGGCCTGGGTGTGGCTGCGCCACCGCGGCACCCGGGCCGGCCAGCGGCTCGCGGCGCTGACGCTGTTGACGTTGTTCCTCACCTTCGACCTGGTGTTGTTCGGCGCCTTCACCCGCTTGACCGACTCGGGCCTGGGCTGCCCCGACTGGCCGGGCTGCTACGGCGAGGCCAGCCCATTCGGGGCGCAAGCGCACATCAGCGCCGCGGAGGCCCAGATGCCCACCGGCCCGGTCACCCACCGCAAGGCCTGGATCGAGATGGTGCACCGCTACCTCGCCACCGGCGTGGGCGTGCTGATCACCGTGCTCGCGATCGTCAGCTGGCGCGAGCGGCAGCGGCAATCGCTGTCGCCCTGGTGGGCCACCGCAACCTTCGTCTGGGTCTGTGTGCAAGGGGCCTTTGGCGCACTGACCGTCACCTGGAAGCTCTACCCGGCCATCGTCACCGCGCATCTGCTGGGCGGGCTGGTCCTGCTCGCCTTGCTGGCGGCCCAGGCGCAGATCTACCGCGGGCAGCCGCTACAGCTGCCCGGGGCACTGCACCGCGCGGTGTGGGCCGTGTTCGCGCTGGTGTGGCTGCAGATCGCGCTGGGCGGCTGGGTCAGCACCAACTATGCGGTGCTCGCCTGCGCCGACTTCCCGACCTGCCAGGGCAGCTGGTGGCCGCCAATGGACTTCGAGCACGGCTTTGCCGTCGTCCGCGAGCTGGGGGCCGGCAAGCAGGGCGGCTATCTACCCTTCGCGGCGCTCACCGCCATCCACTACACCCACCGCCTGGTCGCCTACGCCGTGTTGGTGGCACTGTGCCTGCTGGCGTGGCGGCTGTCGCGCGAGGCCGAGGCGCGCCGCCTGGCGGCGCTGCTCGTCGGCGCTGCGCTGTGGCAGGCCATCACCGGGGTCAGCAACGTCGTGCTGGGCTGGCCGCTGCTGGCGGCGGTTTCGCACACCGCGGGCGCCGCCGCGCTGGTCGGTGTGCTCACCGTCGTGCTGGCCCGTTCCCACCTGGCCCGGAGCCCGCGCGGACGTTCCGCGACGACGGTGCCCGCCCGGGTCCTAGAATCCATGCCATCGTGACGACTGCCATGCCTGCTTCGATCGCCAGTCCTTCCCACTCCCCGCCGTCGCGGGTGGCGCAGTTCTATGCGCTGACCAAGCCGCGTGTCGTGAAGCTCATCGTGTTCTGCGCGGTGATCGGCATGTTGCTGGCGGTGCCCGGCCTGCCCGCATGGCAGCCCGCCATCGCCGCGACCCTCGGCATCTGGCTGGTCGCCAGTGCGGCCGCGGCCTTCAATTGCCTGGTCGAGCAACACATCGACGCCAAGATGCAGCGTACCGCCTGGCGGCCCACGGCCAAGGGCGAGCTCACCAACACCCAAACCCTGCTGTTCTCGGCGGTGCTGTGTGGTCTCGGCATGGCCTTGCTCTACCTCTGGGTGAATTCGCTGACGATGTGGCTGACCTTCGCCACCTTCGTCGGCTACGCCGTGATCTACACGGTGGTGCTGAAGCCGATGACCCCGCAGAACATCGTCATCGGCGGCGCGTCGGGCGCGATGCCCCCGGTGCTCGGCTGGGCCGCGTTGCGCGGCGAGGTCGGACCCGAGGCCCTGATGATGTGCCTGATCATCTTCCTGTGGACCCCGCCGCATTTCTGGGCGCTGGCGCTCTACCGCGCCGAGGACTACCGCCAGGCCGGCCTGCCGATGCTCCCGGTGACCCACGGTGCCGAGTTCACCCGGCTCAATGTGCTGCTCTACACGCTGGTGTTGTTCGCCGCCACGCTGCTGCCCTTCATCTACGGCATGAGCGGCTGGTTCTATCTCGCCAGCGCCGTCGTGCTGGGCGGCTGGTTCATCGCCTACGCCTGGCGCTTGTGGCGCCGCTATTCCGATGCGCTGGCACGCCGCACGTTCCGCTTTTCCATCCTGCACCTGGCGCTGCTGTTCGCAGCGCTGCTGGTGGACCACTACACGAGGCAATGGCTCTGATGACGATGCATCCCGACAACCTGCGGCGCCGCTCGCTCCTGGTGCTGGGCACCGCCGCCGTGCTGCCGCTGGTGGTGGGCTGTGACCGTGGGGGCAGCGGCGGCGCAGGCGGGCCGGCAGCCGATGCGGCGAAGTTCAACAACATCGACATCAGCGGCGCCGAATACGCCCGCGATTTCACGCTCACCGACCACCACGGGCAACCCCGTCGGATGGCCGATTTCAAGGGCAAGCTGGTCGCGATCTTCTTCGGCTACACCCAGTGCCCCGACGTCTGCCCGACCTCGATGGCTGAGCTGGCCGAAGTCAAGAAGGCGCTGGGCGCCGACGGCGACAAGCTGCAGGGTTTGTTCATCACGGTGGACCCCGAGCGCGACACGCCCGAACTGCTCAAGGCCTACATGAGCGGCTTCGACCCCAGTTTCCTGGCGCTGCGCGGCACACCCGAGCAGACGGCAGCGGTGGCCAAGGAGTTCAAGGTCTTCTTCGCCAAGGTACCGGGCAAGGCCGCCGACAGCTACACGATGGACCACACCGCCGGTGTGTATGTGTTCGACACCGCCGGCCGCATCCGCTTGTTCGCCCGCCATGGTGGCGGGCCGGCGGCGCTGGCGGCGGACATGAAGCAGCTGCTGCAAGCGCCGACGGCCTGAGCGCGCCGCGCCGCGCGCTCGGGCATTCGAGGCGCGCCGTCGAGCCGCCACCGGCTGTCGCTCGCCTGTCGCCCCAGCGGCGGGTTCCCCGCCACGACACCCAACAAAAAGAAAGCCGCCCGAAGGCGGCTTGCGGCAGCGGCGCAGCGCGCGCAGTGTCAGGACGCGTACTCGCCCAGCGACTTGCGCATCTTCTTCATCGCCGCCACTTCGATCTGGCGGATGCGCTCGGCGCTGACGCCGTATTCCGATGCCAGCTCGTGCAGCGTCATGCCGCCCGAGCCGTCGTCGTTGACCTTCAGCCAGCGCTCCTCGACGATGCGGCGGCTGCGATCGTCCAGCGCGTTCAAGGCGCTGGTGATGCCGTCGGTCGCGAGCACGTCGCGGCGCTGCGTCTCCATCACCCGGGTCGGCTCGCTCGATTCGTCGGCCAGGTAGGCGATCGGCGCGTAGCTTTCCTCACCGTCGTCGACGCTCGGCTCCAGCGCCACGTCGCCGCCGGACAGCCGCGTTTCCATCTCCATCACCTCTTCGCGCTTGACGTTCAGCTCGCGCGCCACGGCGTCGACTTCGCGGTCGGTCAAGGTGCTGCGGTGCACCTCAGCGTCGGCGGCGCCGTCTTTGAGGTTTTGCTTCATCGAGCGCAGGTTGAAGAACAGCTTGCGCTGCGCCTTGGTCGTCGCGACCTTGACCATGCGCCAGTTCTTCAGGATGTATTCGTGGATCTCGGCCTTGATCCAGTGCAGCGCGTAGCTGACGAGGCGCACGCCCTGGCCCGGGTCGAAACGCTTGACGGCCTTCATCAGGCCCACGTTGCCTTCCTGGATCAGGTCGCCGTGCGGCAGGCCGTAGCCGAGATACTGGCGCGACACCGACACCACCAGGCGCAGGTGCGACAGCACCAGCTTTCCGGCCGCTTGCAGGTCGTTGTGCTCCCGGAAGCGGCGCGCGTAGGTCTGCTCTTCTTCGGCCGTCAGCATCGGCAGCCGGTTGACCGCGGAGATGTAGGCATCCAGGTTGCCCAGTGAGGGCACCAGGGCCCACGGGTCGCGGATGGCGAGTGCGTTGTGTGCAGTCGAGGCGTTCATAGAAGCCATAGACATCCCAGAACCTCCTTTTGTTCCGCGAAATGTTAGCACTCCGGTAAAGAGAGTGCTAAGGGTGTCGGTCAGAATTGCAACGAAGAGTGCGATTCAAAAAACCTATCAAAGTTCCCTGTGGCGTGTCGAGGGGGTGCAGCGAAGTGCGTCGCTACTTCTAAATATCGCAAACGCTGTGCCCGCCGCCAGCCGTTGGACAGGCGGTAGATCGCCCTGCGCCGCCCCGACACGCCGTCCCCGGACGCCGCGCTGACGGGCTGCCGCCGTCAGCCGTTCTTGAACAGTCCCCGGTCCGCCATCCGCTTCAGCCGGGCGGAACGTGGCGCGGGCCGCTGCTGGATGCCGGTGTCCAGCGGCGGTGGGTAAGGGTCGGCCGCTGCATCGTCCGCCGCGCGGGGCGGCTCGGGCGCCGCCTTCGCTCCACCGTCGGGCGCCGCGGCCGGCCCTCCTGCTGTCGTTTCGTCCACGACGTCGAGCAACACCGGCACGCCCTGCGGGCCGGGCGGCCGCAGGTGGGGGACGGTGGCGGGCGCGGTGACGTCGTCAAGCACCAGGTCGAGTGCCTCGGGCGCCGGCGGCACGGCCCGGCGGCGGCCGGAGGCGCCCGGCAGTTCTGGGGCCGGGGTCCGGCTCCTGGTGACACCGGCCGGTGCCGTCGCTGCCCTCACCTCCGGCTCGGGGGCTGCGAGGCCTTGCGCGGGGCGGCTCGATCCTTTCTTCACGGGCACCGCTGCGCCCGGTGCAGTCACCACAGCCGGGCCACGCATCCGCACCGCTTCCCAAACCAGGCCCGACGCTGCCAACTGGCGCAGCCGCTCCTCCTGGGTGGACGAGCGCGCAATGGCGGCCAGCCCGGCGTACAGCTCGGGGTAGACGTCGCTGTCGATCTCCACCTGCAGACGGATGACCGCCATCACCTGCTCCCGCCGGCTGCGCGGCTCATCCGTTCTCCGCCAGCGCCTCGCCGATCATCTGGAAGCCGCGCACGTTGGCCGCCATCGACTCCGGCATCACGAACACCGGGATCGAGGGGAAGCGCCGGCTGAGCACGTCGCGGTAGCGCGACGGGTGGCCGCCGACCAGCACGATCAGATCGATGATCTCGTGCGCGTCGCGCAGGCCGTCGATCATCCGGTTCAGCGAGTCCTCGATCACGCTCATGATCTGCGGTTCGTACTTGCTCAGGTCGTGGGCCACGCCGGTCAGCTTGACCGGCTGCTTCTGGCGCAGCGCCTCGTTGATGCGCGGCGCCACCGCCGGGCCGAGCGGGCGGCCGATGTCGGTCGCGAGCGACTCCTGCACCGCCCGCACCACGCGGTGGCGGCCGGCGTCGGAGGCCGCGCCGCTGGCGCGCGGGTTGATGCTGCCTTGCTGGATCAGCAGCCAGTCCAGCGTGTGCTCACCGGGATCGACCACCAGCACCGCCAGTTCGTCGAGTTCGTCCACCGACGCCAGTGGCTGCAGCGCGCCGCCGGTCTCGCGGATCACCTGGTTCAGCTCCTCCAGGTGTTCTTCCACCGCGGCATATCCGCCCATCGGCTGGGCCTGCACGATCACGCGGCGCACCTCGATCGTCTTGCCGTCTCCGACCTCGACCGCGCGTTCATAGGTCTGGCGCAGGTAATCCCGGCGCTTGGCGTCGTTGTACTGGTTCACCGGCAGGCCCAGCACCAGCACGTCGATGGCGCTGTCGCCCGCTTCGGCCATGTAGCGCAGCGCGCCCTTGGTGAGGGCTTCGTAGATCGCACCCTTGTAGAACTCGTCCGTCACGTCGCGGCCGAAGCTGCCGCCGGCCTGGGCCAGGCCCACGTCCCGGCCCACTTCGTACTGCGCGCCGTTGACGGGCACGTCGAAGGTGTCGCGCCGGCGGGTGCTGAGGGTGCGCACGGCGCTCGCATCGGCCGGGATGGCCATCGACGGGAACGACGAGAAGGTGATGCCGCCCTCGGCCGGGAGGCTGAATTTCACCAGTCCGAAGCCGACGTCGATGGCACGTACCATCGGGCCGGAGGCCGGCGTGCTGTCTTGCTGCTCGCTGGGAACTTGGCGCAGTTTGGGAGAGTGGGATGGAGCCATGGTCACCTCGTTTTGGGTTACGCAGGGGTGTCGCGTCCTGCTGAACACTGGTGCTCCATTGCCAGCAACCGAGATGCCGTGGGGGTTTCATCGGTGCGCAGGCCGCGCCAGCCCTGCTGGCGCGGCCTGCGCCGTTCTGCCCGGTGAAAACCGCGTAGGCCTCGGCATCGATGTCGGCAAGATGTCCCCGCCATCAACCGGTGGCCCCGCGGCTCAGCATCCCCTGTCTATCACGGCCGTCGATCTGATCGCCACCGTTTTCCCAAAGGCCGGGTGCCATCGAAGCGTCGAGCGTCAGCGCCGGCACAGCCCCAGCACCACCTTGTCTTGCGGACACGATGCTGCCGTGCGGGCCGGCGCCCCGTCCAGCTTGGGGCTGCTTTGCAAGGCCGAGCAATTGCCGAGGATGCGCTCGGTGGGGCCGTAGTAGCTCCACCCGGCGCCGAGCGGGGGCAGCGTCAGGCTGACCTCCTGCCACTTGGCGTGGCCCTCGGCGCGCAGCTGGTCGAAGTTGCGGCACATCGACAGCGCGAAGCGGGTCAGCAGCTGTTGCAGGTCCGGTGTCCGATAGTTGTACGTGACGAGCAGCGCCTTGGTGCTCAGCGTGGCGACGTCGTCCTGCAGCCAGTTCGGGTAGCTGGCCGAGCGGATCGCCGAGTGGTTGTAGATCGAGGTGGCGGCCTGGCTTTCGCTCGCTTGCGGGTCGAGCTTCAGCAGCTTCACGTACTGCCGCGCCTCCTGCTTCATGTCGGCGAACAGTTTGGCCGGCTGGCCGGCGACGACGACGGCCACGTCGATCGAACGATCGGTCGCCAGCTTCAGCAAGGCCTCCTCGTTCGACAGGAACGACATGTTCCTGTCGGCGATCGGCGTACCGAACATCAGCCGGTACAGCGTGGTGGCGGTCAGCGCGGTGCCACTGCCGACCGGGCCGAGGTTGATGCGCTTGTCCTTGATCTCGTGGATGTAGGTCAGCGGCGAGTCGGCGCGGGTGACGAAATAGATCTCCTCGTCATAGAGCGGCAACACCACGCGCAGCGGCTTGATCAGCTGGGCGGCGTCCGCATCGCCCGCCTTGGCCTCGTTGACGAAGGCCTGGTAGACGTCGGACTGCACCATCGCCAGGCGCACGCCCTGCTCGGCGCGCAGGCGCCGCACGTTCTCGGTGGAGCCCTTGGACGGCGCGACATCCAGGTCGATGCCGGCCGGCTTGGCCACCAGCTTGGACAGGTCGCGCGCCACCTGGACGTAGGTGCCGCGCTCGGGGCCGGCCACCAGGCGGTCGGGCGCGGCGTGCGCCGCGAGCGTGGTGCACACGCCGAGGACGAGGGTCATCAAAGCGGACTTGATCATGATGGGGAGCTCCTGGGCAAATCAAGGGGAGAGGGCAGAACACAAACCGAGGGCATCGGCGGCAGCTGCGCAGCCCGGGGCACGGGCCGGCGGCGGGCTGGGCGCCGAGGCAGCCGCCGCGACGGGTGCCGATGCGGCCGTCGTCGTCGCCGGCGGCGCCGGGTCTTGCGCCGCGGCGACGGCTGGCTCCGGCGTCACGGTCGGGGGCGTCGGCGTGGGAACGGATGCGGCCGCTGCCGGCTCGGCAGCACGGGGACGGGGCGCGGGCGGCGTGTCGGCCTCGATGAGCGCGGGCGCCGCTGCGGCGAGGGGTCGTGATGGCTTGCCGCTCAGGAACTGAGCTGCGACCGGCACCGCCACCGCGGCGGCGGCCAACAGGGCCGCCGCGACCGGTCGCTGCCCGAGGCCGTGCAGCAGCCGGTCCACCGCTGCCGCCCCGCCGATGGTGGGGGGAGCGGACGTTGCGGGACCGCGGGGCGGTTTCGTCGCGGTCGGCCGCGCGGCAGCCGACGTCGCAGTGGTGCGGACCCGCTCAGTCGCAGGCCCACCGCGGCTGCCGCCGGTCGGCTGGGCGGGCACCCCTCCCTGAACCTCGTCCGGCGCACCGGCCGGCACCTTGTCGCGCGAGGCGGGCCCGGCCGTCCTGGTCCCGGACCCGGGGGTGGGCGGCAGGCCCGCCAGCCCTTGGTCGAGTTGTTGGTCGAGCCGCGCCAGCATGTCGTGGAAGGCGATGCGCGCCGCGGGCGACGGCCGCTCCGCGTTCGCGTCGCCGGGCTTGCCGTCGTCGTCGCCGGGTTGCGAGCGGTTCATGGGAGGGGCACTCCGGAGTCGCCGACGGCGAAGCCGGCACGCGCCAGGAAACGCCGTTGCAGCGCCGGGTTGTCCAGCTGGCGTGACAGCAGTTGATAGAAATGGCGCTGGTTGCGCGCATGGCGCTGCGAGCGGCGCACCAGCACCTTGGCGATCGGCCCCAGCTGCGCGGTCAGCTCCCGCTCGGCTTCGTCGACCAGCTCGACGTTCAGCACCGCCCGCTGCGGCAGTTGGGGCGCGGCGGGCGGGGTCGCCGGCACGCCGTTGAACAGCAGCTCGGCTTCGGTCACGAAACGTTCGCGCAGCACCGGGTCGGCAATCTCGACTGCGATCGCGCGGCACAAGGCGCCCGGCGTGCGGGCGCCCCGCATCGCGCGGCGCAGCATCACCGATCCCAGGGGGCCCACAAGGTGCAGCAGGCATTGCTCCAGTGCCTGGAGCACGCGAGGCTCGACCACCAGGCCGGCTGAGGCTGGGCGCGCCGGTGCTGCTGCCGGGGGCGGCGGCAGCGGCGCTGCCACCGGCCGAGGGGTGATCGGTGCGGGCTCGGGGACACCACCGACCCAGCCGGTCCAGTCTTCGCACACCACGGTGTCGGGGCCCTGGTCGGAGCAGCGGTCGTCGTCGTCCTGCCCATGCGAGGGCACGACCGCGATCTCGGGCACGCTGCGCGAGGCGCAATAGTGCAGCGCCTGGTCGACCGTGTCGAACACCGGGCACGGCCGCAGCGCCGCATCGAAGCCCGCGCTGTAGGCGGTGCGGACCACCAGCAGTTGCTGGCCCGACTGGTTGAGCGCACAACAGGCACGCGACAGCGTGCGTGCCGCGGTGGCGTCGAGCACCGCCACCCGGCTCAGGTCGATGATGGCAAAGCGCGTCGAGCGGGCCATCCGCTCGATCACGCGGACCGCGGTCTCGACGGTTGCGAAGAACAAGGGCTGACCGAGTTCGATCACCTGGATGTGGCGGCCCGCCGCCGGCCCGATCAGCGAACGCAGCTGGGTCGGCATCTCGGCCGCATTGGCGTCGTACTGGCGCCGCACCAGGCTGTCGCGCATGTGGAAAAAGGCCAGCGCGGTCGCCAGCAGCACACCGCCGGTCAAGGCCGTCAGCATGTCGGCCCACAACAGCAGCACACCGACCAGCACGGCCACCGGCAACTCGCCCGGGTTGCGCTTGCCGTCGGCGCCGCGTTGCCGCCATTGCTGCGACAACTCGCGCGCCGGCGCGAGCGCCATGTCGAAGGCCACGCCGAGCAGCACCGCTGCCACCACCGCCAGCGGCACGCTGTCGATCCAGCGGCTGAAGCCCAGCGAGAGCAGGGCCACCACGGCGGCGCCGATCAACGGGCAGGCCCGGGTGCGCCCGCCGGCCTGCACCGCGGCGGCCGACGCACTGCCGGCCACCGGCAGTCCGCCGATGCACACCGAGGCGAGCGACCCGAGCCCACCGGCCAGCAGCGCACGGTTGGGATCGAAACGTTGTGTGCCGAGCTGTTCGAGGGCCAGCGCCGAGGTCAGCGTTTCCATCGAATTCATTAGCGCGATCAGGAAGGCGAACGCCACCAGGTTGGGCAGCATGTGCTGCAGCGCCGCGGTGGTGCCGGCGCCGAGTTGCGCCGCCAGCGTCGCGGGGGACAGCAGCGACCCCACCTGCCAGTCGACCGACGGCAGGTGGCGGCCGGTGTCCAGCCCGGCGGCCTGCAGCAGCCCGGTGGCGGCCAGGCCGGCGCAGACGCCGAGGATGATGGCGTTGCGCCCCCGCCCGGTCGCATACGCGACGGCGATCGCGGCGATGCCCGCGAGCCCGGTCGCCAGCGGCGCATGCCGGGCCAGGCCGTCGCCGGCGCCCAACGCGAACAGGTGCGGCCCTTGTGACCAGGCCAGCTTGACCGCGATCGCGATCGTGAGCCCGGCCGTCACGGCATGGGGGATCAAGCGGATCAGGGCGCCGAGCCGGAGCACGCTGAAGGCCACCTGCAGCAGGGCTGCCAACAGCAGACAGGCGGTCAGGGCGGCGACCGTGGTGCTCAAGGACGGGTTGGGCAAGGCGCCCACCTGCGTGTTCAAGGTGGTGGCCGCGGTGGCGATCACGACCGCCACCGACGCGCGCGGCGAGAACACCTGCACCGGCACCGAGCCGAGCACGCCGGCGACCGCTCCACCGACGGTGGCCGCCAGCAGCCCAGACAGCACGGCTGCCGCTGCCATGTCGGGGCCCAGCGGGGCCCCGGCCACGGCCGCGTACGAGACCGAGGTGATCAGGGTCAGCACGCCGGCCGTCAGGCCTCCGCGCAGTTCGCCTTTCCACTGCGGCAGTCGGCGCAGCCCGGCGGCCATGGCGAGAGTGGGGTGGGGCAGCATGGGGTTCACCGGTGCTGCGCAGAGGTGCTGACGCGGGCCGACGCGGCCGACGGGACCGGCTCGCCTTCCAGCATCACCATGGCCTTTTCCAGGCTGGCCCGCATGCGCGTGATGGCGCGCGCCAGGCCGCCGATCTCGTCCTGCGTCGACGATTGAAACTTGGGCACGTTCTCTTCACCGAGGCTGACACGCTCGGCGCTGGCCGACAGCCGCGTGACCGGCCGGATCACCAGCACGCCCAGCATCACGTTGAGCGTGACGAACACCAGCGCGAACACGAGTGCGATCGACCCCATGAAGCCGAGCATCGTGGCGCGCGTCTGCTTCTCGTGCATCGCGGTGGGCACCGAGACGATCTGCGCACCGATGGTCTCGTTGAGCTTCCAGCCGAAGCCGTTGGCCGGGCCATACGCATCGACCATCGTCTTGGGGGCCATCTCCGGCGTGGTGTGGCAGGTCAGGCAGTTCGCATCGACGATCTTGATCGGCCGCGCCAGGTAGAGCGAGCGGCCGGTGGCCGTCTCGCGCTCGCCGACGATCTCGCCGCGGTTGGGGTCGTTGCGGAACTGCGAAACGATGTCGGCTTCCCAGTCCGTCACCCGGTCGCGTGGGTTGGTCGGGTTGAGCGCCGCTTCCTTGTAGCCGTATTCGGGCATGGTGCGGCGCAGCGCATTGAAGGCTTCGGTGGCCGCGAACGAGGGCACCGACTCCGGCAGGAAGGTGTACTTCATTTGCGTTTGCAGCAGCTTGTGGATGCGCTCGCTGGTGTAGGTGCGCATGCCCTGGGCCGCTTCCAGCATCAGCCGCGCGTTGTGCAGCGTCTCGGCGCGCGCCTTGTCTTCCAGCATGCGGTGGGTCACGCCCGCGGTCGCCGCCAGGCCGAGCACGCTGGCGGCGAGTAGCACGGCATTGAATTTCACGATGAGCTTCATGATCGAGTCCTTGATCTGGCTGACGGACGAACGAGCGAACGGACGATCGAACGAACGAAGGTGTTCGGGTCGGACGAGGCGAGGGTGCGCGTCAGGCCGACAGCAAATCGGAGGCAGCTGCCGCTGGCGAGAGCAGGGTCGGGGCGGCACGCTTCGGCAGCGGGGGCGGTGCCGACGGGGGCACCGCGCTGTTGTTGCGCGCACTCGCCGGGCCGGCGCCGGTGGAGGTCGTCGTCGGCACCGCGTCGAGGCGATAGCCGCAGCCATACACACCACGCAAGGCGACCGCTTCGCCGATGCAGCGCTTGAGCTTGCGGCGCAGCTGGTAGATGTGTTGTTCGATCGAACGGCCGATCAGTTCGCAGTCGCAGCCCCACACGTGCCGGGCCAGCCGCTGCCGCGTCACCACTTCGCCGGCGCTTTCGAACAACAACTGCGCCACCGCCATCTCGCGTGCCGTCAACTCGACCCGGCCCCGCGATGACTGCAGGCTGCAGCTGTTGCGGTCCACCAGGCACCCGGCGAGGCCCAGCGGTTGGGCCTCCGGACGTGCCGCCGCGCGACGCCGAGCGGCTTGCAAACGCGCCAGCAGCTCCGGCCCGCGCACCGGCTTTGCGACGAAGTCATCGGCGCCGGCGTCGAGCGCTTGCGCGACGCCACTGCTGGCGTCGGTGCCGCTGCCCAGCAGGATCACGACGACCCCTGGGTTGAGCCAGTTGCGGCGCCAGTCGAGCACCTCGCCGGCCTGCGCCGCCGGGTGATCCATGTCGACCACCACCACCGCGTGATCGTCGCGCTTGAGGCCGCGCAGCAAGGCGGCTGTCGAGGTGAAGTCGGTGCAGTGATAACCGGCGCATTCGAGCGCGGTGCTGACGATCAGATGGGATTGCTTTTCTTCGATGACGAGGGCTGCTGCTGGGTTCATGGTGCCTCCGCGTGCAACGGGTTGCGACTGCTACTGCAGGTCTGCGAATGGGGGCGGCGTGGCGTCTTCGATCAAGACGTTGGCGCCGACAAGTGCAGCGGTTAGCGCAAGGGTTGTGCCAGTGCTTGTGGTCGCAGCCAAGTGGTTGATATGTATGGGGAGGGGGGCTGGCGCGGGGGCGATGGGAGCGCAGGAGGACGCTGATCCGTAGCGGGGGTGAGAAGCGGAGAGCAGGGGGATTTGCAGTTTCGAGAGAGGGGTGGGGACAGGGGCGATGGCGGGGCGAGGGTTAACCCGGTGAGAGAGGGTCGGGTCGCTTGTTTGGGTGCTGCCGTTGTGCTCGCCCCTTTGGGGTTAGCCCCGCGGGAGCGGGCGTGGCGCCGGGAAGACGCCAGCCATACGGTTCACTTGTGCATCAGTAATAAGAATCGTTATTCTTTGCATTTGTCGTGAGCGCTGACGGTGATGTGTGGAGGTTGAACTCCTGCGCGGCGGCGACCGAATCGAGTCAACAGGAGTCAAAAACAATGCACAGCAGGGTCTGCAACAGGAGTGTTCACCTACTCACGCCCATCAGCGTCGCGGTGCTGTGGGCCGTCCAAGGCCCCGCATGGGCCCAGGCCGGCGCAGCATCCGACGCCGCCCTCCCGGCTTACACGGTGAAGGCGCAGGCGCCGAAAGCCACCACCGAAGGGACCCGCTCGTACACCACCGGGCAAGCCGGGACCGCCACACCGCTGGGCTTGTCGCTGCGCGACACGCCGCAGTCCGTGTCGGTGGTGACGCAGCAGCGTATCGAAGATCAAGGGCTGCGCAGCGTGCTCGACGTGATCGACAACGGCGTGGGCGTCTCGGTGCACCGCTTCGAAACCAACCGGGTCGACTTCATCTCGCGTGGATTCAAGATCACGAATTTGATGATCGACGGCGTGCCCACCACGTGGGACTCGACCTGGAGCGCGGGAGAGGCCGTGAGCAGCCTGGCGCTCTACGACCGCGTCGAGATCGTCCGCGGGGCCACCGGCCTGACCAGCGGCACGGGCGATCCGTCGGCCGCCGTCAACCTGGTGCGCAAGCGCGCCACGAGCAAGACCTTCACCGGCACCGGCGACCTGGGCGTGGGCAGCCGAAACCAGCGACGCGGCATGGTGGACCTGTCCGCCCCGCTCAACGAGAGCGGCTCCGTGCGCGCCCGGATGGTCGGCGAGTTCGAGCGTGCCGACAGTTGGGTCGATCTGAAGCAGGACGAGACCAAGACGCTGTACGGGACCCTCACCGCCGATCTGACACCGCAGACGCAGCTTTCGGTCGGCATCAGCCGGCAGGACAACGACAGCGACAGCCCGATGTGGGGCGGACTGCCGTACTGGTATGCCGACGGCACGACAGCTGACTGGCCGCGTTCCAAGACCACCTCGGCCCGCTGGGCGCGCTGGGATTCCGAGTACGAGAACGCGTTCGCCGAGCTGGAGCACCGATTCGACAACGGTTGGAAGGCGCGTGCCAGCGTCAGCCACGGCGACCGCCGCAGCGACACCCCGCTGCTGTACATGTATGGGGCCCCCGACCGCACCACCGGACTGGGCCTGGCCACCTGGCCCGGCTGGTACGGCACCCGGAGCGAGCAGGACGACGTGGGCCTGAGCGCGACCGGTCCGTGGCGACTGGCCGGCCGGGTGCACGAGGCCGCCTTCGGCTATGCCTATTCCAAGAACCGCTTCAGGGCCGACAGCCGCACCGCCGACCTCGGCCTGGCCGGCAACTTCAACACCTGGGACGGCTCCTACCCCGAGCCCGCCTGGAGCCCGTGGACCTTCTACCAAAAGGACCACACCGAGCAGCAGGCGGTGTATGGGGTGGTGCGGCTGAACCTCGCCGATCCGCTGCGTGTCATCCTCGGCGCACGCGTCACGAACTATGAGAAGACGGGCTTCGACGCCAACGGCAACACGCTCTTCCAAATGGAGGTCGACCGCGAGTTCACGCCCTACCTCGGCCTGATCTACGACCTGAACGACACCTACACCGCTTACGCGAGCTACACCGACATCTTCCAGCCGCAGCAGCTGCGCGACATCCACAGCCGCTACCTCGACCCGGTCCTGGGCAAGAGCACCGAGGCCGGGATCAAAGGCGAGTTCCTCGGCGGCCGTTTGAACGCCGCGCTCTCGGTATTCCAGATCAAGCAGGACAAGCTCGGCCAGGCCACGGACGAGAACGTCCCCGGCAGTGCACCGCCGGAGGCAGCCTACGAGGAATCGGAGGGTGCCACCAGCAAGGGCTTCGAGATCGAGATCTCGGGCGAACTGCAGCCGGGTTGGAGCGTGAGCGCCGGCTACACGCAGTTTCGTCTCAAGGACGCCGACGGGGAGGATGTGAACACCATCTATCCGCGCAAGCTGCTGCGCCTGTTCACCGCCTACCGGCTGCCGGGCGAGTGGAGTGCGTTGACGGTCGGCGGTGGTGTCAACTGGCAATCGCGCACCTGGACCGAGACGACGAACCCGGCCGGCGCCCCCGCCCGCATCGAGCAAAAGGCCTACGCACTGGTCGACCTGATGGCGCGCTATGACATCGGCAAGCAATGGTCCGCACAGGTCAACGTCAGCAACCTGTTCGACAAGAAGTTCTACGGGCTGTCCGACGCGTTCGACCAGATCACCTATGGCGAGCCGCGCACCGTCACGGCGAGCGTTCGCTACAAGTTCTGAGCCACACCATGCAAAGCTCGACCCTCAAACGCTGGTCCTGGGTGCACAAGTGGAGCAGCATCGTCTGCACCGCGTTCATGCTGCTGCTGTGTGTCACCGGGCTGCCGCTGATCTTCCACCACGAGATCGGGCACTTGCTCGGCACGGAAGTCGAAGCGCCGCCCATGCCGAACAGCACGCAGAGGGTCAGCTTGGACCGGGTGCTCGAGGTGGCGCATGCGCAGCACCCGGACCGGGTCGTGCAGTTCGCCTCCCAGCCCGAGGACAGCACCGACTTGTGGTTCGTCACGCTGACGCCCACGCTCGACCCCACCGACGACTTCCGCTCGGTGGCCGTCGACGCACGCACCGGCGAGGTGCTGGCGCAGCCGCGCTTCGACGAGGGTTTCATCTGGGTGATGTTCAAGCTCCATGTCGATCTCTTCGCCGGGCTGCCGGGCAAGCTGTTCCTCGGGCTGATGGGCCTGTTGCTGCTGGTGGCCATCGTCAGCGGCGTGGTGCTCTACGGCCCCTTCATGCGCAAGCTCGAGTTCGGCACCGTGCGGCGCGGACGGCAGCCGCGGCTGAAGTGGCTGGACCTGCACAACGTGTTGGGCGTCGTCACGCTGATGTGGCTGTTCGTGGTCGGCGCCACCGGCATGATCAACACCTGGGCCGATCTGCTGATCAAGTACTGGCAGCACGATCAGCTCACCACTTTGCTGGCACCGTACCAAGGCCAGCCGGTGGTGCCCCACGCCGAGCGAGCACCGGTGCAGCGGGCGCTGGAGGCAGCGTCGCGACAGGCACCCGGCATGAACTTGTCTTTCATCGCGTTTGCCGGCACGGCGTTCTCGAGCCCGCACCACACCACGTTTTTCATGCGCGGCAACCAGCCGCTCACCTCTCGCTTGCTGCAACCGGTGCTGGTCGATGTCCGCACCGCAGAGGTCACCGCGGCACCGCCTCTGCCCTGGTACCTGGCCGCCCTGCAGTTGTCGCAGCCCTTGCACTTCGGCGACTACGGCGGACGGCCGATGCAAATCCTGTGGGCCTTGCTGGACATCGTCTCGATCGTCGTGCTCGGCAGCGGCCTGTACCTGTGGTTGCGCAAGGGGCAACCCGCAGCGGTCACCGAAGACAGTGCAGCGGTGCAAGAGGCGAGGGCGATTTCATGAGCGGCACACCACCACCTCGTTCCGCCTGGTCATGGGCGATCTGGCGGTGGCCCGTCGTTCTGGCGGTGTTGACCGGTGTCGGGCTGGTGTCCGGCTTGTTCAGCGACGGCGGTCTCGGCGATGCCATCGCGGGGATGAGCCTGGCAGTGCCTGTGGCGGCGTCAATCTGGTTCGGATGGCGCCGGCCCTGACGGACGCCAGCCTCCCTCACGCCGTCTCGTCCTCCGCCCCCGACTGCTTGTAAGCCGCCGGATCCACCCCCAACGCCTTCAACTTCCGGTACATCGTCGCCAAGGTCAGCTTCAGCTCCGCGCAGGCCGGCTTCACCGACCCGCCATGCCGGCGCAGCGCTTCCTCCAGCAAGCTGCGCTCGATTATCGCCACCGACTCGTCGAAGGACCGTGTGGCCGCAGCCGAGGACGCCTTGCCGTCGACGAAGATGGGTAACCCCAGCAACATACGTTCGGCACAGCTCTTCAACTCGCGCACATTGCCCGGCCAACGTGAGGCCAACAAGGCCTGGTGCTGCTCCGGGGTGAGCGGCGGCGCGGGCATCTGGTAGCGCAGGCTGGCCTGCTGTAGGAAACCTTGGAACAAGGTCAGGATGTCGCCGATGCGGTCGCGCAAGGGCGGCACCTGCAGCGACACCACGTTGAGCCGGTAAAACAAATCGGGACGGAACTGGCCTTTGTGGCTCAGTTCTTCCAGGCTCACCTTGGTCGCGGCCACCACGCGGAAGTTGACCGGGATCGGCTTGTTGTTGCCCAGGCGCTCGACTTCGCGCTCCTGCAGCACCCGCAGCACCTTGGCTTGCAGCGACAGTGGCATGGCCTCGATCTCGTCGAGGAACAAGGTGCCGTTTTTCGCATGTTCGATCTTGCCGATGCGCTGTTTGCCGGCGCCGGTGAAGGCGCCGGCCTCGTGACCAAACAGCTCGCTTTCGAACAAATTCTCGGGAATGGCAGCGCAATTGACCGCGACAAAGTTTCCCGAGCGGTGCCCGAAGTCGTGCAGGCAGCGCGCCACCAACTCCTTGCCCGTGCCGGTCTCACCGTTGATCAGCACATCCGCGGGTGTCGGCGCCAGCCGCAGGATCAGGTCACGCAGTTCGCGGATCGGCGCGCTGTCGCCGATCACGATCTTGTCGATGCCCGCCGATTCGGCCAGGCGGTTGCGCAACTGGCGGTTCTCCAGCACCAGGCGGTACTGGTCGGAGGCGCGCGCGACCACGGCCAGCAGCCTTTCGCGGCTGAACGGTTTTTCGAGAAAGTCGTAGGCGCCGGCGCGGATCGCCTGGATGGCGGTGGGAATGTCGCCATGGCCGGTCATCAGCACCACCGGCATTTCCCGGTCCTTCTGCCGGGCGATCTCGAGCACCGACAACCCGTCGGAGCGGGGCAGGCGCAGGTCGGTCAACACCATCGCGGCGACGTTACCCGACAGATACCGGGTCGCCGACTCGGCGTCTTCGAAGCTCGCCACGTCGTAGCCCGCCATCTGCAGCGAGCGCTCCACGCCGGCACGGAACGCCTCGTCGTCCTCGACGACCACCACACGCTTGCCGCTCGGCTCGTGGGGTGCCGGCTGAGATGACGATGACGACGACGACGAAGAAGATGATGATGAAGATGCGAGCATTCATCCGTCCTGTTGATTGTTTTGCTGCCATCGATCGGGCCGCGGCTCCTGGCCGGCCGGCTGCGATGGACAAGGGCCCTGCACCTACTGCAAGCTGCGGGCCAGACGAGGGGAGGCCTCCCTCGGAACGCATTTCACACCCGCCCGACCGCCTGGCAGCCCTCGCCGGCTTGGCAAATCCCTGGCGCCTTGGCGTGGGAGCCGTCGGCGCCGACCGGCGGCATCTTCTCAAACTTGCGCCGGGCCCTGCGACCGCATTTGCAAAAATGAGAACATCGCGACGCTGGTGCGAGCGAGGCAGGGCGCCGTCAGCCGGTCGCGCCGGGGCCTTTGGCGCCAGCGTGATGCCGCGGCAGGCGGATCTCGAACACCGCCCCTCCGTGCGGCGCGTTGCGGGCCGTCAGCTCACCCCCCATCTCGCGCACCGCGTCGCGGGACAGCGCCAGGCCGAGGCCCAGGCCGCGCCCGGCGGTCTTGGTCGAGAAAAAGGGCTGGAACAAGCGCTCCAGCACGGGCTCCGAGAGGCCTGGGCCGCTGTCGACGACCGTCAAGGTCACGTCGGTGTCGCTGGCGGTGCAGGACACCGAGATGCGCCGGTGCGCGCGGCCCTCCAGCACGTCGAGTGCATTGTTGAGCAGGTTGGCGATCACGCGCACCAGACGACCCTCCTGGGCCCGCACCGACAGCGGCGGCAGCTCGACGACGATCTCGCACGGCGTTTGCGTCAGCCGCGAGCGCAGGTTGCCCATGGCCTCCGAGACGGCGCTGGCCAGGTCGACCGGCTCCGGATGGCAGGCCGACGGCACTGGAAAGGCGGCCAGCTTGAAGGTCAGGTCACGCAAATGGGTGCTGAGCTTGAGCATCGACTCGATGCTGCGGCGCACTTCTTCGTGTTCGCCGCGCTCGATCAGCTCGATCGTCATTTCCGCCAGCAAGCGGATCGAGGCCATCGGCTGGTTCAATTCGTGGTTCACGCCGGCGACGAGATGGCCGACGTTGGAGAGCCGCTGCGCATAGGCCAAGGTCTGCTCGGAGCGCCGCAATTCCTGCTCGGCTTCGAGGTCGAGCGACAGCAAGGCCGCGCGCAGCGAGATGGCCTCGCGCTGCTGTTCCGACTCGACCCGTGTCGCCTCCCGATAGGCCTCGTAGGCGCCCTGCAGGTCGCCCACCTGTTCGAGGAGGTCGGCCAGCAAGCGCAGCGCCGCCGGCAGATTGGACTCCATCGGCACCCCGGTGAGGTAGGCCACCGCGCGCCGTGCACAGGCGATCGACGAGCCCTGCCGGCCCAGGCGGTCGCGAAACTCGGCGAAGCGCAGCCACGCCAGCCCGCGCTCCATCGGGCTGTCCCAACGGCGGGCCCAGGTGGCCAGCTTGGCGAGTGCGAGCCGGGTGGTGCGAGCGTCGCCGTTGATCATCGCGACGCTCGCAATGGTGCCCAGCACGTCGGCGCCGGCCGGGTCCCAGCGACCGACGTCGAATGTGTGTATGTCGGGCAGGGCCGCGGCGGCGCGGGCGTATTCCTCGCGGGCGGCTGCCGGGTTGCCGAGGTCCGCCTGCTGCCGGCCGAGCTGATAGTGGAAAAAGGCCTGGTTGTGGCGCAGGCGGATCTCCAGCAACGGGTTCTCGGAACTGGGCAGCGTCACCACTGCGCGCTCGGCCGAGCGCACCGCCTGCTCCAGTTCGCCGGCCAGGCAGTGGGCCAGGGCCAGCAGGTTGTAGGAGCGCGCCAGTTCGGTGCGGTTGTCCATCGACTCGAAACGCAGCGCCGCCTCGGTCAGCAGCGTGCGGGCGCGCTCATGCTCGTTCACCGCCAGACAGCAGCGGCCGCGCAGCATCAACACCTTGGTGGCGCGCCACCGGTCGTCCAGCCGTTCCAGCATCGGCTGCGCCTCCAGGCACAGCACATAGGCACGGTCGGGTCGGCGCAGATGGTGCATCACACTCGCGCCGCGGTAGAGCGTGCGGGCGAGCACACTCGGGTCACCGCCGGCACGGGCGAGCAGCACCGCTTCTTCCACCAGCGACGACGCGCGGTCGCGGTCGGCGAACACGCTTTCGTGCGATTGCTGCAGCCGTCGCTCGATGTCGGCCGGCAACGTCCGCTCTGCCGGCGTGTGCGGCCAGAGGGTGGGACGGTCTTCCAGAAACAGATAGGGCTCGTGCTGTTCGGCCATGACGGTGTCGGGTACGGGCAGGCGGTGCGGAGGCCGGAGGCCGCGCGGACCGGCGCGGTCGCGCGTACGCAACCTTATCAGTTCGGCATTCCGTCAGGCGTAGCAGATGGTGCACAACGAGGTGCACGACGATGCGGCGTCGCACCGGCCGCGCCGCCGCTCACCCCCTGATCCACATGTACTGGCCCGCTCCGAGGCCTTCGAACATTTCGTCGGATGACTTGAGCAGGTGGTCGCGCCAATAGCGGCCGTGTTCGGTGTAGTGCACCAGCAGTTCGGCCAACCAGCTGCCGTCGATCTCGTAGGACAGCGGCACGCGCACGATCAGCAGCACGTTGCCGGTGTCCGGGTTCAGGCCCAGCTGGGCCTGGTCTTGCGCGTACACCAGCAGGTTGGACTCGAGCATCAGGCGGAACACCACCAGGGTCCGCCCCGCGGTCACGGTGCCGAAGTCGAACTGCAGGTACATCGCGTCGGGATCGTTCTCGACGTGGTCCAGCACCACGGTGAAACCTTCGACTTCCAGTGTGCGCGTCTGCAGCACGGTCTCGGGATCACCCAGACCGGTGACGAGACACAGCTCTTGCAAGAGTTCGGCGTAACGTTCGGCTCCCATGGGTCGCTCCGCAGCTTTCTACGTGGGGAATGATGGGGATGATGATGTGGCGGCACCGGACGTCAGTCTCGGTGCCCGGCCAGGACCTGCAGGCGGGCCAGCATGGCGTCGAGTTCAGACTCGACACGTCGACGTTGCAGGTGCACCAGCATCAACGGCAGGATCCGGTACAACGAGCGGGCCGCATGGGCGTCGGCGGCCAGGGGCTTCGGGTCCGGGCCGACCGCATTCAGCAGCCGCTCGCGCACGTCACCGAGGCCGTTCTTGCCCAGGTCCACGGTGCCGCGCGCCAGCATCAGCGCCGCGACCTCCCGCAGCAGCTGCCCGCGCATGCCGGGGGCAGCTCCTGACGCACCGCCGTGACGCCGAGCGTCGACGGCGGCCAGCGCGAGCGTCACGAACGATGCCAGCGTGGCCAGGCGCGGCGTGTGCCCCGGCCCCGTGCGCAAGGCAGCAGCGGCCCCCGCATCGGGGCCGCCTTCGGCCGCCGCGCCCTGCCGGTTGCGGGACTTGGCGCCGGCGTTGCGGGTCGCACGCCGTTCGCGGGCCTGCCCGTTCTCGTCGCCGCGCTCGTCGCGGTCTTGCTTGCCACCCCGTGACGACACCGACGTTGGCGCATCACCGCCGGCTTGCGACTCTCCGCTCCCGCCCGGGCGGTCGTCGGCTTCCGGAAGGTTGGCGTCTGGCGACGGCCCGGCATTCTTGCTGCGCGGGCTGGGGCGGCGCTGGCTCTGCGGCGGCATGCGTTGCGCGGGGCGACCGTGCCGGAACACTGCGTTGCCGAACTGGCCCAGTCGGTGTCCGCCTTCGTTGCGCTGGCCCTGAGGCTGGGCGGTCGCGTGTGCGGCGCCCGTGTCGTGGGGGTGGCGCAACGCGACGTGGGGCAGCGGGGGGAGGTGGGTGGTTTTGTGAGCGCTCATCCGGGTGCTCCTGGTCGACAGCCCCTGGTCGGGCAGGGGCGTGCAGCGTGCAGTGGTACAGCCATGAACCCGTGCTCAGGCCACAGCGGTCTTGAAGACACTCTGGGCGAACTCGAACACCGCCGCCGCGCCCCAGGGCGCGGCCAGCAGCAAGGTGACGGTCACCGCGATCAGCTTGGCGGCCTGGCCGATGGTGGCGTCCTGCAGCGAGGTGATGGCCTGCACGAAGGACACCAGCAGGCCGACCCCGGCGGCCACCAGAACCACCGGCAGGGACACCAACAGACACAGCAGCATGGCCTGAGAGGTCAGCTGGATGACGTTTTCGTAGTCCATGATGTACGTGTCCTCAGCGATAGGTGAGCACCAGCCCGTGCATCAATGTCGACCAACCATCCAGCACCACGAACAGCAACAGCTTGAACGGGATGGAGAGCTGCGTCGGACTCACCTGCGACAGGCCGAGTGCCAGCAGCACGTTCGCGATGATCAGGTCGACGACGACAAAGGCGATATACAGCAGGAAGCCGATCTTGAACGCCTCGGTCAGCTCCGACAGCGTGAAGGCGGGGGCGAGCACGATCAGGTCGTCCTTCTTCAGCTCCTTGGCGCGCTCGGCGGGCCAGACGGCGCCGGCAGACTTGAGGAAAAACGCCTTCTCGCGCTCGTGCGCATGTTTGTCGAGAAACTTGCGCACCGGCTCCCGCGCAACGTTGAAGACCTGACCGACCTGCTGGCTGGCGCTGCTGCCGATGCCTTGCCTCAGCATCTGGTCGTACGAGTCCATTGCCAGCGGCGCCATGATGTAGCCCGAGATGATCAGGGCCAGCCCGTTGATCACCATGTTGGGCGGCACCTGTTGCACGCCCAGCGCGTTGCGCAACAGGCCGAGCACGACGACGATCTTGGTATAGGACGTCACCATCATCGCGGTGAAGGGCAACAGCCCCACCGCGAAGGCGATGACGATCAGCGGCAGGACTTCAATGGGCTGTGCTGTCGGGTTCATCCTGGACCACCATGCGTGTGATGCGTGCACCGAGGCGGTCGCCGACCGCCACCATCTCGGCATGCGCGATGAGTTGCCCGTACGCCGTCAGCCGCAACGGAGCCGCCGTCACCGATGCGGCCAGCTCGACGACATAACCCGGGCGCAAGGCCTCCAGTTCGGCCAGCGGGACCGGCACGGTGTCGACTTCGAAGCGCACCGGGATGTCGAGTTGATCCAGCGGGCCCGACATGGCCGCCGGTTGGCCGGCCTCGTCCTCTATGGCGTCGGTGTAGGGGGCGTGCGGCTCGTCGGCCATGTTCGGTTCTCCTTCGATCGTCAGTGAATCGGTGTCGAGGCGGGCGCTTGCGTAGAGCTGCTGGGCCGTCCCGGTCCTCCAGCGCAGCCAGCAGGGAGCGCCCGGAAGGCCGGCGCCGGGCTCGGGCAACAGCAACACATCGCCTGGCGACAGGCTGCGCAGCAGCGCGACCGACGCAGGTCGTTCTCCCAGCACGGCGGCCGCCGGCATCGCCAACCGGCGTCTCAGCGTCTCGCAACGTGTCGGCGTGCGACGGGCCAGCTCGCCCACCCGCTCGGCCAGCGGGCGCGGCAGCGTCTCGAATGCCAGCCACAGCTCGGTGCCCTGGGCGCCGCGCACGACGCTCCACACCCCCGCCGCATCCGGGGCGGAGGTGGGCTCCACGGCGTGCAAGGCGACCGGCCGCGTCGCCCCCAGGCCCCACGCGGCCAGCGTTTGCAGCAGCGGGCCGATCAGGGCTTCGGCGGCGAGCGCGCGCAGCGGCTCGGACAGGTCGGCCGCACCGGCGACCGCCAGACCGGCCAAATGACGCGAGGCGAGCCGGAGTTCGACCGGCCCCGCGTCGGACGCGATGCGCAGCCGGTACTGCGGTCCGGTGGGCGCTGCGCGGCAAGCCATGGGGGGTGCTGCGGCGCCCAGCTCGCGCCACCAGGGCGCCAGGCGAGCGTCGTGTAGCAGCCGTGCGGCGCGCGCAGCCGTCGGGGTGACCGTCGGCAAGCAGGCTTCGAGCGACTTGATGGCGAGTGGGCTGCCGGGATGCATGGTGGTGCGTGTGGGGCGTCAGCTGAAGGTGATTGAGATGTCGCGGCGCCGGTCGAGTGCGGCTTCGAGCCGCTCGACCAGTTGCTCGCGATGTGAGAAGACTAGGGCCAGGGCCTGCTCGTCGTGGATGTCGAAGCGAAGCAGCAACCAGTGCGGCGAAAGCCCCAGATGCAGCACCGTCTCGGGCAGCACGTCCGGCCGCAGCTTCATGCTGACCTGCCAGCCGTCGCTGTTGGCGACGGCGCGGTCGTTGCAAAAGCGCGCCACGGTGTCGACGACATAGGCGACACGGCGTTCGTCTGCACGGCTCCACTGCACCGCGGTGGCCGCCCCCACCTCGCCGGAGGCCGCGCGGTCCGCCGCCGACGACGACTCGACGGGCGCGAGCTCCTGCAGGGCCAGCTCCGCAGACAGCTCCTGTTCGTCGGGTCTTCCGTGGTCGTCGGAGCTGTCCGAGCCGCTGCCGTCGGAGTCGGTCAGCGCGTCGAGCCCGGGCCGGTCTTCGTCGAGCGACGCTCCGGCGCTCGCCTCGCCGGCCGCCTCAAGCGACCCCGATGCCGGCGGCAGCGGTGGGCTCGCGGTGCTGCGGCGTTGACGCAGCAGGTCGGCAAAGGTCAGTCGCTTGTCGTGCCCTGCCGGCGGCGGGCGGGCGGCACCAGCGTCCTGCGGCACCTGGAGCTTGTGCGACTTGATCGGCACGCGCGAGTGGGTCAAGGTTCACCTCCCGTCCGATGGCCTGGGTCTTACAAGCTCACCCGCCCGAGCGGCTCCAGCCGCACCTGCGCGCCCAGCTCCTGGAAGGAATAGACCGACAACCAGCGCAGCTCCGACTCGACGATACGGCGCACGTAGCGCCGGATGTCCATCGACGTGACGACGGCCAGCCCGCTGCGGGGATCTGCGCCCGAGACGGCACGGATGCCCTGGGCGATGGCGGCCATGTGGTCGGGCGGGAGGGCCAGGTAGTTGCCGGCGGGGGTGGGCCGGATCGCTTCGCGGATCATTTTTTCGACCTGCGGGTCCAGCAGCACCGCCTGGAGCGCGCCGGCACCGCCGGTCGCACGGTGGCTCAGGTAGCGGCCCAGGTCGCCCCGCACGTACTCGGTCAGCATCAGCACGTCCTTCTCCTTCGGGCCCCAGACGATCAGGCTTTCGAGGATGGCGCGCATGTTGCGGATCGGCAGCTGCTCCTCGAGCAGGCGCCGCAGCACTTCCGAAATACGTTGCAGCGGCAGCACCTTCTGCACCTCGGCGACCAGGCCGGGGTAGTCGGCGCCGACGCGTTCCAGCACCCACTGAACCTCCTGGATGCCCAGGAACTGGTGGGCCTGTTCGTGCAGTGCCCGGATCGCATGGCGGGCGATCACCTCTTCGTGATCCAGCAGCATCAGCTGGGCCTGGCCGGCCGCGTCGGCGGGCGCGATCCACAGCGTTTCGGCATCACCACCGGCTGGGCCGCCGGCTTCGCACCGCGCCACCAGCTCGGGCGGCGCGCCGAGCACCATACGCTTGCCGGGCTTCACTTCGCCTCGGCCGCTGGGCACGTCGTGCAGCAGCAGCTCGTAGACGTTCTCTTGGTGCGACGCGCGGGTCCACATGCGGATGCCCGGGAACGGCAGGCCCAACTCTTCCTGCAGCGAGATCCGCTCCCGTTCGAAGGCCGCGTTCAGCCGTTCCGGGCGCAGCTCGATGCCTAGCCGTGGCGACAGCGTGACGGCCACCGGACAGCTGAACGGCGTGGCCTTGTCTTCGATGCCGGGGCCGTCGCCCTTGGCCCCCTCGCGCTTCAGGCTCTTCATCGGGGCACGCGCGCCACCACCCTCCTTGCCCTTCGACAGCTTGCGGGCCACCACCACCAGAGCGCCGGCCAGCGCCAGGAACACGAACCACGGAAAGCCCGGCACCGCGGCGAAGCCACACAGCAAGGCCGCGGCGAGATACAGGGCGCGCGGGCTGGCCCCGAGCTGCCCGACGACCTCTTCACCCAGCGACCTCGGCTTGGCTTCCTCGTCACCGACCCGCGTGATCATCACGCCGGCCGCCACCGAGATCAGCAGCGACGGGATCTGCGACACCATCGCGTCACCGATCGACAGGATCGAGAAGCGATTGGCCGCCTCCGCCGCCGGCATGCCGTGGAACATGACGCCGATCGCGATGCCCGCCAGGATGTTGATGACCGTGATCACCAGCGCCGCGATGGCGTCGCCCTTGACGAACTTCATCGCGCCATCCATGCCGCCGTGCAACTGGCTCTCCATGGCGAGCAGCCCGCGCTTGTGGCGCGCCTCCTCGCCGGTCAGGTGCCCGGCCCGCAAGTCGGCGTCGATGCTCATCTGCTTGCCTGGCATCGCGTCGAGCGTGAAGCGGGCGCCGACCTCGGCCACCCGCTCGGACCCCTTGGCGATCACGATGAACTGCACCACCGTGATGATCAGGAAGACCACGATGCCGACCACCAGGTTGCCGCCCACCACGAGGTTGCCGAAGGCCTCGATGATGTGACCGGCGTCGGCGTACAGCAGGATCAGTTTGGTCGAGGCGATGTTCAGCGACAGCCGCAACAGGGTCGTGAACAGCAGCAGCGCCGGGAACACGGTCAGCGAGACCGCGCTCGGGATGTACATCGTCACCATCAACAGCACGACGCTGATGGCGATGTTGATGCCCAGCACGATGTCGATCAGCCAGGTCGGCAGCGGGAACACCATGAGCGACAAGATGGCGACGATCATCGCCACCATGCCGAGGTCGCCCCCGAACCAAGACTTCAGATTTTTCATTTCACCTCTCCCTTCATCAGGCCTGCTGGTGATCGGCGGCACGACGGCCGACCTCGTCGACCCACCGCAGCACGGCCGCCACCGGCTCGAACAGCTCTTCGGGCACGCTGCTGGCCAGCGGCACCTTGTGCAGAGCGCGTGCCAGCGGCGGGTTCGCAAAGATGGGCACGCCGGCCTCTTCGGCGTAGCGGCGGATGCGCAGTGCTTCTTCGTCCACCCCCTTGGCCACCACGATCGGCAGGCCCACCTCGTCGGGCCGGTATCGCACCGCCACCGCGTAGTGCGTCGGGTTCACCAGCACCGCGTTCGCAGAAGCGACGTTGTCGCGCGGGCTGGAGTTGGCGATCTCGTGGGCGAGCTGCTTGCGCTGGCCCTTCACATGCGGGTCGCCTTCCTGCTCCTTGAATTCGCGCTTGATGTCGTCCTTCGACATGCGCTGCCCCTTGATGAACTGCCATTTCTGGATGCCGTAGTCAAAGGGGCCCAGCACGATGAACAGGCCCAGCGCGATGGTGAGCACCTTGCTGACCGCGCCCCACGCGATGGTGGCGATGCTGTTCGTCGACTGATAGGCGGCCCCGGCGATCATGGGCAACAGCCCGACGATGACCTGCCACAGCACGATGCCCAGCACGAGGGCCTTGAACACCATCTGCAAGAAGGTGATCAGCGACTTCATCGAGAAGATGCGCTTCACGCCGGCGGCCGGGTCGAGGTTCTCGAACTTCGGCGACACCGCCTTCATCGCCACCAGCACACCGACGTGGCTGAGCAGCCCGATCGCCGCGCCCAGGGCCGCCACGATGGAAATCGGGCCGATGACGATCAGGGCCTCCAGCGCCATCGCGCCCATGCGCTTGTAGATCTCGATCATCGGCAGGTCGCCGTTGCCGAAGTCCAACCCGGTGCGCACCACCCGGCGTATCCGGTCCGTCGCGGATTCCGCCAGTGCGAACAGCGTCACCACGACGGCCAGCATCGATCCCGCAATGGCCAGGTCCTGGCTCTTGGCGACCTGGCCTTCCTCGCGCGCCTTGCGCAGTTTCTGGTCGGTTGGTTCTTCGGTCTTCTCGGACATGGCGTTGGGAGGGCGCTGCAGGAGGCTGGGACGGCCAGGCAACACGGGCCCGGCCGGACTGTGGCAAGACTAGGGCGCAAGGTGTCGGCGCGTGGCCGGGAATGCGAAGCGGAGGGCGAGAAGGCGACGCGGGGTGCCCGTCCGCGATGCGCCGGCGACGCGACGGCGAGGGGGACCCCGCATAATCAGAACCATGCCCCAAGACCTCCATCGCGCATTGCCCGACTTGCTCCAGGCGACCGAAGCGGCCTTACGGCGCAAGGATTTGTCACAGGCGGCGGCGTGGTCGCGCGAGGCCGTGCACGTCGCGCGCAGCCAGCACGCCGGGGACGTGGCGCTCGGCACCGCCTGCCTCACCGCGGCGCGCGTCCGCTACGCCAGCTTCGATTACGCCGAAAGCTACGGGCTGGCGCTCGAAGCGAGCAAACTGCTCGGGCGCTCCGGCAAGATCCGGCTCGAGGTCCAGGCGATGCACATCTGCTGTGTCATCTGCATCGAAACCGGCGAGCTGGTCACCGCGATGGACCATGCGCGGCGTGCCTTGCAGCAGGCCCGTGCGGTCGGCGACCACGGCAGCCAGGCCGTGTTGCTGCACAAGCAGGCGGTGGTGTTCGAGCTGATGGAGGAGCAGGAGGCGGCGATGCGCTGCCTGGTCGAGGCGGTCGAGCTGTTCCAGCGGCCACCGCGGCGGCCGGCCGACGAGTTCTTCGCCCGCACCCATCTTGCCGCGGCCTGCCTCGCGCACGCCGAGAAGCTGTCGTTGCAGGGGGACGAGGCCCAGGCCGGCGCCGAGCGCGAGCGGGCGGTGGCGGTGCTGCCTGCGGTCGATTACAACGCCGACCTTGCCGCCATCAGCGCCTGGATCGTGGTCAAGGCCAAGCTCGGCGAGCTCGAGTCGGCACGCCGCGGCGCGCTCGGCTACCTGAAGCTGATCCGGCGCTCCGGCAGCACGCGGCACCACCTGGCACATGCGCTGCTGACGCTGGGCGAGTACCACATTCACAACGGCCGGCCCGACAAGGGTGTGAAGCGGTTGCAACGGGCCATCGGCAAGTTGCGGCTCGGCAGCAATCGCTCCCAGCTCGCGCTGACCGAGCAACGGCTGACCACGGTGTACGCCGCCGCGGGCCAGTATGCGCAAGCCCTCACCTGGCTGCGTCAGGCCCGTCGCGACCGCTCCCGCATGGAGACCGAGCAGAACAAGCTGCGGGGCCGCATGGCCGCGCTCGAGCGAGAGGTGGAACGCCGCCGCGCCGAGCAGCAGGAGACGCTGATGCACACGCAGCGCCTGGCGGTGGTGGGCCGGCTGATGGCCGACATCTACAACGCGCTGGCGGGGCCGATCACCGATGTGCACCACGCGCTGGAGACCTGCGCGCGCGAGGTGGGCAATGAGCGCAACTCGCCACGGCTGACGGCCACGCTGGGGCGGGTCATCCAACGTGTCGACGAGGCCTCGGGCCTCGCGCGGCAACTCAAGATGTTTTCCTATCGTGCCGCGCCGCAGTCGATGGTGGTCGAGCTCAACGAGGCGCTGCGCGAGGCGTGGCAAGGCGTGGCCCTGTGGCGCCGCGGCGCCGAGCGCCGGCTGGTCGTGTGCGGTGACCTGAGGGCGCAGGTGCGGGTCGATGTGCAGCGCCTGGCGGTGTTGCTCCGCATCCTCCTGATCGAGGCAGACAAGGTGGCCCGCACCGATGCCGTGTCGGTCTGCCTGACCGCGGGCGCTGACACCACGCGGCTGCAGCTGGTGGTCGAGGCGCCGTCCGGCGCGGCGGCCGAAGCCGGCGTCGGCGTGACCCTGTGCGAAGAGATCGCCCAGGAGATGGGGGGCCGGCTGTGCCGCGCCCCGCTGGCCTCCGGCGGCGTCGATTTCCATCTCGAGTTTCCGTCGATAGCGGCCGACGCCGCCGTCGACTGGTAAGGCCGCCCGCGCCGCGTCAGAAACCGCCCCGGTACTCGCGGTAGAGCGCGAGCACCTTGCGCACGTAGGCCTGGGTTTCGGGGTAGGGAGGGATCTCCCGCTTGTATCGCAACACCGCACCTTCGCCGGCGTTGTATGCGGCAATGGCCAGCTCGGCCCGTTCGGGGAACATGTTCATCAACAAGCGCAGATAACGGGCGCCGGCCTGCAGGTTCGCCTCGGGCTCGAACAGCGCCCGCTGCGGCTGCTGAACACCCATGCGTAAGGCCGTGGCCGGCATCACCTGCATCAACCCGATGGCCCCCTTGGGCGACACCGCCCTCGGGTTGAAGGCCGATTCGACATGGATGATGGCCTTGAGCAGGGCGGCTTCATGACCGTAGGCGCGCGCCGTGCCTTCGATCAGGCTCGACAGCGTGCCGGGCATCGTGGCGTAGGCGGTCACGCCGGGTGGCTCGGTGGCCCGTGCCAGCGCGGCCCTGCTGCCGGACTGCCGTTCCTCGATCAGCCGCAACTGCCCCGTACCCGCGGTTGGACGGGGCGCGGGCAAACCGAACGCCGCCAGCACCTGCTGGGCCGACGGTGACAAGGAGGCGGTGTCGGACGCCGCCTCGCGTGGTGTGGCCGCGTCGGTCTCGCCGTCGCCGACAGGGTGACAGGTGATGCCGGCCACTTCCGAGGCGAGCGAGGAGGGCGCCAGATACTGGCGGCCCCACGCGTCGGTGCAACGGAAGGCGGCCGAGCAGTGACCGCCGGCCGCCAGCGCGGCGGCGGCCAGCGTCAGTTGTGCCGCCGTGCCGAGGGGGCGACGTGGGGCACCGGCAGGGTGTTTCCCGGTCTCGCCTCGCAGCGCGCAGACGAGTCGGTCACGAATGCGTAGCGGCGAACTCATGCGCAGCTCCATGATGAACGGCGAAGGGCCGAAGGTCGTGGTGGGTCAAAGTTGGGCGGGCATGTGCCGCGGGCGCAGTGTGTTTCATGCGCCGGCGCTGCGTGCCAGCGTTTCGGCCGGCGTTTCCTTGAAGTACTTGCGGTAGGACGACAGCAGCGTCGACCGGTTGCGGATGCCCCAGCGGGCCGCGGCTTCGATCACCGTCACCCCGGGGGCTGCGGGGCTGACCAGGTCGCGCCGGATGCGCTCCACGCGGCAGCGCCGCAGCACTTCGATCGGGGTCATGCCGAGATGGGTACGAAAGGCCGATTGCAAGGCCCGCTCGGTGACGCCGACGTGCTCGGCGATCTCGCGAATGCTCAGATCGGCGGAATCCAGATGCTCCAGCAGGTAGCGATAGGCGCGCCGGTACTTGGCCGGCAGGCTCATCTCGACATCGTCCTTGACGGCGGTGGCTGCTGCCGAGGTCGGGGTGTGCGACGACACATGCTCCGCCGGCGTCTCGACCCGCACGCACTGCACCGACTCGAGGGCATAACGTTGGTAGTGCTGCATGGCCTCGTCGACACGACCGGTCAGCTCGCAGACCTTGGCGAGACAGTAGGAGAGCTCGAAGTTCCAGCGCTGCGATGAGGCGTCCCGCAGGCCACGCCCGCACAGCGGTTCGAGCATGCCGCGCGCCATGTCGGCATTGCGGACGACGATGCAGACCAGGGCCGTGTCGATCCGGCTTTGCCGCTCGCCGGTGACGATGCCGGAGCGACGCAGCCAGGCCACGTCCTGCTCGAGGCTCTTGACCGCGGCGGCATCGCCGCAGCTGGCCATCAGCAATGAGCGAAGGTGGCCCAGGCGTTGGGCGACGAGCGGGTGCTTGCCGTGTGTGAGCAAACAGGCATTGAGCGCAGTCAACGGTTCGATCTGGGTGCGCTGGCGCGAAGAGGTGGGCGGCAGCTGCCAGAACACATGGTCGCGCAGCGACCCGTGGGCGCGGATCTCCTGCTGCACCAGCAGCTCCACACGCACCATGCCGACCAGCAGCGCGAGGTGGGAAGAGGCCGCCTCTGCCGCCTGCTCAGCGGCCTCGTCGAGCGCCTCCAGGGCCTGCAGCGTCTGGCCCATGCCGTGGTGGGCGAGTGCCAGTGCGCAAAGGGCTTCGGTGCGTTGGGCTGTCAGGGCTGCCTCGTCGTCGATGACACGGCGGAAGCAGGCGGCAGCGGTGCCGAAGCGGTGCTGGTAGAGGCTCAGGAAGCCGGTGTTGCGGCAGGACACGACACGCACCTGGCCGCGGGGGGCGGAGGCCGCGGCCTTGACGGCCTGGCGGTAGCACTCCTCGGCCTCTTCATCGTGGCCTTGCGCCAGCATCAGGTCACCGGCGAGCACCTGAAGTTCGCACAGGCCCTGCGACGCGGGCGTCTCGGCGTGTGCCTCGATCAGGGCCAGGGTGCGCGCGGTGGCGTCCTGGATCTGTCCTTCGAGGAGGGTGGACAGCACGGCATCGGATGAGAGGGTGCGGGCGAGGGCAGTGAGCACGTAGAGGGTCATCGATCTCTCCTGGATTGAATCCCGGCACAAGGGCCGTTTGATGGAGTCAATGCTAGGAATCGGGGTCGAGAGCATGTTCATGAAGAGTCAGGCAGGACCCGTTACCGCACATCTGCGAGACGGGGACGGCGCGGTTCTCATGTGCGAGAACGACGAAGCCGCGTTTCTCGTGTTCGAGAAACCTTCGCGCCCCTGTTTCGCAGTGTTGATCGAGGGCGCGGCGCGCTGCGTCGCGCATGCGCAACGAGGCCGGGTAATACGAAGGGGAAACGAAGGGGCACGAAGGGGCTAAGGGTGCGTAGCCAAGGCGCCAACGTGACGCAAAGCTCAAGAGGTCGGCAGCAGCGCCTGCAATTGCTGGATCAATTGGGTGGGCAGCAAGGCCGAGCGCACCTGCGTGATGAACACGCCGCACAGCAGCGAGAGCAGCAGCATGGTCACGGCGCCCTTGACCGGCTGGCTGAGGCTGGTCGGCTCCAGCTTGTCGGCGGCGCGGGTGACGAGGCCGAAGCCCAGGTCGATCAGGACCAGCACCAGCAGCAAAGGTGCGGCGAACTTCACCACCGAGGTCATCAGCGTGTCGAGCGGCCCGACCAGCAGCACGTCGGACACCCCGCCCAACGAGGGCAGGGGTGACAGCAAGGGCCAGACCTTGAACGATTCGAACAGGGCGCCGACGAACACCAGCATGCCGCCCAGCACATAGAACACCGTCAGCACCAGTTGCAACAACATGCCCGAGACCGGCGTGCTCTGCTCGCCGCTGAGCGGGTTGGTCAGCTGCACGTTGTTGTAGCCGACTTGCGTGTCGACCAGCGCGCCGACGCACTCGGCGGTCCAGAACACGGTCGAGGCGGCCATGCCCATCAGCACACCGATCAGGACTTCCTTGAGCACGTGTCCGAACCACTGGATCGGGGTCAGGGCGTCGAGCGCCTCGACGGGCACGCCGAACGAGATGTAGGTCCCGATCATGACCACCAGTCCGGCGCGCGTGAGGCCTTGCAGAAAGCGCTGACCGGTCGCGGGCAGCACGTTGAACGCGGCAAACAGACGGATGCTGGAAAGGGCGACGCCGAGAAACAGGTCTTCCACCGCCTCCGCCATCAGGCGGAAGTCCTCGAAGCTGCCCAGTCCCTCGATCATCCAGTCACCTCCGTGCTTCGCACTGTGGGCTGAGCGCCTGCGGACGACCGCACACGCTCATGCCTCTGCCTGTTCTCGATTTCGCCGCCGCATGCAGAGTTTCGCGACCGCGGTTTCCTCGGTTTCTTCCTCGGCCAGCTCTTCTGCCGCCTGCTCGCGCAGACTGCGCAAGACCGCGATGCGGTTCTCGAAGCCTTCGATGCGCTGGTTGTTGCGTCGGATCGCAGCTTGCACCGCGTCGACTTGCTCGCGCTGCCGATTCACCTGCGCATCTTGCTGCTGCAGGGCCTGTGCCGCCTGCACGATGGCCGAAGCGAGGTCTTGAATTCTGAAGTCTTGCGCCCGCAACGCGGCCGGCGTGAAGACGCCGCTGGTCAATGCCAGACGGTCCTGTTCGGCCTCCTGGTGGCGCTGGACACAGGTCTCGCGGTGTTCCTCGGCCTGTGCACGCGCGGCCTCCGCGTCGGCGAGTGCCTGGCGCTGCGCCTTCAGCGCCTCCTCGAGACGCTCGCCCTGGCGCTTGCGCACCATCACCAGGGTGCGCAAGGCCTTGATTTCAGTGTTGCTCATGCGGGTCTCCCGGCCACGGGCCGGCTAGGGCGCCTGCGGGCAGCACCGGGCTGCCGCGGCATGGCGACGCGGTGTCAGGCCTGCACCAAGGCGCCCAGCTCGCCGACGATCTGCTCGAATGGCAGCAGCTCGGTGGTCTTCTGGTTGAGGAACTGGCGGATGTACTGGATGCGCTGCACCGCCTTGTCGGCCACCGCGTCGTTGCCGGCCTTGAACTCGCCCACCTGCAGCAGCATCTCGACCTCGTCGTACTTGGCCATCAGGTTGCGCAGTTCGCCGGCCGCGGCCACATGTTCGCGCGGCACGATCTGCGTCATCACCCGGCTCAGGCTGCCCAGCACGTCGATCGCGGGGTACTGGTTCTTGGCGGCGATGCGGCGCGACAAAATCATGTGGCCGTCGAGAATGCCTCGCACTTCCTCGGCGATCGGGTCGCCGCCGCTTTCGTCTTCGGCCAGCACGGTGTACAGCGCGGTGATCGAGCCCCGGGCGCCCATGCCGGTGCGTTCCAGCAAGCGCGGCAACTCGGCGAACACCGACGGCGGGAAGCCCCGGCGCGCCGGCGGCTCCCCTGCGGCCAGGCCGATCTCGCGCTGGGCACGCGCAAAGCGCGTCAGCGAATCCATCATCAGCAAGACGCGCTGGCCCTGGTCGCGGAAATGCTCGGCCACCGCGGTGGCCACGTGAGCGGCCTTGGCCCGTTCGATCGACGACCGGTCCGAGGTGGCGCAGACGACGACGGAGCGGGCCATGCCCTCCTCGCCGAGGATGAATTCGATGAACTCGCGCACCTCGCGGCCGCGTTCGCCGATCAGGGCGATCACCGTGACGTCGCACTGTGCGCCGCGCGCCAGCATGCCCATCAAGGTGCTCTTGCCGACGCCAGCCGGCGCAAAAATGCCCATCCGCTGGCCTTCGCCGAGCGTCATCAGGGCATCGATGATCTTGACACCGGTCGGCAGCGGGTGCTCGACCATGGCCCGGCTCATCGGGTCCGGCGGGTCGGCGATCACCGGGCGTTCGGCATCGCACCGCAGCGGCCCTTTGCCGTCGATCGGATCGCCCAGGCCGCTGATGACACGCCCGAGCAACTCCGGCCCCACCTTGACCGAGAGCTGGCGGCCCGTGCCCACCACGCGGGTCGATTCATTGACGCCGGCCAGCGTGCCGAAGGGCGACAAGATGGCGCCGGTGCGGCCGAAGCCGACCACTTCGGCACGTTGCAAGGCGCGCCCGCGGGCATCACGCAGCTCGCACAGCTCGCCCACCATCGCGTCCAGCCCGCTGGCGCGGATCAAGGTGCCGACGACCTCGAACACCTTGCCACTGCGCACCATCACCGGCTCGTGCTGCAGCTCGTTCTCCAGCGCCTCGGCGAAACGCAGCAGGTTGTCCTTCATGCTTCAAGACCTTCTCGGTTGTCAGACAGACGCTCGGCGCTCGGTTCAGGTCGCCTCGAGCAACTCGTGTCGCTGCGACTCGGGGGCGGCGGGGTCATCGTGCAATGCCGGCATGTCGATCGCCTCGTCGTGTGCGTCCGTCGTCTCGTCCGTGGCTTCACCCTCGCTCAGGGACGCCAGGGCGACCTGATGGGCGGCCCGTGAAACGGCGCGCTTGATCGCGGCCAACTGCGTGTCCAGACCCGCGTCGATCACGCCCTGGTCCGACTCGAACAAACAGCTGCCCGGCGCCAGCGCCGCGTCCGACACCACCTCGACCGGCAACTCGGCGCTCAGTTCGCGCAGCACCGCATCGATGCCGCTGCGGGCGCTGCCCTGATCGTCTGCGGGCACCCGCAGCGTCAGCATCGGCACGTCCTTCAGGAGTTTGGAGACGGTACGGAACGCGCGCCGGTACAAGGCCGACCGGTCCTCGATCTCGATCACCCGCTCGACCGCCAAAGAGACAATCTGGCTCAGGCGTTCGGTCTGGCGCTCGAGCGAGCGGCGGTTCGACGCGGCAGCCCGGACGGCCTGTTCAGCCCATTGGGCGGCAGCGTCTTCCCATCCGCGTTCGAGGCCCTCCTGATGGGCCTGCTGTTGTTGCCGACGGGCGTCTTCCAGCAGCGCCTCGGCCTCCGCGCGCGCTTGCGCGAGCAGCTCCTGCGCCTCGGCCTGCGCCTGGTCGACGATGCGGCGGTGCTCTGCTTCGACCGTCTGTGCCGCGGACAACAATGTGGTGAGGGTCGCGAACTCCGCGGCCCTCACCACACCATCGTTTACGCCGACAGTGCACGATCCATGTCTGAACCAAACAACCATGCGTGCTCCGGGAAGTAATGAGGGAGGTGGTCGAAAAACGAGTCGAGGTCGGGCCGGCCGGAGGGAAGCGGCGTCACATGCTCGCCGTCGAGTGCCGCGGGTGCCAGGCTGAGCCGCGCGATGGCCAGGGCCTGCCGGCTGTGCCACGCCCCTTGCTCGCACAACAGCCGATAGCCGGCCGTGGACAGCCGGTCTTCGTGCAGTTCGGCAGCTTCCAGCGGCTGGGCGTCGAGCCCGCCTTGCCCGGGGCGTGCCAGCAGCTCGCGGTAGGCCACTTCGCCGACCCGCTCGACCAGCAGGCGCCGCAGGTCACGCCCGATGCAGCGCCGCATGCTGTCGCGCCGCGCATGCAAGGCCGCGGTCGACAGCACACGCACCACGTCGGCGCGGCCCAGCACGACCAGGCGATGGACCCGGTGCGCCAGCGTCGGCAGGGCCGGCCATCGGATGCCGTAGACCTCGCCGATCAGCCGCGAGAGGGTCGGGCTCGGCTTGTCGCCGGTGAGCGCGGATGCGAGCGGCCCCAGCTGCTGCGACGCGAGTGCCAGCCAGGCCGGGTGCAAATGGCTCGCCAGTTCGGCGGCCTTGGCTTCGATGGCCTGCAGCAGCCGGGTGACGGCGAGCACCGGCGCTGCGGTGCTCACGGCGTCGACCCTGTGGCGACGGCCGGCTGCGCTGCGCCGCGGCGCAGGCCTGCAGGCAACCAAGCGGGGCGCAGCTTGAAGACCGCCAACGCCGCACCGCCGAGCGCCGCGAGCAGGCCGGCGACGAGGGCGCCGAGCATCCACCCTGCGGGACGCTGTGCATCGCCACCTGCGGGCGTCAGCAGTCGGGGCGGTGCCGCATTGGCGGCGACCATCGTCACGTTCACGTTTTCGTAGCTGAGGCCTTCGACGCTGCGCAGCACCAGGTTCTTGACGGCCGGCACCAGGGTGCCGACGTTGGCATCGACACGATGCTTGATGAAAACCGAGGCGCTCGAGGGTTTGACTTGTTCGGCCAGCGGGTCGTTGTTGGGCAGCACCACGTGCACGCGAGCGGTCACCACACCGTCGATGTTCGACAGCGTTTCGGCCAGCTCCTGCGACACGCCGTGGATGAAACGGACGCGCTCTTCGGTGGGGGTCGAGATCAGGCCGTCCTTCTTGAACATCTCGCCCAGGTTGGCGTGCTGTTGGCTGGGCAGGCCGTGCGAGCGCAACACGCTCAGCGCGCCGCCCAGGCTGTCCTTCTCGACCGCGATGTTCCAGGTCTTGCCATCCGGGCTGCTCTTTTCGGCGTCGATGCCGGCCTCGAGCAACACGGCGAGCATGTCGTTGGCGTCGCGTTCGGTTAGTTTGGAGTGCACCTCCTGCTTGCAGCCGACCAGCGCCGCTGCCATGACGAGCACGGCGACGGCCTGGTGAGCGTAGCGTCGGTTCGGTCGGTTCATGGCCAGCTCCGGGGGGTCATTGGTTTTTCAGCAGTGACTGCAAGCTCTTGTTGCTGCCCTGTGCAATCGCGGTGGAGGCCTGCATCTTGAAGCCGCTGGCCGTGATGCTGCGACTGATCTCGAGGGTTGCCAGGTTGAGCTCGGCAATGCTCATGTTCGGCGCGTTGGTCGCCAGGTTGCGCAAGGCCTGCTCGTCGCTGCGCATCAACGCTTCCTGGCGTTCCATGACCTTGCCCAGGGCATTGGGGCCGTCGGTGCTGCCCACGTCGGGGCCACTGCGGTCGCCGGAACCCATCAGGGCCTGGAACTTCTCGGTCATCGCCGCGTCGGGCAGGGGGCCGCCGGCACCGGTTCCGGTCTTGACGGTCTCCAGGACTCCCTCAATGGGAGGAATGGCGGGAATGCTCATGTCATCGATCTCCTGCAAGGGAAGAAGGGGCTCAGCACCGCATGCCGATCCCGGGGTCCGGCGCGGCGATGCTCTCCACCGGCACTGGAGGAGCCACCTTGCCGTCCAGCTTGTCGATGGCGGCCAGCAGGTCGAGCGTTTCGGCATCGGCGGGCAGGGCACGCGCTTCGTCGGCATACCCTTGCCACAGCGAGTCCTGCTCCGCATAGAGGCAGGTGGCCAGCATCGCCTTGACCATCGCGTCCGGCGGTCCGGTGCGGTCGGCGTCTTCGAGCAGGCGTCGCGCCGAGGCGTAGTCTTGGGCGTGGATGAATTGCCATGCTTCCATGACGGCCAGTTCCTGGAGCTTGGGCCGCACCTTGCGGATCAGCCGCAGAACGGCCAGGGTGTCCTCGGATGCCGACAGTTCATTGCCCAGTACGAGGATGTCGGCCAGAAGGTCGACCAGAGGCTTGGGGAGCTGCGGGGTGAACATGAAGGTTCTCCAAATGGGTCTCGACCCGAACGTCGAGGGTGGGGAAAGGGCTCACGCCCCGCGCAGGGGCGCGGCGTGAGCGTTCGAGGCCATCGAAGGCGGGTGGGGCTCAGCCCCGGCCGCCGCCCATCATGCCGGTCAGCGCCTGCATGATGGAGGCGAGGCCTTGCATCAAGGCTTGGAGGGGATTGCCGCCTTGTTCGCCGCCCTCGCCGCCGCCCACGCCGCCGCCGCCCTCGGCGCCGCCCGCCTTTTTGCCGCCGCCGTCCAGGCCGAGCAGCTTCATCAGCAGGTCATCGCCCTTTCCGGGAAGTTGCAAGCCCGGCAGGCCGCCCATGCCGCCCATCGACTTCTGGGCGCTCTGCATGGCTTCGCCGAACTCCTTCATGGCGCCCGGCAGGTCGCCTTTCAGGAGCTTGCCCATGGCTTCGCAGCCGTTCTTGATGGTGTCCAGCATGCCTTTCAGCATGCCGCCGGGGCCACCGCCCAGCATCATGCCGAGCGGAGCGATTAGTGGAAGCATTTCGATCTCCTGTAATCGAGACTAATGAGTCGAGGCGTTATTGCGCCGCGGACTTGATCAGTTCGCCACCCTTCTTCAGACGCGAGTTGGCCGCGGCTTGCAGGGAGTCCTTGAAGTCTTCTTCGGCCATCTCTTTACTCATTTCGCGGTTGGCAGAGCCGAGGGCCTTGTTCTGCAGCGTGCTTGCGCCGCCGCTAGCGATGTTGCCGAGAGTGCTTCCGAGTCCGCTGAGTGCACCAAGCATGATGTTTCCTTTAAGTGAGTTGAGTTGAAGTTGAAGTCAGTGGCCTTGAGAACCGCCGGCGGGATGCCGTCGGACCGGAGCCGGCCACAAAAGCTCCTAGAGTTGGGGTGAATCCGGGTTGAGGATCTGGTGTCCGAAGCGTCGGGCGACCGGGTCGACACTGACCGCCAGCGTCTGCTCGACGACTTCCTGCCATTCGGGAGCCCCACCCATCTTCAGCGCGAGGGCGACCGACATGCGCGCCACTTCCGGCTGCGGCCAGTCGTCCAGTCCTTCCGCGAGCAGCGTGCGGGCCGGTGCCAGGTCGCCGCCGACAGCGCTGGCGAAGGCCAGGCTGATGCGCAGTTCGCGGCCATCGCCGAGCAGGCGCGATGCAGCCTTGAAGATGAGGTCGGCCTCCTCGTGCAGGCCGTACATCTGGCCCAACATCATCGAGGCGACGAGGTGGCGGACGACGCCGAGTCGGTGGGCCGCGTGGGCTTGCAGATCGTCACGCCCGGAGGTGACTGCCGGCTGAGCGAACGGATGCGCTGAATACAAGACGGTGCTCATGGGGTTCTCTCCGTTGGCACGTGGACCGAGGTTCAGACCGTCAGTTCGCTGCCATGGGCCTTGGCCCAAGCGGCGAGGACGATGCGCCGTGAGGCACCGAACGCGTCGCTGACCAGGCGTGCGAACTCTTTTTCTTCGAAGTCGCTGCTGTGCAGCTGCATCTCCAGGCTCTTGGTCTCGGCTTGGCGGAAGTACTCGGCCAGGCTGCGGGTTTTCTCGCCCGAGGGGTCTTCAAAGATCGTCATCTGCAGCGCCTGGAAGTCGCTGACCAGGTTCACGGGGGGGTTCAGGCTGTCGGTGTCCATGCATAGCTCCTGTCAAATTGGCTCGAGGCCGGTTAATGGATGGACAGCGCGTCTCGCGCCATCAACTCCGGTTCCACCGGGTTGACGACCACGTGCTTGACGCCGTCGCGGGTGTGGACGACCGAGAGGCCGTCGGTCGTGAGAGTCGAGAGGTAATCGACCTTCACAGGCTTGCCCTTGGTTTGCTCGAGCGTCGCGTCGATGCGCCGCACGGCGGGTCCCAGGTCGGCGGCGACACGCGATATCGCGGCGCGTACCGCCTGGGGATCGGGTGCCTCTCCGATGAAGGCAAACACGCCGGCACCGGTGTGACTGACCTGTGCGTCGGCCAAACCGACGCTGCTGCGGATCGCCTCGGCCACCTCGCTGGCGACCGCAAATCGCTGCACCACCGGAAAGGGCAGGGCGGCGGTCTCCACGGCGGCGCGGACCGTCGCGGCCTCTTGCGGTGTTTCCACCAGGCCCGACACCACCAGCGTCGATTGCTCCAACGTCACCTGCAGCCGTCCCGGCACCGAGCTCTCGAGCGTGCGACTCAGCGCAGCGCGGGCCAGCTCGGCCGTCATCTTGGGGGCCGGTGGTTGCTGCGGATGCCACCATTTGGCACCGCCGACCACACCCGCGCCGACGATCAGCATGGCTGCCCCCGCGAACAACGCTGCCCGGCGGGCGCGAAGCTTCGCACCGGCCCAACGGGCGATCCGCTCGGGAGTCGGCTCGAAGACCGCAGCGAGCAGCTCGACGTCCGACGGCCAAGGGCGATCGATCGGGCCAACGCACGCCACGATTTCGGCAAAGGCGCGCGGTTGAAGGTCGAGCAGCGCTTCACGTCGTTCGACCCGGGCAGCTGTTGCCTGGCGATACGTCGCGTCGGCCGGCTGGTCGCCGTCGGCTGCGTCGTCGCCGGCAGGCGCCAGGTAGTGGACGCTGGCCTTGCCGTCGGCGTCGATCTGCAGACGAACGGGCGCCAGGGTCCAGTCCGTGATCGTGAGGTCGCAGTCATCGCCGGGTCCTATGAGGTAAGTGCCTGGGGTCAAATCTAGGGCTGCGCCGATGTGGCGGCCGGTCAGGATGCGAAGGCGCTTCATGATTTGCGAAGGGCCGTGGGTTCAACGTGCGCCACGAGCGCTGGTGGCGCAGGCGGCGGTGGACAGCCCGAGGGCGGCTGCGGGACAGTCCGCAGTGGCGCGCTGGGTGGCTGCGACGGGGATCACCGGTGCCGGGACGGGCTGCTGCACGGGCTCGGACAGCGCAAGCCGGGCGGCCGGCTTGGCGGCGCCATAGGCCTGAGGCGCTGGGGTGGCCCCGGCAGGCGGTTCGATGCTCGGCACCGGAGCCGGCTTGGCCGGCTGGGCCACGCTGATCACCTTGGGCGTCAACAGGAACAGTCGTTCGCTGCGCGTCTTGACGTTTTCGTCGTGCCGGAAGGCGGCCCCGATCAGCGGGATGCGTGACAGTCCGGGCAGGCCGGTGCGACCCTTGCTGTCCGACTCCACCGAGATGCCGCCGACCAGCAGGCTTTCGCCTTCGCGGATGGTGGCCTCGGTACGGATTTCAGTGCGCTTGATGATGGGAACCTGATCCACCACGGCCCCCTCGAAGCTGCCGTCCTCGATGAACAAGGACAGCCGCACTTCACGGCGATCGGGCTGCATGACGATTTGCGGCAGCACCTCGAGCGAGGTGCCGGCCTCGATGGTGAACAGGTTGGCGTCGAGGTTGCCGGCGACGCGCACCGAGGCCACCCGCTTGTCGACCATGCTCGCCATGCGATTGGCCGCGCCGAGCACCTTGGGGCGGGCGAGGATGCGAGCCTTGCCGTTGCCTTCGAGGGCCTTGATGCGGGTCAACAGGGCACGGCCCGCGTCGCCGACGACGGTGGTGATGTTCGCCCCGCCGAGCGCGGTGCTCGTGCCTTGACCGTTGGACGCGGGAGCCCCCGGTGACACGGTGATGCGGCCGCGCCCTTCACGGGTGAAGTCCCATTCGATGCCGAGCGACTCGAACTCGTCGGTGCTGACATCAATGATGGTGGCTTCGATTTCCACCAGATCCTGCGCCACGTCAAGCTGCTGGATCAACGTCTCGTACTGCTTCATGCGCTCGGGCATGGCACGGACGATGATGGAGTTGGTCGCCTCGTCGGCCTGGAAGAACGGCCGTTCGGGGTCGGCGTTGCCGCTGCCGCCCGACGACGGGTCGGTTTTGGCCGCCGGATTCGCCGAAGCGGACGGCGACGCTGCGGGGTAGTCCGGCGGCCTGATGCCGAACAGCTCTTCAGCCGAGCGCCGCTTGTCCACCGGGCTGGCGACAGGGGCGGCCACACCGCGACCCTTGCTCTCGCTGAGCCCGCTGCCAGAGCGCTCGTTGCCGCTGAAGATATTGTTAAGAGTGCTGGCGAGGCCGGGTATCCGGGTCGACCCGGACATGCGGTCGGCGGCATAGGCGTACTTCAGCGGGAACACCTGGATGGCCTTGCCGATGCGGTCGCGGCTGCTGCGCTCGAGCGTGTCGATCACCGTGCTCACCAGTTCGATGTGCCGCGGCGGCCCATAGGCCAGCAAGGTCTGCTCGGCTTCATTGAAGCGCAGCGGGAAACGGGCGTCGCCCAGGCCCAGCGACTTCAGCATCTCGCGCACTTGGGCGCGGTCGTAACCCCGCATGCGGAAGACTCGGCTGGACATCGCCTTTGACGGATAGATGAACAAGGTGGTGCCGTCGAAGTACCAGATCACGCCGTATGTCCGGGACATCGCATTCAGGAACTCCTCGGGCTTGGCGTTGAACTCGGCGTTCACCGTGCCGGCCACGCCGTCGTCGATCACGAGCGGCAACGACTGGCTTGCGGCGAAGTCCTGAAACACTTCGTTGAGCTTCTTGCCGTCAGCCCGGTAGACGAAGCGCTTGTTTGAGAAGGCCGTCTCGCCGAAAGCTGGCGGGAGCGCTGCCGTGGCGAGCAAACAGCTTGCAATCAGCTTGGCGAGAAGTCGCATGACGTCTTATGTCCTGGTTAGATCGGGGGTGCCGGGTGTTGCAAAAGGCACCGAACCCATGGACGTAAGAGTAGGTCTGGCGAGCGTCTCGCCCGGTGTGAAAGGCGAAGCGGACAGCGGACGGGCGAAGTGCCGTTCGGCCCATTTCGGCGACCGCGCTTCGGTCCGTTGGAACCAGTTTCATTGCGGTCACGGATTCGGGTGTACGCTCATGCAACTTCTTGGACGGTTGAGATTTGGGATGCCTCACACCACTTCGACGCTGCCACCCTGGTCGGTGCCTGTTGATCTGCTGTATCGGTTCGTGGCCCTCATCGGCACACGAGGTGCGGATGACCTGCGCGGCTCCGTTCGGGCTGTGACGTCGGGCCGGTGGCGCAAGGCTTCTGTCCATCCGATGGTTGTGTTGCGAGACCTGCGATGAGCCATCCACAGCAGCTCGGCAAATACCTGATCACGGGGCTCGTGGGCGAGGGCGCGATGGGCATCGTCTATCGCGGACTCGATCCGGTGATCAAGCGCACGGTCGCGATCAAGATGCTGCGGCAGCGCCTGATCGAACAGGGCGCCGCCGGCGCGTCGCTCGCCGCGCGCTTCCGCAACGAGGCCCAGGCCGCGGGGCGCTTGATGCACTCCGGCATCGTCGCGGTGCACGACTATGGTGAAGATGCTCTCGGACCGTATATCGTGATGGAGTACGTCGAAGGAGCGACGCTGCGCGACCATCTGCGACAGCAGCGGCGCTTCGACGATGCCGAGATCGTCGGGCTGATGGGACAGTTGCTCGACGCCTTGCACTACGCCCACGAACAGGGCGTGTGGCACCGCGACATCAAGCCGGCCAATCTGATCCTCACGCCCGCCGGGCGGTTGAAGGTGGCCGACTTCGGGATTGCCCGCATCGAGACGGTCGGCCTGACGCAGGTGAGTTCGTCGATCGGCACGCCCGGGCACATGGCGCCCGAGCAGTACACCGGCGACCAGGTGGACCGTCGTGCCGATATCTTCGCCTGCGGTGTCCTGCTCTATCAGTTGTTGACCGCGCGCTCGCCCTTCGGCGGCAGCAACGAGAACGTGATGTTCCAGACCCTCAACAGCGATCCGATGCCGCCGTCGAGGGTCAGCAGTGCCGAGCGACCGGGTTGGTTCGATGCGCTGGTCGCGACGGCGATGGCCAAGCGGCCCGAGGACCGCTATCCCACCGCGCTGCTGTTCAAGCAAGCCTTGCTCAGCCGTGGGCGCGCCGTGCTCGACATCGAGATGCCGGTGACGCAGGTGCCGCCACCGCCGCCCCGCTTTGTCGCGACGCCTGCGAATGAAACGGCGGAGCCCGGCAGTGCACACCCGAGCAGCGCGTCCGGCAGCCGCTGGAACCCCGACACCCTGTCGCGTTTCGAGAGCGAGCTGGCCTTGATGCTGGGCCCGCTGGCGCGCGTGCTGGTGCGGCGCGCCGCCAAGGAGTCGACCGACGTGGCGTCGCTGCGCACGCGGCTGGCCGCTGAACTGACCACCGCAGGTGAACGTGACAGCTTCTTGCGCCGCACCGAAGGCACGCCGGTGGCGGCGGGCGGCACCTTCGGCAGTCAAGGCAGTGGCGGCGCGACGCGGCGTCACGACGACACCCTGATCGGCGAAAACGTGGTGCGGCGTGCGGAGCGGGCGCTTGCGCACCATGTCGGCCCGATCGCCCGGGTGCTGACGGCGCAGGCCGCGGCCCAAGCCCAGTCGCGCCAGGACTTCTTCGCGCGCCTGCTGGATCACGTCGAAACGGATGCGGGCCGCCATCAGTTGCGACAGGCGCTGCAGCAACTGGGGTCCTGAGGCCGGGTAAGGGCGTGCCGGTCGGCCGGCCGTCGCCCTGCAGGTGCCGGCGCCTGCGCGGCCGTGCTCGCCGCTGTCCCCGACGACCATCTGCCTGAACGGCGCAGGGATACCGTGCGCCGCCGGCGAACCTGCTTCTATACTGTATATATATACAGTTCGTATGCCATGTTCGCCTTCGCCCACCGTCCATCGCCGCCGTCTTCTTCTTCTGGTGCTGCACCTGCAGTGCCGGCGGCGCCTGCGCAGCCGCGGTTGTCGATCGAGGCCTTGCAGGACCAGTTGGGCCCGGCGATGTGGCGCGGCGACCACCTGGCCGGCAGCGGTGAGCCGACGCTGCCGACCGGCCACGCCGCGCTGGACCGGGAACTGCCGGGCGGCGGATGGCCGAGCCGGTCGTTGACGGAAGTGCTGATCACACCCGGGGCGGCCTGCGAATGGCGGCTGCTCGGGCCGGGTCTGCCGGCCTGGCTGCACCCGGGTCGCGTCCTGGTGCTGGTCGGTGCGCCCGCCGTCCCCCGTCTGCAGCCTTTTGCCGCCGGCCTGCAAGCGACCGGGCTCGACAGCCGCCAGCTGCTGTGGCTGCGCGAGCTGGCACCGACCGAAGCTTTGTGGGCCGCCGAGCAGGCGCTGCATTGCCGCGATAGCGCAGCCGTGCTGGCCTGGCTGCCTGTGGCGCGCCCCGAAGCACTGCGCCGGCTGCACGCGCACGCCCAGCTCGCCCAGGTGCCCTTGTTCGTGTTCCGCCCCGCGCGCGCGCAGCAGCAGGCTTCGGCGGCACCGCTGCGCTTGCGGGTCGAACCGGCAACGTCGCCGTGCACGTTGTCGGTGCGCTTGCTGAAGCGGCGCGGGCCGTCGCGGCCGGACCCGATCGAGCTGCCGGCCCTGCCGCCCGGGTTGGCACCGGTGGTGGCGGTCAAGCTGCGCGCCGCGCTGTCCCGGCGCATGCCGCCCGTCGTGGCCGCGGTCGGCCCCGCGGGGGGCGCCAGCCCGCCGGCCCACTCCCCCGCACCGTCCCGTGAGGTGTCGTCCGATGCCGTATTGGTTGGCCCTCGTTTGCCCGCCGTCAGCGAGCCGGCCTGAGCCGCTGCCGCCGGGCTCCGCACCGCTTGGGCGTGGCCTTGGCGAGTCGCAGCAGCAGGCGCTCGGGTGGTGGGCGCTGCAGTTCACACCGCGCGTGTGCCACGTCGATGAGGCGGTGTTGATGGAGGTGCAGTCAAGCCTGCGCCTGTTCGGTGGGGCGCGCGCCTTGTGCGAGCGTGTCATGCGCGAAGCGGTCGAGCTCGGTGCGAGCCAGGTGGGGCGGGGGCCGACCGCGCTCGCGGCATTGGCCTTCGCCCGCACGGTGCCGGGGACCCGCCCCACGCGGGGGCCAGCGGCGCACAGTTGGGCCGAACGCCTGGACACCTTGCCGCTCGGTGCCTTGACCGCCGCGGCCTTGCACGAGCCGCTGCTCGCACGTCTGGGCTGTCGCACGCTGGGCCAGCTGCGCGCCTTGCCGCGTACCGGGCTGGCGCGCCGTTGCGGCGCGGCGCTGCTGGAAGCGCTCGACCAGGCCTATGGCGTGCGACCCGAGCGCTGGGACTGGCTGCGGCTGCCCGAGGTGTTCGACACCCGGTTGGAACTGCCCGGGCGCGTCGAAGAGGCGGGCGCACTGATGTTCGGCGCGCGCCGTCTGGTGCTGCAGATGTGCGGCTGGCTCGCGGCCCGGCATGCTGGCGTGCGGCATTTCGTGCTGGGCTGGCGTCACGACTTCCATCGGCCGGGCACGGACGACGCCGGCGAGCTGGTGGTGCGCACCGCCGAGATCACGCGCCAGCCCGAGCACTTGTGCCGCCTGCTCGGCGAACTGTTGTCGCGGGTGCAGCTCGACGGGCCGGTCGGCGAATTGAGTTTGCGCGCGGACACGGTCGAGCCGCTGGCACCGCACAGCGCGGCGCTGGCGCTCGAGGCCGGTGCCGCGGCGCCGCGCGACGGGGAGTCGCTGGCGCAACTGGTCGAGCGGCTGACGGCGCGCCTTGGGGCCGAGCGGGTGGTGCGGCCGCAGCTCGTGTCCGACCACCGGCCGGAGTCGATGCAGCACTGGCGCGCTGCGGCCACTGGCGAGGCGCCGCGACCGCTGCCCGCAGGCGCGCTGCCGTCGCCTTTGCCGGGCTGGCTGCTGTGTTGCCCCGAGCCGCTGGCCGTGCGGCGCGATCTGCCGCAGCACGGCGGCGCGCTGCAGCTGCTGGCCGGTCCCCATCGTGTCGACGCCGGCTGGTGGGAGGTCGAGGCTGGGCCGGGCGCCGTGGCGCGCGACTACTACATTGCGGCTGATCAGCGCGGCAGCCTGCTGTGGATCTACCGCGAGCGCGTTTCGGCCGCAGCCGATGCGGGCGCCGCGGGCTGGTTTCTGCACGGCGTGTTCGGGTGAGGGCGGCACATGCGAGAGTCGCACCTGTTGCCGCGCTACGCCGAGCTGCACTGTCTCAGCAACTTCAGCTTCCAGCGTGGCGCCTCGCATCCGGGCGAGCTGGTCGAGCGGGCAGCGGCGCTCGGATACGACGCGCTGGCGCTGACCGATGAATGCTCGTTGGCCGGGGTCGTGCGCGCCTACCAGAGCCTGCTCGACCTGCAGCGCGAAGCGCGCGAACAAGGCCGTCCGCCGCCGACGCTGCAATTGCTCACCGGCAGCGAGTTCGCCGTGTCGGGCGACTCGCCTTTTCGCCTGGTGGTGCTGGCCTGCAACCGCAACGGCTACGGCAACCTGAGCGAGTTCATCACGCGCTTGCGGCGCGCGAGCCCGAAGGGGCACTACAAGCTGGAGTGGTCGCAACTGCTGCCCTCGCGGTTGCACGACACGGTGGTGCTGCTGGTGCCCGAGCGCAGCGCCAGCTTCGACACGGTCCACGCGCAGGCGCGCTGGTTCCAGCGGCAATTCGACGGCCGCGCCTGGCTCGCCGTCGAGCTGCTGCTGCAGGCCGACGACACCGCCTGGTTGCACAAGCTGCGCGAGGTGAGCCGCCTCACCGGCCTGCCGCTGGTGGCGGCGGGCGACGTGCACCTGCATGTGCGCTCACGCAAGCCGTTGCAGGACGTGCTGACCGCGATACGCCTCGGGCGGCCGGTGCGCGAGTGCGGCACGGCGCTGCAGCCCAATGCCGAGCGGCATCTGCGCACGCGGCTGCGGCTGGCACAGGTTTACCCGCCAGATTTGCTGGCCGCCACGCAAGACGTCGCGGCGCGCTGCAGCTTCAGCCTCGGAGAACTGCGCTACGAATACCCCGAGGAGGTGGTACCGCCCGGGCAGACGGCCGCATCGTACTTGCGGCAGGTGACGGACGAGGGGGTGCGCCGACGCTTTCCGGACGGCCTGCCCGACAAGGTGCGGGCCGCGATCGAGAAAGAGCTGGCGCTGATCGGCGAGAAGGGCTACGAGAAATACTTCCTGACGGTCTACGACATCGTCAACCATGCGCGCTCGCAAGGCATCCTGTGCCAGGGGCGCGGCTCGGCGGCTAATTCGGCGGTGTGCTACTGCCTGGGCATCACCGAGATCGACCCGGCCCGCAACGAACTGCTGTTCGAACGCTTCATCAGCCGCGAACGCGACGAGCCGCCCGACATCGACGTCGACTTCGAGCACCAGCGGCGCGAGGAGGTGATCCAGTACCTCTATCGCAAATACGGGCGCGAACGCACGGCGCTCACCGCGACCGTCATCTGCTACCGCTCGCGCAGCGCGATACGCGATGTCGGCAAGGCGCTCGGCTTCGACGAGGCCCACATCGACCGGCTGGCCAAGGACCACCACTGGTGGGACAGCCCCGACGTGATGGCCGAACGGCTGGCTGTGCTGGGCCTGTCGCCGGACGACCGGCGGGTGCAACAGTGGATCGCGCTGACGCGCCAGCTCAAGGGCTTCCCGCGCCACCTGAGCCAGCACACCGGCGGCTTCGTGATCGCACGCGGCAAGTTGAGCCGGATCGTGCCGATCGAAAACGCCGCGATGGCCGACCGCTCGGTGATCGAATGGGACAAGGACGACCTCGACACGCTGGGCCTGATGAAGGTGGACGTGCTGGCTTTGGGCATGTTGAGCGTGCTGCGTCGCGCGCTCGACTTCATCGGGCAACGGCGCGGTGCGCTGTTCCGCCTGCAGGACATCCCCGATCACGACGCGCCGACCTACGAGATGATTTGCCGCGCCGACACGGTAGGCGTGTTCCAGATCGAGAGCCGCGCCCAGCAGAGCATGCTGCCGCGCTTGAAGCCGCGCGAGTTCTACGACCTGGTGGTGGAAGTCGCGATCGTCCGCCCCGGCCCGATCCAGGGCGGCATGGTGCACCCCTATTTGAAGCGGCGCGAGAAAGACGAACAACGGCGGCGCGCCGGACTGCCGCGGCCCCCATTGGAGTCGGCGCAACTGGAAGAGGCGCTCGGCCGCACGCTGGGCGTGCCGATCTTCCAGGAGCAGGTGATGCAGCTGTGCATCTTGTGCGCCGGCTTCACGCCCGGCGAAGCCGACCGGCTGCGCCGCGCGATGGCGGCCTGGAAGCGGCACGGCGACGTGATGCCGTTCCAGGACAAGATCCTGAACGGCATGACCGAACGCGGCTACAAGCGCGAGTTCGCGGAGCAGATCTTCGAGCAGATCAAGGGGTTCGGCGAATACGGCTTTCCCGAGAGCCACGCCGCCTCGTTTGCGCTGCTGGCCTATGCGAGCAGCTGGATCAAATGCCATGAGCCCGCGGCCTTTCTCGCGGCCCTGCTCAACTCACAACCGATGGGGTTTTACTCGGCGAGCCAGCTGGTGCAGGACGCGCGTCGGCATGACGTGCAGGTGCTGCCGGTCGACGTGCAGCACAGCGACCACGATTGCACGCTCGAAGGGCTGCAGGGCGGCCCGGCGCCGTCGCCGCTCGGGCCGGTGCGCCTGGGCCTGCGGCTGGTGGGTGGCTTGTCGGAGGCCGCGGCGCGACGCATCGAGCAGGCACGCCGACAAGCACCCTTCGAAGATGTGCAGGACCTGGCCCGGCGCGCCTCGCTCGACCCGCACGAGCTGAAGCGGCTGGCCGGTGCCGACGCGCTGGCCAGCCTCGCCGGCCATCGGCGCCAACAGGTCTGGCAGGCGGCGGCCTGGTTGCCCGCACCGGCCTTGCTCGACGACGCGCCGGTGGTCGAAGCGCCGCTGGCGCTGTCGGCCGCGCCCGAAGGCGAAGAAATCGTGTTCGACCATGCCGCGCTCAAGCTCAGCCTGCGGCGCCATCCGCTCGCCTTGCTGCGTCCGGCGCTGGCGTCGCGCCGGCTGATGAGCGCGGCCCAGCTGCAGGCGCTGGCCGACCGGCGGCTCGCGCGCGCCTGCGGCATCGTCACGATGCGCCAGCAGCCCGGCACCGCCAACGGCACGGTGTTCGTCTCACTCGAAGACGAAACCGGGTCGGTCAACGTGATCGTCTGGCCGCGGCTGCGCGAGCGTTATCGCACGGCGCTGCTGCACGCGCGTTTGCTCGCGGTGTACGGCGTGTGGCAGCAGCAGGACGCCGTCACGCACCTGATCGCGCAGCACCTCGAAGACCTGACGCCACTGCTGGGCCGGCTCGCGACCGAGAGTCGCGATTTCCATTGAGAGGGGTGCGCGGGTAGGCCGCGGCCGGGTCAGCTCGGCTGACCGCTCGACGGCTGGTCCCAGGGATCGTAGGTGCCGACGTTCCAGAGCCGGCCTTCGAGGTCGCGGCAGGTGAAGCCGCGCCCGCCGTATTCCTCGTCCTTGATCTCGACGACGATCTGGGCGCCGGCCGCTTTGGCCCGCTGATAGACCTGGTCGGCATCGGCGACGACGAGGTAGGGGCTCTGCGTCTCGACGCCGCCGACCTGGTCGGGCATGTTGACCAGGTCGCCGTACTCCGATTCGTTGTCCGCCGACGCCAGCATGATCATGCCGTTGCCGAAGACCAGTTGCGCATGGGCGATGTCGCCCGTTTCGTTCGGCACCACCAGCAGGCGTTCGAAGCCGAACGCCTCGCAGAGCCAGTCGATCGCGGCCGGCGCATTGCGGTAGCGCAGGCAGGGGATGATGGTGGCCCGGGTGTTCTTGGCTGTCTCGTTCATGTGCGTTGTCCTAAGTGAAACCGTCGTGCTCGCACGCTGCCGTGGAAACGAAGGACAGCAGCATAAAAGCTCGTCCGTCGCCGCGGAAGTCGAAGTGTTGCAGAGTGATGGGGAAAGCAGTGGGACAATGCCCCTCATGACGTCCATGCTCACCCTAGTCCGCCCCGACGACTGGCATTTGCACGTGCGTGACGGCGCACCGATGGCGGCCGTGGTCGCCGACACGGCGCGCCAGTTCGGTCGCGCCATCATCATGCCCAATCTGCGCCCGCCGGTCACCACCGCGGCGCAGGCGGTGGCCTACCGCGACCGCATCCTGGCGGCGCTGCCGCCGGGCAGCGAGTTCCAGCCGCTGATGACGCTGTACCTGACCGACAACCTGCCGCCCGACGAGATCGAGCGTGCCAAACAGGCGGGCGTGGTGGCTGTCAAGCTCTACCCGGCGGGCGCCACCACCAACAGCGACGCCGGCGTGACCGATCTGCGCAAGACCTACCGCACGCTCGAGGCCTTGCAGCGCCACGGCCTGCCGCTGCTGGTGCACGGCGAGGTGACCGACCCGCAGATCGACGTGTTCGACCGCGAGCAGGTCTTCATCGACACCCAGCTGGCGCCACTGCGGCGCGACTTCCCGGGCCTGAAAATCGTCTTCGAGCACATCACCACCAAGGAAGCGGCGCAGTACGTGCAGGAAGCCGATGCGGGGCTGGGCGCGACCATCACCGCGCACCATCTGCTCTACAACCGCAACGCCATCTTCACCGGTGGCATCCGCCCGCACTACTACTGCTTGCCAGTGCTCAAGCGCGAAGAACACCGCCTTGCGCTGGTGGCGGCCGCCACCTCGGGCAATCCGAAGTTCTTCCTCGGCACCGACAGCGCGCCGCACCCGTCGCATCTGAAGGAGCACGCGAGCGGCTGTGCCGGTTGCTACACCGCGCATGCCGCCCTCGAGTTGTACGCCGAGGCCTTCGAGGCGGCCGGCGCGCTCGACAAGCTGGAGGGTTTCGCCAGCTTCCATGGCGCCGACTTCTACGGCCTGCCGCGCAACCAGGGTCACGTCACCTTGCGCCGGGAAAGCTGGACCGTGCCCGAAACGCTGCCGTTCGGCGAGGCGCAACTCAAGCCGCTGCGGGCGGGCGAGAGCCTGGCGTGGCGGGTGGTCACGCCGCAAGCGCAGGCCTGAGCACCGCTGGCGTCGAAGGCGCATGCGCGCAACCGTCGCGCCACCGCTGAGCAGGGCGGGGCTCCACGACGCCCTGGCCGCGATCGACTGGTCGCGACCCTGGCTCGATCCTTACCGAGTGCGCGGCCAGCGGGTGGCCGGACGCATCCAGGCGGGTGCGAGCGTCGCAAAAGCGCTCAACGCCGAAGCGCTCCACGGCCCGGTGCCGAGCTTGGCTGCCGGCCCGCTTCAGTTCGTGCCTCAGGCCGACCTGCCGGCGGGCATCCCCTACGAGGCCCACATCGCCGCCACCGCGCGCGTGCCGACGCGCGACAACCTGCACGACTTCTTCAACGGTCTGGTGTGGTGGAGCGAGCCGGGCCTGAAGCGGCGCCTGAATGAACTGCAGGCCGCGCAGATCGCGCGCGCAGGTGGCGTCGGCGCTCACCGTGGTGCGGTGCGTGATGCGCTGACGCTGTTCGACGAGAACGCTGCGCTGATGAGCGCCCCGGCCGACGTGTGCGAACTGCTGCGGCAGCGGCGCTGGCACCCACTGTTCGTCGAGCGTCGTGACGTGTGGCGTCGGGTGCGGCTGCGCTTGTTCGGCCACGCGCTGCTGGAGAAGCTGGTGACGCCACGCAAGGCGATCACCGCACATGTGTTCCTGTCGCCGCCCGACACCTCGCCCCACCTCGACGCCGAGTTGCTGGCGGCCAAACCGTTCTGGCCGCTGCCGGTGTTGGGGGTGCCGGGCTGGTGGCCCGACAACGAAACGGCCGGCTTCTATGACGACCCTCAGGTCTTTCGGCCACTGCCCGAGCAAAGCCTTGCGACTGACCGGATAATTGCCATGTGAAGCAAGCCAGACCGCCGCTGGCGCAAGAGCCGAAAGGCTGCGCTGGAGGAAGGTCCGGACTGCACAGGGCAGCGTAGCAGGTAACACCTGTCCGCCGTGAGGCGAGGATCAGAGCAACAGAGACGAGTCGGT